>CAVZQD010000006.1:0-522226 GCA_963777335.1 uncultured Solirubrobacterales bacterium
GGCGGCGCCCCACACGTGTCCCTCGGCTAGTCCGGCGCGGCGGGCCGCCGTCAGCGACTGGGCCGTAACGCGTCGCGGAAGTGCACCGCCTCGACGATGGCCGCACGCAAAGCCCTGGAAATCCACAGAATTGCCTGGTGTGATGGCCTGCCCGGATCCTCGGATTTTGCGGGCGATTCCGGGCGATTGGGCACACAAATCGCCTGTGTGCCTAATCACCTCGACCGCCTCTCGCCGGGCGCTCCGGGACCTCCCCGGTCCTCGCCGAACGCCACCGCCGCACGCGCGGCCGTCCATGTTCCGAACGGCTTGCTGACGACGCTTGGGTCCGGCCAATCCCCACCGGTCAGTCGCTGGGATGCCTCTCCGCCGTGCCGTCGCGCGTGCGTGCGCGACCAGTCGTAAGACGAGGGCAGTCGGCCGTAGCGTTCGCGCCACTCAAGCATCGCCAAGATCACCAGCTCCCGTGTCCAGGGTCGCTTGATCGCACCGGGTGGCAGCGCTTGCGGTACGCCGAGGTCCATCACCGCACTCGCCTGGCCGTATCGGTCATCACGCCGCACCGATCCGAGCCGTCGTTGCGAGTACTCGCGGGCCGGGAAGGTGACCACGCGTAGCTCGAGCTCCGCGGTCGTGGTGCCGTCGCGGCCGCGATAGGAGCGGCGGGTGATGAGCAGTCGTCCCCACCGGTCGCGCTTGTCCTTCGGCGCGCCGGGCCCTATCGGTGTGCCGAGCTCGCGGGTGAGCTCCTGCGCGAGCTGCCCGGCTGAGTCCAGGCATTCCTTCGGGCCGGCGTGCAGCGTGTGGACGTTGATCCGTTCGATCAGCTCGCGCGCGGCGGTCGCGGGTACGACCGCGGAGCGCAGGTCGCGCTCGAGCTGGCCGCCGAGCGAGACCAGCAGCCGGATAGCGTCCAGCGAGAGCACCGGGGTGAGCTGCCAGCCATCGCCGCGGACCGCGGGCATGACGAACAGCGCGACCGGCCGCTGGACCTGGTCGACCGCCTCGAGCTGCTCGCCGGCCACCTGCAGCCATGTGGGGGAGGCGATGCGCCAGCACCGCAGCTGGGCGGGGTCGAACTGGTCGGGGTGCGCGAGCACCCACCGTGACAGGTCATCAGCCTGGCCCGCCGGGAGACCGAGGCGGCTGGCCAGCGCGTGGCGCTGCGCCCCAACGTCACCGAACACGGCCGGATCCGAGAGGTCCAGAGGCACCTTCGCGTGGGCACGGCGGAGCCTCTCGTCAAGGCGGCTCGCCGGCACCGTGACCGTGGTCCAGTCGAGGCCGGCTTCCTGGTCGGCTCGTGCCTGCCCGTCGGTGAGCGCCTGGATCGCGGTGAGCGTCAGGTGACGCGGGTTTAGCGTGATGCCGTGGCGGCGCAGCACCGCCTGCGCGTGCTCATCGGCGCTGCGCCAGGTGTCGCGGTCGTTCGGATCGACGGGCTCGTTCCTGCTCAGCCGGACCAGCGCCTGCCAGCTCAAGCGTTCGAACGCGGCGGCCCAACGTGGGAAGCAGCGCTGCAGCTGGCGTGCGGCGTCGGTAGTCGCGCGCCCGGGCGATGAGGCGGTCTCGCTCGACACGCTCGCGATCGAGGCGTCCGCCCCAGCCGGGCAGGTTCAGCTCCCGCCCCGAGCTGGTCGAGGCGGCGGCCGGCGCCGGGCCGGCGCCAGGGGAGGGATCGGTCATAGAGGGCTCCTTTCCAGCGATGGGCACGTCGGCCGTCCGGCCGGCGTGTCCTTATGAGCTTGGGTGCGCCTCAGCGGCGCGCGGCAGGTTCAGCGGCCGAGCGAGAGCGCGGTCAGACGGGTGCGCACGTCGGCGATCAGCTCGTCGCGGACGCGCATCAGCGCGAGCCCGAGCAGGTTCTCGCCGCCGTGGCCGCCGTCGGGATCGCGGGCGCCCCAGACGTAGTCACTGGGGCTGTCCTCGGCGAGCGGGTGCGGATGGGTCAACAGCAGCGCCGAGTGGTACGGCTCGAGCGCGAACTTGCCGCGCAGCGCGCACAGCATCACTTCGAACTTGACCTGCTCCCAGTCTGGG
Organism: uncultured Solirubrobacterales bacterium; assembly: GCA_963777335.1. Taxonomy (GTDB): domain Bacteria; phylum Actinomycetota; class Thermoleophilia; order Solirubrobacterales; family Solirubrobacteraceae; genus Palsa-465. Next base: position 2,041 of record CAVZQD010000006.1, read on the forward strand.
CGCAGCTCCGTCTCCCGCCCGGCCCGTTTCGCGCCGGCAGCGGTCCCGGACGCCAGGATGACGTCGAACTGCCGGCGCGAGGTCGCCTTACACGCTTGGAACCAGTGCTCGACCGTGGGTACGGGCACGCGGTCGTTCTCGTGGTGGCCGTGGTAGCCGAACGGCAGGCGCAATCCGGGGGTCGGCGCGAAGTTCGACAGCCAGCCGCCGTAGAAGTACACGGTCCCGTCCGCGGTCCAGGGCGGGCGCGTGCGCCCGGGTATGGCGGTGGCGGTGTCGGCGTTGGGCATGAGCCCTCCTTTCTGTGACTGATCCGCCGTATTCCGAAATGAGCTAGGCCGGGTGTCCGCCTCGCGGCGGTCTTCGGCCGGGCCGCTGCTCACCGGCAGGTGTGACTGTGCCCCGGGCCGCTACCCGGCATCCGCGGTCGTTCCCTTCCGGTAGTCGGAGAGGTACTCGTCGTTCCAGCCGACCGTCCCGCAGACGAGCCGCTGCACGAGGTCGGCTTCCCAGCTGCCCGGCCGACCGGCGATGAGCGCGGCCGTGGAGCCGAGGCCTGCGGCGGCCGTCGCCAGAACTCCGGCGAGCCAGCCGCCGAAATCGTGTTCCTCGCGCACAGCCTCGATTACGGCCCGGGCGGCGCGGTCGGTGTAGTTCCCGTCTCCCCTCATCGTGTCGCACATCAGAAGGGCAGATCGTCGGCGCTCGCCGACCCGGCCGTGTTGCCCGCCGTTTGCGCCGCTGAGGGTGTGGCCGTGGGCGGTTGGGTGACCGCAACCGGTGCGGGTGCCGCGGCGGGCGTGGGTTCGCTTGCGCCGTTGCCGTCAGGGGTGTGGTCGCGCCGGGTGCCTTCGAAGAGCACTTGGCGGGCTTTGAACGTGACCGCTTCGCGCTTGTTGTTCTGCTGGTCTGTCCATTCGCGCCAGTCGGGCTCGGCGTCGATGAGCACGCGCGAGCCCTTGGCCAGGTACTGGGCGCAGGCGCGCGCCTGGGCTCCGAACACCTCGACGGTGAAGTAGTTGGTCTTGTCGACCCATTCCTCGCCGGTTCGCCGGCGGGTGGTGGTCGCGACGCGCAGCCGGGCGACGTCGGCGCCGGAGGGCAGCTGGCGAAGCTCGACGTCGCGGGTGAGGTTTCCTGACAGTGTGGCGGTGGCGATGTCTCGCATCGGTGAGTGTCTCCTTCACGTTTGGAGTGGTGGATGTGTCGGTTGGGTGTTTTTCACGGGGCGAGGGTGGCGCCGCAGCGAAGGCAGCGTCGGGTTCGGGGGTCGGGTTTGTGCGGGTGGCAGCGCATCACTTGGATGACGCGGGTGATGTCTTCCTCGTCCCAGCTCTCGCCGTTGATGTGGTTGGGGTGCCGGTAGCCGGCGAGGAACCGGCGGACCATTCCGCGCAGGTTCTGATCACAGGACGGGTGGCAGCTGGAGCGCGCGGCGTGGATGCATGCGTGGACCGCCGCGCGGTGCGCGCGGGTGCCGGCGCCCTGTCCGTTGCGCCATACGCGGCGCAGTGCCCGTTGGAGCTTGGCCGGCACCAGCTGCCAGTGCCGCGGGCACATGAGCCGCTCACGCGGCACCTGCACGGTGCAGTCACCGATTGGACAGCGGTGCATGCGATCGCCGCGCGCCATCCCTGGTCAGGCGGCCTTCCGTCTGGCGGGCGGCGGTTGCGGTTGTGGCCGCCGGCTGAGTGCGATGACGGGTGCGTTCTCTTGCGGCCAGCAGCCGCACTTTCCGGTGCGGTCGCCGGGCAGCCGGCCGTGGTCGCATTCGTGGTCGGCCAGGCGGCCGAGCACGCCCGACTCGATCGGGCACGCGCCTCCCGCTTGTCGCACGGCCTCGCGGTAGCGGTCGGCGAACGGTGTGGGCATCGTGTCTCCCTGTGCTCGTGGTTCGTGTGGTAGGTACCGGGGGCACGGCCGGCTGGCCCCGCTACAGTCCGGCGCCGCCGGGGCAGGTCGCCCAGTGCTGGCAGTAGCGCGGCCCGCATTTCCAGCTGGTCGGGTCGGCGAAGCCCCAGGGCCGGTCCGGCCCGTAGCGCTCGTTATCTGAGCACCGGACGTGTCCGGCCTCGATCTGTCCACGTCGGCAGAGCCAGCTGGTCAGGCGCTCAGCGAACGGCGTTCATCGCGCAGCTGTCAGGGCCCGGCTGATGCGCCCCAGGCGTCTCGCGGTGCGCTCGGTCTGTGGTTGTGGTGGGCGAGGAAGTGTGGTTGCCGAGGAGAGCGCGCGCGGCGTCCCGGGGGGCCGGCGGTGGCGTCAGCCTCGGCGGTTGCGCTTGCGTGCTTGGCGTTGAGCCTTGCGGCGCTGCGCCTTCTGCTTGGGAGCGCGTGCCTCGGCGGTCGAGGGCAGACCGGCAGCGCGGGCCATGCGGTCGGCGGCGGGGCCGATGATCGCGTCGCGCTGCTCGCGCGGGCGGGCGTTGAAGTCCGCCATCCAGGCGTCGAGCGCGCCAGCGGCGCTCGGGTCGATCCCTTCGGTCTGCATCTGCATGACCATCGATTTCGCGAGCCCCCAGTGCGAGCTGTCGCGTGCGCGCTCATGGAACTCGTCGCGCAGCTCCTCGCAGGCCTCCTCGAGCTGCTCGAGCGGCTCGCCGGACAGGCTGCCGCGCGCCGCCAGGAACTCCAGGAACGCGCGGACGCAGTCCGGGACCGCGGCGAGCGTCTCCTCATCGACGGACACCTTCCGCGGGAAGTAGTCGAGCAGGTACTCGGCCAGGTCGGCCCGCGTCCAGCGGCCGAGGCGGCCATCGTCGTAGCCGCCTTTCCACTGCAGCATCGAGGACGCGACGAAGTCACCGTGCTGCCACACGACGCCGCCGGGCGGATGTGTCGGCTCGGGCGTGCTGCTCGAGCTCGTCCAGCAGCATGCTCCATCACGCGGTGAAAGCCCTCCTCGTCCTCGGCCGCGTCGACGATCAGCTCCGGGTCGTCGTCCTCCCATGGCGCCAGCACCAGCGGCCGGGGCAGCCCGGTCGGGTCGCCGGTCAGCGCGCGCGAGATGATCGGCAACGCCGGCCCGGCCCCGGCTTCCGAGCGCGAACTCCGCGTCGACCGCCCGTTGCGCGGCGGCGCGGACACGCGCGGCCAGCTCGTCGGCAGCGATCGGCTCCGGCGGGGCTCCGCCATCGACCCCTTCCAGCAGCTCGCGCGCCTCGCTGACCGGTGCCGGCGGCGTAAGCCCGCACTCGACGAGCGCGCCGCCGGTGTCGTGATGCTCGATCCCGAGGATCGCCACCTGGACCTCCCGGCTGACCTGGTCGCGCGAGCAGCGCGACCAGCAGCTCGGCGCGCCCGGCATCGATCCGCACCGCCTCCTGAACAGCGAGCATCCCCACTCCAGCAGCCGCGCGCGAGACGATCCCTTCCTCAGCGAGACGCTGCGCGCTCGCGCGCGCCAGCGCACGGCGAGCGGCTCGGCGGCGAGCACCGCGAACGCCGCCAGCACGCCAGCGGCGTTCGCGTCGCGGCGCGGCTGCGATCCCCTCGACAACCGCGCTAGCCGACATCGGCCGGGAGCTCAGCCTGCTCGAGCGGGATCGAGCATGCGTCGCGGCCAGCTGCTCCAGCTCGGCCGGGTGTCGAGCTCTGGCGCGCCGTCGAGCATCGCGACGAACTCGCGGGACGATCTGCTCGTGAAGGATCTCGGACTGGGCGGTTTCGCTGATCTGTGAGGGCATCGCAGTAGCGTAGGCGCAGGACCGGTTGGACCGGGGCCAGAAGAGCGCTCGGTGCGGAAAACGGATCGTCCTCGTGGGCGCGCGAGCGGCCGAAGCGTCAGACTGCGCCGCGTGGCGCGCCAGTGGCTGTCGATTCGTGTGGAGCTGATCGAGGGTCGCGGTCGCAGGCTGTGGCCGCGACCTGGCCGGATCTTCGCGGCCTCCCGCTCGCACACGTTCGCCGCGCTGGCGGACGCGATCGACACTGCGTTCGCCCGTTGGGACCGCTCCCACCTGTGCGTGTTCGAGCTTTCAGACAACACCAGCGTCTGCGGGCCGATCGCGTGGGAGGACCCGCCGGAGCGATCGGTGTTCGCGGGCGACGTGCGGCTGGGTCGCCTGAACGGCGACGAGCAGCTTCTCTATATCTTCGACATGGGCGACGACTGGACGCACCTGTGCACCGTCGGCGAGCAGCGGATCGACCCGCTGGAGACGCTCGGGATCATCCCCACCGGTCCGCAGCCGCATTGGGGTTGGGGCGAGATCCCCGACCAGTACGGCCGGCGCACCTCGGACGACGACGGCGAGACACCGCTCGCGCCCGACCCGGAATGGCGCGACCTGCCGCCGCTGCGCCCATATTGGGGACCGCGAGCGCGGTAGCAACTCTCGCTCCCCAAGGCACTCACCGGTCAGCGTCGCTGCGCGCCGCCGGCTCCTCGGCGAGCCGCGGGAGCGCCCGATGACGGATCGGCACGACGACGTGTGCGTCGGCGAGCGCGGCTCGTAGTGCCTCGTTTTCCTCGTCGAGGACGCGGCGGCGTTCGCGAGCGTCCTGGCCTGGTCGCGGGCTTCGTCTCGTTCCTGTCGGTAGCGCTGCGCGCGCTGCTGGGCGGCGGCGAGGTCGCGGGCGAGGCGCTCGATCCGCGCCTGCGTCTTGTTGGGGTGCTCGATAGGCGGCGGGTCGCCGGTGCCTCGCGCCAGACGTGAATGACTGGCGAGCGGTAGGCCTGCTGGCGGGTGAGGCCGGCCTCGGCGGCGAGGTTGCTGACGGTGAGGCGCCCGTCGGTGCGTTGTCCCTCGCCGGCGAGCAGCCGTGTCATCGCCGCGCGCAGGGCCTGGTCGTTGTGGTCAGGCATCGGTCTGCAGTGGGGCGATGACGGCGGCGTGCTCGTCTCGTTGTTGGGCGATCCGTTCTCGCTCAAGGCGCGGGACCTTGCGCTTGAGGACAGGATCGTTGAGCAGCTCGTCGGCGTGGGCGATCACGCCTCGCCAGCCGGGGAGGTGGTCGTGGTGGATCGAGGCGTTGGCACAGCGCGCCGGCTGGCATGCGGCGATCAACGGCGCGTCCCGCGCTGCTGCTGAGGCGTTCTTCAGGCACCGGGCCGGGAGGGGTCGGTGAAGTGGCAGTCGTTGAGCACCCCGAAATGCAGCGTGTGGGCGCGTTTGCGCAGCAGCTTCCGCAGGCGTTGTTCGCGCTCATCGAGCGTGCCGGTGAAGCTGTCGAGCTCGCGGGCGATAACGGTGAACTCCTGTTGGAGACGGTGCTGCGCGCCGCCGGCGATCGGAAGGCCGTGCTGCCATTCCTCGAATCGTTGACGTATGCGTTGCTCGCTGGCGGCGCGTTGTTCGCGGTCGAGCTCGTCGATGAACCGCTGGGCTGATTCCCCGGCGGGCCCCCAGTAGCCCTCGGTGACGTGTGCGTGGACGTGTTTGAGCTGGATCTTGCTGGCGATCGCGCCGTGGGGTCGAAACGCGATCTCGCGCGCGAGCGTGCGACGGAACTGGCGCGGGGCGATCGGCCACTGGCGGCCGTCGACGTCCGGAATCGGCGGGAGCCCGGCGCGGGCTCCGCTGGTGTTCTGCCAGGCGATCAGGTCTCGCAGCAGCCCGCCGAAGTTCAGGCGGAGGGTCGGCTTGTCCGGCGGGCGGGGGTTGGTGCGGCACAGATCGTGGGTGAGCAGCGGATCGTCCGGCCCGTTTGGGTGCATCCGTTCGAGGATCTTGATCGCGTCAACGACCGGCCCGATCACGTGCCAGCTCTCGGGCCGTCCGCCGTGCCGCTGGCCTTTGATCAGCTTGCTGCGCAGCCGCCACCGGATCACCCCGAGCCCGTCGTCGAGCGGTTCGATGCTGCCGGGCCTGATCTCGACGATCTCCGAGTAGCGCATCCCCGACAGGGCGGCGATCGCGCAAAAGCAGGCGGCCGCCAGGCGGGCGGTGAGGGGTCGCAGCTCCCACGGCCCGATCGGATCCCGCCACGGCGCCGGCGGCCTATCGCCGCCGAACGGGATCACCTCGCTCATCGGCGTGCGCAGGCCGCCGGGCGCGGTGCCGAGATCATCGAGCGCACCGAGCAGAGTTCGCGTTGCTCGGCGCTGAGCGCCAAGCGGCTGAGCCTGGCAAGGCAGGCTTGCCGGCCGAGTAGTAGCAGGTTCACCCGCGCGAGCGGGTCGCCGACTGTCTCGGGCGGCAGGTCGCGAACCAGCGGCAGCGGACGTCCCTCCCGGCGGTACTCGTCGAGCGTTTGCGCGAGCCGCTGGAGGTTCTCGGCGGGGGATGCTGGGTTGCCGCCGTCTCTGGCGACGGGCGCGGATAGCCGGCGGTGCTCCTCGCGCGCGGCGAGGATGTCGTTGCCGGCGGTGTCGACGAAGAACAGCGCGCCGGCGAGCAGCGGATCGAGCACCTGCTGCGGGATCACCGGCGTCGCGTTGGGCCTGCGGGTCGGCAGGCCGGTGATGTGGCAGGGCCGCCGGTGCCCCCAGGGACGGAAACCCTCGGGGTAGTGGTCGGTGAGCACCGGGCCGTAGTCGGCGAGCTCGCGCAACGGCAGGATCACCATCGCCGATAGCGCACTCGGTGCGAGCTCGCGCGCCCGCGTGTTGTAGTAGCGATCGCAGTGCTCCTGGCGGACCTCGCCGAGCGATCTGATCCCGCGCTCGGCCAGCCAGTCAAGCCAGCGCTTGTAGAGCAGCACGCGAGCGTAGGCCTCGCCGAGCGGAGCGGGGCGCCGCCGGCGGTTCGGGACAGAGGAGGCAACCGCCGGGTGGGTCGGATACAAGCGTGCGCACAGCAGCTCCTTGACCATCAACCGCCACGGCGGCTGCGTGATCCGATCGAACCGGACGACCAGACAGTGTGCGGGCAGATATGCCGGCCGATCGGGCACGGCGCCGAAGTCCCACACCTCCTCGCCAAAGCGCACGACCGGCGGCTCGAACCCGTAGGTCTCGGCGAACCCGCCGAGCACGTTCAGATCGTCGTCGAACGAGGCCGAGCAAAGAGGCTCAGCGAGCGGCGCGACGCTCACGCCGTCTGCGCCGCGAGCGGTAGATGCAGATACCTCACCGTCGGCGAGTGCCTCGGCGCGCTCCAGTGTGCCGGCGCTGAACTGCGGCAGGATCTCCTCGCCGATCACCCGGTGGGCCGGGCCGTAGACCTGGTGCCAGCGATCGAGCGGCATCGAGTCCCTCAGCTGCTCAAGTCGCCGCTTGAGCGCGAGCAGCGCCGGCGCCTTGCTCGGCGTGATCACCGCCAGCGGGCAGAACAGGCAGTCCCACGCCACCGCGGGGCACGCGACCCCGGGCGACCCGAACGGGGAGTTGTGAAAGTCCTTGCACTTGGCGAGGAACACGTCCAACTCCTCGCTCCCGATCAGCGCCCGCGCGGTGCCCTCGCTCACCTGCAGCGAGTCGGCGGCGCTCGCCGGCGAGCCGGCCAGCTCCGCCACACGCGGTTCGGTGAGCACCGTCGCGCGCGCCCTCCCGAGCAGCGCGGTCTGCGCGTCGGCGATGGTCTTGATCAGAACCGGGTTATCCGGGTCTGAGTTGACGTAGTGCTTGGCCGCGACATGTGTGCTCTGGTTGGCGCCGGCCACCAGCTCGAGCGCTCCCCGGTAGCGCGCGTTCAATCGCTGCGAGTGGGTCTTTCGCAGTTGCCGGCGATCGAGCGCCAACAGCTCGCCGTCATCGCCGCGAAGATCAACCGACGCGACCCACTCGGCAACGCGCACTGACCACTCGAGCGCTCGGATCGGCTGCCTTCCCCCATACGGGCTGTAGAGCCACAACCGCTTGCCAAGCTCAGGGGCGGCGATCCGGCGGGCGCGGGCGGTGGCCGCGACAGCGCGCCGCAGCAGCCCCCCGGCTGACCACTGCCCGCGGCCGCTGAACGTGTCGGCCTCAAGACCCCCACCGCGGCCCTTGAACCACCGCAGGCGAATGTGACCGTTCCCGAGATCCTCAAACGCGTCAACCGTCAGCGCGTCCAGACTCTCGGGATTCAGCCCCGTGCGCAGCCCCAACAACAACAGAAACGGCGCCAGATCCCGCAGCGTCGGGAACAGCAGCCCCATCAGCTGCCCGACCAGGCGCGCGCGACGATCCTCGCGAAGCCGGCGTGGCACGCTGCGGGTGAGCCCCTCGCGTGCGACCACCTCGATGATCTGCCGCTCGACCCGCTCGGCTTCGGTGAGTTGCTCCGGCTCGGCGACCGGCGCGAGCAGCCGCTCTCCTTCGGCCAGCCGCGCCTCGAACGCGAGGATCGACTGCTTGCACGCCGCCTCAAGGCGCTTAGCGTCGGCGCCGCTCCGCGTGGTCGCTTAGCCGGCCGTCGACGTGGTTGCTTTCGAGCCACTCGGAGAGGTATGCGCAGCTCTCTGTTTGGATTCCGGGCGACGCGAAGACGTGGTCGTATCTGTGGCCTGTACGTCGCTTCAGCGGACCTGTGAAGTATGAGTAGGGAAAGGGATGCTCGCGATCATGGACGTCTCGGTAGACGTCCCGCATGTCGAGGCTGTCCACGATCCGCTTCTCGGCCAGCTTCCACCGCTCTTGGTCGGATTCGGACCAGGGGCCGCTACTTTGGCTGATCGGACCGCCCGCGTCTTCCTCTACCGGCGCATTGAAATCACCGCATAGGACTCGCGGGACGTGCGTATCGGCATCGATGCGTCTTCGGATCGCCTCGAATGCGTGGACCTTGATTAGTCCACGGCTCACCCCAGGAGGTAGGTGCGCGTTGTGGACATCGATTTCGACACCGTCCACGATGACCTTCGCAGCCAGATACTTCTCCGGAAACGCAAAGCGCATCTCCTCACGGTCCTCGAACGAAAGCCCAGGCAACATCGCGATCGGATGCCGGGCAGCAGATAGGTTGAAGTATTTCCGGTTGATCTGTCCGACCTGCTCGATCGATTCTCGTGGCGGCCTCCGAGGAAACGGCGGCGAGACATACGGGGGCTGCGGATATGGAAGCGCGACAAGGTCAATGTTGGCGACAACCGAGTAGCCGGCGTTCAACAGACCCCGGCACCAAGCGTCGTAGGTGCCCAACGTCACCTCCTGCAGGGCGAGAATGTCTGGCTTTCGGCCAATAACTGCGCTCAGCTGCCGACCAAGCGCACGCTCGGTACGGCCGTTGACGTTGCAGGAGAGCAGCTTCATGATGCAGCCGACTCGACATTATCGGGATACCGATCCTCAAGCCGTTCCTCATGCGCACGGAGATCGCCGGCTGGCCCGGATCGTGGACTAACGACGCGAATGCGTCTGGCCCTCAGTCTCGCGCCACTACGGACGCACGGGCTGCACGGACATCGGGCGCTCGCATCTGGGCGGTAGCAGCAGTGACGGCGACGGCGCCTATCGCTTGCTCGGGAGCCTCACCACGGCGAGCCAGCTAACGTCCGAGATGCTTGCTGAGACGTGTCGGATCAGCAAGCGCCTGAGCAGGACAACCTATCGGCCAGTGGTTCGCTCAGCCTCGCTGGCAGCGAGGCTGAGAGCTCGGCGTTCATACACGCTCCGCGGCGGATCAATTACGGCCCGCACCCCGATGCGGGGGGCAGCGCCGGTCGCAAACAGGAACGCTGAGTGCGACGAGGTGAGGCGCGCGGGGCGCGTCGCTTTACAGCGTGATCGGACTGGCCGCCCTGGTCCGAGCTCGTGTGCCGGATTCGGTCGAAAGCGGCTGTCTCGCTCGCGGCGTCGGACGTCATCGAGACTGCCGGATGTTCGTGATTGGAGCAGTCTGCGGAGGCGATATCTCCGTGCCGCTCGTCCTCAATTGGGCGAGCGAGCTCGACGCTGGCGCGCTGTCGGGGCAAAGAAGTAATCGGTCCGGCAGCTGGGCGGACACGTGCGTGCCATGCGTGCCGGTTGCGGAGACGACGTCGCTGGGCGCTGCCGCGTCGCGTTGGGCAAGGGAGAAGCGGCGTTCATCAGCAGGAACTGCCGAGGTCGGTCTCAAGGCGTCAAGGTGTCGCTGGATTCGCGGAGCTCGTAGCCGGTCAGCGGCGCCTGCCGCACAAGGACGTCGTTACAGGCGCTCGCGCGGCAAGCGCGAACGCTCGGCCTGCTTCTAGTTTTCTCTTTGCGCTGTAGTCTCGCCTAGCGGTGCGGCGAGGCTGGCGCGACGCCCTGCCCCTTGTGGGCGCTTGCAAGCTATGTCTTTCGGCGGGGCTTGCGGGGGGGGATAAATCGGCGTAGGGTCGGTTGGTCTGCCATCGCCGTTGTGGCGAGGCAGGAGGTTTAGCCGCGCGCGACCGAAGGAGGGCGTCAATGCTCTGTCATCTCTACCGGCTCCGGTTGCTGGCGGTCGCGGTTGGAGGTGTCATTGGTCTCCTCCCCCTGTCGGCGCCCGCACTCGCCGCGGGGCAGGCCGCCGCTGGCCGCGGTGTGTCGCCCCGGTATGCGCTGATCGACGTGGGCACGTTCGGTGGCCCGCAAGCATTCATCAACCTTCCCGGCGTCCCGATCACCAGCCGGGGCGCGGTACTCGGCACGGCCGACACGACGATTCCCGACAGTGACTTTCCCAACTTCAACCCATTCTTGGTGGGCGTTGCCGATCCAGTCTTGACGCAGGCGTTCTCCTGGGAGGACGGCAAGCTCACGGATCTCGGTGCTCTCCCCGGCAACAACAGCAGCGCCGTGTTCCAGGTCAACCGACGCGGCGTCGGCGCCGGCATGTCGGAGAATGGGACGCTTGATCCGCTCACCGGATACCCGGCGGAAAACGCGGTGCTGTTCAAGGACGGACGGGTGCTCAATCTCGGCACCCTGCCCGGAGGCCATGAAAGCCAAGCGATCGCGATCAACGATCGTGGCCAGGTCGCCGGCTTTGGCTCAAACGGCGTCCCCGACCCAGTGTCCTTCTTCAAGTTCGGCACGCAGACCCGCTCCTTCATCTGGCAGGACGGTGTGATGCGGGACATCGGCACACTCGGAGGACCCGACGCGGTGATGGCCACACTGAACGCCCGCGGTCAGATCGCGGGCGACTCGTTTACCAATGCGACACCGAACCCGGCGACCGGCACCCCGACCATGCACCCGTTTCTCTGGGCAGATGGCCACATGCGCGACCTCGGGACGCTCGGCGGCACCCTCACCACCACGAACTGGCTCAACGATCGTGGCGAGGTGGTCGGACAGAGCAACGTCGCCGGCGACCAGTTCGCCCACCCCTTCCTGTGGGATGGCGAGCACCTGCGCGACCTCGGGACGCTCGGCGGCGATTACGGGGCCGCGAACCACATCAACGACCGCGGACACGTCGTCGGCGGCGCAGCCCTGTCCGGCGACAACGCGTTTCACGCGTTCCTATGGAAAGGTGGCGTGATGACCGATCTCACCGGCGCCGGCAGCACCCAGTGCACATACGCCTTCGCGATCAACGTCCGTGATCAGATCGTCGGCGCGACGTGCGACAACAAGGATGCGCTGCTCTGGGACCACGGCAACCAATACGATCTCAACACGCTCATCGCGCCGTCCGACATCCACCTCAACGAAACCGAATTCATCAACGACCAAGGCCAGATCATCGCCTTGGGCGTGCTTCCGAATGGCAACCAGCACCTCTTCCTCCTGACCCCGAAGAACAGGACATAGCGTCGAGCGCAAACGGAACGACATGCGCCGCAGTCGGGATTACCCCCGGGCCTTGAGTCTGCACTAACAATCGGGCCAGCGACACAAACTCTCAAGGCTTGCCGACCATCACGGTGACGCGCCCGAAACGATCCGCCCCAACGGGCGAGCAGCTGCCGACGCTCTAACAGTGACTTACGATCGCTGACGCCCGCGCTGGCGGATCTGAGAATATTCAGGGCGGTCTGACGGCAACAGGCGGAGGCGTGCAATGGCTGACCAGCACTCTCCATTCGTGTGCTCGCGCTTCGTGCCACCAGCTGCATCCCCCGGGCAACGGTCATCTTAAGCCCGTTAACCGAGACGAGCGAATTGGACGAGGTGCGGGAGCACGGACAACGGGACGGCTCGCTGCTGCAATCGCGGAAGGAGAAGTCTCGAGCGGTCTGATCCAGCCCGGTCAGACTCCCCCATCGGGACGATGAGAGCAGTCTCGCGGTGCCTGCTCGACGCTTCTGCAATGTCGCCTGGGAGGCTGTGAGGAGTCGACTGCTGCTCGCAGGCTTCGTCGACCCGGAGCGGGAGTCTGCGCGCAGCGCGGGGCCGTCGTCGCCGCCAGCGGGGGACATGCGGCCAGCAGCGACCCTTTCGGGACGCTGCTTCCGCCTGCCATGCGACCGGTTGCCTCTTACCTGGGGATAACCTTCACTGCCCGGAACTCCGTGTAAAGGTTGGGATAGCCATCGCCGGGGCCGTTCTGGCTATCGTCGCCCGCCGCCGCGATCTTCTGCAGCACGTCCATCCCGCCGATCACGGTGCCGAATGGGGTGTAAGCCGGAGCGAGGGTGGTGTTCTGCCAGGTGAAGAAGAACTGGCTGCCGTTGGTATTCGGTCCGGCATTCGCCATGGCGAGCGTCCCGGCCGGGTAGGTGGCACCGGCCAGGTTCTCATCGTTGAATTCATAGCCGGGGCCGCCGGAACCGGTGCCGGTGGGGTCGCCGCACTGCAATACGAAGATCCCTTGAGTGGTAAGCCGATGGCAGTGGGTCTTCTTGAAGTAGTCCCGAGTGGCCAAAAAGCGGAACGAGAACGTAGTACAGGGCGCCTGGTCGGTCAGCATCCGCACGGTGATGGTGCCCTGAGTGGTCACGAACCTCACGTCAAACGGCTGGGCGGCCTGGGCGGCATCGAACACCGGGATGCCCTTGAAACTGTCCGCCGGGATCGACGCGTGGTAGCCGCACGGATCAGTGGCTGTCGGAGCGGCGGCGGCCGTCGCCCGCGCACGTAGGTTAGGAGCATTGAGGGCGGGCCGCGCGGTGGTATTCGAGGCTCCGGACGCGGTAACGCTGACCGCCGTGACCGCCGCGACCGCCGCGACCGCAGCGAGCAGCAAACGGGTAAGGCGCTTATTGAGCATGACGGACACACCTTCCTTTCTGTGAGGGGCGGCCGCGATTCTGATCAAGCGCGGCGACCGTGATTAGGACGAACCCGGCTACGTCGAGCGGGATCCGGAGGTTGTGGAGTCGGTCCCAACGTCTGCGCAGGCGGCGCCATTCCTCGGGGTCGCCTAGGTCTTCATCCCAGCGAAAGACGCGGAGGTTGATCGGCATGTTCCCGATCAGCGTGATCGCCAGCATCGTCGCGTAGCAGCCGCCCGCGCCGAACGCGAGCGCCTCCGATCGTCCGTGCCGGCGAGGGGCGGCAACGAAGCACGCCGCGGTCGTCGCGGTCATCAGGAACGGGTCGATGCTGCCAAAACGCTTATACACCAGCTTCTCGGCGCGGACCTGCTCTCTGTGCTCGAGCTTCCACAGGGTCGGGTGGACGATCCCCCAAGAGGTTAGCTCGCTGCCGGTGAGCACCCCGGACAGCACGACTGCACTAAAGGAGCGACCGTCCATCGGTTGAGTTGTACACCGAACCCGACTGACCGTGGAAGCGATCATCCGCCACGGGTGCTTTGCACCCAAGCCGGGGCGACTCGTCGCCGCTGGCGAGCTGCTGTCGTGACATGAACGGAGCGGTCGGTACGGTTTCAGAGGTGAGCGACGACCGCGAGTCCCGAGCGACGCCGATCCTCGCCTCGGACGCCCAGCGCGAGCGCAGCATCGCGCTGCTGCGTGACGCGGTCGGCGAGGGCCGGCTGACGCTCGAAGAGTTCAGCGAGCGCGTCGGCCTCGCTCAGGCGGCGCGCACCGACCAGGAGCTGGCCAGTCTGACTCGCGACCTGCCCGACAGCCCTGCCGCGTCAGCCTCGCCCGCCGCCGTCTCCGAACAGCACCGCGCGTTCTGCTCGCATCTGGTCCGCAGCGGGCCGTGGTCGCTGCCGTCCCACTCGTCGTGGCGCTCGATCTTCGGCACGATCGACCTTGACCTGCACCAGGCGCGGCTCGCCGGCCCCGAGACCGTGCTCGAGGTCTACAACCTGTTCGGCACGGTGACGGTGATCGTCCCCCAAGGCGTCGAGGTGGTCGTGCGCGGAGGTGGACTGTTTGCCAGTCAGAAGATCGAGTCGCCCGAGCGACCACCAATCGCCGGCGGCCCGAGGCTCACGATCGACGCGCGCGGCCCCGGCGGCACCTTGTATGTCCGCACCCGCCCGAGGCCCCCGACGGTGAAGCAGTCGATCAAGATGGCCAAGCAGTCGATCAAGAGGGCGCTCAAATAACTGGCGTCCCGATCTCGCTCGGCACCCATCAAGCGCATCCGCGCCTTTCCCCGCCATATCGACGGTTGACGACAAGGCCGTGCGCCGGAGCCACAACGTATCGATCACGCGGGGCGAGGCAGCTTCACGTCGCGCGTTCGACGGGGACGTAGCGAAGGCGGCTGTCGATTCGTGTCGTCACCTGCCCGAGCCGCCCCTGGCGGTTCTTGCGCACGATGATGTCCATCTCCCCCGGCCGCTCGGAATCGGCGTCGTAGTAGTCGTCCCGGTAGAACATCAGCACACAGTCGGCGTCGGCCACCCGGACTTGCGCTTGGTCGAGGTTGCGATCGTCGAGACTGGGCGCAGGCGGACGACTCCCTTCGCTGGTCGAGCGCTCGCGCGATTTTCGACCGCGCCAGGCGACTCCTACTGGGCGAAGACGATCGCGCCGCCGGGTTGGCGCTGACTATCCAGATCGTGGCATTGCTATAGCGCGGTCGGTGCCCCCGGCCAACGCGAAAGCAATCACGCGGCTCTCGCCACGACGCGACAACCGGCGTGATCGAGATGTCGCCAAACCGATCGCGAGCTCCAAGGTGGTCCAGACGACTAAAGCGATCGTTGGCGATTGGGAACTTCCGCCCTTTGCAGGCGCTCGCCGCAACCGGCGGGAGTACGCGGTCCGACGTGCGCCTCGCGCGAAGGGGGTGCGGCGGCGGGCGCGACCGGGGGCGAGCGCAACGAGCCGCGCGGGTCTGAACGTGGCACGGCGCGGTGAACGGGCGCCGAGGTCACTGACGTCTTGCTGCTGCGACTGGCGCGTGAGGCCGGCCTAGTTCGCCGTGCCGCTCTTGTTGCGCTGAGGGGCGAGCACTGCCCGGGATAGCGCGTCGACGAGCCAGTCCTCGGCTTGATCCCAGTCGAGGTGGTAGCCGGTGATGAGCTCTCGCCAGGCCTCGTGGTTGGTGCTGAGCGCGAGCAGCGCCTGTGCTCGCTCAGGTGCTACGTCTTTTCGAAGCCCGTGAAGGTCTTGGATCCGATCGATAGTGATGCGGGCTCCCTGTCGGTGGCGTCGCTGGCCTTCGGCGACGGCATCGGCAAGTTCGGGCTCGGCGCCGGCAGCGCTGAACAGCGCGTCGATGATGTCCCCGCACCGCTCTTGGAAGCTTCGGGTGAGACGCACGCTGGCTCGTAGCGTCGCGAGCGGTGTGGTGGCACTGGTCACATCTTCTGCGAGCGGCCCAACGCGTGCTTCCTCGTCGATCAGGTCGATGAGCGCAAGCAGCATTCCGCCCTTTGACCCGAGCCTCGCGTAGATCGTCTGAATCGCGACACCAGCCTCCTCGGCGATGTCATTGATCGACGTCGCTACGTAACCGCGCTCAGCGAACAGACGGCGAGCAGCGCGAAGGATGTCCCCCCGGGTCTGCTGGGCCATCCGTTCGCGGCGATCGATGCGCACTTCAGACACGCTTGACAGAATACCACTACTCTAGATAGAATTGACTTCTAGTCAACAGAAAGCTACATCTACGGTAAAGGAGCATCATGTCATCCACGATCACCAGCAACACCCACGTCGCCCCTCGCACACAGACCGTAACCAGCACGAACGCCGTCACCGGACAGCAGCCCTACCCGCGCACGATCGACAACGGCGCCGGCGAGCTGCTGACGTTCCTCGGTGTGCACACTGGGCCCGACGGTCGCGAGGTGCTCGAGGTCGAAAACCAGGTGCAGCCGGGCGCCGGGCCACCGATGCACGCGCATCATCTCCAGGAGGAGAGCCTGACCGTGCAAGAGGGGCGCATCGGCTATCGCCTGGCGGGTGGGCCCGACCGCTTCGCCGGGCCGGGAGACACGGTCACCTTCGCCCCGGGCCAGATGCACCGCTTCTGGAACGCCGGCGACGGGGTCCTGCGCTGCTCGGGACGGGTCAGTCCTCCGGACAACCTGGAATATATCCTCACCGAGGTATTCGCATCGATGCAGCGCGGCGGCGGCCGCCCGAACCCGTTCGACGCGGCGTACCTGCTCGGGCGCTACCGGACGGTGATCGAGCAAGGCGACATCCCGGCACCGATCCGCGTCCTGGTATTCCCGATCCTGCGCGCCATGGGTCGACTCCTAGGCCGCGATCGACGCTACGCCGACGCACCGCCGCCTATCAGGCGCTGAGCACTAGCCAACTCGAAGTCAGAGCGCATGCGCGACGTGCTCGACGGAGCGACCGTCGGCGCGCGGCCCAGCCTGGAGGACGAGGCCGACGCGGCGACGGTCGCATAAGCCTGCCACCGGACCATGGTCACAGCACCGACCTGTGTAAGCAACCGATGCCGGGCGGGGGGCGCAGGCACGAGGTCGCACGGCGACCACGCCAGCCGACTGATGCCAGATCGCCGCGCGGGTCTGAGAGAGATCCACCAAGGTGGGCGAGCCCTCGCTCCGTCGGACGTAGTCACGCGTGCCGGCCGGCGCTACCTCCACCAGCGTTCGCGCAGCGCGGGCGGCGTCGCGCCACAGTCTCATCGCGACGACGAGGCAGGTGTCCGCCTGCACGACCCACCTCCGCCTCGCGCCGATCTCAAGACCTGCAGACCAGGCGCCGAGCCCCGATCAATCCCGTAACTGGACAGCGCAACGTCGCCTAAGCGCAAGCCGGCTCGGGACCGTCACCGCGATCGAAGCGATCGTCCGCGAGGACAGCCCCCTCCGTCGAATGCAGCCACGGGAGGCGGCCGGCCGTTGCTGCTGCCTGACGCCTGGAGCGGCCACGCCAGCGCGGCGACTGCTCCGTGCGAAAAGCGGCAGTGTGGTTGACACTGCCGCTGCGGCGACGAAGCAGAAGCGCGTCACCGTCGCCGGATGCCGGTGAGCCTCGGCCATCGCAAGCCATCGCAGGCCTCGGTCCGGACGCCTCATCCTGGGCGAAAGCGCGAGCGACGAGCTACTCGGCACGGCCGAGATCCCGACGCCTGCTTTTCGGCGAAGCGCTCAGGTGGTTGTAGTACCAGAGCCAGCCGCCGAGGGCGGCGGCACGCTCGGTTGAGGTGCGGTAGACGGCGCCGTAGGCCCAGCCGGCGAGCGAGGGTACGTATGAACCGCTCAGCCTTGCCGTTGGTCTGCGGCCGGTAGGGGCGGGTGCGCAGATGGCGGATCCCGAAAGCTCGGCAGGCGATCGCATGGCTCGAGGAGCAGTACGAGGCCCCGTTGTCGGTCGGTACCCGCTGTTGACGGACAGCCAGAATGTGATGATCGCGACGTCACGCGAGATGGTGACGGAGTCGTGGGGCACGACCGAACGACATAACGACCAAAGCCGGAACGGGTGTTCGTCTCCCTCCCCGGACTTGCAGGGTGGTGGCGTCGGCGGCGGGTGCTGTCAAGGTCGCTTCGCTCCGTTGCCCTCGCTGCGCTCGGTGACAGCGTCCGCCGGCGCGGCGCGGTTTGGCAGCGAAGTCCGGGGAGGGGGCGGCGTGGTCAGGAGACCGGCGCGGTGCGGCGGTCCAGATCTCGGCGGGGCGCCCGGCGGTGCGGGTTTGGTGCCGGGTTGGTCTGCCGGTGCTGGCGAGGGTGTGGAGGGCTTGCATCGAACCCGCCCTCACGATCCGCACGGATCCACCGATCCAACGTGTTGCGCCCCACACGGACCCACCGGCCGTCCGGATGCAGGTGCTCACGCTCAGCCAACGCGCGGACCAGTCGCCCGCGTTCCCGCGCCGACAGCGACACGTCCGTCGCCTCACCGACGATCCGCCAGCGGAACAACCCGATCTGCTGCGCCCTATCCACCCATCGCCTCCTGACCGTCGTTGACAGCAACGAGCGGCCAGGATCACGGTCACTCAGGCACAGGCCAAGGCGTGCTCGTGTTGATCTCCAATAGCCCGCCCGCGGTCAACGCCGACGCCCACGACCAGGGCGAACGGCGCCCGAGAACACCGACGCCACCGGCGTGCACACGCCAATCGCCTCCAAGGCGCAGACCACCGGCAATCCTCGCCCGGCCGGCGGATCAAGCGAACCGTCCAGCGCCCGCGCCCACCGCAGAAAGTGCGCGGCGATCGCCTCCGATCGCGACCGAAACCGCCGCCGCCAATCACGCACCGTCTCGCCAGGAACCCCGAGCCGCTCCCCCGCCCGCCGGTACCCCTCGCGGCCCGCCGAGAACAGCGCCGCGCCGATCACCTCCACCACGTACCGACGGCGCGCCAAACACACGTCCGGAAGCAGCACATGAGTCGCCCGGCACGACCCCTCACGACAACGGCCGCGACGCGGCCGCAACCGCCGCACCCCCGCACCAGTCCGGACCTCCCGCAACCGCGAGCAACCCCAACCACCCAGCCCGGCGTAGCGGAACCAACCGCAGCTACGGGTTCCGCTGACCCAACTCATCGCCCCCATCCACCTCTGGTGGCCCCAGCATCACCGTCACCCCACCGCACCGATGAGCCGCTAAAACGAGAGAAGCACCCTGGCCGGTGGCGCGAGCCCGGCCCGGTGGGTCTGGCGTGAACTGCGGGGCGCGGATAGGCTGCACCCGTGAGGACGGTGGGCGCGGTCAATATGGGCCGAGGTGTATTTGTCGGACGGCAGGACGAGCTGGCGCTCGTAACCGATGGCCTGGAGGCGGCGCGCGCGGCACAGCCGCAGGTCATCGTGATCGAGGGGGAGCCCGGGATCGGCAAGACCGCGTTCCTGCGACAGTGTCAGGACCGCGCCGAGGGATTTATTTTGCTGGAAGCCAGCGGCGAGGAGTCCGAAACCGGCTTGGATCTTGGTGTCGTATCGCAGCTCATTTCACGCGCGTCGGCCCCGCCTGGCAGTGAGGCGCCGTGGATAGCCGCGGGCGAGCGCTCGTCCGCCAGTCCGTTCACGGTCGGCGCGCAGGTCCTGGCCGTGCTGGGATCGCTGCAGGATCGTGGCCCGGTTTTGATCATGCTCGATGACGCGCACTGGATCGACGCGGCCTCGGCGGGAGCGTTGCTGTTCTCCCTGCGCCGCCTGTATGCGGACCGCGTGTGCGTGGTGATCGCGACCCGTCCAGAAGCCGCGCAGGTAAGCGGTGCAAGCTGGGTGCGATTCCTCAGCGACGCCGAGCGTGTGCGTCGTATCAAATTGGCCGGCCTGGATAGCCGCGAGGTTAGGCTGCTGGCCAATTCGCTGGTCGACAGGCCGCTCAGCATGGTTGCGGCCGAGCGGCTGCGTCAGCACACGAGCGGTCATCCCCTGTATCTCCGGGCGCTGGTGAGCGAGCTGCCTGCAGAGTCGCTCGAGTCTGAGCACGGGACCCTGCCGGCTCCACATTCTTTCGCAGCAACGGTGCTCGCCCGCGTCGCGGGACTCACCCCCGCGGCCCAGGATCTGATTGCCGCCGCGGCCGTCGCCGGCTCCCGCTGCTCGCTGGAGTTGGCCGCTGCCGCGGTCGGCCTCGACAGCGTGTTCGGCCCTCTCGACGAGGTGCTCGCGGCGGGGCTGCTCGTCCTGCGCCCCGGACGGGTCCCGACGGAGGTCAGCTTCTCACATCCGCTCGCCCAAGCGGCTATCTATGACGATCTCCCGCTGAGTCGACGGGGTGTGCTCCATCTGGCACTTGCCGAATTGACCTCGGGCGCGACGTCCTTAGCGCACCGGGTGGCGGCCAGCCCTGGCGCCGACGACGCGCTGGCGACCGAGCTCGCCGAGACCGGCCATCGCGAGGTGATGGAAGGCAGTTTGACGGCGGGTATCGACCATCTGTTGCTCGCGTCTCGCATGGCCGCCAGCCGCCAACTGGGCGAGACGGCCCTTTTCCGAGCGGTCGACGCGCTCGGCGTGGTTGGAGACGTGCCCCGGGCGCAGGGGCTGCGCGACGCGGTGGCGTCCTGCAGCGACAGCGCCGCGAGGAGCTTCGCGCTGGCATCCCTGACGGCGTCTGCGTACAACCTCGACCAGGCGACCAGGGAACTGGTAGCGGTGACTTAGTGGTCCTCCTCGTAAATAATCGCACGTATTAGACGTCCGGATCTGGCCGTAGCGTCTGTGGCATCCTGTCCTCTGGTTGAGGGGTCCAGATGCCTAGACATAGCCCGTACCGGATCGAGCTAACCGGCGAGCAACGCTCAGCACTGGAGTCACTAGCGCGCTCATATACGTTGCCGTATTGGCAAGTGATCCGCGCTCAGATGGTGCTGCTCGCCGCCCAAGGGTTACGCAACGATCAGATCGCGCAACGGTTGAACTGCCGCCGCGAGGTCGTCTCGCAGTGGCGCAAGCGATTCTTCGAGCACGGCATGGCCGGGCTCGAGGACCGACCGAGGCGGGGCCGGCCCTCGACTTTCCCCCCCACAGGTACGCGCTGAAGTGATCGCGCTCGCGTGCGAGCTGCCCGCCGAGCAGGGCGTGCCGCTGTCGCGCTGGTCCTCGCAAGAGCTCGCTCGCGAGGCCGTCGCCCGCGGAATCGTCGAGCAGATCTCCGATGTCACCGTGTGGCGGTGGCTGTCCGAGGACGCCATCCGGCCGTGGAACTACCGCTCCTGGATCTTCCCGCGCGATCCGCACTTCAGGCACAAGGCCGGGCCGATCCTCGACCTCTATCACGGCCGCTGGCAAGGCGAATTGCTACATCCCGGCGACTTCGTCGTCTGCTGCGACGAGAAGCCCTCGATCAAGCACGAGCTCGCAAGCACCCCAGCCAAGCCCCCACGCCAGGCGGTGACGGGCAGCTCGTCGAGCACGAATACGGGCGACAAGGGGCGCTGTGCTACCTCGCCGGCTGGGACGTCAAGCACGCCAGGATCTTCGACCGCTGCGCGCCCAAGGACGGCATCCAACCATTCGATGCGCTCGTCGACCAGTTCATGAGCACCAAGCCCTACAGCAAGGCGCAGCGCGTGTTCGTGATCGTCGACAACGGCTCCGCGCACCGCGGCCAACGCTCGATCGACCGCCTCCAAGGCACCTGGAACAACCTGATCCTCGTTCACACCCCAGTGCACGCCAGCTGGCTCAACCAGGCCGAGATCTACTTCTCGATCGTGCAGCGCAAAGCGCTCCAACCCAACAACTTCACCGACCTCGGCACACTCGAGCAGCACCTACTCAACTTCGGCCGTCGCTACCAACAGATCGCCCATCCGTTCGAGTGGAAGTTCACCCGCCAAGACCTCAACCGCGTCCTCGACAAGCTCGACACCGGACACCCATCCCAACAGCTCGCCGCCTGAAGCGATACGTGCGCGAACTTACGAGCCAGACCACTAAGCGCCCAGATTTCGGCGACGATCCGGAGCTGTTCGGGCCCGTCACCTCTTCGCTCGCGATCATTTGTGCGTATGCCGGCAGGGGATCCGAAGCGATCGAATGGGCGGAGCGGGCCCTGGAAGACCCGTGCGCGTCGGCGACGGTCGCGCTCACCGCGCGCCAAGGCCTGGCGCTCGGGCTGGCCGCTTGCGGACGGGAGCGCGACGCCGTCGCGGCGCTGGATTCGCTGTCGGCCTCGCGCGTCGCGCCTGAGCCGTTCGACCCCGAGCTGATGGCGACACGCGGCAGCCTCAAAGCCCAGGCGGGCGACTTCCGCGGCGCCGTCGACGATCTGACCGCGGTGATCAGATGGTCCAGGGCCGGGGCTCTCCCACGCAGCCTCCCCAGCGCGTACAGTTCGCTGGCCGAGGCGGAGTATCGGCTGGGGCGATGGGACGAAGGTGCGGCGCACGCCGACCTCGCCCTCTCGCTCGCCGACGACTCCGGTCAAGAGTGGCAGCTTCCACTCGCGCACGCGATCGCGAGCCTGATCCACGCCGGACGCGGCGAATGGGAGCTCGCCACACGACACATCGACGCCGGCCAGCGGCAGGCGGAGCACGCCCCGTTCGCGCCCAACCTGTTCTACGTCGGGGTCGCGAGGGCACAACTCGCCTTCGCTCGAGACGATCCGGACGGGGCGCTCGATGCGCTCCGATCGCTTTGGGACACCCTACCTCGGGGCGTGGTCACGACGTCCAGGCGGCGGACCTACGAGCTCGAAACCGACGCCTTGCTACGGGCAGGGCGTCTGACGGAGGCGGCTCAACTCCTCGACGAGTTCGGATACGACCGGGCGGACGGGCCGAAAAACGTTGGGGTGGTTGAGGCGTGGCGCCTGCGCGGGTCGCTCGAGCATGCCCGGGGTAACATGGCCAAGGCGCGCGATGCCTTCGGCCGGGGCGAAGACACCGCAAAGCGCGCCGGCTCGTCGCTTGCCGAAGGAACCCTCGAGCTAGCCTTCGGTCACTTCCTGCGCAAGACCGGCCGTCGAGCAGCCGCCGCGTCGCGCCTGCAGATTGCCCGCGAGCGGTTCGAGCGGCTGCGCGCCCAGCCGTTCGTCGAGCGGTGCGACGCCGAGCTTTCGGCGTGCGGGGTGCGGGCACGGCGTCGGGACGGCCAGAACGATTACGGCCTCACCTCACGGGAGCAGGCAGTGGCCACTCTCGTAGCGTCAGGGAAAACCAATCGCGAGGTGGCGACGGAGCTTTACCTCTCGACAAAGGCGGTCGAATACCACCTCGCGAACATTTTCCGCAAGGTCGGTGTCCGCTCCCGCCACCAGCTTTCAGGCCGCCTGTCTCGCGCGGTTGGCGCGGACGCGACCTAAACCGATCGTGACAGGTCATAGAACCGTGCCGGCGCCCTGAACGAGTGCGCCAGGGCGCGTCACGAACGTTGTAATCCTAGGTGTTTCTCTAGGGATCCCCCTAGTGCGATGCCGCGGCTTTCGTGGGATGCTCGCCGTCTCACCGAGCAGCAAGGGGCGGCATTTGCCAGTGGAGCTCGTCATGCGCGTAAGCCGCGGGGAAGACAATCGTCTGACCGGGACCGTTGAAACCACGGGCGGCGCGGACGTGCGCGAGTTCTCAGGAATGCTCGAGCTCATGCGGGTATTTGAGGATCTCGTTCCAATGGACTGCGCGCGGCCAAACGCTGCCGGCGGCGCAGTGAACTCCCCGGCGGCTTCGGTGATGAAACGGACTAAGAGGAGGGGTCAGCTGTGACCAGGGTGTTGTATGGCTTGGCGCGGTTCTGCGTGCGCCGTCGGTTCGTCGTGTTCGGGGTGTGGCTGTTGGCGGCGGTTGCGCTGGTCGCGGTGTCGCATCGGTTGGGGGACAACACGAACGACAACTTGTCGTTGCCGGGGACCAACAGCCAGAGGGCGACGGATGCGCTGCAGAGCTCGTTTCCGGCGCAGGCGAATGGGGTCAGTCCGATTGTGCTGCACGCTAGGGGCGGAAAGCTGACCGACTCAAAGTATGCGAGTGCAGTGAACGAGGCGGCGGCGGATGTGGCCGAGGCGCCCTATGTGGCGGCGGTCGTCAATCCGCTGAGCTCGCAGGGGTCCGCGCAGCTGAGCAAGGATCAGTCGACGGGGTATTTGTCGGTTGGATTGTCGGTTAGTCCGGGGTCGTTGTCGGTTGATGACGCGCAGTCGATCATCGATGCGGCGGCCAAGCCGGCGCAGGCCGCGGGACTGGAGGTGGAGACGGGGGGGCAGCTTGGCCAGAAGGTCTCCAAGCCGGCCACCGAGTCCAGCGAGCTGATCGGGATCATTGCTGCGATGGTGATCTTGACCTTCACGTTCGGGACGGTGACGGCGATGCTGCTGCCGATCGTCGGGGCGATCTTAGGGTTGGCGTGTACGTTGGCGATCATCCGTCTCCTCAGTCACGTGGCGACGGTCCCGACGGTCGCCCCGACGCTGGCGACGATGATCGGCCTGGGCGTCGGGATCGACTATTCATTGTTCATCGTGACCCGACATTTCCGTGGCCTGGACCATGGGCTGGAGCTGCGGGAGTCGATCGCGCGCGCAGCCGCGACCTCGGGCGGGGCGGTGTTCTTCGCGGGCTGCACGGTGACGATCGCGCTGGTCTCGCTGGCGGTGGCGCAGATTCCGCTGGTCACCACGATGGGGCTGATGGCCGCGGTCGCCGTGGTGGTCGCGGTGCTAGCCGCGCTCACGCTGTTGCCGGCGATGCTGGCGATTCTGGGGCCGCACATCAACTCCTTGCGGGTGCGCCGTCCGCCCACGGACGAGCAGGCGCAATCGGGGCTGTGGGCCAGGTGGGCGGGCGATATCGGCAAGCGCCCGATAGTCGCCGGGTTCGCGGCGCTTGCCATCCTGATTCCGCTGGCGATCCCGCTCCTGTCGCTGAACCTGGGACAGCAGGACACGGCCGCGCTGTCGACCTCGACCACCGCCCGCCGGGCGTACGACCAGATCTCTGAGAACTTCGGACCGGGGGTCAACGGGCCGCTGATCGTTGTCGCCTCGCTCGGTTCGAAGGCCACCAGCACGAGTGACTCGAGGCTGGCGAAGCTGCAGAAGGACGTGGCCTCGACGGCGGGGGTGGCCGCGGTCACCCCGATTCAGCTCGACCAGGCCGGGACGACGGCGTACTTCAACGCGATCTCCAAGGCCGGGCCGGCCGAGACGCAGACGAGCGACCTCGTCCACAAGCTCCGCGACAGCACGATCCCCGGCGCCGAGAAGGGCACCAACATGACCGCCCACGTCGGCGGCACCACCGCCAGCTACGAGGACCTAGCGTCGCAGATCTCGGGCAAGCTGCCGCTTCAAATCCTGGTCGTGATCGCGCTCAGCATCATCCTGCTCGTGCTCGCCTTCCGCAGCGTCGTGATTCCACCCCAGGCGGCCGTGATGAACATTCTCTCGATCGGCGCCTCGTACGGCGTGCTGACCGCGATCTTCCAATTCGGCTGGCTGAGCGGTGTGATCGGGCTGCCCGGGAAGGTCCCGGTCGTCTCCTACGTGCCGCTGTTCATGTTCGCGATCCTGTTCGGGCTCTCCATGGACTACGAGGTGTTCCTGGTCAGCCAGATCGAGGAACACGTCAACGCCGGCGATGACAACAAAACGTCGGTCGTCCGCGGCCTGGTCACCAGCGCCCGGGTAATCACCGCCGCGGCGCTGATCATGGTGTTCGTATTCGGCAGCTTCGTGCTCAACGGCGACCCCACCGTGAAGCAGTTCGGGATCGGGCTCGCCGTGGCGGTGATCCTCGACGCCACGGTGGTCCGCTGCCTGCTGGTGCCCGCGCTGATGATCCTGATGGGCAAGGCCAACTGGTACATGCCCCGCTGGCTTGACCGGGTTGTCCCTCACATCAGCATCGAGGGCGCCGAATTCTTCGAGCAACGCGACCGGCCTGCCACGGCCGCGCCCGAACCAGAGTTAGAACCAGTGGCCTGACCGCCCACGATCGTCGAAGCCGACGTCCGCTGGCAGCAACCCACAGAGTGAGGAGAGGTGTCTATGGATCGCAGAGAGTTTTTGAAAAAGAGGGGCGTGGTTGTTCTCAGGGCGCTGGTCGACAATAGGGAGCATGTGAAGACTTTGAAGTCACGCACGCGCTTTGGCGCAATGCTCGCCCCGGTTGCGGCCACCACTCTGATCTGGCTGGTCGCCCTCGCTCCCTCTGTAGCCCTCGGGTCGGTCTCGCCGCTCACCAATCCGGCCCTGATCCAGAGGCTGGCCGCGAAAGCCTACGTGTGGGGCCTGGCACCCGAGTTCGTGTACCGCTTTCTGAAGTACAACACCCTGGTCACGGCACCGCTTAACACATTCGGTGGTGGGAGCGCGGCGGCGGCGTGGAACAACAACGCCACGAACGCCGGCGACGCGTCGGTGCTGTACCTCAACGCGATGATCGATCTCAGCGGGCAGAAGGGCCGGGGAGGCACCAAGGAGCTGGTGCTCACGGTCCCACCGTCGAGCACCAACTACTACGTGGTTAATCTGCTTGATGACTTCATCAACACGGTGGGCGGCATCGGCACACGGACGACGCCCTCGACGCGCGCGCAAACCTATCTGATTGTCGGTCCGACCTCACACTATGCCCATAAGCGGATCGTGCGGATCCACGGGTTCACCTACCGGGTGATGCCCTATGACACGAACCTTGGCTGGATCCTGATTCGGATCCGTGCTGACACGCTGGTGCCCGCGAGCGACCCTGCCTCTGCTGCGACGAGCCTCAAGAACGTCGTCGAGCGCTTCGCTATGAGCACGCTCGCGCAGTTCGAGGCCCGTGGGCATCGGCCGAAGTACTTCGTGCCCGGCCAGTACACCCCCACGCAGGAGCAGATAAATCGCGCAAAGAAGTGGCACAGCGCCCCGACGAGCGGGGTCGCATTCTTCAAGCAGGTGGGCGAGTCGCTCAGGCGCAACCCGCTCCCCACCGCGAGCACCGGGCTCAACGGCATCCCGCTGAGGACCCTGCCCAGCTGGGTCGCCCCGCAGTCGGGTGCCATCCGGCGCTACCGCAACCCATCATATCCTCAGCAGCAGACATTGGCCCTGTTCAAGCCACTTGGCCTTACGGCTAATGGCTTCCGGATTCCTCGCAATTGGGGCCCGACGCAAATCAAAGCGCTTCAGGCGGGCTACGCGGCGGGTCAGGACAAGATCAACGGCCTAGTGACCTCGGGGACGGTCACCGCCGCGACGAACTTCTGGAACTATCTCAATCACACCGTCGGGACCTACCCCAACACGCCCCAGGGGTACCAATACCGAGCGTTCATCGTGCTCGCCGGCGGCTCGGCCAACCTGCCCCTCGACGCGGTCTATGCCCAGCTCAACAACCTCGACGGCACCTCTGCCACGACGCTCGACGCCAACAACACCTACAAGCTGACGTTCACACCACCGGTCACCAACCCGGCGACGTTGCCGGTCGTCGGCACTCTGCCCCCGACCGTCAACGACAGCCAGGGGAACCCGCGGGGGTTCTGGTCGATCCACGCCTACCAGACCGACACCACCCAGTCTGCAGCCCCGTTCATCACTCAGGCGAGCGTGCTGAACACCGCGTACTCGTCCGCGAACCTTCCGGTGACCGCGGTCGACCCCTCGACCGACACGATCACGGTAGAGCCCTCTGCATGGGGTCCGCTGGTCGCGAGCAGCCCGATCCTGTTCGGCTCGACCGCAGCCCAGTACGGGCTCACCCCTGGCCTGCCGTACTACGTCGCGACCACGCCGACGCAGCAGACCGACTCCACCACCAGGGCCGTGACCTACTCGTTCAAGATCTCGACCAAGTGGCTGCAGCAGCTTTCTGCGGCGAACGTGCCGATCCAGGGCAAAGGAGGCAGCCCGGGCCCGATCGTGCAGCTGACCAACCCAGGCGGACCGGTCAACCTGCAGTGGGGGCCGATCCAGCCCGTCTCACAGCTCGGATCACAGCAGCTGACCTCGAACAAACTGGTCAAAAATCCCGACGGGTCAGTCACCATCTGGATCGCACCCAAGCGCCCACCAGAGGCACCGGCGACCAACTGGCTCCCAACGCCATCCTCGGCGTACTACGCGAATCTCTACCCCGGAGTAAATGTGCCGACGCAGCTCCGATTGCTGATGCGAATCTACTATCCAACCCCCGGAAGCAACACACAAGCCTCGATACTGCCCCCACCCAACGGATCGCTAGGAGCCACGTACGTATTCCCCGCCCCCGAGACGGGGGCTAGTGCCGCGGTCGAGCCCGGAACCTCCCCACCGGCTGAAGTTAACCTGACACCATCAAATCCTGCCCGCGATCTAGCCTCGCCGTCGACGTCCCGAGCTCACCCAATTCTCGGATTTGGCCGCACATGATTCGCCTTCCGAGCTGCGTTCGCCCAGGAGCCATCTGGCCCCGAGTCGACACGTGCGAGAGGAACATGACTCAGCGGGGGATCCGGTCTCCGAACACCGGTTGAAGTTCCCCTTCGCGAGGCGCATTCGACAGCCGATCCGCCAGACGTAGATTGCGCGGAATCCACGTCAGTCGAAGACGTTTGCTACGGGCCTGTCGGCTGGCTAGCTCACAGGCCGACGGCTGACGATCGCTCTGCTGGCCTGAGACGGTCGCGGCCGGCTCGCGCTTCGCCACGGTTTCGCTCACCACACCGAGGCGAGCCGGACGATCCGTTTCATCATTGGGGTGCGTGAGCGCGCGCTGGTGCAATGGCGACGAAGCGTTCGCACCGGCGCGGTCGAGCGGCGACGCTCGGCCTTGGTAACGATTGGCTGGGTGGGCGTCGCCGGAGGCATAGAAAGCTGAGCTCGTCCTTCGCGCTTGACGATCCTGGCCTTTGGTTCGCGTTCGGTTGTGCGGCGCCCGGCCGTAGGGGCCGATGTTGCATTATGGAGCCGGCGATGAGCGGTGACATGCCTGTCCTCCGACTCCCCGGGCTTCAGAGGTCCGATGCGCATGAGTTGGCCGATGAGGTTGGTCCAGAGGCAGTCATCCTGCCTGACGAGGCGCCCCCGATCGGCGGCTACGGCGACCTCGGAACGAGGACGGTGGCGGTCACCGTCACCACCCGAACGGTGCGCGCGGTCGCGAGGCATCTCGCGGCTCGGCAGCACTCCCGCGCTGAGACGGTCAGCGTGCTCGTCCAGATCGACAATGCCGACGGGACTCGCCATAAGCAGACGTTGATCTACGAGGTCGCACCGGGACAGGGGACTGTCCAGGCCGCGGAGACCGCGCTGCGTGCGCTGCCCGGGATCACCGAGGCTCTCGATCGGAGTCTGTGGTAGGGGCTTTGGCTCCGCCGGTCTGATCGTGGGGGCGTCACGACAGCGTCCCAGGGTTCCCACATGACTGGCCGTGTTCGTTCGTCGCTTGACCAGCGTCGACACCCGCCAGTTGCGCGGACGTCAGCTCACCGCCCGGCGGTGCAACACGACATCGACGACCGGACATGTTGCCTCGGCGATACCCGCGCTCGGAATCCGCCCAAGCGGCCATCTTCGTAGCAATCGCTTTCACGATCCGGGCGTTCCGCAACCCGACGAGTTGTTCGGCGACCAAGCGCACCCCCAGCGCCGGGTCGTGCTAGCCGCGACAGCGTCTGCCTGCTAACGCCCTGGCTGCTGCTCCGCCGAGAACGCGGGCACCCGGCTCGGGCCGGCCGGGGCTTCCGGAGTGAACGAAATCCACTACTTCCAAGAGCCGATCCGTCGACAGCTCCGCTTCGCCACCGAGCGGCAGTCGGATTCGAGCCGCGTGCTTGCCCAAGGATCGCCGGGATGCAAGCACGAGCGCTCCCGCTCCGGCGGCAATGCGGTCGTGGTGATCCCGGCTTCCGGATCGGACGACACGCAGAAGCGCACCGAGGATCGCCGGTCGACAGGCTCTACATAGCATAGGCACGAGGCGTATCGGTACGCCGGCGGAGGCGAGTGGATCCCAGTTCCGCAATGCGCGAGAAGCGAGCGCCCGACACGGCGCCGGTGCCGCTCCGAAGAGGCGCGGGTTCCCGACGATCGCGATCCGTTGGTCGCGAGCGTCCGGCGTAGGTGGCATGAATCGTCGAAGCGATCGTCAGCGTCGGTCCGGGTTGGCGTTCCCTTCCGTGGCAGACCGCAAGCTGGCGCCAGCGCCGTCGGAGTGCTGGATCGTCGCCAAAGCGACACTGCGACGGGAGGCGGCGGGCCCACGAAAGCGATCGCGGAGACCGCCGCAGTCGAATCCTCTGAGCAGCGACAGTTCGCGCCGCCGAGAATACAAATGCGATCGCGCGAGCGGCATCGGCCGGCGGTCCCCAGTGGATGGTCTCGCAAATAATGAGTCTTGTGGGATGAGGAATGCACTCACCTACCGCTCCGTTTCCGATGGCTGACGAGCAACGCGGTGCTCGAGAAGCTGATCCGCACACCGCGCCGCACCGCGATGTGCGACGCGCCCAGGCTCTGTTGATGGCCGCGGATGGGTTTGCCAACACGCGGATCGCGAGGGAGGTGGGCGTCTCGCCGACGACGGTTGCGAAGTGGCGGGCTCTCGGCGAGGATGGCCTGAAGGACTGCTCGAGCGTGAAGCCAGGGCGGGGTCGCAAGCCGTCGATCCCGGCCAGCGAGGTTGAGGAGATCGTTCGGTTGACGGTGCAGGAGAGGCCGGCGGGGCAGACGTATTGGAGCTGTCAGACGATGGCGGCGCGGGTGGGGGTCTCGCCGGCGACGGTGCAGCGGATCTGGGCCGCGCGCGGGCTTCAGCCCACCGCGTGGCGACCTTCAAGCTCTCCAACGATCCGCGCTTTGAGGAGAAGCTCATCGACGTGGTCGGCCTGTAGCTGAGCCCGCACGAGAAGGCGGTGGTGTTGTGCATGGACGAGCAAAGCCAGATCCAGGCGGTGGATCGGACCCAGCCCAGCCTGCCGATGAAGCCGGGGCGGGCCGGCACGATGACCCCGCGAGTGCAAGCGCACCGGCACCACCACGCCGTTCGCCGCGCTGGACGTGCTCACTGCGCGGTCATCGGGCAGTGCCTGCCCCGCCACCGCCGCAGCGAGTTGCTCAGCTTCCTGCGCACCATCGACTGTGTGGTCCCCACACGGCTGCAGGTCCACCTGGTCCTCGATAGCTACGCCCACACCCGCCCGACGGTCGAGAAATGGTTGGCCAAGCACCCCCGGTTTCACCTGCACTTCACCCCGATCTCCTCAAACTGGCTGAACATGGTCGAGATCCTCTTCGGCCACCTCACCAACAAAGCCATCCGCCGCGGCGCGTTCCCGGCGTGCCCGACCCGATCGACGCGATCCAGACCTACCTGGCTCGACACAACGAGAACCCGCGACCGTTCAAGTGGACCCAGCCGCCGAGCGGATCCTCGCCAACGCCCGCCGCGGTCGAGTCACTCTCGACGTAATCACTAATCAAATTGAGACACACCACTAGGTGGCCACGCGCACGGGAGGTCCCGCTGCGGGGGCGATTGCGTAGCCGTGCGCCCGGCGCTAGCGTCCGCGCACCACCAGCCGCTGCACGCGGTCGCCGT
Source organism: uncultured Solirubrobacterales bacterium (assembly GCA_963777335.1). GTDB lineage: Bacteria > Actinomycetota > Thermoleophilia > Solirubrobacterales > Solirubrobacteraceae > Palsa-465. The sequence goes on from CAVZQD010000006.1 coordinate 33,047, forward strand.
CGGCCAGAACCCCGACCGGCATGCAGGTCCGGCACGTTTCGAGCAGCAGCTCGCGCATTGCCGACCCGTGGGCGTGGAACGCCCGCCGGGCCGAGCAGCTCTCCAGCACGAAGCCCTCGAGCTCGCCGAAGCAGTCGAACACCACCTCGCGCACCAGCCCGACGAGCTCGCCGCCGACCTCGTGAGCGCGCAGTAGCGGCGGGCTGTAGCCGTCAAGCGACGGCGCGACCTGGTCGGCGTGACCACCCAGCCCGTCCACCCGAGCCGCGAGCAGATTGACATAGCGCGCCAGCACCGGTTGCCAGCGGCTCGACTCCGGCAGCGCGGCCAGGCGGGCCTTGAAGATCGCCAGGCGGTCCTCCTCGGGTGCGAGCAGTGCACTTGCGACGCTGACTGGCACCTTGACCTGGTAGCTGCCGACTACGTAGCGCTCCACGAGTGTGCGGTCCTGGTAGACCCCGGCGTCCGCGGGCCGGGCGGGTGCGATCACCCGCTCTGAGGCCGGCTTGGCGGCGCGGGAGGCGCGGGCACGCTTGGACGCGGGCGAGCCGCGCCCGCGCGGGGGGATGCTGATGCCCTCGATCGGCAGCGGCGGCGGGACATATACCGTTCGGGTCCCGATCCGCCGGATCACCACATCGAATTCCTGGCCCGCGGTAATGGACGGCGGGAGCTCGATCGTCAACAGACCCGCGAGGCCCGGGCCGCTGCCCGCCGGAATCGGGATGTAGGTGACGCCTGGGCCGGTTTGACAAAACAGCGTGCCGCGTGGGCCTGCGGTGAGCGCCTGGATCCCGTACATCGCGGCGCTGCGCGCGAGGACGTCGCCGACGCCGGCGTCCGGCCAGTAGACGCTCGCCGTTGCGCCCGGTGGCACGTTGCCCCAGTCGATCATGAGCTCGTCCGGCAGCGCGCTAGCGCTCAGCGACAGCGGCGCGCTGAAGCAGGTGTCGAACGTGTGGGGGATCACGTGTGTCGGCTCGCTGCCGGGGTTGTCGGAGTGCGTGACCTGGAGGTTGCGCTGGGCGAGCTTGTCGCTGATCTCCGGCGACATGGTCACCCCGTTGGCGTTGGTGATCGGCGCTCCCGGGTACGCGATCTCGGCCACCAGGCAGTGGTGATCGCCCTTCAGCAGCTTTTGCACTCGGGTGCCATTCACGAGGAAGCCGGGGTCGTAAAGGTTCAGGAAGCAGCCGAAGTACGTCCACTGGCCGTCGCCGCGCTCTATCGTGATGTCTTGGTTGTTGACGCCGCCCGCGCCGTACTCGGGGTTGCTCGGATCGCTGAAGTCGGGTGCGTTGGAGGTGGCGAAGAAAGGGATCGTGTACGCGTCGCTCGGCGCCAGCGGCCACAGCGGAAGGCCGGTTGCGTCAGTCTGGCTCAGATACGCGTGGCTCGGATCCCAGTCGGTGTCGCAGGTCTGCGTGCTCCACAGGCGGAAGAACAGCTTGACGCCATGAGCCTCCCCGGTCGACCCCTGCGCTCCGCGCAAGCGCACGCGCGCGAGCGCGAAGTTGTAGTTGGTGTGCTTATGGTCGCCCTTGCGCGTCGTCGGCGTCACCGACGAGTCACCCGTGTATGCGCCAGCCTGCCCCGGCAGGACCGGGCCGCCGGGCTCGAAGGGATCGGATCCGGTGGGGTCGCCGTATTGAGTGTTGAGGAACGTCAGCAGCCCGGCGAGGAAGTTGTATGCGCCCGCCACGCTGTCGTCGGTGAACTTCGGGCCGCCGGTCACGGGGATCGGTTCGAGGCTCGGGGTGGCGGTAAACACGCGCAGGTCCTGGCTCAACCACGCGAGGTTCTCGCGCGAGGCGTTAACGTTCGTGAAGTAGGGGTCGCGGCCGGCCGTGAAGAAGAACGCCGTGGACGCCGAGAAGGTCGTGTTGACGAGCGAGGTCGGGTTTGCCCACGTGGCAACCGAGATCTCGCTTGCCACGTTCACTGGTGTCTCGCCGAACGGCGGGAACGCGTCGACGGTCTCGCTCGTGAAGGTGATGTCGTAGGGAAACAAGATCCGCTGCGGAACGAGCGGGTTGCTCGCCTGCGGGACCGGCCCCTGTTCGGCCACCGCGGCGCCGGCCCCGGCGAACGGGATACTCAGCACGGCCGGCACGGTCGGGCCCACAACCTGCTGGTTGAAGCCATCGAGCGCCAGGAAGCACCCATCCGGGTAGCGGCCACCTCCGGCGTCGACGATGTCGGTGATCTCGTCGCGGCCCCACGTGTCCTTAACCCCGAGGAACGACAGCGACCCGAGCGGGTAGGGGTTGTCGAGGTTCGCGCTCGTGCTCGGAATCGTCGAGGTGCCCGGGAACGCCGTGTCGAGCAGCTGCTTGAAGTACGGAAACGGATCGCTCCGGTCGCCGGTGAGATTACGGTAGACGCCCGAGAGCGACTTCGCCCCCGCAGCGACGATCTGGTTGATCGTGAAGCCAAGCTGCGTGAATAGGTAGTAGATGAACAGGATCGCGCAGCCCGGGCTTACGCCCATGTTGGCGCCGCCGTCGACGTGGTTGACGTAATCGCCGCGATCTTTGGACCCGAGCCAGTTGTTGGCGATGTCGTAGCCGGCGGCGATGTCAAGGCTCTGGTTGTTCAACAGCAGGAACTGACCAGCGAGGAACCTGGACAGCCCCTCGCCGGCACTCCCCTCGTTGCCCCAGTCGTACCACTCGGCGCCATACCAGTCTTTGTGCTGGGCATCCATGAACATCTCGACCGCCTCGGAGACGACGAGGTAGCGCACCAACCACGGGCTCACCGAGGCGCCCGGGGTATGGGACGGTAGGCTTCCGGGAACCAGCGTCATAGGGGAGCCCAGGTCAGTCCAGGACGCGCCCGTGCCGTTCTCGGCAGCCTGGATCTGGACGGTCATGAGCTCAGACCACGGCTGGCCGATGTTCGCAAACCAGCCGTTCATCAGATCGAAGTCACCGTCGCAGCCGGCCATCAGTGCGCTCGCGGTCGCCTGGCCAACCGCGGGGTCGAGCGAAGCGTCGTACCTAACGTGGTAGTGGGCGGTCTTGCCGTCGTTGGCGAGGCCGGTCGTAATGTAGTTGGCCATGCCGCTCACCCTCCACCGCCGCGCAGCTCAACCCGCGGCCGCGCCGCCGTAGACTACTGCCTCGATTCGACCCCTTCAGGGAGCCCTCCGCCGTCATACCACAACCAGCTGCGGCGGAGGAAGAAATTCAGGACGCCGCAAGTCCTCCTGACGTTTCAGGTAGCAGCGATCGGCGCGCCTAGCGGCAACACCCGCAGTGTCGGCGCTGCCGCGGCCGCGCCTCCGAAATGCGCCATGGTTTCCGATCCCCACGCGAACCAGTCGTCCGCCCGGCGACACCCGTGATCACTCCTCCCGCATGGCTGCGCGCCCAGTAGCAGCCGTCGGTCCCCGCCGGCTCGAACGACTGCTTGTCCGCCGCGGGATTGTCCAGACGTACGATCGGATTGGCGACCTTTCGCTCATCCCGCGCCAGGTCCGGGGCTGGCGTCGCATCGCGAGAGAAGCGCCCGCCGCTGGCTTCCGCATCCTCGGGAGCGACCGGCGGTGCTGACTCTGCCGACGAGACGCGCGGTTTTCGTCCTACGCGGAAGAGATTTACGGCCCGTTCGAGACTTCTGCTCTGGCAGCTCGGCCGTTTGCTGGGCGCGCCGGTCCCGGCAAACGCCAGCGTCTCCACGAGCGAGCTTCGGGTCGACCGGCCGAGACCGTAATCGCCTCCGGACGCGCGCTCGACGGCGCCGCTGGAGCTAATGACGGCCGTCGCGCCGGCTGCCGCTTCGACTACGTGAGCGGTCGTCTCTGCCGACGCGAACGTGCCACTTCTGGACGTCGTCCCAAGCGGCAGCACCGAGCGCCCTCGGGAGGGTGGCGTCCCAGGAGTGCTGTAAATAGCCGTCCGCCGGTGCCGTCATGGCGACGGCGTAGGTTCCCTCAGCAGTCCCGTCAAAGACAACTGAAGGAGGCCTACGGAAAGCGCCGGACAACCGGTGTGAGGAAGGGGATGGAAGAGCCCTACGTCGAAGATCTAGCGAATCATGGCGGCCCTGAGTCATGCGTTGGCGACCCGCGAGGGCGCAGCGAAGCGTTGGCAGGGGTGCACGCGGGCCGGCTATTGAGCCTCGAAAACTCCATTGTTCAGGGTGCCGACGCGGTCGTAGGTGCGGAAGGCAACATCGCTGGCGGCGTTATCGCGAGTCGTTGGCGGGCCCTGCGTGGTCGGAGAACCTGTGCACGTGTGCGAGCTCCTCATGCTGAGAACCGGGAGATCTCGCGCTTGCCCTCGCCTGGTGATGATGCCCCGTCCTGGATGGTTCGCGGGGTGGCATGTCAACGGGCGGCGGGCCGTGAGGGGAACGCTGAGGCGGTAATCCCTCGATGAACGAGCACGAGAAGTCGGACAGGCCAGTAGTACCGGTGAAGCTGCCGAACAACGCCGCGCAGGCGGCCGCGGAGGTGGTGGAGGGAAGGGGCCTGCGCGAGGGGAACGCGGTCGGCAAAACCCGCTCCGGACTCAGAGCCGGAGTGAGCGGGCCAAGTGCGCTTGATCGCGTGCGTCGTATCGCAGAGAAGGACAAGGGTGCACGGTTCACCGCGCTGCTGCACCACGTCGACGTCGATCGCCTGCGGGCGGCCTATTGGGCGTTGAACCCGAGGGCCGCGACCGGGGTGGACGGGGTCACGTGGCGGGAGTACGGGATTGATCTCGAAGGGAACCTTCGCGATCTGCACTCCCGTGTTCATCGCGGCAGCTACCGGGCGAAGCCGTCGCGCAGGGCGTACATACCAAAGCCGGACGGGCGGCAGCGGCCGCTCGGGATCGCCGCGCTGGAGGACAAGATCCTTCAGCGGGCGGTGGTCGAGGTACTAAACGCGATCTACGAGGCGGACTTCCTCGATTTCTCCTACGGGTTTCGGCCCGGGCGCTCAGCCAGCATCAAGCGTTGGATGCGCTCGCGTTCGCGATCCGGCAGAGAAAGGTGAGCTGGATTCTGGACGCGGACATTCGCGGCTACTTCGAGCACATCGATCGGTCGTGGATGACCCGCTTCCTGGAGCACCGGGTCGGGGACCGGAGGGTCCTGCGCCTGGTCCAGAAGTGGATGAGCGCAGGGGTAATCGAGAACGGGGAGTTGGTCGACACGCTGGAGGGGACGCCACAGGGGGCATCGGTTTCACCGTTGCTCGCCAACGTCTATCTGCACTATGTGTTCGACCTGTGGGCCGAGCGGTGGAGGCGCCAGCGGGCGCGTGGCGAGGTGATCGTCGTGCGATTTGCGGACGACTACATCGTGGGCTTCCAACACCGCGACGACGCTGAGCGGTTCCTGGCTGAGCTGCGCGGAAGGCTTGCGCAGTTCAACTTGGAGCTGGCGGCCGAGAAAACGCGCCTGATCGAGTTCGGCCGGTTCGCCACCGAACGGCGACAGAAGCGGGGCCTCGGCAAGCCCGAGACGTTCGCGTTCCTGGGCTTCACGCACATCTGCGCGAAGGACAGGCGCGGGCGGTTCGCACTGCGGCGCGTGACGGAGAAGAAGCGGATGCGGGCGAAGCTAAAGGCGGTCAAGGAGGAGCTCAAGCGACGCCGGCACCTGCCCATCCCCGAGCAGGGACGGTGGCTGGAGCGTGTGGTGCGAGGGCACTGCCGCTACTACGCCGTGCCCGGCAACATCAGAGCGGTCACCACGTTCCGCGACCAAGCTCAGCGGCACTGGTTCAAGGCGCTGCGGCGCCGCAGCCAGCGCACTGATCTGGACTGGGAGCGGATGAGCCGCCTGGTCAATCGATGGCTCTCGCCGACCCGGATCCTGCACCCCTGGCCCGAACAGCGGTTCCACGCTACAACCCGAGCGAGGAGCCCAGTGCGGTAGTTCTGCACGCTGGGATCTGCGCGGGGGGCCGCCCGTACCCGGGCTACCGGCCAAGGGCGGTCCCTACCGCGACCCGTGAGACGTACAGTACCGCCGTCGGCGGAGATTGAGGCTCGGATTGATCGGCTGCTAGCCGTGGGGGTGGGTGAGAACCCGCGAGAGACGCTGTCGGAGCTGGCGAAGCTCGGTGCCCGGTTGATCATCCAGCGGGCTGTGGAGGACGAGTTCGACGCCTGGCTGGGTCGGGCTCGCTATGAGCGTCGGCCGGAGTATCAGCGCGGGCTGCGCAACTACGACTCGGGAATGCGTAACGGGTTTCGCCCGCGCAAGGTGCAGACCGGCGAGGGCGAGCTCGAGATCCAGATCCCGCAGGTGCGCGAGGCGGCCGGGACGTTCGCCTCGAGCCTGTTCCCGCGCGGGACGAAGCTGCTGCGGACCGAGCCGCTGAAGGCGATGGTGATCGGCGCGTTCGTCCGCGGCCTGTCGATGCGCGACGTCGAGTCGTTGTGCGAGAAGGCCGGGATGGGCAAGCTGCCCAAGTCGACCGTCTCGAAGATCTGCCAGGAGCTGCGCGATCGCTTCGAGCAGTTCAAGCGCCGGGACCTGTACGACATCCGCCTGGTGGCGCTGTTCCTCGACGCCACGTTCCTCGCTGTCCGCCCCGACGGGCCCAAGGAAGGCGTGCTGATCGCCTGGGGATTCACTGAAGATGGCGAGCGGGTGCTGCTCCAAGTGATGCTCGGGATGCGCGAGTCCTTCGAGGACTGGCAGGCGCTCGGGCGCGACCTGATCGCCCGCGGGCTGGGCGCGCCGATGCTGATCGTCGCCGACGGCGCGCCCGGGCTGATCAAGGCGATCGAGCAGTGCTGGCCGGCGTCTGACCGCCAGCACTGCTGCGTGCACCGCGTCCGCAACCTCCTCGCGAAGCTGCCCGAGCGCGAACGCGAGCGCGTCCGCCGGGCATACTGGCAGGCGCTTGACGACGCGATCAACCAGTGCGACGGCAAGCAGCGACTCCAAGCCCTAGTAGACGAGTTGGAGAAGGCCGGGTACACCGCCGCCGCCCGCTGCCTGGCCGATGATCTGGACGCACTCGTCGTGCACCTGCGCTACCCAACCAGACACCGCCGGCGCTGGCGGTCGACCAACCTGCTCGAGCGATCCCTCGGCGAGGTGAAGCGCCGGACGAAGGTGATGGGCCGCTTCCCGGGCGAGACCAGCTGCCTGACGCTCGTCTGGGCGGTCCTTGACTTGTTCATCACCAACCAGACCAACGGCATCCGGTTCACCGAGCTCGAACGCCAAGGCCTCAACCGTATCCGTTACCAAGAGCCCGAAAAGAATGTCCCAGAGGAGGTGACTGCGGCATAGACTGACAGTGTCACAGGGAATCTGAGCCGCCGCGAATTTACAGCACCAAAGGGACGCAACCGCGCGGGCGCCCTCGTGGGGTCTTCTGCTCGTCCTGCGATTGCGGCAGTGCCGGTCCGCGCCTCGGTCGTTTGCAGGTCCCCGCGGATCGCGCCGCGAGCAAGCATGACGCGCGACCGAACGAGAGGCGGCCGGGCCTTAGTTGACCGCCCGCAGCTGGCAAACGGGCCTGTGGGCTCACTGTCGCAATCGCGGCGACTCTCCGGCCCCTACGGTGAGGCGCGCTCGTGTGCGCACGCGGCCAGGCCCGCCGGCGCGCGCAACTTAGCGCTTTCAGGCCAGCGAGCGAGAAGCGGGGGCCCAGCCTCCCATCGAGGCGTGCTTGACGTGCTGACGAACCGCCGGGGCTGGCGGCGGTGCAGGTGGCAGCTCAACGCGGATGAGGGGCCGACTGCAATACGGCGATCCGGAGCAGCGACTGGGCTCTCGCCGTTGCGATGGGTGGCAGTGGAGGATCTCGTCTACGACCTCGCGACGCGCGGGCTGAACTGGCTGGGCTGTCCGTTGGCACGCGAGCTGCCGGCGAGGGGCAGGTCGAATGCGCTCGGTGTCCTCGCACGGCAATTGTTTACCGCGGGTTGCGCGTGCTTGAACGCTGACGAGGCGTCCGATCAGTCCGGTTGGCTGGCGTCTCCAGCGCTCGTAGGGTCGCTTTGGATGCGTGCGATGGGAGGGACTGCCAGAACTGACTTACTGAGGTCAGACGGTTACCGCCGCGGCTTCACCGGTGCCGCGGCCATGCCCCGACACCGTGAGCAGAGCGGCGCCGGCGATTAGTGCGAATGCTGAGACCTGCAGGCCGCTGAGCAGTGCATCGCCAGAGAGGCTGTCGCCGAAGACCGCTATTCCTCCGAGTATCGCGGTGATGTTGGCCGCGGTCGAGGCGCAGGCCATGACGGCGACAGGGTCGCGCTCCTGAAATGCGCGACCGGACACCACAAAGGCGGACGCGCCTGCGAGCGCCGTGAGCGCCATCCACGGCGAGCTGATCAGCGCCACCGGACCGCCTGCGGCTACGTGGAAGAGCGCCTTGTTGGCTACATCCGAGACCCCGAGCAGCGATCCCGCCGCCGCGCCCAGCGTTGCCCCATGCGCGTGGGCCGGCATGCCGAGGCGAGGAGCGACCGCGAACATCGCGCCAACCCCAAGCATCGCGATGACGAACAAAAGCATGCCCGGCCCTGCGACGGCATGCGGGCGCGGGACGGGCAGGGTCACGACGAGCATCAATAGGGCACCGGCGGTCACGGCGATCGCATACCACTGCCGTCTGGAGATCCTCCAGCCGACCAGGAAGCGGCCGAGCAGGGCGAGAATGATGACCCCGCTCGCGAGCACGGCCTGCACCATCGACAGCGGCGCGAATGCCAGCGCCGCGAGGTGCAGCATCCAGGCCACCCCCGACGCGCCCATGCCGAGCGCAAACCACGGGGATCCCAGTAGCGCCTTGGCGCCTCGCAGCGGACGGTCGAGCCGAACGACACTCGCGGCCCGGGCACCGCGCTGCTTCAACAGAAACGCGATCTGCGTCACGACCGCGCACGCCAGCGCCGGAGCGATTCCCGCGTACAACGAACGACCTCCCCAGCTTAGTCGGTGTTTTCCGATGGGCCCTTGGGAGGCTTCTCGGCCGGGGTACGTTCGGCTTCGCGGGCACGCTCTAAAAGGACGTAGTTCCCGTGATCCTCGGCCTGCTGATGAAACGGAATCAAACTCTCGTTAATTATCATGTTGGGTCTCCTTGCCCACGGATCGGATACTGCCGGTCGACGTTCTTTGCGTCGAGTTGGGATCGCCGCGCTCCTAACCACGTGGCGCCGGGTCTACTCTGGCGTTCAGGACGCGAGTGAGGCCGCGAGTTGGCGCCGGGGGCACTCGGGCCGCGTGTTGATGTCGTGGTGAGCGGCATACGCGTAGGGGTGATGAAAGACGTCAAGGGGACGCTCACCCTCGCGCACGTCCAAGCTGAACGAGGCGCCCGTCTTGGTGTCGAGCACCGTTACCGAGAGCCGCCCGTCACCTTCGCACCACAGCAGCCGAATCTGAATGCCGTCATTCGTACGCGTGTCCAGCTCGCGTGTACTAACCATCTTCATTGCTCTCCTCCCTCGTACAATGATCCTCGGCCCCGAACTTCGAGGCACGACCAAGCTAATGCGCGGGTGACTGGGGTGTCTAGGCTTCTGCCAGTTACTCGGCTAAGCCGCGTTTTGTGGGTTGTGCGCGTTTTGCTCACGCCGAAGTGGCGTACGCGCCGTCTTCCGGGGAAGCCGTTTGAGATCAGGCCGGGCGCCGGCCTTTTGGGGCCGATCCTTGACGAGCGCGGTCTCGGTCCGCCTCGCTGGCAAGCCATGGCAGAGGTTGCGCGGCGTCCCAGCATTACCTCGGCTCGGAGATCCCACCTGCGAGTTCCGGGTGGTCGCGATCGCCTGGGCGGGGGCCGATCGCCGCGGCGCAGCGCGCAGCTTCCTCCCGCATCGAGACGCTCGCTTGCCGGCGCGGGGACCGGAGGTGGCCGGCATGGCTAGATGATCCCCGCGATGGCGGTAGGCAAGAGGCGACTCGCTCGAGGTCTACGGTTAGTTGGTGGCGGTGGCGGTCCGGTAGCGATGCTCTGGGCGGCCGGTGGTGCCGTAGTGCAGCAGGAGCTCTATTTTGCCTTGGCGGGCCAGTTCGGCGAGGTAGCGCTGGGCGGTGGAGCGGCTGATCCCGAGCTCGTCGGCGATCTCTGCCGCGGATACGTCGTGGGCTGAGGCGTGGAGGAGGTCGCGGATGCGTGCCATCGTCGGGCCGGATTGTCCCTTGGGCAGCGGAGCGGGCCCGCGGAGGAGTCCGTACAGCGTGTCGACGTCGTGTTGTTCGGCTTCGTCGATGCGTTCGAGCTGCCCGCGCAGATCGCGGTAAGCGGTCAGGCGTTCCTCGAGCTGCGCGAAGCTGAACGGCTTGACCAGGTAGTGGACGGTTCCGAGTTGCATGGCAGCCCGGACGCTGGTCATGTCGCGGGCGGCGGTGATGACGAGGAAGTCCGGCCTCGCTTCCTGTCGGGGGAGCGTCTCGCGCACGAGGTCCAGGCCGTGTCCGTCGGGGAGGTAGAGGTCGAGCAGCACGAGCGTGGGCGCGAGCTGCCTTATCGCGCTGCGGGCGCTGGCGACCGTGGAGGCATGACCGGCGACGGCGAACCCGCGGACCTTGCGCACGTATGCGGCGTGGATGGTGGCGACGTGGTAGTCGTCCTCGACGATGAGTGTGGTGATCATGAGCTCGCCCCGATGCCGATTCTTTCCTTGGTCGGGAGCACGACGGTGAACGTGGTGGGGCCTGAGCTGTCCACGGTGATCGTGCCGCCCGCTCGGCGGACGAGCCGGTGCACGAGCGCAAGGCCTATTCCGCGGTGGCGCCCGCCGCCGGAGGGTTTGGTGGTGAACCCGTCGGTGAAGATCCGGCCAGTCAGCTCCTTCGGTACTCCTGAGCCCGTATCGGAGACTTCGATCCTCACGTTCTCCGCACAGCTGGTCAGGCACACCGTCACCTTGGCCGGGGCGCCGCCGCCGGCGGCGGCGTCAATCGCGTTGTCGATCAGGTTGCCGATGATCGAAAGCATCGCGTTGATGCCGATCGCGGTCTCCGTCAGGCGCGAGTCCTCGGACAGCTCGAGTTGCACTCCGCGCTCGGCCGCCACCGTGGTCTTAGCCATGAGCAGGGCGGCGAGCTCGGGCGTCTCGACTCGCTCTCGAATCGCCTCAGCCCGGCCCGCGCTCTCGCTGGAGACATCGAGCGAGTAACGCACCGCGGCGTCGTAATCGCCGAGCTCGATCAGGCCGGCGACCGTGTGCATCCGGTTTGCGAACTCGTGCTGCTGGGCGCGGAGCGCGTCGGTGAGCGCGTCGACGCTGTCGAGCTCGCGCAGGAGCCCTTCGAGCTCGGTGCGGTCGCGCAGCGTGATCACGGCGCCCAGATCGCGTCCGTTTCGGGAGACCGGCATGCGGTTGACCATCAGGATGTGATCGTCGGTGACGACCATGCGATCGTGCCTGGTGGCTTGTCCGGTCAGCAGGTCGCATAGCCGCCGATGCGACACGAGCTCCTCGATCTGTCGCCCCACCGGATCGGCCGTGAGCGGGATCAAGCGCCGCGCCTCGTCGTTGATGAGCGTGACGCGACCGTTCCGGTCGAGCGTGATCACGCCCTCGCGGATGCCGTGGAGCATGGCTTCGCGTTCCTGCACCAGCGCCGCGATCTCCTCGAGCTCGAGGCCGAACGTGCTCCGCTTGAGTCGCCGCGCCAGCGTGAGCGAGGCGACTACTCCGATCGCCAAAGCGCACGCGAAGTACAGCAGCAAAGACGGGAGCTCGTGCAGCAGCTGGTCGGAGACCCGCCCCTCGAGGATCCCCGCGGAGACCTCGCCGATGACCGAGCCGTCCGGGGCGCGCACCGGCACCTTGGCGTTGGCGGAGACGCCGAGGTTGCCGTGGTCGACGCCGGTGTGGTCGCGGCCGTCGAGCGCGATCACGGGTTCGCTGACGCGCTGGCCGATCAGCGCCGGGTTCGTGTGCGAGTAGCGGACGCCGTTACGGTCGATCACCACGATGTACGTGGCGTCGGTCTGGCGCCTGACCTGCTCGGCGAGCGTCTGGATCAGCCGGCGGTCGGCGGGGCTGCGCCGGGCCAGGCCCTCGCGGATTGACGGCATCGCGGCGAACGTCTGCGCGACCGCCAGCGCGCGCTGCTGATAGTCGTGTTCGAACTCACCCCGCTGATTTAGCGTCACGAGCACGAACCCGACCAGCGTGCTGGCGAGGAGGGTCGCGACCATGCTGGCCAAGATCCGGCTCGAAAGCTGCCGTCTGCGTCTCATCTCAGGGCTCCCTCGTCAATCGAGTCTACGCCTCCCGAGCGTGAGCAAAACGCGCAAAAGGGCCGGAAATGCGGCTTAGCCGAGTAACTGGCAGAAGCCTTGTCGCGGGCCGGCCAGCCCCTTACCTTGATGGCAGGCGTCAACCAGGCGCCGAGGGATTGTTGTACGAGCGAGGAGAGCAATGACAATGGTAAATACCCTGGCCCGGCGTACCGGCGCCGAAACGGCGAGCGGCGGGAACGCTCGAACCCCGGTGCCGGCAGCGCCGGCCGCGAAGATCGAGCTGACCGGCGTGACGAAGCGATTCGTCTCACCGACTGGCTCCCTACTCACCGCGATCAGGGACGTTGACCTGGTCATCGAGCCGGGGCAGTTCTGCGCGATCGTCGGCCCCACCGGGTGCGGCAAATCGACGACGCTGTCGCTTGTCTCGGGTCTCGCCCGCGCGAGCGCCGGCTCGGTGCGGGTCGGCGGACAGGAGGTCGACGGCATCGCCACCGGCATGAGCTTCATGTTCCAGTCCGACGCGCTGTTGCCGTGGAAGACGGTGCTGGGCAACGTCGCGATGGGCCCCCAGTTCCAGGGCGCGCCGAAGAAGGAGGCTCAGGCCGAGGCGCGCGAGTGGCTGCGGCGGGTCGGCCTGACCGGCTTCGAGGACCACCACCCTCATCAGCTCTCAGGCGGCATGCGCAAGCGCACCAGCCTGGCCGCGGCGTTGATCAACCAGCCGTCGATCCTGTTGATGGACGAGCCGTTCGGCGCCCTGGACGTGCAGACGAAGGCGATCATGTCCAACGAGCTGCTCGACCTGTGGGAGCAGACCCGCCCGTCGGTGATCTTCATCACCCATGATCTCGAAGAGGCCGTCGCCCTGGCCGACAAGGTGGTCGTGATGACCGTCGGACCCGGCACGGTCAAGGGCGTGTTCGACATCGATCTCCCACGGCCGCGCGGGGCGGTGCAGGAAATCCGCTTCGACCCGCGTTTCCTGGAGTTGCATCACCAGATCTGGAACTCGTTGCGCGAGGAGGTCCAGCGCGCTTACGAACGTAGCGCCCAGGCACCGAACAACGATGGAGGATCACGATGAGCGCCGTGTCGATCAACCCTCAGCGGTCGAGCGTGTCGGCCTCGGACGAGGCGACGATCGCTGCTCGCGCCCGCAAGCGCGCGAGGCAGCGGAAGCTGGCGATCTGGGGTGCCCGGGCGTTTTTCGCGATCCTCATCATCGGCGGCTGGCAGCTCCTCAGCGAGGCGAAGGTCATCGACAAGTTCTTCTGGGGCCAGCCGAGCGGGATCGTCACGCAGCTGCGCGACTGGGTCAATCACGGGACCCAGTACGGGTCGATCTGGACGCAGATCTGGATCACGATGAAGGAGGCGATCCTCGGGTTCGTGGTGGGCGTCGCCGCCGGCGTGATCGTCGGCGTGGCGCTGGGCCAGAACCGGTTCCTGGCCGACGTGCTCCAGCCCTACATCAAGATCCTGAACGCGATCCCGCGGATCGTGCTCGGGGCGCTGTTCACCGTAGCGCTCGGCCTCGGCACGGGCTCCAAGGTGCTGCTCGCCGCGGTGCTGGTGTTCTTCGTGGTTTTCTTCAACGCCTACCAGGGCGTGCGGGAGGTCGACCAGAACCTCATCAACAACGCCCGCGTGCTCGGCGCTTCCAAGATGCAGGTCACCCGCAACGTGGTGGTGCCCTCGGCGTTGACGTGGATCATCGCGAGCCTCCACGTGGCGTTCGGGTTCGCCATCATCGGCGCGATCGTCGGCGAGTTCCTGGGTGCCCAGAAGGGCCTGGGCCTGGTCATCGCCAACTCGCAGAACAACTTCAACCCCAACGGGGTGTTCGCGGCAATGGTGATCATCGCGATCATCGCGCTCACCGCCGAGGGGCTGATCGGAATGCTGGAACGGCGCCTGCTCGCCTGGCGTCCGCCGTCCACCGTCGAAGCCGGCGGCATCTAGCCCCCCACACCGGCCCGGAGCCCCGCCTACACCGGCGGGGCTCAGGGCTCCCACCTAAATCAAAGCAGCAAACGGTTACCACCCCAGAGGAGGAGTACTTACCCATGTTCAAACGCAAGCTCACGATCGCACTCGGGGCAGCCGCCCTGGCCGCCGGGATCGCCGCGTGCGGCTCCAGTTCCAGCAGCAGCAGCAGCGGGGGCAGCGCCTCCAACGCCGCCAACGCCGCCAGCTCAAACCTACCGACCGTGACGATGATGGTCGGCGGGATCGACAAGCAGATCTACCTGCCCTACCAGCTCGCCCAGAACCTCGGCTTCTACAAGAAGTACGGCGTCAATATGCAGCTCTCGACAGAGCAGAGCGGCGGGGTCGGCGCCGAGACGGCAATGGCCTCGGGTCAGGTCGACATGGCCGGCGCATGGTACGTGCACACGATTGACTTCCAGGAAAAGGGTAAGGACGTCATCAGCGTGGCGCAGCTGAGCGGCGCCCCCGGCGAACGCGAGATGTGCGCCAAGGGCACGACGATCACCTCGCCCGCGCAGTGGAAGGGCAAGACCGTCGGCGTCACCGACATCGGGTCGGGCACCGACGAGCTCACGCAGTACATGGCGCACCGCGCCGGGCTGCCCACATCGCAGTACAACCGCGCCGCGGTGGGCGCCGGCCCGACCTTCGTGGCCGGCCTTCAGCACCAGCGAATCGTGTGCGGGATGACCTCGCAGCCGACCGCCGGCGCGGTCCAGACGAAGGGGATCGGCTACACGGCCATCAACCTGGCCACGACGAGCGGGGCGCAGCAGGCGCTGGGCGGCGACTACCCAGCCGCCGGGGTCCTCGCCCAAGCCTCCTGGGTCAACTCGCACCAGAAGGAGACCCAGGCTGTGGTCGACGCGCTGGTGGCCACGATGCACTGGATCAACACCCACAGCGCGGCGCAGATCGCCGACGCGATGCCGCCGGGGTTCGTCTCCAACGGCCTGACGACCAAGGCCGACTACATCAACGAGCTCGCCGGTGACAAGGGCCAGTTCCTGCCCGACGGGATGATGCCCGCCAGCGGACCGCCGACCGTGTACACGATCGAGAAGTTCATCGGCAACGCCCCACACCCGATCAACCTCGCCGGCACGTACACCAACTCGTACGTGATCGCGGCGAACAAGCTCGAGGGATACACCAAGTAACCGCACCCCCAAGCCCGGGACCGCTCGACAGTGTGCGGGCGGTCCCGGGACCCTTTGCCACTCGACCTACGGGACCAGTCATGCAGACCCCAACAGTGACACTCACCAGCCAACTGCCGAGCGCCCACCCGAGGCCAGGAAGATGAGCACTCACGCTCACGCCCATAACGGCAACGGCCACGGCAACGACAACCAGGCGCGCGGACCGTTGACCGGTATCCGCGTGCTCGACGTGAGCACCGTGTACGCCGCCCCGATCACCGCGATGATGCTCGGCGACTACGGAGCGGAGGTGATCAAGGTCGAGCATCCCCGCGGCGATCCCGCCCGCACCCACGGACACAGCAAGGACGGACACGGCCTGTGGTGGAAGGTGATCTCGCGCAACAAGCACACGGTCACGCTGAACCTGGGCCACCCGACCGGCCAGGAACTGCTCGAGCAGCTGGCGGCCGACGCGGACGTGCTGATCGAGAACTTCCGCCCCGGCGTGATGGAGAAATGGGGTCTCGGTCCCGAGCGTCTCCATGAGCTCAACCCGTCGCTCGTGATCCTGCGGGTGACCGGCTTCGGTCAGTCCGGGCCCTACGCCGAACGCCGTGCCTTTGGAACCCTGGCCGAGGCGATGAGCGGCTTTGCCCACCAGACCGGGCAAGCGGACGGGCCCCCGACACTCCCGCCGTTCGGGCTGGCGGACGGCGTGACCGGACTGGCGGGAACGATCGCCGTCCTGCTCGCCCTCTACGAACGTCAGCAGAACGGCGGGCGCGGCCAGGTGATCGACATCTCGCTGCTCGAGCCGCTCCTGACCCTGCTCGGACCGGGCCCGAGCGTGTACGACCAGCTCGGGATCGTCCCCGGCCGGCACGGCAACCGCTCGCCCAACAACGCCCCGCGCAACACCTACCGGACCCGGGACGGACGCTGGGTCGCGATCTCCGCGAGCGCGACGTCGATCGCCGAGCGCGTCATGCGGCTGGTCGGACGCCCCGACATCGCCGAGCAGCCATGGTTCCACTCGGCCCGCGAGCGCGTTCGCCACGGCGACCAGCTCGACGACATCGTGGCCGGCTGGATCAGAGCGCGTGACTCCGAGGACGTTATGACCGCGTTCGAGGAAGCGGGCGCGGCTATTGCCCCGATTTACGACGTCGAGCAGCTGATGAATGACCCTCACGTCGAAGCCCGCGAGGCGATCACGACCATCGAGGACGAAGACCTCGGGCCGCTGCGGATGCAGAACCTCATGTTCCGCCTGTCCGCGAGCCCTGGTGCGATCCGCTTCCCAGGGCGGCGGCTCGGCCAGGACAACCACGAGATCTATGGCGAGCGCCTTGGTCTCGATCCCGACCGGATCGCCGAGCTACGAGCGCAGGGAGCGATCTGATGCACCGCAGCTACCTGTTCACCCCCGGCCACAACGAGAAGCTCCTCAACCGGGTGTTCGACGCCGGCGCGGACGCAGTCATGCTCGACCTCGAGGACGCCGTTCCGCCCCGCGCCAAGGAACAAGCCCGCGCGATGGTCGCTGACGTACTCGACGACCGGTCGGCCTGGGTGCGGATCAACGCCGTCGGCACGGACCTCGCAGACGCGGACCTCGCCGCGGTCGGTGGCCTCGCGACCGGCATCCGCATCCCCAAGGTCGAGTCGGGCGCCGACGTGCGGTGGGTCCGCGAGCGGGCGCCCGACGTCCCACTGATCTGCGCCATCGAGAGCGCGCGCGGGATGCTCGCCGCGCTCGAGATCGCGTCTGTGCCCGGCGTGCGACACCTGTCGCTGGGAGGGATCGACCTGCGGCGCGACCTCGGCGCGAGCGACGGCAAGCTCCAGACGCTCTACGCCCGTTCGCACCTCGTCGTGGTCTCTCGCGCCGCCGGACTCGACCCGCCGATCGACAGCGTCTACGCCCGCCTGGACCACGAAACCGGCCTGCGCGCCGAGACCGAGTTCGCGCGCTCCCTCGGCTTCTTCGGCAAGTCCGCCATCCACCCCCGGCAACTGCCGATCCTCCACGACGTGTTCACCCCATCCGCCGACGAGATCGACTGGGCGCAGGCCGTGCTCCACGCGTTCGATGCCGCCGGCGGAGACGCCGTTAAGCTGCCAGACGGCGAGTTCGTCGACCTCCCCGTCGCCGACCGCGCACGCCGCCTGCTGGAGCTGTCCCGCCGGCTGGCGACCAGCGGCCGAGCGTAAGCATCCCCCCGGATGTCGCGAGCTGGATAGCGTCGAACGTCGATCGAATACAGCAGCCGCTTGACGTGAGGCCTCCTTCACCCCCCGCGACGGGCATCTCGACCGGCGCGGCGATGGTCTCGCAATGCGCGCAAGTAAAGCACCGCGGATTGCTAACGCTCTTCAGTCGCAAGCAGGACGAAAGCGGCAATCCGTCGCGGCACGCCGGGATCATGTTCAGGCCCGGGCTTTGGCGCGGATCCAGCAGTCCTGATTGCCGCCGCGGGCGTGCTCGCAACGGACGAAACGGAGGCGTCTCGCGCGAGCCACGGCGCGCTGCCCCTAAGCCTTCTGCGTTGCGTCCTTTTCGACAGCGAGGTCCAATTCGTCGCGTGCTTCCGCAACCCTGCGCGAGCAGCACTCTCAGAGCCGCCGTGGTCGGCGCCATCGAGATTGCTCAAAAGCGCAACAGATCGGTTTCACTGCCGCTTGCCCGGGGGATTGCAGCAGCTCGCGCATCGGCCGCCCGGCGCGCTCGTACCTTGGACCCGGGCCGCTGCGGATCGTGTTGCCGGCGGACTTTCCCGATCCGCGCTCATGTCGCCGGCCAGCTCGCGCTGCGGCTGCAGCCGTGCCGAGACGATTGTGCACGCATCGTATTCCCGAGACGGCGGCGGCACAGGGGTGATCGCGTTGAGCTTGTCGTCGTTCCTTGCGCTGATTAGAGTCGCCGCGTAAAGCGAGGCCGAGAGGAGGCTGCATGCCCAGGTACGTAATCCTTTGGAACTGGACCGATGCTGGGATCAAGGACGTGCGCGAGACCACCGCGCGCGTTGAGAGAGTGACGAGCGAGTTCGAGAAGCGCGGCGCGACGCTAGAGGTTCACTGGACCGTCGGGCCCTACGACGGAATCGGGATCATGGACGCGCCGGACGATGAGTCAGCGACGGCCGCGCTGCTGTGGCTGGGGTCAACAGGGAATGTACGCACAACCACGATGCGCGCGTTCGACGCCAGCGAGATGGCGCGCATCCTCGAGAAAGCCGCTTCCTAGCGCCGCGCCGGCGGACCGGGCATGATCCTTCGCATCAGGCCCGGCTCCCTGGCGTGCATCCCTCCATGCCTCGCCTGCTAGGTAAAGAATTGGCGTGGGGCGCCAGCGTGTCCTGGTCCAGCTTCCCATCACCAGTGATCCGCCACCACGGTCGACGCGAGATCCACGGCGCGTTTTCGGGTAGGAGTGAGAATGAATCAGCGCGCATCGACGGGCTCGAAGCTTCCTCAACGACTGGGCGGACGGCGTCCCACACAGCCGTCGAGCAACAGTGTCAGAGTGGGCGGGCAGCAGCGCCCCGCTCAGCTCGACGGGAGTGCCGCTCGCCAGCCGAGCGGAGGCACCGAGACGCCGATTCTGACGTCCCGAGACAGCTGCTTTGGAACGATTCCACACGTCCGACCCGCGGAGCCACGGGCCGACGGCAAGATGCTCGCAATCGTTCGAGGCTGTTTCACAAACCGACGGCATTGGTGCCAAGCAACAACGGCTTGGCAAGTCGGCGGAAATGGACGCGTCAGGAGAGCTCCTGAGGGCCTCCGCGGGATCCGCGCGAATGATTTGTCTCGACGCGGATCTGTGCTCTTGGTGCTCGATCACAAACAATTTCCGGTCCGTCACCTTTGTGAAACAGCCTCGTTCCAGAGGAGCAGCGTCGGATGGCCCGATCGGGGGTCAATCGAGATTGCTGCAAGTAGCCCCGAGCAGTGGCGACGCTGGGGACTCCGAGATGGCTCGGTTACGCCTGAAGGAGCAGCGTCGCGGCGGCGGGCGACGTGACTGCTCCGTCACAGATGGAGCAGTCCGGCGAGGCTGGTCGCGGACGCTCGCAACTCGTCCACACCAGCAGCGAGCGAGCGTGAACGCCAGTGGCTGCTCGGCCGCGGGAGCGACAGCCCGGTGCGCTTGCTGGTCGCCCCCGGATCGGGCTATCGGCAAGCACCTCGGCTACCGCCGTGCGCTCGCCCGCGCGACATTCGGAGCCGGACCTCCCGACAGTCGTGCGGTTTGTACGTTGCGACAGGTCCAGGCTCAGAGCGCGACGCTGGTGCGCTCCCTCCCTCCTAGCGGTCGTCGCCCCAGTCCTGGCGGGTAACGAGCGAGGTGTGGACGCCCCCTCTCTGTCAACGTCCGGCGAGACGCTCACCATCGAGGAATCAATGAACCTTGAGGGCGAGAACGGAGCAACGCCAGGATGTTGGAGACAAGCACGAACGGGTCCAGGGCTGCGGATGATGGCGGGCGCGCCGCGCCGGCGGGGGTGCCTGACCCCGAGCTGGTTGAGCAGGCCAAGCGTCGGACGTTCACCGCGAAGTACAAGTTGGAGATCCTCGAGAAGGCCGAGGCGTGCACCAGGCCCGGCGAGATCGGCGAGCTGTTGCGCCGCGAGGGTCTGTACACGTCGCATCTGACGTACTGGCGCAAGCAGGTCCGCGACGGCGCGCTGAAGGAGCTCGGCAAGCCGCGTGGCCGTCGGCCGGCCGACCGGCGCGATGAGCAGATCACGGAGCTGACCCGGCGCGCTGAGCGCGCCGAGGCGGAGCTGGCGAAGGCGAAGAAGGTCATCGAGATCCAGGGAAATCTCTCAGCGCTGTTGGAGCAGATGCTCGGTACCGAGAGCGCGAGCGGGAGCACCGAGCGATGATCGAGCGGACAGTCGAAGAGCTGACGCCGATCATCGGCACCCGCCCGGCGTGCCGGGCGGTGGGCGCGTCTGTGGCGACGATCTACCGCCGCCGCCGGCCACCTGGAGCCCAGGGTTCGCCGGCCGCGGCCCGCGCCGGACAGGGCGCTGAGCGAGCCCGAGCATGAGGCCGTGCTCGAGGTGCTGCACTCAGAGCGGTTCGTCGACGTCTCGCCGGAGGAGACGTACGCAACGCTGCTGGACGAGGGCACCTACCTGTGCTCGACCCGCACGATGTACCGGATCCTCGAGGCCAAGCATGGCGGCGTGCGCGAGCGGCGTGCTCAGCTTACCCACCCTGGCTACGCGAAGCCGGAGCTGCTGGCTGAGCGGCCCAACGAGTTGTGGTCCTGGGACGTGAGCAAGCTGAAGGGCCCGGCGAAGTGGACGTGGTTCTACCTGTACGTGATCCTCGACGTGTTCAGCCGCTATATCGTCGCCTGGACGGTCCAGTACCGCGAGAACGCCCAGCTCGCCACAGCGCTGATCGAGCAGGCCGCCGGCCAGCAGCAGATCACACCCAAGATCCTGACGCTGCACGCCGACCGCGGCGCGCCGCAGCGCGCCAAGCCGGTCGCTTTTCTCCTCGCGGACCTCGGGATCACCAAGAGTCACAGCCGCCCGTACACCTCAAGCGACAACCCATACTCGGAATCGAACTTCAAGACCCTGAAGTACCGGCCCGAGTTCCCCGCCCGATTCGACACCATCGAACACGCCCGCGCTCACTGCCGCGCGTTCGTCGACTGGTACAACCACGCCCACCGCCATTCCGGGATCGGCCTGATGACCCCCGCTGCCGTCCACCACGGCCAAGCGCCCGCGCTGCACGCCGCCCGCAGCGTCGTGCTCGACGCCGCCTACGAGCGCCACCCCGAGCGGTTCGTCCGGCGACCGCCCGTGCCACCCGAGCTGCCGACCGCCGCGTGGATCAACAAGCCCGGCGCGAAGGAGATCGCTCACTGAAAACGGCCGCGAAGCGTCTCATCGGGCTTGACAGGCTCCGGCCGGCCAGTTCGAACGCGATCTCGTCCGTTGAGCTGAGCACGCTCGACTGCAAGATCTCGGCGACGCCGTCGTCGCGCGAGTACTCGAGCCCGCCCGGGATCGCCACCTGCACCGTCTCATCCTCTCCGGTCACCGGGTTCTTGATCGGCGCGAAGGTGTTCTCCATCACGTCGCCGACCTTGATCGTCCCGGTCCGGCCGTCGACCTGGAAGTCGATCGGGACGATCCCGGGATCCTTGACCTCGGTGACGATCGAGGCGACGACCTCGAACCAGCTGCCCCCGTGCTGTCCGGACAGGATCTTGCCGATCGCCTCCATCTGCTCGGGCTTCATCGCGGAGTCGAGGTATGGCTTGAGCGTGCCGTTGCCTTCATGCAGGGGCCCCGGCCAGTGAAACGCGACACACCATTTGGAGCCCGCCAACTCGACGCCGTCGAAGTCGCCACCGTCGACATTCATCCCGATGAAGCCGGTGCACTCGGTCCGTGTTGGCTTGCTCATGAAGTCGCACGGGCAGCCGGGGTCGCAGTTGCAGCTTTTGAAGTAGGTCCCCTTCATGCGCCAGGCCATGACGGCCCCTCTCTTTCTCTTGCCCTATGACCTGCCGAGGCAAGCCTACTCCTGGGCTCGCGGCTTGCAAGCTCTTTCACAGGTGTTTACGGTCTGTGCCCGAGATGGCAACCACGTCCTCGCCCCGGCGCACTTCCCGAATACCGAGCCACGCCCTCCTTGCGATTGCGCTGCTGGTGCTCGCGGGGGTAGGGTGGGCGGTCACGGACGCGCGTATGCGCGGGATGGACGCGGGCCCCGGAACCGATCTCGGGACGCTCGGCTTCTACACCACTGCGTGGGTGGTGATGATGGCCGCGATGATGTTCCCCTCGATCCTGCCAATGACCCTCACCTACGCGCGGGTCGAATCGGGCCGTCGCAGCCGCGGCCGCCAGGCTGGCTCGACGACCGCGTTCGTCGCGGGGTATCTGCTTAGCTGGACGGCGTTCGGCTTGGTCGCATACACGCTGTTCGACGCCGTCAAGGCGCTCTCGATCGACGATCTGCGCTGGAGCAGGGGCGGCGGTTACGTCGCGGGCGGGGTGATCGTGGCAGCGGCGCTCTACCAGCTGACCCCCGCGAAGGACGCGTGCCTGAAGCGCTGCCGCGGCCCCCTGCAGTTCCTGACCGAGGAGTGGCGCGACGGATGGCTCGGCGCGCTGAAGATGGGCCTACTGCACGGCGCCTGGTGCGTGGGCTGTTGCTGGGCGCTCATGGCGGCCCTGTTCGCTGTCGGCGTCATGAGCGTCGGCTGGATGATCTTCGTCTCACTGATCATCGCCGCCGAGAAGCTGCTGCCAGCGCGGCGCGCGACGAGTGCCGCTGGCGCGGCGGTCCTGCTCGCGCTCGGGCTGGGCGTCGCGCTCTGGCCCGCGCAGGTACCCGGGCTGACAGTCCCCGGGTCCGCGTCCGCGAGCCACGCGATGCAGTCGATGCGCACGGGCCCGTCGATGAAATAAACGCTCAGAAAAGCCCGCCGAGTAGCCCAGCCCCGTCGTTGCCTCCAAGCCCCGAAACACCCTCGACTCGGGCTCGTGAAGGTCGCCCGCGATCGCATCGGCAGCCCGATCTCAGCACGGCCAACGTCAGCAGCCAGATCGGCGCCTGCCTGCGGTCCTGGCGCCGCCGCTCAAGTGGAGTTCGCCAGCGGGCACGACCTCGGCGTCCGCGTCGACCCGGATGACCCATACACAAAACGCGACGGTCGCAAGGTCCTGCTCCCACGTGTGGCGCGGCCGGAGCGCAGGGCGGTAGCCGAGGTGCTTGCCGGTGGCCCGATCCGGGGCGATCAGCAAGGGCACCGGGCTGTCGCTTGTGTGGCGGAGCAGCCACCGGCGTTCAAGCTCGCGTCGCTGCTGGTGTGGACGAATCGCAGGAGCCCGCCGCTGTGGTGGCGCTCTTCTGCTCGGCCACCAAAGCGGCCATCAGCGAGCCGTCGGGCTGACTGCCCCTTCCGGACAAACTCGACGACGATCGGTGTCGCGGCCGGACGGCTCGTTCGATCGAGGGGCAGCAGTCTCGACGACGCTGCTCTCTTGAGCAATCTCGACCGCGCCGTCGACGATGGCGCTGAGAGTGCTGCTCGCACAGGGGCTGCGGAAGCACGCGACGAATCCTGCCTCGCTGTCGAAAAGGACGACATTCGACACCCTCAGGAGGACGCCAACGAAGACCCCGCGAGACGCCTGCTCATCGTCCAAGGCGACAACGCGAACACCGGCCAGCCGGGCACTCGCAATCACTTGCGAAGCAGCCGCGTCCGCTCGACAGCGGCTGGTGGCCGCTTCTGGGCGATAGCGCGAGCGACGAGCTACTGGGCACGGGCGAGATCCGGACGCCTGCTTTTCGGCGAAGCGCTCGCGCGCGAGGGATAGATGCGGTCGTGGCGGCGATCTCGCTGCCGGCGGGGTGCGGTTCGGCGCGTGCTTCCACGCGGAAGCACGCGTCGAGGTCGCGAGAGGCGGGCACTCCCTTCCGTGGCAAAGGAGCAGCACGGCGGACCAGCTTCATGGCGGTCAAGGCCCCCGCTCGTTGCCTAGGCACACGCCGGCCGCCGCGAGCAGGACGGCACCGATCCGCTCGTCGGGGGCGAGGCGGCCTTCGATGAGTCCCTGAGCCGGGCGCCTGCGTCGGGTTGTATGACGCGCACAAATCTCGCGGCCAACCGCGCCGCGGGTCGTCGCGCGCCGGCTACGGCTACCGCTTGGGCGCGGAGGAGACGCTCGACGTCGATCGGTGGCAGTTGCGTCTTTCGGGGCATGAAAATCCTTCCCGCAGGAATCCCTGGCCCGCTCGCGTAGTAGCGGGCACCGGGCACAGGGGATTCTTGTTGTGGAGAACGCAGTCGGGCACGCCGTTTTGGACGATGGCCTTCGAGCCCGTGCTGTTTCGGTGGCGGCCCCTGCGACTTGCCCGGGTGCGCTGCGAGCGCGAATCGGTCAGTGTCGTTCGCCCACTCGTTCTCCATCCCCACCCTAGTACTACAGTGTATAGGAGGTGAGCAGTGAGCAAGCGGTTGCTGTCACGGCCGCTGGGACGGTGCGTCGGGCTGGATGTGCATCTTGACTTCATCGAGATCGCGATCTGCGAGGAGGGGAAGGTGTACTCAGCTGGCCGAGTGCCCTCGACGCTCGAGGGGATCAAGACGCTGGCCGACAGTCTGTTGCCGACCGACCGGGTCGCGCTCGAGGTGACCGGCAGCTCGTGGGAGATCGTCAAGCTGCTCGAGGCGCATGTGAGCAAGATCATCGTGGTCTCCCCGGGCGATACCGGCATTTCGCAGGCGCGGGCGAAGACCGACCGCCTCGATGCGCGCACGCTGGCCAGGTTGTTGTGGACCGGGGAGCTCGAGGCGGTGTGGGTGCCGCCGGAGTGGATCGCGAGAATGCGCCGGCGGCTGTCTCGCCGCGGGCAGCTGGTCAGGGCTCGCTCCCGGGCCAAGAACGAGATCCACGCCGTGCTGATGCGCCGGCTCAAGAGCCGCCCGCCCGTGTCTGACCTGTTCGGG
Organism: uncultured Solirubrobacterales bacterium; assembly: GCA_963777335.1. Classification (GTDB taxonomy): domain Bacteria; phylum Actinomycetota; class Thermoleophilia; order Solirubrobacterales; family Solirubrobacteraceae; genus Palsa-465. The sequence goes on from CAVZQD010000006.1 coordinate 57,849, forward strand.
GTCAAGGGCCGCGCCTGGCTGCGGGGCTGGAACTGCCCGACGTGGAGGCTGAGACCGTCAAGGCCGGCCTGCGCCACATCGAGTTCCTCGACTCAGAGATCGAGCAGGTCGAGCGGCTGATCTGCCAGGAGGCGCTCAAGTCCGGCCAGGTCAGGCGGCTGATGACCGTCCCGGGCGTCAACGTCATCTGCGCGGCGATCTTCCTGGCCGCCGTCGGCGACATCAAGCGGTTCAAGGGCTCCCGCCAGGTCGTCGCCTACCTCGGGCTTGACCCGCGGGTCTACCAGTCAGGCTCAGCACCCGCCCGCGGCGGGCGGATCTCCAAACAGGGCTCGCCCCAAGCGCGTTGGGCGCTGGTCGAAGCCGCCCGCTCGGTCGCCCAACAGCCCGGCCCGCTGCACGCCTTCTACGAGCGCCTCAGAGCCCGCAAAGGCCACAACGCCGCAGTCGTCGCCGTCGCGCGCAAGCTCGCCGCGCTGTTCCACTGCATGCTGACCCGCGAGGAGGACTACGCCCACCAGCAGCCCTCACTGACCGCCCAGAAGCTCCGGCGACTCGAAGTCCGCGCCGGCGCCCCCACCCGCAAAGGCACCAACACGGGCGTGTGGGCGACCCGCGAGCGGATGCGCCAGGCCGAGAAGCAGCTCGCCGCGCAGGCCGAAGCCTCCTACAAGCGCTCGGTCGCCGACTGGCAGGCGGCGTCGCCCCAGAAGGAGAAGGCGGGCGCGAGCGTGACACCGGGGCGCGCATAATCAACGCCCCTCGACGGGGCAACATCGCGCGGCAGGCCAACGGTCAAGCCCCGGACGCCTGCTCTTTGACACGTCATCGGACTCGCGCCCGCCACACACAACCTAACGCCACGAGCAGACGTCGACAACCTCGACGAACAACGACCCACGCCCAAAATCGGGTCACGACCGCCGCCCACCCCCGACCCACACGACGCGATCCAAGACATAAACGACCTCTTCCGCGACATACCTCGCCCAAAATCGGACGCAAATTCCGTCAAACACTCGGCAAGCCACCGTTGATTTTCATCGGTCGTCCACTCCGGAAGCGAAGCACCTCACGTCCGCCTTGCTGGCGGAGCAGGAGCGTTCCTGCTAGCAGCCCTCGAGGATTCCGCTAACACGTGGCCGGAGCGTGAGTGTCGCTCGTTGGGGAAGCGGAAATAGCGACGTACTAGCTTGTCGGGAGTAGCGGATGTCGTCCGGAGGAGCAGAGTCGCCCGCGATGCTCGGATTCGCGACCCGGGAGGATTGTTGGGCTGCATCGGCGGGCGTCCCGGTCGCCGAGACGTGCTCAGGGGCGGGCGGCGTCGTCTACATCGGCGAAGCCGGAGGCTGAGATCGGGCGCCAGGCTGGCTGAGGGAGCGGGTAGGTGTGCGAGTGAGTCCGCCGGCGAGCGCGTAGCCGCGGCTCGAGCTTTATCGCGGTCGCGCTCGCCCACCCGATCGGTACGAGGATCCAGAAGCTGATCAGCCGGTACAGGAGCACCACCGCGACCGCGGTCGCGCTCGGCATCCCGCAGGCGACGAGCAGCAGCGACAGCGTCCCCTCGACGACGCCGACACCGCCGGGGGTGATCGGCAGGTTCTCGGCGACCTGCCCGACCGCGTAGATCACGAGCACCCCGGTCCACGGGACGTGACCGCCGACGGCGAGGATCGCCGCCACCAGGCAGGCGCAGTCGGTGAGCCAGTTGCAGAGCGCGGCGCCGAGCGCGGCGACCGCCACGCGTGGGCGTAACCAAAGGACGCGGGGACGTCGCGAGCCGCCGGCCGGCTGCTGTCGCCGCCGCCTCACGAAGAGGTACGCCGCGACGGCGGCAGCGCCCGCGACCGCCGGCACGATCACGAGCGTGCGAAACGGCGCGGCCGGCCCGCTGCCGCCGGCCAGCTCGACGCCCACCGCGAGCAGCGCGATCAGCGCTGCCGTCAGAATCACAATCGTCAGCACGAGCACGCTGGCGGCCAGACGCCGGTCGACGCCGCGCCTGCGCAGTTGCTCGAACGAGAACGCCGCTGCCCACGCGGGACCCGCCGGCACGGTCACCGACAGCGCGTTGGAGGCGAGCGTCAGCTCGATCATCGTGCGAAGGCGTAACGCGCGGCCGCCCGCCCGCAGCAGGATCCGCCCGAGCAGCGCGAACGCGACGATCGAGAGCGCCTCGGCGTACACCGCGAGCCTCACCCAACGCCAGTGCAGGTGCGAGAGCTGCCCGAAGCCGCCGGTGACGGTGCCCCACTGGCCGGAGACGGAGGTCACCGCCAGCACTATCAGCGCGGGCGCCAGCAGCCACTGGGCGCGCCGCAGCCACACGAGCCAAGGACGCCGGGCGCTGGCACGGCGCTCCTCGGCGCCCTCCGGGGGAGCGAGTCGCTCGTCTCCCCGCTGCGCAGCGCCCCCGTCGACCCCCCCGCCTCCGCGGCGCACCCGACGCCACGCCGCCGCGCCCGCCACTCCGCCAACCGCGACCTCGACGGCCAGTCGCAGCCACGAGCCATGCCCCGTCCCGACCGACAGCAGCCGCACGCACGTGATCACGAGGTTCCCCAGCGCGACGAATGCGAGCCCGCAGAGCGCCACCGTCAGCCCTGTCCGGGCTGCCACGGCGCCAGTTGGATCGGCCAGCCTCATGTCGGCATCCCACCATCGCGCCCGAACAAAGAACCAATTCCTCGGGAAGAACACGCGAAGACCCGTTACACCGCGCTTACGCACCGCGCGAGGCTTACGGTGCGAGTGTCACCGACATCTCCACTCGAGTGCGCGGCCACTGAAGCGCCCGAAGGAGGCACCGGTGCGGACACACGCCAGCCGATGCGGCCCCCGCTCCAGACCCTTGCCCCTCCGCGCTCGCACTCGTAGCCGATCCCAGTGCTCCTCCGGACGGACGGCATAAGTCTCGGGTCCGGCTCAGGCGCCTCGCCGCGTGACACTCCCAGATCGTTCATTTTGATCATCTCGTCGAGCGTCGTCCGGAGCGCCGCTCGCCGATTGGGTTGCGGCAGCGAGGGGCGAGACGTCCGTCTTGGCCGCCGGGACCTTCTCTATAAGGTGGGGAGCGCGTTGCGCTGCTGAGCCGCTCCTAAACACCTGCTGCCCTCAGGTTGGCAAGCACTGCCTGGTGCATCGTGCTGCCGCGTCCCGCCTGGCTGAGCGAGAGTGCGACGGCCGTGGGAAATGGGCGGCATAGCGCCATCCGAGCAATTGTTGGCGATCGCTCTCCGAAGCTCGTGTTGTCTTGGTTAAGGTTGTGGGGTGCGGGGGAGCGCGAGGGGCCGCCGTGACCCACGGCGGCTACGCTCGCGTCGAACAGTCGCATCTCGCGGTCGACGGTTGGAACCGCTATTGGCAGCACTTGTTGGTGGCTTTGCCGGGGCGCTTGTCACCGGCGGCTTGAGTGCGTGGCATCAGCACCGGCGCGATCGCCTTATGTTGCGGGCTGCTGCGCGGTTGGTGGCGGGCGAGCTGCGAACGATCGAGTCGCGATTGCACGTGACGGCGGCGTCGGGAACGTGGCGTGAGCTGCGCAGGCGCCGGCTGGCGCACGAGGAATGGGATGAGCACCGCAACTCGTTCGCTGCCCACTTGCCGCGCGAGAGGTGGGCAGAGCTCGATGCCGCGTATCGCCTCGTGTTCTCGGTCGACGCGGCGTGCGAGCCGGATCTCGCGTCCGAGCGGCTGACCGAGGTCGACCGCGAGTTGCTGCAGTCTGCCGCGCAGGCCACCAACTCGGCGGCCGCGCTGCTCGAAGCGGAAGCGCTCGCGGGCGCTGGCTGGCCGGGGCGCGCGGCTCGGCGGCGGCGACGCATCATCGTGCGCCACCCTTGACCGGCCGGCTAGCTTCGGTCAGGATGCCGACGATGTCGGTGCTGATTGGCGGCGCGGCTGGTGTACTGATCACCTTCGTGCTGACCACCGGTCGGCGGTGGTGGCGGCGGCGGCGGTTGGCTGAGGATGCCGCCAGGAGCCTGGCACCGCAGCTGAACACGCTCAGCACGGCGGTGACCGACGCCCTCGCTGCCTACTCCTGGGAGCCGCTCGACAGGCTCGAGCTGACCGACCATTCCATGCCGCGGCTGACGAAGCAGGTCATCGATGGGCTGCGCCAGCGGACTGCCGAGCCATTTACCGATGGAGTACTCGCCGTGCACGAGCTCGACCGCGCGCGGGACACGGTCGCGCTCGTCGCGCCGCACGAGCGCGAACGCGTCGAGAACTATCGCCGGCGGATCGACATCGCGGGCGCGATCGCGGCCGCCATGGCCGACGGTGCGCGCGGTCACCCCTGGCACTAGGGCCATCGTGGCCGGGGAGGTCCCGCAGGTTGAGGGGCATCTCGCTCGCTGACGATCGCTTCTTCCACACGACCGCGGCGCCGGCGGCGAGTCGACATTCCGTGTCCTGCCAGGGGCGACCTCGACGCCGCCACGGCGACCGCTCTCAGACCAAAGGGGCCGTGCTGCCGGAGAGTGCGACGCTGCCCAGATTGTCCGGGAGCGGTCGCGCGCCGCGGCCGTCGCGACGGTCGGATCGCTGTCCCTCTGCATGGAAAGGAGAAGCCGTGGCCCGCGAGACGCGCGAGCGCCATCCGCCAATGTTCCGCTTGCGGCTTGCAATCGATGAGGATTTCGTGACGGACTCTGGGATCCGGCCCAGCCAGAACCGGCGCGGGATTGTCGCTTAACGTATTCCGGCACGTGACGAGATACCGGGTGTAGGCTCCACGCACGATGCGCCTCCGCCGGATCCTTCTGGTCGTGGTGTTCGGAGTGTTAACGCTCATCGCGGCGCAGGCGGCCATGGGTCAGGGATGGGCGCTTCTCCCGAGCCCGCCGGTTACGGGTGCCAGCGCGCGACTCGCGGGGGTTTCCTGTCCTTCGCTTGATGCGTGTAGCACTGTGGGCGCATCCGTCGCGGGTGAGCCGCCGTATGTGTCGCGGTGGGACGGCCTACGCTGGCAGGCGCAGGCGGTGGCGTAAGATCGCCTAACAGACTCCTACTCCCCGGCCTTGGACGCCGTGTCCTGCCCGTCCCGCACCTTCTGCGTAGCCGTAGGGGACCGTGAGCACTCGACTGGGCATGGGGGCTACAACTTCGTGCCGCTCGTCGAGCAATGGGACGGAGCGCGTTGGTCCGCGCAGGCTTTCCCGAGGCTGCCCGACACGCCATTTAGTGTTCTCCTAGGGGTGTCCTGTCCGTCCGCGCTAACGTGCACGGCCGTCGGCTACAGCGGTGAGCGTGCATTGGTCGCGCACTGGAATCGCGTTGGCTGGACGGTCCAGACCACACCTGACGTCGCTGGCCCTGGCGAAGTCCAACTGACTGGGGTGGCGTGCTCGTCGAGTCGAGCATGTATGGCTGTCGGCCTCGTCCACAATGCCGCTGGGACGCAGACGCTCGCCGAGAGGTGGAACGGGATCCAATGGACGATCCTGCCGACGACTAATGAGGTTGGTACCGACGCCGACGGGCTGCTCGGCGTCTCATGCTGGTCGCCGCGCGACTGCACTGCCGTAGGCGGCTACAGCATGTTGGGTTCATTGGCGGCGCCAAGCGGTGCGCTTGCGGAGCACTGGGACGGCGCGGGCTGGTCGCTTCTGGCACTACCGGGGGCGTCGGGGAATCTCTTGTACGGCGTGTCGTGTGCCACGAGCAAGTTTTGTGTCGCGGTCGGTGGCTCCGACGTCGTACCGGTTCTACAGGGCACGATCACCCCGTCGCTCGCGGAGAGATGGAACGGCACTCGATGGTCGGTTCAGACAACTCCGATCGTTCGAGCGGGATTCAACGGCGGCCCCAGTTTGCTCAGCTCGGTCTCGTGCGCGTCGACAATCATATGCACCGCCGTGGGCGTCCAGTCGGGCAACGATCCCCTTGTCGAGCGATGGATCCACACGTTCGCGGTGACGCATGTGCGCGCGTCTGCCGACGGAACACTGACGGCATGGGTCGTCGCTCCGGGACCTGGGCGGATCGACGTACTCGAGACGGCTTGGGACGACAACGTCGCGCGGATCGCCCTGCTGCAGCCAGCCAAGAACCGGTTCGTGTTTGCGCGAGGCCGTGCGATCGCGACTACGGCCGGCATCATTCCACTCTCCGTGATGCCAAACCCGCGCGGTCGCTTCCTCGTGTTCCACCACCGCTACCGAGTGACTCTCCGCGTCTGGGTCACGTACACCGCGGTCCGCGGCGGTGCCCGCACCCGAGGAATATACGGCGTTCACCTTGATGCCCAGGCCGCGAGTCCCAACTCGACGCCACCGGAGCCTGTCAAGCCCGATGAGACGCTTCGCGGTCGTATTTAGTGAGCGACCTCCTTGGTCTCGGGCTTGTTGATCCACGCGGCGGTCGGCAGCTCCGGCGGGATCGGAGACTTGCAGACGAACCGTTCGGGGTTGCGCGCGTAGGCGGCGTCGAGCACGGTCGCGCGGGCGGCGTGCATCTGCTGCGCCTGGCCATGGTGCACGGCGGCTGGGGTCATCAGCCCGATCCCGGAGTGGCGGTGGGCCTGGTTGTACCAGTGAAAGAAGCCGCGGCAGAAGTCGCGGGCGTGTTCGATCGAGTCGAACCGGTCGGGGAACTCGGGCCGGTACTTCAGCGTCTTGAAGTGCGCCTCCGAGTAGGGGTTGTCGCTCGACGTGTACGGTCGGACTGTGAGTCTTGGTGACGCCGAGATCCGCCAGCAAGAACGCAACCGGCTTGGAGCGCATCGGGCGCCGCGATCGGCGTGCAGGGTCAGGATCTTCGGGCTGATCTGCTGCTGCTCGGCCGACTGGGCGATCAGCGCCTTGGCGAGCGGGCCGGTCTCTCGGTACTGGACGGTCCAGCCGATGACGTAGCGGCTGAACACGTCGAGGATCACGTACAGGTAGAACCACGTCCACTTCGCCGGGCCCTTGAGCTTGCTGATGTCCCATGACCACAGCTCGTTGGGCCGCTCGGCGAGCAGCTCAGGCTTGGCGTAGGCGGGATGGGTGAGCTGATCGCGCCGCTCTCTGACGCCGCCGTGCTGGGCCTCAAGGAGCCGGTACATCGTCCGCGGTCGAGCACAGGTAGGTGTCCTCGTCCAGCAGCGTCGCCCACATCTCTTCTGGCGAGAAGTCCACGAACCGCTCCGAGTGCAGCACCTCGAGCACCCGCTCGCGCTCGGGCTCGGAAAGCGCCCTGGCCGGCGTCGGCCGCGGCCGGGAGGCTTGGGCTCGGGCGGGCGGCGACGACGATAGATCGTCGCCGGGGATGCGCCCACCGCCCGGCACGCCGGCCGGGTGCCGATGATCGGCGTCAGCTCTTCGACGGTCCGCTCGATCATCGCTCGGTGCTCCCGCTCGCGCTCTCGGTACCGAGCATCTGCTCCAACAGCGCTGAGACGATTTCCCTGGATCTCGATCACCCTTCGCCTTCGCGAGCTCGGCCTCCGCCCGCTCGGCCCGGCGAGTCAGCTCGGCGATCTGCTGGTCGCGGCGATCGGCGGGCTTGCGGCCTCGCGGCGGCCGAGCTCCTTCAGCGCGCCGTCCGCGGCGCTGCTTGCGCCAGTACGTCAGATGCGACGTGTACAGACCCTCGCGGCGCAACAGCTCGCCGACCTCTCCCGGCTTCGTGCACGCGTCCGCCTTGGCCAGGATCTCCAGCTTGTACTTCGCGGTGAACGAGCGGCGCTTCGCCTGCTCGACCAGCTCCGGGTCAGGCACCCCCGCCGGCGCGGCGCGCCCGCCGGCCCCGAACCCCAGCTCGCCTACGGCTCGCTGGTCTTCGCGGCTGGCGGCAGCAGTCTCATCCGCTGCCAGCTCCATTCGTGCTCGGCTCCAACATGTCCGGCGTTCTCCGTTCTCGCCCTCAAGGTTCATAGATTCCTCGATGGTGAGCGTCTCGCCGGACGTTGACAGAGAGGGACCGCCCCGCACGGGTAGAGACGAGACGTTCGCGCCGTCAACACTTCCGCTTCCACTTTCCATGCGGAGGGGTAGCCACCCTGGGTATGGCCGCTTCAGGCGTCAGGCAGCAGCAACGGCCGGCCGCCTCCCGTGGCTGCATTCGACGGACGGCGGCTGTCCTGGCGGACGATCGCTTCGATCGCGGTGACGGTCCCGAGCCGGCTTGCGCTTAGGCGACCAGGCGATCATGCGCGCTGGGGTCCGCGTGCATCAAAGCCCCATTGACGCCTCATCCGTTGAGGGTTTGCCCCTTTTGTGGGTTGGTCTCCGTTCCGGTCCCTAGTCGCTCTTAGCGAACCAGCGCTTCTTGCGACTTTTGACGATCCGGTCGAGCTTGTAGCGGCGCTCTTTTCCTCCGCGTGTCGGCGGGAATGTAGTGCCCTGTTCGTGCTGCTCCTGGCGTCCTGCGTAGTGGCCGTTTTCATCGACCAGGGTGTACACACCGGTGGATGGCACCGTTTGGCCTGGGATATACAGATGAGGTGGGATGGGATCACCTCCTTTCTAGTCGATCGCGAGTCTCCGCATCTTGGGGTCGATCGAGCGAGGCATCGGGGGAAGTCTAAGCGGGGCTCGCACTACCGGCGAGCCATCCTCAGGTGCGCCCGGACTAGCACCAGGGAACAATGTTGCGAGCCGCGCGGAGCTAGGGCGCGATGGGAACCGGTTCACGATTCCTCGATGGACGGGACGCCGGACGAGCGCAATGCCACGGACCCATGCATCTCGCCACGCGACGCGGACTACTGGATCCTCCCGGCCGTGCGATCGTCGACCGGCTCGGGACCGCGTCGGCGATCCGCGCTGCTGCTCTCGGTGGGGATGCAATAGCGGGCCCGAGCGCAAGCCGGCATACGAAGCAATAGTCGGCGCAGGGCGCCAGCCATCACTGCTCTCGGGTATTAGCGATCGTCAGCTCCCCGTCGACGGCGCTGTGCGTATGCCACGGGAGGGAGCGCCAGCGCCGGGCGGCGCTGACGATCGCTTCGACGATTCACGCCACCCGCACTGACCCGCTTGCCTCCAACGGGAAGCAGCCGCTGACGTCAGCCGGCGGTGGGTCTGAGTACCGCCTTGGATCGGAGGCCCCCGGCGGGACAGGCCGATGACGGCAGGTCGGTTGAGGATAGCCAGCGGCGACGGGCTGGTGGGCCGCGCCAGACGGCACGGCCCCCGGCTGGTTTGACTCAGAGCGTGAGCCGCAGCCCGTTGACCGCAGGGATCATCGGCGCCGGGCGCTCGTGGACCGCGTGCACGATCTCGCTGTTATCGATGCCACGCAAGTACACGGACGTGACCCCGAGGTCGGCATGCCCGAGCTGCCGCTGAATGACGACCAGCGGCACACCCTCGCGCGACATCTCAACAGCGTGAGCATGCCGGAGCTGATGCGGGGCCAGCCGCCGACGCACCCCGGCCGTGACCGCGGCGTTGCGCAGCTGGACACGGACCCCGGCCGCTGAGCACGGCCGTCCGCGAGTCGGGCCGCGCAGGACACAGAACAACGCGCCGATCGGCAGGCCCGCACGAAGAGTGAGCCAAGGATCGAGCGCCTCCCATGCCCAACGGTCCATCCCGACCTCACGCCGCCGGCCGCCCTTCCCGTGTCTGACCTGAATCGCGCCCCGGACCCGGTCCAGATCGCTCTCGGCCAGCGCGAGCGCCTCGCTGATCCGCAGCCCAGCTGCGCCAAAGGACGACGATCACGCCGCGAAGCCTGATCCCGTCGGGGTCATCGCCGGCCGCCCGCATGACGGCGATGATCTCCTCGACCGTCGGCGGGTCCGGTGGATAATGGCGCCCTTTGTTGCGAGGCGGTCGGCCTCGGTGATACCCGGGCAGGGTCGCCGGCGACCGGCGCCGGCCAGCGCAATCCACGAGTGGAGCGGATTCCATGACGTCCTCCTTCGGACGATGGTTGACCACGCCATCCTCCCGCGCAGCTCGATGATCCGAGCAGGTGGTGCTGCCGACGCGCCCTCGCGCTCGCTTCTCGCGCAAAACGCAAGTTCCGCTCTGGCCGTGCCCTCCGACATCGCGGACCCTCGAGAGTTGGCTTCTGATCGATAGTGTCGTCCCGCGAGCAGCGTTAGGGTTGGGATACACCGTGGCCAACGGGCCGGAGAGGGGTGCTTGTGGCCGATTATCAGTTCCTGACGACGTGGTGCATCGACGCGCCGATCGAGGCGGTCTTTGATGTCCTGAATGACTCGCCGGGGTACCCTCGCTGGTGGAAGGGCGTGGTCAGCGTTGAGGTGTTGGAAGAAGGCGATGAGATCGGCGTTGGTGAACTCGACCACTTCACCTGGCGCAGCGTGCTGCCCTACTCGCTCGGGTTCGACCTACGAGTCACGCGGGTCAAGCGCCCTTACCTGATCGAGGGGTGCGCCTCGGGCGAGCTTGACGGCGTGGGCACCTGGCGATTGTACGAGGGAGATGGCGTTGCAGTCGTCTACGACTGGCGCGTCCGCACGACGAAACGGTGGATGAACGTCCTCGGGCCCCTCGCAAGCCCCGCGTTCTCTTGGAACCATGACGTCGTGATGCGTCAGGGAGGAAAGGGCCTGGCAGCCAAGCTGGGCGCGACGCTACTCCTCCACGACTGACGCCAGTACCGCTCCACGATCCGATGCGGGACGAGCCACGGGTGGAGCGCGACGCCCATCTGATGACTCGACGACCTCATCGCGGCAGTGAACTCAGGCGGCTACGCCCGTCCGCGCCGATATACGACTACATCGCGCCCCGCCCCCGCGCTTGCGCATTAGGCGTGGAAGCATGCGTTGGACCCCACCCCGCCGGCACTGAGACCGCCGCCAGGACCGCACTGTCACTCGCGCACGAGTGCTTCGCCGGAAAGCGGGCGTCCGGACCTCGACCGCGCCGAGTAGCCCGTCGCTCCCGCTATCGCCCAAAACGGCCACCAGCCGCTGTCGAGCAGACGCGACTGCTTCGCAAGGGATTGCGAGCGCCCGGCTGGCCGGTGTTCGCGTTGTCGCGTTGGACGACGTCCAGAAGTGGCACGTTCGCGTCGGCAGAGACGACCGCTCACATAGTCGAAGCGGCAGCCGGCGCGACGGCCGTCATTAGCTCCAGCGGCGCCGTCGAGCGCGCGTCCGGAGGCGATTACGGTCTCGGCCGGTCGACCCGGAGCTCGCTCGTGGAGACGCTGGCGTTTGCCGGGACCGGCGCGCCCAGCAAACGGCCGAGCTGCCAGAGCAGAAGTCTCGAACGGCCCGTAAATCTGTTCCGCGTAGGACAAGCTCCAGCACTCTGGCCAGACTGCCCCTTGCACGCGCAGGGGAAGGCGTTGCCCGGACGAGTGTTCCCGGGGCGCGTTCCACCGCTGCTTTAGACAAAGGGATGGGGGCGGTCGTGGTTGAGAGATCGCCGGCCGGGCGGTCGGCGGCGGCGGCGAACGCATCAGTGCGGCTCGGTAGGGGCGGGCGTGATCCTCGGCGTTGTCCACCCACCCGATGCTCGCGTCCCGCGGCGCGGATGCGGTCGCTGCAGGTTGTCGAATTTCCCACCGGCGCGCCCGCGCGCCGTATAGTGCTGCGGTCCGCTGGGGGCTGCGAATTGTTGGGGCGGTTATGCATCGCGCGATTGGAGTGGTTGTTCGGCGGTCGTCTGTCTGTGGCTGGTCGGCGGCGTTCGTTTCGTGGCTTGCGACGCTGCTGGTGGTGCTTGCGGTTCCGGTGAGTTCGGCGAAGGCGACCCTGGCGCCGACTCCGCTGCCGTACATGGGTTGGAACACCTATTACGGAGTCGGCGGGGTTTTCGACGAGACGACGATCAAGTCGGTCGCCGAGTCGCTGATCTCAAGCGGATTGGCGCAGGCCGGCTACAAGATCGTCTGGCTTGATTTCGGGTGGGCAACCGGGGCGCGGGACAGCAACGGCAATCTGATCGTGGATGCGACCCAGTGGCCGGACGGGATGTCCGGGCTGACCGCTTGGCTTCACGCGCAAGGGCTATTGGCGGGGATTTACACCGATGCGGGCACGAGCGGCTGCAGTGGACAGGGCGTGGGATCGTACGGCCACTACCAGCAGGACGTCGACCAGTTCGCGAACTGGGGCTTTGACGCCATCAAGCTGGATTTCTGCGGCGCTGGACAGCAGTGGCTAGACCAGCCGCCGAATGACCCTCGGACGCTCTACCGGGAGTTCTCGCAGGCGGTGGCCGCTGCTCCGCGCGCGATGATCCTCAACGTCTGCAACTTCTGGACGCCGGGGCAGATCAACGGAACGGCTCCCTCATACGCGGATTCCTCCTGGGACACCTTCTCATGGGCGCCGGCGGTCGCGCAGAGCTGGCGGACCGACACCGACATCGGCTACAAAGGAAACATTCAGTTCCAGTGGGTTTTGCGGAACCTTGATCAGGACTCCACCCCGTATCCGAACATCCAGAACGCGGCCGGCCCTCCCGGGTCTTCCGGAATCGGATGGGGCCACTGGAACGATCCCGACTATCTCGGTCCCGGCCTCGGCATGACGAGCACGCAGGCGCAATCGCAGTTCTCGATGTGGGCGATGGTCGCGGCGCCGCTGATCCTCGGCAGCGACCCACGCTCGCTGCCGTCGACCAGCATTACCATGCTCAAGAACTCGCGGGTGATCGCGATCGATCAAGACTCGCTCGGCGCGCAGGGGTGGCCGGTCTCGCAGACCAGTGCCGGGCAGCAGGTGTGGGTCAAACCGCTGGCCGCCGGTGCCCGCGCGGTCGCGCTATTCAATCGCGGGTCCGGTCCTCAACAGATAACGACCAGCGCCAGCGCCGTCGGCCTGCCAACGGCGAGCCGTTACACGCTCCTGAACGTCTGGACGAACCAGACCGCAACGTCAAGAGGCAAGATCACCGCGTACGTCCAACCGGACGCCGTAGTCCTCTACCGCGTCACGCGCGACCCGGGCTGCACCGTCCCGCGGCTTCTCGGCAAGACGCTCCAGGCGGCGCGCGCCACGCTGAAGACCGCCAAATGCAGCCTCGGACGCGTCGCGCATAGGCGCGTCAGGCATGCCCGCCGCGGACGAGTAATCGTCCAGAGCGTCCCGGCCGGATCGCGCAGACGCCGGGGAGCGAAAGTCAAGATCGTGCTCGCCAGCTGAACGGCGCGACCCTTTGTAGACCGGGAACGAGGCGTCTCGGACGTGCGCCCACACCGATGCTTTCCTCCCCGCGCGTGCATGGTTTGGGATTGCGCTTCGGCGACATCTCGATGCCGCCATAGGGCTCCGGTTCCCGCCGGCCGACGCCTGGGATAGCGATCGTCCGGCTCGATCGGCGGCGCGATCGCTTCGGCCGTCGAGGCGCCCACCAGCGGCGCCATTGCTTCACCACTCGCCGGCTCATGAACGACGTGCGCGAGTGCGATTGCGACGCACCCAAATCCGCGGGCCAGGCGGAGCTCGTCATCGCCGGGGGGCCTGCGAGCGGGCAGCCGGCTGTGCAAGCGGAACCTCCGTTGGGTGGCTGCTTCGGGAGGACCACACCCGAGCTGTTCGGAGCCGTCGCATGAGGACATCGCGCCCGCTGGTACATCGAGGACGAGGCGGTGCGGACGCTAATGCCGTTCGTGGACCATGCATCCAGCCACCAGCGCAACGTGGTGCAGCATGCGGACTGGCGGGGATGCGGACCGATCGACAAGGGGAGCTCGACATGGGTGCCGATCGTCTCAGCGGCGACGGCGACGAGCGGCAGACCGGGAAGGCGACCGGGGTCGTTTAACGCCCTGATTAACGCCACGGCCTCTTTTTGCCTGATCTTGCTCCGGACGGCGCGAGTCACGCCAACAAAAAACCCCGCGTTAGCGGGGCTTTCGAGAGCGGCTGAAGGGACTCGAACCCTCGACCTTCTGCATGGCAAGCAGACGCTCTAGCCAACTGAGCTACAGCCGCACGCGACCAGGATTATAAGGCCGGGATGGATCGCCGGGGGGAGAGGGCGGGGGACGGCGGTCCGGCCCGGACGGCGTTCCCCGCGTCGGTCAGCTCGTCCTCGAGTGGAAGCTGATGTCGTCGGGATTGATCAGGTCCGGGACCGTCCAGCCGTCGAGGTCGTATTCGCTCATGCACCGCTCGGCGAAGCCCTTGTAGGACTCGGTCTGGCCCGTTCCCATGGCCGCGAACAGGACCTCCATGCGGATGTTCTCGTCGGCGCCGCTGTAGTTGCGCTCGTAGAGCTCGTGGCGGCCACCGAACTCGGAGCCGAGCGCGTCCCAGAGCAGCTTCATCAGCTTCACGCGCTCGACGGCATCGATGCCGTTCGAGCCGCGGACGTACTGGTCGAGGTAGCGGGCGATGTCGGGGTTCTTGAAGTCGCGGGCGTTCGAGTTGATGTAGATCAGGCCGCTCGCGACCGTGTGCTCGATGATCTCCTTCACGCGCCCGTAACCGATCGTCGAGAACAGGCGGTACGCCATCGCGTAGTCCATGTTCGGGAGCAGCGCGGAGCTCTTCCAGGCGTCGGGCTCGCGAGCCATCGCGCTCGCCAGCCCCCACAGCATGTTGCGCCAGGCGAGCACCTCGCCGACCTTGGCCTGAACGCCGCGGAAATCCTTCGTGCCCGTCGCCTCCACCGCCTTGAGCAGCAGGCCGCCGATGAAGTCGAGCTTGACCGCCAGGCGGATGCAGCCGTGGAAGCAGAAGCGAGGGATGAAGCCCGTCTGCGGGAAGAAGTGGTTGGCCTTCTCGATGTCTCCGTAGACGAACACGTTCTCCCACGGGACCAGCACCTTGTCGAAGATGAAGATCGCATCGTTCTCGTCGAGCCGGCTCGAGAGTGGGTAGTCGAACGGGCTCCCCATCACGCCGGCGGTCATCTCGTATGACGGGCGGCAGATCAGCTTCACCCCGGGCGTGTCCATCGACACGGCGCAGATGAGGGCAAACTCCTTCTTCTGCACGGGGATCGGTCCGTGGTGGGCGATGAAGTTGAAGTGCGTCAGCGCGGAGCCCGTGGCCACGACCTTCGCGCCGCTCACGATGAGACCGTCGTCGCGCTCCTCCTCGACGTGCATGAACACGTCGCCGACCTCGTCAATTGCGCGGTTGCGGTCGACGGGCGGATGGATGATCGCGTGGTTCCAGTACAGAACCCGTTCCTGGGCTTCGCGGTACCAGCGCTTGGCGTTCTCCTGGTAGGGGTCGTAGAAGTCGGCGTTGGCGCCGAGCGTCGCCAGGAACGACGCTTTGTAGTCCGGACTGCGCCCGAGCCACCCGTAACTGAGCCTCGCCCACTCGGCGATCGCCTCGAGGTCGCCGACGCAGTCCTCGACCGTCCGCGGGTAGCGGAAGAACTTGTGGGTCACGCCGGCCGAGCCCGTGTCGGTCGGGGTGGTGAGGATCTCGCGCGTGCCGTTCTCGTGCAGGGCGTCGTAGAGCCGGGCGATCGACCGGACCGTGTTGCGGAACGCGGGGTGGGTGGTGACGTCATCGACTCGCTCGCCGTAGACGTACACCTCGCGGCCGTCCCGGATGCTCTCCAGATACTCGGCTCCGGTGAACGGCTCGGTTGTCCTGGCGGTGCTTTCGAGCATCTGATTCCACTGCTCCTCACTCGGCGTTTTTGTCAGACCGATCCTTCCACCGGCACTCGCCCCGATCAACCCTTGGTCACGGCAGGCGCGCGCGAGGCAGCCCGCGTCGTCAGCCGGACCGGTTGCCAGAGACGTCGTCCGCAAGCGCCAACCCGAACGGACTTCCCTCCGAGTCCTTGCAGATCGCCCAGCGCTCGCCCGGGTGGATCACGGTCCCGCCAAGCGTCTTTACCCGCTCGAGCGCGGCGCCCAGGTCGCTGACCGCGAAATAGGGCAGCGAAAAGGAGTCACCGGGCCCGCGGCCGCGGAGGTGGACGCCGATTGCCGGTGCCGGCTCGCGTGTCTGCCAGCCCTCGCCCTCACGCTCAGCGCGAGTCTCGAACGGCGAGCCGAGCAGTTCGGACCAGAAGCGGCGAGCGCGCTTTGGGTCGTCGGCGGGGAATTCGAGCAGCGAGAGAACCGGCCGCATCGAAGGGACCATAGCTCGGCCGCTAGCTCCCCGGCGTGGCTCTCGTCGGGCGACGCGCGGCTGGGTGTGGCGTGTTGCCGTCGTTCGCGTTCTCGAGTTGCCGCCACAGCGTGTGCATGGTGGGGGCGAGGTGGGCGATCTCCTGCATGTGGGCTTCGGCGAGCGCGTCGAGCTTCGTGGCCCCGGCCGGAGTGAGCGTGACGCGCACCACGCTCTTGCTGCCGGGGTCCGGGTTGCGCTGCACGAGCCCGTCCTTGACCGCGCGATCGACTAGCCCCACCGCGCTGTGGTGTCGAAGGACGAGGTGGTCGGCGATGTCGCCGATCGTCGGCCCGGCTGGGTTGGGGTCGCCCTTGATCGCCAGCAGCAACTGGTGCTTGGCGGCTGTCAGGCCGGCTGCTCTCGCCTGATCTTCGCTCCAGCGCAGGAAACGACGCAGTCCGGTGCGGAGCTCGAGGAGGTGTTCGAAGTCCGAATGATCGAGGGTCATGTCGTGCGGCACGATATCGTAATCCGATAGGGCGGCTACGACGTGTGGGCGCGGCCGGGCCGCGGCGAGGGTCTAGGAGGCCTTGCCGGGCACGACGCGGTAGATGGCCCCCGCCTGGTCGTCGCTCACATACAGCGCTCCGTCCAGGCCAGGCACCGCGTCGACGGATCGACCCCAGCGCGAGCCGCTAGGTTCCTGGAACCCGCCGACGAGCGTGATCGAGGGACCGAGCGTGTGCGTCTGGGCATCCCAAGGCAGCCAGAGGACAGCGGGGGCTCGGGGTGGATCGCGGTCCCAGGAGCCGTGCACGGCCACGACCGCGCCGGCGGTCCACGGCGAGCGAAGCGAGCTGCCTTCCAGGAAGTGAAACCCGAGCGGTGCGCTGTGCGCCGGAAGCCCGCGATCGATGCGCGGCAGCTTCGCGCAGTCGAGCCGGCGTCCGCCCGGGTTGGTCTGAGCGTCGGCGTCGAACCGCATGTCGCCGTAGTCCTCCGGCGTGCCGGAGCGACCCGGGTTGACATCGGGATCCGGATCGCAGAACGGCCATCCCAGGTTGCGACCCGCCGTCAGCCTTGCCACCTCGTCGGGCGGGTGGTTGTTGACGTACGTCTGCATCACATGACCATAGGCGTCTGAGCTGCCGCCGGAGGCGCGATGAAACGGGTAGGCGATGTCGTCGCGCTCGTTGACCGCGGTCCACAGCGTGCCGTCGGGCGCGAACGAAAGCCCGTCAGCGTTGCGGATGCCCGTCGCGAACACCCGCACCCGCCTGTCCGACGGCTTATAGGCGAGCACCGAAGCACGCGGGATGCCGCCGGGGTCTTGAGGGCTCGCGTTCGTCGCGCTGCCGATGTCGACGTACACGGTGTGATCGCGACCGACCACGACGTTCTTCAGCGGATGCGCGCCGCCGTCGGGCAGGTTCGGAATCACGACCATCCGCGCCCCCACGCCGTGGCCGCGCCACTGGTATCGGTCGAGCTCGTCCGACTCGGCGACGTACAGGACCTCATGGCCGCCCAACCGATCGAACGCCATCCCCTGGGGGTTGGTGAGACCCGCCACGAGCGTGCGTTGCTGCGGCGGCTGATTCCGGCGAGTCCGCGGAATGAGCTCGGTGATCGTGCCTCCAGACGGCTGGCTCACGAGCAGATCGCCGTCGGGGGTCCACGTCTCCAGGCGAGCTCCCGGCACCAGCGCCCACACCTCGGCGGTCCAGCCACGTGGCAAGACCATCGCGTGTGTGGGTCCGTACGCGTGGTTTGCCGCCGGAATCCGCACGGCGACGCGCGCGTAATCTGCGTGGGCAGCCGCAGCGGTTGCCGCGTGCACCGGCGCCGTGGTCGGCGCGGCGTCGGTACTTGGATGCTGTCGAACACTCTGGCTGCCGCACCCGGCGAGCAGCGCGCTCAGCACAGCCAGAGCGGTGGAAGCGACGGCGATCCCCCCGGAGCGCGCCAAGCGAAGTGACGAGCCAAGTGTCACCCCACCAGTTCAGCAGATAGGCCGACTGCGCCCGAGCCTCCGCGATGATTAGCCGATGACGCGCGCGCGTCTAAGCGAGTGGCTGACGGATTACGAGCGAGCGTGGCGGACGGCTGGAACCGGCGGGCTCGGTCAGCTGTTCAGCGACGACGCCAGCTATCAGCTTGATCCATACGAGCCCCCGATTGAGGGGCTCGAGGCGATCGCCGCGATGTGGGAGCGTGAGCGCGAGGGACCCACGAGCAGTTCACGATGGAGAGCGCGATCATCGCGGTCGACGGCGACACCGCCGCGGTCCGGCTCGAGGTTAGCTACGTGGGCCTGCCGCGGATCGAGTACCGCGACCTGTGGATCCTCGAGTTCGACCAGGCCGGGCGGTGCCGATCGATCGAGGAGTGGCCCTTCTGGCCGCGCCGCCCGCGGGTCGGCTCCGGAGACGCCGTAGCCCGCGGTCGGATCCGGAAGGCGACGACCGGAATCGAACCGGTGTAGACGGCTTTGCAGGCCGCTGCGTAGCCACTCCGCCACGTCGCCGCGGGAACGAAGGGTAGCGACGCGGCCGCCCCCGACGGCCTCGACCGCGGGCATTTGCCGCTCACGGTCCCGACAACCCGTTACCCGGCTGCGCTCGGCGATCTCAGAACCACGCCGCTGCCGAAGGGGTCGCGCACGAGCGCGCCGCTCGGCGTTCCGGTGCTGGGGATGGATGCTGCCTCGACCCGCGCGAGCAAAGCCGCCAGCTCCCGCTCATCGGGTAGGTCGATTGCGAACGAGCGGAGTCCGACCGAGCCGCCCGGCGCCGGCGCGGCGCCGGCGCTGTGCCACGTGTTGAGCCCGATGTGGTGGTGGTAGCCGCCGGCCGACACGAACAGCGCGCCGGGATAGCCGCGGACGATCACGTCGAAGCCGAGCACGCCGTGGTAGAACGCCTCCGCCGCGGCCAGGTCCGACACCTGCAGGTGGACATGGCCGATCGTGGTTCCCGACGGTACGGCCGCCTGCGTCTCGGTCGCCACCCGGAGCTCGGCGACCACGCTGTCGATGTTGAGTGGCAGCGTCGACATTTGGAGCTGGTCGCCGGAGCGCGGCCACTCGTCGCGCGGGCGGTCGCGATAGATCTCGATCCCGTTGCCGTCCGGGTCGGACAGGTAAAGAGCCTCGCTGACCATGTGGTCGGAGGCGCCGTCGAGTGGCCAGCGCGTCTCCGCGAGGCGGGCCAGCGCGAACGCGAGGTCGAGCCGTGTCGGCATGAGGATCGCCAGGTGGTACAGCCCGGGAGCCCGGCGGTTGAGGCGCGGCGCTGAGCTGTCGCCGCGCAGCTCGACCAGCGGGGGCTCGCCGGCCACGCCGAGCGCGAGGCCACCGTCGTCGAGCTCGCTCGTGCGCAGCCCGATCGCGCGCTCGTAGAACAACCGCGAGCGATCGAGGTCGCTCACCGTCAGCGACACTGTCCCCATCGTCGTGGCGGCGCCGATCCGGCCGACGGGAGTGCCTTCGCGCTGAGCCGACGTGGCCGCCATGCCTACACAGAAGAAACCGCGGCGGATGACTGGAAATGGGCGACGACGCCGTTCATGACCTCGGCCAGGTTCTCGCGCGTCTCGGGATCGACCAGCTCGCCGCCCGAGCCGAACCGGTTCGCCGCCTTGGGGACCGCGAGCTCGAGGTCGAGCACGCGGGCCCCGGCCAAGCCGAGCGACTTGCGCAGGTGATCCTGGGCCCACACGGCGCCGTAGTCGGTGACGCTCGCGCCGATCACTGCGACCGGCTTGCCCCACAACGATGATCCCGGACCGAACGGGCGCGAGGCCCAGTCGACCGCCCCCTTGACGTGCCCCGGCATGCTGCCGTTGTACTCGGGGGTCGAGATCAGCACGACGTCGGCGCCGGCGATCGTCTCGCGCAGACGCGCGACCTCGCGATCCGGATCGTCGATGTCGTGGTCCTCGTTGTAATGGGGAAGGCGGTCGAGGCCCTCGAACATTTGGACCTCGACCCCGTCCGGCGCGAGCTCAGCCGCGGCGCGCAGCAGCGCGGTGTTGTGCGACGCCGCGCGCAGGCTTCCGGAGATCGCCAGGATCCGCATCCGACTACGGCGCCTTGACCGCGGACACGCTCAGGAGCAGCTTGACCTCGTTGGACACGAGCAGGTTGCCGTTCGGGAGCGTCTGATTCCACTTGAGGTCGAATTCACGGCGGTCGATCGTTCCCTCGAGCTCGAGGCCGATTCGCTCGTTGCCCCACGGGTCGGTGCCGCCCTCGGAGACGACGCCGGTCAGTTCGAGCGGCTTGACGATGCCCTTGATCGTGATCTCGCCGCTCAGGCGAACCTTGCCATCGTCGGTCGCAGCGCCGGCCGTGGAGTGAAAGCTGATCTGGGGATGCTGCTCGGCATCGAAGAACTCGGCCGAAGCCAGATGACCGTCGCGGTTCGGCTCATTGGTGTCGACGCTTGACACCTCGACGGTGCCCTGGAGTACTGGCGCGTCGCCGGTGGCGTCGACCGCGCCCTCAAACTTGCGGAAGGCCCCGCGAACAGTCGCGATCCCCATGTGCCGAACCTCGAAGCCGACGTTCGAATGGGCGGGGTCGACGTTGTAAGTGCCGGCGGGGATGGTCTCTAGCGAAAGGGTACGGACAAGGGGGCCTCCGTGTAGTGGTTGATTGACTCTGCAACTATCGTAGCACGATTAGTTGCGGCGTCAAGTATCGCGCTCTCTATTCCACTGTGCAGGAGCCGCCGCGCTGGGCGCCCGGGAGCCTCCCGAGCAGCGTGGCGAGTTGGCCGGTCTCGTCGGCGTCGAAGTGCTCGAGGAACAGCCGGCGGATGCTGTCCACGTGCGTGCAACCGGCATGTCGAAGCTTTTCGAAGCCCCCTTCGGTCAGCTGCGCGTAGGAAACGCGGGCGTCGCTCGGACACGACACGCGCTCCACGAACCCGCCGGCGACGAGACCGTCGACGAGGCGGGTTATCCCGGACCGGGTAAGCATCGTGCTCTCGGCGAGCACCGACATCGGTAGCCTGCGATCGGGCGCCTGGGCCAGATACAGCAGCACCTCGTAGTCGCGCGTGGTGATGCCGTGCTCGGAGATGAGCTCGGCGTCGAGCAGCCGCACGATCGTCGCGTGGCTCTGGAGGTAGCTGCGCCACGCTTCGAGGGCGACGCCCTCGAGGCTGGAGGCGCCATCCTCGGAGGGTGGCGCGCACGCCCGGGCGGGGACCGTCGCGGCCTCTTCGGCGCCGATCGCGCTGCCGGCCGGTGCGATCGCCTCCGGTGCCGCGGTCGTCGTATCCATGGTGTTGATTGTAGTTGACCGGTCAACGGACAACTGGGGTCCGGGGCGGCCACCGCGGGTCGGGCTACGCTAGCGCCCGATGCTCGAAATCGCTCCCGGACTGTGGCATTGGACGGGTCGGCGCGAGTCGATCGGCATGGACGTAAGCTCGTATTACCTCGAGTCCGAGCGGGTGATCATCGACCCGATGATCCCGTCCGAGGGCCTCGAGTGGCTCGAGCAGCATGGCGCCCCCGAGCACGCGGTCCTTACAAACCGCCACCACGACCGGGACGCCTGGCGGTTGCACGACGCGTTCGGCACCAACGTCCACTGCGTCCGGAACGGGCTCCACGAGCTCGAAGGGCGCGGACCGGTGGAGGCATTCGATTTCGGCGACGAGCTTCCGGCTGGGATCCACGTGCACGACGTCGACGCGATTTGTCCGGACGAGACCGCGCTCTTCATCCCACGCCACCGAGCGCTGGCCTGCGCCGACGGCATCGTGCGCTGGGATGCCGGCGACGAGCTCCAGTTCGTGCCGGACTTCCTGATGGACGAACCCGAGCAGACCAAGCGGGGACTGCGCGACGCCTATCGCGGGCTACTCGACCTCGACTTCGATCTGCTCCTGCTGGCGCACGGCGCCCCGGTCGTCGGAGGCGCCCGGGATGCGCTCCGGGCGTTCGTCGGCGGTACCGATTAACGCGTCCGCGCCCGCGCCCGCCGCGGACCGAAATGGACCTCGATCGGGCGTAGCTTGTGCGCTGCCCATCGAAAGATGTCATGAGCAGTCCGTCTGACCGAACGTGTAGGGACCTCCTCAGCTCATGCGCGGAGCGTGTCCGCGCAGGCTGTTCAACCGTGGAGCTTGAGGAGGCTCCCACCGCGCTGACCTGCGGCCGGCGGGGCGCGGCCGCCTTCATCGAATCGCACTACCCCGAAAGCGCGCCGCTCCGTTCGCGCTCGCGGTCGATCAGCACCCGGCGCAGGATCTTGCCCGACGGCGACTTCGGGATCTCCTCGACGACCTCGACCGCGCGCACCTTCTTGTACGGCGCCACGCGCTCAGCGACGAACCGAGTCACCTCGTCGGCGGTGATCGAGCCGTCGGCGACGACGAATGCCTTCGGGATCTCGCCGGCCTCCTCGTCGCGGACCGGGATCACCGCGGCGTCGGCGATCGCGGGGTGGGTGAGGAGCAGCGCCTCGAGCTCGGCCGGCGCGATCTGGTAGCCCTTGTACTTGATCAGCTCCTTGATCCGGTCGACGATCCAGAGCGCGCCGTCCTCGTCGAGTCGCGCGACGTCGCCGGTGTGGAACCAGCCGTCGGCGTCGATCGCGTGGGCGGTCGCCTCGGGGTTGTTGAGGTAGCCCTTCATCACCTGCGGGCCGCGGATGCACAGCTCACCCGGCTCGCCGGCGGGAACGTCCTCCCCGGTCGCGGCGTCGACGATCCGGCACTCGGTGTTCGGGATCGCGGGGCCGATCGACCCCGGCATCGTGCCCGCGAGCTTGTCGCTGACCCAGTGGGTGACGGGACTGGTCTCGGTGAGCCCGTAGCCCTGCTGCATATGACAGCCGAGCCGCTCGCCGCAGGCCACTTCGAGCTCGGCAGACAGAGGCGCGGCGCCCGAGTTCACATACTCGAGGCTCGACAGGTCGTACTCGTCGACGAGCGGATGCTTGGCCATCGCGAGCACGATCGGCGGCACCACCCAGGCGCGGGTGATGGCGTAGTCCTGGATCACGCGCAGGAACTCGGCCAGGTCGAAGCGCGGCATCGTCACGACCGTCGCGCCGCGATACAGCGGGATGTTCATGATCACCGAGAGCCCGTAGATGTGAAAGAACGGCAGCACCGCGATCGCGCGCTCGCGCGCGTACCCGTCGTCAGTCTTGACTCTTGACTCGGGATAGGTGGACTGGAGGACGTTCGCGACCAGGTTCCGGTGGGTCAGCATCACGCCCTTGGGGAGCCCGGTGGTGCCGCTTGAGTACGGCAGCGCAACCAGATCCTTGGCGGGATCGAGGTCGACGCGAGGAGGTTCGGCCCCCGCTTGCACGAGCGACTGGAACGGCGTCGCGCCGGACGCTTCGCCGTACACGAAGATCTCCTCGACCCCCGAACGCTCCGCGGCCGCGGTCGCCTTCTCCAGCAGCTCGGGCACCGTCACCAGCAGCCGCGCACCCGAGTCCGTGAGCTGACCCGCGAGCTCCTCCGCCGTCATCAGCGGGTTCGCGGTCGTGTTCACGCCGCCGGCGCTCGCGACCCCGTGGAACGCGACAGCGTACTCAGGCAGGTTCGGCGCGAGATGTGCGAACACGTCGCCCTTGCCGAAGCCGCGCGCGGCAAGGCCCGCGGCCAGCCCGCGGACTGATTCGATCAGCTCCGGGTACGTGATCGTGCGACCGCTCGGTCCGTCGATGAACGCCGCCTTGTCGCCGCGCTCGCCGGCGCGCTCGAGGACGAAGTCGGTGAACGGCTTGTCCGGAATCTCGACGTCCGGAAACGGGCTGCGGATCATTACAAGACTCCTTCCTCGCTACGACGTTGAGGCGAGTCTACGCGCGGTCGGGCGGCCCGCGCGCGTCTGCAACCCGACGCCGTCGATTTGCGTCGACGCGCTGTGGGTGATACCGGGTAGCGGAAGCTGTTAGCGCTCACATCCAGGTGGCGCCTGAAGCCCACAGATCGCCGTGTTCGACAACGACCGCACGCGGACCGACGGACTCAGACCGCGGTATCGAGCACCGGGGGCGCGCCCGACGGCGCGGCGTCGGCCCCCTCGGTCGGCAGAGGATTACGCGGCAGGAGAACGGAGATCCCGAGGCCGGCCAGCGCGGTCACGGCCAGCACGATCATCGCGGCGACATACGTGCCATTGCCGGAGGCGAGATTCGAGACGAGGATGGTTCCGGCGATCGCGGTGCCGAACGACGAGCCGAGGTTCGAGATGCTGCGTGAGAGACCGGATATCTCGCCCTGCTTGGCCTCGGGAAAGGCTCCTTGCACGATGTTGATCGACGGGGTCAGCATCACCCCCAGGCCGAGCCCGATCAGCAGCAGGCCGGGGGCGAACGCCCACGCGCTGGATGACGCCGCATGGACAAAGCCGAGCAGGAGCCCTACCCCGGCTGCGGTCATGACGAACCCCGCCGCGATCAGCGTCTTCTGGAAGTACTTCTTGGCCAGTCGCGCGGCGGCGAGCGAGGAGACCAGGATGCCCAGCGTCGCCGCGGTGAAGATCACGCCGGTCTTGATCGCACTGTAGTGGCGCTCGGTCTGGAGGAACACGGACACGGTGAACGAGACGCCCATCAGCAGCAGCCATTGGAGGTTCTGGGTGATCAGGCCGAGGTTCGACGTTCGGTTCTTGAACAGGTCCAGCGACAGCAGCGGCTCCTTCCCGGCGCGCTCGCGGGAACGGATGAACGCGAAGAAGCCGCCCAGGAACGCGGCGCCGGCGCCGAGGAACACGACCAGCAGCGTGTTGTTGACGCCGGCCTGAAGGATCCCGACGACCAGACAGAACATCCCGACCGCCGACAGGATCGCCCCGACCGTGTCGAACGGACGCTTGGGGTCGGGCGGCACCGGATCGATGACTCGCCGCGCGAGGACGATGATCGTCGCGACCACCAGGGCCTGGAACACGAACGCGGCCCGCCAGCTGATCCCCGAGGTGATCAGACCGCCGATCAACGGTCCGGCGGCTGCGCCGATGCCCCCCGACCCGCTGATCACCCCGAATGCCTTGGCGCGGGACTCGATCGAGGTGAAGGCCATCGTCGTCAGGATGTACACGGGTGGGATCAGGAACGCCGTGCCGACGCCCTGAAACACCGAGTTGCCGAGGATCAGAATCCCAAGGCCCGGAGCGATCGCGCTCAACACCGTGCCGATCCCGTACAGCACGAGGCCGCCGATGAAGCATCGCTTACGGCCATAGCGGTCGCTCAGCTTGCTGCACGGGATCATCAGCACGGCCATGATCACCAGGAACAGCGTGATCGTGGTCTGCACGCCCTTCACGTCCGTGTGCAGATCGTGGCTGATGTCGTTGATCATCACGTTCATGTTCGAGCCCGCGAAGCTGCAGATGAACTGGGCAAGCGCCAGTGGGGCGATGAACCTGCGCGGGGACGCGACCCAGCTTGCGGTCGCCCGGGAGTCGTCTGTCGATGTCGGGCTCACTTCCGGGGACGATTATGCGCTGCCGCGGAGAAGCATCACCCGATTGGGGTGACCGTCGCGTGAAGATCTCGTTCCCGTAGCCACGAGGTGGATCTCGTCGATCAAGCTCAGGTGGGGTTGGTCGCCGGGGCAGCGATCCAGTCCTCGGCGTCGTACCGGAGCAGCGCAGGTTGCTGCGCACGTAGCGCAGTCCCTCGACGATCGAGTCCCGGAGCCGCTCGGCGGAGCCACCTCCTGGGGGGCTGCGGAGCCACCGAAGCACGGTGGCCACCATCGCGGCGCAGCTGATCGCGTCGATCGCGTACGCCCACGTCAACCCGAGCCCGCTGATCATCCCGATCACGACCAGCCGGAAGTCGCGGCTCTCGCGCAGCGGCGCGAGGTCGGGTCTCAGCCGTGGCAGTCACAAGCCGGGCTCAGCTGCCCACGGTGTTCGCCGGGCTGTCGACTCGTGCTGCTTCCACGAGCCAAGAATATGTGGACCAGGCGTTGGTGAGTCGGCGCCACGTCCGAGCGGGGCGCGACGGTTCGGGTGAGGATGAAGTGACACCCGGTGCGGGTGCACCCCCGCCGGAGCACGCCCTGGCCGTCAGCGTCCAGCCGGATGAGTACCGCGTGGTGACAGTGACACCGCGCGGGACCTGTTCCGAAGACCCGCCCTGACCGAGGACTTGGACAGCGCGTTCGGTCGCTAGTCCAGCGCGACCTTCGCGCTGGCCAGGTCATCGGTGGCAATCACGATCCTCACGCCTCCGAACGTCGTGTAGAGAAGCTCGATGTTCACGCCGGCTGCCGTCAACTGGCGCGCCAGCTCCCCGAGCGATCCAGGTTGGTCGGAGACATCGACCACGAGCACCTCGCGCCGATCGGCGATGCCCATGCCCGCCTGCTCGAGCGCGACGATCGCGCGGTCGACGGCGTCGTCGGCGACCAGCACGTGGATGATCCCGCGGCCCTCGCCGGTGAACGCGCAAAGGCCTTCGATATTCACTCCGGCCGCGCCGGTCGCCTCCCCGAGACTCGCCAGCTGACCCGGCTCGTCTCTGAGGATCACCGTCAGATTGGTCGGCATCTCCGACCCCCTTGTCGGTCGGGAATTGATCGCTGCGATCGTAACCCGCCGGCTGACCGCCCGTCACTGCATGTAGCGCCCTGGCCGCCCCTCCAGGATCACGGTCTTGGTCTCGAGGAACGGGTAGAGCCCCTCGATTCCGCCCTCGCGGCCGATCCCCGATTGCTTAAAGCCGCCGAACGCGATCCCGAAGTCGGTCCGGAAGGCGTTGTGTCCAACCGTTCCCGACCGCAGTTCACCTGCGACCGCCCTGGCTCGCTCGACGTCATTGGTGAACACCGAGGCGTTCAGTCCGTAGATCGTGTCGTTGGCGACGCGTACGGCGTCCCGTTCGTCGTCGGCTGGGATGACGCTCAATACCGGTCCGAAGATTTCCTCGCGCGCGATCGTTGAGGCGTTGTCGACGTTCCCGAACACCGTGGGCTCGACGAACCACCCGCGGTCGAGGTGGGCGGGACGCTGGCCGCCGGTCGCGAGGGTCGCGCCTCCCTGGACGCCCTTGTCGATGTATCCCATCACCCGGTCACGCTGACGCTCGGAGGCCAACGGTCCCATCTGAGTCTCGGGGTCGAACGGATCACCCACCCGTACCTCCGAGAAAGTGGATGACAGCGCGTCGAGCAGCTCATCATGTCGGCGGCGTGGAACGACGATCCGCGTCAGCGACGAGCACACCTGGCCCGCGAGGAAGCACTCGGCTCCGGAGATCGTCCGGGCGACCGTCTCGAGATCGATGTCGTCGAGGATGACCGCCGCCGACTTTCCGCCCAGCTCGAGCGTGCAGCGGGCGACCCGCTCGCCGCAGATCGCGCCGATCCGCCTGCCGGCCGCGGTTGAGCCGGTGAACGTGATCTTGTCGACGCGCGGATCGCGCACGAGCAGCTCGGAGACCTCGCGGTCGGCGGTCACGACGTTGAGCACGCCGGGCGGCAGGCCCACCTCCTCCGCGATTTCGGCGAGGACGTACGCTTCACCGGGGGCCTCGGGCGATGATTTCAGGACCTCCGTGCAGCCCGCCAGCAGTGCCGGCGCCACCTTGTTCGAGATCAGGGTCATCGGAACATTCCACGGCACGATCGCGCCGACGACGCCCACGGGCTCGCGCACGATCAGGCCGAACTCGCCGCCGGCCGTCGGCCGTGCCTCTTCCTCGAACGCGAACGTGTCCGCCAGAGAGGCGTAGTACTCAAACTTTCGGGCAGCACCTTCGGCCGCGCTCTTGGCGATGCGATGCAGCACGCCCGATTCCCGCGGCCAGATGTCACCCACTTCGTGGCCGCGCTCACGCAGCCCGGCCGCGATCGCGCGAAGGTATTCAGCCCGTTCAGCATGGGTCATGCGCGGCCACGGGCCGGCATCGAACGCTCTGCGTGCGGCCTCGACGGCGCGGTCGATGTCGGCCGCCCGGGCCTCGGCGACCACGAAGTAACGCTCCTCGGTTGCGGAGTCGGTCACCGTGATCGTCGCGTCGCTGGACGCCGCAACCCACTCGCCGCCGATGAAGAAACGATCGAGGTGGCGCAACTGCACCACCGGCTGTTCGGTCAAGCTCATCATCGGCCTCCTGTGTCGCGGGATCGAGCGACAAGCGCCGACCACGCCCGGACCGTCGACGGCACATCGCTCACGCTCCAGCAACGGGATCCGACCCGCCGCACTTGTGTCCGCGCCCCGTTGCCCGTGGTCGCGTAACCGCAACCCGCGGGTGTGGCCCGATTCAACAGTCCGGCCAACGAACCCCAGCTGCGCGAGGAGGCCGGGCAAAGCGGCGCATGCCGCGGAGGAGCGTCGGGTCGTTGACCGCGCTCAGGCGGCTGCCCAGCGGGCTCGTACGCAGGCGGAGGCATGGCTGAGATTCATCGACATCTGACGGCCCTAGCGTCGTCCGCTGCGAGTGTCGACGGTATCCGGCACGAGCTCGAAGAGCGAGAGCGCCGCGCCGACGAGAGGGGTCGCAGCGCCGACTCTCGCGAGGAACTCGCCAATCGGCGCGACCGCATTGGCGACGAGCGCGAGCGTCTGGCAACGAACGCGAAAGTGCGGATGGGGAGCAATAGGGCTCGGATCCAGCTCGATTCGGGCGCTCACTGCCCACACCACCGCAGGCACCCGCCGCGAGGTTCTCGATCAGCTGATGGACCCCGCCGCGATCGCGCGGCGAGCGCCACGCCACGACACCCTCACTCGTTGCGATTGGCGGACGGCGATGCTCCTGCTGGTTCCGCGCCCGTCGGAACAGGTCTGCGAGCGTCCACCAGGTCGCTGATGATCTGAAAATCGCCGACGTTCTCGGTCAGTAGCGGGACCCTGTGGACGTTTGCGGTCGCGGCGATTGCCTGCAGTGAGGACCCGCGGCGGCCAACCTCGTAAGCGGACGATAGACCGATCCCCTGCAACCACCCGAGGAGTGGGCGATGCTGGGCTCGAACCAGCGACCTCCGCCTTGTCGAGACGGCGCTCTCCCAGCTGAGCTAATCGCCCGGGAGGAGCTAAATGTACCTAGTGGAGCTCTCGGCGACGTTCACCGTGTTGTGCGGCTGCAAACGTTCGCCTGCGCGGGCTTGCGGCCGGCTCGGCATCCGGCCTCGCGCTGGCGCAGGGGGGACGTTCCGCGGCCAGGTGTGGAGCGTGCCGTTCGCTCCGTGCCCGGGCCGCATGGCGTGCCCCGCGATCCTGCCGCTCGCCCCGGATGGCCGGCAACTTCGCCTTCCGCGTCGCGCGCAGCTGACGCCGGCTCCGGGCGACTCGCCATTAGCATCCCCAACATGGAGGTCGAGCTTCCCGACGGCAACAGACTGACGCTTCCCGACGGCGCCACCGGGGCGGACGCGGCGGCGGCGATCGGCGCCGGCCTGGCGCGGGCGGCGCTGGCGGTCAAGGTCGACGGCGAGCTCCGCGACCTCTCGCGACCGCTACCGGACAACCACAACGGTGGGCCGGCGAAGCTCGAGATCCTGACCGATCGCAGCGGCGACGAGGCGCTCGGCCTGATTCGCCACGACGCCGCCCACGTGCTCGCGGCGGCGGTGATGGAGCTCTACCCCGGCGTGAAGATCTCGATCGGGCCGCCGATCGAGAACGGCTTCTACTACGACTTCGACTTCCCCGCGGGCGTATCGCTGTCCGACGCCGACCTCGCGCCGATCGAGGCCAAGATGCGCGAGCACATCGCGGCCGACGAGATGTTCGTGCGCGAGGACGTCCCCGCGAGCGAAGCGCTCGACCGCTTCCTGCGGGAGGCGCAGGATTACAAGGTCGAGCTGATCGAGGATCTGATCGAGAACGACGGCGTCCCGACCGTGTCGCTGTACACGAACGGTCCGTTCACCGACCTGTGCCGCGGTCCGCACGCCCCGTCGACCAAGCGGATCAAGGCGTTCAGGCTCCAGTCGGTCGCCGGCGCGTACTGGCGCGGGGATTCGAACAAGCCGATGCTCACGCGGATCTACGGGACCGCGTTCTTCTCGGA
This sequence comes from uncultured Solirubrobacterales bacterium, assembly GCA_963777335.1. Lineage (GTDB taxonomy): Bacteria > Actinomycetota > Thermoleophilia > Solirubrobacterales > Solirubrobacteraceae > Palsa-465. Next base: position 87,803 of record CAVZQD010000006.1, read on the forward strand.
TAAGGACCTGCAGGAGTACCTGGAACGGCTGGAGCAGGCGCGCGCCCGCGACCACCGCAAGCTCGGCCCGCAACTCGGGCTGTTCAATTTCTCCGACGTCGCGCCTGGCATGGCGTTCTGGTTCCCCGCCGGCACCCAGGTATTCAACTCGCTGGTCGCGCTCAGCCGCGAGATGGGCGGCACGCGCGGCTACACCGAGGTCAAGACCCCGCAGCTGTACGACAGCTCGCTGTGGAAGACCTCGGGGCACTGGGACAAGTTCCGCGAGCACATGTTCATCACCGAGTCCGCCGATACGCCGATGGGGCTCAAGCCGATGAACTGCCCGGGCCACTGCCAGCTGTACTCGATGCAGCCGCACTCATACCGGGAGCTTCCGCTCCGCTACTCCGAGCCGGGACTGCTCCACCGCAACGAGCTGAGCGGCGCGCTCCACGGGTTGCTGCGGACGCGCAACTTCGCCCAGGACGACGCCCACGTGTTCTGCGCCGAGGACCAGGTCCAGGACGAGCTCGAGGCGTGCCTGGACTTCGCGTTCGACACCTACGCGATCTTCGGCTTCGACGTCCGGCTCGAGCTCTCGACCCGACCTGAGGAGCGGCTCGGCTCCGACGAGGTGTGGGATCGCGCCGAGGGACACCTGATCCAGGTGCTCGACCGCATGGGCCTCGAGTACGACCTGAACCCCGGGGACGGCTCGTTTTACGGGCCCAAGATCGACCTCCACATGACCGACTCGCTCGGGCGGTCGTGGCAGATCGGGACCGTTCAGCTCGACTACAACATGCCGGCGCGGTTCGGGCTCAACTACACCGGCGCCGACAACGCCGAGCATCAGCCGGCGATGATCCATCGCGCCCTGATGGGGTCCTACGAGCGGTTCATCGCGATCCTGCTCGAGCACTACGGCGGCGAGCTGCCGGTCTGGCTCACGCCCGTTCAGGCGATCGTGCTGCCGATCTCCGACCGGCACCTCGAATACGCCCGGGCCGTCCGCGACCAGCTCGACGCCGCCGGAGTGAGGGCCGAGGTCGACGAGCGCACCGAATCGGTCGGGCGCAAGATTCGTGATGCCGAGCTCCGCAAGATTCCGTACATGCTGGTCGTGGGGGACCGCGAGCAGGAAGCCCACCAGGTCGCCGTTCGCGAGCACCGACGGGGGGACGAGGGGTCGGTGCCAGTTGAAGAGTTCACCCGGCGTATGCGGGAAGCGGTCCAAAGTCGCTTGACTCCGTAGAACCGCCGCTATACTCGCGCTTGTTGATCCATGCGCAACATTCCATAGGGCTCGTCACCGCTTGACGCACGCCTCTCATCGCAGCTAGTGCCGGTCCCGAGAAAGTTCGACCGGCGCCCGCCCGAGCGGGACCAGACCCGGATCAACGATCGCATTCGCGTGCCCGAGGTACGCCTGATCGGCGCGGACGGCACGCAGATCGGGATCGTGAAGACGGCTGAGGCGCTCGCGTACGCCCAGGACCGCGACCTGGACCTGGTCGAGGTCGCCCCCGAGGCGCGCCCGCCGGTGTGCCGCGTGCTCGACTACTCCAAATACAAGTACGAGCAGGCGCAGAAGCAGAAGGCGGCGCGCCGGCATCAGCAGCAGATCACCGTCCGCGAGATCAAGTTCCGCCCGAAGATCGCCCAGAACGACTACGACACGAAGAAGGGCCACGTGTCGCGGTTCCTCAAGCACAAGGACAAGGTCAAGATCACGATCATGTTCCGCGGGCGCGAGGTCACCCATCCCGAGCGCGGTACCGCGCTGCTCGACCGCCTCTCGAGCGAGCTGTCGGAGATCGCGGTCGTCGAGCAGTCGCCGGTCCAGGACGGGCGCAACATGACGATGCTGCTGGCGCCGTCCAAGGCGGTGCTGGCGGGAGAGAAGGACGGCAAGCAGGAGAAGCCGGCGGACGGCCCCCATCCGAAAGGCACGCCCGCGGACGCACAGCAGCCCGCCTCCAACGGGGAGCGCCCCGCCTCCAACGGCGAGCAGCCCGCCCCCGACGCCGGACAGCCCGAGCCGCTCCAAGCCTGACGCCGCCTCCCCGGCGCGCGCCGCGTTCGCTCTGCTTTACTAGGGCGCACCTTCCGATGCCGAAGATGAAGACCCATTCCGGCGCCAAGAAGCGCTTCAAGGTGACCGCCACCGGCAAGGTGCGCGGACGCAGGGCGTTCTCGACCCACATCCTCGAGAAGAAGTCGCCCAAGCGCAAGCGCCGCCAGGCGAAGCCGTCGTGGATCTCAGAGCACGATGAGCCGCGGGTGAAGACGCTGCTCGGCGTCAAGCGGAGGGAGCGCGGATGACCCGCGTCAAGCGTTCGGTACACGCGCGCAAGAAGCGCCGCGCGACGCTCGCGCTCACCAAGGGGTTCCGGGGCGACGCCAGCCGCCACTACCGGGTGGCCAAGGAGGCGCTGCTCAAGGCCGACCAGTATCGCTACCGCGACCGGCGCAACCGCAAGCGCGACTTCCGGCGTCTGTGGATCACCCGCATCAACGCCGCCGCGCGGCAGAACGACATGTCCTACTCGCAGTTGATGCACGGTCTCCAGCTCGCCGGCGTCGAGCTCGACCGCAAGATCCTCGCGGACATCGCCGTCCGCGACGCCGAGACCTTCCGACGCTTTGCCGACCGCGCCCGCGAGGCGCTGGCGGCCGGCTGACGAGAAGCCGACCAAACCAGCACCGCCACCCGGGCGCCGCTCCTTCAGGAGGGCGCCTTTTTTGATGATCACAAGCTCGCACAACCAGAGGCTCAAAGAAATTCGGAAGCTGCGCCAGCGGCGACGCTGGCGCGAGCGCGCCGGGCAGTTCGTGGCGGAGGGTGAGGATTTATTGGTTGCGGCGGACGCGAGCGGCTGGGTCGCCATCGAGCGGTATGTGGCGGCGGGCAGCGGTCTCAGGGGGGTTGAGGTCGAGCCGTCGGTGCTGGCTTCGGCATCGGGGCTCAGCTCCGGCACGCGCGCACTCGCGGTGTACGAGGAGCGGTGGGCGCCGGCGCCGGTCGGTCCGCTGTGCGTGTACCTGCACGGGGTCCACGATCCCGGGAACGTCGGCGCGGTGTTGCGAAGCGCTCAGGCGTTCGGGGCGTCTTGCGTCGCGATCGGACCGGGGACCGCGGACCCTTACAGCCCGAAGGCGGTTCGCGCATCGATGGGCGCGGTGTTCGCGATCCCGCTGGCGCGGGGCACGGTCGAACGATCTGCCCGGCGTGACGATCGCCCTCGTGCCCCGCGCCGGCGCACCCCTCAACGCTCTTTGGCGCTCAGGGTGCATATATGCCACCTCCAGCGCCAAAGTCCTCACGATCCTGATCGGCTCCGAACGTGAGGGACTGCCTGACGAGGTCGTGCGCGCGGCCGATCATCTCGCGCACATCCCGATCGCCACCGACTCCCTGAACGCGGCGATGGCAGCCACCGTCGCTCTCTACGAGCTGAGCCGTAGGATGGCGCCCGAATGACCGACCGAATCGCGAACATCCGGGCGGAGGCCGAAAACGCTATCGCCGCGGCGAGCGACACGCACACCCTCGAGGACGTGCGCATCCAGTACCTGGGCCGCAAGGCCGCGCTCCCGAACCTGCTGCGCAGCGTCGCCGAGCTCCCGCCGGCCGAGCGCGCGGCGACCGGCAAGGCCGCGAACGAGGCGCGCAGGGCGCTGGAAGACGCGATCGAGGAGCGCGCCGAGCAACTCACGGCGCAAGAGCTCGAGCAGCGCCTGGAGCGAGACCGCGTCGACATCACGCTCGATGGCGATCCCGTTCCGCAGCTTGGCCACCTGCATCTCATCACCCAAACCCAGCGCGAAATCGAGGATGTGTTCATCGGGCTTGGGTTCAACGTCGCCGAGGGCCCCGAGGTCGAGACCGTCTACTACAACTTCGACGCGCTCAACTTCGACTCGACGCACCCGTCGAGGCTGATGTCCGACACGTTCTACGTGGAGCCGATCGAGGACATCTTCGACCCGAACGCGCGGCTGCTGCGCGTGCACACATCGCCGGTTCAGGTGCGCGCGATGGAGCAGCATCCCCCGCCGCTGTACATCGTGATCCCGGGGCGGGTGTACCGGCCCGACAACGACGCCACCCACAGTCCGCAGTTCGCCCAGATCGAAGGGCTCGCCGTCGATACCGACGTCACCCTCGGCGATCTGCAGGGCACCCTGCTGACGTTCGCCCGCGCGATCTTCGGCGAGGAGCGCCGGGTCCGGATGCGGCCGCACTTCTTCCCGTTCACCGAGCCGAGCGTCGAGGTCGACGTGTCGTGCTTCAACTGCGTCGACGGCGTGACCGCCGACGGAGAGCGGTGCGGGCTGTGCAAGGGCGAGGGCTGGATCGAGATCCTCGGCGCCGGCATGGTCGATCCGAACGTGTTCGAGTACGTGCGCGACAACGACTATGACCCGGAGCAGATCCAGGGGTTCGCGTTCGGGATGGGGATCGAGCGGATCGCCATGCTCAAGCACGGCATCCCCGACCTGCGCCTGCTGTACGAAAACGACGTGCGTTTCCTGGAGCAGTTCGGCTGATGCGCGCCCCGCTCGCATGGCTGCGTGAGTACGTAGATCCGGACCTCGACACCGCCGCGGTCGCCGACCGCCTGACGATGACCGGGACCAAGGTCGAGGCGATCCTGCGCCACGGAGTCGACGCGCTCGACCACTTCGTGGTCGGCCGCGTGCTCGAGGCCGAGCAGCACCCCGACGCCGATCGTCTACGAGTCTGCGTAGTGGATATCGGCGATGACGCGCCGTCGCAGATCGTGTGCGGCGCGCCGAACGTGGCGGCCGGTCAGACGGTGGCGGTGGCGAAGCCTGGCGCGGTCATGCCCGACGGCTCCAAGCTCGGCACCGCCAAGCTGCGCGGGATCGAATCGAACGGGATGATCCTCGCCGAGGACGAGGTCGCGATCGGGACCGAGCACGACGGGATCATGGTCCTCGAACCGAACGGACTCAAGCCGGGCACCCCGCTGACGGACGTCCTGCCGATCGCGACCGACGTCCTCGAGCTCGAAATCACTTCGAACCGCCCCGACTGTCTCGGGATGTACGGCGTGGCGCGCGAAGTGCACGCCGCCACCGGCGCCGCGCTGACGGCGCCGCCATGGCGCGAGGACCCCGGCACAGCCGGCGTCGTTGACGGCGCGAGCGTCGTCGTCGAGTGCCCCGACCTGTGCCCGCGCTTCACCGCGCGCGTGTTCGAGGATGTGAAGATCGCGCCGAGCCCGGCGTGGCTGAAGGCGCGGTTGATGGCGGCCGGACAGCGCCCGATCTCGAATGTGGTCGACATCACCAACTACGTGATGCTGCTGACGGGCCAGCCGCTCCACGCCTTCGACCTCGATCGGGTGAAGGGCGCGACGCTCACCGTCCGCCGCGCCCGCGACGGCGAGCAGATCGAGACGCTCGACGGCCAGACCCGCGCGCTCGACCCCGACATGGTGCTGATCGAGGACGCCGCCGGTCCGACGTCGATCGCCGGCGTGATGGGCGGCGCTCGCTCCGAGGTGGGGGGCGACACGACGCGCGTGCTGATGGAGGCGGCGAACTGGGACGGGGCGAACATCCACCGCACGTCGTTGAAGCTCGGGCTGCGCAGCGAAGCCAGCGCGAGGTTCGAGAAGCAACTCCAGCCCGAGCAGGCGATGGAAGCGCAGGCGGTGTCGACCCGGCTGATGATCGAGCTGTGCGGCGCGAGGCTCGTGCCCGGCACGATCGACGTCGGCGGCGAGGGGCCACCGCCGAAGACCATCCGCCTCCGCGACGCTCGCATCACGAGTCTGCTGGGCGCCGAGATCCCGCGCGCTCGCTGTCAGGAGATCTTGCGCGCGCTCGAGTTCGGCACTGCGGAGACCGACGGCGGGCTCGACGTAACGGTCCCGGTGTTCCGGCGGGGCGACGTCACCCGCGAGGCCGACCTGATCGAGGAGGTGGCGCGGCTCGACGGGCTCGAGAAGCTTCCCGCCACGCTGCCCTCACGTCACGGTGCGTCGGGCCGGCTGACCGCGCGCCAGCGCCTTCGCCGGCGCGCCGCCGATACGCTTGCGGCCCAGGGGCTGCACGAGATTGTGGGCTGGAGCTTTGCGCACCCGGACCTCGCGGACCGGCTCAGGCTCGCCGACGACGACGAGCGCCGCCACATGCTCCGGCTCGAGAACCCGCTGTCTACCGAGGTGTCGCTGCTGCGCACGACGCTGCTCGGCTCGATGCTCGACGTGACGCAGCACAACCGCGCGCGCGGCGCCGGCACGCTGCGGCTGTTCGAAGCCGGCGCTGTGTACCTCCCAACCGCTCCGGCCGAGCTGCCGCGCGAGCCTTACCACGTCGGTGCGCTGCTGACCGGGACCGTGCGGCCGCCGAGCTGGCGCGACGGCCATCCGCCCGCGGTCGATTTCTTCGCGGCCAAGGGGGTACTCCAGGGGTTGATGGAAGCGCTCGGAGCGGATTGGCGACTCCAGCCGGCGCACGAGCCGTTTTTGCACCCGCGCCGGTCGGCGCGCGTCGTCGTCGCCGGGGCCGAGGCTGGGTGGATCGGCGAGATTCACCCGCTCGTCGCCGCGCAGTGGGACGTCCGCGACACGGTGGCCGCGTTCGAGCTGAACCTGGACGTGGTGCCCGAGCGGGCGACGACGCTGTACCGCGAGGTGAGCGGGTTCCCCGACGTGCGCGAGGACATCGCGGTCGTCGTCCCCGAGCACGCGACGGCGGCGCAGCTGCTGGCGCTCGTCCGCCATGCCGGCGGCCGCCTGCTCGCCGGCGCCGAGGTGTTCGACGTGTACCGCGATCCCGAGCGGCTCGGCGAGGGCAACGTGTCGCTGGCGCTCCGGCTCACCTACCGAGCCCCCGACCGGACGCTCACCGACGAAGAGGTCGCCGAGCGCCGCGGAGCGATCGCCGAGGCGGTGGCGGACCAATTGGGCGGGAGGATCCGTGCCTCATAGTGTGTCGGTGTTCGGGAGCGCCGGATTCACCGGCGCGCTGACCGCGCGGCTGCTGTACCGGCATCCGTCGGTCGAGCTCCGCGCGATCACCGCGCGAAGCGATGTGGGGCGCCGGCTCGACGACCTCTACCCCCATCACCGGGTGCCGCTCGAGCTCGAGGCGCTCGACCTCGACCGCCACGCCGACGTCGACGCCGCGGTCGTCGCCTATCCCCACGGCGCCGCCGCGCCCGTCGTCGCCGCGCTGCGGGAGCGAGGCGTTCGCGTGGTCGACCTGAGCGCCGACTTCCGCCTCCACGATCCGGCGGTGTACGGGCGCTGGTACCGCGAGCACGAGGCGCCCGAGTTGCTCGGCGAGACCGTGTATGGGCTTCCCGAGCTCTACCGCGAGGAGATCCGGGGCTCGTCGCTGGTCGCAAACCCGGGGTGCTATCCGACCGCATCGCTGCTCGCGCTCGCGCCGCTCGCGCGGGCGGGAGTCGTCGACGACGTGGTCATCGACGCCAAGTCCGGGGTGTCGGGCGCGGGGCGCGCCGCGACCGAGAAGACCCACTTCGTGACCGTCGACGAGAACCTGAACGCGTACGGCGTCCCGCGCCATCGCCACATCCCCGAGATCGAGCAGGAGCTGGCGATCCTCGGGGCGGACGTTCGGATCACGTTCATTCCGCACCTGGTGCCGCTGGACCAGGGCGAGCTCGTCAGTTGCTACGTGACTCCGTCCGAGGCGATCGACGACCTCGGGAGCCTCGAAGCGCTATACGCGGAGGCGTACGCGGACGAGCCGTTCGTCGAGCTCGCGGCCGCGCCGCCCGGCGTGCGTGACGTCCGCGAGACGAACATCTGTCGCATCTCGGTGCACCGGGACGAGCGGACGGGGCGGGTGATCGTGTTCGGCGCGATCGACAACCTGTGGAAGGGCGCCGCATCCCAGGCCGTCCAGAACCTCAACCTGATGCTCGGGCTGCCCGAGGACGAGGGGATCGGAGTGAGCGGCTTGGCGGAACGTGGGGCCATGCGATGACCGCCACCGGGTCGTTCTTCGGATCGCGCTGGGTCGAGGTCCCGGGCAATGTGTCCGAGCCGGGCGGCGGGTTGCCGAAGGGGTTCACGGCGGCCGGCGTCGCGTGTGGGATCAAGCCGAGCGGCGGGCTCGACCTCGGCCTGCTCGTCTCGACTCAGCCCGGCACGACGAGCGCGGCGCGCTTCACGAGCTCGGGTACCCAGTCGGCGCCGGTGCTGTTGTGCCGCGAGCGGTGCACGCTCGAGGCGATCCGCGCGGTCGTGGTCAATTCCGGGAACGCGAACGCGGCCACCGGACGCCCGGGGTTCGAGAACGCGATCAAGATGCAGGGCGCCGCGGCGCTGGCCAGCCGCTGCGCCGAGAGCGCGGTGGCGGTCGCCTCGACCGGAGTGATCGGGGTGCCACTCCCGGTGAGCTCGGCGATCACTGGAATCGTGGAGGCGACGCACGCGCTCCGCCCCGGCGGCGAGGTCGACTTTGCGCACGCGATCCGCACCACCGACGTGCTCGACAAGCACGCCTGCCTCGACGTCGAGGTCGGCGGCGGCACCGTGCGGCTGACCGCGCAGGCCAAGGGCGCCGGGATGATCTCGCCGAACTTCGCGACGCTGCTGTGCTTCGTCCAGACCGACGCCGCGCTGTCGTCCGAGACGTGCGACCTGCTCCTCGGGGTCACGGTCAAGCGCTCGTTCGCGCGGATCAGCGTCGACGGTCAGCTGTCGACCAGCGACACCGTGATCCTCCAGGCCAGCGGCGAATCCGGCGTGGCGATCGAGCCCGAGACCGAGGACGAGGTGAGCTTCGGCGAGGCGCTCGACGCGGTGCTCAGGCAGCTGGCGCTGAACATCGTGCGCGACGGCGAGGGCGCGCGTCGGGTCGGCCGAGTCGTCGTACGCGGCGGCGAGGACCGAGTGGTGGGTCGCGTCGCGCATGCGGTCGCGGACTCGCCGCTGGTCAAGACCGCGCTGTACGGGGGCGACCCGAACTGGGGCCGGATCATCCAGTCCGTCGGGATGGCGATGCCCGGGACAGCGCCGCTCGAGGTCGACATCGCGATCGAGGGGATCCAGGTGTGTGCGCGCGGCCAATACGTGCTGCACGACGAGGATGCCCTGAAGGCGGCGGTGCAGGGGGATGAGATCGAGTATGAGGTCGGCCTCCCCGGCGAGGGCGCCGAGACCGAGCGCTACTTCTCCGACCTCGGACACGAGTACGTGACGCTGAATGCCGAGTACACCACCTAGCACGTACGACTCGCAAAGCCTGCGCGACGTCGGCACGCTGCTCGAGGCGCTGCCGTACATCCGCGAGTTCCACGGCAAGACCGTCGTGATCAAGTACGGCGGAGCGGCGATGATCGACGCCTCGCTCAAGGAGGACTTCGCGCGCGACGTGGTGCTGCTCAAGTACGTCGGGATGAACCCGGTGATCGTGCACGGCGGCGGCCCGGAGATCACGAGCTACATGCAGCGCCTGGATCTGCCCGTGCAGTTCGTCGAGGGCCTGCGGGTGTCGAGTGCCGAGACCGTCGAGGTGGCGAAGATGGTGCTGGTCGGCAAGGTCAACAAGGACATCGTGCTGCTGATCAACCGTCACGGTCAGCCGGCGGTCGGCCTGTGCGGGGACGACGGGCTGCTGTTCCGCGCCAAGCGCAAGACCGCGCCGAGCGGCCAGGACATCGGCTTCGTTGGCGCGATCGAGCGCGTCGACGTCGACGTGCTCACCCACGTCGCGCAGGACTACATCCCGGTGGTGGCGAGCGTCGGCGCCGACCGCGACGGCAACTCCTACAACATCAACGCGGACGAGGCCGCCGGCGCCGTCGCCGGCGCTCTGAGCGCGTACAAGCTGATGTTCCTCACCGACGTGCCCGGCTGGCTCGCCGATCCCGAGGACCCGGGAAGCGTCGTGTCGGAGGCCGGCGTCGACTCCGTCCTCGACGCGCTCGCCGGCATCGGCGGGGGGATGCGGCCCAAGCTCCAGGCCTGTATCGACGCGATCCAGGGCGGCGTCTCGTTCGCCCACATCGTCGACGGCCGCGTGCCGCATTCGCTGCTGCTCGAGCTGTTCACCAATGCCGGCCAGGGCACGAAGATCGGACCGACGGCATGATCAAGGGTCCGCCGCACATTCCGCCGCGACCCTCCTCGCTCGCCGAGCTCCAGGACCTCGAGCGCGAGTACGCGGTGCCGACGTACGTGCGGAACCCGGTGCAGTTCGTGCGCGGCTCGGGCGCGCGCCTGTGGGATGCCGACGACAACGAGTACCTCGACTTCCTTGCCGGGATCTCGGTGCTGAACGTCGGGCACTGCCACCCGAGGGTGGTGCAGGCCGTCCGCGAACAGGTCGGTCGCCTCTCCCACGTGAGCAACCTCTACTACACCGAGCCGGCGATCAAGCTCTCGGCGGCGCTTTCTGAGAGCTCGCTCGGGGGCAAGGTGTTCCTGTGCAACTCGGGCGCGGAGGCGAACGAGGCCGCGATCAAGCTCGTGCGCCGCGCGCGGCCGGGCGGGGACGTCGTGGTTCTCGAGGGAGCGTTCCACGGGCGTACGTACGGCGCGCTGTCGGCGACCCCGCAGGAGACCAAGCAGGCGCCGTTCGCGCCGCTGGTTCCGGGGTTCGTCGTCGTGCCTCGCGATCCAGCGGCGGTGGCCGCCGCGGTCGATGATCGGACCGCGGCCGTGCTGCTCGAGCCGATCCAGGGGGAGACCGGGATCCACGTCCTGTCCGACGACCTGTTGGCGTCGGCGCGCGAGGCGTGCGACCGGACCGGCGCGGCGCTCGTGTTCGACGAGATCCAGACCGGGATGGGGAGGACCGGGACGCTGTGGGCGTACGAGCAGACCGATGTGGTTCCCGACGCGATCACGAGCGCGAAGGCGCTTGGCGGAGGCCTCCCGATCGGGGCTTTGATAACCGGGCCACGTCTGGGTGACACGCTGCAGCCGGGGGACCACGGTTCGACGTTCGCCGGCGGTCCGGTGGTGGCGTCGGCGGCGCTCGTCGCGCTCGAGATCTGCTCGGATCCGGAGCTGCTCGCGCGGGTCCGTGCCGCCGGCGAGCGGCTCGCCGCGGGTCTCGCGACTCTGCCCTATGTTGAGGCGGTGCGCGGCCGGGGACTGATGCTGGCGATCGACACCGGTCCGGAGATCGACGCGGCCAACCTCGCCCGCCGCGCGCTGCTCGAGCAGCGGCTCGTCGTCAACGCCACCGGCCCGGCGACGATCCGCCTCGAGCCGCCGCTGATCGTCACCGACGACGAGCTCGACGACGCCGTCGCGCGGCTGGAGGAGCTGGCGCCGTGACGGTCTCCGAGCTGCTGCTGCCCGACGAGATGACGTTGCGCGGCGCCGGCGAGGCGCTCGCCGCGCGGCTGCCGATCGAGGATGACGTGGCGCGCGAACGCGACCGCATCTACTACGACACGTTCGACGGATTGTTGCGGGGCGCCGGTCTGACGCTGACTCACGCTGACGGCACCCTGTCCGCGTCCTCGCAGGACTCCGGCGTGATGGTCGCCTCGCTCCCGACGCGGGCGCCGCGCAAGCCGGTGTTCGCGCGCGAGCTGCCGTCGGGCCCGCTTCGTGACGCGCTCCTCCCGGTGACCGACGTCCGCGCGCTGCTGCCTTTGGTGCATCTCCACACCCGCGAGCGCTTGATGTCCGTGCTCGACGACGAGCGCAAGACGGTCGTCCGTCTCGCCCTCGAGGAGACCTCGCTGGTCCACTCGCAGGGCCCGGACGCGGCGCTGAGGCCGAGGCTGCGGATCACCGGCATCCGCGGTTACGACAAGGAGCTGGGTCGCGTGCAGGAGGCGCTCGTCGTCGAGCTCGGCTTCAAGCCCGCGGACCAGCCGCTCGTCGATGAAGCGGTCAGGGCCGCCGGCGGCGTGCCCGGCGGGCTGCCGACGAAGCCCGGCGTGCCGCTCACGCCCGAGATGCGCGCCGACAGGGCCGCCGCGGTCGTGCTGGGCGGGATGCTCGAGGTGATCGAGGCGAACCTCGCCGGCACGATCGCCGACATCGACACCGAGTTCCTGCACGACCTGCGGGTGTCGGTGCGGAGGTCTCGCTCGGTGCAACGCGAGCTCAAGCGCGCATTCGGCCCGGACGAGCTCGCGCACTACCGCGCGGAGTTCCGGTGGCTTCAGCAGGTCACCGGCGATGTCCGCGACCTCGATGTGTACCTGCACGAGTTCGACTCGATGCGTGCGCTCGTGGGTGGGGGGGAATCAAAATTTATGCGGGACGACCTCGATCCGCTCTTGCGCGTGCTGCGCACGCGGCGTGCGGCGGCTCGCCGCGCGATGGTGCGGGCGCTGAGGTCCAAGCGGACGAAGAGGCTGCTGTCCGGGTGGGGTGCCTACCTCGACGGGCTCGAGGCGACGCCGGGGGACGAGCGGCCGGACGCGGCGCGCCCGATCAGCGAGGTCTCCGGCGAGCGGATCCGAAAGGTCTACCGGCGGATGCTGAAGATGGGCGGGGCGATCGACGAGTCGAGTCCGGCCGAGGACTACCACGAGCTCCGCAAGAAGGGCAAGGAGCTGCGCTATCTGCTCGAGCTGTTCGGCGTCCCGCTGTTCCCCGAGGAGGTGGTGAAGCCGATGGTCAAGACGCTCAAGGGCCTCCAGGACGTGCTCGGCCGCCACCAGGACCGCGAGGTGCAGGTCGCGCTGCTTCGGTCGCTCGGGCCGGAGGTGGGGGAGGCCTCGGACGGTGGCGCCGCGCTCATGGCGGTGGGTGCGTTGGTGGCGCGGCTCGGCGAGGACGAGCGCGCCGCGCGCGGCGAGTTCGCCGGCCGGTTTGCCGAATTCGCCTCCGAGGAGCAGCGGCGACTGGTCAAGGAGACGTTTTCATGAGCGCATCGGACTTCGGACATCTGCCGACGACGACGTACGAGGCCGATCCCTCGCACGTGCACCGCGTGCTGCTGCTCTACAGCGGCGGTCTCGACACGAGCGTGATGCTCAAGTGGATCCAGGAGCAGTACAACGCCGAGGTGGTAGCGCTGACCGTGAACCTCGGTCAGCCCGGCGAGGACTACGAGGTGATCCGGGGCAAGGCGCTCCGGCTCGGGGCGCTCGACTGCCACGTGGTCGACGCGCGCGAGGAGTTCGCGCGCGAGTACGTCGTCCCGGCGATCAAGGCCAACGGGATCTACGGACTCGGTTACCCGCTGTTCACGGCGCTCGGCCGCCCGTTGATCGCGAAGCTCGCGGTCCAGTACGCGCGGCAGTCCGGCTGCGACACGATCGCCCACGGCTGCACCGGCAAGGGCAACGACCAGGTCCGGATCGACGCGACCGTGGCCACGCTCGGCCCCGAGCTCAGGGTGATCGCCCCGGTGCGCGGCTGGCGGATGGGCCGCGAGGAGGAGGTCGCGTACGCGCGCGAGCACGGGATCCCGGTCAAGGGCGGCACCGAGATCGCCCCGTACTCGATCGACGACAACCTGTGGGGCCGGTCGAGCGAGGGCCGCTGGATCGAGCAGCTCGACCATGCGCCCGAGGACGACGTGTTCGGACTCGTGACCCGCCCCGAGGAGGCGCCCGATTCTGCGGAGATCGTGACGGTGGGGTTCGAGCAGGGGGTACCGGTGGCGCTCAACGGTTCGCGATTGCCGTTGGTGGAGCTGCTCGAGCGGGCGGGGGAGATCGGGGCGCGGCACGGGGTCGGGATCGTCGACCACATCGAGGACCGGATCGTCGGGTTGAAGGTCCGCGACATCTACGAGGTGCCGGCGGCGACGATCCTGCTGCTCGCCCATGCCGAGCTCGAGAAGCTCGTCGGCACGATCCACCAGAACCAGCTCAAGCCGATGCTCGACCAGCGGTGGGCCTACCTCGTCTACGCGGGGCTGTGGTGGGATCCGCTCCGCAGCGACCTCGACGCCTACATGGACGCCGCCAACGCGCAGGTGACCGGCACGATCGGGATCAAGCTGTACAAGGGCTCGGCGCGGGCGGTCACGCGCTCCTCGCCGCACGCGGTCTACGACGAGCAGCTGGCCTCGTTCGCCCAGTCGGGCGGGCTGTTCGCCCAGGCCGCGTCGCCCGGATTCATCGAGCTGTGGTCGCTGCAGTCGCGGATGGCGTGGCGGCTGCGTCAAGGGCGGGAGGATTGAGCCGCGAGCCCGTGGGTAGCTTTCTTCCCAATGGGTTACAAGGTTCTTGGATACATGGTCTGGCAGGGCACGAAGTGGTACATCCGCCGCCGCGTGCCTGACACGGCGACTCCGAAGCTCGCGCTCGCCGGAATCGCGGGCGCAGCCCTGGCCGGTGGCGCGCTGGTCGTTCAGCGCCGAGTCGCTCACTGACGCGTCGTTCGCGGTCGCCCCGCCTTGGTCGTCCGCGGTCGCCCCGCCTGAGTAGCGCGCGCGGTTCATCCGCCCGCGGCCGTACCGTTCCGCCGGATGAGCGATCTGCCTTCCGCGCTTGGGATCGAGGCGGTGGAACTGGTGGCCGAGGGCGGGCGCAGCGTGACGGTTCGCGTGACCGGGCGGTGGCGGCGCCGGCGCCCTGAGCTCCGGGGTCATGCGATGCTCGTGGTCGAGACCGGCACGGTCCGGCAGCGGTTTGTGGCGATGCCCGAGCCGCCATCGCTGATCGGCGCGGCGCCGGGAACGTGGCGGCTGAGCTTCACCGTACCGGCGGAGCTCGCGCCGCAGCTCGCGGGGAAGACGTTCCTGCAGCTTGGGGCGGTGATGGTGCCGCTCCCCGTCGGCGACGCGCCGGCCCCGGTCGAGGAGGTCTCCGCGGAGATTCCGGATTCGGCGCTGCTCGAGGCGCGGCAGCTGCGCAGCTCGGAGCTCGCTGCCGAGAGCGCCCGCCGGCGCACGGCCGAGGCCGAGGCCGCGGTGGCCGACCTGAACGCGCAAGTCGCCCGGGTCGAGGACGAGCTGGCGCGGGCGCGGGGGGAGTCGGACCGGCTCCGGGACGAGATCGCCGAGCGCGAGCGCCGGCTGCGACGCTCCGAGCAGCACGTCCACGCCGAGCGCGCGCGGCGCGGCGAGCTCGAGCAGGCGCTGATCCAGAAGACGCGCGCCGCCGCGCACGACCTCCGGGTCCTCCACGAGCACGTCGCCGACCTCGAGCGGGAACTGAGGCGGATGCGCCGGGCCGTGGACGAGGCCCAGCACCTGACCGCCGCCGCCGAGGCCCGGCGCGCGGACGCCGAACGTCGCCTGTCCGAGCGGCCGCCGCCGGCGCCCGAGGCCGGGTTGGCGCGCGAGCCGCCGGCGCCCGAGCCAACCCCCGCAGTTGACGTGGCGCGCGCCGCGCGGATCGCCTCAGAGCTCGCGCTGGCCCGCGCGACGCCCGCGTGGCTCCCCGCCGCCCGGCGCAGGCCTCCGCTCGTGCCGGCCCGCGCCGGCGACCGCCAGGCGCTCCGTCTCGAGTCGGCGATGGTCGGGCATCGCGCCGGCGGGCTCGAGCGCGACCTCGCCGGGGCGCGTCACGAACTCGCCGGGGCGCGTCACGAACTCTCCGAGGCCCGTCGCGACCTTGCCGACGCGCGTCGTGAGCGCGAGCGTCAGCGGCTCCTGAACGAGCGCGCGTACCTGGCGATCGACCACGTTCGCGGCGAGCTCGCCCGGCTCGGCGCCGATACCGCGACGCAGCGGCCCCCGCCGGCGCCCGCACCGCCGGTGCCGGTCCAGGCGGAGAAGCTCAGCGCGGCGCTTGCCCGCCTGCGCGAGACCACGCCGCCGGCGCCTGAAGTGCAGCCTGCGCCGCCGGTCGAGCAGCCGGCCGGCCCCGGGCGACCGGCGAAGCGGTGGCTCGCGACGGCGTTCCGGACGTTGGTCAGCCGCGACCCGTCCGCAGCGGGCCGGCTGCTGCTGGCGCTGCTGCCGGCGCAGCGCGACGCGGACCCGCAACCGATCGCGTACGACCTCGTGCTCGGCGACCTGGCGGTCGCGCGCGTGACCGTGTCGAGCATGGGCGCCCAGGTCGATCTGGGCGATACCCCGCGGCCGCTGACCGAGGTCGATTTCCAACTCTTCGGAGATCTCGCGAGCATCGCCCGCCTGCTGGCGGCGGGCCGCGTGCGACGCCGCCTCGGTCGCGTGCCGCTTCCAGGGCGGCTCGCGCGAGTCCGCGGAGATCGCCGCCGGCTACCCGCGCTGGAGCATCTGATCGACGCTCCGCTGACCCTCGGCCAGTTGCGCATCGCTGGGGTGGGGCTCGATCCCTTGCTGGCGCTGACGCTCGCCGCGGCGATGATCGACCCCGACTGGACGGTGGGTGAGCGCTTCACGATCGCTTACCGCGAGCCTCACGCCGCCTCGCCAGGCGTCTACCTGCGCGTCCGCGATGCGCAGGCCGCGATGGCCACCGAGGAGCCGCCGCACCTCCCGGTGGCGACCACGGTCGAGTGTCCGCCGGACGACCTGCTGGGCGTCTTCGTCGGCGATCAGGTGGCATCTGTCGCGATCTCCGGCGATCAGCGCCCGCTCGCGCTGGTCCGCCAGTGGCTGGATCGCGCACAGTGCGGATGACGGGTTCGCGGAGGGCCAAAATCGTCCGGGTCGATGCCTATGCTCGTAGGGCGGGCTCCTTCCGCGTTCCCGACCGCCTCATATGACCTCTCCCTGCGCGCACCTTCACGTCCACTCCGAGTATTCGCTGCTCGACGGGGCATGCAAGATCGAGGCGCTGGTCGAGCGGGCGGCGTCGTTCGATCAGCCGGCGGTCGGCCTCACCGACCACGGCGTGATGAACGGCTCGGTCGAGCTGTTCACCGCCGCGCGCAAGCAAGGCATCAAGCCGATTCTGGGCTGTGAGGCGTACATCGTCGACGATCACGAGCGGCGCGCCCCGGGCAGGCTCGACCGGTTCCACCTGACGCTGCTCGCGGCCACCCCGGCCGGTTACCGGAACCTGGTCAAGCTGTGCTCGGCCGGCTTCCTCGAGGGCTATCAGCGCGGTAAGCCGTCGGTCGACATGGCCCAGCTCGCGGCTCACGCCGAGGGCGTGATCGTGCTCACCGGCTGTCTGCAGTCGCGCTTTTGTCAGCACCTGCTCGATGGCCGCGTGCCGCAGGCGCGGGCGCATGCCGACGAGCTGATCCAGGCCTTCGGCGCCGAAAACGTGTACTTCGAGGTGCAGAAGAACGGCCTGCCCGCCCAGGACCAGGCCAACGAGGGGATCGTGAAGATCGCGCGCGAGCTGGGTCGGCCGCTGGTGGGTACGGGCGACGTCCACTACCTGCGCCGCGAGGACTACTCGAACCACGCGGCGCTGCTGTGCGTGCAGACGAAGTCGACGCTCGACCAGCCGAAGATCAGCTTCGACACCAACGAGTTCTACCTGCGCTCGGGCGACGAGATGGCGCAGGCGTTCGCGGAGTGGCCCGAGGCGATCGCGACCACGCTCGAGATCGCCGAGCGCTGCGACGTCGAGCTCGAGCTCGGCCGTCAGCTGATCCCGCGCTATCCGACGCCGAACGGCGAGAGCGAGAGCACGTACCTGCGCGAGCTCGTCGAGGAGGGGCTCCGCGAGCGCTATGGGGATCCCGTGCCGGCGGAGGCGCTCGAGCGGGCCGACTACGAGCTCGGGGTGATCGAGCGAATGGGCTTCAGCGGCTACTTCCTGATCGTGTGGGATTTCGTCAAGTACGCCAAGGACTCCGGCATCGCGGTCGGCCCGGGGCGTGGCTCGGCCGCCGGGTCGCTCGTCGCCTACTCGCTGCAGATCACCGACGTCGATCCGCTCCGCTACGGGCTGCTGTTCGAGCGCTTCCTCAACCCCGAGCGCGTGTCGATGCCGGACATCGACATCGACTTCTCGGTACGTGGCCGGGAGCGCGTGATCCGGTACGTGACCGACAAGTACGGCAAGGAGTCGGTGGCGCAGATCGTCACGTTCGGCAAGATGTTCCCGCGCGCGGCGACGCGCGACGCGGCCCGCGTGCTCGGGCACGACTACGGCGCCGGCGATCGCCTGGCCAAGCTGATCCCCGACCCGATCATGGGGCGGCCGCCGAGCTTCGAGGACTGCTTGGCGCCAGGCCAGCCGCTTCGCGCCGAGGTCGACCGCGATCCGACCGCCAAGCAGATCATCGAGGTCGCGCAGGGGCTCGAGGGGATCGTCCGCAACTCCTCGATCCACGCCGCGGCGGTGGTCATCGCCGATCGCCCGCTGACCGACATCGTGCCGCTCCAGATCGCCGACGCCGGCGCGGACGAGAACGGCGAGCGCGTGTTCCGCACCGTGACCCAGTTCACGATGAAACCGGTCGAGCAGATCGGGCTGCTGAAGATGGACTTCCTCGGGCTGCGCAACCTCGACGTGATCGAGGACGCGCTCGACATCATCGCTCGCTCGACCGGCGAGCGGCCGGACATGACCACGCTGCCGCTCGACCACGCCCCCACCTACGAGATGATGGCGCGCGGGGACTCGGTGGGCGTGTTCCAGTTCGAGTCCGAGGGAATGCGCGAAGCGCTCAAGAAGGTCAAGCCGGACGAGTTCGACGACCTCGTCGCGCTCAACGCGCTGTACCGACCGGGGGCGATGGACCAGATCCCCACGTACGCCAGAGGAAAGCATCACCCCGAGTTGATCTCCTATCCGGACGACCGGCTCCGGCCGATCCTCGAGGCCACCAAGGGCGTGATCCTCTACCAGGAGCAGGCGATGCAGATCGCCAAGGAGCTGGCGGGCTTCAGCGGCGCGAAGGCCGACGACCTGCGCAAGGCGATCGGCAAGAAGAACCGCGACGCGATGGCCAAGCTCAAGCCCGAGTTCGTGGCCGGGTGCCGGGCCTCGGGCACGAGCGAGCAGGTGATCGAGTCGCTGTGGACGACCAACGAGCGCTCGGCCGACTACAGCTTCAACCGCTCCCACGCCGCCTGCTACACGCTGATCGCGTACCGCACCGCCTGGCTCAAGGCCAACTACCCCGCGGAGTACATGGCCGCGCTGATCTCCTCGGTGATGGACACGAAGGACAAGGTCCCGTTCTTCGTCTCCCAGGCCGAGCAGATGGGGATCTCGATCCTCCCGCCCGACGTCAACCTCTCAGACCATGAATTCGTCGTCGTCGACGGCAACATCCGGTTCGGCCTCGACGCGGTCAAGGGCGTCGGCTACGCCGCGGTCGAGGCGATCAAGCGCGCCCGCGGCGACTACGACGGATTTGATGATCCCACCCACCCGCCCCCCAACCCACCCGTGGCCCGCCCGTTCCTGAACCTGTTCGACTTCTGCTCGCGGGTCGACAGCCGGGCGGTCAACAAGAAGGCGATCGAGGCGCTGATCAAGTGCGGCGCGCTCGGGTCGACCGGCGCCACCCGCAAGGGGATGCTGATGATGCTCGAGCAGGCGCAGGGCGCGGGCCAGAAGGCGCAGCAGGACGCGCAGATCGGGCAGAGCTCGATCTTCGATCTGGTCGGCCTCGACGATGCCGGCGCGGGCGGCCGCGACGACGGCGGCGGATTCGTGACCCCGAGCCACGCCCCGATTCCCGCCATCGAGTTCGACCGGGCCGAGCTGCTCGCGGCCGAGAAGGAGTCGATCGGGCTGTTCATCTCGGCCCACCCGCTCAAGGAGGTACGCGCCGCGCTCAGGGCACGCGTCGAGTGTCCGCTGGCCGACCTGGCCGACCGGCGCGACGGCGACTGGGTGCTGGTCGGCGGCATGATCACCGAGACCAAGAAGATCCGCACCAAGAAGGGCGACCCGATGATGTTCGCGACGCTCGATGACCTCGAGGGGTCGGTCGAGCTGCTCGTGTTCGGCAACGCGCTCGCCGCCGCCGGCGAGGTGCTCGCCCCCGACTCGATCGTTCTCGTCCGCGGGCGCGTGGACCACAAGGACCGCGACAAGACGTGCATCGTCGTCCAGCAGATCGAGCCCTTTCGTCCCTCCGCGGAGGAGGTGAGCGAGGCCGAGGAGCAGGCGGCCAGGCAGGCCGCCACACCGAGCGCCCTGCGCCTGCGGCTCGACGCCACCGCGCTGGCCGCATCCGTGCTCGGGGAGCTCAAGGACGTGCTCGCCGGGTTCCCGGGCGACTGCGAGGTGGTGATCGAGCTGAGCACCTCGATCGGCGACCGACGACTGAAGCTCGGCCCCGATTTCCGCGTCGCCCACAGCGCCGGACTGCACGCCGAGCTCGACGCGCTGCTCGGTCACGCGATCCTCGTCGACGGGGACGGCGGGGTCGAGAACGTCAGCGTCGAGAGCGAGCGCCGGCGGGCCGAGGCCGCCGCTCTGACCTGATCCGGCCCGGGCGCAACCGCTGCGACCGGATCGCAAGTATCCGAACGCCACTTGCCTTGCACGCGACGCGTGCGATTAGCTTCCCGGCGTGGCCGGGCTGCCCAACGGCATCACCACCTGCCTGTTCGACCTCGACGGCGTCTTGACGCAGACGGCGAAGGTCCATGCCAAGGCGTGGAAGCAGATGTTCGACGAGTTCCTGCGCGGGTGGTACGAGCGCTCCGACGAGCCGTATCGCGAGTTCGTGCTGCCCGACGATTACGAGCACTACGTCGACGGCAAGCCGCGCCGCGATGGCGTGCGGTCGTTTCTGCAGTCACGGGG
This sequence comes from uncultured Solirubrobacterales bacterium, assembly GCA_963777335.1. Lineage (GTDB taxonomy): Bacteria > Actinomycetota > Thermoleophilia > Solirubrobacterales > Solirubrobacteraceae > Palsa-465. Next base: position 108,321 of record CAVZQD010000006.1, read on the forward strand.
GATCCACCTGTCGGAGGGATCGCCGGACGATCCGCCCGAGGCCGACACGATCTACGGCCTCGGGTTGCGAAAGAACGATCTCGTCCTGAAGCTGATCGAAAACGAGGGCGTGGAGCCCTACCCCGACGCGGTCGCGTTCGTGAAGCACGTGAAGGAGCGGGCATTGCATCGCGCCGTCGTGTCCTCGAGCGCGAACTGCCAGGAGGTCCTGATCGCGGCCGGGATCGAGGATCTGTTCGAGGAGCGGATCGACGGCATCGTCGCCGAACGCGAGCACCTGGCCGGCAAGCCCGCGCCCGACACGTTTCTGGCGGGCGCCAGGGCGCTCGGCGCCGAGCCCGCCCAGGCAGCGGTGTTCGAGGACGCGGAGGCCGGCGTCGAGGCGGGGCGGGCCGGACACTTCGGCCTGGTCGTCGGGGTCGACCGCACCGGCCACGCCGAGGCGCTGCGCGAGCACGGGGCCGACGTCGTCGTCCAGGAGCTGACCGAGCTGATGGAGCGGTCGTGATCCGCCCGCACGTGTTCTCGGTCGAGCCGTGGTGCGTCTGCGAGCGCGAGCTCGACCTCGAGCTGCTGGCCGCGACCGAGTCGATCTTCGCGCTCTCCAACGGCCACATCGGCCTGCGCGGAAACCTCGACGAGGGCGAGCCCGCCGGGGCGCCCGGCACCTACCTGAACAGCTTCTACGAGGTCCGCCCGCTGCCGTACGCCGAGTCCGCGTACGGCAACCCCGAGGCGGGCCAGACGATGATCAACGTCACCAACGGGAAGGTGTTCCGCCTGCTCGTGGACGACGAGCCGTTCGATGTCCGATACGGGAAGCTCATCCGGCACGAGCGGACGCTCGACCTCCACGACGGGGTGCTTCGCCGGGAGGCCGAGTGGGTCTCGCCGGCGGGCCAGGCGATCCACGTGCGCTCGACCCGGATGGTGTCGTTCGTGCAGCGGTCGATCGCCGCGATCCTGTACGAGGTCGAGTCGCTCAGCGCCTCGGCGCGGATCGGCGTGCAGTCCGAGCTGGTGGCGAACGAGCCGGTGCCGGCCGAGACGAGCGATCCGCGGGCGGCCGCGGCGCTCGCCGCGCCGTTGATTCCCGAGGACCACGCGCACAACGCGCTCCGCGTCAGCCTGGTGCACCGCACGCGTACCAGCGGTCTGCGGGTGGCGGCCGGCATGGACCACATAATCGATGGCCCCGAAGGAACGGTGACCGCCGCCGAGAGCCAACCCGATCTCGGCCGGTTGACCGTCAGCACCGAGCTGAAGCCCGGCGAGACGCTTCGGATCGTGAAGTTCCTCGGCTACGGCTGGTCCAGCCAGCGGTCGCTGCCGTCGCTGCGCGACCAGGTCCACCTGGCGCTCGCATCGGCCCGGCGCACCGGTTGGGAGGGGCTGCTGGGGAGCCAGCGCGAGTACCTGGCCGAGTTCTGGAAGCGAGCCGACATCCTGATCGAGGGGGATGCCGCGCTCCAGCAGGCGGTGCGGTTCGCGCTGTTCCAAGTCATCCAGGCGGCGGCGCGGGCCGAGCTCCGCGCGATTCCGGCCAAGGGGCTGACCGGCAACGGCTACGACGGACACACGTTCTGGGACATGGACGCGTACACGCTGCCGGTGCTCACCTACACGGCCCCCGACGCGGCGCGCGACGCGCTCGCCTGGCGCCACGCCACGATGGATCTCGCCGGGGCCCGGGCCCGCGAGCTCGGGCTCAGGGGGGTGACGTTCCCGTGGCGGACGATCCGCGGTCAGGAGTGCTCGGGCTATTGGCCGGCGGGCACCGCCGCGTTCCACGTCAACGCCGACGTCGCCGAGGCGGTCCGCCGCTATCTGGCCGCCACCGAGGACAAGGAGTTCGAGGAGGGGCCGGGACTCGAGCTGCTCGTGAGCACCGCCCGTCTGTGGCGCTCGCTGGGCCACCACGACGCCCAGGGCGGGTTCCGGATCGACCGGGTCACCGGGCCGGACGAGTACACCGCGCTGACCGACAACAACGTCTACACGAACCTGATGGCCGCCCGGAATCTGTCGGTGGCCGCTGAGTTGGCCGTGCATCATCGCCGGCGCGCCGCCGAGCTCGGCATCGACGAGGAGGAGATCGCCAGCTGGCGCGACGCCGCGGCGGCGATCGTCGTCCCGTTCGACAGCGACGCCCGCATCACCCAGCAGTGCAACGGCTTCACGCGGCTTCGCAAGTGGGACTTCGAGGACACCCCGCCGGACGAGTATCCGCTCCTCCTCCACTACCACAACTACATGCTGTACTCGAGCCAGGTCATCAAGCAGGCGGACCTGGTGTTCGCGATCTACCTGTGCGGCGACCATTGGCCCAGCCAGGAGCAGAAGGCGCGGGACTTCAACTTCTACGAGCGCGTGACCGTCCGCGACTCGTCGCTGTCGGCGTCGATCCAAGCGGTGGTGGCGGCCGAGGTCGGCCACCTCGAGCTCGCCTGGGAGTACCTGAACGAGACCGCGTTCATCGACCTGCGCGATCTCGCCAACAACACGAGCGACGGCGTCCACCTGGCCGCGCTGTCCGGGGTGTGGCACGCGATCGTCGCCGGCTTCGGCGGCATGCGCGACCACGGCGACACGCTCGAGTTCGCGCCCCGCCTGCCGTCGAAGATGACCCGCCTCCAGTTCCGGCTCTTGTATCGGGGCCGCCGGCTGTGCGTCGACGTCAGCTCCGACGGCGCGATCTACGAGCTGCTCGAAGGCGACCCGCTCGAGATCGTCACCCACGGAGAGCGGATCAAGATCGAGGCGGGCACGCCACAGACATGCCCGGTGCCGCCGGCCCCCCAGTACCCCCCACCCCACGCCCCCGCCGGCCGAGAACCAGGGTTTGTAACCGAGTAGCGGCTTCGGCTGCATGGCCGTTCGGCGCCCCGCAGCCTCGCGTGCAGCGTTACGCGACCCCGGGTGGCCGGGGTCAGCTGCGAGCGAGGGTGCGATGCCCAATCCGGGCCCCTCGCGCCCGACCCAGTCATGGTGCCACTACGCACCGCCGGCGCACGGGGGCCCAGATTGGGCAGGCACCCGAAGCGAGTTGCAATCGTGTGCATAATGGCTCTCTCATGGCGGCGAGCAAAGTGAGCGTCGCGGGACCGGTCACGCTACGGGATGTGGCGCGCGTCGCCGGGGTGCATCCGGGCACGGTGTCCCGAGCGCTCAACCCGGAGACGCGTGGGCTGGTCAACGAGCGGACCGCCCAGCGGGTGCTCGACGCCGCGAAGGAGCTCGGCTACCGGCCGAACCCGATCGCCCGGGGCCTGCGGACGAACCGGTCGCACACGATCGGGGTGCTCGTCCCGGACCTGATGAACCCGCTGTTCGCCGCGGTCGTGCGCGGAATCGAAGACGGCTTGCGCGACGGCGGCTACACGCCGCTGATCGCCAACACCGACAACGACTCCGAGCGCGAGCGGGTGGCGTTCGAGGCGATGAGCGCGCGGCAGGTCGACGGGTTCATCGCGGCCACCGCCCGGCGCGACCACTGGCTGCTCGCCGACGAGGTGCTGGCGGGCGCGAAGTTCGTGCTCGTCAACCGGCGCGTCGACAGCGATGCGATTCCCGCTGTCACCGGCGACGACCACGAGGGGGTCCGCCTGGCCGTCGAGCATCTGGCCGAGCTCGGGCACCAGCGGATCGCTCACCTGGCCGGCTCGCAGGCGCTCTACACGGGCTGGTCGCGCAACCAGGGGTTCGTCGACGCGATGGTCGCCCGCGGTCTCGAGCTCGATTCCGGCCTGACTGTGTTCAGCGAGGCGTTCACCGAACCGGAGGGGGCGCGGTGCTGCGGCGAGCTGCTCGACCGGCGCCGCGACTTCACCGCAATCGTCGCCGGCAACGACCTGCTCGCGCTCGGCTGCTACGACGCGCTGGAACAGCGCGGCCTGCGCTGCCCGGACGACGTCTCGGTCGTCGGCTACAACGACATGCCGTTCGTCGACCGGTTCCGGCCGCCGCTCACGACCGTTCGGGTGCCGCACTACGAGCTCGGCGCGACCGCGGCGCACCTGATGCTCGAGCAGCTCCAGGGGATCGCCGCGCCCCCGCGCCAGCTGCTGCTCCGGCCCGACCTCGTGATCCGCGGGTCGACCCGTCCGCCACAAGCTGATTCCAACACGTCTTCCCTTGACACCTCACAGCGACGACGATAACGTCGCACACGATTGCAGCAAACGTTTGCAATCCGGATGGATGAGTCGCCCGGCGGTCGCTGCAGCTGATCCTGCACGCGTTCGCCGGGCCGCACATCGACGTATTGAGCGCCTGGGAGGAGAGGGTCCAGATGACAAGGTCTAGCCGAACGGGTTGGATGTTGTCGGCCGCGGCAATGGTCGCGATCGCCGCACTCATCGCGGGATGTGGGGGCTCCAGTAGCAGCTCCTCGAGCGCGACGAGCTCGAGCTCGGGCTCGGGTTCGGCGACGAGCCCGACGCAGGCGAGCAAGTCGCCGGTCACGATCGGCGCGTCGCTGTCGCTGTCGGGGGACTTCGCCGCCGACGGCCAGGCGTTCGAGAAGGGGTACCAGCTGTGGGCCGCCGACATCAACAAGGCGGGCGGCCTGCTCGGCCATCCGGTCAAGCTCGACATCGTGTCCGACGCGTCGAGCCCGGCACAGGTCGTGACCAACTATCAGAAGCTGATCTCCTCAGACCACGACCAGCTTGTGTTCGGCCCGTTCTCGACGCTGCTGACCGTGCCGTCCTCGAAGGTCGTCAACCGGTACGGGGACGCGTTCGTCGAGGGTGCCGGCGGCGCGCCCGCGGCATTCGGCAACGGCCTGAAGAACATCTTCGACGTCAGCCTCCCGGTGATCGACAACCTCATCCCGTTCGCGCACTGGCTCGCGACGCTGCCCGCGTCGCAGCGGCCGAAGACGGCCGCGGTCGCCACCAGCGACGACCCGTTCACCCAGCCGCAGTTCCCGGCGGCGGTCAAGATCCTCCAGAACGCGGGGATCAAGATCGTCTACAACAAGGTGTTCCCGGCCGAGGTCACGGACTACGCGCCGATCGCGACCAGCGTCGCGAGCACGAAGGCCGAGGCGTTCCTGCTGGGTTCAGTCGACGTTCCGACGGTGTCGGCGTTCATCCACACGTTCATCCAGCAGCACTACAACCCGAAGGCGTTCATCGCGACCGCCGGTCCCGATCAGGGTGCGGCGTTCCTGAAAGCGATCGGCGGGGCGGCGAACGCCGAGGGCGTGATGGTCCCGAACGGCTGGTATCCGGGCTACGTCAACGCGGCCAGCCAGAAGATGGTCTCGGAGTACGTCGCCAAGTACGGCGGCAGCCCATCGGACGTCAACGCCGACGTCGCCGAGGCCTACTCGGTGGGCCAGATCGTCGCCCAGGCCGTCGCCGCGACACACAGCCTGGACAACTCGAAGATCATCGCTTACCTGCACAGCCCCGTCACGCTCTCGAGCGTCCAGGGGCCGGTCAAGTTCAATTCTCTCGGTGAGAACGGCGCCGCCGCGGCGTTCGCGTTCCAGTGGCAGAAGGGTAACCTCGTGCAGGTGTTGCCGGTCGGGGCCACAAGCTCCAAGCCGGTCGTATACCCGAAGCCGAACTGGGGATCGTGAGCGCTTCCTCAATCGCCAAGGCGGTCATCGACGGGATCCTGACGGGAGGCGTATATGCCCTGATGGCGGCGGGACTCACGCTCATCTTCGGGGTGATGGACATCATCAACATCGCCCAGGGCGCCCTGATCGTGCTCGGCGCCTACATGAGCTACGTCCTGTCGGTCCACCTCGGAATCGATCTGTTCGTCGGCTTGATCATCACGATCCCGGCGTTCTTCGTGCTCGGCGTGCTCATCGAGTGGGCGTTCATGCGCCGTCTGCGCGAACAGGAGCGGACGGCGATGTCGATTCTCGTGACCTACGCGGTGGCGATCATCATCGAGGGCATTCTGAGTGTCATCTTCGGCGTCGATTACCTCCAGCTCCAGGCCCCGTACGTGAACAGCTCGTTCCACATACTCGGGTTCTACCTGCCCTATATCTATGTGTTCGGCTTCGTGCTCGCGCTCGCGCTCATGGGTGTCCTCTACTGGATCCTGTACCGGACTCACTTTGGCCGCGGGGTGAGGGGGTCACTGCAGAACCGCTCGGCGGCGGAGTTGATCGGGGTGAACGTGAACCGGGTGCGCGCGCTGTCGGTCGGAATCGGCGTGTCGGTGACCGCGGCGGGCGGGATGGTGTTCGGCGCGACCAACTCGTTCAGCCCGAGCAGCGGGTACGACCTGATCTCGCGCCTGCTATCGATCGTGATCCTGGCCGGGCTGGGCAGCATCGGCGGAGCGCTGATCGCCGCGATATTCATGGTCACGCTCGAGGATGTGGTCGCGGTCGTGTGGTCGCCGGTGTGGGCGACGCTCGTCTACTACGCGTCGCTGATCGTCGTGCTGTCGTTCATGCCGAACGGCCTGTTCGGCAAGGCGGCAGTTCGGGCGCAATGACGCCGCGGGTCCGGGTCGCGTGACCGCGCGCCCACCGGTACGGGTGGTGAAGGTCGCGATCGCGATCGCGATCCTGGCTCTGTTCCCACAGGTGTGGGGCAACCCGGCCACGACCTCGATCGCGGTGTTCACGCTGATCTTCATGGTCGCGGCATCCTCCTGGAACATATTCTCCGGCTACTCGGGCTACATCGCGCTCGGCCACGCGGTCTACTTCGGAGTCGGCGCCTACGCCCTGACATTGCTCGCCAATCATCTGGGCTTCGCCGCGGGATGGGGGGTATTCGCGTTGGTGCCGGTCGCCGGGATCATCGCCGGCATCGTGGCCATCCCAACGGGGTTGATCGCGCTCCGCGCCCGTCGCCACACGTTCGTGGTGATCACGATCGCGTTCATGTTCATCTTCCAGCTGGCGGCATCGAACTTCGCGTTCACAGGAGGGACCTCGGGCCTTCAGCCGCCGACGCCGCTGTGGTCGGCCGCCTCCTACAACGACCACTTCTATTACGTGACCGCGATCGTCCTGGTCGCGACCGTCGCGCTGTCGTGGCTGGTTCGGCGCTCGCGCTTCGGGCTCCAGCTGTTCGCGATCCGCGACGACGAGGAGCGGGCACGCGGCCTCGGCGTTCGGGTGGCGCGGGTCAAGCTGACCGCGTTCGTAGTGTCCGCGATCCCAGTCGGGATGGTCGGCGGGATCTACGCGTACTTCCTCGGCCAGATCTTCCCGCAGTTCGCGTTCGACCCGCTGTTCGACCTCTCGATCGCGTTGATGGCGTTCATCGGCGGACTGGGGACGGTGTGGGGGCCACTGCTCGGAGCGCTCGTGCTCGAGTCGCTCCAGCAGTACTTCACCGAGCAATCGGGCGCGAGCCAGGTGTACCTGATCATCTACGGGGGCCTGTTCCTCGCGGTCATCCTCCTGCTCCCCCGGGGCATCATTCCCAGCCTCCAGGATCTGCTCGGGCGGTGGGGCTCGCGAGGCGCGGCGCAGGACAGGGCTCGCGAGGAGGAGGACGCCGGCCGCGCCGCCGACGTGGTCAAGGCGGCGGGAGCGCGATGAGCCCGCTGATCGAGGCGGAGGGCGTGTGCAAGTCGTTTGGCGGCCTGCAGGCGCTGTCGGAGTGCTCGCTGTCGGTGCCGAAGGGGTCGATCGCCGGCCTGATCGGGCCGAACGGCTCGGGTAAGACCACGCTGTTCAACGTGATGACCGGTTATGAGCGGTGCAGCGCGGGCGAGATCCGGTTCGATGGCGAGTCGATCACCGGCGCCACGCCGGAGCGCGTATTCGGTCTGGGCGTCGGGCGCACGTTCCAGATCACCAGGCTGTTCTTCCGGCTGACCGTGCTCGAGAACATCCTGGTGGCCACGCAACGGCACGAGGGGTGGATGCGCAGCGTGGCCCGCCGGGCAGGCTCGGCGGCGGAGCGCCGGCGGGCGCTCGAGATGCTCGAGTTCGTCGGGCTCGAGCGGCTGGCGGGCAGCCCCGCCGGCAACCTCTCCTACGGGCAGCGCAAGCTGCTCGAGCTGGCGTCGCTGCTGGTCGCCGATCCCGCCGTGCTGCTGCTCGACGAGCCGACTGCCGGCGTCAACCCGGTGCTGATCGCGCAGCTGTCCCGCCGCATCCGCGACCTCAATCGCGCTGGCAAGACGTTCCTGGTCGTCGAGCACAACATGGAGTTCGTGATGGGCCTGTGTCACGAGGTGACCGTGCTGCACCAGGGGCGGACGCTGGTCAAGGGAACACCCGAGCAGGTCCGAGCAGACCCGGCCGTGCTCGACGCCTACCTGGGCGGAGGCGACGACGATGACTTCTAGCGGGGGACCGGACGCGCACGGGTCGCCGTCGGGCAACGGAGCGCCCCGACCGAGAGACGTCCTCCTCGCGCTCGAAGGCGTGACCGCCGGCTACGGCGGCGGCGACATCCTCAAAGGCGTCTCGTTCGACGTCGCCGAGCGCGAGATCATGTGCATCGTCGGCCCCAACGGCGCCGGCAAGTCGACGCTGCTGGCCACGATCAGCGGCGTTCTGCGCCCCCGGCGCGGCGCGATCACGTTCAAGGGCGAGTTGCTGGTCGGGCTCGCGCCGCGCGAGGTGTTGGCCAAGGGCGTCGTCCTGGTGCCGCAGGCGCACAGCCTGTTCGGAGAGATGACCGTGCGCGAGAACGTCGAGATGGGGGCGTACACCGTGCGCGACGCGGAACTCGTCCGGCGCCGGCTCGGCGAGGTCGAGGAGCTGTTCCCGCTCGTGCGCGAGCGGGCGCACGACAAGGCCGGGAGCCTCTCGGGCGGCCAACAACGCCTCGTCGAGCTGGCGCGCAGCCTGATGCTCGATCCGGCGCTGATCGTCCTCGACGAGCCGTCGATCGGGCTCGATCCGCCGACGCGCAAGATCGTCTTCGGAATGATCCGGCTGATGAACCAGCAGGGGCGGACGATTCTGCTCGTCGAGCAGAACGCCCGCGCCGGCCTGAGGCTCGCGACGCGCGGCCTCGTGCTCGAGAACGGCCGCGTACGGCTCACCGGCACCGGCCGCGAGATCCTCGAGCACCCCGAGATCGGGGCGCTGTACCTAGGCGGCGCGGTTTCGAGCACGCCGGCGAGCTGATGCCCGACGCGCGCGTCCAAGCCGCGATGCGCCCCGACTACGAGCTCGCGGTCGGGGCGATGCTGGACCCGCTCGGCGGCGGCCGCGACGACGTCGACGTCGGACGCGCCGGCGCCGCCGGGGTCAGCCTCGGCGATGGGATGGCCGAGCGGCCGGCTCGGGCCGCATGATCGGACGGCCGCTGCGGCGGCGAGAGGACCTGCCGCTGGTGCGAGGGCAGGGTCGCTACGTCGACGACATCGACCTGCCCGGACTCGCGCACGTCGTGTTCGTGCGCGGCCACCACGCGCGGGGGCGGATCCTCGACGTGCGCCTGCCGTCCTCCGCGCCCGGATTGCTCGGCGTGTTGACCGCCCGGGACCTGGACGGACGCGCGCGGCCGCTCCCGTTGGCCGAACTCGAGGGCGCTCGGCTCGCCGATCTGCCGCACCCGATTCTGGCCACGGACGAGGTCCGCTATGCCGGCCAGCCGGTGGCGGCGGTGGTGGCGGAGACGCGCGCGCAGGCGCTGGACGCGGCCGTACTCGTCGAGGTTGAGTACGAGACGCTTCAGGCGGTCGTCGATCCGCGCGAGGCGCCGGAGACGCTGATGCGCTGGGAGCGGAGTGCCGGGGACGTCGAGGGACTGCTCCGGAGCGCGGCGCATCGCGTCGTCGGTCGCTACCGGATCCCGCGGCTCGTGGCGGCGCCGATCGAGCCCCGGGGCGTCGTGGTCGCCTACGACGGGCGGTCGGACGTGCTCACAGTGTGGGCGTCGGCGCAGGATCCGCACCGCCCGCTGGCGCAGCTCGCGCACGCCTTGGAGCGGCCCGCCGAGCGGATCCGGGTCGTAGTGCAGGACGTCGGCGGCGCGTTCGGGAGTAAGGGGACGATCGCGGTCGAGGCGGTGGCAGTGGCCGTGGCGGCGATGGAGATGGGCCGGCCGTTGAAGTGGGTCGAGGACCGGGTTGAGAACTTCCTCGCGGCCTACCAGGGCCGCGGCATCGAGGCGGAGGTCGAGCTCGGGCTCGACGCCGGCGGCCGGATCCTGGCCTTGAGGGCGTCGATTCTGGCCGACCTCGGGGCGTATCTGCTGCCGACCACGGCGATTCCCCCTCGCACCGCGGCGATGTTGATGACCGGCTGTTACGACATACCGGCGGCGGCGGTGTCGGTGCGCGGCGCGCGAACGGACAAGGTCCCGACCGGTCCGTACCGCGGCGCCGGGCGGCCCGAGGCCGCATACGTGCTCGAACGCACGGTGGACCTCGCGGCGCGCCGGCTCGGACTCGAGCCGGTCGAGCTGCGCCGGCGCAACCTGCTCCGGTCGTTCCCGCACCGCAGCGCGCTGGGCTTCACGTACGACTCGGGCGACTACGCCCGCTGTCTGGATCTCGCGCTCGAGCTGTTGGGAGACGAGCCCGAGCGCGTCGGCACCGGGGATCGCGCGGTCGGCACCGGCGTCGCGATGTACGTCGAGCGCGCTGGGGGCAATTGGGAGAGCGCGCGGATCTCGGTCGAGCCGGACGGTCGCGTTATCGCCCGGAGCGGGTCGACGCCCCACGGCCAGGGGCATGACACGACGTTCGCGCAGATCATCGCCGATCGGCTCGGGGTCGAGGTGGACGAGGTCGAGCTGCGCTTCGGCGACACGGCCGAGGTGCCGCCGGGCGTGGGGACGTTCGGCAGCCGCTCGGTCGCGGTGGGCGGCGCCGCGCTTGTGCAGGCGGCCGACCAGCTGCTCGAGCGGGCCGCGCGCGTGGCCGCCGAGTTGCTCGGCTGCCCCGCCGCTCGCATCGCGCGGTCGGGGACACGATGGACAGGCCCGGATGGTGGCTCGGTCACGCTGGCGGCGATCGCCGCGGCCGCAAGCGGTCTCGAGGCCGAGACGCGGTTCGAGTCCGGGTTCGTGTTCGGCTCGGGGGCGTACGCCGCGGTGGTCGAGATCGATCGCGACACCGGCGCACTCAGCGTTCGGCGGCTGGCCGCGGTCGACGACGCCGGCACGATCATCAACCCGCTCCTGGCCGAGGGCCAGGTCCACGGCGGGATCGCCCAGGGCCTCGGCGCGGTCCTGACGGAGGAGGCCGTCCACGACGGCGACGGTCAGCTGCGGGGCGCGTCGTTCGCCGAGTACGGGCTGCTCGGCACGACCGAGGTGCCGCCGATCGCCACCGCGTTCGTGCAGTCGCCCTCGCCGAACAACCCCCTGGGCGCCAAGGGGATCGGCGAGGCCGGCGCGATCGGCACGCCGGCGGCGATCGCAAACGCGGTGGCCGACGCTCTGGGAGGAGACGCCCCCGACCCTCCGTTCACGGCCGAGAAGCTGTGGCGGGCGCTGTGCGAGCTCGAGTGAAGCGTGGCGGGCGCTGGGCGGGGTCGGTGACGCCGGGGGGCGAGCCCGGGGGCGCTTGGGAACAAGGTCCGAATAATCCTGAAACTTTCCACGGGCGGGTCAGCGAGGGCAGCCTCGCGCCGAGGGCGGGTCAGCCGAGGGGCAGCCTCGCGCCGAGGTCGCCGGTCGGCAGGCCGTTCGCCGGTCCTGCCACCTGCGTGTCGTGGTTGAGGACCGTGTTGCGCTCGGAGGTCACCTCGCGCTCGAGCGGCAGCGATCCGCCGACCGTGTAGTACGGCTTCCCGGCGATCACGAGGTCCTCGGCCGGGAACCGGGTGATCACCTCGCAGCCGTCGGCGGTCACGACCAGCTGTTCCTCTATCCGCGCCGCCGACCAGCCGTCGCTCGCCGGCCAGAACGTCTCGAGCGCGAACACCATGCCCTCGCGGATCTCCTCCGGATGGTCGAGCGACACTAGGCGGCTGAAGATCGGCTTCTCCCAGATCGACAGGCCGACGCCGTGGCCGAACTGGAGCGCGAACGCGGCCTCCTCGTCGGCGAAGCCGAACTCCTGCGCCCGCGGCCACACGCTGACCACCTCGCCGGTGGTCGCGCCGGGTCGGATCAGCTCGATCGCCGCGTCGAGGTGGTAGCGGCAGCGCCTGTAGGCGTCGAGGAGCGCCCGCGAGCCGCTCGCCACGGCGAACGTGCGGTAGTAGCACGTCCGGTAGCCCATGAAGCTGTGGAGGATGTCGAAGTACGCCGGGTCGCCGGGCCGAAGCGCGCGGTCGGTGTACACGTGCGGGTGCGGATTGCAGCGCTCGCCCGAGATCGCGTTGACGCCCTCGACGAACTCCGAGCCCATGTCGTAGAGCACCTTGTTGACGAGGCCGACGCACTCGTTCTCGCGCATCCCGGGCTTCATCGCGCGGTACAGCTCCTCGTAGGCGGCGTCGACCATCGCGCAGGCGTGGTTGAGCAGCGAGATCTCGTCGACGGTCTTGATCACCCGGGCCTGCTGCATCAGCTGCTGGCCGTCGACGACGTCGATACCCGCTTTCTGGAGGGCGAACAGGACGGGCGGCTCGATCGCGTCGACGCCCACCGGTTCGTTCAAGAGGCCGCGCTGCTCGAGCTCGACGCGGATCTTGTCGGCAACGTTCTCGGCACGCCCGGACTCGGGGGACATTGCGCCGCGCAGGGTGGAGATGCCGGCGCGCGAGCGACCTTCCGCCAGCCACGGGTTGTACAGCTGGTGGTGGCGCGCCGCCGACCCGAAGTCCCACATGATCGGCTCGTCGTTCTGCGGCAGCAGGCAGAAGCGGTTCAGCTTGTCCTGCGCCCACGTGCCGATATGGGTCGCGGTGATGTAGCGGATGTTGGTCATGTCGAAGCACAGCAGCGCGCCGAGCGAGGACTCCGCCAGAAGCCGGCCGATCCGCGCGAGGCGCTCCGTGCGCAGGCGATCGAAGCGGACGCGCTCCTCCCAGTCGACGGCCATGTTTCCGTAGGTCGGAAGTCCCATCCGTCAAGGGATTCTACAATCGTTTGCAGCTGGGGGCGAAGCGTGCGACTGAGATTTTCGTTGACCATCAGTGAAAATCTCAGTCGCAACCGGGGGGCGGTCGCTGCGCAACCGGGGGGCGGTCGCTGCTTGACGCAGCGAGCAACCGTCCGATACGCTTGCAAACGATTGCAGAAGAGGAACGGGACACTAGGAGAACTGACCGGCATGGAGGATGGGAACCTGAAAGACAAACGGCTCGGCTGGGTGGGCGCCGGCCGCATGGGTCTGGCGCTCGCGACGCGGCTGCTCGAGGCCGGCTGCGACGTGGCCGTGTACAACCGCACCCGGTCCAAGGCGGAGCCGCTGGCCGACCTGGGCGCGAAGATCGTCGAGAAGCCGGTGGACCTCTCCGAGCGCGACATCGTGTTCACGACGCTCGCCGGGCCGTCCGACTTCGTGCAGGTTCTCACCGGGCCTGAGGGCCTGCTGTCGGGGCCGGGACCGGCGCCCGCGGTCGTCGTCGACTCGACCACGATCTCGGCGGAGGCCTCCGCCACCGTCCGGGCCGAGGCCGACGAGCGCGGGACCGCGCTGCTGGCCGCGCCGGTCAGCGGGAACCCGAAGGTGGTCAAGGCCGGGCGGCTGACGATGGTGGCGTCGGGACCCGAACAGGCCTATCGCACGGCGCTGCCCTACCTCGAGATCATGGCCGCCGGCGGCGTCACGTACTGCGGCGACGGGGACCGGGCCCGTCTGGTCAAGGTGTGCCACAACCTGATGCTCGGGATCGTCGCGCAGACGCTCGCGGAGATCCTCGTCCTGGCCGAGAAGGGGGGCGTGTCGCGGGCCGACCTGATGGAGTTCATGAACAACAGCGTGCTCGGTTCGACCTTCACCCGCTACAAGACGCCGGCCTACGTCAACCTGGATTTCACACCGACGTTCACCCCCGAGCTCCTGCTCAAGGACTTCGACCTCGGCCACGAGGCCGCGCGCGAGCTCGGCGTGCCGATGCCGGTCGCCTCGGCCGCTCAGCAGGTCGTCCAGGCGCTGATCGGCAACGGCTACACCGACGTCGACTTCGCCGCGCTGATCGAGCTCCAGGCGAAGGCGTCGGGGCTCGAGCTCGAGTCCGAGGCGGCGGAGGTGTCGGACGGGCTGGGGCGCGCGGCGTGACTGCGCCGGTGCGGACGGGGCCGCGATGAGGGTCGACGCGACGGTCGGCCCCGACGCGCCGGCGCGGACGGGCGCGCGATGACGGTCGACGCCTCGGTCAGCACCGAGGCGCCGGCGGCGTACCTCGAGCGGTACGGGCTGATGCTCCTGATCCGGCTGTTCGAGACCGAGATGCAGCGGCTGTTCCTCAAGGGCGAGGTCCACGGCACCACGCACCTATGTGCGGGCCAGGAGGCGGTGCCGGTGGGAGTGTGCTCGGCACTCGAGCCCGCCGACTACCTCGCGGGCACCTACCGCGGTCACGGCCATGCGCTCGCCAAGGGCACCGACCCAGACGCGCTGATCGCGGAGATGCTCGGCCGCGCCACCGGGGTCTGTGGAGGGCGGGCCGGCTCGATGAACGTGATCGACGTGGGGCACGGGCTGGTCGGCTGCTTCGGGATCGTCGGGGGCAGCATCGCCGCCGCGACCGGCGCCGCGCTCGCCGCCAAGCGCCAGGGCCGGGTGGCGGTCGCGATGTTCGGCGACGGCGCCACGAACCAGGGGTACTTCCACGAATGCCTGAACTTCGCCAAGGTGTTCTCGCTGCCCGCCGTGTTCGTGTGCGAGAACAACTTCTACGGGGAGTTCACGCCGATGAGCGCGGTCACCGCGGGCCAGGACATCGCGGCGCGCGCCGGCGCGTTCGGGATCCCGTCCGGGGTCGTCGACGGCAACGACGTGTGGGCCGTGCGAGGAGCCGCGCTCGAGGCCGTCGGGCGCGCCCGGTCTGGCCAAGGGCCGACGCTGCTCGAGTGCCAGACGTACCGCCACCATGGCCATTCGAAGGCGGATCCCGGGCGGTACCGGCCGCCGGAGGAGGTCGAGCGGTGGCTTGCCCGCGACCCACTCACGATCGCGCGAACGCGCCTGGTCGAGCTCGGGGTGGTCGAGTCGGAGATCGACGAGGTGCAGGAGGCGACCCGCGAACGGATGGACCGCGCGGTGGAGGCGGCGCTGGCGGCGCCGTACCCCGACCCGGAAGCCGAACACGCGACGGAGTTCGCGCCGTGAGTGGCTCAGTCGAGTTCCGCGTCGCGATCCGGGAGGCGATCATCGAGGAGATGGGGCGCGACGAGTCGGTGGTGCTCTTCGGCGAGGACATCGCCGCCGAGCAGGGGGGCGTGTTCGCGGTCACGCCCGGCATTCAGGAACGGTTCGGATCAGAGCGCGTGTTCGACACGCCGATCTCCGAGCTCGCCCTGTCGGGCGCGGCGTTCGGCGCCGCGGTCGCCGGCCTGCGCCCGATCATCGAGATCATGTTCGGCGACTTCATGGGACTCGCGATGGACTCGCTCGTCAACCAGTCCGCGAAGTACTGGTACCTGTCGCACGATCAGCGGAGCGTCCCGATCGTGGTCCGCTCGGCCGTCGGCGGCGGCGGGCGGTTCGGGGCGATCCACTCGCAGACGCACGCGACCTGGTTCCAGGGGATCCCCGGGCTGAAGATCGCGTTCCCGTCCTCGCCGGCGGAGGCGAAAGGCCTGCTGAAGGGCGCGATCCGCGACGACAACCCGGTGATCTTCCTCGAGCACAAGCGCCTCTACTCGGTCAAGGGACCCGCGCCGGCGGCCGCGGACGAGGTCATACCGCTCGGCCGGGCGCGGGTCGCCCGGCCCGGCGACGACCTGACGATCGTGTCCGCCGGCAAGGGCGTGCCCGACGCGATCGAGGCCGCCGAGCAGCTTGCCGGCGCCGGCGTGCAGGCCGAGGTAATCGACCTGCGGACGTTTCGGCCGCTCGATCTCGACACCGTGCTCGAGTCGGTGGCGCGCACCAACCGCCTGCTCGCGGTCGAGGAAGGCCCCGCCACCGGCGGCTGGGGATCGGGCCTCCTCGGGCGAGTCGCCGAGCACGGCCTCCACGATCTCGACGACATGTGGCTGCTCGCCACCGACGAGCTTCCGATCCCCTACAGCCCGACGCTCGAGGACGCGTTCATCCCGGGCGCCGGCGCGATCGCCGCCGCCGTTCGGGAGCGCGCGGGAATCGTGGTGAGCTGACGTGCCCGACCTGGTGATGCCGCGGCTGTCGGACTCGATGGAGGAGGGCACGATCGTCCGCTGGCTCAAGCAGGACGGCGACGAGGTGAAGAGCGGCGAGCCGCTCGCCGAGGTCGAGACCGACAAGGCGACGGTGACGTTCGACGCCGACGCCGACGGGACGCTCCGGATCCTCGCCGGCGAGGGTGAGACCGTGCCGATCGGCGGCGTGATCGGGAGCATCGGCGACGCGCTGCCCCGGTCTCCGGCGCCCGCCCAGCCCGGCTCCACCGCGCCGGCCCCCGCCGCCGCGGGCAAATCATCGGATGCGGGCAACGGGGCCGATCGTGTGAAGGCGTCGCCGCTCGCCCGGCGGATCGCGCGCGAATCGCACGTCGACCTGCGTGGGCTGAGCGGGTCCGGGCCCGGCGGGCGGATCGTGAAGGCCGACGTCGACAACCAGGAGCCGGCGCGCGGGGCCAAGGGCGTCGTCACGACCGTGCAGCCCTCGCGCATCCAGGTCCAGATCGCCCAGCGGATGGCGGAGTCGAAGGCGACGATCCCCGACTTCACGCTGCACGCCGACGTCGCCATGGAGCAGGCGGTCGAGCTGCGCACGCAGCTGCGCGAGGCCGCGCGCGGCGGTGACGCCGTCCCGTCCTACAACGACATGGTGGTCAAGGCGTGCGGGCTGGCGTTGCGCGAGCATCCGCGCGCCAACGCCGCCTATCGCGACGGGGCCTTCGAGCTGTATGAGCGCGTCAACGTCGGGATCGCGGTCGCCGCCCACGACAGCCTCGTCGTCCCGACCGTGTTCGACGCAGACCGCAAGTCGTTGGTCGAGGTCGCGCGCGAGGCGCGGACGCTCGCCGAGCGTGTCCGCTCGCAGCAGATCACGCCCGCCGAGCTTGCGGGCGGCACGTTCACGGTGTCGAACCTCGGGATGTACGGCGTAGGCGGTTTCGCGGCGATCATCAACCCGCCGCAGGCCGCGATCCTCGCGGTCGGGGAGCTGCGGGAGGTCCCGGTCGTCCGCGAAGGAGAGGTGGTTCCCGGCTCGCGAATGACCATCTCGCTCACGTGCGACCATCGGATCCTGTACGGCGCTCCCGCGGCGGAGTTCCTCGCGCGGGTGCGCCAACTGCTCGAGCAGCCGCTCTACCTGCTCGTCTGATCCGGCACCCAGGGACCGTGCCAGCCGCCGAAGCCGGCGACCAGCTCGTGCGCCTGCTCGGGGCCCCACGAACCCTGCGCGTACGCCTGGGCGGGCGGCGGCGAATCGAGCAGTGGCTGGACGATCCGCCAGCTCTCCTCGACGCTGTCCTGGCGCGTGAAATGCGTCGCGTCCCCGCTCAGCGCCGCCTCGAGCAGCACCTCGTAGGGCGTCGGGCCCTCGCCGCCCTCCTCGGAGAACTCCATGTCGAGCTCGACCTCGTTGGCTCCCGGCTTGTCGGCGCGCTGCGCGTCGAGGATCACCCTGATTCCGGTCGACGGGTCGATCTTGAACACGATCTGGTTCCGCTCGGGCCGCCGGCGCCCGGACTCGATGAAGTGCACGCGCGGAGGATGTTTGAACAGCAGCCGGAGCTCGGTCTGGCGGACCGCGAGGTGCTTGCCGGTGCGCACGAAGAAAGGCACGCCGGCCCATCGCCAGTTGTCGATCTCGAGCCGCAGCGCCGCGTACGTCTCGGTGGTCGAATCGGGCGTGACGCCGTCGGTCTCGAGGTACCCGTCGTACTGACCGCGCACGTAGTGGGACGGATCGGCGGCGGGCATCGCGCGGAACACCGCGCGCTTGGCATCCTTGAGCGTGTCGGGGTCGCCTCCGGCCGGAGGCTCCATCGCGGCGGTGGCGAGCAGCTGCAGCAGGTGGTTGACGACCACGTCCCGGAGCGCGCCGACGGGGTCGTAGAAGCTGCCGCGATCCTCGACGCCGAAGTTCTCGGCCATCGTGATCTGCACGCAGGCGAGGTAGTTGCGGTTCCACACCGGCTCGACCATCGTGTTCGCGAACCGCAGGTAGAGGATCTCCTCGAGTCCCATCTTGCCGAGGAAGTGATCGATCCGGTACAGCTGGGACTCGTCGAGGTAGCGGTGCAGCTCGGCCGCGAGCGCGCGCGCCGTCGGGAGGTCGTTCCCGAACGGCTTCTCGACGACCACCCGCTGTCCACCCGACACGAGCTCGGCCTTGGCCAGGCCCGCGACCACGGTGGCGAACAGCGACGGCGGTATCTCCAGATAGGACACCGGGTTGTGGCGGTCGCCGAGCGCCTGCGCCACGTCCGAGTACAGGCCCGCGTCGTCGAAGTCGCCCCCGACGTAGCTGAGCCTGCCCGCGAACCTGTCGAAAACCGCGTCGTCGAGGTTCTCGCCGGTCTGTTCGATCGCGTCACGAGCGCGGCCGCGAAGCTCGTCGTCAGTCAGGTCCTCGCGCGCCACCCCGAGCACGTGAACGTCCAGCAATCCGCGCCGCTCGAGCCGGTAGAGCGAGCGGAACGTCATCTTCCGGGCCAGGTCGCCGGTTATGCCGAAGATGACCAGCGCGTCCGCTTCGCGATCGCTCACTCGCGGCACGCTACCGGTTACTCAGCGGGCGGTGCGGGCGGTCTTGCCCGCCCGCTTCGACCGCGCCCGGTTCGACTTGCCGCGGCTCCGCAGCTTCTTCGCCAGCGCGACGTCCTCTGCGGCGGCGCCGCCGTGGTCGCGCCCGGTCTCGAGCACGCCCGGGAGCTCGTCGAACCGGGGTTCGGAGAGGAACACCGCGCAGCCCTTCTCGCCGAGCTCGCCCTCACCCATGATCGAGTGCCGGTCGCGGTTGGATCCGAGCGCGACGGCCGAGTCGTTGACGTGGAGTGAGCTCAGGCGGTCGCAGCCGACGATTCGATCGAACTCGTCGATCGTCTCGGCCAGGGCGTCGCGGGTCCGGACGTCGTAGCCCGATGCGAACAGATGGCAGGAGTCCAGGCAGACGCCGAGGCGCTTCCCGCCGCCGGAGGCGTCGATCAGGCCGGCGAGCTCCTCGAACGAGCGGCCGAGGGTGCCGCCCGCGCCGGCCGTGTCCTCTAGATGCAGTGGGCATTTGCCGGTCTCGGCCAAGGCTTCCTTGATGACCTTGCCGGCGCGCTTGATCGCTTTGGGGACATCGCCCGTCTTCGCCGAGCCGGGGTGGAGGACCACCCCGGCCGCGCCGATGCCGGCTCCCACGTTCAACGACTGGATCAGCGAGGCCAGCGTCTTCTTCCGCATGTCGGCGTCCTCGGTGGCGCAGTTGAGCAAGTAGACCGCGTGGATGAGGACCGCCTTGATCGGGCTGTTATCGAGGGCTTGTCGGAACTCCGCGAAGTCGTCCTCGGTGTAAGCGGTCGGCCGCCACATGCGCGGCGACTGGTTGAAGATCTGGATCGCCTCGCAGCCTCGCTCGACGCCGCGCTCGACGGCGCGGTCGAGCCCACCGGCATTCGACACGTGTGCGCCGATTAGCATGAGAATCTGTAGGTCATGCGCGTTCGCTTCGCTCCATCCCCGACCGGGGCATTGCACATCGGCGGTGCCCGGACGGCTCTCTACAACTGGCTGCTGGCCCGTGGCCGAGCGTACGGCCCGGAGGGTGAGCCGGGAACGCTCGTGCTGCGGATCGAAGATACCGATCGGGAGCGATCGACCCCCGAGAACGTCGAGCAGATCCTCGACGCGCTGCGCTGGCTGAACCTCGACTGGGACGGGGAGCCGGTGTTCCAGTCCGAGCGAGCTCCGCGCCATCGCGAGATGCTGGAGCGGCTGCTCGACTCGGGCCACGCCTATCACTCGACCGCCACCGCAGACGACGTCCAGGCCTTCAAGCAGCGCCACGGCTTCGACCGCGGGTTCCGAGGCCAGGTCGAGGATTCGGGGGCGGTTCGCCTGCGCGTCCCCGACGAGGGCGAGACCGTTTTCGACGACGTCATCCGCGGCCAGATCCGATTCGCGAATTCGAGCATCGACGACTTTGTGATCGCGCGGGCGGACGGGTCGGTGCTGTACGTGTTCGCGAACCTCGTCGACGACCTCGACGCCGGCATCACCGACGTCGTCCGCGGCGAGGACCACATCTCGAACACGCCCAAGCAGCTGCTCGTGCTCGACGCGCTCGGGATCACGGCACCCCGCTATGCGCATCTGCCGTTGCTGCATGGTCCTGACGGGCGCAAGCTGTCAAAGCGCCACGGTGCCGCCTCGGTCCAGGAGCTCCGCGCCGCCGGCTACCTCCCCGAGGCGGTCGACAACTACATCGCGCTGCTCGGGGCCGGGTTCGCGGCCGACGAGGAGTTCTTTTCCTTGGACGAGCTGGCGGAGCGGTTCCGGCTCGAGCGCGTGTCGAAGAACCCGGCGGTGTTCGACGAGCGCAAGCTCCGTCACCTCAACGGCCGCTGGCTCCGCAAGCTCGGGACCGACGAGCTGACGCGGCGGCTCGAGGAGTACACCGGGCGCTCCGGCCTGCGCGGCGCGGTCGAGATCTCCGAGGAGAAGATCCAGACGCTCGCCGAGTTCTGGCCGCTGATCGGGTTCCTGTTCGACGGCCCCGCCGATGACCCCGCTGCGTTCCGGAAGGTGATCGCGAGCGACGGCGGGGTGGATTGCCTGAGGGCGGCGCGCGCCGCACTGGAGCGCACGGAGCCGTTCACCGTCGAGAATGTCGAGGCCGCGTTGCGTGAAGTCGTCGAGCAGCGGGGCGTGAAATCGGGCAAAGTGTTCCAGCCAGTACGAGTCGCGATCGCCGGGACGACGGTGTCTCCCGGAATCTTTGAGAGCGTCGTGCTGCTCGGCAAACACGAGACCCTGGCGCGGATCGACTCGGCGCTGGAGCATGCGCAATGAAGAGTGGGCTAAACGAACGTCGTACTCATGCCGATAACGGTGGCTGAGGCGTCGTCCATGACCACCGTGGAACCGCCACTACCCCCTGAGCCCTCTAGAAGGACGGACCCGACCATCGTGGCCACGCTAGCCGCAGTCAAGAACTCAAACGATCCGTACGCCTCGCGTGAGCGCCATCACAACGAGGGCCACGGACGCAGGCTGACCGCCGCCTTCGAGGCGCTGGAGGCCTTCCCGATGCTCGCCGAGTCGCGCAACCGCGTTCTCCGCCTGTTCGAGACCGGCGAGCCCTCGACCGCAGACGTCGTCGCCGCCGTCGAAGCCGACGTGGCGCTGGCGGTCACCGTGCTGCGTCTGGCCAACCGCGTCGACGGCAAGATGCGCGGCCGGATCGAGAGCGCGGTCAAGGGCGTTGAGGTTCTCTCTCCCCGCACCGTTCACTCGATCGCCAGCAAGGCGCGGACGTTCGACTTCTTCGAGCGGACGGCGGTCTGGCAGGGCGTGCCCGAGCGCTTCCGCCTCCACGCCGTCGCCACCCAGCGCGCCGCCGACCGGATCGCCCGCGAGATCGGCTACGAGTCTCGCGACCGGCTGATGGTCACCTCGCTTCTGCACGACATCGGCAAGCTCGTCCTGGTTCACGCGTATCCCGGATATCCCCGTCAGATCCACGCCGAGGCGCGCACGCCCGAGGAGCGGATCCTGTCCGAGCGCCGCGAGCTCGGCGTCGACCACGCCCTGGTCGGCGGAGTGCTCGCCCGCCGGTGGGGGCTGCCCAAGTCGATCGCCAGCGTGATCGAGCGCCACCACACCGAGGACGTCGACGGCGAGGCCGCGGTCGTACGCCTGGCCGACATGCTCGCGCACTACACGCTCGGCTGGTCGGTATCGCCGTCCGAGCTGCTGAACGTCTCGCGCCTCGTCGGGATCGCCCCGACCGAGCTGCGCACGGTCATGTATGACCTGCCGCTGCCCAGCTCCGGCGGGCGCCGGCGCCAGATCGACCCGTGCCCGATGTCGGGCCGCGAGGTCGAGGTCCTTCGCCGCCTGGCTCGTGGGATGGTCTACAAGCAGATCGCCTCCGAGCTCGGCCTGTCGACCAGCACCGTTCGTACGCACCTTCACAACGTGTACGGCAAGCTCGGCGCGATGGATCGGGCGCAGGCTGTGCTCATCGCCACCGAACGGGGATGGATTTAGGGGCTCGGTTCGCCTGGGACCCCTTCGGGCGCCCGGTGCGCGCTGGACGAGGGCCGGGGCGCTGATCGGAGTTCGCGCGAGGGCGCCCGAAGGGGTCCCAGGCTCGCTACGCCGCTGGTCGCGGGTCGGAGGTAATTACCCGTTCCGAGTTCGCGAATCCTGCGATGATCGGCGTCGCCGATGATCTCGATCACCACGAAGTCGCCGTACGCGCTGAGCGCGCTGGTCGAGTTGTGCTACCAGGGCGACCGGGGCCCGGTGCCGATCGCCGAGCTCGCCCGCCGCCGGCAGATCCCCGTGCAGTTCCTCGAGCAGCTGTTTGCGACGCTGCGGCGCTCGGGGGTCCTCCGCTCCCAGCGCGGCGTGAAGGGCGGCTACTCGTTCGCGCGTCCGGCCGGGGAGATCACCGTGCTCGAGCTCGTCGAGCTGCTCGACGGTTCGGTCGGTGGCGGCGCCACCGGGGTGTTCGCCGAGGCGGCCGAGGCGGCGCGTGCCGTGCTCGCCCAGTCGACCGTCGCCGACGTGGCCGAGGCGGAGTCTCGTGCCGCCGGCGCGGCGATGTACCACATCTAGGCCGCGGCTCTCGTAGGGTGTGGCCGGGTCATGGCCGAGATTCCGACCAACATCGCGGCGACCGTGGGTGGCACCCCAATGGTCGAGCTGACCCGGATGCTCCCGGGTGCGCAGGCCCGGCTGTTCGCGAAGCTCGAGGCGTTCAACCCGGGCGGGAGCGTCAAGGACAGGATCGGCGTGTCGATGATCGAGGCGGCCGAGCGCGAGGGGATCATCGAGCCCAGGAGGACGACGATCGTCGAGGCGACCAGCGGCAACACCGGGATCGCGCTCGCGTTCGTGTGCGCGGCCAAGGGGTACGAGCTCGTCCTGACGATGCCGCAGGGGATGAGCCGCGAACGCGAGGGCCTGCTTCGCCTGTACGGCGCCCGCGTGGAGATCACCGAGTCGCTCGGCGGCATGAACGAGGCGGTCGACGCCGCGCGTGCGATGGCGTCTCGAGGCGACGTGTTCCTGCCCGACCAGTTCTCGAACCCGGCGAACCCGGAGATCCACCGCTTGACAACGGGACCCGAGATCTGGGACGCCCTCGATGGCGCCGTCGATGTGTTCGTGGCCGGGGTCGGGACCGGCGGAACGATCACGGGGGCGGGTGAGGTGCTGAAGTCACGCAACCCTCGGTGTCGGGTAATCGCGGTCGAGCCGAGCGCATCGGCGGTGCTATCTGGCGGGCGCCCCGGTCCGCACAAGATCCAGGGCATCGGGGCCGGGTTCATCCCGGCCGTCCTCAACCGCGACGTGCTCGACGAGGTGATCGCGGTCGACGACGAGGACGCGATCGAGACCGCGCGAGAGCTCGCCCGCCGCGAAGGCGTCCTGGCCGGAATCTCGTGCGGCGCCGCGGTGTGGGCGGCGATTGAGGTGGCGCGCCGGCCAGAGTCGCGCGGCGCGCGGATCGTGACGATCCTGCCCGACTCCGGGGAACGCTACGTCTCGACCCCGTTCTTCGCCCCCTGACACCGGGTAGCTAGGCTGTTCTCATGTTCGGCTCCGGGCGGTTCGGCCGCATCGTGGGGGAAGTGCGGCGCGACATAGCGGCCGCGCGGAGCCGCGATCCCGCCGCGCGCGACGTCGGCCCGCTGGAGATCCTCGCGGCCTGGCCCGGCGTTCATGCGCTGCTGGCCTATCGGGTGGCGCACGCGCTCCACAACGCCGGCGTGCCGATTCTGCCGCGGATCGTCGCGTATCTGTCCCGGGCGATCACCGGGATCGAGATCCATCCCGCCGCCAAGATCGGCCGCGGCTTCTTCATCGACCACGGCATGGGCGTGGTGATCGGCGAGACCGCCGAGCTCGGCGACGACGTCACCCTGTACCAGGGGGTGACCCTCGGCGGTACGGGCTTCGCGACCGGCAAGCGGCATCCGACCGTCCAGGACAACGTCACGATCGGGTCGGGCGCGAAGCTGCTTGGGCCGATCACCGTCGGGCACGGTTCGAAGATCGGCGCGAACAGCGTCGTGATCCACGACGTGCCGCCGAACTCCACGGTCGTCGGCAACCCCGGGCATCCGGTGCGAGTCGAGGGCCGGCGGCCCGAGGGCCCCGATGCCGACTGGGTCCACCTGCCGGATCCGATCGCCGACGCGATCAAGAGCCTCGCGGGCAGGATCTCGGCGCTCGAGCAGCCGGGCGGCGACGGCGCGGTCGGCGGCGACCGTGAGGTCAACCGCTCTCTCGGGCCGAATCCCGCCGGCGGTTAGCCCGAAGTTCCCGCTTAGCGACCAGCCCTACCCGGCCGGGACCCAAATCGCCTTGATGATGGTGCCGTTCGCTACGGCGACGTGCGGCGATGCTCGGCCGGCACAGGTTGCGCGGCCGCATCCTCATCGGGAATGTTCACGCGCGAGCGGACCAGGTACAGCGGCCGACCCTTGACCTCGTCATAGATACGACCGACGTACTCGCCGATGATCCCGATCGCGATCAGCTGGATCCCACCGAGCAGCAGCACCGCGATCGTCAGCGAGCTGAATCCGGGCAGGTACGAGCCGAGGATGCGCAGGATGATCACGACGGGGATCGCGATGAACGCGAGCGTCGAGATCACGAATCCGAAGAGCGTGGCGAGCTGGAGTGGGCGGTGCGAGAACGAGGAGATCGCGTCCAGCGAGAACCGCAGCATCTTCGGGATCGTGTACTTCGTCTTGCCCGCGTAGCGGCGGTCGCGGATGTACGGAACCGCGGCCTGCCGGTACCCGACCCAAACCGTCATTCCGCGCAGGAACCGGTTGCGCTCGCGCATCGACAGCAGCGCGTCGAGCGCGCGACGGTCGAGCAGCCTGAAGTCGCCGGAGTTGTGCTGGAGCTCGACCTGGGCCAGCCTGTCAAACAGCGAGTAGAACCACCGTGCGGTCGCGAGCTTGAAGCGCGATTCCCCTTCGCGCTGCTCGCGGACGGCGTAGATGACGTCGCAGCCGGCCCGCCAGTGATCGAGCATCAGCGGGATCAGCTCGGGGGGATCCTGGAGATCGGCGTCGAGCATCACGACCGCGTCACCCCGAGCGTGGTCGAGGCCGGCGGTCAGCGCGGTCTGATGGCCGAAGTTGCGCGACAGCTGGACCAGGTGCACGCGCGGATCGTTCGAGGCAAGCTTGCGGAGCTCGGCCTCGGACCCGTCGGTGGAGCCGTCATCGACGAGCACGAGCTCGAACCGGAGTCCTCCGAGCGCCGCGCACACGCGCGAGTAGAACTCCTCGATCGTGGCCTCCTCGTTGTACACGGGCGCGACGACGCTGAGCAGCTTGAGCGACCTGCCCTCGTCGGTGGGCGGCGGCGACTCGGTGACCCCTGGTGGTTGCTCGAGCGAGGTCACGATCGGCTCACAATCCGGGCAGCGAGCTCGCGTGGGGGATATAGGCGAGGAGCTGGAAGCATCCGATCACGATGGTTAGGAGAATCGAAACCCGCCACAGACGCCGATCGCGTCCGAGCGCGGCCAGCGGCATCAGCCACGCGATGTACCAGGGTAGAAGGGACGCGGCGGTGACGAGCAGAGCCACGGCGGCCCAGCCGGCGGCCGCGATCCAGTCGAGCTCGCCGCGCCACACGCGCCACAGGAGCCAGCAAACGGCGCCGGCAAACCCCGCGGCGAGCACCAGGGCCGCCGGCTGGCCGATCGAGCCGAAGCCGAGACGGGCCCCGATGAACCCAGGGATGCTCTGCCAGTTGCCCTTGCTCTGGACGTTCTCGATCGTCGCCGGAAGGTGCAGGGGACCGGTTCCGAACAACACGAACGCGAACACGGCCAGCAGCCCGGCGGTCACGCCCGCGCCGATCAGCAGATCGCGCCGGCGGGTGCCGGCCATTCGGCCGCGGGCGTCCGCGAGTGCGAAGGGCAACATCAGGCCCGCGGTCACCTTCACTGCCGCGGCGACGACGATCGAGCTCGCGCCCAATCGGCCGCGGCCCTGGAGCAGGAGGACGATGCCCGCGACCATCGGCGCCAGCATCAGCAGATCGTTGTGGCCTCCGCCGATGCCGTACACGATTATCAGCGGATTGAGGCCGACCAGCGCCACCGCCTTGACCTGATCGACGCCGCGCAGGCGCGCCCCGTTCCAGACGAGCGCGACGATCGCGAGGCTCGAGACCGCGGCGAGCGCCTTGTAGGCGAACACGCTGGCGGCGATCGAAAGCGGAGCCAGCAGATAGCTGAGCCCCGTGAACACGGGCCCGTACACAGTTGGTGTGCCGATCCACTTGGACCCGATGAGCGGGTACAGAGAATCGCCGGCGAGCGCACCGGGGCCCGCCAGATACGGGTTGAAGCCGTACACGTGACCGATCCGCCCGTAGAACTGGTAGCTGAAGACGTCGGTCGAGGCCAGCGGCGGGGCGAGCAGGATCAGCGCGTACAGCGCCGCGATCGTACCGAGCACCAGCACCGGAGACAGACGACGCGCGAAGGCGACGGTCACCACGTAGGAGACGAACATCAGTCCCAGGGTGATCGTCAGCCCGGCGCTCCCGAGGTTGATGCCGGTGGTGCCGAACGAGCCGGCGAGCCCGGTCCCGCCGACCCCCCCCAGCTGCAGCGTCTGCGGTAGGAGCTTCGCGGTGCTCGCGGCCGAGATCGACAGCAGCACCCCGGTCGCCAGCATTCCCATCAGCGCGACCAGGCCGATACGCGATAGCGGGACCCTGGTTGTCCTGGCATCGAGCGTCGGCGCTCGTAGCTCGAATCTGCCGCTCTGGGTGACGCCAAGCGGCGGGCTGTTAACGCTCATCGCAAGTAGCTTGCCCGACGGGAGGTCGCCAGGGATTTGGTCAATGTTGACATTTCGTTAGGGGCGATGCCGCTCGCGTTGCTCATTCATCGCGCGTATTCCGTTACCCGGGAGGCGCGACGATCGCGCCGCCGGGTAAAGGTTTCCTCATCCTCCGCGGCCGCGGCGTCGGCGCAGGAAGGGCACGGCCCACATGGCCTCGGCCGCGATCCGTGCCGACATCTTGCTCGACCCAACGCTTCGGTCTCGGAAAACGATAGGGATTTCAGTGACGCGGAACCCCGCAAGCAGTGCGCGGTAGGTGACCTCGATCTGGAAAACGTACCCCTCGGCCCGGATCGTTTCGAGGGAGATCGCCTCGAGCACGCGCCTGTGGATGCATTTGAAGCCTCCGGTCAGGTCGTGGATCGAGACGCCGAGGATCGTCCGAGCGTAGAGGCAGCCGCCGCGGCTGATGAGGCGGCGCAGAACTCCCCAATCCTCGACGCCACCACCACCGACATATCGGGATCCGAGCACCAGGTCGGCCTGCTTGGCGGCCTCGAGCAGCGGCCCGAGGTAGCGAGGGTCGTGGGAGAAGTCCGCGTCCATCTCGATCACGATCTCCGCGTCGTCGCGCAACGCGTGTGAGAATCCCGCCAGGTAGGCGTGTCCGAGGCCGGTCTTGGTCGCGCGGTGCAGGACCTCGACCCGGGGCTGGGCCGCGGCCAGCCGATCGGCGACCTGGCCGGTTCCGTCGGGAGAGTTGTCGTCGACGATCAGGATCCGGTACGCCTCCGGGGTCACGCGGTCGAGCTCCGCCGCGGCGGCGCGCACGATCCCTTCGATGTTCTCCACCTCGTTGTAGGTGGGGATCACGACCCAGACCCGAGCAGGCATCGCCGGGAGCGTAGTGCGAGCAGCGAAAAACCGGTCTGCGGCGGCGGGTTGGCGGCGGACGAGATCGTGCACGACATGCACATCGAGCCCGGACCCGCCATCATGGTGGCGGGGGCAAGGCTTATGGAACGTGGTGCTGGACTAAGCAATCCGCCGGGGCCACCCGGCATCCTCGAACCGGCTCGACGCGAGCGCCGGTGGAGCAACGCGCCTCACCACCGTCGCCGCCGGGCGCTCGCGGTCGTCTCCTTCATCGGGCTCGTGCTGTTCGTGGTGCTCGGGATCGTGCTGCTCGCCGGCGGCCGTACCGCGGCACCGCGGACGGCGGCTGAGCCTCGGGCCGGGTTCTTCGCGATGATCCGCGCGCTCGCCGGCGAGGGCGCCCAGTCGCTGACTGCCCGCGAGGCGAGGGCGGAGAACGCCGCCGTCAACCGGACTCTCGCGTACACGCCGTATGTTCGGATCGCAGGGCGGCAGCACCGTGAGATTGCGCTGACGTTCGATGACGGTCCCGGGCCGTACACACCGCAGCTCCTGGCGGTCCTGCAGCGCGAGCACGTACCCGCGACGTTCTTCGAGGTCGGGATCGAGGAGCGCTACTTCAACGCCTCGACGACCAAGATCGCCGCCGACGGCGACGTGATCGGCGACCACACCGAGGTCCACGCCGCGATGTCGACGCTGTCGCCCGCGAAGCAGCGGGCGCAGCTGCTCGAGCAGGCAAGCGCGATCGAGCGCTACGGCGCGAGCTTTCCCCGCCTGTTCCGGCCTCCGTACGGGCTATGGAACTCGGCCACGCTCGCGCTCCTGCACCGCTACCGGATGCTGATGGTGCTGTGGACGGTCGACACCAACGACTACCGCCGGCCGGGTGTCCCGGCGATCGTCGACGCCGCGGTCGACGGCGCGCGACCCGGAGCGATCATCCTGCTCCACGACGCCGGCGGCGATCGTTCACAGACGGTCGCGGCGCTGCCCAAGATCATCGCGGCCCTCCGGCGGCGCCACTACCAGCTCGTGACCGTCCCGAAGCTGCTGCTCGACAACCCGGCGCCGCGCGTCCAGAACATCGCGTCGGTGATCGGGTCCGGGGGATAGGGCGGCGCGATTTCGCGGGTCCGTCGGCGCGGTACGCAGGCGATGCGGTTCCAGCTCGGCTCGGGCGCGCGGTCGGTCAGCGCCGCACGTACGCGACGCGGTTCCAGCTCGGCTCGGGCGCGAGCTGGATCGGCTCGCCATCCCGGTCGGGCTGGATGTAGATGAACGCGTGCGAGTCCGAGTCGAACCGGACGTCGAGCTCCCCCTCTTTGACGCGCTGGTCGAGCCAGGCACCGCGGAAGATCAATCGGCGCAGCCAATGCACGAGCGAGCGATCGGACGGACCGACGAGGTCCGGCCAGCAGTCGTT
Organism: uncultured Solirubrobacterales bacterium; assembly: GCA_963777335.1. GTDB lineage: Bacteria > Actinomycetota > Thermoleophilia > Solirubrobacterales > Solirubrobacteraceae > Palsa-465. Next base: position 137,558 of record CAVZQD010000006.1, read on the forward strand.
GACGTGCTCGCCGAGCGCAGAGGCGGGTTCGCTGACCTCGCCGTTGACGACCAGGTTGATCAGATCCTCTCCCTCGTCCGCATCGACCGAGCCGCCGATGAACCCCAGCTTGCGGGCCGCCTGCTCGCAGCGCTCGCGGAAATCGCGTTCGTTGAACGTGAACCGAAGCTCTCCGTACTCGAGTACGAAGTCCTCGCCGGAGCTGTAGTTCCCGCGCTGGTACATGGACCGTCGGCATCATATGTTGGATTCCTTCGTGCCTGCAGCGCATGAATGCGTCGTTGCAGGATGTGCGCAAAGTGCTTGCGGCGAAGCCGGCGAAACCGCTGCAACGCGGCCGTCACTCGGGAATTGAGTACTTCGTGGGGGACGGCGGGACGATACGCTTCCCCCGCGATGATGCCGGTGTCGCGATGACCGACAGTGGCATGGCTGGACTAGACGAACAGCACCGCCGCGATGAGCTTCGACCTCGCCGAGGCCGGCGACGGCGGCTTGACGGTGACGATCAACGGTGAGCTTGACATCACGAACGTCGGCGCGCTCGAGGCGGCCGTCGGATCAGCGCTCGCGGGCGATCCCGGCAGGCTGACAGTTGTACTGCGCGGGTTACGGTTTGCCGACGGCTCGGCGATCGCGCTATGGGTGCGGTGGTCGACGGCTGTGCACGAGATCGAGCTCCGAGACGCGTCTCCAATCCTGAGAAGGTCATCGACTCGATGGGTCTGGCCGACACCCTGAACGTGAAGCCGTGACGCACACTCGCACTTTCCCTCACGAACCTGAATCGGTCCCAGCCGCCCGTCGCTTCGCCACGAGCGCGCTGCGCGACGTCTCGGTGGACACGTTGGAAGCGGTCGAGTTGATGGTGTCCGAGCTGGCCACCAACTGCATCCGGCACACCGACAGCGGATTCGAGCTCACGATCACCCGCGCGGGGGGAGACATCCGCGTCGAGGCGACCGACCAGGCGGGCGGCAGGCCTGAGATGCGTTCGCCGAAGCCGACCGATCCGAGCGGTCGCGGCCTGAAGATCGTCGACACGCTGTCGGCCGAGTGGGGAGTGGACCAGGGAGCGGCCGCGGGCAAGACCGTCTGGTTCACGGTGTCGGACGCGACGCCTTCCTCGACGCCGCAGGCCTCGCGCGCCTAATTCTCCTCTCCTACGGACCCTGGACGGCCGCGGGCGCCCGAACCGGGCTCGCGCTGCGCGCCTAAGGGGCCAGCGGCGGCCCGAATCGGGCTCGCGCCGCGCGCGGGCGAGGCTCGGGCGCGTTTGCCTGCCACGCGAGGGGTGAACTTGTGCCTCCCCGAGGCTCTTGGGGGCATGAACCACCACGCGGCCACGATCCTCGTCGTCGAAGACCATCGCACGACGCGCACGTTTCTCGCCGACAACCTGTTGGCAGACGGCTTCGAAGTCCTCGAAGCCGACAACGTCTCCGACGCTCGGCACCTACTGGAGAGCTCCTTCCCCGACCTGGCGATCATCGACCTCGGGCTCCCCGACGGCGACGGCCTCGAGCTGCTCGAGCGGGTCCGCGACGCCGACCGCCTCGCCGGGCGCCTCGATCCGGATCTGCCGCTGCTCGTGCTGTCCGGTCGCGTCAGCGAGCTCGACCGTCTTCGTGGCTTCAGCCGAGGTTGCGACGACTACATCGTCAAGCCGTTTTCGTATTACGAGCTGAGCGCTCGGGTGCGGGCGCTGCTGCGACGCACGAGGCGGCGGCCGGGGACCGGCCGGATGAGGATCGGATCCCTCGAGCTCGACCCGTTGAGCCGGCAGGTGTGGGTGCGCGGTGAGCCGATGGCACTGTCCAAGAAGGAGTACGCGCTGCTCCGGGCACTCGCGGCCGAGCCGACAAGGGTTTTCACGCGGGAAGAATTGCTCCGTGGCGTGTGGGGGTTCCGCGCGATGGGGACCACGCGGACGCTCGACTCGCACGCCTTCCGCCTGCGCCAAAAGCTGAACCGGGAGGGCGACCGGTTCGTGGTCAATGTGTGGGGCGTCGGCTACCGCCTGGTCGACGGGAGCATCGACCAGTGATCGCGGTCGAGCTCGCGGGTTGGCTGGCGGCGAGCGCTGCGGGGTGCGCCGCGGCCGGGGTGTGGCGGGCGCTCGCCTGGCGGATGGAGAGCGTGGCCCGGGCCTGCCACGAGCTGCGCGGACCGCTGACCGCCGTCAGGCTCGGGCTCGACTATGGCGCCGGCAGCGGAGAGCTCACGCCGGCCCGCCTGCGCGCGATCGACCTCGAGCTCGGCCGCGCGGCGCTGGTGCTCGACGATCTCGAGGCCGTACGGACCCGGCGTGCGTGGTCACGCCCGGCCGACGCGATCGATCTCGAGCAGCTTGTGACCGACTCGGTCGAGGCGTGGCGCCCGACCGCGGCGGCGCGCGGGGTCGAGCTGCGCGTCTCCTGGTCGGGCGGCGCAGCGACCGTCTGGGGCGATCGGCTGCGGCTCGCACAGGTGACCGGCAACCTGATCGCAAACGCGATCGAACACGGCGGCGGCGTGGTCTCGGTGCGCGGGATTGGGGATCGGAACTCAGGTCGGATCGAAGTGTCCGATACCGGCCCTGGGTTGCCGGCGTCCATCCCGGCGCTCGTCCGTGGCGCGCGCGGCGGGCGTGGGCGGCGGGGTCGCGGCCTGGCGATCGCGGCGGGGATCGCCGCGGATCATGCCGGAAGGTTGGCGGCGGCTCCGTCGCCGCGGGGCGCCCGGCTCGTGCTGGAGCTCCCGACGGTTGACCGGTCGGCCGACGGGTCCGGTGGCGCGTCGCACGTCCCGGACCGGCCGGCGTAGCCGTCAACTCGCTCGTGCGCGCCCGGCAGGCGTGCGCGATCCTCACCGACGTCCACGGGCACATTGGAACGCCGCCCGCCCGCGCCTGACGCCACGGACGGCCCGCACGAGCGTCGCACACGCCCCGGACGGAATCGAGGCGAATTTGCAAGCCGCCGCCCAGCGCCGGCGGTTGCAACAGCGCTTGCGCCACGGCTGAGGCCGAACGTCGCCGTCATTGCCCGTATCTACCGGCGTTTGCGCCGAAATAGTCCTCCGCGCCGGCGAAGTGGGGGAGGACGTGGGATCTGAGTTGCATTGTGGGGGAGAGTGGGGTAGAGTGGGGCAAGCGCATGGTCATGCATCGCGGAACCCGGGTGGCAGGGCTCCTCCCACCCAGCCACCCGGGTTCAGATTTCGCTCGACGGCATGAGAACCCTTGATCTTCCGCGGGACCTTCGAACACGCGCTCGACGCGAAGCACCGGCTGACGGTGCCGGCGAAGTTCCGCGCTGCGCTGGCCGCCGGCGTGGTGCTGGCGGCGTCGCCGGAGACCACCGCCGCCGCGCCGAGGTCGATCGCGATCTGGACGCCGGATGCGTACGAGGCCTATGCGGCCGCCGCGCTTCACGGGCGGAGCCCGATCTCGCCCGAAGCACGGGACCTGAAGCGCTTCTTCTTCAACTACTCGCATGACACCGAACTCGACTCAGCGAACCGCGTGATGATCCCGCCGATGCTCATGGAGTACGCGGGCCTCGACAAGGACGTCGTGGTCACCGGCTCGGGCGAGTGCCTGGAGGTGTTCGACCGGTCCAAGTACGCCGGCTACAGCGAGGACGTTCTGATTCGTGTTCCCGACATCGCAGCAAGGCTTGGCCACACTCCTTGACATGACCCAGACGCACATCCCGGTCCTCGCCGGGGAGCTGATCGATCTGCTCGATCCAAATCCCGGGGAAACGGCCGTGGACTGCACGTTCGGCGGCGGCGGCCACGCGAGGCTGATCGCGGACCGCCTCGGACCCGAGGGCACGCTGATCGGGATCGACCGCGATCCTGTAGCCGAGGAGCGGTTCGGCGAGATCGCGGCCGAGCTGCCGTGCCGCACCCGGTTCATCCGGGCGGACTTCGCGAGCGCGATCGGGCAGCTCGATGAGGAGGGTGTTCGAGCGGACCTCGCATACCTCGACCTGGGCATGTCCTCGATGCAGATCGACACCTGGGAGCGCGGCTTCTCGTACGCCTACGACGCTCCGCTCGACATGCGCATGGGTCCAGAGCAGGACCTGACGGCGCGCGAGATCGTGAACGACTGGGATGAGCGCCGGCTGGCGCGGCTCCTCCGCGAATACGGCGAGGAGCGGTACGCCAACAAGATCGCTCGGGCGATGGTCCGCGCGCGCGAGCGCGAGGAGCTCGTTTCGACGCAGCAGCTCGTCGACGTGATCAAGGCGGCGGTCCCCGTGCCGGCGCAGTTCGCCGGCGGGCACCCGGCCCGGCGGACCTTCCAGGCGCTTCGGATCGCGGTCAACGACGAGCTGTTCCAGCTAGACGCCGCGCTCCCGGCGGTGTGGAAGTTGCTCAGGCCCGGGGGCCGGCTCGCCGCGATCTCGTTCCACTCGCTGGAGGACCGGCGGGTCAAGCGGTTCCTCGCGGGCCGGGCCCGCGGCTGCGTGTGCCCGCCGGAGCTGCCGATCTGCGTATGCGGCCACCACCCCGAAGCGGAACTGCTCACCCGGCGCGCGGTCGGGCCGAGCCAGGGCGAGATCGAGACCAATCCGCGCTCCAAATCGGCCCACCTGCGTGCCGCCCGTAAGCTGGAGGCGAACAGCGCCGCCGGGCTCGAGGAGGACGACGCCCTGGAACTCGAGGGCGACGCGGAATGAGGCCTGGCGCCCTGACACCGGCGGCCCGCAGCGGGGCCTCCAGGCAAGACGACGTCGGCGCCCGCACGACGGATCGTCCGCGCGTCGCCCGGGCCGTCCGTGAGGCGCCCGGCGAGCGCCGCGTGTCGCGCGCGTCGCGCACGCCGCGGCGGGTCTCTGGACCGACCACGGGGAAGGACTACGCGAGCCGGCCGCAGAGCGCCGGCGGTCCGCCCCGGCAGGCCGGCGCTTCCCGCGGAACTCGGGCGGCCCGTGCCACCCGCGCGACGGGGACGACAAGTGGCGGGCGGTCGATCCGGCCGTCGCGCGCGCCGCGGGGCGTGTTCGCGAGCGGATCGGCCGCCGTCGCCGCCGCTGTCGCGCTTCCGCTTCGCCGTCCTTTCATCGACCGCAAGCCTGCGCCAAGGCGCGCCCCCAAACCGGTGCCGGCGCCGACGCCGGCCAAGACCGCAAAGCCGACCACCGGCATCCTGCGCGGCATCGGCGCGTTCGTCATATCGCTGCCCGACCACTCTTTGCTCGACCGGGTCGTCCGTGGCCGAGCCTGGATCCCGCTGCTCGGTGTGCTGCTGGCCGGGATCGTCGCTGCGCAGGTCGAAATCCTGAAGCTGGGGGCGAGCATGGGTCGCTCGCTCGAGCAAACCACGACGCTCACCGGCCAGAACGAGTTGCTCCGCGACAGCGTCGCCTCGCTGTCCGACGATCAGCGAATCGAGCGCCTGGCGACGAACATGGGCATGGTCCTCCCACCGCCCGGGGCCGTGGGGTATCTGACCGCCGGTCAGGGCGGAGGCGTCATCGGCGCGCTCGGCAACGTCCATGTGCCGAACGCCGCAGCATTCATGGCGCTAGCGCCCTCCAACGGTGCGCTTGTGACCGGTCCCGGCACGTCGATGCTGCCGACGAGTTCCGGAGTCCTGGCCCAGGCCGGCACGCCGGCGAGCGCGACCCCGACGACCACGCCGAGCGCCACCTCGACGGTGACGCCGTCAGGGGCGGCCGCTTCCTCCGGCACGACGACCGCCGGCACCAGCAGCGCCGATGCGACTGGCACGACCGGCACGACCGGCGCGACCGGCGCGACCGGCGCGATCGGGACGGCCGGGACGGCCGGGACGGCCGGCACCCCGACTGATACCACCGGCTCCGGATCCCCGCCCGCCGAGCAAGCGCCCCCGGTGACGACGAACACGCCGGCGACCGCGCCCACCGACTCCCAGGGCGCGACCGCCGGTGCCCAGTCGACGCCGAGCGACTCACAGACCGGCTCTCAGGCCCCGGCGACCGGCGCCGCCGCCATCCAGCCCGCAGGCCCGACCCAGCAGACCTCCGGGGGATAGCCCGAGTGGCAGTCATAGACCGCCGCATCGGGATCCTCTTCATCGTCTTCGTCGCGCTTCTGGGGATCGCGGTCGCCCGCGCGACGTACCTGGGCTCGGTCCGGGCTAGGTCGCTGGAACGGGCGGCGGCCACCCAGCAGGTGAGCAACGTGACCGTGCCCGCTCCTCGCGGCGCGATCACCGACCGCGACGGAGCGGAGCTTGCCCTCAGTGAATCCGCCGACGACATCGTCGCGGATCCCTATCTGGTCAAGAACGCGGTGTCGGCATCCGCGGAGCTGTCGTCGCTGCTCGGGACTCCGCAGCTCACGGTGTTGAAGGTCCTGACGAAGCCGCACACCGGGTTCGTCTACCTCGCGCACCTGCTTCCTGCGGCGCAGGCAAACGCCGTCTCCGACCTTCGGATCCCCGGTATCTCGCTGATTCCCGAGACGCGCCGGATGTATCCGCGCGGACACGAGGCCGCGCAGCTCGTCGGCTCGGTCCACCTGGACGGCGACGGCGCCAGCGGCATCGAGTACCGGTACGACAGCGCGCTCGAAGGGAAGAACGGGCTGCGCCGGATCGTCAACGACGCGATCGGCCAGCCGATCTCGATCGACGACCTGCGGCCGACCGTGCCCGGCAAGACGGTCGCGCTGACGATCGATTCGGGGCTGCAGCAAGAGGTCGAGCGGGTCCTCGCCGAGGTCGGCGCCGAGTACTCGCCCCAGGGCGCGACCGCGATCGCCGTCGACCCAGCCACCGGCGCGATCCTGGCGCTCGCCAACTGGCCCGCGAACGGCAGCCCGAGCGATCCCCAGGATGAGGCGATCGGGCTGAGCTACGAGCCGGGTTCGACGTTCAAGGCAATCACGGTCGCCGGGGCGCTTCAGAACGGGTTGGTCACGCCGAACACGCCGTTCGACATCCCGCCGGTCCTCCAGTTCGCCGACCGGCAAATCCATGACGCCGAGTCCCATGGCTACGAGACCCTGACCGTGGCTCAGATCCTCAAGTATTCGAGCAATATCGGGGCCGACCTGATCGGGCAGAAGCTCGGCGCGAAACAGTTCGACTACTGGGTGCACCGGTTCGGGTTCGGCCAGCGCACCGGCATCGACCTTCCAGGCGAGCAGAGCGGCATCGTCCTGCACTGGTGGCAGTACTCGGGCTCCTCGATGGCGAACCTACCATTCGGTCAGGGCGAGTCGGTCACGCCGATGCAGATGGTCGCGGCATATTCGGCGATCGCGAACGGCGGCATCCTCCGCGCGCCCCACGTCGTCCAATCGGTGGGAGGCAAACCGACGCCGCTGCCTCCGGGCCACCAGATCATCTCCGCGACCACGGCGTCGTCGCTGCGCGACATGCTCCGCGGCGTGCTCGCCGACGGTGGCACCGCGTCCGGCGCGGCGATTCCGGGCTACGACATGGCGGGCAAGACCGGTACCGCGAACATCGCCATCGACGGCCATTACTCCGACAGCGCCTATGTTGCGTCGTTCATCGGGATGGTTCCCACCGACCATCCGCGGCTCGTGGTCGCGGTCGTCGTCAACCAGCCGCACGGCTCGATCTACGGCGGCTCGGTGGCCGCGCCGGCGTTCCAGCAGATCGTCGGGTGGGCGGTGCCCTACCTCGGGCTCCCGCCGCGCTAGACCCGGAATCCGCCGCGCCAGACCCCGGAATCCGCCGCGCCAGACCCCGGATCCGCGCGCTGGACTTCGTTACTGAGGCCCGCCGTGGCCCGCCGCGGACGTCGCGCCGAGCTCTCGCCTGAGCACCGCCAGGCGGTCGTCCCACTCCGCGCCGACCTCGGCCATCCAACCGACGGCGTCGGACAGCGGCTCTGGAGTGAACTGGTAGCGGACCTCACGGCCTGCCCGCGTGCGGTCCAGGAGGCCGGCGTCGGTCAGCGCATTGAGATGCTTGAGCACGGCCTGGCGCGAGATCGGCAGCTCTGCGGCGAGCTCGGTGGCGGTAGCGGCCGGGTGCTCGGCGATCGCAGCGAGGAGCGCGCGCCGGGTCGGATCGGACAGGGCGCCGAACACAGCGCCCGCGCGTTCGTCGGCTCCTGACGCGCTCGGGTCGCCGCTGCGGTCGACGGGTCCCGGCACGGTCACGCCGCCACGAGCGCGGGCCCGTAGGTCGAGCCGCCGGCGCCGGGCAGCGGCACGCCGACCACGTCGAGCAACTCGAGGGGGCGGGTCTCGACGATACGCAGGCGTGTACCGGCGCCAAGCTCCTCGATCTTCAGCTCGACGCGGGTGGCGGGCTCATCGTCGATAGCCCACCAGAACGCGAGCCGCTCGGGCACCGATACATCCTCGACCCATCCGCTCCGGACGCGGCCGCCCGAGTCGAACTCGGCGTCGCCCCCCGGGCGCAGGTCGAGGCGAACGTGGTCCGCCAGCCACCCATCGTTCGTGACCACCTCCCACACCGCATCGGGGGCGGCTGGGAGCCACACGTCGCGCTCGATTCGATCGGTCATCGGGTGCCTCCTCGTCAGCTCTGGCATAAGGAGCAACCAAAAGGTTGCGGGTCTGCTAAGTTCTGTGCAACCAACTGGTTGCACCTTACCAGATCGACAGGAGGCCCAATGCCACTCGTTCCGATGGTCGTCGAGCAGACCGCTCGCGGCGAGCGCTCGTTCGACATCTATTCCCGCCTGCTCAACGATCGCGTCGTGTTCCTCGGCGGACAGGTCGATGAGGAGTCGGCCAACCTGATCGTCGCCCAGCTCGTCCACCTGGAATCAGACGATCCCGACAAGGACATCCACCTCTACATCAACTCCCCCGGCGGCTCGATCTACGCCGGGATGGCGATCTACGACACGATGCAGTTCATCCGACCCGACGTGCAAACGATCTGCTACGGGATCGCGATGTCGATGGGCTCGCTGCTGCTGACGGGAGGGACGCCTGGCAAGCGGCTGGCGCTGCCCAACAGCCGGATCCTGATCCACCAGCCGTCCGGCGGGTTCGAGGGGCCGTCGAGCGACATCGAGATCCACGCCCGCGAGGTGCTGTCGCTCCGAGCGCGGGTCGACGAGATCTACGCCAAGCACACCGGGCAGGAACTCGAGCGCGTACACGCCGACATGGAGCGCGACCGCTACTTCACCGGCGCGGAAGCGGTCGCCTACGGGCTCGTCGACAAGGTGATCGAACGGCGCGACCTGGCGCGTGGGGCGAGGGGATTCGGCAGCGGATAGCCGGACCGACGACGCGTGCCGGCAGCGCAATACCGGAAAAATCGTCGGTCTCTGGCTATGAGTTACTTGCCGGCCACCGTCGGTGCTGGCAGGACGAGCCGCCTGCTCCGCCAGTAGCCTCTTCGGTCATGCCTTCGAGGGCCTGCAATGCGCCTTGACCGCCTGATTCCCGGGGCTCCGCGACCCGCGGCCGGCCTCGAGATCACCGGGCTAGCGTATGACAACCGCGCCGTAAAGCCCGGGGCGCTGTTTTTCTGCGTGCCGGGATTCACCCGCGACGGCCACGACTTCGCGGCGGACGCGATCGCCCGCGGCGCCGTGGCCCTGGTCGTCGAACGGCCCGTCAACCTTGGCGTCCCGGAGCTACGGGTCCCGAGCGTCCGAACGGCGATGGCGCCCGCGGCGGCCGCGTTCTACGGCGACCCCACCGCGAGCCTGACCACGGTCGGCGTCACGGGAACGAACGGCAAGACCACGACCGCATTCCTCGTCCACGCGCTGTTCGAGGCCGACGGGCGCCAAACCGGCCTGCTCGGCACCGTCAAGAGCGTGATCGGCGGCGCGGAGCGTCCCGTCGAGCGGACGACGCCCGAGGCGATCGACCTGCAGCGCACCTTCCGAGAGATGCTCGACGGGGGGGACGTGGCGTGCGCGATGGAGGTCTCCTCACATGCGCTCGAGCTCCACCGGGCGGACGCGGTCCACTTCGCCGCGGCGATCTTCACGAACTTGACTCAGGACCACCTCGACTTCCACGGGACGATGGAGGAGTACTTCCTCGCCAAGCGGTCGCTGTTCGCCGACCACCGGCCGGAAAACGCGGTGATCAACGTCGACGACCCGTACGGGGCGCGCTTGGCAGCGGAGACTCCCGGAGCGGTCACTTTTGCGGTCCAAAGCGACGCCACGTACCGCGCGAGCGATGTCGCCACGGACTTGACCGGCTCGCGGTTCACGGTGCGGGGCCCAGACGGCCTGACCGAGCTCCGATCGCCGCTTCCGGGGCTGTTCAACGTCTACAACGTTCTCGGTGCGCTCGCCGCCGTCCGCGCGGCGGACGTTCCGATCGACGTTGCCGCCCCCGCAATCGAGACCGCGGGCAGCGTTCCCGGACGTTTTGAGCCGGTGGACGCCGGTCAGGAGTTCGCGGTGCTGGTCGACTACGCGCATACCCCGGACTCGCTCGAGAACGTGCTGCAGGCGGCGCGTCAGCTCACCGCAGGCCGTGTCCACGTCGTGTTCGGGTGCGGCGGCGACCGCGACCGAGGCAAGCGGCCGATGATGGGCGAGATCGCGACAAGGCTGGCCGACCGCGTGATCGTCACCTCCGACAACCCGCGCTCGGAGGACCCGGACGCGATCATCAGAGAGATCCTCGCGGGCACGGGACCGGACGGTCGAGCACGACGCCGATCGGCGCGCGGCGATCCACACTGCGATCGCCGGGGCGCGGGCCGGGCGACGTGGTGGTAATCGCCGGCAAGGGCCATGAGCAGGGCCAGGAGTTCGAAGGGGGCCGCAAGATCCCGTTCGACGACGTGACGGTCGCCCGCGAGGCGCTCGACGGCGCGCTGGCCGCCCGATAACCGGCTCCTAACCGCCCGACCCGGCAAGTACTCTCCCGATCAGAGCATGAGGACCTGGACACCCGAGCAAGTCGCACGGGCTGCAGGGGCCAGGCTCGTCGCCCCGGCTCCCACGACGAAGGGTCCCGAGCGCGTGGTCATCGACTCGCGCGAGGCCGGCCCCGGGTCGCTGTTCGTCGGGCTCCGGGGCGAGAACATCGACGGTGGCCGGTTCGCGCCCCAGGCGCTGGCGGCAGGTGCCTGGGGGGTGCTGACCACGCCGGAGCACGCCGAGGCGGCCAAATGCGCGGTGCCCGGGGCGCTGATCGCCGCCGAGGATCCGCAGAACGCCATGCAGCGCTTGGCCGGCGCGTGGCGCCGGGAGCTTGGCGCAAGGTAATCGGCGTCACAGGGTCGACCGGCAAGACCTCGACCAAGGACCTCCTGCTGGCGCTGCTCTCGCCACAACGCCGCGCGGTCGCCTCGCGAGCCAACTTCAACAACGAGATCGGCGTCCCGCTGGAGATCCTGTCCGCGCCGGCCGGCACAGAGGTGCTGGTGCTCGAGATGGCGATGCGCGGTACCGGTCAGATCGCGGAGCTGGCCGCGATCGCGTCACCAGACGTGGGCGTGATCGTCAGCATCGGTCCGGTGCATCTCGAGCTACTCGGCACGATCGAAGCGATCGCCGCCGCGAAGGCCGAGCTGATCGCGTCGCTCGCCTCCGGCGCCACCGCGGTCGTGCCCGCGCACGAGCCCCTGCTCGACCCGCACCTCCGCACCGATCTCGACACGATCACGTTCGGAGACGGGGGCGACGTCCGACTGAAACGCTCCGAGGAGAACGAAGTCGAGATCGACCTCGCCGGGCGCTCGATCGTCCTCGACGTGCCGTTCACCCAGGCGCATCTGCGCCGCAATCTCCTCCCTGCGGTGGCGGCGGCGAGCGCCGTCGGGGTGATCCCGACGGGCCACGTCGCGCTCGCGCTGTCCCCGGGACGCGGACAGCGGGTGGCGCTGCCCGGAGAGGTGACTTTGATCGATGACTGCTACAACGCCAACCCGATGTCGATGCGAGCCGCCCTCGAGGACCTGGCCGAGACGGCGGTCCGGGCCGACCACTCCCGCCCGGTGGCCGTGCTCGGCGACATGCTCGAGCTCGGGCCGCGTGAGCGGGACTACCACGTCGCGCTCGGCGAGGATGTCGCCCGCGCGGGTGTCGATCTCCTGGTCACGGTCGGGCCGCTCGCGGACGCGATCGCGGAGCGGTTCGACGGCGAGGTCCGTTCGGCCCCGGACGCCGCGACCGCAGCCGAGCTTGTCCCCGAGCTGCTGCGCTCCGGAGATGTCGTGCTGGTCAAGGGCTCGAGAGGCGTCGGGCTCGAGCTCGTGTGTCGGGCACTGAGCGCCGGGGTCCGCGTCTGATGGGCTCGATCTCCGGTCGGGTCCTGATCGCGGGCACCGCGTCGCTGCTCCTGTGCCTGTTCCTCAGCCCGAAGTTCATCGAGTTCCTCCGTCGGCGCGAGTTCGGGCAGAACATCCGGGAGGAGGGGCCGGCGGGCCACAAGATCAAGGCCGGCACGCCGACGATGGGCGGGATCATCATCATGATCGCGTTCGCGGTGCCGTTCCTGATCCTGTCGACGCGCGACTGGCAGTCGATCGGGGTGTTCGGCGCTGCGGTCGCGTGCGCGCTGCTCGGGTTCGCCGATGACTACACGAAGATCGTCAAGCGCCGCTCGCTAGGGTTGCGCGCGCGGACCAAGCTCGCGGTCACGATCGCGATCTCGCTCGGGCTGTGGTGGGTCGCGACCCACAAGGCCGGAGTCAACGAGTCGATCACGGTCCGGTTCGTCGACGTCAGCGTGGACCTGGGCCCGCTGTTCCCGGTGCTGATCTATCTCGTCGTGGCCGGCACGACCAGCGCCGTCAACCTGACCGACGGGCTCGACGGACTCGCCGCCGGCTGCGCGGCGATCGTGCTGCTCGCCTACATCGGGATCACGTTCATCACCAACGGTCAGGTGGACCTGACGCTGCTCGCGGCATGCCTGGTCGGCGCCTGCATCGGGTTCCTGTGGTTCAACAGCTTCCCGGCCAGCATCTTCATGGGCGACACCGGATCGCTCGGGATCGGGGGCGCGATCGCGGGCCTGGCGGTGATGACCAACACCGAGGTGCTGCTGATCCTGCTCGGCGGGATCTTCGTGATCGAGGCCCTGTCGGTGCTGATCCAGGTGTTCTCGTTCCAGATGTTCCGCAAGCGCGTGTTCCTGATGGCGCCGATCCACCACCACTTCGAGCTTCAGGCCTGGTCGGAGACGAAGATCATCCTGCGCTTCTGGATCGTCGCGGCGGCTTGCGCGGCGATCGCATTCACGGTGTACCGCCTCAGCATTCGTGGGTAAGCCCAGGCCCCCGCTTCCGGGAGGGCCATATCTCGTTGTCGGGCTGGCCCGTTCGGGCGTTGCCGCCGCGCTCGCGCTCCGCGCCCTCCACAGGACCGTGGTCGGCGTCGACGCCGGCTCGGGCAAAGAGCTTGCCGAGGCCGCGGGAAGGCTTCGCGAGGCCGGCGTCGAAGTACGGCTGGATGCGTCAGGCGTCGATCTTGCCGCCCGCGCCAGGACGCTCATCAAGAGCCCCGGCGTACCCCAAGACGCGCCCGTCATCCGGGCCGCGCGGGACCGTGGCGTCGTCGTACTCGGTGAGCTCGAGCTCGCGTGGCGTCTCATCCCCAACGAGTTCGTGGGCGTGACGGGGACCAACGGCAAGACGACCACGACCGAATGGATCGGGCACGTCCATCGGGAGGCCGGGCTGCCGGTGGCGGTCGCCGGCAACGTCGGGACCGCGGCGTCGTCGCTGATCGACCGGCTGGCCGGCGACGTGACCGTCGTGTGCGAGGCGTCCTCGTTCCAGCTCGAGGACACGGTGGCGTTCTCGCCGGAGGCCGCGGTGCTGCTGAATCTTTCGCCCGATCACCTCGACCGCCACGGCACCTATGAGGACTACGTGGCGGCCAAGCTGAAGATCTTCGGCAACCAGGGGAACTATGACCTCGCGGTCGCGCCTGCGGACCTCGGAATCGAAGACCTGGGGGGGTGCGCTCGGCAAGTCACATTCGGTCCGGGCGCCGGGCCGGACCTGTCCTACCGCGCCGGCTATCTCTGGTGGCAGGACGAGCCGATCGTCCAGGTCGACGAGCTCGCGCTGCCCGGCGCGCACAACGTCCGGAACGCGATGGCGACCGCCGCGGTGTGCCTCGCGCGCGGGGTCGAGCCCGAAGCCGTCGCGACGGGCCTGCGCACGTTCGCCGGGGTCCGCCACCGGCTCGAGCGGATCGCGGTCAAGGACGGCGTCACGTGGGTCAACGACTCCAAGGCGACGAACGTGGCGAGCACGCTCGTCGCACTCCAGGCGCTCGAGAGCCCGATCCACCTGATCGCCGGCGGCCGCGGCAAGCAACAGGACTTCTCGCCGCTGGCGCCGCTGGTGGCCGACCGCTGCCGGGCGGTGTACCTGATCGGCGAGGCGGCCGGCGACCTCGCCGACGCGCTCTCGAACACCGACGTTCCGCTCCATCAGGCGGGCGACTTGGAGCGTGCAGTCGCGCTCGCCCGCGGCGCTGCGGTCCCCGGCGAGGTCGTGCTGCTCTCGCCCGCGTGCGCGAGCTACGACCAGTACCCGGACTTCGAGGCGCGCGGCGATCACTTCCGTGCGCTGGTGGAGGGACTGTGATGGCGCGGGCGGCGACCGCCACTCGCGGCATCCGCGACAAGGCGCGCGAGGAGCGGGAGCCGCGCCGGCTCCGGGAAGCGTTCGCGAACGCCGGCGAGCCGCCGCGTGCCGCCACCGCTCGAGCATCGCATCCTGATGACCGCGACGCTGTGCCTGCTCGCGTTCGGGGCGGTCATGGTCTACAGCGCATCGTCCCCTTTAGGGGTGCTGTCGGGCGGGGGCAGCGGCGCCGGCGAGTTCATCCGCTACGTCGTATTCGGGGCGATCGGGCTGGCGGCGATGCACGTGTTCTCGCGTCACGGCCTCGAGATCCTGACCCCGAAGCTGGTCAACGGCCTGCTGCTCGGCTCGTTCGTGCTGCTGTTGCTGGTGCTGGTCCCCGGCTTCGGCGTCGTCGTCAACGGGGCGCGCCGCTGGTTCTCGGCCGGCCCGATCCAGTTCCAACCGTCCGAGGTCATGAAATTCGCGATCGTCCTGTACGTCGCACGCTATCTCGCCGAGCATCCCAAGCGGATGCGGAGCTTCCGTCAGGCGGTGGCGCCGATCGCGATCCTGGCCGGCCCCGCATGCCTGCTGATCGTGGTCGAGCCCGACCTCGGGACCACGCTGGTCATCGCGTTCACGGTCGCTGCGCTCCTGGTCGCGGCCGGTATGCCGATGCGCTACGTCGCGCTGCTCGCGGGCATCGTCGTGGTGTGCGTGATCTTGCTCGCGACTGCGCAGCCGTACGAGCGGGCACGGCTCACGTCGTTCCTTCACCCGTGGGCGGACGCGACGAAGTCGGGTGCCGGTTACCAGGCGGTCCAGGGGCAGATCGCGCTCGGTTCGGGAGGGCTGTTCGGGGTCGGGCTCGGCCGCTCGGTCCAGAAGATCTTCTACCTCCCCGAGGCCCAGACCGATTTCATCCTAGCGGTGATCGGAGAAGAGCTCGGGGTGCTCGGCATCCTCGGGGTCGTCTGCCTGTACGGGATGATCGCCTACGCCGGCTTGCGGACCGCGCGCCGCGCCGCGGACCGGTATGCCAAGCTGCTCGCGACCGGGCTGACCTCGCTGATTCTTTGCCAGGGGATTCTCAACATCTTCGTCGTCCTCGGGCTCGCTCCGCTGACCGGCGTGCCGCTGCCGTTCATCTCCTACGCGCCGACCAACCTGTGCGTGCTGCTTGCGGGCGTCGGCGTGCTGCTCAACGTCGCTCGCCCGGGGCGGCGGCTGCAACTCGTTCGGACACCGAAGGTTGAAAGCGCTGCGGATCGTGATCGGCGCCGGCGGGACCGCCGGGCACGTCGTGCCGGCTCTGGCGGTAGCCGACGCGCTGCGAGCTGAAGGCGCCGAGGTCACGTTCGTCGGCGGCGACCGCGCCGAGCGCGAGCTGGTCCCGACCGCCGGGTACGAGCTGCGCACGCTGCGCGTGATGCCACTCCCGCGCGGGCGCCCTCTGAAGGCGGCCCGGGCGGCAGTGGTCGCGGCCGCGGCGGTAGGAGAGTCTCGCGGGATCGTCAAGGAGCTGCGTCCGGCGGCGATTCTCGCCGGCGGCGGCTACGCCGCGGGACCGGTGGGGCCGGCGGCGGTGTTCTCGCGCGTTCCGCTGGTGCTGGCCGAGGCCGACAGCCATCTCGGGCTGACCAACCGCCTGCTCGCGCCGTTCGCGCGGCGGGTGTGCCTGGCGTTTCCGATCGAGGGTCGCGACGGGCCTCGGTACGTGGTCACGGGCCGACCAGTTCCGCCTCCGGCCACCGACTGGCAGGCCGCACGCGAGCGCTTCGGGATCGGACTGCGCGAGTCGTGCGTGCTCGTGTTCGGCGGCTCCCAGGGCGCGCGCTCGATCAACCGCGCCGCGGTCGAGGCGTTCGCGGGCGCGCGATTCCACGTGCTCCACGCCGCCGGCGAACGCGATCTGCGCGACCTGGAGGACCTCCAAGCGCCCGGCTCGCACTACGACCTGCGCGGCTACATCCCGCGTTTCGGCGAGGCGCTGCTCGCAAGCGACCTGGTGGTGGCGCGCGCGGGCGGCTCGATCTTCGAGATCGCGGCGCACGGCAAGCCGGCGGTGCTCGTGCCCTACCCGTACGCGACCGCCGATCATCAGACCGCCAACGCGAACTTCATGGAGAGCGCCGGCGCCGCGATCGTGATCCGCGGACAGCGAGCTGACCCCGGCGCGCCTGGCCAACGAGGTCGGGCGCCTGCTGGCCGACCGCGGGCGGCTGGCGGCGATGGGGCGGGCGTCGGCGGCGGTGGCCCGGCCGGACGCCGCGCGCGACATCGCGCACCAGGTGCTCGCGGTGGCGAAGGGCTGACGGCTACTGACAGACGCCCGCCAGGACCGACGGTGAGCGACGTGCGTGCGCGATGCGCACGGGTTGTATAGCCTCGCCCCGGAAACCCCCGGAAGCGAGGTGGAGGGATGCTGTTCGGCCAGGAGCACGTCAAGCGGTACCTGCAGACCGATGGGGCCGAGGGACACGACTGGCAGGGTACGACCGTGTTGATCCTGACGACGACGGGCCGGCGCTCGGGCGATCCGCGGAGCACACCGCTGATCTACGGGAAGCACGGCGACGACTACGTGGTGGTCGCTTCCAAGGGAGGCGCCGAGGAACATCCGGCGTGGTATCTGAACCTGTCCGCGGAGCCGGAAGTGACCGTGCAGGTGCGCGGCGACCGGTTCCAGGCCCGTGCACGTACTGCTGAGCCCGACGAGAAGCCCGCGCTGTGGAAGATCATGACCGAGCGCTGGCCCGCCTACGACGAGTATCAGCACAAGACGAACCGGGACATCCCGGTCGTCGTGCTCGAGCGCGAGGGGTGACCCCGCCCGGCGAGGATTGGTCCGCGCGCAGGCTCCACTTCGTCGGCATCGGCGGGGCGGGGATGAGCGGGCTCGCGATCATCGCCCGCGAACTCGGGGCGAGCGTCACCGGCTCAGACCGGGCGCCGTCCAGCTACACCGAGCGCCTGCGCGAGCACGGGATCGAGCCGACGCTCGGGCACCGCGCGGACAATGTCCCGTCCGACGCCGAGGTCGTGTTCTCGACCGCAGTGCCGCCCGACAATCCCGAGCGCCAAGCCGCCGAGGGCCGCGAGCTGCACCGCTCGGAGTTGCTGGCGCAGATCGCCGCGCTGCGCCGGTGCCTGGCGGTCACCGGCACCCACGGCAAGACGACCACTGCGGCGATGATCGTGCACATCCTGCGCGGGTGCGGGCTCGATCCCGCGTACGTGGTCGGCGGTGAGCTCGGCGACACCGGGGTCAACGCCGGCTGGGGCAGCGGCGAGTGGATCGTCGTGGAGGCGGACGAATCGGACCGCTCGCTGCTCCGGCTGTCCCCCGAGATCGCGGTGCTGACCAACGCCGAGCTCGACCATCATTCGACGTACAGCTCGCGGCTCGACCTGGAGGAGACGCTCCGCGAGTTCATGGGGCGTGCCAAGCTCGGGGCGGTGGTATGGGATCGCTCGCAGCTCCGGGCGCTCGCCCCCGCCGGCGCGCTCGCCTACGACGCCACCGACACCGCCTCCTCTCCGCGCGGATCGCGGTTTCACTGGCGCGGGATCGAGGTGTCGCTCGCCGTTCCGGGCGAGCACAACGCGGTCAATGCCGCGGGGGCGCTGACCGCATCCGCCCTGGCGGGCGCAGAGCCGGCTCCGGCGGCCGGCGCCCTGGCCGATTTCCGAGCTGCTCGACGGCGGTTCGAGCTGCTCGGGTCCACCGAAAAACAGATCCCC
The DNA here is from genome assembly GCA_963777335.1 of uncultured Solirubrobacterales bacterium. Classification (GTDB taxonomy): domain Bacteria; phylum Actinomycetota; class Thermoleophilia; order Solirubrobacterales; family Solirubrobacteraceae; genus Palsa-465. The sequence continues at coordinate 155,802 of CAVZQD010000006.1, forward strand.
ATATATGACGACTATGCCCACCACCCCACGGAGGTCGCCGCCACGATCGCCGCCGCCCGGACGCTCGTGCCCTTGCGGCTCGTGGCCGTGTTCCAGCCGCACCTCTACTCGCGCACGCGCGCGCTCGCACGCGGATTCGGCCGGGCGCTGGCCGGCGCCGACATCGCGATCGTGCTGGCCGTGTACCCGGCGCGCGAGCGCGCCGAGGACTTCCCCGGGGTCGACGGGCACCTGATCGCCGCCGCCGCCGCGGACGCCGCGGACGGTCGCCTAATCGCCTGGCTGCCGTCGTTCGAGGATGCGCGCCACTTCCTTTCGATGACTTTGCGCGAAGGGGACCTGTGCCTGGCGATGGGCGCCGGCGACGTCGACTCGCTGGCTCGGTCGCTGGTTTCATAACGCGGCCGCCGGACCGCGATCTACGCTGGACGTCATGCCCGAAACGCCTTCCGGAGTGAGGCGGGACTACTCGCTGTCCCGTCTGACGACGATCCGCACCGGCGGCCCGGCCGAGCTGTTCGCGCGTCCCGGGTCGATCGAGGAGCTGGAGCGGCTGCTCGCCTGGGCCGACGCTCAGCGACACGAGGTAGGGGTCGTCGGATCGGGGTCGAACCTCCTCGTAGCGGACAGCGGCGTCCGCGGGCTGGTCCTGAAGCTGGACAAGGAGTTGAGCTCGATCGAACTGGACGGAACCGAGATTCGCTGCGGGGGCGGGGCGCGCCTGCCGGCGGTGTCGGCGCGCGCCGCGCAGGCCGGGCTCACCGGGATCGAGTTCGGGGTCAGCATCCCCGGAACGGTCGGCGGGGCGGTTCGGATGAACGCCAACGCGTACGGGGGCGAGCTCGCGCGGGTGCTCGAATGGGTCGACGTGGCCGGTCCCTCCGGGACCGAGCGGCGAGTCCCCGACCAGCTCGGCTTCGCCTACCGCCGCTCGAGCCTCCGTGCCGGCGAGGTCGTCGCCCGCGCCTCCTTCGCCCTCGCCGAGGGGGCCAGCGACGAGGTCAAGGCGACGCTCGCGGACATGCGGGCCCGGCGCAAGGCGGCCCAGCCGTCCGGCATCAAGACGTTCGGCTCGACCTTCAAGAACCCCGATGATCCGCGCGCCGAGCACCGCACCGCCGGCCAGCTGCTCGACGCCGCCGGATGCCGAGGCCTGCGGGTCGGGGGCGCCGGGTTCTCGGCCAAGCACGCGAACTTCATCGAGAATCACGGCGACGCCACCACCGCCGACGTCGTCGCGGTCATGGCCGAGGGGCGCCGGCGGGTCACGGAGCGGTTCGGCATCGAGCTCGAGCCCGAGGTTCAGGCGCTCGGGCCCGTCGAGTTCCCGGCCGACTGGAACCGCGGATGATCATCGCCAAGGGGCGCGTGCGGCTCCGGGTATGGCTCGTCCTGGGCGCCGTGGCGGCGGTGGCGCTGCTCGCAGGGGCGTGGGTGTGGCTGCGCGACTCCCCGCTTGTGTCGGTCGACCGCGTAGGCGTGACCGGTCTGTCCGGCCCGGACGCGGGCCAGATCCGCTCGGCGCTCGACCTCGCGGCACGCAACATGACCACGCTCGACGTTCATCTCGGCCAGCTCCGAACCGCGGTGGCGCCGTATGCCGTCGTGAAGGACCTGCGGGTCAGCACCCAGTTCCCGCACGGGATGCGGATCCGCGTGATCGAGCAGCTCCCGGTCGGCGCCGTCGTCGCCGGTGGCGAGGCGATCGCGGCCGGCGCCGACGGGACGCTGCTGCACGACGTTCCCACCGGCTCGTTGCCGACGGTCCCGCTGCGCTCGCTTCCGGGCGGATCGCGCGTCACCGACCAGACCGCGCTGAACGCGCTGGCGCTGCTCGCGGCCTCGCCGCAGCGGCTCGAGGCGAAGATCAGCCAGGTCACGACGAGCTCGCCACGCGGGCTCGTCGTGCAGCTGCGCTCGGGGCCGGCGATCTACTTCGGACCGCCGACGGGCTTCGCCGCCAAATGGGCAGCCGCGACCGCGGTGCTCGCCGCCCCGGGCTCCGCGGGGGCCGCGTACATCGATGTCAGCGATCCGGCGATGCCGGCCGCCGGGGTCGGGTCCTCGGCGCTGGCCGCCGCCGGTCTCGCCACCAGCGGGTCGCAGACCGCGTCGGGCGCGGGCCAGGGAACGTCCGCGTCGGGCGCGGGCCAGGGAACGTCCGCGTCGGGCGCGGGCCAGGGAGCGTCCGCGTCGGGCGCGGGCCAGGGAGCGTCCGCCGATCAGGCCCCCAGCCCTGCGCCAGGAGCCTAACCGTAAAGTTGAGCTTTACCCTTAAAATTTGGGGAGCCTTGGGCGCTCATCGAGGGTTGGGCGATCTGCAACGAATCTTGCGTTCCGGCCAGGAACGTTGACTTCCCGCAACTCCAGGGCATAACGTGCGAAACTCCCGCTAGGAGCGACTGACCACAAAACACTCAACGCTAACTCAAGGGTCGGACGGTCACCAATGGAAAGCGGCAGTTACCTCGCAGTCATCAAAGTCGTCGGCGTCGGCGGCGGCGGCACCAATGCGGTCAATCGCATGGTTGACGCCGGCCTCCGCGGAGTCGAGTTCATCGCCTGCAACACAGATGCCCAGGCGCTCGCCATGTGCGACGCCGACATCAAGCTGAACATCGGCCACGAGCTGACCAAGGGGCTCGGCGCCGGCGCCAACCCGGAGATCGGCCAAGGCGCCGCGGCGGAGTCGCGCGACGAGATCAAGGAGGCGCTGAAGGGCGCGGACATGGTGTTCGTCACCGCAGGCGAGGGAGGCGGCACCGGCACCGGCGCGGCCCCCGTGATCGCCGAGATCGCCAAGAATGAGATCGGCGCGCTGACCGTCGGGTGCGTCACCCGTCCGTTCGCGTTCGAGGGCACGCAGCGCGCCCGCCAGGCTCAGGACGGCATCCAGAAGCTCCGCGAGCACGTCGACACGCTGATCGTGATTCCCAACGAGAAGCTGCTGGCGATCGTCGAGCGGCGCACGACGATCCTCGACGCGTTCCGGGAGGCGGACAACGTCCTGCGCCAGGGGGTCCAGGGGATCACCGATCTGATCACGATCCCGGGGCTGATCAACCTCGACTTCGCCGATGTCCGCACGATCATGCACGACGCCGGCACCGCGCTGATGGGGATCGGGAACGCCGGCGGCGAGAACCGGTCGGCCGAGGCGGCCAAGGCGGCGATCTCCTCGCCGCTGCTCGAGGAATCCGTCGAGGGCGCCACAGGCATCCTGCTCAACATCACGGGCGGCCACGACCTCGGGCTGTTCGAGGTCAACGAGGCGGCGGAGATCGTCCAGAGCGCCGCCGACCAGAACTCGAACATCATCTTCGGCGCGGTGATCGACGATTCGATGGGCGACGAGGTGCGGGTCACGGTGATCGCCACCGGCTTCGACCACCGCTACGCCAGGCCGAGCCAGGCCCGCGAGTCGACCCGCAGGCGCGGGCGCGATCGCGACGTGACGATGGACGACGACCAGCGCTCCTCGCTCGAGATCCGCGACGACGAGATCGACATCCCGTCGTTCCTCAGGGATCGCTGAACGATCTCTGAGGAGACCTTCATTCGGTGCAGCGCAACCCTGCGCGGTCCCGAGTTGTTGTAGACCCGTCAGACGTTACGGCCGACAACTGATGCAGGGTTCCTCCACGCGCGCTGCGCTGCTCGCGCTCGGCACGGTCCTCGCAGTCGCGAGCCCGGCGCTGGCCCAGCCGTCTCCGGCGCCGCCGACCGTGATCGACGGGCCGAGCGCAGCGATCTCGGGGCTGGGCGGACTGTCGATCGCTCGCGACGGCACCGGCGGGCTCGTGTACTCAAAGGCGGTCTCGGGGATCTCGCACGTGTTCGTCTCGGCGCTCGTCGGCGGGCAATTCCAGACGCCGGTCCAGGTCGACGCGGGACTCGCCGGCGCTTCTTCTGAGCCCGTGATCGCGGCCGGCAACGGGGGCGTGCTGCTCATCGGGTTCATCGACGGCGGCGAGCTGTACGTGGTCGACAAGGGGAGCACGACCGCGGCGTTCGGCTCGCCGCAGCCGCTGGCGGCGGGGGCGAGCAACCCGTCGCTACAGATGACCAACTTCGGCAAGGGGTATCTCGCCTTCGCGGTCGCCGACGGCGCCGGACACGATGTGCGGGCCGCCTATTACGACAACGGCGCGTGGTCGCTCGAGGCGGCGCCGCTCAACGACACGCCCGCCGACAATGCCGGCACCGGATCCGGGGCGCCACAGGTCGCCGCCGCCGGCGACGGCGTCGCGATCGTCGCGTGGGGCGAGGGCGGCCATGTGTTCTCGCGCCGCGTGTGGGGAACCGCGCCAAGCGTGGTCGACGAGCAGGCGGACATCCCGTCGCTGTCGGCTTGCGGTGAGGTGTCGGCCGGCGACCCGGCGGTGTCGGCCGGCGGCGACTCCTCCTACGCCGACGTCGCCTTCCAGGAAACCGTGTCGTGCGGGGGCGTCGATCAGTCGCGGGTGCTGGTGAACCGGCTGCGCGCCTCCCAGTACGACGGCGCCACGGCTGCCGATGGACTCTCGACGCCCGGCACCGACAGCGGCACCGAGCCCGAGGTCGCGATGACCGAGTACGGCCAGGGATTCGTCACCGCGGCCGGTCAGGTCTCGAACAACGTGGCGGCGATGGAGCTCGGCAACAACGGCGCGTACGGCCCCATGCTGCAAGTCAACAGCCTGCCGGGGACGGCGCCGCCGGACCCGGTCCCGGGGGTCGCCGGCCTGTTCTCGACGCTCGTGGCCTGGCAGCAGACGCCGGGAACGACGGGGCCCGCCGAGATCCGGGTCCGGTATGAGCCGCGCACCTCGACGCTCGGGCCCGAGCTGGTGCTGTCCTCGCCGGCCGAGGGCCCGACGGACGCGGCGCTCGGAATCGCGGCCACGGGCGACGGCGGCGGGGACGCGGCGGTCGCCTGGGTCCAGGGGGCGGCCGGCGCAAACCAGATCCTCGTCGATCGGATGTATCAGCCGCCCGGAGCGGCGACCGTGGCGACAAAGCTGTCGTATTCACGGAGCGCTCAGCCGCTGCTTCGGTGGTCTCTGGCGGGCGGCCGGTGGGGGCCGATCACCTACACGGTGACCATCGACGGGACCCAGGTCGGGCAGACTCAGGGCAGCTCCCTGCGGGTCCCGGCCCCGCTCGCGAACGGCCCCCATCGCTGGCAGGTGACCGCGACCAATCCGGCCGCGCTGACCGGCATCTCGAAGGTCGCGGCGCTGTTCGTCGACACGCTCGCGCCGGTGTTGAAGGTGACCGAGTCGGGTCCGAGGCGTGCCGGCTCGGATGAGGTCGTTCACCTGTCGTACCGTGATCCCGCGCCCGCCTCCGGCGTCGCGAAGCTGACGATCCGCTGGGGGGACCGAACCGTGACGCAGGTGAAGCCCGGCACTCACCGGATCGCGCACGTGTACCGCCGGCCCGGCCGCTACAAGATCACGGTCACGGTCGCCGACCGCGCCGGCAATCAGACCACGGTGGTCCGTCACGTGAGGATCAGTGCGGCGCGGGCGGGGCGAAAATGATCCGGCGCGCGTTGATCCTGGCGCTTGCGCTCGCGCTCGGCGCCGGCGGGGTCGCCCATGCCCAAGCGCCCGCTTACAGCGCGTCGCCGCCGACCAAGGGCGCGTGGTACAGCGACGGGCAAAGCGGGCGCTACCTGCTCGGGGGGACGTGGCTGTACCGCGCCGATACCTCGGACCTCGGCGTCGCCCAGGGCTGGTGGCGAAACGTCGCCTCGACCGACGGCTGGTCGACGACGACGATTCCGAACGCCTACAACGCCGGCGATTTCTCGCAGACGAGCATGAACGGCTACGTCGGCTGGTATCGCCGCGACTTCACGCTCCCGGCCGGCGCGTTCGCGAGCTACGTCGCCAAGGCCAACCGGCACTGGATCATCCGGTTCGAGTCGGTCAACTACCGCGCGACCGCGTGGCTGAACGGACGCGAGATCGGGAGCCATGCCGGCGCCTATCTGCCGTGGGAGCTCGACCTGACCGGTCTGCGCACCGGCGTCAACCGGCTGGTCGTGCGCGTCGACAACCGGCGCACCGCGGCGGACCTGCCGCCCGGACCGGGCGGCCAGTGGTGGAACTACGGAGGAATCCTGCGCGAGGTCTACCTGCGGGCTGTGCAGACCGCCGACCTGTCGCAGGTGTCGATCCGCACGCTCCACGCGTGTCCGAAGTGCGACGCCGACATCGAGGAGCAGGTGCTCGTCCGGAATGTCACCGGCGCCCGGCAGAAGGTGTCGCTGTCGGGTCTCTACGGACGCGCGCCCCTGCGGTTCGGGTCGGCGACGATCGCGCCGCACGGCACGTGGACCGCGACCGGGTCGGTTCGCATCTCGCACCCGTCACTATGGGCGCCGGGCCACCCGAAGCTGTACAGCGCGACGCTGACGCTGTCGGACTCGCGCGGCCGGCGCCTCGGCGGGTACTTCACCTACAGCGGGATCCGGACGATCAAGGTCGTCGGGGGTCGCCTCGAGCTGAACGGCCGGCCGCTGAACCTCCGCGGCGTCAACCTGCACGAGCAGACGCTCCAGACCGGCGCCGCGATGACCCCCGCCCAGGACGCGCAGCTGATCTCGTGGGTCCAGCAGCTCGGCGCCACCGTGGTCAGGGCGCACTACCCGGTTGGACCGGAGATGGAGGAGATGGCCGATCGCGACGGGATCCTGATCTGGGCGGAGGTGCCCGTGTACCAGGTCCAGTCGCAGTACCTGGATCAGCCGGGCTGGCTCGCCCAGGCCCACGCGATGCTCGAGGACAACATCCTCGACAACGAGAATCACCCCTCGATCCTGCTGTGGTCGATTGGCAACGAGTTGCCCTCGCCGGCGCCCGGAGCCGAGGCGCGCTATATCGCTGGCGCGACCGCGCTCGCGAAGAAGCTCGACCCCACCCGTCCGGTCGGCATGGCCGTCAGCAACTGGCCGGGCCTCGGCTGCCAGAGCGCCTGGAATCCGCTCGACGTGATCGGCGACAACGAGTACTTTGGCTGGTTCGACGCCGGCGGCGGCGGCGACGACGACCGCGACGCGCTGAGCCCGTTCCTCGACAGCGTCCGCGCGTGCTACCCGACGAAGGCGATCATGATCACCGAGTTCGGGTTCGACGGCGACCGGACCGGGCCGGTGGAGGAGCGCGGGACGTACGCGTTCCAGGCCAACACGGTCGCGTTCCACCTCGGCGTGTTCGCCGCCAAGCCGTGGCTGTCGGGCGCGATGTACTTCGCGCTCCAGGACTACGTGGCGTTCCCGACGTACTCGGGCGGCGACCCTCGGCCCGACCCGCCCTACAACCAGAAGGGGCTGGTCGACCTCAACGGGAACTTCAAGCCGGCGTGGTCGGCGGTGTCGCAGATCTATCACTCGACGGTGCAGATAGCTCCCTAAGCGCCTATGTGCGTGTAGTGCTGCGCCGGCGGGGAGGTTGGGACGTAAGCATGGCCGGCGCGCTCGCCAAGGGTGCGTAGGTGGATGTCGCCCTCGGGGCTGCGTGGGTGGATGTCCGCCCTTCGGGCTGCCTTGGCGGATGTCCGCCCCCGGGTGACTCGCGCTCGGTCCGGCGGTCGAACGTTCGGTCCGCGGCCCACGTCACCTGAAGCGGCGCCACGGGAGCGAGGCGGACGCGCAACGTAGCTTGTACTAGCCTCCACTGCCGGTGTCGTCAACCACCGAACTACGGCGCACGCCTCTCTATGACCGCCACGCGGCCGCCCGCGCGAGGCTGGTTCCGTTCGCCGGCTGGGAGATGCCGGTTCAGTACGCCGGCATCCGCGAGGAGCACATCGCGGTGCGGACCGGCGCCGGCGTGTTCGACGTCTCCCATATGGGCCAGGTCGAGACCACGGGTCCGCAGGCGGCCGAGTTCCTGCAGCGGATGGTTTCGAACGACGTGCGCCGGATCCCCGAGGGCGGCGCCCAGTACAGCGTCATGTGCAAGGAGGACGGCGGCGTCCTCGACGACCTGTTCACCTACCGGCTGTCGGAGAACACATTTCTGACCGTGACGAACGCGGCGAACCACGAGAAGGACCTCGCCTGGCTGCAGTCACACGCCGAGGACTTCGACGTCGACGTGATCGACCGCGCCGGCGAGTTCGCGATGCTCGCCGTGCAGGGCCCGCGCGCCCGGACGCTCGTGCGCGGGCTGACCGACGGCAACCTGCCGGGACGCTTCCACGCGTGCGGGCGCACGGTGGCGGGCGCGGCGATGCTCGTGTGCGGCACCGGCTACACGGGGGAGGACGGGGTCGAGCTGCTGCTCCGCCCCGACGACGCGACCGGCGTCTGGGATGCGATCACGGCGGCCGGCGCAACTCCCGTCGGCCTCGGCGCGCGCGACACCCTCCGCCTCGAGGTCTGCTTCCACCTGTACGGCAACGATCTGAGCGAAGCCCGCGGGCCGATCGAGGCGGGGCTCGGCTGGTGCTGCAAGGAGCAAACCGCGTTCATCGGCTCCGAGGCGGTGGCGGCGGCGCGCAACGAGGGCACCTCGGAGAAGCTCGTCCCGTTCGCGATCGAGGGCCAGGGGATCGCCCGCCAGGGGAACGCGGTGGTCGGCGGCGGCGAGGTCACCAGCGGGACGTTCTCACCGTGTCTGGAGCACGGGATCGGAATGGCGTACGTTCCCAGCGAGCGTGCCGCCGAGGGCACGCTGATCGAGATCGACGTGCGCAGCCGGGTCCGACCCGCCGTGATCAAGCGCAGGCCTCTGTACAGAAAGGAAGCGTGACCGCAGACATGGCCGACCCCAGTTATCCGGACGACCTGAAGTACCACCCCGAGCACGACTGGGCTCGGATCGACGGAGACACCGCCACCTTCGGGATCACCTGGTATGCGCAGGACGCCCTCGGGGAAGTCGTGTTCTTCGACGCGCCGGAGATCGGAGCGGAGGTCAGCAAGGACCAGCCGTACACCGAGGTCGAGTCGGTCAAGGCGGTCTCGGATGTGTTCGCGCCGCTGTCGGGCGAGGTCACCGAAGTCAATCCCGCGCTCGCCGACAAGCCCGAGATGATCAACGAGGACCCCTACGGGGAAGGGTGGCTGGTGAAGGTCAAGCTGTCGGACCCGTCCGAGGTGGATTCGCTGATGGACTCGACCGAGTACCAGGCGACGCTGGACTGATACCGGGGGGTGGGAGCGACGGTCACATGACTCGGTACACATCGGTAACCGACGCCGACCTGAGCGAGATGCTCGGGACGATCGGCGTCGGTTCGGTCGACGAGCTGTTCGGGGACATCCCGGCCGGCCTGCGGTTGAACCGGCCGCTGGCGCTCGGCCCCGGCCTGTCCGAGCAGGAGGTCTACGAGGAGCTGCGCGCGCTCGCCGCCAGGAGCACGTCGGCCGAGGACGAGGTGTCGTTTCTCGGCGCTGGCATGTACGACCACTACGTCCCGGCGCTGATCGACTCGATCATCCTGCGCTCGGAGTTCCTCACGCCCTACACGCCCTACCAGCCCGAGATATCCCAGGGCGGCCTCCAGGCGATGTTCGAGTACCAGACGGCGATCTCCGAGCTGACCGGGCTGCCGATCTCGAACGCGTCGGTGTACGAGGGTCCGAGCGCAGTCGCCGCTGCCGGGTACGTCGCGAAGGTCCACAACGGGCGCCGTCGGTTCGTGATCTCCCGCGGGGTGCACCCTCATTCCCGTGAGTGCGTGCGCACGCTCGCCCACGCGTGGGACGTGGAGGTCGTCGAGGCTCCGCTCGCGAAAGGTGCCACTCAGCTACCGGACCTCGGCGACGACGTCGGCGCGGTGATCGTGCAGCAGCCGAACTTCCTCGGAGCGGTCGAGGACCTGACCGCGCTCGCCAAGCCGGCGAAGGACGCCGGCGCGCTGACGGTCTGCGCGTGCGACCCGCTGCCGCTCGCGCTGCTCAAGACGCCCGGCGAGTGCGGCGTCGATATCGCCGTCGGCGAGGGCCAGTCGCTCGGCAACCGCCTCGACTTCGGCGGCCCGTCGTTCGGCTTCTTCGCCGCCACCGAGGCGCTGGTACGCCGGATGCCCGGCCGGATCGCCGGCGAGACCAAGGACGTCGACGGCAAGCGCGGCTTCGTGCTCACGCTCCAGACCCGCGAGCAGCACATCCGCCGCGAGAAGGCGACCTCGAACATCTGCACCGCGCAGGCGCTGAACGCGCTCGCCGGCGTGATCTACCTGAGCTGGCTGGGGCGGCGCGGGATCGTCGAGCTGGTCGAGCTGATGCTCCAGCGGACCGCGTACGCGCGCGACCGGCTGAACGCAATCGACGGCGTCTCCGAGATCCACGACCGGCCCGTCGTACGTGAGCTCGCCATGACGCTGGACGCGCCGGTCGAGCGCGTCATCGCCCGCTGCCGCGAGCAGGGCATCAACCCCGGTTACCCGCTCGCGCGCGACTACCCCGACTACCCGAACGGGTTGTTGATCGCGATCACCGAGCGGCGGACCCGCGCCGACATCGACCGCCTCGCGGATGTGATCGGGGCAGCGGTGGCGGCCGAGAGGCAAACCGTGAGGGCGGGCGCATGATCGCCCAGGCCGACGACACCCTGACGATCTACGAGCGCTCCAAGGCGGGCCGGCGCGCATTCGTCGCCCCCGAGACCGACGTTCCCGAGCGCCCGCTCGACGAGCTCCTGCCCCCCGAGCAACGGCGCGCCGAGCCCCCGCGTCTGCCCGAGGTCCCAGAGCCCGAGATCGTCCGCCACTACAACCGCCTGTCCAAGCGGAACTTCGATCTCGACACCGGCTTCTACCCGCTCGGCTCGTGCACGATGAAGCACAACCCGAAGCTGCACGAGCGGGTCGCGGGTCTGCCAGGCCACGCCCGCATGCACCCGCTCCAGGATCCGCGCTATGCCCAGGGCGCGCTCGAGCTGATGTGGCGCCTGCAGGAAGCGCTCGGCGAGGTCGCCGGCCTGCCGCACGTCTCGCTTCAGCCGAGCGCCGGGTCCCAGGGCGAGCTTGCCGGCGTGCTACTCACGCGCGCGCTCCACGAGGACCGCGGCGAGCAGAGGTCGAAGGTGCTGACCCCCGACACCGCGCACGGGACCAACCCCGCGACGGTGACGATGGCCGGTTATCAGGTCGTCAAGGTCGGCACCAACGCGCGCGGCAACGTCGATCTCGACGACCTGCGCTCGAAGGCGAGCGAGGACGTGGCGTGCCTGATGCTCACCAACCCGTCGACGCTCGGGCTGTTCGAGACCGGGATCGAGGAAATCGAGCGGATCGTCCACGGCGTCGGCGCGACGCTGTACTACGACGGAGCGAACCTCAACGCGATCATGGGGATCAGCCGGCCGGGCGACATGGGGTTCGACATCGTCCACTTCAACCTGCACAAGTCGTTCACTCAGCCGCACGGTGGCGGTGGCCCGGGCGCCGGACCGGTGGCGGTGTCTGAGGAGATCGAGCCCTACCTGCCCCGGCCGCAGGTCGTCCGGCGCGAGTCGACCGCGAACGGGAAGGAGCCGTTCTACGACCTCGACTATGACCGGCCGAAATCGATCGGGCGCCTCCGCGGATTCCAGGGCAACTACGGGGTGTTTGTCCGCTCCTACGCGTACATCCGCTCGCTCGGCGCGCCCGGGCTGCGCGACGCGTCGCAGACCGCCGTCCTCAACGCGAACTACCTCCTGGCGAAGCTGCGAGAGGCCCACGTCGCCGAGTATCTGCCGCTCGCCTATGACCGGCTGTGCATGCACGAGTTCGTCCTTTCCGGGGAGCCGATGCGCCGCGACCTGCACATCAAGACGCTCGACCTGGCCAAGCGGCTGCTCGACCACGGCGTCCATCCCCCGACCGTGTACTTCCCGCTCGTGGTCGAGGAGGCGCTGATGGTCGAGCCGACCGAGACCGAGACCAAGGAGACGCTCGACCGCTTCGCCGAGATCGTGGCCGACATCCTCAAGGAGGCCCGTGAGGACCCGGGGATCGCGCGAGCGGCGCCGTACACGACGCCGGTCAGACGGCTGGACGAGGCCGCCGCGGCGCGCCATCCGGTCGTCCGGCAGGCGATGCAGGTGTAGACCGCCGCATGCGGTTCGTCATCTTCGGCGCGGGCGCGATCGGCGGCGTGGTCGGCGCGAAGCTGCACCAGTCGGGCTTCGACGTGACGCTGATCGCCCGCGGCGGGCACTACGAGGCGATCCGCGCGCGCGGCCTGACGATTGAGCAACCGCATCAGAGCGCGGTTCTCCGGATACCGGTCGCCGATTCTCCGGGCGCGCTGGAATGGAGTGGCGACGAGGTCGTGATGGTCGCGACCAAGAGCCAGGACACGGCCGCCGCCGTCCACGCGCTGCGGGGCACGGCGCCGGCGAGCACCCCGGTCGTGTGCCTGCAGAACGGCGTCGAGAACGAGCGTGTCGCGCTGCGCCTGTTCCCGAACGTGTACGGCGCGGTGGTGATGTCGCCGACCGCGCACCTCGAGCCCGGGATCGTCCAGGCGTATGGGACTCAGGGCGCCGGGGTGATCGACGTCGGGCGCTATCCGAGTGGGCTCGACGCGCTGTGCGACGAGATCTCGGATGCGCTCGGCGCCTCGGATTTCAGCTCGGTGGCGCGGCCCGACATCATGCGCTTCAAGTACGCCAAGCTGCTGAACAACGTCGGCAACGCCGTCGATGCGATCTGCGAGCCGGGACCCGACGCGGACGAGCTCTACAAGCTCGCCCGAGAAGAGGGGGGCGCTGTTCTACGCGCCGCCCGGATCGAGTTCGTGGCCGAGGACGTCAACGACGTCGAGGCCCGGTGGGAGCGGCTCGAGCTGAAGCCGATCGCCGGCCGCGAGCGCGCCGGCTCCTCGACGCGGCAGAGCATCGCGCGCGGAACGCCGACCGTCGAGACCGACTATCTGAACGGCGAGGTCGCGCTGCTCGGCCGCCTGCACGGCGTGCCGACGCCGGTCAACGACGCGCTCTGCGCGCTGTCGGCGCGGCACGTGCGCGAACGCAGGTCGGCGCGAACCGTGCCCGCCGGCGACGTGCTGGTCCTGGCCCGGATGGCGGATTACGCGGATGGACCCGTTCGTCGCTGACGCCGCCGCCGATATCGCCGCGCGGGCGACGCGCGAGCTCGAGGCGCTCGTCGGCGTGTCCTCGCCTTCAGGTGACGTTGCCGGCGCCGAGGAGGCGATCGCGCTGTGCGCTGCGTTCCTCCCGCCGCAGGCCGAGATCGAGCGGGTGCCGTGCTCGACTCCTGGCAGCGCGGCCGACATGGTCGCGCGGATCACCGGGCAGGGCTCGGGGCGGCTACTGCTGCTCGGCCACCTCGACACGGTCATCGAGCACTCCTCGCACGCGCCGCTCCGGCGCGACGACGACCGGCTGTACGGGCCCGGCACGGTCGACATGAAAGGCGGCGTGGTGCTCGCGTTGGGGGTCGCTCGGGCGCTCGCGCCGCGCCCCGAGACGTTTGCCGAGCTGACCGTGCTGCTCGTCACCGACGAGGAGTGGCGCCGGGACGAGTTCGTGCACGTGAAGACGTTCGCCTCGTATGACGCATGCCTGTGCTTCGAGGGCGGGCAGCTCACCTCCGATGGAGACGAGGCGGTCGTCGTCCACCGTAAGGCCGCCGGGACGATGCAGGTGGTCGCGACCGGCCGGGCGTCCCATTCGGGCAGCGCCCCCGACCGCGGACGGAACGCGCTCCTGGCGCTGGCCGCGACCGCAATCGACGTGGCTCGCCACCACGACCCCGGCGGCGCGGAGCGGCTCAGCGTGGTTCCAACCGTCGTCCGGTCGGGCGACGCCTTCAACGTGGTGCCCGCCGACGGCGAGCTTTTGTGCGACATGCGCGCCGACCGCAGCAAGGCGTTTGATGCGGTCTGCGCCGCCGTGCCGGCCGAGCTCGACGGCGTCGGCCTCGAGACGAAGATGCTGCGGATCTGGCCGGGGATGGACTCGCGCGAGGCCACGCGCGGCTTGCTCGAACGAGCGGGCGCGAGGCTCGGGAACCCGGTCATCGGCTGCCCCCGCGGCGGGGCCAGCGACGCCAGCCATTTCGCGCCGCACATCCCGCTGACCGTCGACGGACTTGGCCCGCGTGGCGGCGGAGCCCACACCCCTGAGGAGTTCGTCCACGCGCCCTCGCTGCCACAGCGTGCGGCAGTTGCACTGGCCGTGGCGGCCGAAGTGCTCGATTCTTAGCGAGGCCTTCGTTGCCCATGGCACGCACCTGCGATCCTTTGGGTCCATGAGCACGACGGTTCCACGCCAGCGCCCGCGGCCTACGGTTCGTCGAGCTCAAACGCAACTCGAAGGCGTCGCGGTGCTGGCCGGGGTCGTCGTGCTCATGTGGTTCATCGAGCTGATCAACACTCTCGACTCGAACCATCTGGACAGCGACGGGATCCTGCCCCGCAGCATCGATCACGTGTGGGGCATCTTCACGGCGCCGTTCATCCACGCGAGCTGGCAGCACCTGATCGCGAACACGGTCCCGTTCGTGTTCATGGGTCTGATCATCGCCCTCGAGGGGGCCAGGCGGTTCGCGCTGGTGACGCTGATCGTGATCGTCGTCGGCGGGGTCGGGACCTGGCTGGTCTCTCCGGCCCACACTTCGACCGGGATACCCGAGTACACGATCGGCGCCAGCGGCGTCGTGTTCGGTTACGCCACGTACCTGTTCACGCGGGGGTTCTTCAACCGGAACATCCCCGAGCTCTTGATCGGCCTCGTAGTCGGCGTGATCTGGGGCGGGGCGCTGTGGTCGAGCGTCGCGCCGCACACCGGCATCTCCTGGCAGGGTCACGTGTGCGGGGCGATCGGCGGCGTGGTCGCCGCCTACCTGCTCCGCGACGAGCGCATCGAAGGCGCTCCTGCGCCGGGCGCACCGCAGACGCCGCTCGACCGCCTGCTCGCCGATTAGCCAGGGCCACTTGTCGACTCCGGCGCGCGCTGGATAGCCTGCCAGGGCGATGCGGATCTTCTCGGGCATTCAGCCGACCGGGCGCAAGCACCTCGGCAACTACATTGGCGCGATCACCCAGTACGTCGCCGGCCAGGACCGCGGCGAGGCGATCTACTGCGTCGTCGATCTGCACGCGATCACGGTCGCCTACGAGCCCGCCGCGCTGCGCGACGCGGTCTACGACACGGCGGCGACGCTGCTCGCGGCCGGCCTCGATCCGGAGCGGTGCATCTTCTTCCGCCAGGGCGACGTCCAGGAGCACTCAGAGCTGTGCTGGCTGCTGTCCAGCGTGACTTCGTTCGGCGAGCTGGGCCGCATGACCCAGTTCAAGGACAAGGCAGGCGCCCAGCGCGACCTCGTGTCCGCCGGCCTGTTCTTCTATCCCGTCCTCCAGGCTGCCGACGTGCTCGCCTACCGCGCAAACGAGGTGCCGGTCGGGGAGGATCAGCGCCAGCATGTCGAGCTGATGCGCGACGTCGCCGAGCGGTTCAACGCCCGCTTCGGTGAGACGCTCGTCGTGCCCGAGATCCGCGTCCCCGCCGTCGGCGCCCGGATCATGGACCTCCAGGTCCCGGACAAGAAGATGTCGACGACCGGCGGCAGCCCCCAGGGCACCGTGCTGGTGCTCGACGAGCCCAAGGCGATCGCCAAGAAGTTCCGTTCGGCGGTCACCGACTCGGGAAGCGAGGTCGTGCGCGGCCCCGACAAGGCCGGCATCTCCAATCTGATCGACATCCTCGCCGCGGTCCGGGGCATCGTGCCCGAACAGGTCGAACAGACGTTCGATGGGTCTGGATACGGGGCGTTCAAGCAGGCCGTCGGCGATGCGGTCGTCGAGTATCTCGCGCCCGTCCGCGAGCGCTACCAGGAGCTGCGCGCCGATGAGCCGGCGCTCGAGCGGATCCTCGCCGAGGGCGCCGAAAAGGCCCGCGCGATCGCCGCCGACACGCTGGTCGACGTCCGCGAGGCGATGGGCGTCGGACCGGTCCGGCCCCGCCGGTAGCCTCCCCGAGGCCATGCGGATCGCCGAGCTGGAGCTGGACCTCGACGTCTTCGCCGGACCGTTCGACCTACTGCTGACGCTGATCCTGCGCGCGGAGATCGACCTGCTCGAGGTCGATCTGGCCGAGGTGGTGATCGCCTACATCGACCACCTCGAGCGGCGCGGTGAGCTCGAGCTCGAAGCCGCCACCGAGTTCCTGGTCCTGATCGCGGCGCTGCTCGAGCTCAAGTCGCGGCTGCTTCTGCCCGGCGAGGAGGTGGAGGAGCTGATCGAGCTCGACCCGGGCGAGGCCGCAGAGGAGTTGCTGGCCCGGCTGCTCGACGCCCACCGCTACCGCGCGGCCGCCGACCACCTGCGCGAGCGGCTGGCCGGCCAGGAGGGGCACCGCTTCCGTTCGGCGCCGCTCCCTCCGGCGCTGCGCCGCGCCTCGGTGGACGAGGCCGCCGCGGTCTACGACCCGGCGATCCTGGGCCGGGCGACGGGTGGGCTGCTCCAGGTGCCCGAGCCGGTCGACGTCCGCCACATGGTCGGCGCCCGGGTAACTGTGGCCGAGCGCCTCGTCCACCTGCGGTCACTGCTGCGCCGCGGGAGCTTCAACTTCGACGAGGCGGTGGCGCGGGCCGACCGGGTCACCGTGGCGGTCACGCTGTACGCGGTGCTCGAGCTCTACAAGCACGGCGAGCTGAGCTGGACCCAGGACGAGCCGTTCGGGGAGATCACGATCGTGGCGAACGGGGCGCGCGCCGCCCGTCCTGAGGCGCGCCTGACGGCATGAGTCTGCCGCTCGAGAGCACGATCGAGGCGCTCCTGTTCCTGAGCGCCGAGCCGGTCGATGCCGACGCGCTCGTCGACGCCACCGGGGCCGAGTTGCACGAGGTCGTGTCCGCGCTCGAGCGGCTGCGCGAGTACTACGAGTTCGAGCGCCGCGGGCTGGTGCTGCGCGAGCTCGCGGGCGGCTGGGCGTTGTCGACCCACCCGGACACGGAGGCCGCGGCGAGACGGCTGCTGGCGCGACCGCGGACTCCGACGCTCACGCCGGCCCAGGCCGAGACGCTCGCGATCGTCGCCTATCTCCAGCCCGTCTCGCGCCCCGAGATCGCCCGGATCCGGGGCGTCAACGCCGAGTCGGCCGCGTCGACGCTGCTCGAGCGCGGGCTAGTCGAGGAGGCCGGGCGCTCGCAGTTCGGAGCGGTCCTCTACCGGACCTCCGAGCTGTTCCTGCGGCTGTTCGGGCTGAACGCGCTCGACGAGCTGCCGGGGATCGAAGCGTTCGACCCCTCGCCCGAGTTCGAGGCCGAGCTGCGCGAGCGGCTGCTCCAGGCGGGCGAGGCGCGGGCCGCGGGGTGACCGCGCTGGCGGTCAGAGCAGCGCGGGATCGACTCGTCTAAACGGAAGTTTTTGAGGGTCTGAGGCCCGATCGCCCGTGTTTACGGGGATCGGGCTTTCGTTTGGTGGTTTGATGTAGCCAAAGTTATGCCTTGATGGTGTCCCGCAGAGCCACTATTATTCCGGCTGTGCGTCGCCGTGGCGGTCAAGCTCATGTAGCCACAATCAAGACGAAGGGGAAGGGCGGGACGGTGTACACGTCCTACCTGTTGCGCCGCTCCTACCGGGAGGGCGGGAAGGTTCGCCACGAGAACCTGGGGAACCTCTCGCATCTGCCGCTGCCGGTGATCGAGGCGATCCGCAAGATGCTTGCGGGCCGGGTGCTGGTCGACCTCGACGAGCAGCTTCAGATCGAGTCCTCGCGCCCGCACGGGCACGTCGCGGCGGTGCTCGGCGTGCTGCGTGAGCTTGACCTGGAGCGGCTGCTGGCGCGGGAGCGCTGCCCGGAGCGCGATCTGGCGGTGGCGATGATCTGCCAGCTGGTGATCGCCCCGTGCTCGAAGCTGTCAATGACCCGGCGGTTCTCCCAGACCACGCTGGCGGATGAGCTGTCGCTGGGCGAGGTGACCGAGCCCGAGCTTCTGGGCGCGATGGACTGGCTGCTTGATCGCCAAGAACGGATCGAGAACACGCTCGCGCGCCGGCATCTTGCCGACGGCGGGTTCGTGCTCTATGACCTGTCCTCCAGTTATGTGGAGGGGCGCTGCTGTCCGGTGGCCGCGCTCGGTCACAGCCGCGACGGCAAGCCGGGCAAGCTGCAGGTCAACTGGGGGCTGGTGTGCGCTCCCGAGGGACGGCCCGTAGCAGTCCAGGTGCACCCGGGCAACACCGCCGACCCGACCACGGTCCCCGATGTGATCGACACCGTCGAGCAGCGGTTCGGGATCGAGCGGGTGATCCTGGTCGGTGACCGGGCGATGATCACCGACGCGCACGCCGCCACGCTCAAGGAGCTCGGCGCGGGGTTCGTGTCCGCGCTCAAGAGCGCGCAGATCCGCAAACTGATGAAGGGGGGCGAGCTGCAGCTGTCGCTGTTCGATCAGAGAAACCTGGCCGAGATCACCTCGACCGAGTTCCCCGGCGAGCGGCTCGTGGTGTGCCGCAACCCGCACCTCGCCGCCGAGCGTGAGCGCAAACGCGAGGACCTGCTGGGAGCGACCGAGCGCGAACTGGACAAGGTCACCGCGTCGGTCGCCAACCCCCGCGGGCGCCTGCACCAAGCCGATGCCGGCAAGATCGGCGAGCGCGTCGGGCGCGTGGTCAACAAGTACAAGGTCGCCAAACACTTCGAACTCGAGATCACCGACGGCTCGTTCACCTACACGCGCAAGACCGAGCAGATCGCCACCGAGGCCGCGCTCGACGGGCTCTACGCGCTGCGCACCACCTGCCCCACCCAGCAGCTCACCACCCAAGCGGTCGTGCGCGTCTACAAACAGCTGAAAATGGCCGAGCGCGCCTACCGCACGATCAAGGACGCGCTCGACGTCCGCCCGATCCGCCACCACCTCCAAGACCGCGTCGAGGCGCACTTCTTCCTATTCCTGCTCGCCTACCACCTGCTCTTCGAGCTACAGGCCAGGCTCGCGCCGATGCTCTACACCGACGACACGCCCCTGACCCCGGCCGACCCCGTCGCGCCCGCCCGCCGCTCACCCGCCGCGAACGCCAAGGCCGGCAGCCACCGCACCCCCGACGGGCTGCCCGCCTACAACCTCACCGACCTCATCAACGAGCTCGGCACCATCTGCCGCAACCAGATACGCATCGGCGACAGCCCGCACACCTTCCCCCGCCTCACCAACACCAACCCGGTCCACGCCAAAGCGCTCCAACTCCTCAACACCAGCCCCGGCAAGTAGCCAAAGCCAAACCAGCCCGCAACACCCGAATCCCGCGCCAACACGCGGGATTCGTCATCTCACGACCGAAAACTTCCGTCTAAATCACGTCTACCGGCGTGCCGAGCATCAGGTGCGCCGCGAGCCAGAAGTCGTCGGCCACCTCCAAGCGGATGCAGCCGTGCGAGATGTATCCCGGAATGCCCTGAGGGTCGTAGTACGGCCCATGAATGCCGACCACTCCGCCGCCGGGCCAATCGGTCAGCGTCGAGTAGTCGGTGGTGCCGAACGCGTACGGGTAATAGCCCGAGCTCGGATCGGAGATCTGAAAGCGCTCGTCGATCCAGAAGTGACCGGTCGGGGTTGGGGTAGCCGGCTTGCCCACGCCCACTGGCGCGCTCCAGATCTGGCGGCCGCGGCTGTGGTATGCGTCTGAGCTCGCGATAGAGGTCGGGTCGTTTTTCAACCTAATCCTGGAAGGCTGTCGGGGCTCCCGACCAGGAGGACGTGACGATGGAGAACGGCAAGCAGCGCAAGCGCCGGCAGCTCTCGCCGGAGGAGAAGTGGGAGATCTTTCTCGAGGTCACCTCGCAGGAGATCTCGCAGGCCGACGCGGCGCGCAAGTACGGCGTCGACGTGAGCGTGATCATCCGGTTGCGGGCGTTGGCGAAGGACGCGGCGCTGGCCGCGTTCGCCTCGGCGAAGCCGGGCCGGCTGGCGTCGCGTGCAGGACGTCGAGCTGGAGTTGTTGCGCTCCGGAGAACGATCGGCTGTCGGAGGCGTTGAAGGAGATGGCGGTCGAGCTGACGTTGCACCGGGGAAGGCAGCGCTCGGGCTTTTCGGCCCGGTCCCCACGCGCGTGAGCGCGGAGACCAAGCTCGAGCTGCTGGGGCTGATCGACGCTGCGGTCGCCGGACGGGTGGGCGCACACGCGGGCGTGCCGGGTGCTTGACCTTGCCGACGTCCGCGCGCACCGCTGGCGCCAGCGGCTGCGTGAGACGGGCTGTCTGGAGAATGGCCGGCCGGTGGGCGAGGCGGTTCACCGGCTGCTGTCCTGGGAGGAGCAGGCGATCCTCGATCTGATCGAGCAGTGGGGCTGGGTGGATCGGTCGCATCGCAAGCTGGCGCACCGCGGCAGCTACACCGGGATGGTGTTCGTCTCACCCTCGACGCTGTTGCGCATCGCGCTGAAGCATCGCGTCGAGCTGCCGGGCGAGCCGGTCCGCCCGCGGCCGGCAAATACCCGTGTTTCCCGAGGTTATGTGGGAGCGCAACCGGATCTGGATCTGGGACTGCTACGCACTTCCCGCGCGCCCAGCGCGTCGCCTACGCGATCGTCGACGTCGTCACCAGATACTGGATCGGCTACCTGCTCACGAGCGAGCAGACCTCGACCCAGGCGCAGCTGCTGTTCGCCCGCGCGCTCGAGAACCAGGGACTGCTTGATGCCGACGGGCGCCCGCCGGACCGCGATCCGGAGGATCCGCCGATCCTGGTGGCGTGGTCAGACAACGGGTCGGAGATGACCGCTGATCGACACCCGCCAGTTCATGGCGCTGATGGCGATCGCCCAGCACCACGGCCGGCCCGGCACTCCGACCGACCAGGCGCACATCGAGAGCTTCTTCAGCCACCTGAAGGGCGACTGGCCGCACCTGACCGCCATCACCGATCCCGCCGCGCTCGACACCGAGCTCGCCCGGATCCACGGCGAATACAACACCGTCAGGCTCCACGCCGCGATCGGCTACGTCACCCCCGATGACGAGCATCACGGCCGCGGGCCCGGTATCCGGCGCGCTCGCGCCGCCGGGATGCGCCGTGCCCGCGCCGAGCGGATCAAGCAGAATCGAGCCAGCAAGAAATGAGCGACCTCCACAGCATCGATCGCGTCCACCCTCCCCTGGGGAAGAGGGGCGCTTTTGAGGGGGTCGCCCGCCGGCCATGGAGGGCCGGCGGAACTGGGCATGGAAGAGGCCCGCACCACTCAGCACACCAACGAGCTCCGCCACACCCCTCAGCGTTGGGTTGAAAAATGCGGCCGCTCTATCAAAGGCTCAGAAACACCGCAGCTGTAGAAGTACATCCGCCGCTGCTCCCGGTTCACGACCACCAGTAGGTGGGTGAGATGAAACGGACCGAGCGCGCCACTCTCGACCCACCCCGTCCGGCCGTTGGGACGTCCCGGGATGCGTAGCTTCACCCACTCCCGGCCTTGGGTATCCCAGTGCGTACGCAGGAGCACGAAGACCGAGGGGAACCCGTCCGCTGTGTACCAGGTCAGTCGCTCAACGCGCGATGACGAGAGGCGTGGCGCGCTGTGGATCCAGACGATTTGGTCCACGTAGGCCGGCGGCTGATCTTGGGGTCGTCAAGACGGTATCCGCCGACACGGTGGCGCCCGGCGACACGATCACCTGGAAGGTCGTCGGCACCAACTACGGGCCAGCCACCTCGACGCACTTCGTGCTGGCCGACCAGTTGCCGCCAGGCGTGGCTTTCGTCAGCGCGACGGCGAGCCCGGCGCTGACCTGCACCACCCCGCCGGTCGGCGGCAACGGCGCGATCACGTGTACCGCGCCGAGCGTGCCGGTCAAGCCCGCCGACGGCTCGTCGCTGACGCTGACGATCGTCGCCACCGTACCGGCCGGTACCGCCGACGGAACCCTGCTCGAGAACATCGCAACAGTTACCGGTGACCAGCCCGAGCCCGTTCCCGACCCACATCCCAACCGCGCCTCCACGGTGACGAGCGTCGTCGTGCCGGGGCAGCCGATACCCGAGCCGCCCAACCCGCTACCCCCCGGACCCGAAGGGCCTCCCCCGACCCCGGTCCCCCCGACACCGCTGCCCCCGACCCCCGACGTGTTCACCGCGCGGCTCGCTCTACACAAGGCCGCGGTTCCCTCTACCGTCCCAACGGGATCCACCACGAGGTTCACGCTTCACGTCGCCAACGTCACCGAGGTCTCAGCGCTGCACGTGCGGGTGTGCGACACGCTGCCGGACGGACTCACGGTCCAGTCCGCCCCAGGCTTCAGGGTGCACGGCAGGACGCTGTGCAAGTCGCTCGGGACGATCAACGCGGTAGCAAGCAAGACACTGAGCTTTACGGCCCGGGTGGGAGCGGCTGCCGGGTCGCACCTCACCAACACCGTCGGAGCGACGGCGTCCAACGCGAGAGCCGTGCATGCGGCAGCCGCGAGCCGGGTCGTCGCCGCGCCTTCGTTTACGGGCTGATCAGGCCTGGCACACCGCGGACTCCGCCTGGCTCGGTGGCGCCAGCGTGAGGACGTTCGGGCCTCGTGCTCGAGGACGAGGCTGGAGAACGGGACCTCGCGGTCGAGCGTCACGCAGACTCAACGGCAGGTTGGATGCGGGAGCGGTGCTCCGAAGCGGTGCTCCGCGTCGGCGAGGCGCGCGCCGGCGCCTGATACGCCGGCGGCCGACGCGTTTCCCGGAGAGGAACGATCTTTGCCTGCCCGCCTGCGAGCGAGTGCCCGCGCGCTGCTGGCGGCGGTGTTGGTGGGCTCACCTTGCTGGCGTACGGCGCGGGGCCGGCGGCGGCGCAGGGCGACTCAGGCTGCTCCGTGACGTTCGCGACGCGCTGGTCTGACCATCAACAAGATCACCCGGGGCGGGGTGGGAAGGTTCAAGTACGACGTAACTCCGGTCTCCGGTGGTGGCGCGACGTCACACCTGACGGCCATAACGACCCACCCGGCGCGCCGGCCACCGCCGCGCCGGCGCTGACTGGACTGACCCCCGGTAAGTACCGGATCCTCGAACGCGTACCCAAGCCCCCTGGCGGAACGTGGCGCCGGGTCAGCGTCGTATGCAACGGACAGCCCCGTTCGACGACCGCGCCCGTGACCGTCACGATCCCGAGCGGCGCGCCGGTCGTCTACACGTTCACCAACCAGCTGATCCAGCACGGCTCAATCTCGGTGGCCAAGGTCACGGGGGTGGCACCGGTACGGTGAGCTTCCTCATCTCGCCGACCTCCGGGACCCCGGCGGAGTACCTTCAGACGGCGAGCACCAAGACGCCCGGGATCCCGGTCGACGCCGTTCCCGACACGCCTTCCGACCGAACGGACCATCTGCGGCTCGCCACCTACCGGATCACCGAGCAACCCCCCCTCGAAACGCCGGCCGGGACCTGGAGCCTCACCCGGGTTCAATGCAACGGCCAGCTGGTGCCCCTTCGCCCAGGGCGCCGTGGAGGTCCCCTGAACAAGAGCCAGCCGGCGGTGCACTGCGTCTACACGGACACCTTCTCCTCGACACCGACGCCCGAGCTGGACCCGAGCCCCCCGAGCCGCTCCCGCCCTCGCCCGTCATCCCGCCGGCGCCCCGAACCCTGATCAGCCAAGCTCCACCTGGGCGGACCTTGCCGTCACGAAGACCGCCTCGCCACCGACCGTGATCGCCGGCAGCGTCGTCACCTACCACATCAGGGTCACCAACCACGGTTCCGATGACGCCGCCGACGTGGTTGAGGGCGACAAGCTTCCCAGCGGTGCGGTGCCGGTGTCCGTCCACGCTGATGTTGGGAAAATGTCGGGCCGGCGCGCGGGTGATCATCTGCCGGCTCGGCATCCTCAAGCCGGCGCCGAGGCTCACGTCACCGTCGTCGCACGCTCCGGCGGTCAGTCGTCGGCGCTCACCAACCGCGTCGTGGTCGGGACGGCGACCTACGACCCGGTGCTCGCCAACAACGTCGCGCATGCGACGGTCAGGGTGCACAGCCCATCACCGCCAGCGGTCACCGGCTGAGCGGACCAGCGGCCCGCGCGCGCTGACCTGCGGGCGGCGGCGCCGCTCCGCTTGGGTCAGAGCCGGAACGGCAGGTCAGCGAGCGGACCTGGACAGGACCGCGGGTCCGGTATGTGCCCGCGCCGCCAGCTGACCGCAGGCGGCGTCGATCTCGCGGCCACGGGTGAGGCGCACGGTGGCGCTCAGGCCGCGCCGCTCAAGCTCGTCCCGGAAGGCGGCGATCGCCTTCGGGCTCGAGCCGACGAACGCGGATCCGGTCGGGTTGTACGGGATCAGGTTGACCTTGAACTTGTGCGGATCGAGGATGTCGGCGAGCTGGGCCGCCTGGGCAAACGAGTCGTTGACGCCGGCGAGCATCACGTACTCGACGAACACCATCCGGCGCTTGCGCTGGTAGTAAGCCTCGCAGGCGGCGATCACGTCGGGCAGCGGATAGCGCTCGTTGACCGGCATCAGCTCGGTGCGGAGCGCCTCGTCGGCGGCGTGAAGCGATAGCGCCAGCCGGATCGGCATCGGGCTCTCGGCCAGCCGCTCGATCCCGGGAATCCATCCGATCGTCGAGATCGCCGTTCGGCGATGGCCGATCCCGATGTCGGGGAGACGCTCGCACGCCGCCAGCACAGCTTCGAGGTTCATCATCGGCTCGCCCATCCCCATGAACACCGCGTGGTCGACCTCGCTAAGGCGGCGGAAGTGGAGCGCCTGGTCGAGGATCTCCGAGGCGGTCAGGTTGCGCCCGAACTTCATCTGCCCGGTGGCGCAGAAGGTGCAGGTGAGCGGGCACCCCGATTGCGATGAGAGGCAGACCGACCGGCGCCCGTCGCGGTAGCGCATCAGCACCGCCTCCACCGGCCGGCCGTCGGCGGTCTCGAACAGCGCCTTGACCGTCCCGTCGTCAGCATGCGCCTCGCGCTCGACCGACAGGGTGCTGAACGGCACGGCGCCGGCGAGCGTCTCGCGTAAACTGAGCGGCAGGTCGGACATGTCGGAGAAGTCGGCGGCGCCGCGCGCCGCCCACCGCCACACCTGGCCGGCGCGGTAGCGGGGCTCCCCAAGCTCGGACAGCGTGTTCTCGAGCAGCTTCAGATCCACGCTGTCTATGGTGGCAGGCGTCTCTATGCGACTGGCCAAGTACCTCGCCACCGCGGGCGTCGCCTCGCGGCGCGCGTCCGAGGAGATCATCCGCGCCGGCCGGGTCACGGTCGGCGGCGTGGCCGTGACCGACCCGGCGCGTGACGTCGGCCCGGACGACGCGGTGGCGGTCGACGGCGATCCGGTGGGCCACGGGCGCGGGGAGCGGGTGGTGTACGCGCTCAACAAACCCGCGGGCGTGGTTTCGACCGCCCGTGATCCGCAGGGACGCCCGACCGTCGTCACGATGGTGCCGCAGACCGAGCGCCTGTACCCGGTGGGGCGGCTCGACATCGACACCACCGGGCTCATTCTGCTCACGAACGAGGGCGATCTCGCGCACCGCCTGACGCATCCGCGCTTCGAGGTCGAGAAGACCTACCGTGCGATCATCGGCGGGCCGCCGGTCCGCGAGTCGGCGCTGCGGGCCCTCCGCGACGGCGTCGAGCTCGACGACGGGCGGACCGCGCCGGCGCGGGTCCGGCGCGTGTCGGCTGACACGATCGAGATCACGATCCACGAGGGGCGAAAGCGCCAGGTCAAGCGGATGTGCGAGGCCGTCGGCCATCCGGTCAAGCGGCTCGAGCGGGTGGCGTTCGGGCCGCTGTCGCTGGGGGATCTTCCGCGCGGCCGGTGGCGCAAGCTGACTGCCGGCGAGGTCGAGGCGCTCATGGACGCGACGTCTGGATGACAGGATGGTCGAGAAACGTTGGCCAGGCTTGCGTTTCTCGACCAGGCTTCGAATGACCGGTTAGCGCTGGATCAGGAGGCCGTCGTTCGCCAGGTGCGTCGCCGTCAGCGCCCGCGACACTTCCGCCGGCGTCACGTGCTCGGGATGGGTCGCCACCATCCGGATCACCGTGAACTGCAGCTCGTGCCGGCGCGAGACCTCGTGGAACCCGGCCACCGGGTAGGAGGCCTGCGCGCGCGACGGCCACAGGTTGCACGCCGACCCCCACCAGCAGAAGCCGGCGCTCGACGGCGAGGCGAACGACACCACGTCGAACTCGGACACGTTGGCGCCGCGGGCGCTCATGAAGTGCATGCCCGGGACGTACAACGACAGGGGCAACAGGTCGCGGTAGTGCTGAATGAGAATCGCGCGCTCGGGCGCCCCCGCACCGCCGCCGGCGACGGCCGGCCGGGGGTGTGTCCCGGGCGCCCCCGCACCGCCGCCGGCGACGGCCGGCCGGGGGTGTGTCCCGAGCGCCCGCGCCACCACGCGCCAGTCGGGCCGCTCGAGGTTCCGGTCGAACGCGACTCCCACCGCCGTCACAACGCCGACGGCGCAAAGCACACCGGCTGCGACCAGTCCCACCCGCCGGGCCCGCGCCGCCGCCAGCCCGCCGGCGACGAACAGCGCCGCTCCCGTCCAGATCGCGAGGACGTTGCGCGTGATCAGATCGTCGACGCCTCCGGCGATCAGCAGCAGGTTCAACATGAGGCCGGCGAGCGCGATCCCGCCGGCGATCAGCGCGCCGCGGCGTGCGCTCCGATCGGACCGCCAGAACACGAGGACCGCGGCCAGCACGAGCATCGCGATCGCCAGCGGCTCGAGCACCGGATGCGCGGGCCCGTCGAACCCGCTCACGAACTGCGGCACCACCTGGCCGAGCCGGCGCGCGAGCGGCGCCCGGGCGATCCAGCTGGCGTTGCCGGTCCCGCTCTGGCCGATCGCGAGCGGGATCAGCGCGAGGCCGCACAGCCCGACGAGGCCGACCCCGACCTGCGCCGGCCGCCGCGAGCGGTGCGCCCACAACAGCCACGCGGCCTCCGGCACGACCGCCAGGATCGCGTAGTAGTGAGTCGCCAGCGCCAGTGCGGACGCGATCACCCACGCCGCCACACGCCGGGACGTCGGACTCTCGAGCACGTACGCGAACGCGAGCAGCGACACGCTCGAGAGCAACACGAGCATCTCGTACGAGCGCGCCTCCTGCGAGTACCAGATCAACAGCGGGCTGCACGCGGTCAGCGCCGCCGCGATCAGGCCAGCGCGCCGCGAGATCAACTTCGACCCTGCGCCGTAGGCGACCGGAACGACCAACACCCCGCACAGAGCCGACAGCGACCGCAGGCCGGTCTCGCCGTAGCCGAACGCTCTCGCCCACACCCACGCCACGCAGTAGTAGAGCGGGGGAGTGGACTCGGTCTGCGGGATCAGCCCGAGCATCTTGCCCGGCGAGAAATGGACGAGCAGCGCGGTGTTGCCCTCGTCGAACCAGAAGCCCTGGTGGCCTAGCCGGTAGAAGCGAAGGACCGCCGCCAGCAGCGTGATCGCGGCGACCGCGAGCATCGTCCGATCGGACAGCACGGCGCGCAGACGCAAGTTATGCGCGCCCGCCGCCGGACGGCGAAGACCGGGTGCCGCCGTGCCGACGCTCACGGCGAGGATGTTAAGGTCAGTCGCGGCCGAGGCCCCGTACGGTGAGCGCTTAACACGATTTCAACCCCGCTCAGGGCGTTACGGCCCGCCCACCGGGCAAGATTCCCTAAATCCATGCGTCAGGAATCCGGTCATATCGACGGCCAGCCGGTGCTCGCGTCGAGCACCGGCGCCCAGCCCGCGCTCGCGCCGAGCGCCGCCGGCGCCGGCGCCGCGGCCGGAACCGCGGATGGCGCGGTAACGCTTCCCGGTATCAGCCGGCTGCCGAAACCCGGCGCGCTACGCGTGCCGCGCACGCTGTACGGGGCGACGGCGGGAAAGATCGCGCTGGCCACGATCGTCGCCGGCGCGCTCGCGTTGGTGTTGTGGGCGACCCACGCACCGACGAACCTCGTCCCGCGCTCGAGCGAGATCTTCGCCCCCTGGGAGGCAGGCCCGCTGTACGGGCTGCTCGGGGGGCTGAGGGCGGGAGTGACCGCGACCAACTACGCACTCAGCGCGCTGATCCTGATCATGCTGGCCGCCTACGGCGTGGCGCTGCTGGCGCTGCGGACGCTGTCGACGCGACTGATCGTGGTGACGATCGTCGCGGCGAACGTGATCCTGATGCTGGGCCCGCCGTTCCAGCTCACCGACATGGGCAACTACCTCGGCTACGCGCGGCTCGGGGGACTGCACGGGATGAACCCGTACACGCACGTGATCGGGCAGGAGATGCACGATCCGATCTACCACTTCGCGACATGGGACAACCTGCACAGCCCGTATGGGGAGCTGTTCACCGCGCTTAGCTATCCCCTGGCGTTCCTGCCGATCCCGGTCGCGTACTGGACCGTCAAGGTCGTCACGGTCCTGCTGAGCCTCACGTTCATCGGGATCGTGTGCTGGTGTGCGCAGCGCCTGGGTCGCGACCCGCGCTACGCGGCGGTGCTGGTGGGGCTCAACCCGATCTACCTCGTCTACGCGGTCGGCGGGTTCCACAACGACTTCTTCATGCTCGTGCCGCTGACCGCATCAATCGCGTTCCTACTCGCGCGTCGGGACAAGTCGGCGGGCGCGATGCTCGTGGTCGCGGTCGCGGTGAAATTCAGCGCGGTGCTGCTGCTGCCGTTCCTGCTCGTCGCGGCGCGGCCGCCGCGGCGCCGGCTCCAGGTGGTCTACGGATGCGTGCTGGCCGGAATCCCGCTGCTCGTGATGAGCCTGATCCTGTTCGGTTTCTCGATCCCCAACCTGTCTCAGCAGGGGTCGCTGCTGACCCCGTTCAGCTTCCCGAACCTGTTCGGCAACTTCATCGGCGTCGGCGGCGGTACCTCGGGCGTGCTGCGACTCGCGGACGTCGCGCTCGTGGTGGCGGTCGTGCTGCTGCTCCGCCGCCAGGGGGACTGGCTCACCCGCGCCGGCTGGGCGACGTTCGCCCTGATCGCGAGCCTCGCCTGGGTCATGCCCTGGTACGTGATCTGGCTGCTGCCGCTGGCCGCGCTCGGGTCGAGCCCGCGTCTGCGGCGAACCGCTCTCGCGCTGACCGTGTTCCTCGTGCTGGTGTTCCTGCCGTCGTCGAGCAAGTTCTGGAGCCTCATCGACTTCAACCCGTTGAGCGGGTCCGCCGGCCAGGCGTCGTCGTCGCTGCAGGCGAAGCTGTCGTGGTATTCGCCGACCACATCGGCGACGACGCAGGCCAACCCGTGAGGCATGTCGCGAGCGCGTGCCGGCGGCGCGAGCGGGCGTCCCGCAGCCGTATGAGGCGCCCGCGCCGATGACGACGATAAAGTAAGGGCGTTCACACCGTGGGTTTGGCCGAGCCCGCGGGTCCGTGACGGTACGTCGCCGGAGCGCCCGTCCACCGCGTCCGGCGTTAGCCGAAGCCCCAGCCGGGTTTATGCCGTGATTATTAACATCGTGTTAGCGTCGCGCGCCAGTGCGTCTTGAAATAGAGCTTTTTGATGGCGGTGGCGGCCGTCCAGCGCCAGATCTACCGCCCGTAAGGATCACTCGACATCGGCGCGAACTCGATCGGTTCGAGCTGTGGGTGCTGCTCGCGTTCGCGGCCGTGTCGATGTGGGTGTTGGCGCTCGACCTGTGGCGAGTCGTGTTCGACGGCGGCGTTTGGACGGGCACGGACGGCGTGTACATCGTCGACCAGATGCAGTACCTCGCCTGGATCAAGGACGCCTCGAAGCACCTGCTGGCATCGAACCTGTACGTGCTGCGCTCGACGCCGGCGGACTACTTCCAGCCCGCGGTCGTGATCTCGGGCGGGCTGACCGCGCTCGGCATGGCGCCGTGGCTGGCGCTGCTGCTGTGGAAGCCCGTGGCCGTGGTGGCATTCTTCTTCGCGGTCAGGGCGTTCATCGCGCGGAGCCTGACCGGCGTGTGGCCTCGACGCGCGGCGCTCGTGCTCGCGCTGTTCTTCGGTTCGTACACGCTCGTCTACGGAGATGTCAGCGTTCTCGGTGACCTGTTCCCCGGCTTCCTGACCTGGGGCTACGTGTTCGGCGTGCTGGCCTTGGCCGCGATGGTGTTGGCGTTGGTCGTCTACTCGGACGCCCGATCGACCAACCGCCGGCCATGGCTACCCGGGCTGTTCGGTGGCCTCGCGACCCTGCTGCACCCGTGGAACGGCGAGTTGCTGATCGCGCTCGTCCTCGGGTCCGAGGCGGTGTTGCTCGCGGGCCGTCGCTACGGACGCGGCCAGGTGAAGCCGACGGTCTGGACGATGGTCGGCACGGGAGGGCCGCTGCTCTACTACGCGATCCTCGGCAAGACCGACATCAGCTGGAAGCTCGCCCAGGTCGCGAGCAAGCACGCGTTCTCGTTCTGGGCGATCACGATCGCGATCGCGCCGCTGCTGCTGCCGGCGCTGATCGCGTACCGCCGGCGCCCGGAGACGTTCCTGGACGCCGCCACGCGGACGTGGCCGGTGGCGGCGTTCGCGATCTTCGTCCTGTCGGGGACAAGTCTCGGCGCCACGCCGCTACACGCATTCCAGGGGATCACGATCCCGTTGTCGGTGCTCGCCGTCGAGGGCCTTCAGGCGGTCGGCTGGCAACGGCTCCGGCGCCCCGTGGTGATCGGCGCCCTCGCGATCGGCCTGTTCACGATCCCCACGACGATCGACGAGCTGCTGATCGCCCGGGCGCTCGCCGCGCCAACCCAGGACAACGCCAACTTCATCACCAAGGACGAGCGCTCGGCGCTCAACTACCTGGACAAAGACAAGGAGCCGGGGAGCGTGATGACCCGGAGCTACCTCGGTGCCATGGTGCCGGGGAAGACCGGCCGGCGCACCTACATTGGCGACTGCCTGTGGTCCGAGCCGCAGTGCTTCAACCGGACGTTCAACGCGCAGTGGCTGTTCGACGGGATGGCGACCCCGGCGGACGCCCAGAGCTTCGTACTGAGCAGCGGCGTGCGGTTCGTGCTCGCCGACTGTCAGACCACCGCCGACATGAGGAAGCTGCTCGGCCCGATCATCCGCTCGGCGCACGGATTCGGATGCGCGGCGGTGTATGAGGTCGAGTAGGGGGCGCTCGACCAGGCACGGACGCCGGCAGGTCGAGGAGAGTGAGCGGCGGCGCCGGTCGGCTTGGGGTGTCGCCCTCGCAATCGCGTCGGCGCTGGTCGGACTGTCCGCGGCCGGCTGCGGCGGATCGGCGTCGGCGGCGAAGCCGAGCGTCACGGCGTCGGCGGCGACGCCGAGCGTCACGGTGTCGGCGGCGAAGCCGAGCGTCACGGTGTCGGCGGCGAAGCCGAGCGTCACGGTGTTCCCGATCCCGGGGGCCCACGTCGCGTCGCCGCAAACGCAGATCGCGTTCCGCGGCCTGCCGATCGATCAGGTGGGCAAGGTGGTCGTAAGGGGGTCCCGAACCGGCGTTCACGCGGGCCGGTTCGAATCGGACTCCGACCACGACGGCGGGAGCTTCCTGCCGACCAAACCGTTCGTGCCCGGCGAGGTCGTCACGGTTCAGACGAGCCTGCACATCCTCGGCACCCGGGCCCCGGGAACGTTCCACTTTCGGGTCGCCACGCCGTCGGGATCGATTCCGGCGATGCCGCTGCCGCCGGCGAGCCGCGTGCCGGGGGACGAGTTGACGTTCCACTCGCGGCCCGACCTGACGCCCGCATCGGTGGAGATCACAAGGGAGGATTCAGATCCCGGACCCGACGGCGACGACATCTTCCTCACCCCGCAGCAGGGGCCGACTCAGAACGGCGTGATGATCCTCAACGATCAGGGCACCCTGCTGTGGTTCCAACCCGTGCCCCAGGGCGACATGGCCGCCGACCTCCAGGTTCAGCGCTACCAGGGCCAGCAGGTGCTGACCTGGTGGCAGGGGTACTCCGGGGCGGGCGTCGGCGCCGGCGAGGACGTGATCGAGAACTCCTCCTATCGCCAGATCGCCGTGGTCCAGGCCGCCAATGGCCTGAGCGCCGATCTGCACGAGTTCCGGCTGACGCCGCAGGGCACCGCGCTGATCACCGCCTACTACCCGGTGTACTGGAACGCGACCGACCTCCACATGTCCTCGCGCCAGGTCGTGCTCGACTCGGTCGTCCAGGAGATCGACGTGAAGACCGGTCTGCTGCTGTTCCAGTGGGACAGCCTCGATCACGTGCCGTTGACCGACACGTACGAGTCGGCCGTGACGTCGGCGGGCGCGCCGTACGACTACTTCCACATCAACTCGGTCCAGCTCCAGCAGAACGGCAATCTGCTCATCTCGGCGCGCAACACGTGGGCCGCCTACGAGGTCGACCACCGGACCGGTCAGGTCATGTGGACGCTCGGCGGCAAGAACTCGAGCTACAAGCTCGAGTCGGGGGTCCAGTTCGCCTTCCAGCACGATGTGTGGCTCCACACCGACACCGACCCGACGGTGACCCTGTTCGACGACGGCGCCGGCCCCCCCAGGGTCCACAAGCAGTCGCGGGGGCTCACCGTGCGGCTCGACGACCTGCACATGACCGCGACGCTGGTCGGCGAGGACCTGCACTGGCCGGCGCTGGCGGCGACCTTCGAGGGAAACGTCCAGGAGCTGCCGGGCGGCGACGACTTCGTCGGCTGGGGCCAGCAGCCGTACTTCAGCGAGTTCAACTCGCAGGGTCAGGTCGTCTTCGACGCCCGGTTCGTGGGCAACAACTCGAGCTATCGCGCGTACCGCTCCCCGTGGATCGGGTCGCCGAGCGCGCCGCCGTCGGTGACGGCGTCGACCGCCGGCGCGAGCACCAACGTGTACGCGAGCTGGAACGGCGCCACCCAAGTGACATCGTGGCGCGTGCTCGCCGGCCCCAGCGCCGACGCTCTGGCGGCGGTGACGACCGCCCCCAAGCAGGGGTTCGAGAGCCAGGTGACGATCCCCTCGCAACCGTACGTCCAGGTTCAGGCGCTCGACAGCGCCGGCGCCGTGCTCGGGACCTCGAGCGTCGTTCCCGCCACGTAACTGGCAGACTCCGGCTTGCATGCGGCTCTTCGCGCTCCGGGGCGCCAACACCGTCACCGCCAACGAGCCGGATGAGATCCTCGGCGCCACCGACAAGCTCATGCGCGAGCTGATGGCGCGAAACGGGCTCGCGCCGGACGCGATGGTCAGCTGCATCTTCACGCTGACCGACGACCTCGACGCGGAGTTCCCCGCGGTCGCCGCCCGCGCACTCGGCCTGAGCCGAGTCCCGCTCCTGTGCGCGCGCGAAGTGCCGGTGCCGGGCTCGCTTCCCCGCGTGATCCGCGTGATGGTCCACTACTACGCGCCCGAAGACCACGAGCCGCGGCACGTGTACCTGGGGGAGGCGCGCGTGCTCCGGGCGGATCTCGAGTCGGCTCAATAGGGGCCGCCTTCGGCGGCGTCCATGGGGCCGTTTCGGCCGGGCATCCATGCCCGGCCGCGGTGGTCGCGAACACGAACGCCCGGCACGGATGCCGGGCGGAACGGTGGTCGCGGCGACGCCTGCGCTCGGCATCCATGCCTCACAGACGGGACATGCCGCGCCACATCCGACGGACGCCGAGCGCAGCGAGGCCCACCAGATAGCCTAGGCCGCTCGATGCCGATCGAATTCGGAGAACGGGTTCGCCGAATGCCGGTGTACCCGCTGGCCGCCGGCTACGACCTGGGCGCCGACGTCGCGATGCTCGCCTCGAACGAGTCGTACTTCGCCCCGCACCCGGCGGTGGTCGAGGCCGCCGCCCGAGCGCTCGGCGGCGCCCATCGCTACCCGGACCCGTCGTACCAGCCGCTGCGGCGAGCGCTCGCGGACCGATACGGGATCCCGCCGCAGCGGATCGCGCTCGGCAACGGGTCATGCGACATCCTGCTCGCCGCCGGCGAGGCGCTCCTCGAGCCCGGCGCCGAGGTCGTGTACGCGTGGCCGGCGTTCAGCATGTACCCGCACCTGGCCGCCGCGTCGGGCGCGCGCGCGATCGAGGTGCCGCTCGACGCCGACGATCGCCACGACCTCGATGCGATCGCCACCGAGGTCACGGTGGCGACCAGGCTCGTGCTGGTGTGCAATCCGAACAACCCGACCTCGACCGCGGTCGGGCTCGACGAGATAGAGGCGTTCATGAAGCGGATCCCCGGGCACGTGGCGGTGATCCTCGACGAGGCGTACTGCGAGTTCTCGCTGACGCTCGGCGACACGTACGCGTCGCTCGATCTGCTCCGGAAGTACCCGAACCTGGTGCTGCTGCGGACGTTCTCGAAGGTCTACGGGCTGGCCGGGCTGCGGGTCGGATACGCGCTGTGCGGAGCCGAGGACTTCCGCGTCGCGGTCGACCAGGTCCGGCAACCGTTCTACCTGAACGCCGCCGCGCAGTCGGCCGCGGTCGAGGCGCTGAAGCACCAGGACGAGGTCGAGCGGCGCGTGACTGAGACGATCGCGGGGCGCCTCGAGCTCGAGGACCGGGCGCGAGCGCTCGGCCTATGGGTGGCGCGGTCCGACGCGAACTTCATCTGGTCGCACCTGCCCGAGACGGTCGAAGAAGCCGACGTGGTGGCGGGGTTGCGCGACCGCGGGGTGCTCGTCCGCGCCGGCGCGGCACTCGGCCGGGAGCGGTCACTGCGAGTGACTGTCGGCACCGACGCCGAGAACGAGAAGTTGGGTGACGCGTTGGCCGAGTTGCTCGCCACGTGAGGCGTGCTGGATTTTCCGCACATATGGCGGAAGATCCAGCAAGCCTTGGCGGTGCGGCGGGCGTGTGGTACAAACCCCGACGTGCCTGCCCGTAGCCGCTCCGCCTGGACCCCCCGCGGCTACGCGTATTCGTGGCGATTTACGTAGGCGACCGGCCTGCCGTCGTCTGTCCCGCGCCAGCCGCGGGCTCCCTCAGAGGCCGAGCGCCGAAAAACCCCCCGGTCGGGTGAAACCCGTCCCGCCCGCTTTCGTAGAGTTGACCAGGCACCAGAGAGGACCGAATAGATGATGATCGTGATGAAACCGACGGCCACTGAACAGGAGGTGCAGGCCGTCGTCGAGCGAGTCCAGAGCGTCGGCGCCCGCGCTCATCTCAGCCGGGGCGAGGAGCTGACCGTGATCGGCGCGATCGGCGACCGCGAGCACGTGGCGCGGCTCGAGCTCGAGGGCTCGCCCGGCGTCGACCGCGTGGTCCCGATCTCGAAGCCGTACAAGCTCTCATCGACTCAGTTCAAACACGGCGAACGAACCGTGCTCGACATCGCCGGCCGCAAGGTCGGGGGCAACAGCTTCGCGATGATCGCGGGGCCATGCACGGTCGAGTCGCGCGAGCAGACGCTCGAGACCGCGCGGGTGGTTCGCGATGCCGGCGGCACGCTGTTCCGCGGCGGCGCGTACAAGCCGCGCACGTCACCGTACGCGTTCCAGGGACTCGGTCAGGAGGGGCTGCGGCTGCTCGCCGAGGCCAAGGCCGAGACCGGCCTGCCGATCGTCACCGAGCTGATGGACCAGCGCGATCTGGACCAGGTGCTCGAGGTGGCTGACGTGATCCAGATCGGCGCCCGCAACATGCAGAACTACACGCTGCTGGCCGAGGTCGGGCGCTCCGGCTGTCCGGTCCTGCTCAAGCGCGGCCTGTCCGCGACGCTCGAGGAACTGCTGATGGCCGCCGAGTATGTGCTGAAAGAGGGCAACGAGGCCGTGATGCTGTGCGAGCGCGGCATCCGCACGTTCGAGACCGCCTACCGCTTCACGCTCGACCTGATGGCCGTCCCGGTGCTCAAGGAGCTCAGCCACCTGCCGGTGATCGTCGACCCGAGCCACGCCGCCGGGCGGCGCGACCTCGTGCTGCCGCTGTCGCTGGCGGCGGCCGCCGCCGGCGCCGACGGGATCATCGTCGAGGTCCACCCGCACCCGGAGACCGCGATCTGCGACGGCCCGCAGCAGCTGTACGCGGACGACTTCGCCGAGTACGTGTCACGCGTGCAGGCCGCCGCCGAGGTCGCCGGGAAAGCGCTCGCCGCGGTCTAGGGCGGGGCTTGAGAATCGCGCTCGTCGGCGTCGGGCTGATCGGCGGCTCGATCGGGCTCGCCGCGCGCGAGCGGCTCGGCGCTTCGGTCGCTGGTTACGATCCCAGCGGCGACGCGCTCCAGGTCGCGACCGAGCGGGACGCGATCGATCGCAGCTGTGCGACCGCCGCCGACGCGGTGGCCGATGCCGAGGCTGTGTTCGTCGCCGCTCCGGTGGCGGCCTTGCCGGAGGCGGTCGGGACCGCACTCGCCGTCGCGCCCGAGGATTGCGTGGTCTCCGACGTCGGCTCGACGAAGCGAACGATCGTGGCCGCGGTCGAGGACCCGCGGTTCGTCGGCGGCCATCCGCTCGCCGGCGCCGAGACGTCGGGGGTCGTGCATGCGCGCGCGGACCTGTTCGACCGCGCGACCTGGTACCTGACGCCGACCGCGAGCACGTCGGGAATCCTGTACGAGCGGCTCCACCGGCTCCTGCACGGGCTCGGCGCCCGCCCGACCGCGATCGACCCCGAGACCCACGACACGCTGCTGGCCACGGTCTCGCACCTGCCGCATGTGCTCGCCAACGTGCTCGTCGCGCAGGCGGCGCGGACGCTCGCCGCCGAGGGCGAGCGGATGCCCGCGACCGGCCCGAGCTTCCGCGACGCCACTCGCGTCGCCGGTGCGCCGAGCGCGATCTGGACCGACATCTACGTCTCGAACCGCGACGCGATCGCGGCGCGGATCGACGACACGATCGCGCGGTTGGCCGCGGTCCGGGACGCGCTTGCCGCCGGGGACGCCGAGAGGCTGAGAGCCTGGAACGACGGCGCCGCGGACGACCGGCGACGCCTGCTCGAGGCGCAGCTCGCGGGCGGTCCGCTGTTCGAGCTCCGCGCGTCGGTGCCGAACCGTCCTGGCGTAGTCGCGCAGCTGGCGCTCGAGCTCGGGCGGGCGGGAGTAAACATCACGGATATGGCGCTGTACCCGGCCGCGGACATGAGCGAGGGCGTGGTCGCGCTGTGGATCGCCGGGGAGCGCGATGCGCGCCGCACGGAGGAGCTCGTCGGCAAGCTCGGCTTCCCGGTGGCGCGAGCATGAACATGCGCTTCGACCCATCCGGGCCGTTGCGGGGGCGCGTGGCGGTGCCGTCGGACAAGTCGATCTCCCATCGCGCGGCGCTGATCGGCGCGATCGCCTCCGACCCGGTCCGGATCCGCAACTACCTCGACGCGGCCGACACGAACTCGACGCTCGCCGCGGTCCAGAAGCTCGGCGCGACCGTCGAACGGCGGGAGGGCGAGCTCGTGATCCAAGGATGCGGGCTCCGGAACGCAACGGCGCCCCGGGAACCCATCGACGTCGGCAACGCGGGGACGCTGATGCGGCTCCTGCCGGGCTGGCTGTGCTTTCAGGAGGGCTTGAGCTTCGAGCTCGACGGCGATGAGTCGATCCGCCGGCGCCCGGTGGACCGGATCGCGGAGCCGCTCGCGCGGATGGGCGCGCGGATCGACGCCCGCGACGGGAGGTTCCCGCCGTTCACCGTCCACGGCTCACCGCTGACCGGGGTCGAGTACGAGCTGCCGGTCGCGAGCGCGCAGGTCAAGTCGTGCGTGCTGCTCGCGGGGCTCGCCACCGACACGACGACGGTGGCCGAGTCGGTCCCTAGCCGCGACCATACCGAGCGGATGCTGGCCGCGGCCGGCGCCCCGATCGAACGCTTGCCAGACGCGGCCGGCCACGGGTTTCGCACGACGGTGGGCAACACGGACGAGCTGGAGCTCGGCGACGTCGATGTACCCGGCGATCCGTCCTCGGCCGCGTTCCTGATCGCCGCCGGCGTGCTCGTCCGCGACTCACGGCTGGTGCTCGAGCGCGTCGGGGTCAACTGGACGCGCGCGGGGTTCCTGCGGATCCTCGAGCGGATGGGGGCGATCGTGCTCGCCGATCTCGAATCGCCGGGATCGTTCGGGCCGGTTGAGCCGGTGGCCGACATCGACGTGCGCAATGCCCCGATCGAGGCGACCACGGTCGAGGCCGAGGAGGTGCCGCTCGCGATCGACGAGCTGCCGCTGGTGGCGCTGCTCGGCTGCTTCGCCGACGGGGACACAATCGTGCGCGGCGCCGGCGAGCTGCGGGTAAAGGAATCGGACCGGATCGCGACGGTCGTCGACGGCCTGTGCGGACTCGGCGCCGAGATCGAGGCGCTCCCCGACGGCTTCGTCGTGACAGGTACCGGTCGGCTGCGCGGCGGCCGGTTGCACAGCCACGGCGATCACCGCCTGGCGCTGCTCGGAGCGGTAGCGGGCCTCGCCTCCGAGGAAGGCGTCGAGGTGGTCGGGATGGAGGCGGCCGACGTGTCGTATCCGGGGTTCGTGGGCGATGTGGGGCGGTTGATCGCGTGACCGTGGTCGCGATCGACGGGCCGGCCGGCGCCGGCAAATCGACGGTCGCGCGCGCGGTCGCCGACGCGCTCGGGTTCACCTATCTGGACACGGGCGCGATGTACCGCGCGGTGGCGCTGGCCGCGACCGAGCGCGGCGTGCCCGCCGGCGCGATCGCGCCCTCGCTGAAGATCGAGCCGGGCGAGCGGGTTCTGCTCGACGGACGGGACGTGACCGGTGAGATCCGAACCGCCGAGGTGTCAGAGGAAGCCTCGCGCGCCGCGGCGGATCCCGCCGTGCGCGAAGCGGTCGCGTCCGAGCAGCGCCGCCTGCTCGCCGGCGGCGACTGGGTCGCCGAGGGCCGCGACATCGGGACCGTGGTCGCGCCGGACGCCGAGGTCAAGGTGTTCCTTACCGCGGACCCGACCGAGCGCGCGCGCCGGCGCG
Organism: uncultured Solirubrobacterales bacterium; assembly: GCA_963777335.1. GTDB lineage: Bacteria > Actinomycetota > Thermoleophilia > Solirubrobacterales > Solirubrobacteraceae > Palsa-465. The sequence goes on from CAVZQD010000006.1 coordinate 194,491, forward strand.
CCGCCGAGCTCGGCGTCGACCCGGCGACGGTCCTGGCCGAGCAGACGATCCGCGACGAGCGCGACCGCACGCGCGAGCATTCGCCGCTCGTGCCCGCCGACGGGGCGGTCGTGCTCGACACGACCGGGATGACGTTCGCCGAGGTGGTCGAGCGAGTCGTCGCGCTGGTGCGTGATGCCAGTGATTGCCGCGGCGGCCGCTAGCCTCATCATCCCATGAAGGTCGCAATCGTCGGGTACCCGAACGTCGGAAAGTCCTCGCTGGTCAACCGCCTCACGGAGTCGCGTGAGGCGGTCGTGCACGAGCGGCCCGGCGTCACCCGCGATCGGAAAGAGCTTCACACCGACTGGAACGGACGATCGCTGACGCTCATCGACACCGGTGGGGTGGACCTCGACGACCGCGCAGAGCTCGCGGCCGCCGTACGCGAGCAGGTCCGAGCGGCGCTCGCCGACGCCGACGCGGCAGTGCTCGTCGTCGACGCACGCGCCGGGCTGCGGCCGGGCGACCACGAGGTGGCGGATCTACTCAGACGCGGATCGCTGCCGGTGCTCGTCGCCGCGAACAAGATCGACTCGGCGCGCGACATCCCGCTCGCCGCCGAGTTCTACTCGCTCGGGCTCGGCGAGCCGATCGCGGTGTCGGCGGCTCAGGGGCTCGGGACCGGGGACCTGCTCGACCGGATCGTTGAGATCGGGCCCCCATCGGCGGACGGGGACGGCGTTTCGGGGGACGATGGAGTCCGGCTGGCCGTGATCGGGAGGCCGAACGTTGGGAAGTCGTCGCTGGTCAACCGGTTCGCCGGCGCCGAGCGCGTGATCGTCTCGCCGGTGGCGGGGACGACGCGCGACGCGATCGACCTGACGGTCGAGTTCGAAGGCCGCTCGCTCGTGCTTGTCGACACCGCCGGTCTGCGGCGCCAGGCGAAGGTGGGGGAGTCGATCGAGTACTACACGTCGCTGCGCTCGCGCCGCGCCGCGGAGCGGGCCGACGTGGCGCTGGTCGTGTGTGACGCGACTGAGGGCATCACCGCCCAGGACCTGCGGGTGGCGGAGCTGGCCATGCGGAGCGGATGCGCGACCGCCCTCGTCCTCAACAAGTGGGACCTCGCCGACGAGGTCGACCTCGAGCACGAGCGGGGCTTGGCGCTGCGCAAGCTCCGTCTGCGGCCGCGGCTGCTGACCGCGAGCGCAAAGACCGGGCGCAACGTCGCGCGGCTGCTGGTCGAGGCTGTCGCGCTCGCCGACCGCCGCGCCGGCCGGATCCCGACTCCGCAGCTCAACCGCTTCCTGTCCGACGTCGTCGCCGCGCGCCAGCCGCCCGCCGGCGGCCCGCAGCACACCGGGCACCGGCTCAAGCTCCTGTACATGACCCAGACGGCCGAGCGACCGCCACGGTTCTCGATTCAGGTGAACTCGAGGGCCAGGGTCACGCGCGACTACGCCTACTACATCGAGAACCGCCTGCGCGAGCGCTACCACCTCGAGGGCGTTCCGGTGATCATCGACTTCGTCGAGCGCAACGAGCGCCGCGGTCGGGGCCGCCGCGCGGCCTAGGGCGGCGGCTTCTCGCCGGCGCGGAGCTACGCTTCGAGATCCCATGAAGATGCTTCCGGACAACGAGTACCTGTTCACGTCCGAGTCGGTGACCGAGGGTCACCCGGACAAGGTGGCCGATCAGATCTCCGACGGCGTGCTCGACGCGGTCCTGCGCGACGACCCGCTCGGCCGGGTGGCGTGCGAGACGCTCGTGAACACCGGTCTTGTCGTCGTCTCCGGCGAGATCACCACCACCACGTATGTCGATATTCCCGCGGTGGCGCGGGAGACGATCAAGCGGATCGGGTACACGAACGCCGAGTTCGGGTTCGACTACCACACGTGCGCGGTGATCAACGCGATCGACAAGCAGTCGCCGGACATCGCTCAGGGAGTCGACCGAGCGTGGGAGTCACGCACCGATCCCGGCGACGACGACGAGCTCGACGTCGCGGGCGCGGGCGATCAGGGCATGATGTTCGGGTACGCGACGAGCGAGACCGAGGAGCTGATGCCGCTGCCGATCTCGCTGGCGCACAAGCTCGCCAAGCGGCTGGCGGACGTGCGGCGCGCGGAGATCCTTCCGTATCTGCGTCCGGACGGGAAGACGCAGGTGACGGTTCGCTACGTCGACGGGCGCCCGGTCGAGGTCGAGAAGCTGCTGATCTCGACCCAGCACCGCGACGGCGCCGAGTCGCTGCTCAAGGACGACCTGTGGGAGCACGTGATCGAGCCGGTCGTGCCTGCGGAGCTGTACGACGCGCGCAAGCTGCACAAGGCGCTGCTGGTCAACCCGACCGGCCGGTTCGTGATCGGCGGCCCGATGGGTGACTGCGGCCTGACCGGGCGCAAGATCATCGTCGATACCTACGGGGGGATGGCGCGTCACGGCGGCGGCGCGTTCTCGGGCAAGGATCCGTCGAAGGTCGATCGCAGCGCGGCCTATGCGGTGCGGTACGTCGCCAAGAACGTGGTCGCGGCGGGTCTTGCGGATCGCGTCGAGGTGCAGGTCGCGTACGCGATCGGGGTCGCGCATCCGGTGTCGACGATGATCGAGACGTTCGGGACCGAGAAGGTCAGCCGCTCGAAGATCCTCGAGCTGATCGGCGAGCACTTCGACTTGCGCCCGGGCGCGTTCCGGCACTATCTCAGGCTTCACCGGCCGATCTATCAGAAGACGGCCGCGTACGGTCATTTCGGCCGCGAGGACCACGATTTCACGTGGGAGCGGACCGACAAGGCCGCGGCGCTGCGTGCCGGCGCGGGGCTCGACGCCGTTGCGGTCAGGGGGTAAGGCCGCGCGTGGCGGGGTGCCGGTATATGGCGCACCGGGGTGGATCGCACCCGCCGAGCGCTCCGCAATCCCCGGGCCGTTCAGACCTGCGGGTGGGTGAGCCGCAGCTCGTGCAGCGCCTTGTCGACGGTGCGGACGATCCGCGCCGGGTCGTCGACGCCGCGGAACTTGAAGTCGTAGGAGGCGCCGCCGGCGGTGTCGAAGTCGACGGTTCCGACCCCGAGCAGCCGCTCCAGCAGCCGCTGGCGCGAGTTGACGTTCTGGACCCGCTCGAGCCGCGTCTCGTGCATCTCTCGCGAGAGCAGGCCGGACCGGATCGTAAGGCGCCGGTTCGTGATCGTGTAGGTCGTGCTGATCCGCCTGATCAGCCCCCACAGCAGGACGATCAGGAAGATCACGAGGACGGCCGTGCCCACCCAGCCCGCCTGCACGCCGCCGTTGGCGAGCCGGGTGACGACACCGGCGATCACGCCCGCCACCGTCGCCGTCAGCAGCCCCCTGACGTAGAACGCGAGCATCGAGCGCCACGACGGATGGCCGTGGAAGAAGACCTGCTCTCCGGGCTCGGGATCCACCGGCGCTCAGGGTACCGGCCACGCCTCAGGTGCCGGTGATGACGCCCACGAGCGCGACCGCGCCGGCGAGCAGGGCGAGCAGGCCGGCGAGCGGGGCCGGCTCGGTCGCGATGCGAGTTGATCGAGGCACCAGGGAAACCCACGCCACGACCGGGGCGCCGACGATCGCGCACGCGCACGCCCACGCGCGCCGCCCGGCTCGCTCGGCGGCGACGGTTCCGCCGGCACGGGACAGCGCCTCGATCAAGATCGCGAGCCCGAGCACGAGCCGGCCGGCCCCGAACGCGACGACGATCACGCCGAGGTAGATCTCGACGATCAGCAGCGCCGCGAACGCCAGCCCCGCCACCACCCCCAGGGCCTGGACGAACCCCCTGGGGACCGGGGTGTGCTCGACCTTCACCGGGGTCCACTCCGGCGCCGGCCGGTTGGTGGCACGTCCCGTCCGGGTCGCACCGCGCTTGGGCGCGTGCTCGAGGTCCAAGAACTGCCTGGCGAGCGCCTCACCGACGGCTTTTCGGTCGTTCCCGAGCACCGGCGGATCGAGCGTCAGCAGGCCGAGCCATTCGCCGGCGCCGGCGCCAGGGGCGCGCAGCCACGCGAACATGTGGTGCCGGCGCCCCACCTCGCCCAGCAGGTGATCGCACATCGACAGGATCGTGGGGGCGGGTACGCCGACCCCGGCGCGACCGCTCCGGACGGGGACCCGATCGCTCCGGACGGGGACCGGCTCCCGCGTGGTCTGGGCGGGACTATCGGCCGTCATCCTCGCCTGACTTTACCCTCCGGTCGATCCATGCAAGCCCGCTTGCCAATCACGCCGGGCCCGATCGCCCGGGTTGAGCCGCTCACGCTCACCAGAGCGGTCCGCGGCCCGTTCGACTACCGCTTGCGCCCCGAGCAGGCGGACGTGGGCGTCGGCACGCTCCTGCGGGTGCCGTTCGGTGGGCGCAAGACGCTCGGGGTCGTGCTCGAGCTGGCCGCCGGATCCGAGCTGGCGCCAGAGCGCCTCGCGGAGCCCGACGCCGTCCTGCCCCCCGGCGTGCCGGCCGACCTGGTCGAGCTCGCGGGCTGGATCGCCCCGGAGTACTGCTCGACGCCCGCGAGGGCGCTCACGCTCGTGCTGCCGCCTGGGGCCGCCGGCGGGGTGAGGCACAAACGGGTGCTCGTGGCCGAGCTCACCGACGCCGGCGCCGACGCGCTCGAGCGAGGCGCCCCATTGACCGATCGCCAGCAAACCGTGCTCGAGGCGCTCCGGCGAGACGGGCCGACGCCGGCGGCCGCGCTCGGAACTCCCACGCTCCGCCGTCTCGAGGGCCGCGGTCTAGTAGATGTTCGCTCGCGCACCCAGGTACGGCGCCCGGCGTCGATGTCGATCGGCCGGCGACTCGACCACGTGCCGGCGCTGACGGGCGACCAGCAGGCGGCGCTCGATGCCGCCATAGAAGCGATGCACGCCGCCGGTGGCCGGTTCCTCCTCCACGGTGTGACCGGCTCGGGCAAGACCGAGGTGTATCTGCGCGCGGTGCAGGAGGCGCTCGCGGCCGGCCGTGGCGCGATCGTCCTCGTCCCCGAGATCGCGCTCACGCCCCAGACCGTCGGACGGTTCCAGGCGCGCTTTGGCGATGTGGTCGCGGTCCTCCACTCGGGGCTCGGCCAGGGCGAGCGGCACGACGAATGGCTCCGGCTGCGCTCGGGCGAGGCGCGCGTGTGCGTCGGCCCCCGGTCGGCGGTGTTCGCGCCGCTCGGGGACATCGGCCTGATCGTCATCGACGAGGAGCACGACGCGTCCTACAAGCACGAGCGAGACCCGCGGTACGACGCGCGGACCGTGGCGCTCCGCCGGGCCGAGCAGCACGGCGCCGTGGTGCTCGCCGGGAGCGCGACCCCGCGTCCGGAGAGCGCCGTCGCCCTCACCCGCCTGCGCCTTCGGGCGCGGATCGACGGCCGGTCACTGCCGGCGGTAGAGGTGCTCGATATGCGCGGCGTGCACCACCCGCTTCACCCTCGGACCCGGATGGCGCTGGCCGACGTACGGAGCGCCGGCGGCAAGGCGATCGTCCTGCTCAACCGGCGGGGCTGGTCGAACTTCCTATCCTGCCGCGGCTGCGGGCACGTTTGGATGTGCCCGAACTGCGAGGTCGCGCTCGTGCTGCACCGAGCCTCCGGCCGGCTCGCGTGCCATCACTGCGGCCACCGCCGGCGAGCGCCGACACGGTGCGATGCGTGCGGCTCGGTCGCGGTTGCGCGCCACGGCGCGGGGACCGAGAGCGTCGAGGAGGAGCTCCGCGAAGCGTTCGGCGCCGAGCTCCCGGTGTTCCGGCTCGACGCCGATACCGCCGCCGGCAAGGATCGCCTGGCTCGGACGCTCGCCGCGTTCGAGGCGGCCCGTGCCGGCGTGCTCGTCGGCACCCAGATGGTCGCCAAGGGGCACGACTTCGCCGGCGTGTCGCTCGGCGTCGTCCTCGACGCCGACCAGACGCTGCGGTTCCCGGACTTCCGGGCCGAGGAGCGGACGTTCGCGCTCGTCACCCAGCTCGCCGGCCGCGTCGGGCGCGGTGAGGACGGAGGGAAGGTGCTCGTGCAGACGCTGGCGGTGTCAGCGCAGTCGCTCGCGTTCGCCGCCCACCACGACTCCGACGGATTCCTCGAGCAGGAGCTCCAGCGTCGAAAGGCGCTCGGCTATCCGCCGCACGGGTCCTTGATCCGGATCGTGTGCTCAGCGTCCGAGGCGCCGGACGCGCTCGCGGTGGCGGCGCGCCTGCACGGTCTGATCGCGCCGTCGGGGCAGACCGTGCTCGGCCCGGCGCCGCTGTTCAGGCTCCGGAGCCGGTCGCGCAGCCAGCTCGTGATCAAGTGCACGGAACGCGAGACCGCGGTGCGCGCCGTCGGGGCCGCCGTCGACGAGTGCGCGGCCTACGCGGTACGCCGCGGCGTGAGCGTCAGCGTCGACGTCGATCCGCAGTGAACCGGAGCGTGCCCCGACTTCTCCGACGCACTAAGCTCATTCCGTGTCCGATTCGACCACTGAGACCGCTGCCGAGACCGCCCTCGAGGAGGACCTCGAGGCCGGTGCCGACGCCGAGCCCAGGGAAGCCGAGCTCGATCCCGAGACCGCGGCTCGCCGGAAGGCCGCGCTCGCCCAGATCCGGCAGTTCGGCGACCCCGTGCTGCGCACCAAGGCGCGCCCGATCGAGCGGTTCGACGACGCCCTGCGCGCGGAGGTCGAGCGCATGGGTGACCTCATGGACGACGCGATCGGGGTGGGGCTGGCGGCCACGCAGGTCGGGGTCGTCCACCGGTTGCTCGTGTACAAGGTCGCGCATGACGCCCAGCTTGCGGCTCTGATCAATCCCGAGATCGAGTGGTCCGGTCGCGAGACCGAGTCGATGGAGGAGGGGTGCCTCAGCCTCCCGCGCGTGCTCGTCGACGTCGACCGCCCGATCCACGTCCGCGTCCGCGCGCTCAACGAGTACGGCGAGCCGATCCTGATCGAGGCGTCCGGGCTCGAGGCTCGCGTGATCCAGCACGAGATCGACCACCTCGATGGCGTGCTGGTCCTCGACCGGACCAGCCGGGAGCAGCGCAAGGAGGCGATGCGCCTCATGCGCGAGGCCGAGCAGGCTGCCTAGCGGCTCGCTTCGCCGCCCGAAGCGCTGAGCCGGCGCGTGCGTACCGTCTATCTCGGAACCTCCGAATTCGCCGCGGTCGTCCTGCGGCGGCTCGCGGCATCACCTCATCGCCCGGAGCTGGTTGTGACCCGCCCCGATCGCCCTCGCGGACGCGGGCGCAAGCTGTCCCCGCCGCCGGTCGCGGTCGCCGCCCGCGAGCTCGGCATCGCGCTCGACCAGCCGGGGTCGGTCAACGCCCCGGAGGCGATCGCCACGATCGCGGCGGCGCGACCTGACGTCGTGTTGGTGTGCGCGTTCGGCGCGCTCATCACCGAGCCGCTGCTGTCCCGCTGGGAGATGCTCAACGTCCACCCTTCACTGCTGCCGAGGTGGCGCGGCGCCGCTCCGATCGAGCGGGCGATCATCAGCGGCGACGAGGTCACCGGCGTGTCGATCATGCGCGTCGGCGAGGGGCTCGACGATGGGCCCGTTTGCGCCGAGGCGGCCGAGCCGATCGGGCCGCAGGACACCTATGGCACGCTCGCCGGCCGGCTCGAGGAGCTGGGAGCCGAGCTGCTGGTTCGGACGCTCGACCAGCGTCCGTCGTGCGCCGCGCAGGACGGCGCGCTCGCCACCTACGCCGGCAAGATCACGGCGGAGGACCGCGAACTCGATCCCTCGCGGCCGGCGGTGGAGCTGGAGCGGGTGGTGCGGGCGCTGACCCCGCACATCGGGGCGCATGTCGTGCTCGGGGACAGCTCTCGGCTGGGGGTGCGAGCGGCTCGGCTGGTGCCCGGCGACGGGCCCGCACCGGGGGCGATTTCGTTCGACGGACCGGTTCCGGTGTTCGGCACCGCCGACGGTGCGCTCGAGCTGCTCGAGGTGCAGCCCCCCGGCGGCCGTCCGATGAGCGGCGAAGACTACCTGCGCGGACGCAGGGGGTAGCGCCATGCCGGCGACCAGGCGCCAGAGCCGAGCGTCGCCGGCGCGGGCCTGCGCGCTGCGCGTGGTTCGCCGGGTGTTCGAGCAGGACGCCTATGCCGACCGCGCCTTCGCCGGCGAGGCGGCCGGGCTCGAGCCTCGCGACCGGGCGCTGGCGATGGCGCTGGCCTACGGCGCCGTCCAGCGGCGGGGGACGCTCGATCACGTCGCCGCGCAGCTGATCGACCGCCGACTGAATCGTCTCGACCCGCCGGTGCTCGCGGCGATCAGGCTGGGGCTGTTCGAGCTGCTGTACCTCGGGGGAACGGCCGAGCATGCCGCCGTGAACGAGACCGTCGAGCTCGTCAAGCGGGCGCGTCCCCATGCGGCGGGTCTCGTCAACGCCGTCTTGCGGCGGGCGGTCCGCGAGGGTCCGGGCATCCTCGCGGGGCTGGATGATCAGTCCCCCGAAACGGCGGCGCTGCTTCATTCCGTGCCTGGCTGGCTGGCCAGCCAATGGTGGAACGAGTTGGGCGCGGACGAGGCGCGTGCGCTCTTGCGGGTGGTCAACACGCCGCCCGAGTCCGCGCTGCGGGTCAATCCGCTCGTGGCGACCGTCGCGGACGTGGTGGCAGGGCTACCGGTGCCGATCCGCCCTGCCGCGCGTCTTGCCGAGGGTCTGGTGCTCGAGGGCCCGTTCGACGCTCAGGGCTCGGAGCTGTGGCGAACCGGCGCGGTGCAGCCGCAGTCGCGCGCATCGATGCTCGTGTCGCGGATCCTCGATCCCGCCCCCGGCCACCGGGTGCTAGACCTGTGCGCGGCGCCCGGCGGCAAGACCACCCATCTCGCGGCGCTGATGGACGACGCCGGCGAGGTTGTCGCGGTCGAGCGCCACCCGGGTCGGGCCTCGGCGCTCGAGCGGACGGCAGCGCGCATGCGCGCCACGTGCGTGCGGGTGGAGGTCGGCGACGCCGCGGCCCCGAGGACCGACGGGCCGTTTGACCGGGTTCTCGTCGATCCGCCGTGCAGCGGGCTCGGGACGCTCCAATCGAGGCCCGATCTGCGGTGGCGGGCGCGCCCCGAGGCGATCCGCGAGCTCGCCGCGCTCCAGGCCCGGATCCTCGCGGCCGGGGCGCAGGCGCTCGCCCCGGGCGGGGCGCTCGTGTACTCGGTCTGCACGATCTCGCGGGCGGAGAGCGAGGACGTGGTCGACGGGTTCCTGGCCGAACACGCCGACTTCGACCTCGAGCAGATGCTCCAGCTGTTGCCACACCGAGACGGCACCGACGGGTTCTTCATCGGCCACCTTCGGCGTGCTTCGTGAGCCTGAGATGCTCACAGACGTCGAGCCGCCCGAGCGGCCCGTTAACCTGTGTGACGACCGTGACCGATCCGATGCCCAAGCTCGGTCCGGAGTGCCCGGGGTGCGGTGAGCCCTGGCTACGCCCGACCGCGGCACCCGGGCGCTACCGATGCGTCTACTGCTTGCAGCGCTACGAGCTCGTCTCGGTCTGCCCGAACTGCGGGGAGCACTCGACGATCGTGCGGATGTCGAGCACGGCAGTGGTCGCGTGCAATCACTGTCACGGCAGCATGCTCCAGGCGGTTTAGTAGTGCCGCTCCCGTCGAACCTGCGCTTGCTTCGCGAGCGCCGGATCGCCCCGTCGATCCTGTCGGCGGACTTCGCGCGGCTCGGCGAGCAGGTCGACGAGGTCCTCGCCGCCGGCGCGAAGGTGATCCATGTCGACGTCATGGACGGTCACTTCGTGCCCCCGATCACGTTCGGCGCGATCATCGTCGGCGCGATCGCCGAGCGGGTGCACGATGCCGGCGGCATCCTAGACGTCCACCTGATGATCGAGCGCCCCGAGCGGTACGTCGGCGAGATCGCCGCGGCGGGGGCCGACAGCATCACGGTCCACGTCGAGGCCACGCCGCACCTCCACTACACGCTGAACGCGATCCGCGAGGCCGGGTGCACGGCGAGCGCGGCGGTCAATCCGGGGACGCCGGCGGAAAGCCTCGCCGAGGTCTCACACGAGCTGCTCGACATGGCGCTGTGCATGAGCGTCAACCCGGGATGGGGCAACCAGAAGTTCATCCCGTGGTCGCTCGACAAACTCGCGCGGATGCGCGGTGCGCTCCCTGATCACGTGGCGCTCGAGGTCGACGGGGGTGTTCACGAGGGAACCGCCGCGTCGTGCGTCGAGGCCGGCGCGAACCTGCTCGTGACCGGGTCCGCGGTGTTCGGCTCGTCCGATCCCGCGGCCGCCTACACGGCGATCGCCGCGGCCGCGGGCGTCGTCTGAGAGCCACGTTGCGCATCGCATCAAGGCCGATCCGCCGCTAGCCTCACGATCATGCGGTTTGGGAGTCTTCGGTCAGCTCTTACCGTGCTGTTCGCGGTCGCCCTGTGTGCCGGGTGCGGCTCGAGCGACTCTTCAAAGGTCAGCGCGAACGACTACGTCAAATCGGTCTGCTCCGCGATCTCGCCGCTCGAGAAGGACGTCGTGACCCGGAGCAGCGCGCTCAACAACACGACGGCAGCGAACGCCACTCAGGCCAAGAAGACCCTCCAGGGATTCCTGACCGCGGTTCAACAGGACTCCGCCCACGCGCTGGGCAAGATCCAGTCCGCCGGCACCCCGGACATCTCCCGCGGCAAGGCGGTGGCGGGCACGATCATCAAGGCGTTCACCGAGCTGCGTGACGCGATGCGTGTGGCGTTGACCAAGTCGAACTCGCTGCCGACCGATTCCCCGGCGTCGTTCAGGACCGCGGCCAAGGCGCTGGGCGCCAGCGTCAAAGGCTCGCTCAACGACATCGACTCGAGCGGGCTCAGCAATCACGACCTCGAGAAGGCCGCGGCCACCCAGGCCGCCTGCAAGAGCCTCAGCAACGGCTGATCGTCAGGAGCCGCCGGAGCCGCCGGAGCCGCCGCTCGTCCTCGCCCTCGCCGGAGCCGGAGCCGGAGTAGCAGCCGGCGCCCGCGCGGGCGTCGCAGCCGGCGCCGATCCGCGCCGGTACACCGCCCACAGCAGGCCACACAGGATCAACGCGGCCGTGAAGTACGAGACCTCGACTCGGGTCACCTGGTTGCTGATCGCCTCCGACACCATGAACGCGACGAACAGCGCCGCCGAGCCGAGCCACGCGATCGCGGCCAACGGCGCGCGGCCGCGGGCCAGCGCCGCCTGGTTGAGCGTGCCCGCGGTCAGGTGAAGGCCCATCCCAAGGCCGACGATGGCCAGGCCGAAACGTCCGTAGTGGAAGCCCTTGTCTCCCAGCAGCGCGGTCATCACGGCCGGCCCGATCACGAGCAGCCCGATCGCGACCGCGCCGGCGAACGCTGCGATCACCTTGATCGTGGTCTTGATCGCCTGGTGGAACTCGGCGGCCGACTCGCGGGCCTCGAGGCCCGCGAGGTGGGGGAGGATCGACGTCTGGATCGCCTGGAACAACTGGAGCGGCGCTCGCACGATCAGCAGCACGTTGAACACGAACCCGGTGATGCCGACGGTCAATCCCGCCTTGCTCCCGGCGCTGGCCGCGACGATCAGCACGCCGGCGTTCATCAGCGTCTGCTCGGCGAGCATGATCCCGACGACTGACACCGCGAACCCGGCTCCGCGCTTGAGATCGAGGTCGGCGGCGGCTTCCTCGATCTCGGCGTGCGCGGGCCCCTCTCGCGCTGCGTCGGCTACCGGCACGCCGGCCGGGGCTTCGAGTCGTAGCCGCGAGAACGCGAACGGGATCACGCACAGCGACGCGAACGGCGCCACCGCCATGCCGAGCCCAACCGCCGCCTGACCCGACGCGATGCCGACCGCGACCGCGAGCGCGAACATGAACCGGGAGGTCGATTCGAGGAACACGAGGCCCCCGTACAGCGCGAACCGCTGGTGGCCGGCCAGCCAGCCCCGGGCGAAGTAGCTGGCGCCGTACGCGAGCACGCCGATCACGAGGATCCAATAGAGCGCACTCGAGCCGTCGAACATCCCCTGCTCGATTTCGGGCCGCAGCGCCAGGGCCACGATCAGGAACAGCGTCGCGAAGCTGAACTGGATCAAGGCCGGGATCCGGAGCGGATGGCCGTGGAGCCCGCGGGCGCGCCGATCGGCGATCGTCCGCGAGAGCAGCTGCTCGATCGGCCGGTAGATCACCGACAGGATCACGAACATGATCGCCCAGCACAGCGAAATCCGGCTGTAGGAGGCCGGGTCGAGCGAGCGGCTGGCGAGCGCGAGGTAGAGGAACGTGAAGATGCCGGTCGAGGCGATCCCGATCGAGAGGATGCGCGCGCCCGAGGCGTAAGACCGCTGCGCGGGGCCTTCTGGCGTGCCGCTCGGCGCCGGCGCGCCGGCTCCGTTCGCGACCGGAGGGGCCGGAGCGGTCGTCGTGTCGTGCGGCGGCGTCATCGGACTCGCACGAGGAGCATCGTCCACGGAAACGGCGAGCGCGCCTCGACCACCTCGCCGTGGCGGGCCGCCATCTGCACAAAGCTCCGTTTCGACCAGTGATTGAGATGGCCCGGCGTATTGCCCAGATCGCGCACGTAGGCGCCGCGGGCGACGTTCAGCCCTCGCCACAGCGGCTCGCGCGGGACCGACACGAGCAGATGACGCGCGGCCACCCGCGCCATCTCGGCGAGCGTGCGCTCCGGGTCGGGCACGTGCTCGAGCACCTCGATTGCAGCTGCCAGGTCGAACGACCGCTCTGGGAACGGCAGATCCTGGAGCTCCTCGGGGGGCAGCGCCCGGAACTCGAGGTTGGAACGTTGTCGAGCGCTCCACTCGGCCTCGAGCTTCGGGTCGGCGAGATCCACGCCAAGTACCGGCCGACCGCCGAGCGCCCCGGCCCATTTGTAAGTCAGGACTCCCTCGCCGCAGCCAACGTCGAGGACCGAATCGGGGGCGGCGCGCGTGAACAGGCGCGCCAGCGTGCCCTCGAACCCCGCCATCAGCCGGCGCACGACCGGGTTCGTCGAGCCGTACTTGTCGAACCTGTTGCCGGTCGGGACGTCGATGGGATCACCGCCGGCGGTCGCGACCTCCGGGCTGCGACTCATACTTCGAGTGCCCTGCGGTCCGGGGCCTCCGCGCCCGTCTGGCCGTTGCTCGCCGGCGGCGTCTTCGCGACGCTTTCAGTGGATTCCGTGTTCTCGGCCGCCGGTGCGCCGCGCTCGTAGTGCGAAGGCTCGACTCCCAGCCGCAGCTCGATCCGCCGGACCCGCTCGAACGTGCGTTGCGACAGCGTGCGCTGCGCGTCGAGCAGATCGCCGATCACGCCAAGGGCGCCGAGCAGCATCGCCGCGTTGAACAGCACGCCGCCGGCGATCAGCTCCTGGACGTGGCGGGTCCCGGCGTCGGGATGCTGGACGAAGAAGATCAGGAAGCGGATGAAGATCGCCATCGCGGCCACGCCGAGGATCAGCGCGCCGGTCCAGAACACCCTGAGCGGCTGGTACTGGGAGTACACGCGGAAGATCGACAGCGCGTTGCGCCGCACGTACGCGGTAGTCGAGGGGAACAGGCGCGACTCGCGGGTCTTTGGATTGGTCCGGATCGGGACGTGGTCGACCGCGACCTGGAGCCGCCCGGCCTGGATGATCGTCTCGAGCGTGTAGGTGAACTTCGACACGGCCTGCACCTGGAGCGCCGCCTCGCGGTTGTAGGCGCGGAAGCCCGAGGTGGTGTCGGGGATCTCGGTCGAGGACGCATGGCGGACGACCCAGGAGCCGAGCCGCTGGAGCAGCTTCTTGGGTGCCGAGAAGTGCTCGATCGTCTCGACCCGCCGGTCGCCGATGACCATGTCGGCCTCGCCCCGCAGGATCGGCGCCACCAGCTTGGGGATGTCGGATCCCTCGTACTGGTTGTCGGCGTCGGTGTTGACGATCACGTCGGCGCCCAGCTTCAAGCCGGCGTCGAGCCCGGCCTGGAAGGCCGCCGCCAGCCCCTTGTTGTTCGTCAGCCGGACGATGTGGTCGACGCCGCTTCCCCGGGCCACCTCGATCGTGCGATCGGTCGATCCGTCGTCGATGATCAGCCACTCCACGGCGTCGAAACCGGCGATCTGCCGGGGCAGATGGCTGAGCGTCAGCGGAAGCTGGCCCTCCTCGTTGAAACAGGGAACTTGGATGATGAGCTTCATGGCAAAGAGCCGGGCTCTGAGTTCTAAAACGAGCAGTCCGGCTGAACGGAGCGCGGTACGGCCCCGGGGGCTGGTGAGACAACGGTAGCGAGAGGGGCGCCCGAGAACCGCCGCCGCATGTGAGTCAACTGCCCTTATTCTCCAGGTTTCCGCCATGTCCTCGCCCACCGACATCGATCGCCGCCACCTCGCCCGCGCGATCGATCTGGCCGAGGGCGGCCGCGGGCGGGTTAGCCCGAATCCGCTCGTCGGTGCCGTCATCGGCCGCCACGACGAGGTTCTCGGGGAGGGCTTTCACCAGGCGCTCGGGTCGCCCCACGCCGAGATCGAGGCGATCCGCGCTGCCGGGGACCGGGATCTGGGCGGGGCCACCCTGTACGTCTCGCTCGAGCCCTGCTGCCACCAGGGCCGCACGCCGCCGTGCACGGACGCCATCCGGGAGGCCGGCATCGGCCGGCTGGTCGTCGCCTCGGACGACCCGAGTGAGCACGCCTCGGGGCGGGGCCTGGGCATCCTGCGCGACGAGGGCGTCGAGGTCGTGGTCGCCGACGGCGAGCTCGCCGTCCGCGCGCGCCTGCTCAACCAGTCGTTTCGCAAGCACGCCCGCACCGGTCGACCGTGGGTGCTGTTCAAATCCGCGATGACGCTCGACGGCAAGGTCGCCACGCACGGCGGCGACTCGAAGTGGATCTCGGGAGAGGAGAGCCGCCGGCTGGCCCACCGGTGGCGGTCCCAATGCGACGCAGTCGCCGTCGGCATCGGCACCGCGCTCGCCGACGATCCTCAGCTGACCGCGCGGATCGATGGCGTCATCCGTCAGCCCCGCCGCGTCGTGTTCGATTCGCTCGCGCGCCTCCCGGTGGAGTCCAAGCTGGTCCACGGCGCGCGCGAGGTCTCGCTGACCGTGGTGGTCTCGCGCGCGGCCCCACGGGCCGCCACCGATGCGCTCGCCGCCCACGGCGCGGAGGTGATCGTGGCGACGGGTCAGAACGAGCCGGCGCGGGTGCGTTCCGCGCTCGACCAGCTCGGCGCCGACGGCGTCGGCTCGATTCTGCTCGAGGGCGGGCCTCACCTGGCCGGCGCGTTCATGGACGCCGGCGAGGTCGACGAGATGCGGCTGTTCCTAGCGCCGATGGTGCTCGGCGGGCGCACCGCGCGTGACCCGCTCGAGGGCGAGGGCGTCGACGCGATCGCGGACGCAGCGCGCGCGCTGACGCTCGACTGCGACCGCGTCGGCGAGGACCTGCTCGTGTCCGCGCGGATCAAGGAGTGGTAGCGGGGCGATGTTCACCGGACTCGTGCAGGGGATCGGGTCAGTCGCCGAGATCGAGCGCTCGGAGGACGGCGCACGGATCACGATCGCGACGCCGCTCTCCTCCGAGCTCAGCGCCGGTGACTCGATCGCGATCAACGGAGTGTGCCTGACCGCCGTAAGGCTCCGCGACGGCTCGTTTGCGGCCGACGCGATGAACGAGACGCTGGGGCGTAGCTCGCTGGGCGGTCTGGCGCTCGGCTCGGAGGTGAATCTCGAGCTCCCCCTACGGGCGACCGACCGCCTCGGCGGCCACGTCGTGCAGGGCCACGTCGACGGCCTCGGCGAGGTGGTCGAACAGCACGACGACGGGTTCGCGCGCCGGATCCGGATCGAGGCTCCGCCCGACGTGCTGCGCTACGTGGTCGAGAAGGGGTCGATCGCGGTCGACGGCGTTTCGCTGACCGCCACGGCGGTGGATGATCGATCGTTTACCGTTTCTCTCATCCCCGAGACGCTGCAGCGCACGAATCTCGGCGGAATCGATGCGGGCAGACGGGTCAACTTGGAGGTCGACGTGCTGGCGAAATACGTTGAGAAGCTGGTGGTCAAGACCGGATGAGCTCGGTCCGGACGCCGTTCGCGACGATCGAGAAGGCGATCGAGGACATCCGTCAGGGGAAGATGGTGGTCGTCGTCGACGACGAGAATCGCGAGAACGAGGGCGACCTGACGATGGCCGCCCAGTTCATCACGCCCGAGGCGATCAACTTCATGGCCAAGGAGGGACGTGGCCTGATCTGCCTGTCGCTCACGCCGGAGCGCTGCGACGAGCTGGGGCTCGACCTGATGGCGGCCAAGAACGAGTCGGCGTTCGAGACCGCGTTCACGATCTCGATCGAGGCGCGGTCAGGCGTCAGCACGGGCATCTCGGCGGCCGACCGCGCCCGTACGATCCAAGTCGCGATCGATCCCAAGACGAGCCCACGCGAGCTCGTCCAGCCGGGTCACGTCTTCCCTCTGAAGGCCAAGCCAGGTGGCGTGCTCGAGCGCGTCGGCCAGACCGAGGCGGCGGTCGACCTCGCGCGGCTCGCCGGCCTGATCCCGGCGGGGGTGATCTGCGAGATCATGAACGACGACGGCACGATGGCGCGGGTGCGCGATCTCGAGCCGTACTGCGAGCGCCACGGCCTCAAGATGGTCACGGTGGCCGATCTCGTCGCCTACCGCCGCCGGCACGAGAAGCTGGTCGAGCGGGTCGTCTCGACCAAGCTCCCGACTGGGTTCGGCGAGTTCACGGCGGTCGGATATCGCTCGCTGGTCGACAACAAGCACCACGTCGCGCTCGTCAAGGGCGACGTCGATGGTCGCGACGATGTGCTCGTCCGCGTGCACTCGGAGTGCCTGACCGGGGACGTGTTCCATTCGCTGCGCTGCGATTGCGGCGAGCAGCTCGAGTCGGCGCTGTCGATGATCGAGCAGGAGGGCGTCGGCGTGCTGCTGTACTTGAGCCAGGAGGGCCGGGGAATCGGACTGCTGAACAAGCTCCGCGCCTACAAGCTCCAGGAGGAGGGGTTCGACACCGTCGACGCCAACCTCAAGCTCGGCCTCCCGGCCGACCTGCGCGACTACGGGATCGGAGCCCAGATCCTCGTCGACCTCGGGCTGACAAGCATCCGGATCCTCACGAACAACCCCAAGAAGATCTCGGGGCTCGCCGGCTACGGCCTGTCGGTGACCGATCAGCTCCCGATCCAGCAAGTCCCGAACCCCCACAACGAGGCCTACCTACGCGCCAAGCGCGACCGGCTCGGTCACACGCTCCATCACCAGGGCCTCGCGCTCGACGAGGAGATGCTGCACGACGAGGTCGAGCACGACCGCCTGCTCCATCGCTCTGAGCGGTCCGAGGAATGAGCGAGCGCGCCGGCGTCGGTGGCCGCGTGGCGCTGTGCGTCGCGCGGTTCTACTCGGAGCTGGCCGGAAAGCTCGAGTCCGGCGCTCGCGAGGCGCTGGACGAGGCCGGCGTCGCCGACGTCGATCGGTTCGAGGTCCCCGGCGCATTCGAGCTGCCGCTGATCGCCAAGTACGCGGCGGAGTCGGGCCGCTACCGCGCGATCGTGTGTCTCGGCGCGGTGATCAGGGGCGAGACCGACCACTACGACTACGTGTGCGGCGAGGCGGCGCGCGGGATCCAGACGGTGCAGCTCGAGACCGGGGTGCCGTGCGGCTTCGGGGTCCTAACCGTCGACACGATGGACCAGGCGCTCGAGCGCGTGGCGGGCGGGTCCAAGCGCGACACCGGCCGCCATGCCGCCGAGGCCGCGCTCGCCTCGCTGGCGGTCAAGCACGAGCTCGCGCGCGCCGGCGACCGATCTGCGGTCTCCTGAGCGCGGCGGTCTGTCGCCCTGGGAGTCCCGGCCTGTCCTGAGCGCGGCGGTCAGTCGCCCTGGGAGTTCCGGCCTGTCCTGAGCGCGGCGGTCACGCCCTGGGAGTCCCCGGCCTGCCCGGGGGGCTGCGGTCCGGCTCCGGGACTCGCGCCCGGTGCGCCGGGCGGCCCGACCCCGATGCCTCCGTGATCGTGGCGGTGCCCCGGCGGCGTGGCGCCGCCGCCGCCGCCGCCGCCGCGGACGGTCTGCCCGAGTGCGACCAACGCGAGCTGCAGCTCCTGGCGGACCGCCCCGGTCTGGTCGGGGATCTGCAGGCGCTGGTAGAGCACCTTGACCGCGTCCTTCGGATCGCCGGCGAGGAGCAGCGTGCGGCCGTAGTCATACAGCGCGTAGGCGTACGTGAGGCTGTCCGGACCGGCGGTGTTGACGGCCTGACGGAGCACGGGAAGCGCGGCGCCGTAGTTCCCGTCGAGCATCAGCTGATGCCCGCGGGCCTCGAGCGTCTCGCCCGTCGGCGGGGGCGTGGTCGCGGCGGCAGGGGTGGCCGTGACGGTCTGAGTCCGGGTCTGAGCCTGGGTCGTGTGCGGCTTCGGGGCGGTCGGCTTCGGTATTGCCGGCGCATGCTTGGGCACGGCCGCGGACGCCTGTCGCTGGACGCTCGCCGATCGCTGCGCCGAGCGTCCACCGCTTCCGATCGTGCCGGCGATCGCGACCGCGGCGGCGGCCCCGAGCACGAGCGCGGCCAGCGCCAGGATCCGCCCGCGCCGGCGCCCGGGCGGGCGAGCGGCCACCGGCGGGTGCGATCCGGTCCTCGGCGACGTACGGCGGGCTGTGGTCGGCTGGCTCCGCGAAGCCCCCGGCTGCTGTCGTGATGTGGTCGTTTGTCGCGAACTGGCCGGGTTCCGCGGACCCGTTGAATGCGATCCGCGGACGGGGCGACCGACCGCTGCGGCGGCGATTCGGTGGTGGGTCCTGGTCGTCGCCTCGGTGAGCGCGGTCTCGAGCGCCTGAGCGAAATCTTGCGCGGTCGGCCATCGCCGCTCCGGCTGCTTGGCCATCCCGCGGGCGAGGACCGCATCGACCGACTCGGGCAGCGTCCGGTTCAGTCGGCTCGCGCCGGGTGGCTCTTCCTCGATGTGCTGGCGCGCCTGCGCGGCGAAGTGCTGGGCGGTGAACGGCCGCTCCCCGACCAGCAATTCGAACGCTGCCACCGCAAGTGAATACCGGTCGCTGGCGGCCGTCGCGGGGTGCCCGAGCGCCCGCTCAGGCGCCAGATACGAGGCGGTTCCGAGAACCTCGCCGGTGCCGGTGATCGTGTCCTCGGCGCCGAGACGCGCGATTCCGAAGTCGGCCACGTGCAGGGTACGCGCCCGGTCCAGCAGCAGGTTGGCGGGTTTGATGTCGCGATGCAGTACGCCGCGGCTGTGGGCGAAGTCGAGCGCGGACGCCGCCTCCCCGACCCATTTGACCGCGTGCACGCGCCGGACCGAGTCGACCCGGATCGCGTCCGCGACGGTGCCACCGGCGAGGAACTCCATCACGATGAACGCACGCCCGTCGGCGTCGGTCTCGCCGACGTCGTAGATCATCACCACGTTGGGGTGGCCGGACAGCCGGGCGGCGGCGCGCGCTTCGCGGAGGAACCGCGCGTTCGCCTCGTCGTCGTCGGCAAACCGCTCGGCGAGCAGCTTGATCGCCACGTTGCGGCCGAGCGCGCGATCGCGGGCGCACCACACCGACGCCATTCCCCCACTGGCGATGTGGCGGACCGCCGCGTATCGCTCCGGAAGCCCCAAGTCCTTCCGAACGCGCGCGTCCGGCGGGGATTGATTACCCATCGAAACGCCTCATTACCCGGCCGCAAAGAATACGGACCTTCCGCGAAACTGTCTGTTAGCGGACGTGCAAGGCGGAAATCCGCGACGCTGCCCGGGGCGCCCGGTGGGTTCGAGGAGAGCGGCAGAGCGCGGTCGAGAGGGGCGGCGCGCGCTTTCGACGCCGCCCCTGAAGCTATACTCGCCGGCGATGGCCAAGGTATGCCACGTATGTAGGAAGGGTCCCGCGTTCGGGAACTCCCGCAGCCACTCGATGGTCGCCACCAGGCGGCGCTTCGATCCCAACCTCCAGCGGGTGCGGATCGACGACGACGGGACGCCGCGGCGGGTCTACGTGTGCACCCGGTGCCTGAAGGCCGGCAAGGTCGCCAAGGCCAAGTGACCCACGCGGCTGCGGCTCGGGCGAACCGCATCCCTCCCCGCGCCCAATTGAAGTCCGAACTGCATCGAGGAGCGTCGCCCCAGCCCGGCACCGATCCGGGCTGGGACGCTAGCCTCCTTCGCTTCCGAGCCGTGCTCCAGGCGGGGCTGGCGGCGCTCGAGGCACGACGGGAGGAGATCAACGAGATCAACGTGTTCCCGGTCGCCGACGGCGATACCGGCGACAACATGGTGCTCACGTTGCGCGCGGTCCTCGATGAGCTCGACCGCCTTGCGCACGCCCCTCCGGAGGGGACGATCGAGCGCGTCGGCCGCGACGAGATCGTCGCCTCGGTCGCGCGCGCCGCGCTGCTCGGCGCCCGGGGGAGCTCGGGGGTGATCCTCTCCCAGCTGATCCGCGGCGCCGCCGAGGAGCTCGCGAGCCGGCCGGGCGAGCTCGTCGACCCCGTGTTGATCAGCGCGGCCCTGGCGCGCGCCGCGGACCAGGCGTACGGATCGGTTCGCGAACCGGTCGAGGGCACAATCCTGACGGTGGTGCGGGAGATGGCGGTGCAGGTCGCCTCAGAGACGGCCCGGATGCCCGACGCCCGGCTCGCCCCGGACGCGAGCGCCGAGGAACAGAACATGGCGATCGCGAGGGTGATCGTGCGCGCGCTCGAGGCGGGCGAGAGCTCGGTGCAGCGCGGCCCCGATCTGCTGCCGGCGCTACGGGAGGCCGGCGTCGTCGACGCCGGCGGCTACGCGGTGACGGTTTTCGTCGCCGGCATCATCGGCGCCCTCGCGGGAGCGGAACCGCCGGCGCGCGAGTACCGCGCCGCGGCGCGGCCCACCCATCCTCAGCACGTCTCGACCACCTATCGGTACTGCGCGAACTTCGCGGTCACGGGCACCGACCTCGAGCAGCGGCGGTTCGCGCCGGCGCTCGCGCAGCTCGGTGACTCGCTGCTGATCGTCGGCGACCAGGCCACGCTCAAGGTGCACATCCACACCGACGATCCCGACGCCGCCACCGCGGTGTTCGCCTCGCACGGAGCCGTCTCGCATCTCGACGTCGCCGACATGCGCGCGCAGGTCTCGTGGCGCGCCGAGCACCCTGCCCCCGCCGAGCCCGTCGTGTGCGGCGCGGTGGCGGTCGCCAGCGGAGCCGGGATGCAGTCGCTGTTCGAGAGCCTCGGGGTGCACGCGCTCGACGGCGGGCCGGCGCTCGCGCCCTCGAGCTACGAGCTGCTCGCGGCGATCCACGCGATCGAGGCCGAGCAGGTCGTCGTGCTGCCCAACAGCCCGGGTGCGTTCGAGGCGGCGCGCCGCGCCGCGCAGCTGTCCGACAAGTCGGTGTGCGTCGTGCCGTCGCTGACGCCCCAGGCCGGACTCGCGGCCGCGGTGGCGCTCGACCCCGCGCGGAACTCAGGCCAGAACGCGGCGGCGATGACCAGGGCGCTCGAGCACGTCCGCACCGGCGCCGTCGCGCCCGCGACGCTCGATGACGCTCAGGGCCGGTTCCGCGCCGGCGATGCGGTCGGGTTCGTCGAACAGGAGATCGTCGCCTGGGGGAGGCCCCGGGAGGCGCTCAGGGAGGTGCTCGAGCAGCTCGCGCGCGACGCCGAGCTGATCACCTGCTTGCGGGGAGCCGAAGCACCGCTGGACGATGGGACTGTCCAGGCGCTGGCTCACGGTGACGTTGAGTTCGAGCTGTCTGACGGGGGTCAGCAGGCGCAGTGGTGGCTGCTGGCGGCCGAATAGCTCGTCACGCTCGTCACGCTCGTCGCGTGAGCATGTGAGCAGGTCCGGCCGGGCGGTCATCATCTGCGTGGCAGGTGTCTCCAACCGCGTTCGCCACGTCTGATCCGCTGGAGCAATCAGAACTCGAAGCTGCTTCGGTTCGTTATCCCCAGCCCTCGAAGTTGCGAGCGGCCCTTTCGTTTCAGGGCGCGAAGATGCAGCGAGCGGCCGACACGCTCGGTCTGGCCACGGTCGAGGACCTGTTGCTGCACCTGCCGCGTGACCGCCGCGAGGCCCGCACCGTGGCCGAGCTCGTCCCCGGCGAGAGCGCCACCGTGGTCGTCCAGGTCAGGAGCATCTCCTCGCGGTCGGTCCGCCGGCGCGGGATGCGGCCGCTCGTCGAGGCGACCGTCGCCGACGACAGCGGCGCGATGAAGGCCACGTTCTTCAACCAGCCCTGGCTCGAGCAGCGCTATCCCGTCGGCACGCGGCTGGCGCTGCACGGCAAGTTCGAGGGTCGCAAGCGGTTCCGGGTTCAGGCCCACGCCCGCACCGCGGACGCGGTCGGGGGCGACGGGACCGTCGCGCACTACCCGGCCACCGAGGGACTGACCTCGACCCAGATCCTTGCGCTCGTGCGCGAGCACCGGGGAGCCTTCGAGGACGTCGTCGAGCCGCTGCCGGCTTGCGTCCGGGCCCGGGAGCGGTTGCCCGAACGGGCGGCGGCGCTGGCCGAGGCGCACTTCGGAGAATCTGCGGGCGGCATCGACGTCGCGCGCAGCCGGCTGGCCTTCGACGAGCTGCTGCTCGCGCAACTCGCGCTGCGGCGCCGGCGGCTGCGCCGGCGCGCACTCAGCACCGCGCCGTTGCTCGGCGGCGACCGTGACCTGACCGCTCGGTGGCTATCCAACATGTTGCCGTTCACGCTGACCGGCGACCAGGAGCGTGCGCTCGAGACGATCGATCAGGACCTGGCGCGTCCGCAGCCGATGCAGCGTCTGCTGATGGGCGAGGTCGGGTCCGGGAAGACCGTGGTGGCGCTGTACGCGCTGCTGCGTGCGGTTGAGCACGGCTATCAGGGCGCGCTCATGGCTCCGACCGAGACGCTGGCCGAGCAGCATTTCGCGACGATTCAGAAGCTCATGCCCGGATCGGTGGTGGCTTTCGGACTGCTCACCGGATCTACGCCCGGGCGGCGCCGCGCCGATCTGCTCGCCAAGCTCGATTCCGGGGAGCTGTCGCTGATCGTCGGGACCCACGCTCTGATCGAGGACGCGGTGCGGTTCGCGCGGCTCGGCGTCGCGGTGGTCGACGAGCAGCACCGGTTCGGGGTTCGCCAGCGAGCGGCCCTTGATGGGAAGGCCTCCGGCGACGAGCGCCCGCATGTCCTTCACATGACCGCGACGCCGATCCCGCGGACGCTCGCGCTGGCTTCCTACGGCGACCTCGATTTCACCCTGCTCCGCGAGTTGCCGGCGGGGCGGCGACCGATCGAGACGTTCGTGTGCTCGAGCGAGCGCGAGCGGGAGCGCGCGTACGACCGGATCCGCTCCGAATTGCGCGCCGGGCGACAAGCGTTCGTGGTGTGTCCGCTGGTGTCGGAGTCCGAGGTGCTCCAGGCTCGGGCGGCCACGGCGGAGTTCGAGCGTCTGCGTGACGGCGAGCTGCGCGACTTCCGCGTTGAGCTGCTCCACGGGCAGATGGCCGCCGGCGCCAAGCAGGCCGCAATGGGTGCGTTTGCGACGCGAGAGGCGGATGTGCTGGTCGCGACCTCGGTGATCGAGGTCGGGATCGATGTCCCCAATGCGACCGTGATGCTGGTCGAGGATGCGGATCGATACGGAATCTCGCAACTGCACCAGCTGCGCGGCCGCATCGGCCGGGGTGAGCACGATTCGATCTGCCTGCTGTTCGGCTCGAAGGACTCTTTGCGGCTGCGGGCGCTGGCGGGGCATACCGACGGGTTCAAGCTCGCGGAGATCGACCTCGAGCTTCGCGGTGAGGGCGAGCTCGTCGGTACGCGCCAGCATGGGGAGGCCCAGTTCCGGGTAGCCGAGCTGCCGCGCGATGCTGCGCTACTCGAGCGGGCGCGTCAGTACGCCGAGGAGGTCGTGGCTGCCGACCCCGAGCTGGGCTCCCCGGAGCACGCGCTGCTCGCGCACGACCTGGTGGCGGCGTTCGGCGCGGAGGCGCTCGCGCCGATCCGAGCGTGAGGGTCGTCGCCGGCCGGTTTCGCGGCCACGGCCTGGTCGCGCCGCGGGGTCGTTCGACGCGCCCAACGTCCGACCGCGTGCGCGAGGCGCTGTTCTCGATCCTCGCGGGATCGGGCTCGCTCGATGGCGCGGAGGTGCTCGACCTGTTCGCGGGGTCGGGCGCGCTCGCGATCGAGGCGCTGTCGCGGGGGGCGGCCGGCGCGATGCTGGTCGACTCCTCGGCGGCCGCGGTGACCGCGATCCGGCGGAACCTGTCGGCGGTTGGGGTGGACGCGGAGGTGCGGCGTCAGGATGCGCTGAGGTACCTCGAGGGGGCACGGCGGGACGCTCGTCTTTACGATCTGGTGTTCCTCGACCCTCCATATCGGCAAGCGAGCACGCTCGGGCAGGAGCTTTCGGCGGCGCTGGGACCGGTTCTGGCGCCCGGTGCCCGGGTAGTGAGCGAGAGCGACCGGCGAGCGCCGCTCGACCTCGACCTCGACCTCCTCGACGAGCGCCGCTACGGCGACACCCTGATCCGAATTCATGGTTCCTGACAACCGCACCGCGATCTGCCCGGGTACGTTCGACCCCGTAACGAACGGCCATCTCGACGTCATCGCCCGGTCCTCGAAGATGTACGACCGGGTGATCGTGGCCGTCGTGAACCTGCCGTGGCGCAAGGGCTCGACCGTGTTCAACACCGAGGAGCGAGTGGGGTTCCTGGAGGGCGCGACGCGGGGGTTCCCGAACGTCGACGTCGAGCCGTTCAGCACGCTGCTGGTCGACTTCGCGCGCGAGCGTGGCGCGATGGCGATCGTGAAGGGGCTGCGCGCGATCTCAGATTTCGAGTACGAGCTCGAGATGAACCAGCTGAACCGCCGGCAGGACCCCGAGATCGAGTCCGTTTACCTGATGGCCTCCGCCAAGTACAGTTTCTTGAGCTCGAGCGGCATCAAGGAACTTGCCACCTTCGGCGGGGAAATCGATGATCTTGTTCCCGCGGAGGTGTCCAGCGCCTTGAAGGAACGGCTAGGCCGCTAACGAAACAGAGGTTCTTGAGAGATGGATGTCCTGGTACTGATCGACAAGTTGGACGATCTCGTGCACAACGCGCGGGCGGTGCCCCTGACCGATCAGGTCCGGGTCGACAAGGAGGAGATCTACGACATCCTCGATCAGATGCGCGCCACGATCCCCGAGGAGATAAAGCAGGCGCGCTGGATCGTCAAGGAGCGCCAGGAGATGCTCGCCGAAGCCAAGCGCGAGGCCGAGCGGATCGTCAAGGAGGCGCGCGAGCGCCAGGAGCGGATGGTCTCCGAGGAGGAGATCACCAAGCAGGCGGAGCGCGGCGCCGAGGACATCATCGAGGACGCCCGCGCCCGCGAACGCGAGATCAGGCTCGGGGCGGAGGACTACGCCGACGAGATCCTGAACACGCTCGAGGTGAACCTGTCGAAGTTCATCGCGGCGGTCCGGCGCGGTCGGGAGCGGCTCGCCGGCAAGGAAGAGCCGGCTGAAGTGTCCTAGTGGCCATCGAGGTCCTGGACACCGACATCACGAAGCTCGAAGTCGACGCGATCGCCAACGCGGCCAATACGGAGCTTCGGCACGGCGGGGGCGTGGCGGGGGCGATCTCGCGTGCCGGCGGTCCCGTGGTGCAGGCCGAGAGCTCTGCGATCGCCCCGATCGGACTCGGCGAAGCGGTCGAGACTTCCGGAGGCGACATGCCGTGTCGCTGGGTGATCCACGCCGCGACGATGGAGTTGGGCGGCCCGACGTCGGCGGAGAACATCCGTGCCGCCACCGCCGCGACCCTGCGCAAGGCTTCCGAGCTCGGCGCTCGTTCTCTTGCCCTGGTCGCTTTCGGAACGGGTGTCGGGGGCTTTCCGCTGGACGAGGCGGCCAGGATTGAGATTGATGAGGTGCGGCGGTACCTCCGTGGCGGCCAGAGCGGCCTGGAACACGTGGTATTCGCAGTGCGAGGCGCGGCCGCCTGCGACGCGTTCCAGACGGCTCTGGCCGTCGAGTGAGCGTCCCTGCACGGGACTTTGGCGATGAAGCTGACATATAGGCGGCCTGATCGCCAAAGTCCCGTCGCATGCGCGCGTTGGTGATCGAGCACGAGCCCGATGTGCCCGCCGGCCTCGTGGATGAGTGGCTGTCGGCTCGCGGCGCCGTCGCGGACCTCTATCGGGTCGCGACCGACGACGGCGAGCGGGACCCGCCTGCCTACGACCTGATCGTCACGCTCGGCTCCGAGTCGGCGGCGTTCGACGACACGGTTCCGTGGGTCGCGCGCGAGCAACGGCTGCTCCGCGATGCGCACGAGGCGGGCGTACCAATCCTCGGGATCTGCTTCGGGAGCCAGTCGCTGGCCCGTGCGCTCGGCGGCCATGCGCTGCCGGCGGAGCGGGCCGAGATCGGGTGGATGGCGATCGAGTCCAGTGACCCCTCGCTCGTGCCCGCCGGCCCGTGGCTCCAGTGGCACCACGACACGTTCACGGCCCCCGCCGGCGCCACCGTGCTCGCCCACAGCCCGGCCGGGCCCCAGGCGTACACGATCGGTCGGAGCCTCGGCGTCCAGTTCCACCCGGAGGTGACGCCCGAGATCGTGGCGGACTGGGTCGCGGGGGCGCGCGAAGAGCTCGACCGCGAGCGCGTCGATGCGGACCGCATGGTCGCGGACGCCGGCGCGATCGATGCCGACAACCGAGCCCGGGCGCTCGGGCTATTCGACGCGTTCCTCGAGCGCGTCGCCCGGCTCGGGGCGCGGCCTGACTGGATGACCGCGCCGTCTCGTCCCGTGATCGGCATCTGCGCGGTGCGCGAGCGAGCCCGGTGGGCCTTCTGGAACCAGGACGCGCATCTGGTCGCCGACTCGTACGTGGCGCCGGTCGGGCGCGCCGGCGGCGTGGCGGTGCTGCTGCCGGTCGAGGCGCGGGCAACCGTCGAGCTAGTCGACCGGATCGAGGGTCTCATGCTGATCGGCGGCGCCGACTCGACCCGTCGTCGTACGGCGCGCCCCGCGACCCCGCCACGGAATCCACCTATCCCGAGCGCGACAAGTTCGAGCTCGCGATGGTGCGCGCCGCGATCGAGCGCGGGCTGCCGGTGCTCGCAATCTGCCGCGGCATGCAGATCCTCAATGTGGCGTTCGGCGGCACGCTCGAGCAGAACCTGGTGGCGGCCGACGGCACCGGCCCCCACCGAAAGGTCGTCGGCACGTTCGACGGCAACGAGCACACCGTCGATTTGGCGCCCGGTTCGCTGGCGGCGGAGGCGGTCGGCGAGCAAGTCCACATCGCCCGCTGCCACCACCACCAGGCGGTCCTCGATCTCGGCGACGGCCTCGCGGTCACCGGCCGCGCGCAGTCCGACGGCGTCATCGAGGCGATCGAGCTCGCTGATGGGGCCTGGGCGCTCGGCGTCCAGTGGCACCCGGAGGCCGACGACAAGAGCCGCCTGTTCGGGGCGCTGGTCGAGGCGGCTCGCGACTACGTGTCGAGCCGGGCGGCGTCCGCTGCGGTCGTGCCCCAGTTGTCACACGAGTGATTCCACAGCGGCGGGGGGCGGACGGCTTTAACGGCGGGCACCTGGAATGAGGTGGCGCGTTCCTTCGCGGATCCGGCGACCTGCATATCACGCGAATTCAGCCGCGCGCCGGAAACCGTGGCGGATCATGCACGTGGGGCATGCGTCGTACGCCACGGTCCGCGCGCCGCGCATCGAATGGCCCGCTATGCGTGCGATCCAGGCGCGAGCCCGCCACGCGCGCACCGGCCCCGTCCGCCCTCCCTCAGGTGCCTGCCGTTCGCTGTCGACCCGGGCCACCGCCGTCCTCGGGTGCCCGCCGTTTTCGCGGACGACGGCTACCGGATCTCGAACCCGCTGAGCCCCTCGGGTTCTTCCTCGTTCACGTCGACCTGCTCGACGGAGGCCTGACGCGGCCCGGTCTTGCAGAACCTGACGACGCGCTCGACGTGGTCGGGCCGGCCCTCGAGCACGGCCTCGACGGCGCCGTCCGACCGGTTGCAGATCCATCCCGATACGCCGTGCGCCCGGGCCCGCTCGCGGACCGAGTCGCGGAAGAACACGCCCTGAACGCGCCCTTGCACGAGCACCCGGCGACGGATCCGATCGGCTGGCACGGACAGCGATTCTCGCAGCCATTCCGCTTCGCTCGAGTTTTGCGGGGATTTCGTTCCGTCCGCGCTCCGCGCAATGCTGAGTGACGCATGAACGCGCTGTGGTTGTTGATCGGGTTAATCGCCGGCGCCGGCGCCGTCCTGGTGGCGCTCCGTCCGCGGATGCGCGCGCTGTCGCGCGACGCTGCTCACGCCGGCGAGCTCGAGCGCGAGCTCGTCCGCGCCCGGTCGGACCTCGAGCACGAGCGGGAGCTCGCGCAGGAGCGCCTGGCCACGCTCACCGACGCCCAGGAGCGCCTGTCGGCGTCGTTCAAGGCGCTGAGCGCGGACGCGCTCAGGTCGAGCATCGACCAGCTGACCGAGCTCAACCGCGCACAGCTGAACGCCGCCCGCGCCGAGGCCAGGGGAGACCTGGACACGCGCCGGCAGGCGGTCGAACACCTTGTCGGCCCGCTGAAGGAGCAGCTCGGCCGCGTCGACGCCCAGCTGTTGGCGCTCGATCAGGAGCGGCGGGAGTCACGTGGGCGCCTCGAGGCGCAGCTGCGGACCCTCGCCGAGACCGGGGAGCGGCTCCGGACCGAGACCGGCGCGCTCGTGACCGCGTTGCGCAAGCCGAACGCCCGGGGGCAGTGGGGGCAGATGCAGCTCCGCAACGTGGTCGAGCTCGCCGGCATGGTCCGCTACTGCGACTTCGCCGAGCAGTCTCCGGTCGCCGGCGACGAGGCGACGCTGCGCCCGGACCTGGTCGTCAACCTGCCCGGTGGTAAGCATGTCGTCGTCGACGCCAAGGCGCCGCTCCAGGGCGTGCTCGACGCCTACCAGGCGCGCGACGAGGAGGAGCGCCAGCAGCACCTACGCGATCACGCGCGGTTGCTGCGCCGGCACGTGAAGGCGCTCGCCGACAAGGCCTATTGGGCGGGGCTCGACTCCGCGCCCGACCTCGTCGTGATGTTCCTGCCCGGCGAGCATCTGTACGGCGCCGCGCTCGAAGCCGATCCGGCCCTGATCGAGGATGCGATGGCGCGGCGGGTGCTGATCGCCACGCCGACGACGCTCCTCGCGATGCTGCGCGCCGTCGCCTACGGGTGGCAGCAGGAGCGCGTGGCCGAGTCCGCCCAGGCAATATCCGAGCTCGGACGGGAGCTGCACGGCCGGCTCGTGAAGCTGTCGACGCTGCTCGCCACGGTTGGCACCCGCCTGAACAGCACGGTCCGCGCCTACAACGACGCGGTCGGCTCGTATGAGGCGCGCGTGCTGCCGGCGGCGCGCCGCTTCGAGGATCACGGCTCGGTGGCGGCCGGTCGTGAGCTGCCCGAGCTCGAGCCGGTCACGGTCAGCGCCAGGAGCGTCCACGCTCCCGAGCTCGAAGCCGGCTCCGGCCGAGGGCGACCGCGGGACAATGCGCCCGAGCAGCTGACGATGCGCCGGCTCCGAGCCGCGGATTAGCCCGGATTAGACCGGGTCCGGATTAGACCGGATTAGACCAGGTCCGGATTAGACCGGATTAGACCGGGTCGCGTCCACGCTCGGACTCGCCCGGGTCGCGCCGCGACTCCCACCACCGCCGTAGGTCCGCTCGCTGGTGCGGCAACGGATCGGCCGACGGCTTGCGCCGGCGGACGTAGTCGACCGCGTCGTCGATGTCCATCCCGGTGCGGATCGCGACGACGCCGGCGGCCACCGCCGCGGACCGCTGCCAGCCGGCGCGACAGTGGAGATAGGTGCGCTCTCCCGCGTCGAGCCAGCCGCCGATGGCGCGCACCGCGGCTTCGAGCTCGCCTGCGGGCAGGCCGCCGTAGTCGGTGAGCGGCAGCCGCGACTCGGCGATGCCGGCGCCGGTGAGCGCGCGCGTCACCTGCTCGCGATCTCCGGGCCGGTACTCCTCGTCCTCCGCCAGGTTCAGCACCCGCTCCACCCCCATGTGGGCAAGCGTGCCGACGTCGTCCTTGTCGAGCGGGTAAGCGCCGACGATCAGGTCGTCGAACACGTCGGCGAAGCCGTAGGAGCGAAACCAGCGCGACACGTCCTGGATCATCGCGACTCGGGTTCCGGCGCGCCGGCGACCACCCCCGAGCTCGTCGGTAAGCTCGACATCGGGATGCCGTCGATGCGCACCGACACGTTCGATCTCGGTGGGTTGCGCCTCACGTCTGGCGAGGGGCGGCGGCTCGATCTGACCGTGGCGATCGAGCCGTTCTCGCTCGCCGGCGAGCGCTACCCGGTCGAGCCGGCGCTGGTGCCGGTGCGTCTGGACGTCTCGCGAACGACCGGGGACGGCTATGCGTTACGGCTGCGATTCGAGGCCTCGATCGTCGGTCCGTGCATGCGCTGCCTCGAGCCCGCGGCGCCGATCTTCGCCGTCGACGCCCGCGAGGTCTGGCAGCCGAACGAGGCACGGGCGCACCGCGGCGAACCAGCGGGCCGCGGGCGCCAGAAGCAAGCGCCCGACAGCGAGGACCTCGTCTCGCCGTACGTCGAGGACGGGGTGCTGGACGTGCACGCCTGGGCGCGCGACGCCCTCGCGCTGACCGTGCCCGCCAATCTCCTGTGCCGTGAGGATTGCGCGGGCCTTTGCCCGGTCTGCGGCGCCAATCTGAACGCGGCCGGGCCCGATCATCACCACGAGCGCGAGCCCGATCCGCGCTGGGCCGCGCTCTCAAAGCTCCGGCTCGAGTGACACTCCCTCCCCGGAGTTAGCGGGACGAACACCCGGAGCGGCGTCGTTTCGCCGCGGCGCCGGCGGCTACACTGCCCGGCATGGCCGTCCCCAAGCAGAAGCAGTCCCACGCGCGCACGACGCAGCGCCGCTCGCAGCACAAGATCAGCACGCCGGCATACAACGCGTGCCCGCAGTGCCACAGCCCTCGCCTTCCCCATCGGGTATGCCCCGTGTGCGGCAGCTACAAGGGTCGCGAGGTCATCGTTCCGGATCGGGACGAGCGGCTCGCCTGAGAGCGACCGGCGTGGTCACGGTCGCCGTGGATGCGGGCGGAGCCGACCTCGGCCCCCGCGAGGTTGCGGCGGGCGCTGCCCGTGCCGCCGCTGACGGCATCCAGGTTCTGCTGTTCGGCCCGGCCGGCGACATCGGACCCGTGCCGTCCGGGGTCGAGGTCGTCGACGCGCCGGTCTCGATCGCCAAGAACGCCGAGCCCGCGAACGCCGTCCGCTCGACGCCCGAGGCGTCGATCGTCCAGGCGACCCGAGCCGTCGCCGACGGCCGGGCGCAGGCGTTCGTCTCCGGAGGATCGACCGGCTCGGCGCTGGCGGCCGCGCTGTTCAACCTCCGGCGCGACCGCGGCGTTTACCGCCCGGCGCTGGCGCTGCCGATGCCCAACCCCGGCCGCTCGCCGATCCTGCTGCTCGACGTGGGCGCCAACGTCACCTGCCGCCCCGAGCACCTGGTCCAGTTCGCGCATATGGGATCGGCGTTCGCGCAGGCCGTCCTCGGGATCGACGCGCCGCGGGTGGCGCTTCTGTCCAACGGCGAGGAGCCCGGCAAGGGCACGCCGGAGCTCGTCACGGCGCACCAGCAGCTCGCGGGCTCGCGAGGCACCGGCCTCAACTTCGTCGGCAACGTCGAGGGGACGCAGATCGTCGAAGGCGTCGCCGACGTCGTCGTGATGGACGGCTTCACCGGCAACATCACGCTGAAGCTCATCGAGGGGATCTCGAGCCGCGCGCTCAGGCTCGTCACCGAGACCGCGAATGCGACCGTCCGGGGACGGCTCGGGAGCCAGGTGATCGCGCCGTCGCTGCAGCGGCTGCGCGACTCGATCGATCCCGAGGGCCCGGGCGGCGCGTACATGCTGGGACTCAGGCAGCTCGGAGTCGTCGCCCACGGTCGCTTCAGCGCCCGTGGCTTTGCCCACGCGATCGGCGTGGCGGCGCGCGGCGTCGAGCACGACGTGATCGGCCGGACCCGTGCCGCCCTCCAGGAGGCGGGTGCGCTGCGGCCCGCGCCGGGAGGCGATGGCTCGGACGGGGAGCGAGCCGGTGGCCCGTCCGAAGCGGCGGCTACGGTTTCGACCTGATGACCCGCGAAGAGATCTTCCAGGCGATCCGCGGCCATCTCGCCGACGAGCTCGAGGTGGATCCCGAGACGATCTCCGAATCGACCCGCTTCCGAGAGGACCTCGACGCCGACTCGCTCGACCTCTACACGCTCGTGCAGGAGATGGAGGACTCCTACGGCGTCCGGATCCCGGACGAGCAGGCGATGAAGATCAAGACCGTCGGCCAGGCCGTCGAGTTCGTGCTGGGCATCAGCGGCGGAGAGGCGCATGCGTCGGCCTCGGCGAGCGCAGGCCCCGATGCTGAGTGAGCGCGAAGGCCTTTCCACGCCAGAGTGACTCCCCGGCGCTGCTTCGGGAGTTGCTGGACGACCTGCCCGACGAGCTCTCCACATCCGTGTTCACCCATGCGTCGTGGACCGCGCGACGGTCGGATTCGTACGAGCGACTGGCGTTCCTCGGTGACAGCGTGCTCGCGCTGGCGGTGACCTCGCATCTATACCCCCGGCTCGAGGCCGAGCGGTTCGGCCCCGGGCGGCTGACCAAGATCCGGGCCCAGGCCGTCTCGGGTCGCGCTTGCCGGGAGGTCGCCGAGCGGCTCGGCGTGCCCGAGCGTCTGACCGCGGCCGCGCCACCCGGCGTGGCCTCGGCCGTCCCGGCCCTGATCGGCACCGAACGCGTGCTGGCGTCGGTGATCGAGGCGGTGATCGGCGCCTGCTTCTTGACCTACGGCTACGAGCGCACTGCCGAGGCGGTGGTCGCGGCGTTCACGCCCGAGATCGAGGAGGGGCTCGAGCATCCCGTCGACTTCAAGTCGGCGCTTCAGGAGCGCCTCGCGCGGAAGGGCGCGCTCGTCACCTACGACGTCGTCGACGAGCAGGGACCGCCGCACGACCGGGTGTTCTCGGTCAGCGCGAGGATCGCCGGCGTCGAGGTCGGGCGCGGGCGGGGCCGGAGCAAGAAGGACGCCGAGCAGGAGGCCGCCCAGGTGGCGCTGGAGGCGCTCGAGTGAAGTTTCCCGTCCACCCACCCACAACCCCCGCGCCGTGTACCTGAAATCGATCGTGCTGAAGGGCTTCAAGTCGTTCCCGGACCGGACCAAGCTCGAGTTCGGTGCCGGTGTCAGCGTGATCGTCGGGCCGAACGGGTCGGGCAAGTCGAACATCACCGACGCGGTCCTGTGGGCGCTCGGCGAGCAATCGCCGCTGGCGGTGCGCGGGCAATCGATGCAGGACGTGATCTTCGGTGGGGCGCCGGGCCGCCAGGGCGCGAGGGCCGCCGAGGTAGAGCTCGTGCTCGACGACAGCGAGGGAACGCTCGGACTGGGCGCGCCCGAGGTTTCGATCGAGCGCAGGCTCGACCGAGCCGGCGAGGGGGAGTACCGGCTGGCCGGCGCACGCTGTCGGCTCGTCGACGTGATCGAGGTGCTTTCCGACACCGGCCTGGGCAAGGAGATGCACTCGGTCATCTCCCAGGGCAGGGTCGAGTCGATCGTGACCTCCAAGCCACGCGACCGCCGGATGCTGATCGAGGAGGCGGCCGGGCTCGGCAAGCACCGCAAGCGCCGGCGCCGCGCGCAGCTGAAGCTCGCCCGCACGCAGGACAACCTCGACCGGGCGCTCGACGTCGAGCGCGAGGCCCGCTCGCGTCTGCGACCGCTCAAGCGCCAGGCGGAGGCCGCCGAGCTGCACGCCCGCCTCGAGCGCCAGACGCTCGAGGCGCGCTGGGAGCTCGGCCGCGACGATCTGCGCCGTAACCGGGCGGAGCTCGCCACCGCCGAGCACGCCGCCGCGCAGGCGCGCGCCCAGCGCGAGCAGGTCGAGCGCGAGCTCACGGCCGTCGCCGAGCGCCGCGAGGTGGCCGAGGAGGCGCTGGCGCAGCGCAGCGCTCATCGCGAAGAGCTCTCCAGACGCTGCTTCCTGGCGCAGTCCGCCGGCGACCGCGTCTCCTACCGCGCCGATGCGGTGCGCGCGGCGCAGCGGAACGTCGAGGAACGTCTTCGCTCGGGCCGCGAGCACCTCGACCGGCTCCGCCAGGCCGCGGAGGCCGACGCGCCGGACGCCGACGCCGACGCGCGGATCGAGAAGCTCGAGCAGGAGCTGGCCCGGCTCGAACGCGACCGCGAGGCCGAGCTCGCGCGGCAGCTGGCGGAGCTCGAGCACGGGCTTCGGGCCGCCGGCGTTGCCGTCGGCGAGCGGGCCGCGGCCGTCGAGGAGTCCCGAGTCACCCGCGAGCAGGCGCGCGAGCGGCTCGAGCAGGCGCGCGCCGAACTGCGCGAAGCCGAGCGGGCGGTCGAGGCAGCGCGCCGCGAGGCCGCACGGGTGGGGGGTGAGCTCGCCGCCTGCAACCAGTTTCTCCGCAGCCAGACCGCCGCCCCGGGCGGGGCCACCGTGCTCGCCGACCAGCTCGAGGTCGATCCCGGCTACGAGCTCGCGGTCGCCGCCGCGCTCGACGGCCGGCTCCGCGCCGCCGTACTGCCCGATCTGCCGGCCGCCGCCGCGCTGCTCGACCGCGCCGGCGCCGAGGGCGGCCGCGCGCTGATCGCGCCGTTCGACGGTCGCTCGGAGCCGGACGCAACCACCGCGCCACCGCCGCAGCACGGGGCCGAGCCGCTCGCGGGGCACGTCCACGGGCCGGCCGACGCGGCGGCGCTCGCGCGGGCGCTGCTGCGCGACGTGTGGGTGGTCGAGAGCCTCGAGCGGCTGCCCGGCGGGTTCGACGGGGTCGCGGTCACGCTCTCTGGACGAGTCTGGTCGGGCCGGACCCGCGAACTGCGCCAGGCGCCCGCGGTGGGTGAGGAGCGCGTCCTGGCCGAGCGCAACCGCCGCGATGCCCTGATCCGGGCGAGCGAGGCCGCGGCGCAGGCCGAGCTCGCGGCCGGGGCGGGGCTCGAGCGTCACGGCGAGGCGGTGGCCCGCGCCGACGCCGAGGCCGAGAACGCGATCGCCGCGCACCGCGCCGCCGTCACCCGCCGTGACGAGGCCGGCGAGGAGGAGCGGAGGGTCGCGGCCACGATCGAGCGCCGGCGCGCAGCGCCCGACGATGGCCCCGACGCCGGTCGGCGCATGCAGGTGTCGGCCGAGCTGGCGGCGGCCCTCGGCGCCCGCGACCGCGAGAACCGCGTGCGCGCCGAGCGACAGGCGCGAATCGAACGGCTGCACGCCGCGACCACGCGCGACGAGGCGCTGCTCCCGAGCATCCGCGGCGTGATCGTCGCCCTAGAGCACGTGGCGGGGGCGATCGCGGGGCGCCGCGCGGAGTTCGAGCTCGCGCTCAGCTCCGATCGCGAGGCCGGCGAGCACGTGGCGGCGGAGCTCAAGGAGTGCGCGCAGAAGGAAGCCGCGCTGCACGCGCACCTGCGTGAGGGCAACGAGCGTCTGACCGAGTGCCAGGTTCAGGTCCAGCGAGTCCGGGACCGGCTGGAAGAGGCCACCGAGGAGCTTCAGTTGCTCGCGGGCCGGCTGGAGCTCGAAGCCGAGCCGGCCGCCGTCGAGCTTCCGCCGGACGAGCGCGAGGCGCTGACGGCGCGGCTCGAGCGGCTGGCGCGCCGGCGCGAGCAGATCGGGCCGGTCAACCCGCTGGCGCAATCCGAGTACGAGGAGGCCGTCGCCCACGTCGAGGAGCTCGAACGCCAGCGCGACGATCTCGAGACCGCGCTGCGCGAGCTGAACAAGCTGATCGCCGACACCGACCGCCAGATCCGCGAGAGCTTCGAGCAGACGTTCGAGGCGGCCGCACGCAACTTCGAGCAGGTCGCGGCCCGGCTGTTCCCCGGCGGTCGCGGCCGCCTGCGGCTCGTCACCGAGCGAGAGGGACCGGCCCGCGTGCTCGGCGGTGTGCCGGCGCCGGCGGCCGACAAGCCCCAGCCGGACGACGGCGAGGACGGCGACGAGACGCGAGAGGAATCGCCCGACGGGCAGGAGGAGGATCTGCTCGGCGTCGAGATCGAGATCACCCCGGCGGGGAAGGACATGAAGCGATTGTCGCTGCTGTCCGGCGGAGAGAAGTCGATGACCGCGCTGGCGTTCCTGTTCGCGGTGTTCCTGGCTCGTCCGTGCCCGTTCTACATCCTCGACGAGGTCGAAGCGGCGCTCGACGACCTCAACATCGATCGATTCCTCGAGCTGCTGCGCACCTACTCGCAACACGCTCAGTTCATCGTCGTCACCCACCAGAAGCGGACGATGGAGGCCGCCGACTCCTTGTACGGGGTGTCGATGGGAGCCGACGGCATCTCGAAGGTGATCTCGCGCCGCCTGCCGCCCCAGGAAGAAGCAGCGTAATCTCGCCGCTCCGTGGCACGAGACTGGCGAGATCTGTTCATCGTCGATGGCGCTCCCGGGCGCGCGGGGCCGGATAACGAGGCGGCGCCCGAGACCCAGGAGCGGCGGCGGGGCATGTTCCGGCGGCTGCGCGAGAACCTACGAAAGACCCGCCAGGCGCTCACCACCGAGATCCAGGCGACGCTGTTCGAGGATCTGAGCGACGAGACGTGGGAGCGGCTCGAGGAGGCGCTGATCTACGCCGACGTCGGCGCGGCGACGACCGCCAAGGTCGTCGCGCAGCTCGAGCAGGAGGCGACCGAGGGCGGGATTTCCGGGGGGCAAGCGCTGACCGAGCGCCTGACCGAGCTGCTCGCGGAGATCGCGCGCACCGGTGAGGACCGGATCGACCTCACGCCCGAGCCGACGGTGATCCTCGTCGCCGGCGTCAACGGCACGGGCAAGACGACCACCGTCGGCAAGCTGGCCTGGCACCTCGCCAAGGAGCTCGGCCAGACGGTTGTGGTGGGCGCCGCGGACACGTTCCGGGCCGCCGGCGTCGAACAGCTTGAGGTGTGGGCCCAGCGGGCCGGCGCCGGCTTCGTCAAGGGCGCGCCGAATGCGGACCCCGGCTCGGTTGCGTACGACGCGGTCGAGTTCGGGCGCCGCGAGGGCGCCGACGTCGTGATCATCGACACCGCCGGGCGGCTCCACACCCAGGACGACCTGATGGCCGAGCTCGCGAAGGTCAAGCGGGTGATCGGCAAGCAGATCCCGGAGGCGCCCCACGAGACCCTGCTGACGGTCGACGCCACCACGGGGCAGAACGGCCTTCGCCAGGCACGCCTGTTCTCCGAGGCGGTGCCGGTCAGCGGGCTCGTACTGACCAAGCTCGACGGCACTGCCAAGGGCGGCATCGCGCTCGCGATCGCCAACGAGCTCGGGATCCCGGTCAAGCTGATCGGGATCGGCGAGCAGCTCGAGGACCTGCGGCCGTTCGACTCGACGGACTTCGCGAGAGCGCTCGTCACGCAGTAGCTCGCGCAGTACGCTGAGAGCCCCAAATGTTCGATTCGCTCGCTGAAAAGCTCCAGGCCACGCTCGCCGACGTTCGCGGCCGCGGCACGCTGACGGAGGCCGACGTCAACGCGGCGATGCGCGAGATCCGCCTTGCCCTGCTCGAGGCCGACGTCAACTTCAAGGTCGTCAAGAGCTTCACGAACGCGGTCAAGGAGCGCGCCCTTGGGGCCGACGTGATCGGCAAGCTCAACCCCGGCCAGCAGGTGGTCAAGATCGTCTCCGACGAGCTGACCGAGCTGATGGGCGGCGCCGCGCGCGAGCTGTCGTTCTCGCCGCGGCCCCCGACGATCGTGGTGATGGCCGGGCTCCAGGGGTCAGGGAAGACCACCGCGACGGCCAAGCTCGCCCGCTACCTGTCCGAGCAGCACGGCTCCTCGGTGGCGGTCGCGGCGTGCGACGTGTACCGCCCGGCGGCCGTCGATCAGCTGATCAAGGTCGGGACACAGGCCGGCGCCGCGGTCTACGAGCAGGGCACCGACCGCGACCCGGTCAAGATCGCGGCGTGGGCGCGCGACCGCGCGCAGTCCGAGGGCAAGGACGTGCTGATCATCGACACCAGCGGCCGTCTCCACGTCGACCAGGAGCTGATGGCCGAGCTCGCGAACATCAAGAAGGCGGTCAAGCCTCACGACGTGCTGCTCGTCGTAGACGCGATGACCGGCCAGGATGCCGTCAACGTCGCCGAGCAGTTCGCCGAGGTGGTCCAGTTCGACGGCGTCGTGATGACCAAGCTCGACGGCGACGCCCGCGGCGGCGCGGCGCTGTCGGTCAAGGCGATCACCGGCAAGCCGATCCTGTTCGCGTCGACCGGCGAGAAGCTCGACCAGTTCGAGCGCTTCCATCCCGACCGCATGGCCCAGCGGATCCTCGGGATGGGCGACGTCATGACGCTGATCGAGAAGGCCGGGACCGCCTACGACCAGGAGCAGGCGGCCGAGCTCGAGCGCAAGCTGCGCAAATCGGAGTTCGGACTCGACGACTTCCTCGAGCAGATGCGCCAGGTTCGCCGTCTCGGTCCGCTCCAGTCGCTGATCGGGATGATCCCGGGGATGGGCAAGGAGCTGCGCGGGGCCAAGATCGACGAGCGCGAGTTCGACCGGATCCAGGCGATCATCCTGTCGATGACCCCTCAGGAGCGCCGGCACCCCGAGCTGATCAAGGGCTCGCGACGGCTCCGGATCGCGAAGGGATCGGGCACGAACGTGCAGGCGGTCAAGGCGCTGATCAAGCAGTTCGAGCAGATGCGCAAGGTCATGCGGCAGGTCGCCCAGGGCCGGATGCCCGACCTTGGCGCGTTGATGCGCCAGGCGCGTTGAGCCGCGTCGGCGAGCCCGACCGTCGAACATTCGCCGCGACCCGCTACCCTCATCGCTCGAATGTCTGTACGACTTAGGCTGACTCGCATCGGTGGACGCAAGAACCCGGTCTGGCGCGTGGTGGTGGCGGATCAACGCGCCAAGCGCGACGGGCGCGTGATCGAGATCGTCGGGCACTACAACGCCCAGACCGATCCCTCGACGATCACGCTCAAGGAGGAGCGAGTCCGCGACTGGCTCGCCCGCGGCGCGCAGCCGACGGACACCGTCCGCAAGCTGCTGCGCATTCAGGGCATCCAGTAGCGCGGCCATGAAGGAGCTGCTCGAGTACCTGGCGCGTGGTCTGGTCGAGCACCCCGACGAGGTCCGCGTCAACGAGGTCAGGGAGGACGACGGGGCGATCGTGCTCGAGCTGTCGGTGGCCGACGACGATTACGGCAACGTGATCGGCCGAGGTGGCCGGACCGCCGCCGCCCTGCGCACGGTCGTCAAGACGGCCGCGGTGCCGAGCAAGCGCCGCGTGTTCGTCGACATCGTGGACGCGTGAAGCTGGCGGGCCAGCGTCGGGTCGGGTGAGCGCACAGCCTGACTGGGTTCTCGCCGGCCGTGTCGGGCGGCCGCACGGACTCGACGGCAGCTTCCACGTCACGCGTCCGAACGCGCAACTGCTCGCGGCCACGGCGACCGTGATCGTCGACGACCGCGAGCTCGGCATCACCCGCCGCGCCGGGACCGACCGGAGGGTGATCCTCCGCCTTCAGGATCACGACGACCGCGAGGCCGCCGAGTCGCTGCGGGGAAAGGACCTGCTGGTGCCGCGCGCCGTCGCCCCCGAGCTCGGCCCCGACGAATGGTGGGCCGAGGACCTCGCCGGCTGCATGGTGCACGACGGAGGCCGCGCCGTCGGAACGGTCAGACGGCTGATGGAGCTCCCCTCCTGCGAGGTGCTCGAGGTCGAGCGGTCCGGCGGCGGCGATCTGCTCGTGCCGCTGGTGACCGACGCCGTGCGCGAGGTCGATCTCGAGCGCCGCTCGATCGACATCGACCTCGAGTTCCTCGGCGAGGTCTAACGGGCGCGGCCTGTGCAAATCGACGTCTTCACGCTGTTCCCCGAGGCGTTCTCGTGGTTCGAGCGCCAACGGCACGTCGCCAACGCGGTCGCGGGCGGCCATCGCCTCGAGTACGTCAACTATCGCGACCACACGCCGTTGGGTGCCGGTCAGGTCGACGACACCCCGTTCGGCGGCGGAGCCGGAATGGTGCTCCGGGTGGACGTCGTCGAGGCGGCGATGCGAGCCCGCTACGGCCGTGACCCGGTGGAGCTGCGCGGGGAGCGGCGTGTGATCGCGCTGGCCCCCGGCGGAACGGTGCTCGAAGACGCGCTCGTCGACGAGCTCGCGCGCGAGGAGGCGTTGACGCTGCTGTCGGGACGCTATGAGGGGTTCGACCAGCGCATCGTCGATCACTTCGCCAGCGATGAGGTGTCGATCGGCCGGTACGTGCTCGCCGGCGGCGAGCTCGCGGCGATGGTGCTGTGCGACGCGGTTCTGCGCAAGCTCCCGGGCGCGCTCGGTCATCCCGCCTCAGCGCTCGAGGAGTCCTTCAGCGAGGCGCTCGCCGGCGGGCCCGAGTATCCGCACTACACGCGGCCCGCCGATTATCGCGGCTGGCGGGTCCCGGATGTGCTGCTCTCAGGCCATCACGCGCGGATCAGGGAATGGCGGCTTGCACAGAGCGCTGCGAGGGGAGCCGGGGCCTCAGACGGTCCGCTACCATAGGCGGCCCGCGCAGGCTTACGCCGGCGAATCAGGCCCCGCCGCGGACCACACCCGGTGTGGCAGGGCTTTGCAACGTCATGAGCACCGTGATCGACAGCCTGGAGCGCGCCCAGCTCCGCCGTGTACCGCGCTTCGACGCCGGTGATCGTCTGCGCGTGCACTTCCAGGTGATCGAAGGCACGAGGCGCAGGACCCAGGTGTTCGAGGGGGTTGTCATAAAGCGCCAGGGTCACGGCGCGCGCGAGACATTCACCGTTCGCAAGCAGTCGTTCGGCGTGGGGGTCGAGCGCACGTTCCCGCTCCACTCTCCGAAGATCGAGCGGATTGAGGTCGCCGCGCGCGGCGACGTCCGACGCGCCAAGCTCTACTACCTGCGCGGCCGTGTCGGCAAGCGCGCGCGTGTGCGCGAGCGTCGGAGCGCGGCGCCCGAGGTGGCGGTCGAGCGCGAGCTGCTGCACGCGCCGGTGCCGGACGAGGAGCCGCAGGATCTGGACGGGCAGGCCGACATCGAGGCGGCCGAG
Source organism: uncultured Solirubrobacterales bacterium (assembly GCA_963777335.1). Classification (GTDB taxonomy): domain Bacteria; phylum Actinomycetota; class Thermoleophilia; order Solirubrobacterales; family Solirubrobacteraceae; genus Palsa-465. Next base: position 235,464 of record CAVZQD010000006.1, read on the forward strand.
GTGGTGGATGCGGAGCCACAGGACGGCGCGGCGGAAGCCGAGGCGCAATCTGAGTCGGAGACTGAGTCGGGCGCGGACGGTTCGAGCGCTGAGGAGTCCGAGGATTCCGTCCCCCCGACGGCGCCGCAGGACGCCAGTCCGGCGGCCTCGGAGGGACCCGCCGGCGAACAGCAGGAGTGACGAAGGCCAAGAAGTCGCCGGCGAGCACGCTGTTGGAGCTCGCGGTGATCGTCGTGAGCGCGCTCGCGCTGGCGCTCGGGATCCAGGCGTTCCTGGTGAAGCCGTACCGGATTCCGAGCGGGTCGATGCTTCCCACGGTGCGGGTCAACCAGCGCGTGCTGGTTGACCGGATCGGCATGGACTTCTCCTCGCCCCACATCGGCGACATCGTCGTGTTCCACCCTCCGAAGAACTACGACGACGGTTGTACGGACCCGAACCAGGGACAGGACGGCGGCGGCCAGGAAGCGCCGGCGGCCTGCGGCGTGCCATGGAAGCAGCCGTCCTCGCAGACGTTCATCAAACGCGTCGTCGGACTTCCCGGCGACCATATCTCGATCGTCAACGGCCACGTGATACGCAACGGCAAGCGGGAGCCCGACAGCTACATCGTCCAGTGCAACGGCGACTCGGCCTGCAACTTCCCGCACACGATCACGGTCCCCCGTGGCTATTACTACATGATGGGCGACAACCGGCCCGACTCGGAGGACAGCCGGTTCTGGGGACCGGTGCCGAGATCGTGGATCATCGGCAAGGCGTTCCTCACCTACTGGCCGCCCGATCGGGTCGGACTCATGTAATGGCGCCAGGACACGGCTGATGACGGGAGCGCTCCGATGAAGGGGCTGATCGAACTGGTGGTGACGGTGGCGATCGCCGTGGCGCTCGCCTTGCTGATCCAGGCGTTCATCGTCAAGCCCTACCGCATCCCGAGCCCCTCGATGGTCCCGACCCTCGACATCGGCCAGCGGGTGCTCACCAATCGACTCGCCGGCGACCCGAGCGTCGGCGACGTCGTCGTTTTCCATCCGCCGCACGGGGCCGACTTCGACAATCCGGTATGCGGGAACCCGAACCAGGGCGGTGAAGGAGGGTTGAACGAGCAGGCGTGCAACAAGCCCACGCCGCAGGAGTCGAGCCAGACGTTCATCAAGCGCGTCGTCGGGGTCGGCGGGGACGTGATCAGAATCATCAACGGGCACGTCTATCGCGACGGCGTCCTCGAGAAGGAGCCGTTCCCGATCCAATGCGGCGATACTGCTTCGTGCAATTTCGGCAAACCGATCAAGATTCCGCCCGACTACTTCTTCATGATGGGCGACAACCGTGGCGCGTCGGACGACAGTCGTTTCTGGGGGCCGGTCCCGAGCAGCTGGATCATCGGGACCGCGTTCTTCACGTACTGGCCCCCTGACCGGATCGGCTTCCTCTAACCGCGCCCCCGTCCCGCGGCGCAAGACCTCGGTGCGCGCGGCCCGCAAGCTGTTCAAGTTCGACCGGTCGCTCGGCGTGCGGTTCGTCGCCGGCGCCGACGAGGCCGGCCGCGGCTGCCTCGCGGGGCCGCTCGTCGCGGCCGCCGTGCTGTTCGACCTCGATGCGGTCGGACCCGGCGAGGTACGTGCCCTCGGAGCGCTCAACGACTCCAAGCAGCAGACGCCCGAGGCGCGCGCCGAGCTCTTCCCGGTGATCCTGCGACTCGCGAACAAAGTCGCGATCGTGTCGCGGTGCGCCCCGGGAATAGACGCCCGCGGCCTCCACAAGACGAACCTCGCCGCGCTCCGCGACGCGCTGTCGAAGGTCGCCTGCGAGGGCTGCATCTGCCTGAGCGATGGGTTCCCGGTCGCCGCGCTCGGCCACGATCAACGCGGCGTGATCGACGGAGACGCCAAGAGCGCAGCGATCGCGGCCGCGTCGGTGATCGCCAAGGAGACCCGCGACCGGTACATGCGCCGGGCGGACACCACGCATCCGGGATGGGAATTCGCCCAGCATGTCGGGTACTCGACGCCAGAGCACCGCGAGGCGATCGAGCGGCTCGGCGTCTCGCCGCTGCACCGGATGTCGTTCCAGTCGATGGCCTATCAGCAGCTGATCCTCGCGGAGCCCCTTGCTCTCAGCGACCGCTAGCGGCCGGCGTTCGGCTAGAACGCGCCCTCGAGGTGCTCGAGGCTCAGCAGGCGTCCCGCCCGGTCGAGCGTGATCCCGATCGCGTCGAACCGCAGCGTGTCGGCGTGCGGGCGGTCGGTCCGGTCGATCAGCCAGCGTCCGGCCATCTTGCGCACTTGCGCGCGCTTGAGCGTTCGCACGGCGTCCAGCGGGCTTCCGCCCGCCGGACTCGCGCGCCGGGTCTTCACCTCGCAGAACGCGAGCGTCCGGCCATCGAACGCGATGATGTCGAGCTCGCCCCAGCGGGTGCGGTAGTTCCGCTCGACGATCTCGAAACCGCGTCTGACGAGGTGCTCGGCGGCGAGCTGCTCGCCGAGCGCTCCGAGCCGAGGACGGGGGTCGCCGGTCACGCAGTCGACGCTACGCCGGCGCACGTGACACGTGGTCAACGCGCTGTTCCAGTTCTGCGCAATCAGGCCCGGCCGGCCTGCGCAGAATTGGAACACGGCGTCACCCACCGCTGACGCGCCGGCGCGTACGTTGGACGCGATGCTCGCGCGTATCGCCACGTTCGCGATCGACGGGATCGATCCCCGTCAGGTCTGGGTCGAGGTCGACATCCGGAGCGGCCTGCCCGCGTTCACGATCGTCGGCCTCGCGGACGCGGCGGTGCGGGAATCGCGCGACCGCGTCCGCTCGGCGATCGCCAACTCCGGCTTCGAGTTCCCGCAGACGCGGATCACCGCAAACCTGGCGCCGGCGTTCCTGCGCAAGGTCGGACCGGGGTTCGATGCGGCGCTGGCGCTCGGCGTGCTCGCCGCGAGCGGGCAGGTTCCCGCGGACGCGTTGAGTGACTACGCGGTGTTCGGCGAGCTGTCGCTCAGCGGGGACCTGCGCGACTCGCCCGGGGCGCTCGCGGTCGCCGAGGGAGCGCGCCGCGCCGGCCTCGAGCGTCTGATCGTCCCCCGCGAGCGTGCGCGGGAGGCAGCGCTCGTCGAAGGGCTCGAGATCGCTGGGGTGTCGAGCCTGCGGGCAGCGGCGGAGGTGCTCGCGGGAGCGGCGCCTCCACCATTGCCGGCGCCATCGGCCGACGGTCACGCCGCCGCGCCGGCCGAGCCTGACCTGGCCGACATCAGGGGCCACGCGGCGCCGTTGCTGGCGCTCGAGATCGCGGCCGCCGGCGGTCACAACCTCCTGTTCGAGGGTGCCCCCGGGACCGGCAAGACGATGCTCGCGCGCCGGATCCCGTCGATCCTGCCGGCGATGGGCCGGGCCGAGGCGATCGAGGTGACGAGAATCCACAGCATCGCGGGGCTGCACGCGAGCGGCCTCGTGCGGGCACGGCCGTTCCGGGCGCCGCACCACACGATCTCGGCCGCCGGTCTGGTGGGGGGAGGAGCGCCACCGCGGCCCGGTGAGGCGACGCTCGCCCACCACGGGGTGCTGTTTCTCGACGAGCTCGCCGAGTTCCAGCGATCGAGCCTCGACGCGCTTCGCCAGCCGCTCGAGGACGGGTGCGTGACGATCGTGCGCGGCCAGCGCGCGCTCGTGTTCCCGACGCGGTTCATGCTCGTCGCCGCGACGAATCCCTGCCCGTGCGGGTTCGCGGGCGTCGGCGATCGGTGCCGGTGCGGCGAGGCCGAATTGCGGCGCCACAGCCGCCGGCTGAGCGGGCCGCTGCTCGATCGCATGGACCTGCTGATCAACGTCGAGCGGCCGACCGAGCCCGAGTTGCGGGCCCCGCCCCAGACCTCCTCGGCGCTCGCGCGCGAGCGCGTGGCCCACGCCCGCGAGCGCCAGCGGTTCCGGCTGGCGGGCTGCGGCGCACGCTGCAATGGGGAAATGGACGCAGGGCTCGCCCGCCGCCACGTCCGGCTCGAGGAGGACGCCGAGCGAGCGCTGGCCCAGGCCTACGCGGTCGGCGCGCTCAGCGCCCGCGGTCGCCACCGGGTCGTGCGGGTGGCGCAGACGATCGCCGACCTTCAAGGACACGACCGCGTCACGCACGCCGGCCTGTTGACGGCGCTCAGCCTGCGGCAGCGGGGCGATGCCGACGCGACGCTCGCGGCGTGAACGAGCGCGCGTGTGACGCGTGCGTGGCCCGGTCGTGGCTCGTCGCCAGGCTGGCGGGACACCTCGACAAGGTTCGCTCCCGGATCGAGCAGGTGCTCGCGCTCTGGGACGACGACCTGATCGAGGCGGTCGGAGGCCGGGAAAAGGCGAACCTGCAGCGGGAGTTCGATGTTCTGGACCTCGATGAGGCACGGAGGAGCGCGCGCGCCGCGGGCCTCGACGCCGTGTGCGGGTGTGATCCGGCTTACCCACCCGGGCTACGCGCGCTGGATGGTCCGCCGGCGGTGCTCTACGTCGCGGGCGGCTTGGACCGGGTCGTCGACCTGCTGTTCGGCGAGCAGGTCGCGATCGTCGGCTCGCGTCGAGCGTCGGGGTACGGGCTGGACGTGGCGCGGTCGCTGGGGCGGGGGCTCGCCGTCACCGGGGTAACGATCGTAAGCGGGATGGCGCATGGGATCGACTCGGCCGCCCACGCCGGTGCGCTCGACGCCGGAATGGCGACGGTGGCGGTGCTGCCCGGACCGGCCGACCGGCCGTACCCGGCCGGCAAGCGCGCGCTGCACCGCCGGATCGTCGCCGGCGGCGCCGCCGTATCCGAGATCGCGCCGGGGACGAGCGTGTGGCGCTGGATGTTCCCGGCACGGAACCGGATCATCGCGGCGCTGGCGGCGATGACCGTGGTGGTCGAGGCGGGCGAGCGGTCAGGGTCGTTGGTCACGGCGCGTCTCGCGCGCGGGATTGGGCGTCCGGTCGGCGTCGTTCCGGGGCGGGTGACGACGCCGCAGGCGGCCGGATCGAACGCGCTCCTCGCGACCGGCGGAGCGTGCGCGGTCCGGGGGGCGCAAGACGTGCTCGATCACCTCTTCGGCGCCGGCGAGCGCACCGCCGCTCGCGCCACCCGCCCGGAGCCGCCCGCCGAGCTGCGACCGCTGCTGAAAGCGATCGCGGAGGGGCATGAGACCGCGGCGGCGCTGGCGCGAGCCGGGTTCGAGTCCGAAAAGGGGTTGGCCGCGCTTGCAGAGCTGGAGCTCGGTGGATGGGTGCGCAGGGGTACGGGCGGGCGATTCCGGTTGCTCCCCTGAATGCGACTGCGATTTTCAATGACAGTCGATGAAAATCGCAGTCGCGTTCGGTCGGGGTACGCTCGGGGTTGTGCTTCCGAGAGTGCTCTCGATTGCCGGCAGCGACTCCGGCGGCGGCGCCGGCATCCAGGCCGACCTGAAGGCGTTCGCCGCCTGCGGCGTCCACGGGATGACCGCGGTCACTGCGATCACCGCCCAGAACACGGTCGAGGTGACCGCCGTCCACGCGATCCCCCCGGACATCATCATCGCCCAGGTCAAGGCGGTCGCCGACGATATCGGGGTCGACGCGGTCAAGATCGGGATGCTCGGCGACCGGCCGACGATCGAGGCGGTGGCCGCAGCCCTGACCCACCTGCCGCAAGACACGCCGGTGGTCCTCGACCCGGTGATGGTCGCCGAGTCCGGCGCGGTGCTGCTCGCGCCCGAGGCCCGGCAGGCGCTCATCGAAAGCCTGCTTCCGCGCGCCACCGTGCTAACTCCGAACCTCCCCGAGGCGAGGACGCTCATCGGCGACCCTGACGACGATCTCGACGTCCGCGAGCTCGCACGCAAGATCCACGCCCTCGGCCCCAAAGCCGTCGTCGTCACCGGCGGCCACCGCGACCCCCTCACCGACGTGTTCTTCGACGGCAAAAGGCTGGTCGAGCTCCACGGCGAGCGCCACGAGGATGGCGCCGCCCACGGCTCGGGCTGCACCCACTCCTCGGTGCTCGCCGCCCGTCTCGCACACGGTGACGAGCCGCTAGAGGCCGCACGCGCGGCCCGCGAGCTCGCCTCCTGCGCGGTGGCGCAGGGCCTGCGCGAAATCGGCGCCGGACCGGGCCCCGTCGACATCTTGGGGATTGCCTGCAAACCGGATGTTCGGACAGTTTTCACCCGTTCACAGACCTCGGGAGCCGACACGCTTTTGGCATAATCCCTGCGTGCGGTTCCTGAGGATGAAGCCGGGGCATGGAGAGGTTCTGATCGCCGAAGGAGACGTCGAGCGCGCTGAGGACGAGCAGCGCCTGATCGAGGAGTTCCGCCGCCAGCTCGACGCCGGGCTGTGGGCGGCGGTGCCGGTCTCGGGCCGGGAGGGAAAGCGCGACTCGATCATGGTCCGCTCGTTCGAGGAGATTCCCTGGGACGCCGACCGCGTGATCTTCTTCCCGCGGGCAGCAGGCGGCAGGTAGGTCCGCGGCAGCCATGCTGCTGGCGCTCGCAGCGACCGCACTCGTCGCTCTCGCGCTGCTGTCCGACCTGATCGTCCCCCGCATCGACGACATGTGGAGCCGATACAAGGCGCGCCGTCAGCGTGCCCCGACGTGGTCGTACGACCCCGGACGCGAGCGCCGCGCCGAGGCGCGGGCCAGGGCGCTGCTCCGCTCGTGCGTCAACGAGGAGGAGTGGGCGATGTACCGCGACCTCGGCTTCCTGCGCGTGTGGGGAACGCTCGCGGACGGGCCCGACGACGCCGGCGGCACCGGTGGCGCCCCGTACGCGTACCTGATCTACCCGCACCGGCCGATCCTCGCCTACCTGGCGCAGACTCACCGGCTGCTGAACGAGTACTGCGTGACGTTCCCCGACGAGACCCGTCCGTACGGCAGCTCGCTCCTGCCCGACTCCGACGACGTGCTCGCCAAGTGGATGGCGCTGACCGGTGACGAGCGCCGGCTGATCACGACGGCCAACATGCACCTGCCGGGCCGCCAGCTCGATCCGGCACAGGTGCGGCGCGACCTGTGGCGACTCTCGCAGTGGGAGCGCGCTCGGATGCGCCAGCTCGCCGGCGGCGACGGCAGCGCGTCGCCGGACCGCCAGAGCGCCGCCTAGGGCCTGCTTGCCCGCCCCGGCGGCCCCGCGCGCATCCCGCAGTTTCCGTCGAGCGTTGGTGATCGGGCGCCAGTGCCGCCGGCGCGGACACCACAGGCCCCCGGCGGAGCCGAATCACTAACGTTCCCGCGCCATGGATCTGAAGCACAAGAGCCGCGCGCTGACCGAGGGACCCGAGCGCGCCGCCGCCCGGGCGCAACTGAAGGGCATCGGCTATGACGACGAAGCGCTGAGCAAGCCGCTCATCGGCGTCGCCAACACCTGGATCGAGACGATGCCGTGCAACTTCCACCTGCGCGCGCTCGCGGCCAAGGTCAAGGACGGGATCCGCGAGGCCGGCGGGACGCCGATGGAGTTCAACACGATCGCGATCTCGGACGGGATCACGATGGGCACCGAGGGGATGAAGGCGTCGCTGGCCAGCCGCGAGGTGATCGCGGATTCGATCGAGCTCGTCGCCTCCGCTCACGCGTTCGACGCGGTGATCGCGATCAGCGGCTGCGACAAGACGATCCCCGCCACCGTGATGGCGTTGTGCCGGCTGAACGTCCCGAGCGCGATGCTGTACGGAGGATCGATCTACCCGGGCCACTACAACGGTCAGCGGATCACGATTCAGGAAGTGTTCGAGGCGATCGGCGCGCACGCCGCCGGCCGCATCACCGACGACGAGCTGACCGCGATCGAGGAGGCCGCATCGCCCGGCTCGGGCGCCTGCGGCGGGCAGTTCACCGCGAACACGATGGCGATGGCGTTTCAGGTGCTCGGGATCTCCCCGTTTTCGTCGGGGGTTCCAGCCGAGGACCCACACAAGGTGGAGGTGGCCAAGGAAGCGGGTCGCCTCGTGATGGACGTGCTCAGGCGAGGCCAAAAACCGAGCGACATCATCACCCGGGACGCGCTGGAGAACGCGATCGCCGCGATCGCCTGTAGCGGCGGCTCGACCAACGGCGTGCTCCATCTGCTGGCCGTCGCCAAGGAGATCGGGGTCGACCTCGACATCGACGACTTCGACCGCATCAGCGAGCGGACGCCGCTGCTGTGCGACCTCAAGCCGAGCGGCAACTATGTCGCCCCCGACCTGTACGAGGCCGGCGGGATCCCGCTCGTCCTGAAGCGGCTGAAGGAGGCCGGAATCCTTCACGAAAGCGCACAAACCGTGACCGGCAGGACCGTCGGCCAGCACGCGGACGAAGCCCAGGAGACCGACGGCCAGGAGGTCGTCCGCCCACTGAGCAACCCGCTCAAGGACACCGGGGGCCTCGTGATCCTGAAGGGCAACCTCGCCCCGGAGGGGTGCGTGGTCAAGGTCGCGGGCTACGAGCGGCGCAGGCAGACCGGGCCCGCGCGGGTGTTCGAGTCCGAGGAGGACGCGATGGCGGCGGTCCGCAGCCAGGGCATCGAGCCCGGCGACGTCGTCGTGATCCGCAACGAGGGGCCGGCCGGCGGCCCCGGGATGCGCGAGATGCTCGCGGTCACGGCCGCGCTCGTCGGGGAGGGGCTCGGCGAGGACGTCGCGCTGCTCACCGACGGGCGCTTCTCGGGGGCCACGCACGGCCTGATGGCGGGTCACGTCGCGCCCGAGTCGGTGAAGGGCGGCCCGATCGGGATCGTCCGTGACGGCGACGAGATCACGCTCGACGTCGACGCCCGTCGCCTCGACGTCAATCTGTCCGATCAGGAGATCGCGGCTCGCGCAAACGCCTACCGGCCTCCCGATCGTCCCGCGCCGCCGACGGCGCTGGCGAAGTACGCGCGACTCGTCTCGAGCGCTTCTCTGGGCGCTGTCACCCGGTAAGCCTTCGTGCCTGCACCACCGCACCGCCGCAGGAATGAAAGCCCGCTTGCAGAAGACTGAACAAAACATGGCCCAAACAAAGACCCGACGGCGCGATCGGTACGATTCTGGTCATGGGGTGGTTTTAGCTGGCACGAGCGCGAGTTTCATACTTACGCCCTGAACGGGGCCCGGCGAGGCCGTACGGAACGCCGCGTCGGGCGTCCAGGGCGGCTCGGACTACACGCAGACGGGGGCCATATCTTGCCCTTGGCGTCGTCGTGATCCTCCTCGGAGCGGCGGCGGCGGTCGCGATCGCGCTGAAGAGCTCGAAGGCGAGCCTCAGCACCGACCCGGTCGCGCTGGCGAAGGTGAACCTGCCGCTTGGCGGCGGAACGATCGAGAGCGTCAGGGTCTACGGCGGTAAAACCGACTCCGCCGTCCCCGTGCACCTGACCGGTAAGCAGATCTGGCCGGAGGGTCGGATCCCGGCACACGAGACGCTCTCGGTCCAGGTCGTGGTCAAGCGGCCGAGCACGGTCGCGTGGATCACGGGCAGGACACAGCACCTGAACCTGACGCTGACCACGCCGAGCGCGCACCTGAAGGCTCATTTCCTGACCGTCGGCGCGGGCCAGCCGCTCCGCCTGCAGTTCGCCGAGGACGTGTCGACGGTCTCCTCGGGCTCATCGGCGACGAGCCTCCGTCGCCAGGAGCTGGCGACGCCGGCGTCGTACGTGACGCTGACCCGCACCGCCGAGGCGGGAACCATCTACGTCGCCGCCGCGCCCCGCACATGGGAGAGCTCGACTGCCGCACTCGTCAGCTGGTTCCCCGCCGGCTCGGCGACGAGCGCGATCGCCAACCCGGCGCCCGGCGGCACGATCAGGGCGAACACGCCGATCACGCTCACCTTCAACAAGCCCGTGTCGAAGGCGCTCGGCGGTTCGATGCCACCGGTCTCACCGCAGACCTCGGGCACCTGGCACAAGATCACCAGCCACTCGATCCAGTTCCAGCCGCAGGGCTTCGGCTACGGGCTCGGCGCGCACGTCAGCATCGGACTGCCGAGCGGAGTTCGCCTGGTCGGCGCCAAGCAGAGCGGCGACGCCTGGAGCGGCTGGACGGTGCCGCCAGGGACCACGTTGCGCCTCCAGCAGCTGCTGGCGGTGCTCGGATATCTGCCGCTCCGCTTCCACTACGACGGCACGGGTCCCGGGCCCAGCACCACCAACCAGTTGGACGCGGCGGTGAAGGCCCCGGCGGGCAGCTTCAGCTGGCGCTACCCGAACACCCCGGCGGCGCTGCGGAACATGTGGGCGCCCGGAACGTCCGGCGAGATGACCAAGGGCGCGATCATGGCGTTCGAGAACAACAACGGGATGACCGCCGACGGGATCCCCGGGCCCCAGGTCTGGAACGCGCTGATCACCGCCGCCGTGCAGGGCAAGGTCAACACGTTCGGCTACACGCTCGTCCAGGTGAGCGAGGGCAGCCCCGAGAGCCAATCGACGTGGCACAACGGCAAAACGGCCGTCTCCGGTCCGGTCAACACCGGTATCGCGGAGGCGCCGACGGCTCAGGGCGTGTTCGCCGTGTTCGAGCACGCGCCGTCGGTGACGATGAGCGGCACCAACCCCGACGGTAGCCACTACAGCGACCCCGGCGTGCCCTGGGTCAGCTACTTCAACGGCGGAGACGCCCTCCACGGCTTCCTACGCGCGTCCTACGGGAGCGCCCAGAGCCTCGGCTGCGTCGAGATGCCGTACTCCGAGGCCCAAGACGTCTACCAGTACACGCCGATCGGCACGCTGGTCGACGTCACCTGACACGCCAGGCAGGGCTGAGCGCCGCGCGCGGCGAATATCAGGCGTCGATGCCAGCGCCCACCGACACCGCTGCGTGGGACGCCGCGCTGGCCGCGTTCGACCAGGACCTGACCCGCCGAGCCGTGGCCGAGAAGACACGGACCGCGTACGCGAGTGACATCCGCGACTTCGTCGCCTGGGCGCAGGACCGCGAACCCGGCCCCGCCCAGGTGGACGTGCGCACTCTGCGCCGGTACGCCGCCGGTCTGTCCGAGCGGGGTATCGCGCCGGCGACGATCGCCCGCCGGCTGGCCGCGCTCAGAGGCCTGTTCCGGGTCCAGATGGAGCTTGGCGCGCGCGAGGACAACCCGGCCGAGCTGCTGAGCTCGCCCAAGAAGGCGCCGCGGCTGCCCCACGTCCTGAAGGCAGGGGAGGTCGCAGCGCTGCTCGACTCGATCCCGGCCACGACACCGTTCGAGCTGCGCGACAGGGCGCTGTTCGAGCTCGCCTACGCGTGCGGCCTGCGCGCCGAGGAGCTCGTGACGCTCGACCTCGAGTCGATCGACTTCGACTCGGAGACCGTCCGCGTCGAGGGGAAGGGCTCCAAGACCCGGCTCGTGCCGGTGGGCGAGCACGCGCTCGCGGCGCTGGAGCGCTATCTGGCCCGCGGCCGCCCGACGCTCGCGGCCGCCGGCGCCGGCGCCCGCGCGCTGTTCCTTTCGAAGTCCGGCCGGCGGCTCTCGACCTCGGACGTGCGGCGCCGACTGAGCGGCTGGGCGAGGCGCGCGATGGCCCGCTCGCCGGCGCTCGCGCGGACCCATCCGCACGCGCTCCGGCACTCGTTTGCGACGCATCTGCTCGACGGCGGCGCGGATCTGCGGGCGATCCAGGAGCTGCTGGGTCATGCGACCATATCGACCACTCAGGTTTACACTCGCGTTGAGTCGGCCCGCCTAAGGTCTACCTATTCGCGGGCTCATCCCCGCGCGTGATGCGGGCCAAAATAACGTCTGGGGCACATTGGAAACCAACGTCAAAGCGATCGAGCTACAAGATCTGTGGAGGCGGTTCAAAGCCACCGGCGATGAGCGCGCCCGCGAGCGTCTGGTCGTCGCCTACTCACCCCTGGTCAAGTACGTCGCCGGGCGGATGAGCTCCGGGCTGCCGGCCCACGTCGAGGAGTCCGATCTGATCTCGTACGGGCTCGGAGGCCTGATCTCGGCGATTCACCGGTTCGACCTGTCTCGCGAGATCAAGTTCGAGACGTACGCGATCACCCGGATACGCGGCGCGATCATCGACGAGCTGCGGACGCTCGACTGGGTGCCGCGCTCGGTGCGCGCCCGCGCCCGCGAGATCGAGCGGGCCAACATGAAGCTCGAGGCGCGGTTCCAGCGCGCCCCCACCGACGAGGAGATGTCCACCGAGCTGTCGCTGAGCGTCGAGGACTTCCAGGAAGCGCTGCTCCAGATCTCGAACTCGACAATCGTCGCGCTCGACGAGCTGTGGAGCGTGTCGGACTCGACCGGCGACGCGATCTCGCTGCTCGACACCCTGCCCGACCGCGGTGCCCCCAACCCCGAGCAGCTGATGGACCAGTCCGAGCTCCGCGACCGGATCGCGGACGCGATCGCGGCGCTGCCCGAGCGCGAAAAGCTGGTCGTCGCGCTGTATTACTACGAGAATCTGACCTTGCGCGAGATCGGCGAGGTCCTCGGAGTCACCGAGTCTCGCGTGTCGCAGCTGCACACCAAGGCGGTGCTGCGGCTGCGGTCGAAGCTGGCCGGCGAGTTGGATTAAGCGGGGCCTCGCTCCGCTCGGCGTCCGTCGGATGTGGCGCGGCAGGCCGCGCCTGCGAGGCATGGATGCCGAGCGGGGCCGTCGCCGCGACCGCCGTTTGGGCCCGGCATCCGTGCCGGGCGCGCGCGGTCGCGAAGGGCCGCCGGGCATGGACGCCCGGCGGAACGGCCCCATGGACGCCGGGCGAAGCCCGGCCCGGTAAATTCGCCTTCACAGGTCACTCGAGGAGAGGAGCACGGCATGCACAAGCCCGCGGATCGCATCCGCAATGTGGCGCTCGTCGGCCACCGCGGTAGTGGCAAGACCTCACTGCACGAGGCGTTGCTGTTCGAGGCCGGCGCGATCAACCGCATGGGCTCGGTTGTGGACGGGACCACCACGTCCGACACCGACCCGGACGAGAAGGCTCGGCAGATGTCGATCACCGCGTCGATGGCGACGTTCGAGTGGCAGGAGCGGAAGGTCAACCTGATCGACACGCCCGGCGACTCGAGCTTCATCGCCGACGCTCTGGGCGCCTTGCGCGTCTGCGAGTCGGCGGTGTTCGTGATCAACGCGGTGATGGGAGTCGAGGTCCACGCCAACCGGCTGTGGACGCGAGCCGCCGAGCTCGACCTGGCCCGCCTGATCTTCGTCAACATGCTCGACCGCGAGCGCGCCGACTTCTTCCGGACGCTCGAGTCGCTCAAGTCCGCGTTCGGTCAGCACGTCGTCGCGACCGAGATCCCGATCGGCTCAGAGCACGAGGTGCGCGGCGTGATCGACCTCGTCGACATGAAGGGTTACGAGTACGACGGCGTCACGCGCGAGAACTGCAGGGAGATCCCGATCCCGGACGAGCTGGTGGCGCAAGCCGAGGAGTACCGCGAGAAGCTCATGGACGAGGTCGCCGAGAACTCCGACGCGCTGATGGAGCGCTACCTCGAGGGCGAGGAGATCTCCCACGAGGAGATCGTCACCGCGCTCAAGGACGGGACCAACCACGGCCACATCTTTCCGGTGACCTGCGGCGTAGCCACCCGGAACCTCGGCACGAACCGCCTGCTCGACGCGATCGTCGAGGACCTGCCCTCGCCGGTCAAGCACGGCGGGCTCGAGGTCGGCGAGGTGACGCTCGAGCCGGCCGAGGATAAGGAGATGTACGCCTACGTGTTCAAGACCCGGGCCGACCCGTTCGCCGGGCGCATCAACATATTCCGGGTCTACCAGGGAGTGGTCAAGCAGGACTCCCAGGTGCTGAACACGCGCACCCACACCAAGGAGCGGATCGGTCAGCTGCTCACGTTCGAGGGCCATCAGACCGGACACGCCAACGACTTCGGCCCCGGCGACATCGGGGCCGTGGCCAAGCTCAAGGAGACCAAGGCGGGCGACTGGCTGGCCTCGCACGACGAGCCGATCGAGATGCCGAGCATCAAGCTGCCCGCGCCGGTGATGGCGTTCGCGGTCGAGCCGAAGAGCAAGGGCGACGAGGAGAAGGTGTTCTCCGCCCTGCGGCGCCTCCAGGAGGAGGACCCGACGATCGACCTGCATCGCGACGACCAGACCGGCGAGCAGATCGTCGCGGGGCTCTCCCAGGTCCACGTCGAGGTGATCGTCGAGCGGCTGAAGTCGCGCTTCGGCGCGGAGGTCAACCTGAACCCGCCCCACGTCCCCTACCAGGAGACGATCCGCAACGGCGCCAAGGCGCACGGACGCCACAAGAAGCAGACCGGCGGCCGCGGTCAGTTCGGCGATTGCCACATCGAAATCGAGCCGCTCGAGCCGGGGACCGGATTCGAATTCGTCAACGCGATCAAGGGCGGCGTGATCCCAACGGGGTTCATCCCAGCAGTCGAGAAGGGCGTGCAGGACGCGATGCAGAGCGGCGTGGTCGCCGGTTTCCCGGTCAAGGACGTGCGCGTGCGCCTGTATGACGGCTCGTATCACACCGTCGACTCCTCAGAGATGGCATTCAGGCTCGCCGGCTCGCTCGCGATGAAGCAGGCGCTGGAGCAGGCCGGGCCCGTACTGCTCGAGCCGATCATGCTGGCCACCGTCGCCGTGCCCGAGGACGCGGTTGGCGACGTGATCGGCGATCTGAACTCCCGTCGTGGCCGCCCGCTCGGGATGGAGCCGGTGGGCGCGGGCATGACCGAGGTCAAGGCCGAGGTGCCGATGGCCGAGATGCTCTCCTACGCTCCCGATCTGCGCTCGATCACCGGCGGACAGGGCGAGTTCACGATGGAGTTTCTGCGCTACGAGGAGGTCCCGGGCCACCTGGCCGGAAAGGTGGTCGAGGAGGCCCGGGCGGAGAAGGAAGCTGTCAGGGCGTAGCCCCTTCGATACAGTCGCCCAGCGTGGCCACCACCAAGGACATCCGGCCGTCCACCGCGATCACCGTCTGCGACGTTTGCGGCCGCACGCTGCTCCGCGGCGAGCACGCCGAGGTCTACATCGACGGCGGCGTTCGCCGGTCGGTGTGCGACCTGTGCAAGCCGCGGGCGCTCCAGGAGGGTTGGCTGCGCGAGGGAACCGCCCCGACCTACGACGAGAACAAAGCCAGCTCGAACCGGCGCGGATCGTTACTGAGCCGTCTGCGCCGGCGGCGCGACCCCGTGGCCGAGCCGCCGATCCCCGAGGACGCCGGGTTCGAGCCCCCGCCCGAACCGCGTTCCACGCCCGCCCCGGTGCCCGCGGAACCCCGCCGGCCCCCGCGCCGGCGAGACCGCGAGGGCGCCCGGGAGCCGCGTCACGTGCGCGCCGTACCGGTGGGGGCCGAGCAGAAGATCGCCTCGGCGATTGCGGTGTTCAACGACTCCGAGCACCGCCGGACGGTGGCCGGCGTGGCCAAGTCGCTCGGCGCCCCGGACATCTCGATACACCCGAATATGGGTCATCCAAGCCTCGTCGACATCGTCGCCTCCTGGGAGCTCTGTTGGTACCGGTACGAGGTCGACCTCTCCGATGAGGTCCCGGTCGTGAGAGTGGCGGCTCAGGGATACGAGCTCGACGAGCTCTCGCCCCAGGAGCGCGAGTCGAACGCCTCCTACGACGAGCACGGGGCGCTCAGGCCCGCCTGAGGCCTCCCGGGGAGCCCGTTACAGAGGGCTGGGAAGGGCCGAGGACGGCCTCCGGGAACGGCTCAGGGCCGCCGAACGCGTGCAGCGGCGACTGGACAAAGGTTCGATGTGAACGCCGTGATATCTCCTCTAGCATCACGAGCGTGATCTACTGCGTCGTCCCAGAGGCGCTCGCCGACGAGTTGCTGGGCAAGCTCGAGAACTATTACGCCGACGATCCCAACGTCGAGGTGATCGTCGACCGGCGCAAGACCTCGCGGCGAGGCCGGAACTCGTCCGGAGGCGGCAATCGCGCGGTCCGCGATCGCCGTCGGCCGCGCGTCACCGGCGAGCTCCCCGAGCTGGCCACGGATTGACCGTCCCCGGCGGGGGAGAAGATTGAAGGTCGTCGTCCACGTCGACGGCGGCGCACGCGGCAACCCCGGCCCGGCCGCGATCGGCGTCGTGGTGTCCAGCCCCGACGGCGACGTGCTCGAGGAGACGTCCGAGCCGATCGGGGTGGCCACCAACAACGTGGCCGAGTACAGGGCGCTGTTGCGTGGCCTCGAGCTCGCCCGCGCCCTCGGTGCGAGCGAGGTCGAGATCGTCAACGACTCCGAGCTCGTCGCCCGCCAGGTGAGCGGCGCCTACAAGGTCAAGCACCCGGCGATGAAGCCGCTCCACGCCCAGGCGACGGCTGCGCTCCGCGAATTCGGTAGTTGGGGGATCCGCACCGTCCCGCGTGCTCAGAACGCCCGTGCGGACGAGCTGGTCAACGAAGCGCTCGACGCCGGCGGCTAGCGCGCGCCCCCTCCAGGGGATCGGCGCCCTGCTCCGGTTCTAAGTCGCGGCCGCCGGCGGGTTGCCGCTACCCTAGCCACCGTGAACGATCCCCTGACCGAGCTGAGCGTGCGGCTCGAGGAGGCGGCGGAGCAGCTTCGCTCGCCCGACGTGGAAGTGGACGCCGCGCTCGCCCTGATCGAGGAATGCGCGAGGCTGGCCGGCGAAGCCAGCTCCCAAGTCGACGAGCAGACCCGGGCGGCGCTCGAGCCGTTGCCGGATCTCCCCGGCCAGCTGCCGCTGCCGGCGTCGTAGTGCTCCCGACCGCGAGGCTCCCGACGACGAGCAGTCAGGATCCGGTGCCGCCCCCGGCTCCGACACCGTCCCCTGGCCCGGCTCCGTCTTCGGTACCGGCCTATCCCGAGCATCTCCGAGCCCAGGTCGAGCGCTATCTCGATTCGCTGCGATTCGTCGCCGAGCCGGCCGCCGACGGCCTCGAGCAGGCGATGCGCTACTCGCTGCTGGCGGGCGGGAAGCGGATCCGGCCGGTGCTGGCGCTCGCGACCGCGTCGGCGATCGGCGCCGACCCCGAATCGGTGCTGGCGCTGGCGGCTGCGATCGAGCTGATCCACACGTATTCGCTGATCCACGACGACCTCCCCGCGATGGACGACGACGACCTGCGCCGAGGTCGGGCGACGTGCCACGTCGCATTCGGCGAGGACGTCGCGATCCTGGCCGGCGACGGGCTCTACGCGGAGGCGTTCGTGCTGCTCCTCACCCGCCAGCAGGGCGAGCCGGAGCGGCTGCTGGCGGCCGCGCGCGAGCTCGCGGGCGCCACCGGAGCTCAGGGAATGGTCGCGGGGCAGTACATCGATGTCGCCGGTACGGCATCCGAGGACGCGGCGGGGCTGCGCCGGCTGCACGAGCTCAAGACGGGCCGGCTGATCGCCGCGAGCATCGAGTGCGTGCTGCTCCTATCCGGACTCGACGAACCTGAGAGAATTCACAGCTTCCGCGGCTTTGCGAGGGAGCTGGGGATACTTTTCCAAATCGTGGACGACATTCTCGACGTGACCGGGTCCGAGGAAACGCTGGGCAAGCACCAGGGCAGCGACGAGCGGTTGGGCAGGCGCACATACGTGAGCGAGTTCGGGCTCGAGCGGGCCCGCGAGCTCGCCGGGGAATCCCACCGCCGAGCGCTCGCGGCGCTGGCGCAGGCGGGACGCGCGGGATCCGATACGAGCGAGCTCGAGCAGATCACCGACTTCATCGCGACCCGATCCTTCTGATGACCCGACTGCTCGACGGGATTGACAAGCCCCAGGACCTGCACGGCCTCAGCGACGAGGAGCTCCAGCAGATCGCGCAGGAGGTCCGCGAGCACATCATCGAAACGGTAGGGGAGATCGGCGGCCATTTCGGCGCCAACCTCGGCGCGTGCGAGATCGCGGTCGCGCTCCACTCGATCCTCGATTCGCCACGCGACAAGATCCTCTGGGACGTCGGCCACCAGGCGTACCCGCACAAGATCCTGACCGGCCGGCGCGACCGGCTCCAGACCATTCGCAAGTACCAGGGGCTCGCGCCGTTCTGCTCGATCGCCGAGTCAGAGCACGACATCATGGGCGCCGGGCACGCCTCGACCGCGATCGGCTATGCGGTAGGGATCAAGGAGGCGATGCGGCATGGCGCCGGCGAGGACGGGCACGTCGTCGCGGTCGTCGGCGACGGCGCGCTCACCGGAGGGGTCGCATTCGAGGCGGTCCACCAGGCCGGCGGCGAGGGCACGCCGATCGTGGTCGTGCTCAACGACAACGGGATGTCGATCGCGCCCAACGTCGGGGCGATGTCGCGCCAGTTCAATCGCGTCCGCCTGAACCCCAAGCTGTGGCGGGCGCGCGAGGGATTCGAGGAGGGGCTGACCAAGCTCCCGGCCGGGATCGGCGCCGCGTTCGAGCGGTTCGGCCCCCACTTCAAGGAGTCGATCAAGGCGTTCTGGGCGCCCGGCCTGTGGTGGGAGGAACTCGACTTCGTGTACCTCGGCGTGATCGACGGCCACGACGTCCGCGCGGTCAGGCGGGCGCTGCGCGAGGCGCTGATCGCCCAGCGCCCGGTCGTGATCCACTGCGCGACCGTCAAGGGCAAGGGGTTCGCGCCATCGGAAGAGGGCGGACTCGAGGGCATGGAGAAGTGGCACGCCGCCAAGCCGAAGTCGATCGCCAACGGCGTCCCGGCGACCGCGGCGAGCAAGCCGGACGGCACGAAGCCGGCTCCCCCGCAATACACGGCGGTGTTCGGCAGCGCCCTCGTCGCGGAGTGCCGGCGCGACGAACGGGTGATCGGGATCACGGCAGCGATGAACTCGGGCACCGGCCTCAACATCCTCCAGCGCGAGCTCCCCGACCGCTATTTCGACGTCGGGATCGCCGAGCAGCAGGCGGTGTTGTTCGCGGCCGGCCTGGCGCTCCAGGGGTGCAAGCCGGTCGCGGCGATCTACTCGACGTTCCTGCAGCGCGCGTACGACCAGATCGTCCACGACGTCTGCCTGCAGAAGCTGAACGTGGTGTTCGCGATGGACCGCGCCGGGTTGGTCGGGGATGACGGCCCGACGCACCACGGCGCGTTCGATATTGCCTACCTGCGTTGCCTCCCGAACATCGTGCTGATGGCCCCGCGCGACGAGGCCATGCTCGTCCACATGCTGCACACCGCGTTGGTCTACGACGAGGGACCGATCGCGCTGCGCTATCCCCGCGGTGAGGGCGTGGGCGTGCCCCTGCCGGCGCGAGGAGAGCCGATCGAGATCGGGACCGGGGAGATCCTGCGCGAGGGCCAGCGCGTGGCTCTGCTCGGCTACGGCAGCGGAGTCGGCAAGGCGCTCGAGGCCGCCGACATCCTGGCCGAGCACGGGCTGTCGGTGACGGTCGCCGATGCGCGCTTCGCCAAGCCGATCGACGTCGGCCTGGCGGCACAGCTTGCCGCCGAGCACGAGCTGCTCGTGACCGTGGAGGAAGGGGTCCTGGCCGGCGGGTTCGGGTCGGCTATATGGGAGAGCCTGTCCGATGTTGGAATCGGGGGGGCGGGCGGGGCCCGAATCCTCCGCGTGGGCCTGCCCGACCGGTACGTCACCCACGGCGCGCCGAAGCTCTTGCACGAGGAGGTCGGTTTCACCGGCGAGCGGATCGCAGAGCGGATCGAATCCGCGGTCGCCGAATACAGCGGCGTCCCGATCGCCTGAACGCGTCAGCTACGAGCGGGGCGACTTCGACGTCGCGGCGCTCCCGTCGCACACTCCCCGCATCGCGAGCTCGTACCGCGACGCGCTTGGCTGGGCGGTCCGGACGGTTTCATCGCCGGGCGCCTCGGTCCGGACGGTTTCATCGCCGGGCGCCTGAGCGATCACGTACCGTTCCGCGTCAATGAGGCGCGTTCGGATCGACACGCTGCTGTCTGAGCGTGGCATGTTCCCGTCGCGGTCCGCCGCGGCGGCGTCGGTGCTCGCCGGCGATGTGCTGCTCCTCCCCGACCGCCGGCGGGTCGACAAGCCAGGCCGGCTCGTGTCCGATGAGGCCGAGCTCGAGATCGTCAAGCCGCCGCCATTCGTCTCACGCGGGGGCGTGAAGCTCCGGAATGCGCTGGATGCATTTGGGCTCGACGTGTCTGGCCGCCTCGGCTTGGACGTCGGCGCCTCCACCGGCGGTTTCACCGACTGCCTGCTCCAGGCTGGGGTTGCGCACGTGGTCGCGGTCGACGTGGCGTACGGCGAGCTTTCCTGGCGGCTGCGGTCCGATCCGCGGGTCACGGTCATCGAACGATGCAACGCGCGGTCGCTCCGGTGCGATCAGTTGCCGTACGCGCCCGATCTGGTCGTGATCGACGTGTCGTTCATCTCGCTGGCCAAGGTGTTGCCGGCGGTTCTGGCGTGCGCGGCCGAGTGGTTCGACTGCGTGGCGCTGATCAAGCCGCAGTTCGAGGTCGGGCGCGCGTCGGTCGGGAAGGGCGGGGTGGTGCGGTCGGCGGACGACCGCCGGCGGGCTCTTGTCGACGTTGGTGCCTGCGCTCGGCGGTTGGGCGCGGGCGTGCTCGGTTTTGCGAGCTCCGGGCTGCCTGGTCCGAAGGGGAACCTCGAGACGTTCGTATGGCTGGCGGAGGCGGAACGCAACGGGGCGGTCGCGGAGCTCGAGGCGGCCGCTCGCGAGGTCGAGCCTTGAATCCGATCCGGACGGCCACGATGCTGACTCACCGCCGGCCGTCGGAGACGCGCCCGGCGATCGAGGCGATGATCGAGATCGCGCGTGGCTGCGGCGCCACGCTGTTCGTCGACCCCGAGGAGACGCGCAAGCACCGGCTCGAGCACGGCCCCGGTCTCGAGGTCGACGTCGACGGCCCGCTCGACGTCGACATCTGCTTCGCTCTCGGGGGCGACGGGACGATCCTGACCGCGCTGCGCAGGTACGCGGGTACCGGCGTGCCCGTGTTCGCGGTCAACTTCGGCGAGATCGGGTTCCTGGCCACGGTCGACCGCGACGAGGCGCGGATGGGCTTCGAGCGGGCGTTCCGCGGCGACTACGAGGTGCTGTCGCTGCCGGGCATCGCGCTGTCGGGCGAGAGCGGGGGGTGGCTCGCGATCAACGACGTGTCGATGCACCGGCAGCCCGGCAATCGCGTCGCCGACCTCGCCTACGCGGTCGGCGCGGACGAGATCGGCCGCGTCCGCTGCGACGGCCTGGCGGTGGCCACGCCGGCGGGGTCGACCGGCTACAACCTCGCCAACGGCGGTCCGGTCATGGCCTGGGGCGTCGCGGGCTTCGTCGTGTCGTTCATCGCGCCCCATTCGCTGACCGCGCGGGCTCTCGTGGTCGCGCCGAGCGACGTGCTCACCGTGCTGAACCGCTCGCAGGAGGAATCGGTCGACGTCACCGTCGACGGCCGGCCCGTCTGTACGCTGCCGCCGGGCGAGGAGATCGAGGCGAGCTTCGTCGACGGGCAGGGCCGCCTCGCCCAGGTCCCGGGCGCGAACTTCTACCACCGCCTGCGGGAGAAGTTCGGCCGGCTCTCCTGGATGAGATAAGCGGCGCAGCCTCGCTTACAGCACGTCGCGCCCCGTGCGACTCCGGACCGGACGGGCTGCCCGGCCCCATGGATGCCGCGAAGCGGCCCCAAGTCGTTACGGAACCATGAACGAAAGGGGTCCGGATTGGAGCAGGACGAGGATCCCCATCAGGAGCACGAACACGACGCTGTAGCCGATCACCTGCCGGAAGATGTCGCCCTCCTTGCCGGCGAGGCCGACGGCGGCGGCGCCGATCGCGAGGTTCTGCGGCGAGACCATCTTGGCCAACACCCCGCCGGAGCTGTTCGCGCCGGCGAGCAGCGTCGCCGACAGGTGCGCCTTGTGGGCGGCGGCGACCTGGAGGCCGCCGAACAGCGAGTTCGTCGACGTGTCCGAGCCCGTCACCGCGGTCCCGAACCAGCCGATCAGCGGCGACAGGAACGCGAAGAACCCGCCGGCGCCGGCGGCCCAGGTCCCGAGCGTGACCGTCTGACCCGACATGTTCATCACGTAGGCGAGCGCGAGCACGGCCATCACGGTCACGATCGCCCACTTCAGCTGCACCACCGTGTTCCAGTAGGCCCGGACCGCGAGCGCCGGCCTGACGCGGAGCACGAGCATCGTGTCAGGAGGCCCGAGACGAACAGCCAGGTGCCGGCGGCCGTCAGGTAGTTCAGCTTGAACGTCTCGCTCGAGGGCGCCTTGCCCTTGGCGTTGAGCACGTGCAGCCCCGGCCAGGTGAACGCGCTCGTGGCCTTGTCGAGCTCCTTGGTGATCCCGCTGATGCTGGTCACTCCGAGTACGACGATGATGATCACGTAGGGCGCGAACGCCTTGAAGATTTCGGCGTGAGTCGGCGGCGGTCCCTGCTCGGCGCCGGCACGGCGCTCGAACCCGGGGTCGGCGACGGCGCCGCCGGCGATCGCGGGCCGGCGTCCGACGCCGGTCGCGGGCGCGCCCGGAGCGTGCGGCGACCAGATCTGGACCAGGAGCACGACCGCCGCGGCCGAGCCGAGCGAGGCGACGATGTCGGTCAGCTGCATCGAGATGTAGTTGGAGGTGGCGAATTGCAGGAGCGCGAACACCGCGCCGGCGGTCAGCGCCGCCGGCCACGCCTCGCGGATGCCGCGGCGACCATCGGCCATGAACACGAGCGCGAACGGGACGATCAGCGCCAGGAACGGGGTCTGGCGGCCGACCATCATGCTCAGGTGGTGGGCGGGCAGGCCCGACACTTGCGCGAGCGTGGTGATCGGGATCGCGATCGCGCCGAACGCGACGGGGGCGGTGTCGGCGAGTAGCGCGAGCGACGCAGCCCGGAGCGGGGAGAACCCGAGTCCGACGAGCATCACGCCGCAGATCGCGACCGGCGTCCCGAACCCGGCCAGCGCCTCGAGCAGCGCGCCGAAGCAGAACGCGACCACGACCACCTGGACCCGTGGGTCGTCCGAGACGCTCGAGAACGTCCGCCTCAGGATCGCGAAGTAGCCCGTGACATCGGTCATGTTGAAGATCCACAGGGCGTTGATGACGATCCACATGATCGGCCAGAAGCCGAACACGGCGCCCTCGAGCGCGGCGTCGCCGGCCTGTCCGATCGGCATCGAATACACGGTGATCGCGATCAGGATTGAAACCCCGAGCGCGATCAGCGAGGCCCACTGGGCCTTCATCCTGAACCCTCCCAGCAGGACGAACAGCACCACCAGGGGCAGCACGGCGAAGATGGCGGTCAATCCCAGCGAATGGGAAACCGGATCGAGAACCTGCTTATACACGGGTGACCTCCCTCTGCCTCCCGGACGCGCCGGGAAGGTCGCGTTCGGGAGGTCACCTACCCAGAGGAGACGTTAATCACGCAACCGATTGCAGCCCCAGTTTGAGCACCTCGGCGGTGTGGCGCGCGCGGCGGCCCGTGCCGGCGGCGATCCGTCGGGGCCTGGTGGTACACCCACGGCGATGCTCCACGAGCTGCGCGTCGAGAACCTGCTACTGATCGATCGGGCCGAGCTGGCGCTGGCCCCGGGGCTGAACGTCGTGACCGGCGAGACCGGCGCCGGCAAGACGTTGCTCGCGCAGGCGCTCGACCTGCTGCTGGGCGGCCGCGCCGGCAGCGGCGTCGTGCGTGCCGGTGCGGCCGAAGCGTACGTCGAGGGCGTGTTCTCGCTCCCTCCCGAACTCGCCGAGGCGGAGGTGCTCCCGACCGGCGCCGAGGAGATCGTGCTCGCCCGTCGCGTGTGGCCGGACGGCCGGACCCGGGCGTACGTGTGCGGCCGCTCGGCGACCGTGGCCGACCTCCGCGAGCTCGGGAGCGCGCTGCTCTCGTTCTACGGACAGCACGAGCATCGCAGGCTGATGCTCTCGGCCGTCCAGCTCGATGTCGTCGACGGCTATTGCGGCCTGTTGCGTGGCGGGCTGCGGGAGCGGGTTGCCGGCGCCTATGACCGGGTGCGGGCTCTCGAGGAGCGTTTTGCCGGCGTGAACGAGCTCGCCGCCGGCCGCGAGCGCGAGCTCGACCTGCTCGCGTTCGAGCTCGACGAGATCGAGGGCGTCGCGCCGAGCGAGGAGGAAGCCTCGGAGCTGGCGGTCGAGCGAGAACGGCTGCGGCACCTGGAGACGCTGCGGGGGGCCGCGTTCGGGGGAGCCGAGGCGATCTCGCCCGAAGACGGAGGAGGTGGCGCGGCCGAGCTGCTCGCCCAGGCCGCCGCGCAGCTGGCCGTCGCAGCGCGGATCGACCCGGAGCTCGCCGGGCTGTCGCAGCGTGCCGAGGCGCTCGGGCACGAGGCCTCCGAGCTGAGCGCCGCGCTGCGGTCGTACGTGTTCGGGCTGGAGGCGTCGCCGGGCCGGCTCGAGGAGGTCGAGGAGCGGCTCGCGCTGTTCGCGCGCCTGGAGCGCAAGCATGGCGGTTCGATCGCGGACGTGCTCGCCCACGCCGAGCGCTGCCGGGCGCGGCGCGAGGAGCTCGAGCGGGCCGAGATCGCGCTGACCGAGATCGAGGCGTCGCTGGGCGAGGCCCGGGCGGAGCTCGATCGTCTCGCGCGCGAGCTGTCCGAGCGCCGCCGGGAGGCGGCCCCGGCGCTGGCCGCCGCGGTGCGTGAGCGGCTGGCCGAGCTGGCGATGTCCGACGCCGAGTTCGAGGTCGAGGTCCGGCCGCGCGAGGGCGGCTGCGGCGCGCGCGGAGCGGATGAGGTGTCGCTGGTGATCGCGCCGAATCCGGGAATGCCCGCCGGGCCGCTTCGGGAGATCGCCTCGGGAGGGGAGCTTTCCCGCGTGATGCTGGCGATCCTGAGCGTGGCCCACGGAGGCAGCGGCGCAGACTCGCAGCCGCTGCTCGTGTTCGACGAGATCGACGCCGGCATCGGGGGCCACACCGCCCGCGTCGTCGGCGAGCATCTGCGGGCCCTGGCCGAGGGGCGGCAGATCCTCTGCATCACGCACCTGCCCCAGGTGGCGGCGATGGCCGCGCGCCACTTCACGATCGTCAAGGACGCGAACGCGGTGCCGGCGCGCACCACGGTGAGCGCCTTGGACGGGGACGGCGTCGTCGGCGAGCTCGTCCGGATGCTGGGCGCCGCCGAGGGCGATCGCGCGGCCAGCCGCCACGCACGCCAGCTCTTGCGCGCCGCCTGACGCCGGCGCTTCCATTTCCTGTTGTCGGAAGTCCCGGTTCCGACTGCCCTGTCAGCCCTCGATCCGGAGTGCTCGGGAAGAAGGTCTGAATAATTGCGACCTTCTTCCCACGCCAGATCGGACGACTCCCGGGATACGGGCCGGCGCGGTGGAGGCCGCTGTTTGCGGAACCGTCCCGGCGTCCGAGGCGGTCGCTACCGTCAGA
Organism: uncultured Solirubrobacterales bacterium; assembly: GCA_963777335.1. Lineage (GTDB taxonomy): Bacteria > Actinomycetota > Thermoleophilia > Solirubrobacterales > Solirubrobacteraceae > Palsa-465. Next base: position 260,643 of record CAVZQD010000006.1, read on the forward strand.
TCGTCGAGACCTCACTACACTCGGGAAACGAGCTGATGCCTTCAGGCGAGACGCGATTCATCTTCATAACCGGCGGGGTCGTGTCCTCGCTTGGCAAGGGAATCGCCGCCGCATCGATCGGCCGGTTGCTGGTTTCCCGCGGCCTGGACGTACAGCTCCAGAAGTTCGACCCGTACATCAACGTCGACCCGGGCACGATGTCGCCCTACCAGCACGGCGAGGTGTTCGTGACCGAGGACGGTGCCGAGACCGACCTCGACCTCGGTCACTACGAGCGGTTCACCGACGCCAATGCGAGCCGCGCGTCGAACGTGACCGCCGGCGGCATCTACAACACGGTGATCCGGCGCGAGCGGCGCGGTGACTATCTCGGCGCCACCGTTCAGGTCGTGCCGCACATCACCGACGAGATCAAGCACCGGATCAAGCTGATGGCGGAGGCGACCGACGTCGACTTCGTGATCACCGAGATCGGCGGGACGGTCGGCGACATCGAGTCGCTGCCGTTCCTCGAGGCGATCCGTCAGTTCCCGGTCGACGTCGGGCGGCGCCGCTGCATGTTCATCCACCTGACGCTGGTCCCGTACATCGGGCACGCCGGCGAGCTGAAGACCAAGCCGACCCAGCACTCAGTCAACGAGCTGCGGCGCATCGGTATCGCGCCGGACATGGTCATCTGCCGCTCGGAGTCGATGCTCGGCGACGACATCCGGCGCAAGATCGCGCTGTTCGCGAGCCTGCCGGTGCAAGCCGTCGTGTCCGCGTTCGACGTGCCCGACATCTACCGGGTGCCGCTCGTCTTCCACAAGGAGGGCGTCGACGACTTCGTCCTCTCCGAGCATTTCGGGATCGAGGCGCCGGAGCCCGATCTGAGCGACTGGGAGGACATCACCCGCCGCTCGAGCGAGGCGACCCAGAGCGTCCGGATCGCGCTCGTCGGCAAGTATGTCCGGCTCGAGGATGCCTATTTGTCGGTGGTCGAGGCGCTCCGGCACGCCGGGACGCATCACGGCGCCAAGGTGGAGGTCGACTGGATCGACTCCGAGGAGGTCGGCGACCCGGCGGTCGCGGCGCGGCTCGACGAGGCGAGCGGGATCCTGATTCCCGGCGGGTTCGGAGGCCGCGGGATCGAGGGCAAGATCCGCGCCGCCCAGATCGCCCGTGAGACGAAGATCCCGTACCTCGGCATCTGCCTGGGCATGCAGCTCGCGGTCGCCGAGTTCGCCCGCCACGTCGCCGGGATGGAGGGCGCGAACTCCACCGAGTTTGACCTCGAGACGCCATACCCGGTGATCGACCTGCTGCCCGAGCAGAAGGAGATCGCCGACATGGGCGGGACCATGCGGCTCGGCGCAGACCCGGTCAAGCTCCACGCCGGCAGCCGCATCCGCGAGCTCTACGCCGAGCCGGTCGTGTACGAGCGCCATCGCCATCGTTACGAGGTCAACAACCACCTTCGCCGACGGCTCGAGGCGGCCGGGCTGGTGTGCTCGGGCACCTCGCCGGACGAACGGCTCGTCGAGGCGATCGAGCTTCCCGCCGATCAGCATCCGTTCTTCGTCGCGTCGCAGTACCACCCCGAGTTCAAGTCGCGCCCCGAGCGGCCCGCGCCGCTGTTCCGGGAATTCGTCGGAGCGGCGCTGGAGCGCGCCGGGCAGGCCGTGGCGGCCTCGCCGGCCGCCGACGGCGCCGGGCAGGGAGACGGTGCCACCGCGCAGAACCGCGAGGCCGCCGCGGCCCACGCCGCCACGAGGTGAGACGCACGACCGACGCCGAGCGCGAGCGACTCCACGAGACGTTCGCGGCACTGTGCCGGATCGAGAGCCCATCGGGGCGCGAGCGGGCCTGCGCGAACTGGATCACCGAGCAGCTGCGCGGGATAGACCTCGAGGTCGACGAGGACGACGCCGGACCGGGCGTCGGCTCGGACGCCGGCAACCTGCTCGCGCGCATCCCCGGCAGCGGGCCCGACAGCATCCTCCTCTGCGCCCATATGGACACGGTGCCGCTGACCGCGCCGGTCGAGCCGGTGCGCAACGACGGCGGCTGGGAGAACGCCGGCGATGGGATCCTGGGCGCTGACAATAAGTCCGCGGTAGCGGTGATCCTCGAGCTCGTGCGGCGAGTCACGTCGGGGCCCGAGCCGCCCGAGGTCGGAATCGAATTGCTGTTCACTATCTGCGAGGAGGTGTCGCTCCGCGGCTCCACGGCGTTCGACGCCAGCCGTCTCCGCAGCCGCTTCGGGTATGTGTTCGACCATGCGACGCCGATCGGCGAGATCGTGCTGGCCTCGCCAACGCACCACCGAATCGACGCCGAGCTCCGCGGCCGCGCTGCCCATGCCGGCGTCCGCCCCGAGGTCGGACGCAGCGCGATCGCGGCCGCCGCGAGCGCGATCGCGGCGATGCGGCTCGGCCGCCTCGACGATGAGACGACCGCGAATGTCGGCACGATCGAGGGTGGGACCGCGATCAACGTGGTCCCCGAGCGCTGCCAGACCGTCGCCGAGGTACGAAGTCTCGACCGCGAGCACGCCGAGACCGTCGCGACCGAGATGATCGATCACCTCCAGGAGGCCGCCGACGCCGCCGAGTGCGACCTCGACGTGACCGTCCAGCGCGGGTTCGAGGGCTACCGGGTTCGTCCCCGCGCGATCGAGGTCGCGGTGGCCGAGCAGGCGCTCCGCGCGTGCGGGTACGAGCCCAAGCACATCGTCACCGGCGGCGCGTCCGACGCGAACACCCTGCGGGTCGCCGGCTTCCCCTGCCTGTGCCTCGCGGACGGGACCGAGCACAACCACGAGCCGACCGAGCGGATCAGCTTCGACGCGCTCGAGGGTCTGTTCGAGCTCGCGCTCGCGGTCGTCGACGAGGCCGGCCGCGCGCTGGCCGCGGGCGAGGGGGCGGCGAGGTGACCACGCCCCGGGACGGCGATTCGACCACCCCGGCCGAGCCCCGGGACGGCGATTCGACCACCCCGGCCGAGCTCGTCGGGGCCGAGGTGAAGTGGCAGGGCGCCGTCATCCGCGCCGGGGTCGAGCGCTACCGGCTCGCCGGCGGGACCGAGGTCACCCGCGACAAGGTATGGCACCCCGGCGCGGTCGGGATCATCGCGCTCGACGACGAGCATGTATGGCTGACCCGCCAACCCCGCGAGGTGATCGGGGCGTCAGCGTCGCTCGAGATCCCTGCCGGCAAGCTCGACGTCCCTGGCGAGCCGCCGCTCGAGACTGCCAAGCGCGAGCTCGCCGAGGAGATCGGGAAGCAGGCCGACCACTGGGAGGAGCTGCTGGCCTTCTATACGAGTCCGGGGTTCAGCGACGAGCGCGTGTGGCTGTACGTCGCGACAGGGGTGTCGGACAGCCCGCAGGTCGAGCGCGACGAGGATGAGCGGATCGAGATCGTGCCGTGGCCGCTCGCGAAGCTCGACGACGCGATCGACGCCTGCGAGGACTCGAAGTCGCTGATCGCGCTGCTGTGGCTGGCGGCGCTCCAGAGCGCGGTTCCCAATCGCTCCGATCCGCAGTGACCATCCGCGAGGAGGCAGCTCGCGGCTTCCAGCAGGGGGCCGACGCGTACGAGCGCGGCCGGCCCGGCTACCCGCCCGAGGCGGTGAAGTGGCTCTGGCACGAGCTCCGACTCGGCCCCGGACGGACCGTCCTGGACGTCGCCGCCGGCACCGGAAAGCTGACCCGCGAGCTCGTGCCGAGCGGCGCCACCGTGATCGCGGTCGAGCCGGTCTCGGGGATGCGCGACGTGCTCGAGCGCGTCGTGCCTGACGCCCGGGCGCTCCCCGGAGCCGCGGAAGCGCTGCCGGTTGGCGAGGGTTCGGTCGACGCGATCACGGTCGCCCAGGCATTTCACTGGTTCGACGGCCCGGCCGCGGTGGCGGAGTTCCATCGCGTGCTGCGGCCACAGGGCAGGTTCGGGCTGATCTGGAACCGCCGGGTCCTCGACGAGCCCATCCACCGGGCGGTCAGGGAGATCATCGAGCCCTACCACCGCGACTCGCCCAGCCACTACCGCGGCGAGTGGCGACATCCGGTGGCCGATAGCGGCCTGTTCGTAGCCGCCGGTGAGATCGAGGTGCCGTTCGAGCAGGTGCTCGACGCCGGCGAGTTCGTCGACCGCTTCAGCTCGATCAGCTACATCGCCGCGCTTCCGGATCGTGAGCGCGGGACCGTGCTCGCGCTTCTGGAGAAGGTGGCCGCCGACGCCGAGCAGCCGATCCGGCTTGGGTACGCCACCGAGGCGTACGTCTTCGAATGGGCGTAGTCGATCGCGGGAGGAGCCCCCGGGGCGGGCGCCGAATACCCGGGACATGGCAACGACGCACGCGATCGAGGGCGCCCGCCGGATCACCGATCTGACGTTCGACTTTCTCGGTTACCTCGAGCTGGAGCGCGGGCTGTCGCGCAATACCCTCGAGGCCTACCGCTCGGATCTCCAGCAGTACGGCGAGTTCCTCGAGCGACACCACCTCGATCCGCTCGAGGTGAACACCGTCGACCTGATGGAGTTCATCTCGGAGCTGGCGAGCGCGGGCCCCGAGCGTCCCGCCGCGGCGCCGGCGACGCTCCAGCGCAAGATCGCGTGCCTGCGCTCGTTCTACCGCCACCTGCGTCGCGAGCAGATCATCGACCGCGATCCCGCCTCCGAGCTGCGTGCCCCACGCTCACGGGCGCGGCTGCCCAAGGTGCTCAGCCGCGATGAGGTAGGACGACTGCTCGAGCAGCCGCGCGGGACGAGCGCCGCGGCGCTCCGCGACCGAGCGCTGCTCGAGACGATGTACGCGTGCGGTCTCCGCGCGTCCGAGGCGATCGGACTCGAGCTGTCCGAGCTCGATCTCGAGGTGGGCATTCTCAGAGCCCGCGGCAAGGGCTCGAAGGAGCGAATCGTCCCGATCGGCGGCAAGGCGATCGACGCGCTCACCGCCTACCTCGAAAAGGGGCGGCCGCAGCTCGTCGGCATCCGCACGGAGCCGCGCGTGTTCGTCAACCTACGCGGCGGCGGGCTGACGCGCCAGGGCCTTTACAAGATCGTCCGCCGCCACGCCCGGACCGCCGACCTGGAGCATCGGATGAGCCCCCACACGCTCCGCCACACGTTCGCCACGCACCTCCTGACCGGCGGCTGCGACCTGCGCTCGCTCCAGGAGATGCTCGGGCACGCGGACATCGGCACGACCCAGATGTACACGCACCTGTCGACCGAGCGGTTGCGGGACGTGTACTTCGAGGCGCACCCGCGGGCGCAGATCGCACCGTCGGACGAGTAGCGCGCGACGGGCGCCTCCACGCGCCCCGGTCGCCGATCCCGTCCGAGACCGTCGTACAGTCTCAGCCGTGGGAGTTGCATATCGCGATGAGGCGGCGGCGCACGAGCACAGCGAAGGAACTTCGGTCTAGGACTCGAGAACGCGAGCGACCGTGCCGGAGCTACCCGAGGTCGAGACCATCCGTCGCCAGCTGGCGCCGCACCTGGAGGGGCGGACGATCGTCGCGGCCCAGATCCTCGATTCGAGGTGGACGCGCCCGGTCCCGCCGGCGGCCGTCGAGGCCGAGCTTCAGGGTGCGGCCGTCGAGCGGATCGGCCGCGCCGGCAAGTATCTGATCTGGGCGCTGTCCGGCGAGCGGTTCCTGCTCCAGCACCTGCGGATGACCGGCACGCTCCTGTATGACCCCGGCGTTGCCCCGCCGCACACCCACGTGCGGCTCGAGCTCGACGACGGTCACAGCCTCGTGTACGTCGATCCGCGGCGATTCGGCACCGGCCATCTGGTTCACGGCGAACAGGCCCGCGACGAGTACCTCACGTCCCGAATCGGGACCGAGCCGCTCACGCCCGAGTTCACCGCCGCGCACCTGCGCGAGCTCGCGCGGGGGCGCACCGCTCCGGTCAAGGCGTTCGTGCTCGACCAGCGCCACATCGCCGGCGTCGGCAACATCTACGCCGACGAGGCGCTGTTCCGGGCCGGGGTCCATCCGCTCCGAGCGGCCGGGCGGCTCAGCGGCGCCGACTGGGAGCGCGTCCGCGAGGGGATCGAGGAGGCGTTGGGTGCCGGCATCGCCGCCAAGGGGGCGTCGATCGACGACTTCCGCCATCTCGACGGAGCCCGGGGCTCGTTCCAGGATCAGTTCCTTGTCCACCGCCGCGCCGGCGAGCCATGTCCACGATGCGGCCACACGATCCGGAAGATCGTCGTGGGCGGGCGCGGGACGTACGTGTGCGAGCACTGCCAGCGTAAACCGCGGGGTGTACGCGCGGGGGCGGCTCGGCGGGTCGCGCCGAGAGAACCCGGGCGGTAACGCTAAGGGCCCGTAAAAGAATTATCTGGCGTTTTGGCGGCGTCTGGACGCGTCTGACGCCACCCCCTCGCCCTCACGTACCACCAGTACGATCGCGGCGACGGGGTGGCGTCAGCCCGCGCAGCCCACTCGCCAATTCCACCACCTAATTCTCTACGGACCTTAAGCCGCGATCAGCTCGCTGAGCCGTCCGGCGCGGTCCGCGGCGAGCAGCTCGTTGAATCCGCCGATCGGCTCGTCGCCGATCAGGACCTGCGGGAAGGTGAACATCCCGGTGCGCGTCACCAGCTCGGCACGACCGTCCGGATCGCGTGCCAGATTGATCTCCTCATATTCGATGCCGCGCTTGGCGAGGAGAGCCTTCGCCCTGATGCAGAACGGACAGGCATCGGTCGTGTACATGGTGACCGGCCGCATAACTTCATTAAGTATAGCTGGGGGGCGGCGATGGCCGGTTCGCTGAGAACCGAAGCGATCGTGCTCCGCTCGATCAGGTACGGCGAGGCGGATCGGGTGCTGCACCTGTTCACGCCGGGATACGGTCGGCTGTCGGCGATCGCCAAGGGAGTGCGGCGGGCTCGCAGCCGCTTCGGGGCGAGGCTCGAGCCGTTCTTCCACATCCGGGTGATCCTCCACCAGGGCCGGAGCGACCTGCACACGGTCACGAGCGTCGACACCGTCGCGGCGCACGCCTCTTTGCGCGAGCACGCCGCCACGCTCGACGCCGCTGCGCGCGCCTGCGATGCCGTCGGCCGCCTGTTCGAGACCCCGGATCCACACCCCGAGGTGTTTCGCCTGCTCGCCAGCGAACTCGCGCTGATGGACCTCGACGCCGGCAACGCCCGGCCCGCCAACGGACTCGCGTTTCGGCTGAAGCTGCTGCTCGCCGCCGGCATCCTGCCCCAGCTCGGATCGTGCGCCGGCTGCGGCGAATCCGAGCATTTGCAGGGCTTCTCCGCCTCTCTGGGTGGGGTCGTGTGCAACTCGTGCGAGGCGGCCGCGTTTCCCCTCGGTCAGGAGGCCCACGGCTTCCTGGTCGGCGCGCTGGGCCGACCGCTGGCGCAGGCGCCCGATGTCTCCGAGTTCGCGCTGGCGCAGGCGGAGCGCGCGATCACCGAAACCGCCGAGCACCACGCGCACGTGCGGCTGCGGCCGCTCGTGAGCGCGTCTCGGGGCCACTCGGCGGGGCCCGGCGTCTTATCCGAGGCAAGCAGACAAACCCAAGTCCCGGCGTCTCGTAGCTGACCCAGGCCGCGAGCGGCACTACGGTTTCGATCTGGTGCCCAGTTCGAAGGATTCCTCGGCCCACGAACGAGCACGCTCGGCAGCATGACGGGCGCGCGTGACGGCTCTGCGCTCCTGCGCGGCATCGTCAGCCCGACCGGCACGCTCCTGCCGCTGCGCACCCTGCTCGGCCAAGTCCGCGCTCACCTCGAGCGCCCGCGCCGTGCGCCTCAGCACCGCCGACACCCGTTCAGCGCGCTTCCTCGCATCAACTTCTAACCGCTCAGCCGCGGCTGCCGCGCGCTCCGCGTCACGATCGTCCATCGTCTCGGAACAGCTCATACCCCGGCACCCACGAACCACACCTACGATGGGAGACACGTCAGAAAACAACCCCGGCGCGCCGGCGGCCCGGGTGGACTGTCGATCCGCGGACCTACATGGTCGGGATGCCCGGGTCGACTGGCGATCCGCGGACCATCGCGCATGTGCGGATGCTCCACTCCGCGCCGGCGCGACAAACAGCCCGCGCTGTCCGGCAACGCCTTCGTCACAACTCGCCTCACCGCACAACCCCGCTGTCAGAATCGAGAGACGATGCGCGAACAGCTTCTCAGCGCCGCCACGGGCCATCCGTCTGGCCCGGTGGCGGACGCCTTCGCCGAACGGATCCGCGCCCGTGAGGAGCGGGAACTGTCGCCGTTGGCGACGCTCTCGTACCCGGCCGACCGGCACAGGCCCGAGCCCGACTGCGGCCTGCGCACGCCGTTCCAGCGCGACCGCGACCGGATCGTCCACTGCAAGGCGTTTCGCCGGCTCAAGCACAAGACGCAGGTGTTCGTGGCGCCCGCCGGCGACCACTACCGCACGCGGCTGACCCACACGCTCGAGGTCACGCAGATCTCGCGCACGGTGGCGCGGGCGCTGCGTCTCAACGAGGACCTGGTGGAGGCGATCGGCCTCGGCCACGATCTCGGCCATCCGCCGTTCGGGCACGTTGGCGAGGATGCACTCGATCAGTGCCTGCAGCAAAGCTTCGGGCTGTCGTTCAAGCACCACGAGCACTCGCTCCGGGTCGTCGACTCGCTCGAGCGCGACGGCGCCGGGCTGAACCTGACCGCGCCTGTGCGCGACGGGATCCTCGGCCACTCGGGCCGGGCGCACGAGCCGGCGACGCTCGAGGGCAGGATCGTCCGGTGGATGGACCGGGTGGCGTACATCAACCACGACATCGACGACGCGCTCCGCGCCGGCCTGCTGACGCCGGACGATCTCCCGCAAGGGCCGATCGAGATCCTTGGTGATACGGGCTCGCGCCGGATCGACACGCTCGTCCACGACCTGGTCGAGAACTCCGAGCAACGGGGCGACATCGTCCAGGGCGAGGCCGTCGGGGGCGCGATGACCGCGCTGCGCGATTTCATGTTCGAGCGGGTCTACCTCGGTCCCGAGGCGACCCGCGAGCATGTGAAGATCCGAGCCGTGGTCAAGTCGCTGTTCGACTACTACTGCGCTCACCCAGACGAGATCCCCGCCTCGATCCCGCCCGGAGACGTCTCGCGCCGGGTGACCGACTACCTCGCCGGCATGACCGACCGGTTCTGCATCCGCACGTTCGAGACACTGAGCGTGCCGGTGGCGTTCGCGCCGTGAGCAGGTTCACCGCCGACTCGCGAGATCGCGTCCGCGACGCGGCGGACATGATCGCGGTGGTCTCCGACCGCACCGAGCTGCGCCGTGCCGGCGCCAGCGAGTACGTCGGCCTGTGCCCGTTCCACGACGAGCGGACAGCGTCGTTCGGCGTCAACCCGGTCGAGAAGGTCTACTACTGCTTTGGCTGCCAGGCCTCGGGCGACGTGTTCAGGTTCGTGATGGAGACCGAGGGACTCGACTTTCCGGGAGCGCTGCAGACGCTCGCCGACCGGTTCGGCGTCGAGCTCGAGACCGAGGAGGAGGCCCCTGAGGCGGCGGCAAAACGCCAGCGCCGCCAGCGCCTTCAGGCGCTGCTCGGCCGCGCGGCGACGTACTACGCCCGCTATCTGTGGGAGGCGAAAGAGGCCGTGTCCGCCCGCGACTACCTGCAAAGCCGGGGCCTGCGCGATCAGACGCTCAAGGAGTTCCGCGTCGGCTACGCGCCCAGCGCGTGGGATCGGATCCTGACCGCGTCGCGGCGCGCCGGGTTCAGCGACGAGGAGCTGCTGACCGTCGGGCTCGTGCAGCGCTCCCAGAACCGACCGGGCCAGGTCTACGACCGGTTCCGCGAACGGATCATGTTCCCGTCGACCGACGCCCGCGGAAACGTGATCGGGTTCGGCGCGCGCGCGATGCGCGACAACCAGCGTCCGAAGTACCTGAACACGGCCGAGGGCGAGCTCTACCAGAAGCGCAGGGTGCTGTTCGGCCTCGATCGCGCCCGCGCCGCTGCGGCCCGTATCGACAGCGTGATCCTGGTCGAGGGCTACACCGACGTGCTCGCGCTCCATCAGGCCGGCCTCTCCAACGCGGTCGGGATCATGGGCACCGCGCTCACCGATCAGCAGATCGAGGAGCTCCAGCGCATCGCCGGCACCCTCGTGCTGTGCCTCGACGCCGACCGAGCCGGCCAGGACGCGATGCTCCGCGCCGCTCAGCTGACCGACCGGCGCAAGCTCGAGCTGCGCGTCGTCGCGCTTCCCGACGGGACCGACCCGGCCGAGCTGATCGAGCGCGCCGGCGCCGACGCGCTGCGCGAACGCGTCGCCGCCTCCGTGCCGTTCGTGAAGTTCCACGTCGAGCGGATCCTCGAGCTGGGTGATCTCACCAGCGCGGAGGGACGCGATCGCGCCTTCAGCCAGCTGCAACCGGCACTGAGGGACCTGCCCAAGAACGCATTCGGCCAGGCGCTGCTGCAGCGGGTCGCGGGCAAGCTCGAGCTGTCCGAGACGCGGCTGGCCACGCTGATCGAAAGCTCGGCGCCGCGAACACTGGCGCCGTCGGCCGGCGCCGCCGGGAACGGGGGCGCGTCCACAACCACGCCGCGCAACGGCGACGACTCGCTCGATCAGGCCGTTCGCGCGGAGCGGACGTTTCTGGCGCTGTGCGTCGCGCTTCCGCGGGCGGGGGCACGAACGCTGTTCGAGATCGACCCCGAGCAGCTGATCACCAGCGAGCTGTTGCGCCGCGCCGCGCGCCACCTCGCCGGCCGGACGCAGTCTCCGCTCGCCGATCTCCCCGAGGCCGACGACGAGCTCGCGCGCACGGTGGCCGACCTGGTCGCGCGGGCCGGGCGCGCCGGTCACGTGAGCGACGACCAGCTCGAGCACGCCCGCCTGGTGCTCGAGCAGGCGAGGATCGATCGCGCGATCCGCCGCGTCAAGTCCGAGGGGGGAACCGGGATCGCCGAGCTGGCGCGCGAGCGCGAGGCGGTGATGGCGGCGCGCCGCACGGTCTACGCGCGGCTCGAGAAGGCGGTCTGATCGGGCCGGCGCGCCCTTCCGGGCCGACGCACCCGCCCTTCCCATCCGCTCGGTAGATATCTCGCGTCGGCCGCGAGTTGTCTACCGACCGCTCAGCGGAGCGTCTGCGGCAGCTCCGCCCGCACCGCGTTCAGGACCGCCTGACGGACCCCGGCCAGCGTGCGGTCGTGTGCGCGGGCGATCTGGCGCAGCGTCTCCCCGGACGCGAGATCCTTGCGCAGCTCCGCCGGCGTCATCGCCAGATACCTCGCCGCGGCCGCGATCTCGAACGGGCGCAATCCCTTGACCCCGGGCAGCGCCCCGCGAGCGCGACGGGCGGCGCGAGCCCGGCTCGCGGCCGACTCCGATCCCGCGGCTCCCGGTTCGACCAGATCGGTCTGCGGTTGCACGGGCAGGAACACGGGCGGCAGCGGAGCCTGGTTGAAGTTGAAGTCGTTCTGGAGATCTCCGAGCCCGGGCTCGTCCTCGCGCACGTCGGGCCGGGGGTCGGGGCGGCCGTCGGTCTTCGGGTTCAGGCGCTGGCCGCCGAGGAAGTCGTCCTCGATGAACTTCGCATACGCGTCGAAGCTGAGCGTCTGGTGGTCGATGTAGCCCTGCTTCGCGTACGGGCTGATCACCAGCGCGGGGACGCGGAGGCCGTAGCCGAGGGCGTCGACTTTCGGCGGCACGACGTGGTCGTAGAAGCCACCCCAGTCATCCCAGGCGACGAAGATGGCGGTGCTGCTCCACTCGGGGCTTCGCATGATCGCGTTGATCAGCCCGGTCACGTACGTCTGGCCGGCGCTGATCAGGCCCGGCGGGTGCTCCGACACGGTGCCGTTCGGGTTGATCCACGACACCGCGGGCAGGCTGCCGTTGTTCAGCGCCGTGAAGAAGTCGGGCAGGCCCTGGATGTTGCCGAGCTGGTCGTCCTGCTGGACATCGGTGAAGTACGGCAGCGGGTTCCAGATGCCAGGGGTCTGGGCGGCCTGGGAGACCGGCGCGCATGACATCGCCGCGTTGTCGTCGCAGTCGGGCTGGCTTCCCTTGTCGACGTAGTAGGCCCAGCTGACGTTGTCCTTGTGCAGGAGCCAGGTGAGGTCGGTCCAGGCGTAGTTCGGATTGGTCGGCAGCGGGTTGCCGAGCCGGCGGGCGAAATCGGGAGGGTTTTGAGGGTGCTGGACGGCGTTCCGGCAGCTCTCAGGATCGCCCTGGAGCGTGCAGTACGCCGACCACTCCGACACCAGGTACAGGTGCGCGGGGAGGCTCCAGGACTCCACCGATTCGAACATGTGGTCCTGGAGCACGAAATCGTGCGCGTAGGCCCAGTAGTTCGGGATGTCCGCGGCGGTGTGGTAGCCCATCACGTCCGGGGCGCCGCTGCCGTTGCCGCACGCAGGGTTGAACGTCTGGTCGCAACCGGCCATGCCGCTCTCCTGCTCGCGCACGAACCCGTCCATCTTCCCGCCGTTGATGTCGGCGACCGCGTTCTGGTAGGAGTGCGGGCCGCCGAGGCTGCGGTCGTCGCGGTCGTGGTACGGGCGCACGCATCCTCCGCCCACCGGATCGGGGACACACGGCACCGTGCCCGGGTTGCCGGCGAGCCCGGGAATCCCGTCCGCCCCGGGATACGTGCCGAAGTAGGTATCGAACGACCGGTTCTCCTGCATGATGATCACCAGGTGGCGGATCTTGTGGATCCCGACGCCGGCGCTTGGCACCGTCGCCGGAGTGGTGGTGGTCTCCGTGGTCGAAGTTGTGCTCGACGTCGTCGTGCCGGTGCCTGACCGCCCGCCTCCGGCATGCGTCGAGCCCCCGCCGCAGCCGACGAGGAACAGTACAGCCGACATCAGCCAGCCCCCGAGCACCCAGCCCCGGCGCCGACCGTTCAAGACCGCAGCCTCATGCCGTCACTTGAGCGTCGATCACAATCGAGACCGATGCTATGCGTCCGGGAACAGCCGTGGGTCACGGGCGGGTGAATCCGTCGCCGGCTTGGTTGCTGACCGTTGCCGGCGCATTGGCCCGGCGGTGCATCGCGTTGCCGTCCGGTTAGCGCGGGGTTCTGCCGTGACCGCGGTTACCGCTAAAGTTCGCGCTTCTCGTCCCGGGACGAGCCCGCGTCGATCCGGGGTAGCTCAATCGGCAGAGCGTTCGGCTGTTAACCGAAATGTTGTGGGTTCGAGTCCCACCCCCGGAGCTAGCTAAGTGCCTACCACAAGCATCTGACATGAGGTCGGGCCTGACCGTCTCAGAGCTCGAGGACTGGGAGCTTCACGGCGCGATCTGGCGGCCGCTCGAGGTCACCGACGCGCGGGCGGTCGTCGAGCTGTGCAGCTGCTCGGGCGAGCCGATGGACGTCGTCGAGGGCGACGCACCGGAGCTGATCGAGTTCGTCCGCGCCCGCCCCGAAGCCACTGGCTGACCGTCACCGCCGCGGGCGAGCCCTTCGACCAGATCCGCGGCCCGCGCCGCGGAGTCGTGAGCGGCCGCCCACCCAGCCAGCTCACGAGCTCGGTCGGTGAGCGAGCGCTCCGAGAGCGCGCGCCGGACGGCAAGTCGCAGCGACGCGGGCCCGAGCAGCCGCCACGGCAGTCGCGCCCCGACGCCGGCCCAGTCCGCCCGGGCGGCGTTCTCGGCCATGTCCCCGACGTGCGGGACCGCGAGCACCGGGCAGCCGCACGCCAGCGCCCGCGCCATCGTCCCATGCCCCGCGTGGCAGATCACCAGCGCGCAGGCCGGCATCTCCTTCGAGTACGAGACCCACTCGACCAAGCGCGTGTTCGCCGGCACCTCGACCGCTGACGCCAGCGGTCGCCGGTTCCAGGTCGCGAGCACGCGGACCGGCTCGCCGTCGAGCCCAGCCAACGCGGCCCGCAGCAGCCGGTGGGACGGATCCTGAGCGGTCGAAGGTGCCACCAGCACCAGCGGGTCGCTCCCCGCAACCGGCGAGACCGCGGAGAACGGCGGCTCCCACATCAGCGGCCCGACCACGTGCACGCCGGCCGCCCACGCCCGCGGGTACTCGAGCTGCGGAAACGTTCCCACGATGCACAGCCGCTCGCTCAATCCTCCGTGGAGCCGCGAGACCGGCGGCAGCCCGAGCCGCCCCCGGGCGCGGTTCAGATCGTCGCGACCGCGCCGCAGCCCCGACTCGAGCGGCCGCTCGAGCGCCCCCCACAACGCGCGGCCGAAAGCCGTTCGCGGAAGACGGGCCCCGAGCGCATACGGCGGGAACCCGGGAGCGCCGGCCGGGTACAGGTGCGGGATCAGCGTGGCCACCGGCACGCCCTCGAGCTCGCCCGCCATCGCCGGCGCCAGAGTGAGGATGTCGTGCACGACCGCGTGGGGCCGCAACGAAGCGACCGCCGCCCGAGTAACGCCCGTGGCCCGGACCACGGCCTCGTACATCTCGAACGGCTCGCCGGCTCCCGGGAACAGCGGGTACTCGGGCGCGGACACGAACCGCATCCCCGCGGTCTCGACGTGTTCGGCCCATCGCGACCACGTCTCGAACGTCACCTCGTGGCCGCGCTCGGCCAGGCGCGCGCCGAGCGCGAGCATCGGGAAGGCATGACCGGGCTCGCCGAACGCGCCGAGGAAGAACCTGAGCCGACCGGGCGGCGCGCTCAAGCCGCCAGCTCTGCCACCGCGCGCAGCTGCTCGATCCGCTCGGGCCCGGTGAACGCCATCGGGCTGACCGTCAACGTGCCGACGCCGGCGTCGCGGAACGCGGCCAGGCGATCGCGCACGTGGTCCTTGGGCCCGCACAGCGTGATCAGGTCGATCAGCTCGTCGGGAAGCGCCGCTGCGGCCTCGTCCTTCTTGCCGTCGAGGTACAGGTCCTGGACCTCGAGCGCGGCCTCCTCGAACCCGTAGCGCCGGACGAGCTGGTTGTAGAAGTTCTGCTTGCGCGAGCCCATCCCGCCGATGTACAACGCGAGCACCGGGCGCATCCGGTCGCGCGCGCCCGAGCGATCTTCGGACACGTACGTGCTGACGGACGGCGCCAGCTCAAAACCGTCGAGCGAGCGTCCGGCTCGCCCCGCCCCTGCCTCGAGTAGCCGGCGCACCTCCGAGACGTGCTCGGGCGAGAAGAACACCGGCAGCCAGCCGTCGGCGATCTCGCCGGCGAGCTCGGTGTTGTTCGGCCCGATCGCGGCGATGTAGATCGGGATTCGCTCCTGGACCGGCGAGATCATCAGCTTCAAAGCCTTGCCCGGCCCGTCCGGGAGCGGCAGCTCGAGCGTCTCGCCGTGGTACTCGACCCGCTCGCGTGCGAGCGCCAGCCGGAGCACGGCGACATAGTCGCGGGTCCGCTGCAACTGGCGGCCGAACCGCTGCCCGTGCCAGCCTTCGGCCACCTGTGGGCCTGAGGTGCCGATCCCGAGCACCATCCTCCCGCCCGAGATCGTGTCGATCGTCGCCGCGGTCATCGCGGTCATCGCGGCGCTGCGGGCGGGCATCTGGAAGATCGCCGACCCGAGCTTGATCTTGCTCGTGCCGCCGGCGAGCCACCCGAGCACGGTCGCGGCGTCCGATCCGTACGCCTCCGCCGCCCACACCGTGTCGTACCCGAGACGCTCCGCCTCGACGGCGAACGCCAGCTGGTCGTCCGGCTTCTGGCCGGGGATCCAATAGCCGAGGTAGGCGCCGAGCTTCATAGTCGACGGTGAACCCTATGCGAACGAGACAGGCGCGAGCCATCGCCGATACTGATCGGGTGGTGAGCTACGCGCTGGTCAGGTTCCTGCACCTCGGGCTGTACGCGGACGCGTCCAAGCGCGGGAACGCGTCGTGGGCGGCGATCGCAGGATTCGCGGTCACGGTCGCGCTCGGGCTGCTGATCACGGTCGGGATGTGGTGGACGTACTTCGAGGGCTTCGCCGGGAAAGCGGAGGAGCGACTGCGCGAGCACGACGATCCCGTGCTCGCGGCCGCCGATGGCTACAGCTACCTCCATCTCGTGATCGTCGCCGGGATCATCACGTTCGCGGTCGGGGTCAAGGTCCTCACCCGCGACTCGGTGTCCGCGCCGCTGCCCGACCCGGCGCGCTTCGCGCTGTGCGGCGGAGTCGCGATGTACCTGGTCGGGCACGCCGCGTTCGCGCTGCGGATGGTCGACGAGGTCGAATACGAGAAGCTCGCGGTCGCGCTGGCGCTGCTCGGGCTGTTCGCCGTCGCCGGCGGTCTCGCGGCGTGGGCCCTCGCGGTCGCGATCGCGGCGCTCGTGGGCGCGCTGTGCGTGTTCGAGAGCGAATCGGTGCGGCGAGCTGTGAGCAAAGGCCGGCGTGAAGCCTCGGCTGTCGGGTAGCTGAAAGGATGACCCCATGACCACCCACAACATCGAGCTCCACGGCGCCATGCAGGCGGGCTTTGACGAGGTAATCACCCCGGACGCCCTCGAGTTCGTCTCCGAGCTCCAGCACCGTTTCGGGCACCGGCGCGAGGAGCTGCTCGAAGCGCGCGGCCGCCGGCGCGCACGGCTCGCGGACGGGGAGCTGCTCGACTTCCTGCCCGACACGAAAGAGATCCGCGACGCCGACTGGACCGTGGCCCCCGTCCCCGACGACATGCAGCAGCGGTGGGTCGAGATCACCGGTCCGACCGACCGCAAGATGACGATCAACGCCCTGAACTCGGGCGCCGACGGGTTCATGGCGGACTTCGAGGACGCCAACGCGCCCACGTGGCACAACATGATCGACGGCCACCGGAACCTTCGGGACGCGATCGACGGCACGATCACCTACCAGGACTCCGAGGGCAGGGACTACGAGCTGTCGGACAACCCGGCGACGCTGCTGGTCCGGCCGCGCGGATGGCACCTCCCCGAGCGCCACCTGCTCGTCGACTCCGAGCCGGTGTCGGGCTCGCTGTTCGACTTCGGCCTGTACGTGTTCCACTGCGCGCGGCTCCTTCTGCGGAACGGCACCGCGCCGTACTTCTACCTGCCGAAGTTGGAGTCGCATCTCGAGGCCCGGCTGTGGAACGACGTGTTCGTGTTCGCGCAGGAGGCGCTTGGGATCCCGCAGGGCACGATCAAGGCGACGGTGCTGATCGAGACGCTCCCCGCCGCGTTCGAGATGGACGAGATCCTGTACGAGCTCCGTGAGCATTCGGCGGGGCTCAACGCCGGCCGCTGGGACTACATCTTCTCGTCGATCAAGTGCTTCCCCGACCGGCCCGAGATGGTCCTTCCGGATCGCATCGACGTGACGATGACGGTCCCGTTCATGCGAGCCTACACGGAGCTCTTGGCGGCGACGTGTCACAAGCGCGGGGCGCACGCGATGGGCGGCATGTCGGCGCTGATCCCGAGCCGCAAGGGCGGCGAGGAGGCCAACGAGAAGGCGCTCGACGGGGTCCGCAAGGACAAGGAGCGCGAGGTCTCACAGGGCTACGACGGGACCTGGGTCGCGCATCCGGACCTGGTGCCGGTGGCGCGCGAGGTGTTCGAAAAGGGCCTGGACGGCGCCCCCAACCAGCTCTCTCGCCGGCGCGACGACGTGCACGTGACCGCCGCCGAGCTCCTCGATCTCGCGGCGACGCCCGGTCAGGTCACCGACAAGGGACTGCGGACCGACGTCAGCGTCGGCTTCCAGTACATGTCGTTCTGGCTGACCGGCCGCGGCGCCGCCGCGATCAACTCGATGATGGAGGACGCTGCGACCGCGGAGATCTCGCGCACGCAGATCTGGCAGTGGATCCACCACGGGGTCAAGCTCGAGGACGGCCGCCAGGTGACGCCCGACCTCGTCCGCCAGGTGCTCGACGAGGAGACGGGCAAGATCCGCGAGCAGGTCGGGGAGGAGACCTGGCAGGCGGGCCGTCCCCGTGAGACCCGCGAGTTGTTCGAGAAGGTGGCGCTGTCGCCGGACCTGATCGAGTTCCTGACGCTGCCGGCGTATCGCCTCCTGGATTAATGGGCCTCGCTTCGCCCGGCGTCCATGGGGCCATGCGGCCGGGCGTCCGCCGGATGTGGCGCGGCAGGCGCGTAAGGCGAGGCACGGATGCCAAGCGGGCCGTGGCCGCGACCCGGCCGGGGTGGTCGCGTTCACGACCGCCGGGCATGGATGCCCGGCGGAACGGCCCCACGGATGCCGAGCGAAGCGAGGCCCGGATCAAGCCGCGCGAATCAGGTCCCCGACCTTGATCTCCCCGCCGCGAAGGATGTCCGCGCGCAACGGCGACTGCGGGGGCGATGGCCCTGCCAGGACTCGAACCTGGGCGCGACGGATTATGAGTCCGCTGCTCTACCGACTGAGCTACAGGGCCGCGATCGACCAGAGTGTCTCAAGGCCGTTTCCCCGGAGGTCGTGAGGTAGGCTCCAGGAGCGATGTTCACGATCGCTGGTTTCCTTGGCCAACACCCGAGCTCGCTCGGACAGACGATCGCGTTGCTGCTGACGTTTCTCGGGATTGGGATCATCGCGAACGTGCTGATCATCTACGTCGTCGCCCAGATTCTGGCCGAGCGCAAGGAGAACCGGGAGCGCGCCGAGCGCGGCGGGTAGCGGCGGCCCCACGAGGGCGGACCCGGCGTTCTGTGCCGGGCCGAAATCGAGAGCGTGAAGGACGCCGGGCGGTGGCGTCGAATCAGACGGCTGCCGATGAAGCAGTCAGCCGCTCCCACCGCGACTCCCTCGCCGAACGGCCATCAGGCCCTGTCGGCGTACATCCGGGCCCGATTCGACGAGTTTTCGCGCTCGCAGAAAGATGTGGCCCAGTACATCGTCGACCACCTCGACGAAGCCGCCTTCCAGACCGCTGAGGAGCTCGCGCGCCGCGCCAGCACCTCTTCGAGCACGGTCGTCCGGTTCTCCCAGGCGCTCGGCTTCGAGGGCTTCCCCGAGCTCCAACAGGCGGCCCGGGACGAGTATCGCCGGCGGCCGCCGGGCATGCCAGGCGCGTCCACGAGCGCGACCGCTCCGCTGTTCTCGCTCGACCACACCGAGTTCGAAGCCGCACTGGCCGCCGACCATGTGAACGTCGAGGACACCGCCCACAAGCTGTCGCGCGGCGACGTCGAGGCCGCGATCGACGCGATCGTCTCCGCCGGCAAGGTCCTGATCGCGGGCACCGACCAGATGGCGTTCTTCGCCAGCTATCTGCGCCACCTGCTGATGCTGCTCGACCTTCGCGCGGAGATCGTCGCCAGCCCGTCGCAGGAGGCGCTCGGGCGGCTCAGCCGGATCGACGATCAGACGCTGGTGATCGGGCTGTCGGCGGGACGGCCCCATCCGCTGATCACGCGCACGATGAAGCTGGCCCGCCACCGCAAGGCGCCGACCCTCGCGATCACCGACGCGACGCTGTCCGAGGTGGCGCGCCTGGCGCGTATCCGCCTCTACTACTCGTCGAATTCGCCGGCGTTCGTCCGATCGCACACGGCGCTCCTGTCGTTGATCCAGGCGCTCGCGTACGGCGTGTACTCGCGGGACGCCCAGCAGTACGACGTCCGCATCAAGGCGTTCCGACTGAAGTAGCCCTCTTGCCGCTGCTGCACCACGAACTCTGCTTCGGGTGCGGCCGTACCAATCTTTTCGGGCTGCTGCTGGAGGTCGAGGAAGTCGCCCCGGGCACGGTCGCCGGCCGCTGCTTCATCAAGCAGGACCATCAGGGAGCCGACGGCGGCCGTGCCCACGATGGCGTCGTCGCCGCCGCGCTGGCGGAGGCGATGGCGCTGGCCTGTGGCATCGCCTCCCGGGCGGTTGGTTTCGAGGTCTCGCTGGAGTCGCAGGCCCCGGTTGGGGCATTTGTCGAAGTGATGGCGCGGGTCGAGGGGGATGACGGTCCGATCACGAACGCCAGCGCCACGGCGACGGTCGATCAGCGCATAGTGGCCCAGGCGCGGGGTAAGTTCCGATCGTGACTGCGTTGTGAGAGAGGAGCCGACTAGATGCCGGAGAACCTGACCCGCCAGATCCTGCAGGAGCACCTCGCGGACGGGGAGCTCACGCCCGGCCGCCCGATCTCGATCCGGATGGATCAGGCGCTGCTCCAGGACGCCACCGGAACGATGGCGCTGATGCAGTTCGAGGAGCTCGGCGAGCCGCGGATCAAGCTCGAGCGGGCGGTCCAGTACGTGGACCACAACGTCGTCCAGCTCGACTTCAAGAACCCCGACGACCATCGCATGCTCCAGGCGCTCGCGCGCAAATATGGTCTGCACTTCTCGCGCCCGGGCAACGGGATCAGCCACTACATCCACATGGAGCGGTTCGGCAAGCCGGGGCAGACGATGCTCGGGGCCGACTCCCACACGGTGCAGGCGGGGTGTCTGGGCATGATCGCGATCGGCGCCGGCGGCCTTGACGTGGCCGTGGTGCTGGGCGGCCACCCGTACGAGATCGCGTGTCCCGAAGTCGTCGAGGTCCACTTGACCGGCGAGCTCTCCCGTCCCTGGGTGCAGGCCAAGGACATCATCCTCGAGCTCTTGCGCCGGCTGAGCGCGAGCGGCGGCAAGAACAAGGTGTTCGAGTTCACCGGGCCGGGCACGGCGGACCTGTCGATCCCCGAGCGCGCGACGATCGCGAACATGATCGCCGAGCTCGGCGCCACCACTGCCGTGTTTCCTCCCGACGACACGACCCGCGACTGGCTCGAACGCCAGGACCGCTCGGATGACTTCGTCGACGTCGGGCCGGATGAGGGCGCCGAATACGACGACCGGATCGAGATCGACCTGGACGAGCTCGGCCCGCTCATCGCCAAACCGCACAACCCCGACAACGTCGTGCCGGTCGAGGAGGTCGCGGGTACCCCGATCGCCCAGGTCTGCATCGGATCCTCGGTGAACTCCGGCTATAACGACCTCGCGCTCCCCGGCGCCGTGCTCGCCGACCGCGGCGGGCAGATCGTGCACCCGTCGATCGCGGCCACCGCTACGCCCGGATCGCGTCAGATCCTGGCCGCGATCGCGGAATCGGGCGTATACCGCCAGCTGTCGGACGGCGGCGTGCGGATGCTCGAGCCGGTGTGCGGCCCGTGCGTCGGCATGGGCCAGGCGCCTCCGTCGGACTCGAATTCGCTGCGGACGTTCAACCGGAACTTCCCGGGGCGCTCGGGCACCCCCGAGGACTCGGTGTTCCTGTGCTCGCCGGCGGTGGCGGCGGTGTCACTGCTGAGCGGGTCGATCGAGGACCCGCGGTCTTATGGGGAACCGCCGGAGTTGCTGCCGATGCCGGAGTTGCGCCCGTACGTCGAGGACGTCCACATCTTCGCGCCGGCCGAGGCTGACGAGGCGGAGCGGATCGAGATCCCGCGCGGTCCGAACATCAAGCGCCCGCCCGAGCACACGCCGCTCGGCGACTCGCTGGAGGCGTGCGTCGCGACCGTGCAGCCCGACGACATCTCGACCGGCGATCTCGCTCCCGACGGCGTGGAGGTGATGGCCTACCGGTCGAACGTGCCCGCGATCGCGGAGTTCACGCTGCGCCACCGCGATCCAGAGTTCCGCAAGCGGCTGAAGGAGTGGGGCAGCGGGTTCATCGTCGCCGGCGAAAACTACGGGCAGGGGTCCTCGCGAGAGCACGCGGCGCTCGCGCCCCTGCACCTCGGCGTCAAGGCGGTGATCGCCAAGTCGTTCGCGCGGATCCACCGCCGCAACCTGATCGCGCAGGGGATCGTGGCGTTGACGTTTTCCGACGGGTCCGACTACGACAAGGCCGAGGTGGGGCAGAAGTGGTCGCTGCCGGCGCTGCGGAAGGAGCTCGAATCGGGGTCGGACACGGTCAGCGTCCGGATCGAGGGCTCCGGCGACGAGCTCACGCTGAGCAACGACTTCTCCGAGCACGAGCGGTCGATCCTGCTCGCCGGCGGGTTGTTGTCCTACCTACGCGACGGAGGGTCAGCGAACGGCTCCGCCAACGGGTAGCGATTGCGATTTTCGATGACCATCAGTGAAAATCGCAGTGGCATCGTCAATGCGGCGCGACAAGCAGCGCCTGCGTGGCGCGCCCCACCCTGCCGCGGGCGTCGTACAGGACGCTTTCGGTCACTCCGATCCCGTCGTGCGCGATTCGGGTCTCCGAGTCGAGGCAGATCCACTCGCCGACCGGCTCCCGCTCGACGTATACGGTCAGGTCGGCGTTGATGAACAGGTACTCCTCGCGTGGCAGCGTGCCGCTGAGGCCCGCGCCGAAGTCGCCGGCCGCGGCGAGGCACTGCAGCGCCGACGGCTGCTCGTCCCCGACGAGGGGACGCGTCAGGCGAAACCACGCCGTCGCGGGGCCGGCGCCGAACCCGCCGGCGATGAAGCGGACCTCGACCGCGTCCGTCGCGAACCTGGGGCGGTGCAACCCGGGAAGGTCGCCGGATCGGCCGTGCTCCGGGCCGGGCGGCGGCGCGACCCATGCGGACTGCGCGTGGGCTGCATCCGCGGCCAGTACCTGCAACGCGCGAGCGCGAATGACCTCGACCCCGTCGGCGACCATCGAGCCCTCGAGCAGCCGTACGCGGCGGCCGGGACGGACGACCTCGGCATGCACTTCGAGCGGGCCGATCGGCGCCGGCCGGATGAAGTCGTAGGTCAGCCGAGCGACGGTGAGCCCTTCGGCGGCCGGGAGGCGCTCGAAGGCCCGCGCGAGGAGCGCCGCCGGCGCCCCTCCGATCTGGGCGTTCGGATTCCAGGGGCCGCCGGCCAGCGGCGTCGCGACGAAGCCTCCGTCGCGGACCTCGAACACCGGCTGGGCGGGCATCTCGTGGATCGCACTCAGCGCGGCGCGACGAGCAGCGCCTGGGTGGCGCGGCCGATGCGGCCACGCTCGTCGTAGAGGACGCTCTCGGCCACCCCGATGCCGTCGGGCGCGATTCGGGTCTGCGACTCGAGGCAGATCCATTCCCCGCTCGGCTCGCGCTCGATGTACAGCGTCAGGTCGGGATTGATGTAGAGATAGTCGTCCCATGACAGCGTGGCGCTGATGCCGTTGCCGAAATCGCCGGCCGCCGCGAGTCGCTGAAGCGGCGACGGGGTCTCGCCGGCGACGATCGGGCTCCGCAGCCTGAACCACGCCGTCGACGGGCCACCGCCCCAGGTGCCGTCGACGAACAGGATCTCGATCGCGTCGAACGCGAACATCGGGTGGTGCGGGACGCGTAGCTCGGGGGCGCGCCCATGCTCGGGCCCCGGCGGTGGCGGGGTGCTCTCGCGCGCCCTTTCGCCGGCATCCGCCGCCTTGACCTGGAGCGCCCGAGCGCGCACGACCTCGACGCCGTCCGCGACGATCGAGGCCTCCAGCAGCTGCACGCGGCGGCCGGACCGGGCGATCTCGGCGTGCACCTCGAGCGGCCCGACCAGGGCCGGGCGGAGGAACTCGTAGGTCACACGAGCGAGGCAAATGCCCTCTGCCGCGGGCAGCTGCTCGAACGCCCGCATGATCAGCGCCGCCGGCGCGCCGCCGTGGAGCGCGCGCGGGTCCCACGGTCCGCGGGCGTGCTCGGTAGCGACAAAACGGCCATCTGAGCTTTCGAACACTGGCGCTGTGGACATCGCGGGGAACGCTACCGCCCGGCTAAACTCAGGCCCGATGGACGAGAATTCGCAGCCTTCCAGGGACGAAGCGACTTTCACGGTCAAGGCCGGGCTGGCCGAGATGCTCAAGGGCGGGGTGATCATGGACGTGGTCACGGCCGAGCAGGCCAAGATCGCCGAGGACGCCGGCGCGGCCGCGGTGATGGCGCTCGAGCGCGTCCCCGCCGACATCCGCCGCGACGGCGGCGTGGCGCGCATGTCGGACCCGGTGATGATCCAGGCGATTCAGGAGGCGGTGACGATCCCGGTAATGGCCAAGGCCCGGATCGGCCATTTCGTCGAGGCTCAGGTGCTCGAGGCGCTCGAGGTCGACTACATCGACGAGTCCGAGGTGCTGACCCCCGCCGACGAGGCCAACCACATCGACAAGTGGGCGTTCAGCGTCCCGTTCGTGTGCGGCGCCACCAACCTGGGCGAGGCGCTGCGGCGGATCGGCGAGGGAGCGGCGATGATCCGCTCCAAGGGCGAGGCCGGCACCGGCGACATCGTCGAGGCCGTCCGGCACCTGCGAATGATCCGAGGCGAGATCCGGCGCCTGGCGACGCTCGACGACGCAGAGCTCGCGACCGCGGCCAAGGAGCTCCAATCCCCGCTTCATCTCGTGCGCCAGATCGCGTCCGATGGGCGCCTGCCCGTGGTGCTGTTCTGCGCCGGCGGGATCGCGACGCCGGCCGACGCGGCCTTGGTGATGCAACTCGGCGCGGAAGGCGTGTTCGTGGGCTCCGGGATCTTCAAGTCCGAGGACCCCGAGCGCCGGGCGCGCGCGATCGTAGAGGCGACGACGCACTATCAGGATCCCGCCCGGATCGCTGCGGCCTCGACCGGGCTGGGTCAGCCGATGGTGAGCCTCGAGTCGTCCAAGCTCGAGGCCGAGCAGCTGCTCGCCCCCCGCGGCCGGTAGCGCGTTGGGTCCACAGCTCGGGACGGATCGCCTTTGAAGGTCGTCGGGATCCTCGCGCTGCAGGGCGATTTCGAGGCCCACGCGAAAATCGTGGCCTCGCTGGGCGCGCAGGCGCGTGAGGTTCGCGTCCCGGCGGATCTCGAGGGCCTCGACGCGCTGATCATCCCCGGCGGCGAGTCGACGGTGATGACGCTCGGGATCGAGCGCGAGGGGCTGGCGGAGCCGCTGCGGACGCTGGTCCGCGCCGGCACGCCGGTGCTCGGCACGTGCGCCGGCATGATCATGCTCGACCGTGAGCACCTCGGCCTGCTCGACGTCACCACCCGGCGCAACGCGTTCGGGCGCCAGGTCCGCTCGTTCGAGGCCGACATCGACCTCTCCGGGGTCGGGGGCGGGCCGATGCACGCCGTGTTCATCCGGGCGCCGTGGGTGGCCTCGTATGGTCCGGACGTTCACGTGCTAGGCACCGTCGAGGAGCACCCGGTGGCGATTCGGCAGGGGAACATGCTCGCGGTCTCGTTCCACCCCGAGCTCTCCGGGGACCGCCGCCTCCACGAGATGCTGCTGGCGATGAACGGCCGAGGGTCTGGGGCCTAGCGGCTGCCGGCGGGGACGCGCTTGCGCGACGCGTAATCGCGGAAGTCCCGCTCGAATGCGCGCCAGTCGAATTGGGGCACGCCGTCGGGCTCGGGCGGCGGCTGCTCGTCGATTGGCTCATCGCCGCCACGCGGCGGATCGTCCGGGTTGCTGCCCCGCGACAGCCAGGCCGCGAGCGCACACGCGGCGATTCCGGCCACGTAGACGACGCCGGCGAGCACCGCATGGCGCGTCATCGAGGCGAGCACGCCGACCGCGTAGAGGGTCAGCGCCGCGAGCACGAGCCGGCGCAGGTCGCTCCGAGGAAGCGGTTGGGGCGGAGCCTTCGCGCACGCGCTGAGCAGGATCGCCGCCACGAGCACGAGGGCCAGCAACAGCTTCCACGCAACTGAAGGCGGCAAAGGCATGTCCCAGGCGATGATCGACCGGTTGCGCGCTCAAATCAACCCCAGTTAGGAGATTTCTTTCCGGGTCCGCGACTGGCCCTGCCTCCCTGGTTTAGGGTGTATTGGGATGCTGGCCCGGCGGGGGCGGAGGCGATGGTTTGCAGCCGCACAACACGGTGAACGCGGACGGGAGCTCCACTAGACCACGAGCCCGTGGCGCATCGTGTTCTCGGTGACCACGTGGGGCTCGACGAACTGCCGCAGGTAGTCGGGACCGCCGGCCTTGCTGCCGGTCCCCGACAGGCGGTTGCCGCCGAACGGCTGGCGGCCGACCATCGCGCCGGTGATCCCGCGGTTCACATAAAGGTTGCCGACGGGACTCCGCTCGCGCACGTAGCGCACGGTGGCGGGGTCGCGAGCGAACAGGCCCCCGGTCAGCGCGAACGGGAGGCCGTCGACCACGTCGCACGCATGCTCGACGTTCTTTACCCGGTCGATCGCGAGCAGCGGCCCGAAGATCTCCTCGTTCAACACCGCCGAATCGGGCGGCAGGTCGACCGCGACGGTCGGCGCGCAGAACCACCCCCGCGACGGGACCTCTGAGACCCGAGCCGCGATCCGGCCCTGAGATGCGGCGATCGCGGCGTACCGGTCGACCCGCTCCTTCGCGGCCTGCTCGATCACCGGCGGAACATCGGTCCCGAGTTCAGCGGCCTGGCCGACGACGAGCACGCTGACCGCGCCGGCGACTCGCTCGACGAGCTGATCGGCGATCGCCTCGTGCACGAGCACTCGCGCGGCGGCCGAGCACTTCTGGCCGGCGTACACGAACGCCGAGGAGACGATCCCGGGGACCGCCTCGTCCAGGTCGGCGTCCGAGTCGACGATCACGCAGTTCTTGCCGCCGAGCTCCGACACGACGCGCTTCAGATGCCGCTGTCCGGGCGCGACTTCCGCCGCGGCGCGCGCGATCTCGACCCCGACCGGCATCGACCCGGTGAACGCGATCGTGTGCACGCCGGGGTGCGCCACCAGCGCCGCGCCGGCGTCGCCCTCCCCGGGCAGCAGCGAGATCGCAGACGCAGGAACCCCGCCGGCGCGGAGCGCCTGGACGAGCATGAACGCGCAGCCCGGCGACTGCTCGGCCGGCTTGAGCACGACCGCGTTGCCGGTGGCGAGCGCCGCCGCGGTCATCCCGCACGGGATCGCCACCGGGAAGTTCCAGGGCGCGACCACCGCCACCAGGCCGCGCGGTCCGTACCGCATCTCGTTTCGCTCGCCGGGGACCTGCATGAGGTGCGGTCCCGCGTCGAGCTCGATCGCGCCGCGGGCGTAGTACTCGAGGAAGTCGATCGCCTCGCACACGTCGGCGTCGGCCTCGGGCCACGGCTTCGCGCACTCGCGGACCTCGAGCGCGGCGATTTCGAGCCGGCGCTCGCGCAGCCACGCGGCGGCCCGGATCAGCGCCGCCGCGCGGTCCTCGGCACGCACCGCCCGCCACTCCCGGAACCCCCGTCCGGCCTCCTCCACCGCCTCAGAAGCCTCCGACTCAGTTGCGCGGGCGGCGACCGCGACGACGTTGTCCGGTTCGCCTGGATCGGTCGAATGCAGCTCCTCGCCCACGCGCTCGCCGGCGCCGATCATCACCGGAACGTGCAGCGGCAGCGTCCGGGTCAGACGCTCGAATGCGTCCTGGAGTTCGGCGCGGACGGCGGCTCGGCGCAACTCGAGTACCGGCTCGTTGACGAACGGAGCAAGCGTAGGCATGAGCCGGCGACGTTAACAGGCGCGGGACGACATTGGCGCGGCCGGCCAGGAAGTTCGCCGGCGCGCAGCCGAGCGAGCGACTGACGGCGGCTACGGCGCGGCCAGCAGCACGTCGAGCGACGCTCCGCGGGCGTGCTCGTACAAGAAGCTCTCGTTGCTCGTGTTCTCGAGCAGGCGCCGGACGAGGTAGGCCATCCCGGCCACGAGATCGCCCACCGGGCAGTAGGTCCGCACGCGCAGCCCGCGGGAGGCGAGCGCGTCCTGGAGCTGGTCGCCGAGTCCGCGGAGCACCTGGAGCTCGAGGTCGCGATCCTGTCCGCCCGACAGCCGGTTGTAGGCGATCGCATGCGACACCGACCGCAGGTTGTGCGACGCCACCGCTACCCGCACCGCCGGCCGGGCGTCGAGCAGCCTCGCGGTGAGCGCCTCGAAGTTTCGGTCGCAGTCGGCCTTGACCTCGAACACCGGCGTCGGCCACCCGTGCTGGCCGGCCTGGACGAGCTCGTGGTCCCAGTAGGCGCCCTTGACCAGCCGCACGGTCAGCGGCGGGGTGCGACCGGAGGTCCGCGCCCACTCGAGGATCCGCCCAAGCTGCTCGGGCGAGTCGCGGAGGTACGCCTGGAGCACCATCCCGGCGGACGGTCCGGTCGTGAACTCGTCCTCGGACAGCACTTCGGGCACCAGATCGAACACCGCCTCGCGCGAGTCGAGCGACTCCATGTCGATGTGGATGTGAGCTCCGAGCTCGTTGGCACGGCGGAGCAGCGGCCGCAGGCGCGCCGCCGCGTCGCGCCGCCCGAGGTCGGGGGCGTCGGGGCGGAGCAGCGGGGTGAGCGCCGAGATCTTCACCGACACGTTCGTCCGCGGGATCGCGCCGACGCTGTCGCGCTCGAGCACCTCGCGACCCGGCCACCCGGGCTGGGCGCGGGCGAGCTCGGTGAGCGCGTCCTCGCAGCGGGCGGCGTAGCGGTCGGCCTCGGGCTGGGTGACCGTGGCTTCACCGAGCAGATCGACCGAGCTCGTCACGCCGCGATTCCAGAGCTCTCGCAGCACGCCGAGCGCGGAGGCCGGCGTCTCGCCGACGATGAACCGGTGGGCCATGTGCTTCACCCCGGCCGCGGCGGCGGCGCCGATCGCGGTTCGCGCCGCGCGATTGTCGGCCATCCGCATCGCCGCGGCCAGCGGGGGCGGGGCGTCCGGAACCTCGCGCAGGAACTCGCGCAGGTGCCGGGCCAGATCGTCGAGCGACCGGCACGCCGGCGTGACGTCGACGAACCGGAAAAGCGCGGCCTTCAGCTCCTGGTCGGCCGAGGCGAGATCCATCGCCCGCTGGTCGAGCGCTCTGAGCGGATGCCGGGCGTTGGATGGGAACGCGGACGCCAGGTCGGCGCCGATCTCGTGGATCGAGCGCTCGAGCGCCTCGCGGTCAGGGGTCGTGAGGGCGTCGCTCGCGGTCATGGCCCCGGGAGGATGTTGACCGCGCGCGCCACCACGAGCCCAATCGTGACCAAGGAGACCAGCGACTGCGCGCTCATCAGCCACTTTGCGTTCGGCGTCAGCGGCATCGTGTCGGTCGGGCTGAACGCGGTTGCGTTCGTGAGCGAGACGTACAGATAGTCGACGAGCTGGGGCATCCAACCTTCAGGAGCCCAGCGTGGATCGGTCATCTGCGGAAACAGAAAGTCGGGCGTGTCGTGCTCGCCCCGCAGGCGCGCCGACGGGCCGCCCCGATCGGCTTCCCAGTACCACAGGCCGAACAGCAGCACGTTCGTGCACCAGAGCACAATCCCGGAAAGGATCAGCTCGCGTCCGTTCACGTGGCTACCGTGCAGCAGCAAGCGGCACAGCCTCACCAGCGAGACGACGTTGGCGGCGCTGACCAACCCGATCATCGCGATCGCGACCCGCCGGCGATAGGGGGAATGTCTGGCATTCGGGTGGCGGGAGAGGATCACCAGGCAGATCAGCAGCATCCCTTCGAGCGCCGGAAGCAGCCAGGCCGGGCCGATCGTGACCTCCTCTGACAACGTCAGCTGGAGCGCGATCGCGCAGGCGACGACCAGCTGCGGCTCCCAGAACGGCAGGTAGTGCTCGAGCCGGGCCAGGAACCGGTTCCGGGGCGGACGATGCTGGTTCTGTCGGAGCTCCTCGCTACGGTCCATGTCTGCGTCCGGGATACTGGCACGCACCAGGGGTCGGGAGAGACTGGGCTCGCCCGCCCACGAAGGACCTATGACGTTCATGACCGAACACCGCCGCATGAAACGGTCGCTTGTGCCGCTCGCCGCAGCCGTGCTCGGCGCGGTGGCGCTGAGCGCGTGCGGGAGCTCGGGCGGCGCGCCCGCGGCCACGAGCGGGCCCTCCGGCACCGCGACCTTGCAGACCGTGAGCACCGCCACCAGCGCCACCGACCCGACCACCACGGTAACCACGACGGTGACGCCGACGACCTCTACCGCGACCACGAGCCCGAGCGCGACGACATCCGCGTCGGCGTCCGGTGGACCACCGTGCCGGGCCGCGGCGTTGGCGCTGTCGTTCCTCGGCCAGCAGGGCGGGATGGGGCACGGCGAGATCGGCTTCGCGCTCAAGAACACGAGCACCGTGAGCTGCCGCACGTACGGCTATCCCGGGATCCTGTTCCTCGATCAGAGCCGACACCCGCTCCCGACGATCCCGCACCACACGACCAGCGACTTCTTCGGCTCGAGTCCGGCGGTGCCGCTCGTGATCGCGCCCGGCGCGAGTGCGTCCTTCCGGCTCGATGTCGGCCACGGGGTGGCGACCTCCGCCGGCTGCGCGACCGCCTACGCGCTCCAGGTGATCCCGCCCAACGACACGGCCACGCTCCGCACCGCGATCCCGAACGGCGCGTACGAGTGCCGGGACGCGAACGTCTCCCCGCTCCGCGCCGGCATCACGGCGTATCCGTAGGCGTCAACCACCGCGGCTCGGCCGACGGCGGCCACAGCGGGCCGCTGTCCGGCCGTGTCCCCTGGTGATCGGCGTTTCCGCCCGATCTCGACAGGCGCCCTGGACGACTTGCCGTTAGCGCGTCTGCAGTAGTAGGCGGCGCCGCCGCTACTGCGCCTCGAACACCGCGATCCCGTCGCGGTCGCGTTCGGAAACCTGCCCGGCTTCGACGAGCAGATCGACGTGTCCGATCACCTCCGAGAGCGTGAGGTACGCCTGCGTGACGGCCACGTTTCCCCACATCCGCACCGCGATGTCGTACGCGGTGAGCGGTTGGGCGTCGAGGATGTGGAGGATCCGGTCGGCCCGGCGGCGGTGCATCCGCAGCCGTTCGTCGATCAGCTCGGCGTGTTCGAGGATCGGGTCGCCGTGGCCCGGGAGGACCAGCCGGGCGGGTAGCTCGCGCGTGAGGCGCATCGAGTCGATGTACTGAACGAGCGCCCGCGGGCGAGGCGCCTCGACGCCGCCCGAAAGTGGCCGTGAGACGAGCGGATTCGATGAGATGTTTGCCAGCAGGTGGTCGCCGGCGATCAGCATCTCGCGATCCTCGTCGGAGAAGATCGTGTCCGACGGGCTGTGTCCGGGCCGGTGGTGGACCTTCAGCGTCCTGTCCCGGAACTCGAGCTCGTCGCCGTCGCGCAGCTCGCGCGTCACGTGGCCGCTCGATCCGAACGCCCTGAACGCCGCGGCCAGCGAGCCCAGCACCGTGGCCAGATCGGCGGGCACCCCATGGCGGCGCATGACCGCCTGCGCGAACTCGTCGTCGGCCGCGGCGCTGCGCGAGAAGTCCGCCAGGTACGGCCCGAGCAGGTGAAACGCGGCGACCTCGGCGCCGGAGCGGCGGGCCAGGATCTCGAGCAGCCCGAGGTGGTCCATGTGCTGATGGGTGAGCACGATCAGCTCGAGGTCCTCGATCCGGCGGCCGTGTGCGGCGAGCGCGCGCTCGAGGTCGTCCAGCGACTTGCCCGAGTTCGGCCCGGTGTCGATCAGCGTCAGCGGCTCGTCCTCGAGCAGGTAGCAGTTGACCCTGCCGACCAGGAACGGGGTGGGCAGCGCGATCCGGTGGATCCCGGCCCGCTGCGCCAGCGCCAGTGCGTCCTCGGCGCTCGTGGCGCGCCGGTCTGGCGGGGTCACGAACGGATCACGGCCAGCACCTCGTCCCGCCGACGCTCCATGTCCTCGTGTGAGCGCAGTGACTCCAGGCACAGGCGAAGCAGCGGCTCGGTGTTCGACGGCCGGACGTTGAAATGCCAGTCGTGGTACTCGACCGAGATGCCGTCCAGGCGGTGCTGCCTGCCGTCTTCGTAGCGGGAGGCGAGCTCGGTCATCTTCGCGTCCTGATCGGTGACCTCGGAGTTGATCTCGCCCGAGATGAAGTAGCGCGACCGGTACGGCTCGAGCAGCTCGGACATCCGGGCGCCCCGCTCCGAGAGCAGCTCGAGGATCAGCAGCGCCGGGATCGTTCCCGAGTCCGCGCAGTAGAAGTCGCGAAAGTAGTAGTGGCCGGACACCTCGCCGCCGAAGATCGCGTTCTCCTCGCGCATCCTGGTCTTGAAGAACGCGTGTCCGACGCGGTTCATCAGGGCGCGGCCGCCGCCCCTCTCCGTAGCGTCGGCGACAGCGCGGCTCGCGCGGACGTCGTACAGGATCGTCGGGGCGGGCGGGCCCGAGTTCTGGCTCAGCATCGACTCGGCCAGCAGCGCGGTCAGGAAGTCGCCGTCGACGAACGAGCCGCGGTCGTCAATGAAGAAGCAGCGGTCGGCGTCGCCGTCCCAGGCGATGCCGAGGTCCGCCTTCCGGCGGACGACCTCGCGCATGATGAACTCGCGGTTTTCGGGGAGCAGCGGATTGGGCTCGTGATCGGGAAAGTGGCCGTCGGGCGCCCAGTATGTCTCGACGAGATCGAGTCCAAGTCCCCGGAGCAGCGGCCCGACCATCGGTCCCGCCATCCCGTTGCCTCCGTCGACGACCACGCGCATCGGCTTCACGGCGTCCGGCTTGATGAACCCGAGCGCGACCCGCTGGAACTCCTCGTAGAGCGGGACGCTCTGCACCGACCCACCGCCGGGGGAGCCGTCGAGACCGGCTTCGATCTTGGCCCGCAGCTCGCCGATGCCGGCGTCGCCCGAGAGCGCGATCGCCCCGCGCCGGACCAGCTTGGCGCCGGTGTAGCGCTTGGGGTTGTGCGACGCGGTGCACATCAGGCCGCCGTCGAGGTCGCGCGAGCCGACGAGGTAATAGAGCATCTCGGTCCCGACCTCGCCGGCGTCGAGCACGGTCGCGCCCT
Source organism: uncultured Solirubrobacterales bacterium (assembly GCA_963777335.1). Lineage (GTDB taxonomy): Bacteria > Actinomycetota > Thermoleophilia > Solirubrobacterales > Solirubrobacteraceae > Palsa-465. The sequence goes on from CAVZQD010000006.1 coordinate 293,054, forward strand.
CGGCGCACATCCCCTGGCAATACGCGCTCGCGAGCTCGGGCGCGGTCAGGCGCATGTCCCGCCCGAGCCCGAGTCGCAGCTCGGTCGTCGGCTTGTCCTCGAGCTCGGCGATGACCCGCGCGAACGCCCGGCCGATGAGCTCGGCCCCGCCGGCATCGATGTCGGTGCCGTACAGGCCGCGAATGTCGTAGGCCTTGAAGATGCCCGAATGCCCGGCGATGCTCATCGCGGCTGATGCTACCCACGGCAGGCGCGGGAGATAATGCGAGCCCAGGCTCGGGGAATAATGCGAGCGCTGTGCGCGTGGACAAGCCAACCGTCGTGATTCTGTGCGGCGGACGCGGGACCCGTCTGCAGGAGCGCGGCTCGTCTGTGCCCAAGCCGCTGGTCGAGATCGGCGGCCGCCCGATCCTCTGGCACGTACTCAGCATCTGGTTGGCGCAAGGGTTTCGGCGGTTCCTGCTCCTGACCGGGTACCGGGGCGAGGAGGTCGAGTCGTTCGTGGCCGGCGAGCGCTGGCCGTGCGGTGCTGAGATCTCATGCCTGGAGACCGGCATCGACACGCCGACCGGCGGGCGCCTCCACCGCGCCGCGGCGATCTTGGATGACGAGCGGTTCTGCCTGTCCTACGCCGACGGAGTCGCCGACATCGACCTCGGCGCGCTGCTCGCCCACCACCGCGCGCACGATTGCGCCGCGACGATGACGGTCGTCCAGCCCCGGCTTCCGTTCGGCGTGGCGAGACTGAACGGCGACGGGTCGGTGAGCGGGTTCACGGAGAAGCCTCGGAGCGAGCTTTGGGTGAACGCCGGGTTCTTCTGCTTCGAGCGCTCCGCGCTCGGGGTGCTCGAGCCCGACAGCGTGCTGGAGCGCGAGCCGCTCGAACGGCTGGCGGCGGCGCGGCAACTGCGCGGCTTTCGCCACGAGGGCTTCTGGGAGTGCATGGACACCTATAAGGACGCGATCACGCTCAACGACCTGTGGGCCGAGAGCCGCGCGCCGTGGAAGCTGTGGGAATGAGCTCCTCGGCGCTGGTGACCGGGGGGGACGGGCTCGTCGGCGCGTGGCTGGTCAAGGCGCTGCTCGAGCGCGGCGCCCGAGTCGTCGTGATCCGTCGCGATCAGCCGGCCGTGTCCGCGCTGGCGCAGCTCGGGCTGGACGGCTCGGTCGACACGGTGCACGGAGACATCTGCGCGGGCGGACTGGTCGGCCGCGTGCTGGTCGAGTACGACATCGACAGCGTCTTTCACCTCGCCGCGCAGACGCAGGTCGGGCCCGCCAACCGCTCGCCGGTGCCGACCTTCGAGACCAACATCCGAGGAACCTGGCTGGTGCTCGAAGCCTGCCGGCTACACGCGATCGAGCGTGTCGTGGTCGCCTCCTCGGACAAGGCCTACGGCGGTCAGGCGGACCTGCCCTACCGCGAGACCCACCCGCTCGAGCCGCAGTTCCCCTACGACGTCTCCAAGGCCGCCTGCGACCTGCTCGCCCGCTCGTACTGGCACACCTTCGGCCTGCCGGTGGCGGTCACTCGACTGGCGAACGTGTACGGCGGCGGTGACCTGAACCGCGCCCGGCTCATCCCGGAGGCCGTATGCGCCACCCTCGCCGGCGAGCCGCCGGTGGTGCGCTCGGACGGCTCCCCCGAGCGCGACTTCCTGTACGTGGAGGACGCCGTGGGCGCGTATCTAGCGATCTGGGAAGCGCTCGGGCGCGGGGAGGGGCGCGGCGAGGCCTTCAACGCGGGCGGCGGGGAGCCCCACCGCGTGCTCGACGTGGTCGAGCTCATCTGTCGCCTCGCCGGCGCCTCGGTCGTCCCGGAGATCCGGGGCGACGGGGTTCCGCACGGCGAGATCGACCGCCAGTGGCTCGACTCGAGCCGGCTGCGCGAGCTCACGGGATGGCGGCCACTGGTGCCGCTCGAGGAGGGCCTGCGACGCACGATCGAGTGGTATCGCTCGCACCCCGCGGCGCGGACCCGCCGGGTCTCGGATTCAAATGGCTGCCGTGGCACGGGATAATCCCGGGGCATCCGAAAATCACCTGCATAACCTGCCAATTGGGTCCGAAGCCGGGGACCGTGCATAACCGGCGCGCGGGACATGCGCGACATGCCACGGTCCGGCTCGCCGCCGTCAAATGTCAGGCTATACATGCTCTGGCGCCGTGAGCGCCGGCCCGACAACCCGCACCCGCCCTGCTCCAGGTGCCCGACGCTGAAGCCGAGCCGCCGGCGAGCCCCCGCGTCCTAAACTGAACACATATGTCCGGGCATTCCAAATGGGCTTCGATCAAGCACAAGAAGGCCGTCGTCGACGCGCGCCGGGGCCAGCACTTCACCAAGCTGGCGCGGGCGATCACGGTCGCCGCGCGGGAGGGTGGCGGCGATCCGACCGGGAACTCGGGGCTCGCGCTGGCGATCCAGAAGGCGCGCGACGCCTCGATGCCGAAGGACAACATCGAGCGCGCCATCACCAAGGGAACCGGCGAGGGCGCGGACGCTGAGCAGATCGAGACCGTCCTCTACGAGGGGTACGGCCCGGGCGGAGTCGCGCTGCTGATCGAAGCGCTGACCGACAACCGCAACCGGACCGGTGCCGAGATGCGCCACGTCCTCGGCAAGCACGGGGGGAACCTCGGCGAGCCCGGGTCGGTCTCCTACCTGTTCGACAAGCGCGGCGTGATTGTCGTCGACGCCAACCGCTACAGCGAGGATGACCTGATGCCCGCGATCGACGCCGGCGCGGAGGACATCGCGCTCGACGAGGACGTGTTCGAGGTGATCACCGAGCCCGCGGACCTCGCGGCGGCTCGCGAGGCGCTCACCGACGCGGGCGTCGAGCTCGAGAGCGCCGACATCACGCAGCGGCCGCGGGCGCGCGTGCCCGTAGACGAGAGCGACGCCGCCAAGCTGATGAAGCTGATCGACGCGCTCGAGGAAAACGACGACGTCAACGCGGTCCACGCCAACTTCGACGTCGACAGCGCCGTGCTCGAACGCGTCGCCCAGTAGCCGGCGCTCCGCGAATGTCCTTCGTACGTGGCGCTCCGCGGATCTCCTTCGTACGTGGACCACACCCCGGAGCGGAGGCTATTAGCCGTTTCTTCGACAAGAGCCGCTAGCCTCACCGCCGATGTCGAAACGAGCACTTGTCATGCCCGCCCTCGCCGCAGCCGCGATCGCGGTCACCGGCTGCGGGAGCAGTTCGAAAGCGTCCGGAGTCGAGCTCGCGCCGTCCGGTGGAGCGACCGAGGCCGCGGTCACGACCACGGCCAAGCCGCCGCCGGCGATCTCCAAGAAGCCCGTCGTCACCGTGCCGACGGGCCCGGCTCCGACCGAGCTGGTCACCAAGGATCTCGTCACCGGCACCGGCGCGACCGCGAAGGCGGGGGACACCGTCACCGTGAACTACGTCGGCGTCCTCTACAAGAACGGCAAGGAGTTCGACTCCTCTTGGAGCCGCAACCAGCCGTTCACGACGGCGCTGTCGAACGGCAGCGTGATCCCGGGCTGGGTGCAGGGCATTCCCGGCATGAAGGTCGGCGGCCGCCGCGAGCTGATCATCCCGGCGAGCCTCGCGTACGGCAAGCAGGGCAGTCCTCCGACGATCCCGCCTAACTCGCCGCTCGTGTTCGTCGTCGATCTGCTTTCGGTTTCTTCTTCTTAGCCGTCCCGCGGCCCTGTGCTTCACCCGTCCCGGACTCCGCGGCGGCGGCGAGGAGCCGCGCCCGGTAGAGCGACACCGGCTCCGGCATGCCCTTGAGCTTGTGCTTGCGCGCGTAGGACCAGTCGAACCGGTCACGTGTGCCGTCGCGCACCTCCTTCGTGCACAGGACGCTGCCTGGGCGAGCGGCCCCGGTGACGCGGCTGGCCAGGTTGACGGCGTGGCCGTAGTAGTCGCCGGCGCGCTGAAGCGCCGGCCCGGACGCGACTCCGGCGCGCAGGCTCGGCAGATCGGCGTCCTGGACCGCCGCGAGCAGTGAGAGCGCGACCGACACGAGCGCCTCGGGGTCGGGGCTGACGAACATCGCGGCGTCGCCGATCGTCTTCACCAGCCGCACCGGCGGCGCGGTGACCTCGTTTGCGAGCTCGGCCAGCTTGCTCGCGAGGGTGCCGAGCTCATGGGCCTCGATCTCGGCTCCGAGGCCCGTGAACCCGACCATGTCGACGAAGCAGACCGTGATCTCCTGAGCGCCCACCGCCTCGCCGGCCTCGCGCTCGGCGGGACTCAGCATCCCGCGCCTCACGCTCTCGGCGAGATGCTGCTTGTACGCCGCGCGCAGCACCGGATCCATCGCCGGCGTCAGCAGTTCGGCCAGCGCGGCGAACCGCTCCGCGACCTCATCCTCGCTGTCGCCCGGCTGCAGGAACGCCTCGACGAACGCCGCCGTGGTCGTGGCGGCGAGCCGCGCCATCCCCTCGCCCAGCACCCGGGTGATCTCGGCGATCGTGTCCTCGCCGAGCCCCGACTCGAGGAACAGGCTGATCGACTTGGCGGCGTCGACCTCTTCCTCGCCGAACACGTGGTCCTCCGGCGAGCGCTCGGGCAGCCCCAGCAGACGCCGGATCCGCAGCATCTGAGAGGCCGGGAGGCCGGTTCGCTCCTCGAGTTGCTGGGCGGTGTAGCGGCCGCCGAGCACGCGCTCGACCAGCAGCAGCGCCAGCCGGTCCTCCTCGATCGCGGCCCTCAGCTCGTCGGTCGTATAGCCCTCGCCGGCGAGCCGCTCGAGCAGCCGTTCGCGTGCGGCGCGGTCCTCGCCATCGAGTCCGTCAAGCAGCCCTTTGAAATCCACCGCCGCATCCTTGCGCATATCGTCCTGTCGCTCTACCGGTCGGACGATCGGCTAGCATCGGCGGCCCTCGTGGGTGCGATCCCGGCCGGTGCCGTCCATCGCCGTCGTCGGAGCGCCCGCTCACTCAGCTGTCAGCCGAACCCAACCGCCACATGCTCTCGATCCTGATGCCCGTCTACAACGAGCGCGAGCGCGTCGAGCGTGCGATCGCCGAGGTGCTCGACACGCCGCTCCCGACTCAGTTCGAGCTGATCGTCGTCGACGACGGCTCCACCGACGGGACGCGCGAGATCCTGCGCCGCGTGGCATCGGAGACCGACCCGCCCAGCCGGGTTCGCCTGTTCGAGCACCCCGAGAACCGGGGCAAGGGGGCGGCGGTCCAGACCGCGCTCTCGCACGCCCAGGGCGAATACTCCGCGATCTTCGACGCCGACCTCGAGTACGACCCGACCGATCTCGGGCTGTTGATGCCGCCGCTGCTCGACGGGCGCACCAACGCCTGCTTCGGCGTGCGAGCATTCGACGGGTACACGAGCCATTCGTTCCTGTTCGTGCTCGGGAACAAGGGCGTCACGTTCGCCTGCAACATTCTGTTCAACGTGTACCTGCACGACATCATGACCTGCCACAAGATGATCCGGACCGACATCTTCCGGAGCCTGTCGCTCCGCTCGCCCGGCTTCGCGATCGAGCCGGAGATCACGGCGCGGCTGGTGCAGCGTGGGGAGCGGATCTTCGAGGTACCTGTGCATTACCGGGCGCGCGCCACCGACGAGGGCAAGAAGCTGACCGCGGTCGACGGCTTCCGAGTGCTCGGGACGTTGCTGCGCTGCCGCTTCTCCGAGGGGTAGGCTGCCGGTCGGGTGGAGGGTCAGGTCCTCACGCAGACGCCGGCGGAGCCGCGACGCTCGCAGTCGCCGTCGACCCGCGAGCGCCGCTTCCCGGACTGGCACGGGCTGTGGTACGGCCCGTTTCTGTGGTCGGCGCTCGGGTGCCTGGTGCTCGCCGCGATCTCGGCCGCGGTGCTGCCGACGGTTCCGAGCTATGACCCGTGGGCGTGGATCTCCTGGGGCCGTGAGGTCACCGATCCCCATCTGAGCTTCGCGATCAGCGGCGGGCCGTCGTGGAAGCCGCTGCCCGTCATGTTCACGACGATCTGGGCGCTGTTCGGAAGCGCGGCGGCGCCGACGCTGTGGGTGATCACCGCCCGGGCCGGCGGCTTCCTCGGGATGGTCGCCGCCTACCTGCTCGCCTCGCGCCTGGTGTCGCGCGACGGCCGCGGCCCGCGGTGGGCGGCGGTCGCCGCCGGGCTGATCGCCGCCGCGGGGATCGTGATCACCCAGGCCTACTGGGACGAGATGTTCCGCGGGACCTCCGAGCCGATGGAGATCGCCACCGCGCTGTGGGCGGTGCTGGCGTTCCTCGACGGCCGGCGCGGTTGGGCGTTCGTGTTCGGCGTGGCCACGTCGTTGCTCCGCCCCGAGGCCTGGCCGCTGATCATCGTCTACGCCGGCTGGCTGTGGTGGAAGGAGCCGCGGCTGCGGGTGCTCGTCGTGCTCGGCCTGATCTCGATTCCGTTGTTCTGGTTCGCCCCGCCGTGGGTCGGCTCCGGACAACCGTTCCTGGCCGCGGTCCACGCGGAGGAGTACAACGGTGGGCTGGGCAAGCACAAGCTGTTCGGCGTCCTCGGGCGCGGCATCGACATCCAGCTGCTGCCGGTGCTGCTGGCCGGCGTGGTGGCACCGGTGTTCGCGTGGTTCGACAAGCCCCGCGACTGGCTGGTTCTCGCGCTCGCCGGCGGCACCGTCGTCTGGTGGGTGATCGTGGTCGGGATGACGCTCGACGGCTATCCGGGCCTCGAGCGGTTCTACCTGCCGGCCGCGGGCATGACCTGCGTGCTGGCGGGGGTCGGCATCGTCCGCCTCGCCATGCTCGCCGCGCGCGTGGTTCCCACCGGGCGCACGGCGGTCGGCATCGGGCTGACCGCGGTGCTCGTCGCGATCACGATTCCGTTCGTCGGCGGCCGGATCAACGAGGCCGGCGCTGAGGAGAAGATCGCCTCGCAGGCCGTCACCCGCCTGAACCAGATGACCGCAGCCGTTGCCGCGGTCGGCGGCCACCGCGGGGTGTTCCCGTGCAAGTCGAGCTTCGCTGCGGTCAACCACAGCGTCCAGACCGCGCTCGCGTGGAAGCTCCACGTGACGCTCGGGCGCGTCGGGACCACGATGCGCCACCAGGGCGTGATGTTCGTCGGCCCGCACGATTCGATTGACGGGATCGCACCACCGATCGACCCGAGGCTCACGCAGGTTCAGCCGATTGCGCAGGCCGGAGCCTGGAAGATGTACCGGGTCACGGCGCCGAACTCGGATCACCGCTGCGTGGGCAAGTGACGGGCGACGAAGCCCCGGGTCCCAGGCGATCCACCGAGTCGATCCGCTGCTCGTTCTGCGGGAAGCCCCGCAGCGCGGTCGCGTCGATCGTCGCCGGGCCGACGCCCGCGGTCGCGATCTGCAACGAATGCGTCGAGCTGTGCGCCGAGATCATCGCCGAACAACGCGGACCGCTTCCGCCGGACGGCCCGCTTCCGCCCGACGCGCCGTTTCCCCCCGGGGGCCAGGCGGCGTAACGGCCCGCTCCGCCGGGGAGGCGTCCGGCTCCCGACGCAGAATGGTGATCCGATGATCGTCGTTGGAATCGATCCCGGCACCGCGAGCACCGGCTACGGCGTGGTCGAAGGCTCCGGTGCGTCGCTCCGCATGCTCGCCGCCGGCGTGATCGAGACGCCCGCCGGCGTCCGGCTCGAGCGCCGCCTCGCCGAGATCCACGGCCATGTGGTCGAACTGCTCGAGGGCTACCGGCCGGACGCGGTGGCGATCGAGGAGCTGTACTTCGGCGCGAACGCCAGGACGGCGTTCGCGGTCGGCCAGGCGCGCGGCGTCGTGCTGCTCGCCGCCGGCCAGCGCGGCCTCCCGTCGCGCTCCTACACCCCCCAGCAGGTCAAGGGGGCGGTGTGCGGCAACGGTCGCGCCGACAAGGATCAGGTCGGGCGCATGGTCGCGCGGCTGCTCGGCTTGCACGAATCGCCCTCGCCCGACCACGCCGCCGATGCGCTCGCGGTGGCGATCTGCGAGTGCAACCGCTCACCGCTCGAGCGGGCGCTGGGCCGTACCGGAGCGCGGGCATGATCGCGATGGTGTCCGGGACGGTGGCCGTGCGCCGCGCCGATCACGTCGTCGTCGACTGCGGCGGCGTCGGCTACCGGCTCGCGGTGTCGGCCGAGACGCTCCGGCACGTGCCCGCGGTCGGCAAGAACGTGGTTCTGCACAGCCATCTCGTGGTTCGCGACGACGCGCTCGCGCTGTACGGGTTCGCGACCGAGGAGGAACGCGAGCTGTTCCTCATGCTGATCGCCGTGCAGTCGGTCGGGCCCAAGGTCGCGCTCGCGGTGTTGTCGGGTGGGCCGCCGCGCGACCTGCTCGCCGCGGTCGCGGCGGGCGACACCGCGCGGCTCCAGGCAGCGCCCGGGGTCGGCAAGCGGACCGCGGAGCGGATCATCGTCGAGCTGCGCGAGAAGGTCGGCGCCGGCGCGACCGTTCCCGCTGTGCTGGCCGCGGTCCGCAGCGAGGATCCGCGCACGCTCGCCCGCGACGGACTGCTCGGCCTGGGTTATTCCGTGGTTGAGATCGACCAGTTGCTCGACGGGGCCGAGGGCGACAAGCCCGAGGACCTGATCGCCTACGCGCTGCGGACGGCGCGCCGATGAGCCCGGTCCGGGAGATCAAGGACTCGGCCCACCCCGACCGCCACGGTGGGCGGGGCCGTATCCACGATCCGCAGGAGCTGCCCGATGAGGACCTCGATCGCTCGCTGCGCCCCCGCCGCCTGGGGGACTTCGTCGGCCAGGCGGCGGTCAAGGACCAACTCGCGGTCTCGATCGAGGCCGCCGCCAGCCGCGGCGAGGCGCTCGATCACGTCCTGTTCGCCGGCCCGCCCGGACTCGGCAAGACGTCGCTCGCCCAGATCGTCGCCGCTGAGCTCGGCGTCCCGTTCGTGCAGACCGCGGGCCCGGCACTAGAGCGCAAGGGCGACATCGCCGCGTTCCTGACCGCGCTCCAGCCGCGCGCGGTGTTCTTCGTCGACGAGATCCACCGCCTGCCCCGTGCGCTCGAGGAGACCTTCTATCCGGCGATGGAGGACGGCTGCCTGCCGATCACGATCGGCCAGGGCGCCGGGGCGAGCGTCGTGACGATCCCGCTGCCCCCGTTCACGCTGATCGGGGCGACGACCCGAGCCGGGCTGATCACCACGCCGCTCCGCGACCGCTTCGGGATCCAGCATCGGCTCGAGCACTACGACCTGCATGACCTGGCGACGATCGTCCGCCGGTCCGCTCGGCTGCTCGACGTCGCGATCGAGGACACCGGCGCCCGCGCGATCGCGGACAGGAGCCGCGGCACTCCGCGCGTGGCCAACCGGCTGCTCAAGCGGGTGCGCGACTACGCCGAGGTCCGCGGGACCGGCGTGGTCACCGGCGAGATGGCGATCGAGGCGCTCGACCTGCTCGGAGTCGACCACGCCGGTCTGGACCGCCTCGATCGCGAGATCCTGCGCGCGATCTGCGAGAAGTTCGGCGGGGGGCCGGTCGGCCTGTCGACGCTGGCGGTCGCCGTCGGCGAGGAACAGGACACGATCGAGGACGTGTACGAGCCCTACCTGCTCCAGCGAGGGCTGCTCGAGCGCACGCCGCGGGGCCGCGCCGCGACCAGGCGCGCCTTCGAGCACCTCGGCATGGACCCCCCAGGCCCCCTCTCGCTCCTTTAAATGTTCGTGAAGAGCCGAGGGAGAGCGGCAAGCCCTCCGGCTATCCTCAGGGCGCCGTGAGTCACGAGCACTATTTCATCTGCCCCCACTGCGGAAACCGATCGATGGGGACCGATCGCAACGCGGGCTTCCGCCGTGAGGCCCGGGGCTGCGAGAAATGCGGGTTCGCCTACCTCTACGAACTGCTCGACGACTACTACCCGGCCCCGAACGCGGCGTTCTTCGCCTGCGACGGGGACGGTAGGATCGTCGATTGCGGCCGCGGGTCGTTCGAGCTCACCGGCCTGAAGACCGAGCAGGTCATCGGACGCCCGGTGCACGACGTCCTCGGGCTCCGCTTCGAGGACGGCACCGACCACGTGAACACCGCGCTCGAGTGGGAGGTCCGCGTCAAGAGCAAGCCGGTGGAGGTTCACGCCGAGCGCGATCTGCCCGCCAAGGCGGTCGCCGACATCTTTCCGGCGTACGATGACGAGGAAGGTGGGGTGCTGGTCGTGCTCACGCCAACCAACCACCGGTGAGCGCCGATACCGACTCCGCCACCACCGTCCACGCTCGAGCCTCTAGCATCCACCACGACCGATGACTGATCGCCAGAGAAATGGCTTCGTTCTGTTCATCGTCGTCGGGCTGCTGATCGCCTCCCTGATCGTGATCGCCGGCGTTCCCGGCGTGACGAAGTCCAAGAAGACGGTTCTCGGCCTCGACCTCAAGGGAGGCGTCGAGCTCGTCTACCAGGGCCTCCCGAGCCCGCAGACGCCGAAGGTGACCCCGGACGCGCTTCAGCGAGCGGTCGACATCATGCGCAACCGCGTCGACCAGCTGGGCGTCGCCGAGCCGGAGATCCAGACCTCGGGCGACAACCAGATCACGGTCGGCCTGCCCAACGTGAGCGACACGGGCCGGGCCGAGCGCGAGGTCGGCACGACAGCCCAGCTGCTGTTCTACGACTGGGAGGCGAACGTCATCACGGCGAACGGCAAGACGGTCGCCAGCCAGCTCCAGACCCAGGATCAGACCGCCACCCAGATCAGCCAGGGAGGCACGAGCCAGGCTCCGGGAACGCCCGGGGCGGGGAGCATGAACCTCTACGACGCGGTGACGCTCGCGTCCAAGCAGCCGGAGAGCTCGAGCCCGGACAACTCGCGGATCGGGCCGCGAGTACTACATGTTCGGGGCGCCCGGGAGCGCCGCGTGCGAGGCGGCGGCAAAGGCGAACGGCACCGTGCCCGCGGCCGGCCAGCACTGTCTGCTCAACGGACCCGACGACAACAAGGCGGATCTGCTGTCGGGCCTGCCGGCGGGTGTGACCGCCGCCGACGGCGAGATCGTAACCGTCCCGCAGGGCACCGTCGTGCTCCAGGCGATTCCGTCGAGTTTCTCCAAGCCGACGCCGATCGGCGACCCGAGTGCGCAGTTCTTTGTGCTCAAGGACAACGTCGCGCTCCGCGGCAGCGACATCTCCAATCCCCAGCAGAGCACCGATCCCAACACCAGTCAGCCCGACGTCACGTTCGGGTTCAGCGGCAAGGGCAAGAGCGCGTTCCAGGACGTCACGGCGAACATCGCCCACCGTGGAGATCTCGTCAGCGGCCTCGGGCAGACCCTCAACCAGCATTTTGCGGTGGCGCTCGACAACCAGCTGATCACGGTCCCGTTCATCGACTTCAAGCAGTACCCCGACGGGATCAACGGCGACAACGGGGCGGACATCAGCGGGAGCTTCACGATCACCTCCGCCCAGGACCTCGCCAACGAGCTCCGGCTGGGCGCGCTGCCGATCAAGCTCAAGCTGATCTCCGAGTCGCAGGTGTCGGCGACGCTCGGCAAGCAGGCGCTGCACAACGGCCTGACCGCCGGCCTGATCGGCCTGCTCGTCGTCGTGATCTTCCTGGTCGCGTACTACCGGGTGCTCGGCGTGATCGCGACGGTCGGCCTGTTGATCTACGCCATCTACTTCTACGCGCTGATCAAGCTGATCCCGGTCACGCTCACGCTCCCGGGGATCGCGGGCCTGATCCTGACGATCGGCGTCGCCGCCGACGCGAATATCGTGATCTTCGAACGCGTCAAGGAGGAGATCCGCGGCGGCAGGTCGATCCGCCAGGGGATCGTGACCGGCTACAAGAAGGGCCTGAGCGCGATCATCGACGCGAACGTGGTGACGATCATGACCGCGTTCATCCTGTTCGTGCTCGCCACCTCCGACGTCCAGGGGTTCGCGTTCACGCTCGGCATCGGCACGTTCGTCTCGCTGTTCACGGCGGTGATGGCGACGCAGGCGATCCTGAGCACGATGGGCAGTTCGCGGATGATCTCGAGCCCGTCGATGCTCGGGGCGGGCGGTGAGAGACGCACGTGGAAGTTCGACTTCATGGGGGCGTCGAGGTACTTCTTCTCGATGTCCGGCGTGATCCTGCTGATCGGGGCGCTCGCGATCGGCGGCAAGGGCCTGAACCTCGGCATCGACTTCACCTCGGGGACGAGGATCGTGGTCGGCCTCGAGCATGCCGCCAGCCAGCAGCAGGTGACGGGCCTGCTGACCTCCGAGGGCGTTTCGGATCCAACGGTCCAGAAGGTGACCGCCGACAAGAGCCTCGGTCCGAACGCGTATCAGATCTCGTTCAAGACGCTGCCCGCCGGCGGGCGGGAAAAGCTCCAGAACGCGCTCCAGAACAAGTACGGGATCTCGGGCAACGGCAAGAACTTCGACTACACCTCGGTGGGCCCGACGTTCGGGAGGACCGTCGCCAACAGCGCGATCATCGCGATCATCGCCTCGCTGCTCGTGATCGCCGCCTATGTGGCGCTCCGGTTCGAATGGAAGTTCTCGATCCCGGTGATGATCGCGCTCGCGCACGACCTCCTGATAACGAGCGGCGTGTACGCGCTGACCGGCCGCCAGGTGACGACCGCGACGGTCGCGGCGCTGCTGACGATCCTCGGTTATTCGATGTACGACACGATCATCGTGTTCGACCGGGTGCGAGAAAACATCCCGCGAATGCCGCGCGCCGCCTTCTCCCAGATCGTCAACCGGTCGATGTCCGAGGTGCTCACCCGGTCGATTGCGACGACGTCCTGCACGCTGATGCCGATCATCGCGCTGCTCCTGTTCGGCGGCTCGGCCGGTTCGACCGAGCTCACCGACTTCGCGTTTGCGCTGCTGGTCGGCGTCGCCTCCGGGGCGTACTCCTCGATCTTCATCGCCTCGCCGGTGCTCACCCACTGGAAGGAGCGCGAGACCCAGTACCGGCACCGCCGCGCGCGGATCGAGTCCGAGTTCGGGTACGTCCCCGCCTACGCGACCACCGGGTCCGACGTCGAGCCCACCCCGCGCCGCGTCCGGCGCGGCGGCCGCCTCGCCGAGCCCTCGCCCGAAGGCGTGTCCGCCGCCGAGTTCGAGGAGATGAAGCGCGACCTCGATCTCGACCTCGCCGAGGACGAGCGCGGGGGCTACCGCACCTCGACGCTGACCAAGCGTCTCGCCCACACCACCGAGGACGATGCTCCCGCGCCCCAGGCGCAGGCGCCGCGCTCGGGCTCGTCGATACGACGCGTCAAGCGCTCAGACGGCGGCCAGGTCCGCGACCGCTCTGAGCGCACCGGCAACGGCGCCCCGCAGCAGGCCCAGCAACCCGAGGCGGATGCGCAGCGCGCCGACGACGTCACTCCGGCGCCCGACGTCGCCGAGAACGAGGGCGTCGCTCCGACCCCGCCCAAGCCGCCGGCCAAGCCGAGGAGCCGCAACCGCCGTCATGGGAGGCGCCGCTAGTGGCTCTGCTCGCGTGGGGCATGATGGGCCTCGCCCTCTGGCACTTCACGATCTGGCTTCCAGACCGGTTCTGGGGCGGGATCGTCGGTGCGCTGCTCGGCGCTCTGATCGGCGCCGTGTTCGTGGCGTGGGCCATCCACGGGTTTTCGGTCCCGTCGCGTCACGACACCGACCTGGCCACCGCGCTCGAGGCGATTCCGGGGGCAGTGATAGGCCTGGCCGCGATCTGGTTCGAGGGCGTCCGGCGCGAGCGCGCGACGGGCATCGGCCCCGAGATGGCCTGACCGTCACCCGGCCGTTCACTTCTCCTGAGGGCGCGGGTGAGCCGCCGCCCGCCGAGATCGTTCGAATTCTGCAACGTCGCGTAAGCGGCGAGCCGCTCCCCCCGAGATCGTTCCAATTCTGCAACGCGGCGTAACGGGTCGCGCGTGGCTTTGGCCGTGATCGGCCCGTTCCGTCGGGGCCGGTTCATACCCTGCCCGCGATGCCCGAGACACCAGCACTGCTTCGCGCCGACGCGGCCGACGGTTCCCGCCGGGACGTCGCGCTCCGCGCGGTTCCCGACCCGGCGCCGCCGACGCCGCGGCTCGAGCTCCCCGCGTATGACCTGAACGCGGCACTCGAGCTCGAGCGCGAGCTCGGCGTGAGCCACGTGCTCGCGCAGGTGCTCGTCCGCCGCGGGATGTCCGAGCTGACCGCTGCTCGCGCGTTCCTTCACCCGAGCGAGGCGCACGACCCAAGCGCGTTCGCGGGAATCGACCGTGCGCTCGCCGTGATCGAGCGCCACGTCCGCGCCGGCAGCCGGATCACCGTGCACGGCGACTACGACGTGGACGGAGTCTGCGCGACCGCGACCATGGTCCGCGCACTCGGCGCGCTCGGGGCGGACGTCGGCTGGTACCTGCCGGATCGCCTCACCGACGGCTACGGGCTGTCGCTCGACACGGTCCACCGCCTCGCCGCTCGCGACACGGCGCTGTTGGTCACAGTCGACTGCGCGATCACCGCGGTCGACGAGGTCGCCGCCGCGCGCCAGGCCGGCGTCGACGTCGTCGTCTGCGACCACCACGCGCCGCGGGCGGACGGCCGTCTGCCCGACTGCGAGATCGTCCATCCCGCCGTGTGCGGGTATCCGTGCGCGGATCTGTGCGGGACCGGGGTCGCGTACAAGGTCGCGCAGGCGCTCGGAGCGCCGGGCGTCGAGGACGACATCGAGCTGGTCGCGCTGGCCACGGTCGCCGACCTGATGCCGCTCGCCGGCGAGAACCGACGGCTCGTACGCGACGGCCTGGCGGCGCTGTCGCGCACCTCGAGGCCGGGCCTGCGGGCGCTGATGACGGTCGCGAAGGCCGATCCGAGCGCGCTCGACACCGGCGCGCTGGCGTTCCGGCTGGCGCCGCGGATCAACGCCGCGGGCCGGCTCCGTCGCGCCGACGCGGGCCTTGAGTTGCTGCTCACTCGCGACGAGCGCCGCGCCGCCGAGATCGCGGCCGAGCTCGACCGGGTCAATGCCGAGCGCCGGGCGATCGAGCAGCGCATCGTGTGGGAGGCCGAAGCTCTCCTCGCCGAGCTGGGCGAGCGCCACTCGTACGTGTTGGCCGGCGAAGGGTGGCACCCCGGGGTGGTCGGGATCGTCGCCTCGCGGATCGTCGAGCGCCACCACCGCCCGGTGGTCGTGGTCGCCCTCGAGAGAGATGTGGGTTCGGGATCGGCTCGGAGCATTCCCGGCTTCGACCTGTTGGGGGCGCTCCACGTCACCGCCGAGCATCTCGACCGCTACGGCGGCCACCGAGCCGCCGCGGGGATGGCGATCCGGCGCGACCGGATCGACCCGTTTCGAGAGGCGTTCGAGCGTCACGCCGCCGAGGTGCTGCTCCCGGAGATGCTGGTCCCGCGCGAACGCGTCGACGCGGTCGTCTCAGGCTGCGAGCTCGGCCTCGCGCTCGCCGAAGAGCTCGAGCTCCTGGAGCCGTGCGGAATGGGCAACCCCCGCAGCCGGCTGCTGGTCCCGGGCGCACGGCTGCGCGACCCGCGGCCGATGGGGGAGGGACGCCACCTGCGGTTCGTCGTCGGGTCGGGCGGAACCACTGCGCGCGCGGTCGCGTTCGGGTGCGGTGGGCAGCTCGGCGTCGAGCCCGACGAGCCGGTCGACGCGACGTTCCGCCTCGAGCGGAACTTCTGGAATGGGGCGGTCGAGCCGCGGCTCGTGCTCGGCCACGCGCGTCCGTGTGCCCCGGCGGGCATCGAGCTCTTGGGGGAGCCGAATGACTACCTGCGGGCGGCGCTCGAGGTCTCCGACCTCGATCCGTTGCCGCGGTCGCCGCAGGCCGGCGGGCGGACCGTGCTCGACCGCCGCGGCCACAGCCCGCTCGCGGTGCTCCGCGACGCGCTCACGGCCGGCGGCGAGGTGCTCGCGGTGTCCGCCGACGCGCCGCGCCGCCAGGGCGGTCTCGCCGCGCGGGCCGGCGGGTTTGCGCTGATCTCCTACCATGCGCTCGCACGCGATCCGGGTCTCGGCGAGCGGTATGCCCAGGTCGTCGCGCTCGACCCGCCGGCGGACGCGGAAAGCAAGGCAACATTGCGTGCAGGGTCCGGATTCACCCACTTGGCGTGGGGCGAGCCTGAGCTACGCTTTGCGCAGCAGATGCACGAGCTGGAGTACGGTCTCCGTGCTTCGCTCGTGGCCCTTTACCGCAACCTGAGGCTGCGGGGACGGGCTGCCGGCGAGGAGCTCGAGCACCTGCTTCGCGGAGACGGTCCGCACGGTCGCCCGGCACGCCTGGCGGCACGGCTGATAAGAATCCTCGCGGAGCTGGAGCTCGTCAGCCTCGACCGGGATCTGCCGGCCCTTGCGATCGCGGGCGCTGCTCCGACGGCGCTGGAGCGCTCCCCGGCGTACAGGGTCTACGCTCAGCGGTACGAGGATGGTCGACGATTCCTGAGCAGCGCAAATCATCTCCGAGGAGGTTGAGCCGGCCCCGCCAGAAGGACGGGACGGGTTCGAACGGCCGTGAGACTCCGGGCTCGCCGCTGTTCCCGGGATCCCGACCGCCGATCGACCGGGTCGTGCACGCGGAGGGACCCGGCGAGGTAGTCGAGCGCGCCGAGTTGACGGCGGCCGAGCGGCGGCTGCTCGGAGACCTGTTCGCGATCGTCGAGGAGCACGCCCACGAGGCCGCCGCGGTGATCAACCGCGGCCGGGTGGAGGAGGCGTTCGTGTACGCGTGCGTCCACCACGCCGACCAGCGCCGGCAGTCCGGTGAGGACTTCATCGTCCACCCCGTCGGCGTGGCCAAGATCTGCGCCGGGATGCGGCTCGACACCGAAACGCTGTGCGCCGCGCTCCTGCACGATACGGTCGAGGACACCTCGGCGTCGCTCGAGGAGGTGCAGGAGGCGTTCGGCGAGGAGATCGCCGGGCTCGTCGACGGCGTCACCAAGCTCACCGGCCTGACGTTCCAGTCGCGCGACGAGGTGCAGGCGGAGAACTACCGCAAGATGATGGTCGCGATGGCTACGGACATCCGGGTCATCCTGATCAAGCTCGCCGACCGGCTGCACAACATGCGCACGATCGCCGCGATGACCAAGCAGAAGCAGATCGAGAAGGCCCGTGAGACGCTCGACATCTACGCGCCGATCGCGCACCGACTGGGTATCCACGCGATCAAGTGGGAGCTCGAGGACCTCGCCTTCCAGACTTTGCACCCGCGCAAATACAACGAGATCAAGGGGCTCGTCGCCCAGCAGCGGGCCGAGCGGGAGCGGTACGTCAACCAGGCCGCCGGCTACGTCACCAAGGAGCTCGAGGAGCTCGGGATCCATGCTGAGATCTCCGGACGCGCCAAGCACTTCTACTCGATCTACGCGAAGATGACCAAGAAGGGGCGCGAGTTCAACGAGATCTACGACCTGACCGCGATGCGCGTGATCGTCGGCTCGGTCAAGGACTGCTACGGCGCCGTCGGCGTGATCCACTCGCTGTGGAAGCCGCTGCCGGGGCGCTTCAAGGACTTCGTGGCCATGCCCAAGTTCAACATGTATCAGTCGCTGCACACGACAGTGATTGGGCCAGAAGGCCGGCCGCTCGAGATTCAGATCCGCACGCGCGAGATGCACGAGCTCGCCGAGTTCGGAATCGCCGCGCACTGGATGTACAAGGAGGCCCGCGGGCGCGGCGGCGACGGTCCGGCGGGCCCGCCGGCCTCCGATACCAAGCTCAAGTGGCTGCGCTCGCTGCTCGACTGGCAGCAGGAGGAAGCGGATCCACGCGAGTTCATGGAGACGCTCAAGGTCGACCTGTTCGAGGACGAGGTGTTCGTGTTCACGCCGAAGGGGGAGGTCAAGTCGCTGGCCTCGGGCGCGACGCCGCTCGACTTCGCCTACGAGATCCACACCGACGTCGGCCACCGGTGCGTCGGCGCGAAGGTGAACGGCAAGATCGTCCCGCTGTCCTACCAGCTGCGCTCGGGCGACATCGTCGAGGTGCTCACCTCCAAGCGCGAGCGTGGGCCCTCCCGGGACTGGCTGGCGCTGGTCAAGACGACGCGGGCGCGGAACAAGATCAAGGCCTGGTTCAAGGCCGAGTCGCGCAAGGACTCCGAGCACACCGGCCGCGAGCAGCTCCAGGAGGCTTTGCGAAAGCAGGGGCTGCCCGCGCAGAAGATCGTCGGCTCGCCACTGCTGGCGGACGTGATCCGGGAGATGGGCTTCCGTAAGGCCGAGGACTTCTACATCGCTCTCGGCGGCGCCAAGATCTCGGCCAAGGTCGTCGTCAACAAGATCATGCAGCGCCTCAAGCAGGGCGAAACCGCCGAGTCCGAGCCGACCGCGGCCGACGACCTGCTGAAGACGCGCCGGCGCCGCTCGCGCGCGACCACGACCTCTTCGCGGTTCGGGATCTCGGTCGAGGGCATCGACGAGGTCATGCTGCGGCTGGCCAAGTGCTGCCGCCCGGTCCCGGGCGACCCGATCGTCGGCTACATCTCGCTCGGGCGCGGGATCACGATCCACCGCGAGGACTGCCCGAACGTCGCCGTGCTGAAGAAGGACCCCGAGCGGTTCACGCCCGTATCCTGGGACGGCGACCCGGAAACGTCGTTCCGGGTCGAGATCGAGGTCGACGGCTGGGACCGCCACCGGCTGCTAGAGGACATGTCGAGGACGTTCGCCGAGGCCGGCATCAACATCCTGGAGGCCCGCTGCATCGTCAACCACCCGATGGTCAAGAACCGGTTCGTGGTCGAGGTCGGAGACACCCGGTCGCTGGACCAGGCGATCAACCGGCTCCGCAACATCGACGCGGTGTTCGACGCCTATCGGGTAACGCCCGCCGCGGCGTAGATCGGGGAGCGGGCGCCCCGTGGGCGTGATCCATCGGCGCTCAGGCTCAGTTGGTGATGCCGGCGGGGCGGGTGCCGGCGGCGGCTGGGACGGCGTCGAGGCGCAGGCCTACGAAGATCCCTCGCTCGTCGGTGTCCGCAAGCACGAGCTGATCGGCGAGGCCGAGGGCGCGAGCCAGTACCGAATGCGCTACTTCGAGGTTCCGCCGGGAGGCCGCACCGCGCGCGAGCGTCACGCCCACGATCACGGCGTGATGATCGTCGCCGGTCGGGCGCGCGTCACGCTCGGCTCCGAGACGTACGAGG
The DNA here is from genome assembly GCA_963777335.1 of uncultured Solirubrobacterales bacterium. Lineage (GTDB taxonomy): Bacteria > Actinomycetota > Thermoleophilia > Solirubrobacterales > Solirubrobacteraceae > Palsa-465. Next base: position 312,095 of record CAVZQD010000006.1, read on the forward strand.
TGGGGGAGGGCGACGTGGTGTATGTCGCCGGCGACGAGCTTCACTGCTTCGAGGCGATAGGGGATGCGCCGCTCGGGTTCGTGTGCGTGGTGGGCCCGCGTTCAGCGTCCTAGCTCGGGTGGCGGTCGCCGTGGCGAAGGGTTCACTCGCACGGTCTTCGGCCGTCCGCCGCGGATCTTCGAGATCACGACCGCCTCGCCGGTCCGCAGGCCCTTGATCTCGTTCGGGTGGACGATGAACTCCTCAACCTCGCGCTTGGTTCCGCGGCCCGTGCCGTGCCCGCTGAGCGGCAATCCCCCGAGCTGGCGGGTGACCTCCCAAACCTTCTCGGTTCCGGCCATCTGCGCGATCGTGTGCGCCGACGCCGGGACCTCCTGGCGGTGGGCGATCTTGATCGCGGTGACGCCGAGCACCTGGTCGCGCAGTCCGGCGGCGGCGCGCTCGAGGTCGGCGAGCTCTTGCGTCGCCACGAGCACGGTCATGTCGGATTCGCGCCCCCGGGAGAGCAGCGCGATCACGTGATCTGCCCCGAGCGCGGAGAACTCGTCGATCCCGATCATCGCCCGCCCGGCGGCGCCCGGGGATCCCGCGTCGAGTCGGTCGCCGGAAGCCGCGACCAGGTCCTGCACGACGAGCGTCCCGATCTGCGATGCCAGCTTTCCATACCGGCTCGAGTTCAGGCTGAACACCACGACGTCGCGACCGCTTAACGCGTCGCGCAGATCGATCGTCGGATCGCCGTCTGGCCCGGACGGCCGCGCCAGAAACGCGGCCGTGTGCGACTCGGTCAGCACGGCCAGGCGCGTCTGAAGGCCCCGGACCGCGCTGTGCTGGTCGTGGGTGAGCCCGGCGAGGTAGTCCTGCACCCGTTCGCGGTTGGGCCGGCCGAGGCCTCTGAGCGCCGTGGCCAGCCGGCGCGGGTCCATCAGGTCCACGACCTCGTTCAGCGTCGGCCGCGAGCCGGGATGGGCCTGGGCGAGAACCTGGAGCACCGCCTGCACGTAGCGCTCGGCGGCGCGCTGATAGTGCGGCTCGGTGAAGCGCTCGGTCGCCATGATCTTGTCCTTGAGCTCGGTGGCGTTGCCGTGCGCCAGCGGATTCCAGTGCGCGCCGCCGTCGATCGTCCAGACCTTGATCGGGCGGCCGGCCGCGGCCGCGGCGTCGGACAGGGCGCGCGCAAACGACGGCGAGCCCTTCATGTCGATTGCCACCACCGGGCGGCCGCGCGCGATCTGGTCGGACAGGATCGTCAGCAGCGTCGTTGTCTTGCCGGCGCCGCTCGCGCCGAGGATCAGGCCGTGAGCCGCCAGCTCGTCATCGCGCACGCGGACCACGCGGCCGTGTTTGTCGACGCCGAGTGCGACGTCCTGCTCGCGGCCACGCGAGGACCGCAGGCGCGCGCGCATCAGACGTGTGCCTCGGACCACGGTCAGCGCCGCTGCCGCGGCGAGCAGCGGCACCGTCAATCCGGTCGGGGCGAGGATCAGGGCCACGAGCGCCGCGAGCGTCAGGGCGTGCCGGAGCTGCGCGCTCACCACGAGACCGCGGACGCGCGGGCGTTCTGACGGCTGGTGGCGGTGCGCTCCGTCGCGAGCGCGGCCGCGGAGGCGTGGCTCGACACGGTCAAGCCGACGCGCTGGATGTGCACCAGGTTCGAGATGCCCAGCCGACGCGCCGCCGCTCGCACCGCCCGTGCGACGGTGACGCTGCGGGCGAGATACACGACGCCGTCGAACCTCGGATCGGCGCCGTATCCGGAGAGGATCTCCTCGAGGCGGGTGCGGCTCTTCGGGGTCAACTCGAGCTCGAGCGCGACCCGCCGCCCGTCGGCGGTGCGCAGGATCAGGTCCGGATAGTGCAGCTTCTCGCGGCCATGCGGACCGAATCCCCCGAGCCTGACCGCGAGCGGCTCGGCCCTGGGACCGCGGGAAGCGTCGTGCGAGCGAATCCGGCGTTCGCCGATGATCTCCTCGAGTGGACCGAACGTGCCGCTGTGGGCCGCCAGCCACAGCCACGCGACGCCGACGTCGTGCTCATACGCGTGTAGGTCGATCCGGGGCGTCGAGAGCGAATTCCCGATCGTGGCCAAGCCGGTTTTCGTGATCTGGTAGAAGCGCGGAGACGTGACGCGGCGCGTGAGCAGCCCGATGGCCGCCAGCTTGTTCAGACGGGTTGTCGCCGCCGTCTTGGAGGCGCCGAGCAGCACGGCGACGTGCGTGGGCAGCGCCAGCCGGTGCTCGGCAAGGAACGAGAGCAGCTCGAGGTCGCGGTCGGTGAGCCGGTAGCCCACGTACACCAAGAGCCTCCGGCGTGGGTGATTTCACCCCCTGGCGCGAGTGCGGGGACAGCGACCGCCGCGAGCGCGGGGACAGCGACCGCCGCGAGGGCGGCGATCAGCGACAGGCAGGCCAGTGCGAGCGCGGGACGGCGCACGGCTCACGAGACTACGGTGATCCCGCGAGGGGTCACGCCGAACACGGCCTCTTCGACCTCGCCGAGGAAGTCGCCGTCGACCTGGAGCGGCAGCGCCCGGTCGTCGCGCGAGCTGACGCGGAGCCGGTCGATGCCCGAGAACGAATGGATGTGACGGTGGCGCGCGACCCTGAGGTGACTTGAGAGCGCGCGTCCGAGGATCGACGGGACGTCGGTCGGCCGGGCGCGATCGAGCACGACGGCGGCGAGGTCGCCGCTCGTCAGCGTCGCGCCCTCGGCCATGGCGACCGGTTTGTTTCCGAAGTAGGAGTACGGCGTCGAGTTTTGCACCAGCACAGTCACACCGGCGATCGTCTCCTCGGCCACGTGCGCCTCGAGCCGCGGTGGATGCACCAGGTAGCGCCGCGCGAACGTCCCCAGGCCGGTCCACGTGTAGTACCACTCGCCGTAGCGGGCCTTCAGGCGCTGGTGCGCGTCGACCCGCTCGACCACACTCGCGTCGAGCCCGACGCCGGCGGAAAACAGGAACAAGCGCCCGTTGACCGAGCCGACGTCCACGCGCGTCGGATGCCAGTCGTCGGCCATCAGCAGGAGGTGCTCGGTCGCGTCGACGACGTCGGCCGGGATCCCGAGCATGCGGCAGTACACGTTCGCGCGACCGCCGGGAAGGCAGCACAGCGGCGTATCGGACCCAGCGAGTCCGCTCGCGGCCTCGTTGACGGTGCCGTCGCCGCCGAACGCGACGACCACGTCGTAGCCCTCGCACGCCGCCTCTCGGGACAGCTCGGTGGCGTGGTCGCGAGAGTCGGTGTCGATCGCCTCGACCTCGTAGCGGCCTCGGAGCGCGTACACGACGAGGTGTTTCAGCCGGTCCGAGACGGTGGTCGCGTACGGGTTGACGATGATCAGCATCCGTCTGCTCGGGGCGCTCCTCCCGAGCGCGATCGCCGCCTCGAGGCGCTCGAGTGGATCAGCTGACGTGGCGGCCATGCGGACGCTTCAACACCGGGCGAGGGGGATCGTTACGCGGCGGCCGGGCCCGTGCCGCGCGGGCCCCGGTCAAGATGGCTCGAACTCCGGCGATCGTCTGCATATAATTCGCACCACATAGCTGTACGCATCAAGAGGGGTGGAGGGACTGGCCCTGTGAAACCCCGGCAACCGCCCGCAAGGGAACGGTGCCAATTCCATCAGGCTCCAACGACAAGCCTGGGAGATGTGGATAGGGCGGTTTCCTGGACCTCCGACCACTGACCCCGGCGGAGGTTTTTTACATATGCCGCCAGAGTCTCTTCGTTGCAAAGAATGTGAGACGACCTACCCGCTCGACGCGCGCTACGTGTGCGAGCGCTGTTTCGGACCGCTCGAGGTCGCGTACGCGCCGAGATCGTCGGCCGATCCGTCCGAGCTTCGCCGCCGGATCCAAGCCGGACCGCACTCGCTGTGGCGCTACAGCGACTTCCTCCCGGTGCAGGCGCCGCCGCGCGGCACGTTGCCGGCGGGCTGGACGCCGCTGCTGAGGGCCGACCGGCTCGCCGAGCAGCTCGGCCTCGGGGAGGTCTGGGTCAAGAACGACGCCGCTAACCCGACGCACTCGTTCAAGGACCGGGTCGTGTCGGTCGCGCTCGCCCGCGCGCGCGAGCTCGGCTTTCGGACGATCGCCTGCGCGTCCACGGGCAACCTGGCCAACGCGGTGGCCGCCCACGCGGCGGCCGCCGGGCTCGAGTCGTACGTGTTCATCCCGCACGACCTCGAGGAGCAGAAGGTGCTCGCGACCGGCATCTACGGAACCAACCTCGTCTCGGTGCGCGGCAACTACGACGACGTCAACCGGCTCTGCACCGAGCTGTCGGCCGAGCACGACTGGGCGTTCGTGAACATCAACATGCGGCCGTACTACTCGCAGGGGTCGAAGACGCTCGCGTTCGAGACCGCCGAGCAGCTCGGATTCGAGCTGCCCGACCGCGTGGTCGCGCCGATCGCGTCGGGATCGCTGTTCACGAAGATCGCGCGCGGATTCGAGGAATGGATCGACGCCGGCCTGCTGACCGGAGAGCTGCCGACCTTCCACGGCGCCCAGGCGCGCGGCTGCTCGCCGGTCGCCACCGCGTACGAGGCCGGGCACGACTTCTGCCGCCCGGTGAAGCCGGACACGATCGCCAAGTCGCTCGCGATCGGCAATCCGGCCGACGGTCCGTACGCGCTCGACCTGGCGCGGCGGACCGGGGGCTCGATCGAGGCCGTGACCGACGACGAGATCCGCGAGGGCATCAAGCTGCTGGCGCGGACAACCGGGATCTTCACCGAGACCGCCGGCGGCGTCACGGTGGCGGTGCTCGCCAAGCTCGCCGAGCGCGGCGAGATCGATCCGGGCGATCGGGTCGTCGCGTACATCACCGGCGAGGGGCTCAAGACCCTCGACTGCGCACGCGGGACGTTCGAGGCATGGGAGATCGAGCCGACGCTCGACTCATTCGAGCAGGCAAGGGAACGTGTCGTCGCGGCGGCGTGATATGACTGCGGAAATGGCAGTCACGGTCAAGATCCCAACCCAGCTGCGGTCAGCCACCGATGGCGAGGCGACGGCGAAAGTCTCCGGCTCGACCGTCGGCGAGGTGCTCGACTCTCTCTACGACCGCTACGGCGAGCTGCGCCACCGCATCGCGGAGGACGGCGGCCTGCGCCGGTTCGTCAACGTCTACGTCGGTGGCGAGGACATCCGCTTCCTCGACGGGCTCGAGACGCCCGTCGCCGACGGCGACGAGGTGACGATCCTGCCGGCGGTCGCCGGCGGCTGACCGCACGCGCCGGTCGGTTTGCACGGATAGCGAGTCACTCTCCACCCGGATCAGGGAGAGTGGCGCGCGATCAGGCCCCTGCGGGCGCTAGTCGCCCGGGGTCGTCGCGCCGGCGGTCGCCGACGCGCCGGCGGCGCTCGCGCCGATCCCGACGGGGCAGCTCACGCCGGTCCCGCCGAGCCCGCAGTAACCCCACGGGTTCTTCTCGAGGTACTGCTGGTGATAGTCCTCGGCGTAGTAGAACGGCCCCACCTTGGCGATCTCGGTCGTGATCTCGCCGTACCCGGCCTGACGCAGGCGCTCCCGGAACGCGTCCCGGCTCGCCTCGGCGGTGCGCTGCTGCTCCTCGGTCGTCCAGTAGATCGCCGACCGGTACTGCGTGCCGACGTCGTTGCCCTGGCGCATGCCCTGCGTCGGGTCGTGGTTCTCCCAGAACAGCCTCAGGATCTCGTCATAACTCGCCTTGGCCGGGTCGAACACGACCAGCACCGCCTCGGCATGGCCGGTGCGGGCCGAACAGACTTCCTCGTAGGTGGGATTCGGTGTGACTCCGCCGGCATAGCCGACCGCGGTCGTGTAGACGCCGGGCGCCTGCCAGAAGACGCGCTCAGCGCCCCAGAAGCACCCCATGCCGACGATCGCCTGCTGGAATCCTTCCGGGAACGGAGGCTTCAGCGGCGTCCCGAGGACCGCGTGACGGGCCGCGACCGGCATCTGGGTGTCGCGCCCGGGCAGGGCCCGGTCCGGCTCGACCATCGTCATCTTGCTTCGCAGTCCGAACATGCTCACAGGGTACTCAGCGCCCGCCGGCGGACTGATGAATTCCTGCTGACCGGTGGTACATCGAGGCGAGCAGGTGGCCGCCCCGCCGTGGCGTCGGTCCGCGCCCTGTTTCACGGCCGGAACTGTTTGGGTAGCCAAAAAGAACACCGAATGAACGAAACGAAAGGAGCTGTGGCATGGCCAACGAGCTCAAAGGCAAGCGTGTGGCGTTCCTGTTCACCGAGGGCGCGGAGCAAGCCGAAGTGACCGAGCCGCTCGAGGCGGTGCGCAAGGCGGGCGCCGACACCGAGATCATCTCGCTCGAGAAGGGCGACGTCGAGATGTGGAAGCACTTCGACAAGGGCGACAAGATCGCCGCGGACAAGGCGGTCTCGGACGCGGATCCGTCCGACTACGACGGGCTCGTTTTGCCGGGCGGCGTCGCCAACCCTGACCAGCTGCGGGCCAACCAGGACGCGGTGCAGTTCGTCCGCACGTTCTTCGAGCAGGACAAGCCCGTCGGAGTGATCTGCCACGGCCCGTGGATGCTCGTCGAGGCCGGCGTCGCCAAGGGCCGCAAGGTCACGTCATGGCCGAGCCTCCGCACCGACCTGCGCAATGCCGGCGCGGAATGGGTCGACGAGGAGGTCGTGGTCGACAACGGGCTCGTCACGAGCCGCAAGCCGGACGACCTGCCGGCGTTCTGCGCGAAGCTGATCGAGGAGATCGCGGAGGGCAAGCACAAGCAGCGCGTCGCCGCGTAGCTCCGGTGCGTGGCGCCACGGGGTGACCTTGCGCCTTGGGTCTGTGATCGCCGGCAACGGTGGTCCGGCGCAAGTCGCCCGGGTGGACACGCACCTACACGCAGCTCTTGCGGGCGAGGGAGCCGCACGCGTCTCGTTCGGCGGGCGCCCACTCCCGCGATGTGAGGATGCATAAGTCGCCAAACCGGCCGGTCGCGAGAGAGTCTTGGTGAGATAAGCACCTCGGAGGTGCTTATCTCACCAACCCGGCGTGAGCGAGGCCGGTTTGGTGAGTTATGCACGCCGACCGCTGCGACCTCGGTGCCCACGCGGGCGCGGGCCTCGCGCGCGACGCGTCGCTTATCCCTGGCGCCCGCCACCGACCCCATCCTGGGCGGTCACCCGAGGGGAATACGCTTTACTTAAGTATTTACTCCTGCTATGCTTGCATCTGTAAGCAACAAAGGAGTAACACATGGAGTCGAATATCACTCCCAGCACGCAGTACACGCAGGTCACAGTCGACGTGCCGGAGGACCGGGTGGCCGAGTTCCACGCGTTCTTCGCGCGGTTCCTCGCCGGCCCGGGTGGCCGTCGCCGCGGTGGACGCCATGGGCGCCACGGCCACGGGCACGGGCACCACGGGCGCGGTTGCGGTGAGCGCGGCGAGCGCGTCGAGCCCGCCGAGCGGCCCGAGAAGAGCGCCGAGACGACTGAGATCTGATGCCCGACAAGCAGGTCACGGTGGCCGTGCCCGAGGAGCGGGTGCCGGAGTTCTACGCCTGGTTCGCGCAATTCCTTGCGTCCGAACCGGGCGCTCCGCCCCCGTTCAGCGGCCGCGGTCGCCGTGGCCGGCGCGGCATCCGCCGGCACGATGACGACGCCCTGCCCTGGTCGGCAGACGACGCCGAGACCGCGGCCTGGCTCTATCGGAAGCTGGCCCCGCCGGCGCGCGAGCTGTTCGACCTGTTGGCTGACAGCCCGGGAGCGCGGGTCGGGGGCGAGCAGGTGGCGAGGCAGCTCGGGCTCGACAAGGGCGCCCACGGCGTCGCCGGCATCCTCGCGTGGCCCGGCCGGTACTCCAGACACCTCGGCCGCGTGATGCCGATCGCGACCGAAGGCCGCGCCGATGGTGGCACCGATTACTACATGGATCCCGAGACCGCGGCGCTGTTCAAGGCGGCGCGGGGGCGCGCGAGCCGCTAGCGCCCGTCGAAGCGCCGGCGCCCCTCGAACGCGCTCGAACCGCTAGCGCCGGTCGAAGCGCCGGCGCCCCTCGAACGCGCTCGAACCGCTAGCGCCGGTCGAAGCGCCGGCGCCCCTCGAACGCGCTCGAACCGCCGGCGCCTCCGAAGAACGCCGCGAGCTCCGACGCGACCTCCTCGGGGCGGTCCTCGACGAGAAAGTGCGACGCCTCGACCCCGCGACCACGCACGTCGCGCGCCCACGCTCGCCAGACCTCGAGTACGTCGCCGTAGAGCGGCCCGAGTGCGCCTCGGGTTCCCCACAGCACGAGCACCGGACAGTCGATCAGCCGTCCCCGGTCGGCCTCGTCGAGCCGGCGGTCGATCGTCGCGCCGGCGCGATAGTCCTCGCAGATCGCCTCCACGACGCCGGCATCGGAGAGCTGAGCGCGGTACGCCGCGATCACGGCGTCAGGGTAGCGACCGGGCTCGCCCCGAAGCCCGATCGAACGCAGGTGATACTCGAAGTACGCGTCAGGATCGCCGGCGATCAACCGTTCGGGCAGCGGGGCCGGCTGGGCGAGGAAGCCCCAGTGCCAGTAGACGAGCGCCAGGCGGTCGTCGGCGCGCGCCCAGACCTCGGCGGTCGGGACGATGTCGAGGGCCGCGAGCGCGGTGACGCGATCGGGATGGTCGAGCGCCATCCGGTAGGCGACGCGACCCCCGCGGTCGTGTCCGGCTACCGCGAATCGCTCGAAGCCCAGCGCCGCCATCGCCTGGATCTGGTCGAGCGCCATCGCGCGCTTTGAGTGCGGCGCGTGGTCGGCGGCCGGAGCCGGTCGCAGCGAGTCGCCGTAACCCGAGAGGTCGGTCGCTACGACCGTGAACCGATCCGTGAGCAGCGGCGCGGCGGCGTGCCACATCAGATGGGTCTGCGGATATCCGTGCAGGAGCAGCAGCGGCGGTCCGCTGCCGCCCACCCGGGCGTGGATCGCGCCCCGGTCGGTGCGGAGCGAGCGGGAGTCGAACCCGTCGAACAGATCATCACCCATCGCAAGCAACGTCCCCGTCACGGAGGGCGGGAGTGCCGGCGAGCAGGAGCGCCAGCGCGTCCGGGCGGGTGAGGCGGGCCGGAGAGGGGTCGGCGGCGACCCGGGCGGCGATCCCGTCGAGATCCAACTCGGCGGCCGCGCCGGCGAGGATCGTGTTGCCGGCGCGGCCGCCGAGCGCCCACACGTGCGGATACGCCGTCGCCAGCCCCGCCCCGATCGTGCGAACGTCGCGAGCGGCGCGATTGTCAAGGACGTTGATCAGCGCGAGCGGCGCCACCCGCGCGGCGTCGGCGAGCGCCTGCACCGTGATCAGCCGGCGCGGCACGGTCGCGGCCACGAACGCGTCGATCACGACCGCGTCCCAGCTCGGGCCGCCCCGGCCGGCGAGGAACGCCCGTCCATCGGCCACCCGCACCCGCAGGCCCGGCGCCCTGCGGAGCCCGAGATGCTCGCGGGCCAGCGCGAGCACGCCGGCGTCGATCTCGCAGACCTCCTGGCGGCCGCCGGGATCCTCCGCCGCGAGCGCCCGCGCCAACGCGCATGCCCCGCCGCCGACGTGCACCACCCGGCGAGCGCGAGCCGCCCGGAGCACGATCCTGATCCAGCGCAGGTAATCGAACTCCAGGTGCGTGGGGTCGGCGAGATCGACGTATGACGCGTCCATGTCGCCCTGGCGCAGGAGCCGCCCGGCGGGCCGCAGCGGATCGCGCTCGGCGACGAGATCGCCGGACCGGGCGAGCGTCAGCTCCCGGGTGCGCGCGCGGGACACGCGCCATAGCCTGTCATCCCCGTCGACCGAAGACGGTAGACGTGCCCCAAGACCGGGCAGCCTTGAGGATGTATGTCCGATTCGAAGGTCACACCCACGGTCCTCTACAAGGCGGTGCTGCTCGCGTTCGGGCTGGTGATCGCCGCGATGATCTTCCAGGCGCTGGCGACCCTCGTGCTTGGCGTCTTGATCGTGGTGATCATCGCCACGCCGCTGGCGGCGTTCGCCGACATGCTCAAGCGCTGGCATGTGCCGCGCGGGATCGGGGCGACGCTCGGACTGCTGCTCGGGTTGGGCGCGCTCGCCGGCCTGGTGGCGCTGATCGTGCCCGTGTTCACCCGTGAGGTGAACCACTTCGCGGCGTCGCTGCCGGCGATCGGCGACTCGCTCAGTCGACGGCTGGGGGACCTGACCGGGTCATCGCCCGGTCACATCACGGCGCAGATTCAGCATTTCGTCACCGGCTACACGCACGACCCGTCCAAGCTGCTCGGCCCCGTCGCATCGTTCGGGGCGAGCATCGCCGCGGCGCTCGCGGCGATCATCGTCGTGCTCATCACTGCCCTGTACACGGCGATCCACCCCGAGCCGCTGGTCAACACATTCATCCGGTTGTTTCCGATCCCGCGGCGGCCGCAGGTCCACCACATCCTGGTGCGGCTGCGGACGGCCTACATCGCCTGGCTGCGCGGGCTGTTCGTCGGCATGGTCGTGCTCGGCAGCCTGACGTACATCGGTCTCGAGCTGGTCGGCTTGCCGTTCGCCGCCTTCTTTGCGGTGTTCACGGCGATCGCGATGATCGTCCCGTACTTCGGGGCGCTGGCGAGCTCGATCCCGCCGATTGCGTTCGCGCTGACGATCTCGACCAAGGAGGCCGTCCTGGTCGCGATGATCTACATCGTCGCCCACCAGGTCGAGAGCAACATGATCCAGCCGCTCGTCGTGGCGCGGACCGTGAAGCTCCATCCGGCGGTGGTCGCGATCGGCGTCGTCGCGGTCGACCAACTGTTCGGATTCATCGGGCTCCTGATCGCCGTGCCGCTGATCGCGACCGTCACCGTCCTGGTCGACGAGCTATGGGTCAGGCCGCTCGAGCGCGGCACCGAGCGGGCCCCGGTCGAGCAGGTTCGGCGCTCGGCGGCGGAGGGGCTCACGGTCAGGGCGCGCCGCTGAGCGAGTGGTTTCGCGCTGGCCGGGACGTGTGTGACCCGGCCCGCTGGGGTAGCCCAGAAACATGAGGGACACTGAAGCCAGAGAAGTTGCCGATCGCCTCGACGAGGAGGCCGACGACCTCGAGCGCCGAAGCGAGGAGCTCGAGCACCGCACCAAGGACGTCGCCCGGGAGTGGGCGCAGAAACGCTCTGACCCGAACGTGCCGGGCGCTCCACCCAAGGACGACGACGACGAGGACGACGACGACGAGGGCCACGACGACGACGGGTGGGACGACCCGGACGAACACGAGGACGAGGACGACGAGTAGCCGGCCGGTCCGCGCCGGCTACGCGACAACCGAATCGAGGGCTGGCAGGTCCGCTACGGCTTATCCGGCGTCCCGCTGGGATCGCACTCGCGGTCGATCAGCACCACGCGCAGCAGCTCGGACTGGTCGAGCTGCTCGAACGCGATCTCGTCGGCGAGCTGAGCCACGGACTGATCGTTGTTGGCGTCCGGATCGATCGCTTGAAGCCGCTCGCCGGTGCCGATGCCGAGCGGGCCGATCACCAATTCGAGTCGCTGCTCGCGCGCCGTAAGCGAGAAGCTGATCTGGGAGCTGCTGGCGGCCGTACGGACGTGCTTGCATACCGCGCGCGTGACGATGTAGACGTCGGAGAACCGCTCGAGCGAGAAACGTGACCTCGCGGCGAGCGCGCTGGTCAACGGCTCGAGCACGCATGGGAGCAGGTCGTGTGCGAGCGGCGTCACGACGACGTCACCGGCGAGACCGCGGCGCCACGGCAGCCAGGCCTCGATGTCCTCGGTGTCCTCGAGACGGACGAGCGTGTCGGTCCGCCGGGGATCGTGGCGCAGATCGAAGCCCATCCTGACCTCCGTGCCGCTTCCGGGCGCGGTCCGGAAGTCCACCCGGTCCGCGAGCGCGTTGATCAGCGGCAGGCCGACCCGAAGGCGGTCATCGCCGGCGGGTGCCGGCTGCTGAAACCCGCCGCCCCAGTCGCGGACCGTCACGTCGATCTCCTCGAGCTGGATGTCGACGCGGACCGCGATTGCGCCGGATTCGCCGCGGTAGGCGTGGTCCACCGCGTTGTTGCAGGCTTCGCTGACGACCGTCTTGAGGTCGTTCAGCAGTTCCGGCCGCAGCGCGAACGGCGTCGCGATGCGCCCCAGTACCGCCCGGACCAGCGCCGCGCTGTCCGGCCTGCTGTTGAAGCGCAGGTTCAGCACGGTTGGTTTCCGGTGCCCACGTCAAGATGGATTCCCCACGGCGGCCCGGCGAAACACTGCAAGCGAATGCGGAGCGGGCGCCGCTACGTCACCTGGGTCCGGCGTGCGATCCCGCCGCTCGGGGTCCCGAGGCGAGTCGACGCTGGAATTCCCACCGCGACACACAGGATGCACGCGAGCAGCATCGCGTCGTGCACCGTGGATGCGTCCGTACCGCCCGAAAGCACCACGCCCCCGAGTCCGGCGCCGATGCCGGCGCCGACCAGGCGGCCCACCGACAGGACCGCCGAGGCGCGGCCGTGCGAAGCCAGCGGCGTCGCGTTCAGCGCCGCGCGCGAGGTAGGGACGAACAGCATCCCAAGCCCGAACCCAACGGGGATCAGCGGCAGGATCGTGACCAGGCTGGAGAGCGGCATGCCCGGGATCGCGAGCACCGCAAGGCCACCTCCGGCGAGCACGAAGCCGAGGATCGCCGGAAGGCGCTCTCCGTGCTCGTCGACGAGGCGACCGGCGATCGGGGCCGCCGTCCCCACCAGCAAGGCGACGATCACGAGCGCACCCGAGGCGCCGAGCGCCGAGTAGCCAGCCTCGCGCTGGAGGTATTGCGAGGCCAGGTAGAAGCAACCGATCATCACCGCGAACGTGAGCCCCGCGACGAGCGTGGCGGCGTAAACAACACGGTTGAGGGTGTAGCCGCCGGCCGCGCCTGCGTCGCCGTGAACGACGGCGGGCACGCACCGGACGATCCCGGCCGCTGCGATCAGTGCGAGCGGCACGAGCGCCCACCAGTTCGCGCGCCACCCCAGCATTACTGTGAGCAGCCCGCCGAGCAGCGGCCCGAGCAGGTTGGCGACGCCGGCGGAGGCGCCCCAGATCCCGAGCGCGCTGCCGCGCCGCTCGGGCGGAAAGCCGCTAACGGCGCCGGCGAGCGCCGCCGGGCTGACCAGCCCGGCACCGGCTCCCTGCACGACGCGACTGGCGATCAGCGCGCCGATGCTCGAAACGAGCGCCCCGGCGCCGGCGCCGACGGCGAACACGGCGAGGCCGCTTAGCGCCAGGCGACGCGCGCCAAACCGGTCCACCAGCGCGCCGCCTGGTAGGAGCACGATCGCGTAGGCACCGAAGTAGGCGCTGAGAATCGCCGCGGTCGAGGCGCTCGAGACCTTCAGACCATGGGCGACCGACGGCAGCGCGACCGTGATCAGCGTCCCGTCGAGCTGCAGCAGCGCCGCCGCCCCCGTGCACGCCGCGAGCCGCACCCACGCCTCGCGCGAAACCGGAACGTCCGGGCTGGGCCGGCGGGTTCGAGAGCGAGGACCGGACATCGCACGCCCACAATAGAGCGGTGAGCTGGGAAGCGAACTCTTGGGCGTCAGGCTGCTAGGACGATCGCGGCCCCGCTCCGGCGTCCCTCGCGCCCAGCCCGGTCAAACCTCGACCACCGGGGCCGGCGCATGGGACGCCGAGCGGGGCCGCGCCCCTCTTACGACGTCTTGCGCTCCAAGTTGGCGACCTCTTCGGCCTTGCGGTCGGCGCGCTCCTGGTCGCGGGCCAGCTCATCCTTGGCCTCGCCCTTGCGCTCCTCCTGACGCCCCTCGCGCTTCAGCGAGGGGTCATCTGCGAGGTCGCCCGCGGCCTGCTTGACCCTACCCGTCACCTTGTCGGTAATGCCCATGTTCAGGCTCCTCTCGTTCGTGGTCTACGCATTGGCGCTACCCGTGAGTGGGTCACGAAAACAGGAGGCCGAGCCCAGTTCGGGGTAGTCATCTTCCGTGTCCAACAACGAGAGCTATCCGCCGATCGCCGAGTACGCGCTGATCGGCGACTGCCACAGCGCCGCGCTCGTCTCGCGAGATGCCTCGATCGACTGGTGCTGCCTGCCGCGGTTCGACTCGGGCAGCGCGTTCGGCCGGCTGCTCGACCGGGAATCCGGCGGCCACTGCTCGATCGTCCCGACCGGTGAGGGCCCGTTCGAGTACGTCCGCTCCTACCTCGACGACACGCTCGTGCTCGAGACCAGGATCGTCGGGCCCACGGGGGAGGCGAGATTGCTCGATTGCTTCGTGGTCTGCGACACCGCGTTCGGCACCGAGGAGCGCCAGATCCTCCGTGTGGTCGAAGGGGTCCGTGGGTCGTTCGAGCTGGAAATACGCGTCGCGCCGCGGTTCGACTACGGCCAGGTCCGGCCGTGGATCCGCCGCCACGGGCACCGCCTCCACAGCACGATTGGAGGCAACGATGCACTGCTCGTCTGGTGCGAGCAGGAGCTGACCGAAGACCCCGACCACGAGCTCGTCGGGCGCTTCGCGGTCGGCCCCGGAGACCGGGTGCGGCTCGCGCTCACCTACTGCGCTCCCGAGCGCGTGGACGCGGGCCCTCCGGAGGAGCCCGACTCCAAGCGCCTAGACGAGCTGCTCGAGGACACGGTGAATTGGTGGCGCGAGTGGGCGCGGACGATGCGGCTCGATAGCCGCGACGAGCCCGCCGCCAGGCGCTCGGGGATCGTGCTCAAGGCGCTGACCCACGCTCCGACGGGAGCGATCGTGGCCGCGCCGACGACATCGCTGCCGGAGGCGGTGGGCGGCCCGCGGAATTGGGACTACCGCTACGCCTGGGTTCGCGACTCCAGCTTCAGCTCGCGCGCGCTGACCGAGCTGGGCGCCGTCGAGGAGGCCGATGCGTTCCGCGCGTTCGTCATGCGCTCCGCCGCCGGCCATGCCGAGGATCTCCAGATCGTCTACGGGGTGGCCGGCGAGCGCCGCCTGCGCGGTGACGTGGTCGAAGGGCTCGAGGGGTACCGCAAGTCGGCGCCGGTCCACGTCGGCAACGACGCGGCCGAGCAAGTCCAGCTCGACGCCTACGGGGAGCTCGTCAACCTCACATGGCGCTGGCACCGGCGTGGGCACTCCCCGAGCGACGACGACTGGCGCTTCCTGGTGTCGCTGATCGACCACGCCGCCGAGCGGTGGTCCGAGCCCGATTGCGGGCTCTGGGAATGGCCGGGTGAGCCCCAGCACTTCGTGCATTCGAAGGTGCTGTGCTGGTCGGCGCTCGATCGCGGCCTGCGGCTGGCCGACGAGTGCATGCGCCGCGCCCCGGTACGGCGCTGGAAGCGGGCGCGCGACGAGGTGCGCGAGGCCATCGAGAAGAACGGCTACGACTCCAAGCGCGGCGTCTACGTGCAGGCGTTCGGCCGCAGCGACATGGACGCAGCGCTGCTGCTGCTGCCGACGGTTGAGTACGTCGCCTGGGACGACGAGCGGATGCTACGCACGGTCTCGGCGATCCGCGAGGAGCTCGACGCGGGCGACGGCCTGCTCTACCGGTACCGGCGCGACGACGGTCTCGACGGCGACGAGGGGGCGTTCCTGTGCTGCTCGTTCTGGCTCGCCGAGTGCCTGGCAGAGGCGGGGGATCTGGGTGAGGCCCGGACGGTGTTCGACCAGGCGATCGCGCGCGCCAACGACCTGGGGCTGTTCCCGGAGGAGATCGACCCGAACACCGGCGAGATGCTCGGCAACTTCCCTCAGGGCCTCACGCACCTCGCGCACATCGACGCCGCGGTCGCGCTCGCGAAGGCCGAGGCCCACGTGTAGCGGTCAGTACCGGCGCAGTTTCCGCCGGCCCCGCCTGGGTAGCCGCAGTACAGGCTTAGCGAGGAAAGGAACGCAGAAGGCATGAGCGACACGGTCGGCGACTATCTCCTGGAGCGCCTGCGGACGTGGGGGATCAAACGCATCTACGGGTACCCGGGTGACGGGATCAATGGCATCATCGGCGCCTTCAGCCGCTTGAGCGACGGAGAGGGGCCGGAGTTCACCCAGGTTCGCCACGAGGAGATGGCCGCGTTCATGGCCTGCGCCCACGCCAAGTTCACGGGCGAGGTGGGCGTGTGCCTGGCGACTTCGGGACCCGGGGCGATCCACCTGCTCAACGGTCTGTACGACGCGAAGCTTGATCATCAGCCGGTGGTGGCGATCGTCGGCCAGCAGGCCCGGGCCGGCCTCGGCGGCAACTATCAACAGGAAGTGGACCTGAACAGCCTGTTCAAGGATGTCGCGCACGAGTACGTCGAGGTCGCGATGGCGCCGACCCAGATTCGGCACCTCGTGGACCGAGCGATCCGGATCGCGCTGTCCGAGCGCACGGTGACCGCGATCATCATCCCCAACGACGTGCAGGAGGCGGACGCCGTGCCGCAGCCGCCGCACAAGCACGGAACCGTCCACTCGGGCCCGGGCTACCAGCCGCCGCGGATACTCCCCCACGACGAGGACCTCGACCGGGCGGCCGAGATCCTGAACGCGGGCGAGCGCGTCGCGATGCTGGTCGGACAGGGCGCGCTGCACGCCTCCGAGGAGGTAGTCGCCGTGGCCGAGTTGCTTGGCGCGGGAGTGGCGAAGGCGCTGCTCGGCAAGGCCGTCCTCCCCGATGACCTTCCGTTCGTGACCGGCTCGATAGGCCTGCTGGGCACGAAGCCGAGCTGGACCATGATGCAGGAGTGCGACACGCTGCTGATGGTCGGCTCGAGCTTCCCGTACTCGGAGTTCCTGCCCGAGGAGGGCAACGCCCGCGGCGTGCAGATCGACATCGACGGCAAGATGATCGGGATCCGCTACCCGATGGAGGTCAACCTCGTGGGCGACAGCGGCGAGACGCTGCGGGCGCTGATGAGCCGCCTGCACCGAAAGGAGGACCGCTCGTGGCGCGAGAAGATCGAGGGCGAGGTGAGCGAGTGGTGGGACCTGATCGAGCACCGCGCCCAGCTCACCGCCGATCCGATCAATCCGCAGCTCGTCTTCCAAGAGCTCTCCACGCGCTTGCCGGACGGCGCGATCATCAGCTCCGACTCGGGCTCGTCGGCGAACTGGTACGCGCGCGACATCAAGCTGCGCAAAGGAATGATGGCCTCCCTCTCGGGCACGCTCGCGACGATGGGCCCCGGGGTGCCGTACGCGATCGCCGCAAAGTTCGCGTACCCGTCGAGGCCAGTGTTCGCGCTGGTCGGGGACGGCGCGATGCAGATGAACGGGATCAACGAGCTGATCACGATCGCCAAGTACCGCGATCAGTGGCCGGACCAACGGCTGGTCGTGCTCGTCCTCAACAACCGCGACCTCAACCAGGTGACCTGGGAGCAGCGCGCGATGGAAGGGGACGCGAAATTCGAGGGCTCGCAGGATCTCCCGGACTTCCCGTACGCGCGCTACGCGGAGTTGGTCGGGCTGAAGGGCATTCGCGTTGACGCGGCCGAGCAGGTGGGTCCCGCTTGGGACGAGGCGCTGCGCTCGGACCGACCGGTCGTGCTCGAGGCCATCACGGATCCCTCGGTCCCGCCCCTCCCGCCGCACATCACGATCGAGCAGGCCAAAGCCCTCAGCTCCGCGCTGCTCGCCGGCGATCCGGACGCCAGAGACATCGTGAAGCAGTCGTTCCGGCAGAAGGTCGAAGAGTTTCTGCCGGGACGATGAGCACGGCGGTTCGCGCGGAGGTCCCCGTCGACGCCCTCGAGGTCGGGGCCTACACCATCCCGACAGATCAGCCCGAGGCCGACGGCACCCTGGCCTGGGATTCGACCACGATCGTGGTCGTCCACGCGTCCGGCGGCGGCGAATCAGGGCTCGGGTACACCTACGCAGACGTGTCCACCGCCAAACTGGTCGAATCCAAGCTGTCCGGGATCGTTCAGGGCCGCGATGCCATGGCTCCGCAGGCGGCGTGGGCGGCGATGGTCGAGCAGACCCGCAACCTGGGCCGGCCAGGCATCACCTCGATGGCGATCGCGGCCGTCGACACGGCTCTCTGGGACCTCAAGGCGCGCTCGCTCGGCCTGCCGCTGTGCAAGCTGCTCGGGATGGCCCAGGACCGGGTGCCCGTGTACGGCTCGGGCGGGTTCACCGCCTACTCGAACGAGCGGCTGGCCGAGCAGCTGAGCGGCTGGGTCGAGCGCGGAATACCCCGGGTTAAGATGAAGGTCGGATCCGACCCCGATCGTGATCCCGAGCGGGTCAAGGTCGCCCGCAGTGCGATCGGTCCGAACGTTCGGCTGTTCGTCGATGCCAATGGCGCGTACTCGCGCAAGCAGGCCCTCGACCTGGCCAGGCGGTTCGCGGACGACGCGCGGGTGAGCTGGTTCGAGGAGCCGGTGTCCTCGGAGGACCTCGAGGGGCTCCGCCTGCTGCGCGACCGCGCGCCCGCCGGAGTCGAGATCGCCGCCGGTGAGTACGGCGACGACGCTCCCTACTTCCGCCGGATGATCGAGGCCGGCGCGGTCGACGTCCTCCAGGCCGATGTCACCCGCTGTGGCGGCATCACCGAGCTGCTGCGCGTGGGCGCCCTGTGCCGAGCTCACAACCTGCCGCTGTCGCTGCACTGCGGTCCCGCCGTTCACCTCCACCCTGCCACCGCGCTCGAGCAGCTCGTCCATCTCGAGTACTTCCACGACCACGTGCGGATCGAGCACATGCTCTTCGACGGCGTCCTGGAGCCGACCGACGGGGCACTGATTCCCGATCTCGAACGTCCCGGGACCGGTCTCGAGCTCAAGCGAGCCGATGCGGAGCGCTATGCGGCCGCTTGACATCCCGCGCTTCCGCCGCACCACCCCACCCGAGCGGGCGCTGACCAGATGGTGGCGGAACGTCCGCGGGGGCCGGATGCAGCGCACGCTCGCCGGCGCCACCGCGTTCAGCGCGCTGCCGCTGGGCGTCGAGATCTACTTCGAGCACTTCCGGGGATCGTTCGGAGACAAGTGGATGTGGACCCCGGTGGTCCTGTCGCCGGCGCTCACCGCCGCGGGGCTGGCCGGAATCCGGTCAGAGCGCGCGGCCAAGACGTGGCTGCCGGCGCTGTCGGCGCTGTATTGCCTGGACGGACTGATCGGGGTCGTCACCCATGTGCGCGGCGTCGCCCGCAAGCCCGGCGGCTTCGACGAGCCGCTGTTCAACATCGTGATGGGGCCGCCGCTGCTCGCGCCGGGCTCGCTGGCGCTAGTCGGCGGCATGGGGGTGGCAGCCGCCGTGTTCGGTCGCGAGCGCTGATGCCACGCGACTTCCGCAGCGCCGAGCATCTCCCCAACCTGCGGCCGGATCGCCAGCCGGCCTCGCCCGAGGAGCTTCCCCGGCACCGTAATGGCGTCACCCCGCAGATGCACGGCCGCTATCCCGACTACAACGTCCTGGACGAGGCCGACCACTGGGACGCTACGACCCGGCGCCTGGTATTCGACCGCGTCGAGACGACGCCGCCAATTCGCTTCCTGACCAAGGCCGAGGCGGACACGCTGGGCATCTTCTGCGACCTGGTCATGGCCCAGGACCGCGAGCCGAAGATCCCGGTGCTGAACATGGTCGACGCCAAGTTGTTCGCCGGCGAGCTCGACGGGTTTCGCTTCGCCGACATGCCCGATGACCGCGAGACCTGGCGGCGGCTCGCGCTCGGTCTCGACGCCGCCGCACGCCAGCACGGGGCGGACGACTTCGCGGGCGCTTCGTCGGATGTCCAGATGCGCGTGGTCGACGCGCTGGCCAAGGGCAAGCTGCGTGGCGAGGTGTGGGATGAGCTGCCTCCGTCGAAGACCTGGAAGGTCGTCACCCGGGCGATCCTCAGCGCGTTCTACTCCCATCCGTGGGCGTGGAACGAGATCGGGTTCGGCGGACCGGCCTACCCGCGCGGGTTCGCCCGCCTCGGAGTCGGGCAGCGCGAGAGCTGGGAGGGCGCACCCGCGTTCGAGCGCGATCCGGTCAAGGACACCGAGCGGCGCGGGGTCCAGGGCACGTGAGCCGCCGGCACGGGCTGCGCACCATGCTGCGCGGGGCGCTGCGCCCGCCCGAGAACGACTCCGCGTTCCTGCTCGACGTCCATCGCCGCGCGGTGCCGACCGCGCGGATGGCGCGCTACGACGACTCGTTCCCGGTCGATCTCGTGATCGTCGGGGCGGGCGCCGGGGGAGCGACGTTGGCCCAGCGGTTGGCCCGCCGGGGCTGGAAGGTGGTGGTGCTCGAATCGGGGCCGTTCTGGGATCCCGACGAGGACTGGGTGTCCGACGAGGCCGGCTCGCACAGGCTGTACTGGACCGAGGAGCGCATCACCGGCGGCACCGACCCGGTCGAGCTCGGCAAGAACAACTGCGGCCATGGGGTGGGTGGCTCGATGGTGCACTACGCGGGCTACTGCCCGCGCTTTCACCCCTCGGACTTCGAGGTCCGCACGCGCGATGGGGCGGGGGAGGACTGGCCGATCTCCTACCGCGACCTCAAGCCCCATTACGAGCGGCTCGAGCTCGAGCTCCCGGTGGCCGGCGACTATTGGCCGTGGGGCGACCCGCACCGCTACCCGCACACCGCCCATCCGATCGCCGGCGGCGCCGACGTCCTCCGTGGCGGCGCGCGCAAGCTCGGGATCGAGATGCGGGTAGGCCCGGTCGGGATCACCAACGGGTCGTTCGGCAACCGTCCGCACTGCATCTACCGCGGCTACTGCCTGCAGGGGTGCAAGGTGAACGCCAAGGCCTCGCCGCTCGTGACCCACATCCCGGACGCGATCGAGCGCGGCGCCGAGATTCGCGCTGATTGCATGGCGATCGGAATCGAGGTCGACGACGCCAGCGGCAGCGTCACCGGCGTTCGCTACCTGAACGGCGGCACCGAGCATTTCCAGCGCGCCGACGCGGTGGCCGTGGCCGGCTACTCGATCGAGACTCCGCGCCTGCTCTTGAACTCGACCAGCCGCCGGTTCCCGCACGGCCTGGCCAACCACAACGACCAGGTCGGACGGTGCGTGATGGTTCAGGGCGCGCCCCACGTGGCTGGGCGCTTCCCCGACGAGCTGAGGATGTACAAAGCGCCGCCCCCCGAGATCTCGTCCGAGCAGTTCTATGAAACCGACCTTGCGCGTGGGTTCGTCCGCGGCTTCGCCATCCAGACCGTAGGGCCGCTGCCGATCGAGCACGCCCAGCATGTCCTCGGGCACGGCCACTGGGGCCACGCGCTGCGCGAGTACATGCGCGACTACAACCACTGGTACACGCTCGGGATCCTGTCCGAGCTGCTGCCGCTGGCGGAGAATCGAGTGACGATCGCCCAGGGGGTGACCGACCAGAACGGGATCCCGGTGGCGCGCATGGAGTATTCGCAGTGCGAGAACGATCGCAACAACATCGCGTTCGGCAAGCAGACCCTGCGCGACATCTTCGAGGCGGCTGGGGCGCAGGACGTGCTGGTGACCGATCGCTACGCCCACCTGGTCGGCGGCTGCCGGATGGGCTCCGATCCCGAGCAGAGCGTCGTCAACGGCGACCATCGGGCCTGGGAGGTCCCGAATCTGTTCATCGCCGACGGCAGCGTGATGCCGACGCAGGGGTCGGCCAACCCTGCGCTGACGATCATGGCCCTCGCCTCCCGGCTCGCCGAGCGTCTGGCCCTCAAGCGCGCCGGCGCGCAAGGAGAGCGGCAGCGGCGCCGCCCGCGGCGGTCGTCGCGGC
The DNA here is from genome assembly GCA_963777335.1 of uncultured Solirubrobacterales bacterium. Taxonomy (GTDB): domain Bacteria; phylum Actinomycetota; class Thermoleophilia; order Solirubrobacterales; family Solirubrobacteraceae; genus Palsa-465. The sequence continues at coordinate 333,720 of CAVZQD010000006.1, forward strand.
CAGCGCCGAGCCGAGCCGGTGCCGGCTGAGCCAGGCCTGCTCGCTTCGCCCGTGGGCCTGGTCGCCGAAGCCGCCGTGCGCTCCCTCGTCGTGGTCGTCGTCGACCGGCTCGAACAGGTTCGCCGCGGCGGTGCCGTCGAACCGCTCGTCGGTCTGCTGACCGTCGACCGCGGTCTTGGCCAGGTAGCGGTCGGCCAGCCACGGCGCGAGCTTGTTGCCGATGATCGTGTACACGGTTGGGAAGCCGACGTAGAGCTCGCGGCGGCGGTGGTGCGCGGCCCAGTAAATCGCGCGCGCCGCGACCTCGGGCTGGTAGATCGGCGGGACGGGCATCGGGTGGCGCGGCATCTTGCTGAGGCAATGGTCGAACTGCGGCGTGTTCATCCCGGGCAGCTGCACCATCGTCACGTGGACACTCGACTTCCGGTAGCGGAGCTCGCAGCGCAACGACTCGAACATGCCCTTCATCGCGTGCTTGGCGCCGCAGTACGGCGCCTGCAACGGGATCCCCCGGTAGGCGAGAGCCGAGCCGACCTGGACGATCGTGCCGCGGTCGCGGGGCAGCATCCGCTCGAGCGCGACCTTGGTTCCCCACACCGCGCCCAGGTAGGTGACACGCGTCGCGCGCTCGTACTCGCGGGGGTGAATGTCGTCCAAGAACGCGAACACGGTCGTCATCGCGTTGTTGATCCAGACGTCGATCGGGCCGAGGCGCTCCTCGATCGCGGCCGCGGCGGCGCTCACCTCGTCGAACTCGGCGACGTCGGCCTGGTGGGCGTACGCCGCCCCGCCGAGATCGGAGACCTCCCGCGCGGCGCCGTCGAGACCGGCGCGCCCTCGCCCGATCAGCCCGACGGCCGCACCGTGGCGGGCGAACTCCTGGGCGACCGCTCGGCCCACGCCGCCGGTCGCGCCGGTGACGGCGACTACCTCGCGTTCAGCCATCTCGCCACCTCCGTCAGATCGGCGACGAACATGGCCATCGCCTCCTCGCGGTCCTGGTCATCGGCTCGCAGGATCGCCGAGGGATGCGTGGTCAGCGTCACCAGCTCGGCCAGCCCGGACTCGATCGGCCGCCCGCGGTCGCGCCCGATCCGGATGTGCGAGCCGAGCACGCCCTGCGCGGCGGTGGCGCCGAGGCAGACGAGCGCCTCGGGCTTGACCACGGCGAGCTCGGCCTCGAGCCATGGGAAACACGCCGTCACCTGCCAGCGGTCGGGCTTCTGGTGGATCCTCCGCTTCCCCCGGAGCTTGTAGCGGAAATGCTTGACCACGTTCGTGATGTAGACCTCCTTGCGGGCGATCCCGGCCCGGTCGAGCCCCTGGTCGAGCACGCGACCGGCGGGGCCGACGAACGGATGCCCCTCGACGTCCTCGCGGTCGCCGGGCTGCTCGCCGACGAGCATCAGGTTCGCGCCCCTGGCGCCCTCGCCCATGACCGCCTGGGTGGCGCCTTCCCACAGGTCGCAGGCCCGGCAGTCCGCCACCGAGTCGTGCAGGCTCTTCATCGAGGGCCGCTCTGGAACGGGAGCGTGCGGACGGTCGAGGCTCATTTATCAACGCCCCTACCCGGCCGATGAAGGAGGTACGCATCGGCTGCTCAGGGTGGATGTACGACGACTGGCGCGGTCGGCTGTACCCGGAGCGCACCCCAAAGCGCCGTTGGCTCGAGGCCTACGCGTCGGTGTTCGACACCGTCGAGGTCAATTCCACCTTCTACCGGCTGGCCCGCCGCGAGGCCGTCGCCGGCTGGGTGCAGCAGACGCCGCCGGAGTTCCTGTTTGCGGTCAAGGCAAGCCGGTACCTGACCCACATCAAACGGCTTCTCGGCATCCGCGAGGGGATTGCCCGCTTCTACGAGCCGCTGTCGCCCATGATCGAAGCCGGGCGGCTCGGGCCGGTCCTGTGGCAGCTGCCCGAGAACTTCCACCGCGACGAAGCGCGCCTGAGCGGTTGGCTCGAGCTGCTCGACTCGGCCCCGCCCGCCCGTCACACGATCGAGTTCCGTCATCCGAGCTGGTTCGTCCCCGAGGTATTCGACGCCTTGCGCGCCAGCGGTGTCGCGCTCACGATCGGCGACCACCCCGAGCGGCCGTTCCAAACGCATGACGCCACCGCCGATTGGCGGTTCATCCGCTTCCACTACGGCTTGCGGGGTCGCGCGGGCAACTACTCCGCCACCGAGATCGAGACGTGGGCGCGGCGGATCGCACAGTGGCGCCGGCGCGAGGAGGTGTACGCCTACTTCAACAACGACTGGCGCGGGTTCGCGCCCGCCAACGCCAAACAGCTGGCGGCGCGGCTCGGCGATTAGACGACGGCGTGGTCGACGGGCCGCCCGAAGCGCTCGGCGAGCTCGTCGCGATCGAGATCCTCGCGGTAGCGCTGATCCTCGCCTCCACGGGTGAAGACGACGATCCGGTCGGCATCGAACGTCTTCAGCGCATCCTCGATTGCGGTATGAGGATCGGCCTCGCCGGTGTCGCCAGTCGCCGGGACCCCGGCCTTGCCGAGCTCCTCGACGCTGTCCCGCCGGACCTGCTCGGCCCTCGCGATCGCATCGTCGGCGTCGGACATCCAGAACCGCAGCCCGCTTTCGGCGTAGGCCGGCGCCACCACCATCACCTCGGCCTCGGACGGGTCGGTCTCCGTTCCGAGCGCCTCGCGGAGCTGCCCGGCCGTGATCGGCTCGCTCGTGAGTACGAGAACCTTCACTGCACCGTCGTCTACCCAGGGGGATGGACGCGGTAACGCGCTACTCGCCGACCACTCGCACGCGACTGCGCGGCGCCTCACGGCGGTCATCTGCGGCCGGCGCGATCCCGAGCTCCTGCGCGAGCGTCATGAAGGCCCTGGCATAGGGCGATCCGCTCGCCCGCGCGCGCAGTGAGGGCCAGTCGATCTGCTCTCGGAGCGCGCGCGTGATCGCCACGAGCTTGGAGTAGTCGAGCGCGTGCTCGTCGATTGCGTACAGCATCGTCACGAGCACGTCCTCGAGCGCCATCACCGGCGTCGCGATCGCCATGACCGGGATCGTGTCCGCGCGCTGGAGCACCTCGTCGGTCAGCTCTACGCCCGAGGGCCGGAAGATCACGTCGATCATGACCTCGCCGTGCCACGCCTTGTAGAGCCATTCCTCAGGTGGGCGTTCGGGTCGCATTCCGGCGCCGGCAAGCGCCTCGAGGGCGGCCTCGGCGTGCGCCGGCGGGACCATCAGATCGAGGTCGTTGTCGGGCTCGGGGCCGCCTCGCGCCCAGGCCGCGACGCTTCCGCCCAGCGCGAACGGGACCTGCGCGTCGCGAAGGGAGGCGACCGCGATCTTCATCGTGTCGATCAGGGCATTGAAGGCGTCGCGGTGGCTCACGGGCCCTATTCGAATACCCGCAGGCGGGTAGTTGAACGCCTATATGGAGGAACATCGGAACGGCTCGGCCCCCCGCTGCCTGCGGATCGCGGCGGCCGGCGACGTGCACTGCTCCGCGACGAATGCGAAGGACCTTTCGCGCGCGTTCGCGGCGCTGAACGGGATCGCCGACCTGGTGCTGCTGGCGGGCGATCTCACCACTCACGGGGAGCCCGAGCAGGGCGCGGTGCTTGCCGAGGCATGCGCCGGGCTCGAGATGCCGGTGTTCGCGGTCCTCGGCAACCACGACTGGCACGCCAACCGTCACGACGAGCTGGTGGGGACCCTCGAGTCGGGCGGCATCCGCGTGCTCGATCGCACGTGGCACGTGTGCGAGAGCGGCGGGATCGAGGTCGGGATCGTCGGGCTAAAGGGATTCGTCGGCGGCTTCCCCGGCTCGCACCTTCCCGACTTCGGCGAGCCGCTGCTGCGGGCCGTCTACCAGGAGACCTCGCTCGACGTCCAGGCCCTCGACGACGGCTTGCGCGAGATCGCGCTCTGCCCGGCTCGGATCGTGCTGCTGCACTACGCGCCGACCGAGCAGACGATCGCCGGCGAGCCCGCCGGAATCTGGGGCTACCTGGGCACCGACCGGCTGGCGGCGCCGATCGCCGAGCACGAGCCCGATCTCGTCCTGCACGGCCACGCGCACGCCGGCACATTCCAAGGCGCAATCGGCGACGTGCCGGTCTACAACGTGTCGGTGCCCGTGATCGCCCGAGACTTCTGGCTGTTCGAGCTCGAAGTCCCCACACCGGCGCATGCCCCGATCCACTGATGGAGGACTCGATGGCAGACGAACGCAACACTCCGCCTTCGCCCGATGACAGAGATCCGCACCACGTCCTGAACAACCCGGCGACCGACCCGGATCCGACCGAGTGGCCGGACCCGTATGACAAGCGGCCCGACCCGCGTGATCCGCCTGACCCCGACGGGGAGCCGTTCGGCGAGGAGCCGCATCCGCAGACGGGCAGCACCAGCACCAGCGAGCCCCATCCTTCGCAGGACCCCGAGGCGCAGCCGTGGGCGGAAGCGCCCAAGCGCGACAAGGTCGACGACTGAACTGGAAGGCCTCGAGCGGGTAGCCGGGAGCGCGGTGCACGCCTCGTAGCCCTGTGTGAGCCGGGACACGCGGCACTTCGGCCGGCGTCACGGTCACCGGCGCCTGGATATCTTGCGCCGATGAGCGCCACCACGATGCGGCCTCGCCGGGTCGGCGAGATTCTCGACGCCGCGATCAAGATCTACATCCGCAACGCGCGCACGTTGATGGGTCTGACCGCGGTGGTGGTGATCCCGATGCGGGTGCTCGCCGGGATCGTGCTGCTGTCGACGCTTCCTTCCGGCAGCGACGTGCCGGGCGGGACGTTCACGGTGTCGTCGAGCTCGCATCAGATGACCGATCGCGCGGCCGTGCTCGGGGCGAACGGCACGCTGATCGTGATCGAACTGCTGGTGGCGACGCTCGTGACCGCCGCGTGCACGAAGGCGGTAAGCGACGCGTACCTCGACCAGACGATCGGGGCGGCCAAGTCGCTGCGGTTCGCGTTCCGCCGGCTGCCCGGACTTCTCTGGCTCGAGATCCTGATGTGGCTAGGTCTGATCGTGGGGTTCATCCTGTTCATCGTTCCCGGCATCTGGCTGTATGCGGCGTGGTCGGTCGCGGTGCCGGCGCTGCTGATCGAGCGCATCGGAGGGTTCCGCGCGCTCGGCCGGTCGCGTCGGCTGGTCAAGGGCCGATGGTGGGCCACGGCGGCGGTCCTGATCGTGGCGACGCTGATGGTGACGCTCATCTCGGGGGCGATCGAGGCCCTCCTGGTGGGCGTCGCGAGTCTCCCGAGCCAGCCGAGCTTGCTGCTCGCGGTGTTCGTCAGCACGCTGTCCGGCGTGATCGCGACGATCATCACCGAGCCGTTCCGGGCGGCGACCACCACGCTCCTCTACTACGACCTCCGCGTGCGCAGGGAGGGGTACGACCTGCACGTGCTCGCCGACCAGCTCGGGCTGCCTTCGTCGTCGATGCCCGCCGGCGGGGACGATTCGGGGTGGGCGGCCGCGCCGGGCGACGGCTCCCCGTCCGGGGATCACCCGATCGGACCCGACTCGGTCGGTCAGCCGGGCGGGCCGCCATACTGGCCCCCGCCGCCGGGCTGGACCCCCGAGCGGTGATCCTGGGTCCCCGGCGATGAGCGCACCGGCATTCGCCTCTGCCGACGCGGACGCCGCCCGCCGCGCCGCCGCCGCGATCCTCCGGGAGAGCCGCTTCCACAATCCGTCGGTGCCCCGGCCGCTCCACGGCGTGCTCCACGACATCGGCGCCGCCATCGCCGCCGTCGGGCACGCCATGACCCACGCCGTCGACCACGTTGGCCGGATCTTCCCGGGGGGCACGGTCACGGTCTGGGTCGTGCTCGGGCTCGCGCTCCTCGCCGCGATCGTGGTCGGTGTCCGGCGTCACTCGCGCCGCGCCCTGCTGCGCGAGTCGGGAACGGCCGGCCTGCGCGCCGGCGGCGTCGAGCGTGCGGCCGACCTCGAGCGGGAGGCGGCGCGGGCCGAGCGCGACGGGCGGTTCGAGGACGCGGTCCGGCTGAGGTTCCGCGCCGGCCTCGCGCGTCTCGCCGAGGAAGGCGCGATCCGGAAAGCCCGGTCGACGCCGAACGCCGAGCTCGCCCGGGCGCTGCACTCGGCCGATTTCGACGAGCTCGCCAGGCGATTCGACGAGATCGCGTACGGTGCCGCCCCGGCGGGGTCGGCGGATGCCGAGGAGGCGCGCCGGCGGTGGAGCGCGGTCGTGTCCGGGGGTCCGCGGCCGTGAGCGTGCGCACGGTTGCCGTCACCCGGCCATCGTGGAAGCCGTGGGCCGCGGCAGCGGTCGGGGTCGTGCTGGTGTTCTTCGCGCTCGGGCTGATCGCGGACGCGTTCGCGCCGGCGCCCGAGGGGCCCGCGGGGTCCTCGTACGCGACCTCGCCCGCCGGCGCCGCCGCGTGGGCGGAGCTCCTGACGCGGTCAGGCCACACGGTGGTCCAGCTTCGCCGACCGCTCGAGGACGCCGCGCTGCCACCCGGATCCACCGTGATCGTGCTCGGCGCCGGCAGCCTGTCCGACGCCGCCGGCCGGAACCTCGAGCGGTTCGTGAGGGCCGGCGGGCGGCTCGTGATCGGCGGCGGCAACCCACCGGCGACGCTCCCGGCATTGCTGTCCGACCCACCGGGTTGGACGGGCTCCGGCTCGGTCGTGGTCAGACGCGTTGCGTCCCTGCCCGAGGTCGCCGGCGTCAGCGCCGTGCGCACCGCCGGCGAGGGCGCCTGGACGTCCGTGGCAGGCACGGTGGCGCTCTCCGGCGCCCGCGGTTCCGAGCTGCTGGCGTTGAACGTCGGCCGCGGGCAAATCGAGCTGCTCGCCGACGCCGCCCCGGTCGAGAACCGGCTGCTCGCATCCGCCGACAATGCCCAGCTCGGGCTGAACCTGGCCGGCCCGCCCGCGACCCCCGTGTTCTTCGCCGAGGCCCTCCACGGGTACGGCGAGGCGACCGGCCTGGCGGCGATCCCGGCGCGGTGGTGGGTCGTGTTCGGGATGCTGTGCCTGGCGTGGGCCGCGTGGGCGCTCGCGCGGGGTCGCCGGATCGGTCCGGCCGAGGAGCCGGTGCCCGAGCCGGTCCCGCCGCGGAGCGCCTACGTCGACGCGCTCGCCGGTGCGATCGTCCGCGGCCGCGACCGCAGCGCCCAGGCGGAGCTGCTGCGCGACGTGGCCGAGCGCCGTGAGGCGTACTTGTCCACGCGTGGTCGCCGGAGTCGGCCGTGAAGGATCTCTACGAACGCGTTCGCGCCGAGGTCGCCGCCGTCGTCGTCGGCCAGGACGACGCGCTCGCGCAGCTGCTCGGCGCGCTTGCCTGCGGCGGACACGTGCTGATCGAGGGACCGCCCGGCGTGGCCAAGACGCTGCTCGCCCGGTCGGTTGCCCGTGCGCTCGGGCTCGAGTTCGCGCGCGTGCAGTTCACGCCCGACATGCTCCCGTCGGACCTGACCGGGACGATGGTGCTGCGCGCGGGACAGCTCGAGTTCCGCTCCGGTCCCGTGTTCACGAACGTCCTCCTCGCCGACGAGATCAACCGGACCCCGCCCAAGACGCAGGCGGCGCTGCTCGAGGCGATGCAGGAGGGGCAGGTCTCGGTCGACGGCAGCGCCCACGCGCTGCCCGATCCGTTCCTGGTGATCGCGACGCAGAATCCGATCGAATACGAGGGGACCTATCCGCTGCCCGAGGCGCAGCTCGATCGCTTCATGGTGCGCGTCGAGATCGGCTATCCGAGCGCCGAGGAGGAGCGAGCGATGCTGTCGCTGCCGCGCCAGGGCCTCACTCCGAGCACGCTTGCCGGGGTGCGCGAGGTGGTGTCCCGGGACGAGCTGCGAGGCGTGCGTGGCGAGATCGACGAGACTGCCGTCTCCGACGAGGTCGCGGGCTACGTGGTCGACCTGGCGCGCCGCACGCGCGAGCTTCCGAGCGTCTCGCTCGGCGCCTCGCCGCGGGCGGCGGTACACCTGCTGGTCGCGGCGAAGGCCCGCGCCCGTCTGTCGGGCCGCGCGTTCGTCACGCCCGACGACGTCGCGACGATCGCGCCGGCCGCGCTCGCCCACCGGCTGATTCTCACGCCCGAGGCCGAGCTCGAGCGGTTCGGCGCCGTCGACGCGATCCGCGCCGCGATCGACGACGTCCCGGTTCCGCGCTGATGCCGCTGCTCGCGGCCGCGCCGACGGTTCGCACGGCCGCGATCATCGCGGCGATCGCGCTCGCCACGCTGCTGGTCCCCGTGTGGCTGGCGGTCGCGGCTGTGATCGCCGTGCTCGCCGCCGCGGGCGCGGACGCGTGGGCGGTGCGCGAGCCGCCCGCGGTGGAGCGGTTGCTCTCGCCGGTGCTCTCGCGCGGCGTGGCGAGCCCGCTCGAGGTTCGCGCGGCCGTGCGCGATCGCCGGCGCGTCCTGTTGCGCCAGCCGGCGATCCCGGCGTTCGAACTCGAGCGCGAGACCGGCGAGGAGGAGTTCGCGGGCTCGCTCGTGCCGCGCCGGCGCGGACGGCACACGCTGCCGGGCGTGGCGAGCGCGAGCGTCGGCCCGCTCGGCTTGGCGCGCGTGAACCACCCGTTGGGGGACGCCTTCGGAGTTCGGGTGTATCCCGACCTGGTGACGGCGCAGGCGCTGATCGCCCGCCTGCGGCGGGAGCTCGCGGGCCATCCGGGCAAGCTTGCCCGCGGCCCGCTCGGACTCGGAACCGACTTCGAGTCGATCCGCGAGTACACGCCCGACGACGACATCCGGCAGCTGAACTGGCGGGCGACGGCGCGGATGGGACGGCCGATGAGCAACCAGTACCGGGTCGAGCGAGACCGTGATCTCGTCTGCCTGCTCGACACCGGGAGGCTGATGTCGGCGCCGATCGGCTCGCGGACGATGCTCGACGCGTCGCTCGACGCGGTCACGATGCTCGCCCTGGCGGCCGACGAGCTCGGCGACCGATGTGGCGCGATCGCGTTCGACGAGACGATCCGCCGCGTCGTGGCGCCGGCCCACCTGTCCGGGCGCCAGGTCATCGAGTCGCTGTTCGACGTCGAGGCGGCCCCGGTCGACTCGGACTTCGAGCGCGCCTTCCAGCGCGTCGGACGGTCTCGGCGAGCGCTGGTGGCGGTGTTCACCGACCTGGTCGACGAGGCGGCGGCGCGGTCGCTGATAGAGGCGATGCCGATGCTCGCCCGCCGGCACGTGGTCCTCGTGGTCAGCGCGTCGGACCCCGCGCTCGAGCGGGCGGCGCTCGCGCCCGCGTCGACGATGCTCGGGGCGGCGAGAGGGCTGGTGGCGCTTGACGTGCTCGAGGCGAGGGCGGCCGCGGCCGCGAAGCTCGCGCGCGCCGGTGCGCTGGTGATCGACGCGGGCGCCGGCGAACTGGCCGACCGCTGCCTGCGCGCCTACCTGGAAGCCAAGGCCCGCGCGCGACTGTGACCGCGGATCGCGACGAGGCCCCAATACAACGCGAACAGGAACAGGCCGACGGCGAGCGCGGCCCCGAGCGGAAGCCCGCGCGGGGTCACGAACCCCTCGGTCAACCCGGCGACGACCAGCCATGGGGCGGTGCCGAGCGCGAGCGTCACCGCCGGCCGGGCGGCGGCCCGGAGCGACGCGCCGCGCGGCAGCGTGCCCGGATCGATCACGGCCCAGGCGAGACGCAGCCCGGCGGCGCCCGACACCGCGATGCAGGACAGCTCGAGCAGACCGTGCGGAGCCACGTAGCGGACGAACACCGAGAAGTTCCCGGCCTGAATGGTGATCCCGGCGAGCGCGCCGAGCAGGGTGCCGTTGTAGACGAGCAGGGCGATCGTCCCGAATCCGAGCGTCAGGCCGCCCGCGAACGCGAGGAACGCGACGCGGATGTTGTTGGTGAAGATCGAGCTCGCGAGCACGGCCTGGGTGGCGGCGCCGAGCGGGAGGTGGCGCACGTGCGGGTGCGCGGCTCCCTTGAACTGGCCGGGGACCAGGCCGAGCGCCGCCGCCGGGTCGTGGAGCGCCCAGACGGCGGCGAGCACGCAGGGAACCGCGAGCGCCAGCACGGACACCGCGAGCACGCCGGGCTGCCCGATCACGAGCCGCCAGTAGCCCGTCGTGACGAACTCGAGCAGCGTGCCGGCGTTGCGGGGACGGCCCGAATAGATCGATTGGCGGCCGGCGAGCGCGAGCCGCTCGAGTCGGTCGACGACCGGATCGCCCGGGAACCGCCGGCGCGCGAAGGCGAGATCCGCGACCACCGCGCGGTAGTCGCGGCCGATCTCGAGCGTCCGTTCGGGAGGCAGCCTTCCCGGGCGGGAGGAGGTCGCGAGGTCGCGCTCGAGCTCGTCCCATCTCGGAGACCTGGTGCTGAGGAAAGTCTCTAGGTTCATCCCGTGGACCTCGACGAAAGCATCACGATCGCGACACCGGAGGGACTCGAGCTCCGCCTCCAGCTCGCCGGCCTCGGATCACGGTTCATCGCGGGCGCCGTCGACCTCGCGATCATGCTGATCCTGCTCGCGATCCTGGCCCTGATCGCCGGTCCGGTCACCGGGTTGTCGGGCGGGGTGTCCGGGGTCGTGTACGTGATCGGCGCGTTCGCGATCCTGCTGTTCTACCCGATCGTGTTCGAGGTCCGGGGCCACGGCCAGACGCCGGGGAAGCGCATGAGCAATCTCCGGGTGCTGCGCGACTCGGGCGCACCGGTCGACCTTCCGGCGAGCTCGATCCGCAACCTGATGCGCCTGGTCGACGGGCTTCTGCTCCTGTACATCCCGTCGATCGTGTCGATCGCCGTGACCTCGCGCAACCAGCGCCCCGGCGATATCGCGGCCGGGACGATCGTCACGCGCGAGCCACCGAGGGCGAAGCGGCGGGAAGGGGCTCCCGTGGTCGAGCCTCCCGGGCTCGTTGATGTGGACGCGTCGGCCGACCGCTGGGATACGAGCGCGGTCACGCCCCAGGAGGTCGCGGCCGTGCGGCGGTTCCTCGAGCGCCGGGGGACTCTCGAGCGCAGAGCGCGGCGCGAGCTCGCGGTTCGGCTCGCCGACGGGCTCCGCCCGAAGGTGAGCTCCGCGCCGCCGGATCTGGGGGCGGAGCGGTTCCTGGAGGAGCTCGAACGGATCAAGCGCACCCGCTGAGACGTTCGAAATTTGCATGGCCGCCGCGGCGAGGACTAGCGTTTCGTTCCGCAAACCCGACCTGTAAGGGGTGTCATGTCGACAGGCGCGTACTACCAACAGACGGGCAGGGCGACCGGGCCACGCTCGGGGTTCTGGCGACGGTTCGGGGCCGTCTTGATCGACGGGATCCTGCTCGGCATCGTCACCGGCATCCTCGTCGAGATCCTCAAGGGCGGCGGCTACGCGCTCGGCTTCCTCGTCGCGATCTCCTACTACACGTATTTCGAGGGCGGACCGAGAGGCCAGACACTCGGCAAGCGCGCTCTTGGCATCCGCGTGATCGATTTCGACAGCGGCGGCAGCATCGGCTACGGCCGCGCCGCGATCCGCTACGTGACCAGCATCTTCTCGGCCCTGATCATCTACATCGGCTACCTGTGGATGCTGTGGGACCGGGAGAAGCAGTGCTGGCACGACAAGACCGCGAACTCCGTGGTCGTGCCCGAGTCCGTCTACCCGGTCAGCTGAGCCGGCGGTCGGGGTCAGGCGCGCCGCGGCTCAGCGATAAGCCGCCGGCTGGTAAGCAGCGCGCCCGGCACGATTCGAACGTGCGACCTTTCGCTCCGGAGGCGATACCGCCCTACCCCGGAGATGTCGCGTTTTGGCTGCAAATCAGCGCAATCCGCCACCGTCGGTCGAGCGATTGTTTTCGGCCAAATTGCGTCCTTTTCGGCTGGGTTTAGACCCCTGAGCGTGTTCGGGGGCCCATTCACAGACGCCCGGATCGGGGAGAGTCGACCCATGTTTCGGGTCGACACAGAGGTTGGGGCACTCGGGTCTTTGGGTCGCTCCCGCTGCCGTCTGACCATCCTCGAGAGCGTCTGCTTGCTCGTCGGCGCTAGCAGCGCGTGTTCGCGGAGTTGTGCTTGGTCGCCGTCGCACGGGTCGGCGCTGTGCGGACGAGAACACGGACGCGATCGTGCGGTGTTAGGGACCCGGCGCTCACAGGCGGGCCGCACTACGTCGCGGGGCGTGGCGGAGCGACTGCCCTTCAGGGGAATGCGGTCGCGCCAGGCCGTCGACGCCACTGGCCCCGTGTCGCCTGGCGCGGCAGTCCCGATGTCGACGCCGTCGTGACCGCTTTGTGCTTGCAGCTTCCCGACGTTCAGTTAGCGCCGCGAGCAACGACCGGACCGATCCGTCTACGAGCGGAGCGCGCGCTACTGGCGACGAGCAGGCTCACGGCCACACGAGGGGCGAGACTCGCTTTCGTCCTCCTCGCGCGGGTATCAGGCCTACGACGTCGTTGCTGGTCGTGTCCCGAGAGCGGAAGTCTCGAGTGCGGCGATAGCGCCTCTGAGACTGCCTGTTCGTGAGACCGGATGTGCGGCCTGAGCTGTCGGCCGCCATCGAGGAGCGGTGGAGATCCGTGTATTGCGCAAGTCGCCTGGGGACTGCACCGTCGGCGACCCTCGCGACGAATGCCCTATGCAAAGCCCGGGCTCTGGCGGACGGAGCAGCGCTGGTGTTCGAAGCCAAAGCAGCACTCCCCGGTTTTCGGTTTCTCGTTCGGTCGACGTTCGCTAGGGTCCGCCGACGTGCCGTCGGGCAGAGATGCCCCTTATCCGCCGCAGCAGCTCGCGAGCCGAGTGTTCACTGTCGACGAGTGGGGTGATCCGCTCGCTGCCTTGGAGCAGCCGCGTGTCTCGGCCCCGATGAACCTCAAGGGCCACTAGGTCGGCACAGCGCGGTATCTGGCGACGCTCGTCACGACCGTCCAAGTGACGAGCGACAGCCTCTCAACCAGCCGACGACAAAGAGCGAGGCGAACGCGACCCCGGATAGGGCGAGGAGCCGCTGCCACGGCGGTGGGAGAGCGTCGGTCGCGGCATCTGGGGTGTGTGCGCAGTCGGCGCGTCATCGGGCGCTCCCGGAAAGGATCGGGGCATCCGCGCCTGAAACCCCAGACCGTGCAGTAGACGCCGAGGAAGAGTTCCCACGCGAACTCCGGGATGGTCACGATCGCTTGCAGCGAGTGAAGCGCGTGGCTCGGTTCGTTGCCGGTGAACATGATGGCCGTCCCGGACACGATGATCAGCGGTCCGCCGATCAGGCCGAGCCACGTTGCCCGTCGCGGCACCAGGCTCGAGCGGTACATCAGGTAGCCGAGGATCAGCCCGTTCCCCCAGCCGACGACCCAGCCCGGGCCTAGGAGGAACGTCCAGTCCTTGATCGCGGCGAGGGTGTACGCGATTGTGCCTTCAGACGGACCTGCAACCTGTTGACGCAGCGTGATGATCGCGAGCATGCAGAGGATGCCGACGAGGATGAACGTGGACTCGACTAGGCGCGCGGTGACGTAGCCGAGCGCCAGCTCCTCGTTCTGTCGTCTAAGGATCGGGAAGATCACGACCGCGGTGCCGATGTTCGCGATGATCAGCAGCAGCTCGAGCAGAGCCGCGAGCAAGACCTGGTTGTCGTGCCCAGCACCCGCGATGTAGCTCACCGGATGTCGGAGAACGGTCTCGTAAAGCGCCAGCGCTGGGATCGACGTGACGAACGTGATGAGGAAGAGCACGCCAAACCAACGCGCCCTCTTCTGATCTCGAGACACCCGTTGGCCCCCTTTCCCCCTGGTGATGGCGATCAGGCGGATTCCCACACCGCCACCCCGACCGGGTAAGCGCGAACCTAACGCCAAGGGACCCATCGTTTCAACCCAGATTCGAGGCGAGCGGCGATTCGACGTCAGCGCGCTGACAGCCCCAGGAGCGTCACTGCCGCAGCGATCGAAACGCAGAAGCGTCGCGCGGTCGCGCGACGCCCGCCTTCGCATGGGCACATTCTTACCTCGGCGAGCCTGGGGCCCACGTTTGCGCGGGGTTACGCAGCCGGTGGTTCTGCCGATCCCGAGCACACCGCTGCGGCGCGAGATCGCTCCTGCATCGGCGCCGGCGGGCAGCGACCGACTCTTGCGTGACCGCCTGGCCCAGCTGAAAGCAGAAGATCGCCCGGGGCGCGGACGCCGGTGGGAATGCCGCGCGTTCGTGCTGGCAGCAGCTCGGCGGCGGTTGGCCCTGCTCTGCGGCCAGGTCAGCCGTGTGGAGGGGCTGCAGCTCTTCGAGAGAGTGGAGACGCAGCGCCCGGTCTCTGGCGAACTCGGCATCTGATAGGTCGTACCACCCCATCTCACGCTCGAGCTCGCTGCGGGGCCGGCGCAGATCGCGCGGAGTGCCCTCGAGCACATCGATCGCGGCCAGAAGAGTGCTCTGGCGCCCCCGGCCGGTCGCGCTTGTGGCGCGAATACCGGGTCTCTTGGCCTCGCACGCGCGAGCCCTGCCTTCGTGCTGGCGCAGGTATTTGCCGCCTACGGCGGTTGCGTGGCTCCCTATGCCCGGTTGGGGAAGCGCTCGCTGTCGAGGACCAGCGCCGACATCGTGGCCCCATCTGGTGTGGAGCGGCCACGACGTCGGCGGTGGTCCGGCGACGAGCGTTCGGGGACGAGCCGCGATCGGGAGGGTCGGCTCGTAGGGTCAGTCCGGGGAACGCTGCAGGGTCCTTGAGGCCGTTGGTTAGGTTGGTCAGGCGTCGCGGTGCGCCACCCGAATCAGTGCTGCGGCGAGGGCGATGGCGGCGTACGCGCCGAGGACCGCGATCGCCGCGTCGGGGGTGAGCAGCCCGGCGGAGCGGTGCACGGTGATGGCCGCTTGGGTGGCGGTTCCGGGTAGGTATTGACGCAGGCCGGCCGGAAGGAGCTGGCCGAGGATGACGTCTCCGACGATGATCAGCGTCAGCGCGGTGGTCGCGCCGGCGGTGTGGCGGATGAGGCCGCCGAGGCCGACGCCGATGATCGCGACGAGGCTGGCCGCCACGGCACCGAAGACGATCGCCCGCGGCACGCCGGGATGGCTGAGGGCTACCTGGAGGTGCTTGGTGGCAAAGATCCGCTGGCCGAGCGCGAACCCGGCGACCTCGCACAGCAGCGCGACCGGGAACACGAACGCCGCCACGGTCGCGGCCTTGGCCGCGAGCACCAGTCGTCTGGCCGGCATCGCGCTGAAGGTGGAGCGGATCATGCCGGTGGCGTACTCCGCGGTGACCGTTCGCACGGCGAGCGCTCCGAGCAGGGTGGCGGCGATGATGACCCCGAACAGCGAAGCGCTCGTCGCGTCGAAGCTCTGGTACTGCTGGGCGGTCATGCTGGCCGGCTGAGCTGTGAGAGGTCGACGGCGGCGGTGAAGCCGATGGCCAGGGCCCCGGCGAACGCGGCCGTGCGCCAGGTCGAGGGCAGGGTGCGAAGCTTCGTCCATTCTCCTTTGAGGTGCCGGTTGATCGTGGTGGCCGGTCCGGTGTGCAGCGGGGTGGTGTAGGTGGTGGCGCTCATGTCAGGCTCCTTGGGTGGCGCCGGCGAGCTCGCCGGCGCGGTAGTCGGTTGCATCTCGGGTCAGCTCGAAGAACGCCTGCTCGAGTGACGCTCGGGACGCCTCGAGCTCGAACAGGGTGATGTCGTGGGCGCACGCGACGCCGCCGATCGCCAGGCAGTCCAGGCCGGTCACCAGCAGGGCGCCGTCGGGGGAGCGCTCGACCACGCCGCCGCGCACGGTCAGGGCGTCGGCCAGGTCGGTCTGCTCCACCGCTCGGACGCGGACGCTCGGGGCGGCGTTTTGGTTGATGAATTCCTCGGTGCCGGCGTCGGCGATGATGCGACCCTGGGCGATGACGAGCAGGTGATCGGCGGTCTGGGCCATCTCGCTCATGAGATGGCTGGAGAGGAACACCGTGCGGCCCTCCGAGGCCAGGCTCTTCATCAGGTTGCGGATCCAGACGATGCCGTCGGGGTCAAGACCGTTGATCGGCTCATCGAACATCAGCGTGTCGGGATCGCCGAGCAGGGCCGCGGCGATCCCGAGCCGCTGACTCATGCCGAGCGAGAACGTCCCGACCCGCTTGCCCGCCACGTCACCGAGCCCGACGATGTCGAGCACTTCGCTGACCCGGCGGCGGTCGATGCCGTTGCTGTCGGCCAGCCACTTGAGATGGTTGGCGGCGCTACGGCCACCGACGATCGCCTTGGCGTCCAGTAGCGCCCCGACCGACCTGAGCGGGTCGTTCAGGTCGCGATAAGGCTTGCCGCCGACCAGTACCGAGCCTGAACTCGGCGTGTCCAGGCCCAGGATCATCCGCATCGTGGTCGACTTGCCCGCCCCGTTGGGGCCGAGGAAGCCGGTCACGCGTCCCGGCTGGACGACGAAGGACACCTCGTCGACCGCGACCGTCTTTCCGTACCGCTTCGTGAGGTGCTGCACCTCGATCATGACCTGCTCCCTTGGTTCAGGTCCACAGGGACGTTGTCGTGCACCGCTGTCTGGTCGGTGGGCTGCATGGCGTTTCCTCCGCTGAGATTGGGTTGAAGCACAGCACCAGCGTTCCACCCAGCCGGGGGCGTTTCGGTGAGGCGGCCAGGCGTCTTGGCGTTCGGATCGCCCACTCAGGGGGTACGGTTAGCCGTACTGCTTGTAGCGGGGGTTGCCGAGACAATCCCGGGCATGACGAGGACCGTCTTGATCGTCGATGACCACCCCAGCTTTCGTGCCAGCGCTCGACACGTTCTCGAGGACGCCGGGTTCGTGGTGATCGGCGAGGCGCAGGACGGCGCTTCAGGACTGGCCGCGGCAAGCGCGATGCGCCCGGCCGTCGTGCTGCTCGACGTTCAACTACCGGACTTCGATGGCTTCGACGTAGCCGCCTGGCTCACCGGTCGAGACGATGGACCGGCCGTCGTGCTGACGTCCAGCCGCGACGCCAGCGAGTTCGGCGGGATGGTCGCGCGTAGCGGCGCACGGGGTTTTGTACCGAAGGACGAGCTGTCGGGGCCGGCGCTCGAGGCGCTTCTCGGATGATCGGTCTGCGCCGGGCGCTGATCCCCGCTGGACGCCGCACGACGATCACGGCGCGCATTGCATGCGCATAGTTCTGGGCGAAGACTCTGTGCTCCTGCGGGAGGGCATCGCGCGCCTGCTCGGGGAGGCCGGCTTCGAAGTAGTCGCCCAAGCTGGCGACGCCGACGACCTCTTGCGCAAGGTGCGGGCGCACAAGCCCGATGTCGCGATCGTCGACATCCGAATGCCCCCGACGCATACCGATGAGGGGCTGCAGGCGGCGTTGATGATCCGTCGCGAACTGCCGAACACTGCGGTGCTTGTTCTGTCCAGTTACGTGCAGGAGGACTACGCAGTCGAGCTGCTCGGCGAGAGCGCCGCGGGCGTTGGCTATCTCCTCAAGGATCGGGTTGCGGACGTGGAGCGGTTCATCGACTCGATCCGCCGCGTGGCCGCCGGTGGCTCGGCGCTCGACCCCGAGGTCGTCTCACAGATGCTCGGCCGCCGACGCGCCGCCGGACTCCTGGACGAGCTCACCCCCCGCGAGCGTGAGGTCCTCGTGCTGATGGCCGAAGGACGATCTAACCATGCGATCGCCGCAGAGCTCGTGATCACTGACCGCGCCGTTGAGAAGCACGTGACCAGCATCTTCGGCAAGCTCAACCTCTCCTCAACTGCCGACGATCACCGGCGCGTCCTCGCGGTGCGAGCGTTCTTGAATGCGTAAGACCTGGCGGCGCTCCGCCCTCGTGCCTACGGCATCCGTGTTCTGAGGCGGCGCCTCACCTATAGGTGGACGGCGCCGAACCCAGTAATCGTTGTGTGGTCAGGCAGGCTGTACTGTGGACCGGGAATGTCGGACACCGAGGTCAACGTCCGGCGACCCAGCGGCCCAGATCGACATGCCGCAGTCGGCGGGCATCGCGCAAGCGCGCTCGATGGCTTGGTAGCCGACGGCGCGAGCGTGCTGCTCCTCGGCTTGGAGGAACTCGACGACGCATGCTGGGCCGTACTGGTCGAGGCGGGTGTTCCGCTCGAGCGGGTGGCGGATGTCGCCGGTGCTTTACGCGCGCTGACCGATCGCCCTGTTCCGGTCGTGATCGCCGGCGCGCGTTGGGCTAGCCAGCTCACAGCCGCAGTGCGAGGTCGGCCCGAGTTGGCCTCGGTCCACATCGTCGTGGGCGCCGCGCTCGACTCGCCGCGCGGGATGCGCGAGGCGCTCGACGCCGGAGCCGATGACGTGATCCGCGTTCCGTTCGAACCGGAAGTGCTCGTTGCGCGCGTGGCGGCTGGATTGCGCGCAGCACGGTTGCGCGCCAACGAGGCGCTATTGAGCTCGCTGATCGCCAACATCCCCGGCGCGCTGTACCGCTGCGTCTACGACCCCGAGTGGACGATGACGTGGATGAGCGCGGAAATCGAGGAGATCTCGGGATATCCGGTCAGCGACTTCATCAACAGCTCGGGGCGGACGTTCGCGAGCGTGATCCATCCCGACTGATCGCGAACAGGTCGAACGGTCGGTCAATGAGGCCGTGAACGCCCACCAGCCGTTCAGCTTGGAATACCGAATCAAGCGGCGCGACGGTGACGAGCGCTGGGTGCTCGAACGCGGCCAGGCACAGGAATCCGGTGACGGTCGACGCTGGCTCGATGGAGCGATCTTCGACATCACCGTCCGCCGCGCAGCCGAGCAGGCGCTGCGGGAGAGAGAGGTCGTCGAAGCGCAGCTCGCCGAGGTCCGCGCCTCGCGCGCTCGCATCCTGGACACCGCCGACCGAGCCCGCCGCGAGATCGAGCGCAACCTCCACGACGGAGCGCAGCAGCGGTTCGTGTCAGTGGCACTGGAACTGCAGCGGTGGTTGGCGCCCGACCGCGAGCTGTCCGATGACGCGCGCGAGGAGCTCCAGGGCGTGCTCACCGAACTGCGCACCGGGCTCGCCGAGCTGCGCGACCTCGCCCGTGGCCTGCATCCAGCCATCCTGACCGACCGCGGACTCGAGCGGGCGCTGACGACCCTCGCCGACCACGCCATGGTGCCCGTCGAGCTCCGAGTCGCGCTTCCCAACCCGCGACTCGCCATGCCTGTCGAGGCCGCCGCGTACTTCACAGTCTGCGAGGCACTCACGAACGTGACTAAGCACGCCCGCGCGACCCATGCCTGGGTCAACGTCGAGCCACTCGACGGCCATCTCGGCGTCGAAGTAGGCGACGACGGCGCAGGTGGCGCTGACCGCCGCGCCGGCTCTGGCCTTCAAGGGCTTCGCGACCGCATCGCAGCGGTCAACGGAACACTGACCATTGACAGCCAGCCCGGCACCGGCACGGTCCTACAAGCGCGGCTGCCAATCGACTGACCGCACCCAAACGGAGTACCGCGTCCACGTCAAGGCAGGGCTGTTTTCGGTCAGAGCCTGCAGTGCGCCAGCGGCAGGAAAGCCGGAGCTCGCCGCCACGCACCTGCTCGGACATGAACGCGGGGCCCACCGCACCGTGAGCGAGCGGCTGCCCGGGCGCGCGCATGTAGAACCCGACAAACAACGATGCCGCCCGGGCGAAGGCCCGAGCGCCAGCTTTACCAGGCGTCGCGAAAGACCGGACCGACTCAGGTGCCATCTCCGGATCTGAGGAGTTTCGAGAGCCCGCGGCCGAGTCGCGCCGCTCCCGCTTCCGTGTCACGACGGGCATCTTGGCGACGACAGTCTCGAAATGCGCGGATCCGGGGACCCTCGGGGCCACCCCCGCGGCTCGCTCAGCGGTCCACGATGTACAGGCGAGGCGAGCGGGGGCGGGTAAGGTCAGTTGCGTGACTGTCGTCGTGCTCACGGGAGCTACTCGCGGCATCGGGCGAGCGGCCGCGATCGAGCTCGCTCGGCGAGGAGCCGAGGTCGTCCTGGTGGGACGCGATCCTGAGCGCGTCCGGTTGGTCGCTGAAGAAGCCACGACAGCCGGTGGCGGTGGACGGGTCTACGGGCACGTGTCCGACCTGTCGCTGATGTCCAACGTCCGGGTGCTGGCCGACGAGATCCGTGGGCGCTACGAGCACGTCGACGTCCTTGCCAACAACGCGGGGGCCCTGTTCGCCTCGCGCAAGGAGACCTCTGAGGGCTTGGAGCGGACCTTCGCGCTCAACCATCTCGCACCGTTCCTGCTTACGAACCTGCTGCGAGACCGCCTGGCCGGCGGCCGCGTCGTGACCACCGCGTCCGGCGCGCACCGGTCCGGGCGCCTGGACCTCGACGACCTGCAATCGGAGAAGTCCTACTCGCCGCGCGTGTACGGCACCTCGAAGTTGTGCAACATCCTGTTCACCCGCGAGCTGGCCAGGCGCGCGCCGGAGCTGACCGCCAACTGCTTTCACCCCGGCGTGGTGCGCACCGGCTTCGCCAAGAACGAGAACGGAATCTGGAAAGTCATCGCGACGCTGGGTGCGCCCTTCCTCCGCTCCCCGGAGCGCGGCGCCCACTCGCTGGTGTGGCTCGCCCTATCCGACGCCGCCGCCGCGCTCACCGGGAAGTACATCGAAGACGAACATGTGGTCGCCCCCAGCGACCAGGCCCAGGACGACAACCTCGCACGGAGCCTGTGGGAACAAAGCGCCCAGCTCGTCAGCCTGCCTGCCGACGCGCGCGCCTAACCCCCGGCGCAGAGACCCCCTTCTGTCATCCCTCGGGCATCCGACCCCGACCCTCCAAAGTCCCTCGTCTGCGCGGCAAGCGCGCATCGTCTGCGCGGCAAGCGCGTAAGGCGGCCGCGAGCACGCCACAGGGCGGTCGATGCGCCCCGGCGCTAGCCAGACGATCGAATCCTGCAAGCAGCAGAGCAGTAGCGCCGCCGGCGGCGGTCTCACTGCCGGTATCGGACACTTTGGACCACACCGGGCCCGTGCGCGGCGTGGCCGGCGTCGTCCACGTCGTCCGCGACCGCTCGACGCCTTACGGGGTCACATCGGCGTCGTGGCCGCTTGGCGCCAGGAGCGACGATGTCGATCGCTCGAGAGGGTGACTGCTGTTGGGCGATTGCGCGAGCCAGGTTCGTGGGCCTCACGCTCCCCGACCGGCGCGCTCCTGCCTGATATGGAGAGTCTTTTGTCAAGAGGTGCGTGTGAATTTCTCGCTGTTGGCGTTGTCGGTGGATGTGTATGCCGCCACTAAGTCCGAACTGCGCAACGGGAGCTGGGCGCACTCAAAGCTGCCGTCGAGTCCGAACCACTGCTTGAGGGCTGGCTGACCGGCAACCCAAGTACTCATTGATCTCGCCGCTGTGCGAGCGCTGGCGATCAGCGGCGGCGTCGACGGATCCTTGCAGCGATAGCGAGAGCGAGCCCGACGCTTCGGCGACGACGGAAGCGCAAGTGATCGAGCGTCGCGCGACTAACCCGCCGCTTTGCGTCGTGCTGCATCGCAGCGCGTCGGGTGAGAGGAGGCGCGCGGCGAGCCTCGCCAGCGGCGACAGGGTCGTCGCGCCCGTCTAGGCCATCGCTGCGGATCCGATCTCAGGGTGCTCTCGCATGAATTCGACGAGGCGGTCGACGTAACTGGCGAAGGGGGGCACGTGGATCCCGCTGCCGGCGAGATCAGCTTGCGTGTGGTCGGTGAGGTAGTGGGTGGGGTGGGCGTAATAGTCCACAGCCTCGGGTGGGATCCGCAGCAGCCTGTACGCGCCAGGGACGTGCGCGAGCACTCCCTTGCCAACATCCCTTGGCAGCCCTACTTTGATGACCTTGCGGCCGGTGGCGTGGGCCAACGTGTCGACCATCTCCGCGACGGTCAGTGGGTGCGCGTCGGCGAGCTGATATGTGCGCCCTGCGGACTGAGGGTGGGCGCTGAGGTAGCCGACAGCGTCGATGATGAAGTCGCGCGGCACGACGTTGATGCGCGTCACGGTTGGGTCGCCGGCCAGAGGGAGAACGGCGATCTTCGGAAGAACGGCGACCGTGGGTTGGCGCAGCAGCCACTGCATGACGAAGTACGGCCCGTCGAACTTCTGTGTCTCGCCGGTGCGGCTGTCGCCGACGACGATCGAGGGACGGTAGATCGTCGCCGGCAAGCCGGCGGCCATCCGCCGGCGGACCTCCGCCTCGGCGTCGTGCTTGGTCTCCTCGTAGTAGTTGTTGAACGGCGCTCCGACCTCGAGATCGTCCTCGCCGAACGGGCCGGCATAGCGACCGCTGACATAGCAGGTGCTGAAATAGTGAAGTCGCTCAAGCCCGGGACATGGTGCGATCGCGTCCAGCACATTGCGGGTTCCCTCGACGTTTACCCGAACCGCAAGCTCGCGCTCCACCGCCAAGTCGTACACGGCAGCGAGATGCCAGACCTCGGTCACGTCGTCCAGGCCGCGCCCGTTGAGGCCAAGCCCTGGCTGGGTGATGTCCCCGTCCACCAGGTGCACGCGACCCGCCAGAGACGAGTCGGCGGCAGCGAGCTCCTCGGCGCGTCGCGCAGCCAGATCAGCGTATTGCAGCTGCACAAGGCAGGTCGCCTCGCCGCCGGATCGGCGCAGGATTCCGGGCAGCAACGCGCTGGCCAGAAATCCGGGAAACCCCGTCATCAGCACCGTCATATCGTCACCTCTCGAGCGATCACGAGGAGCTCACGCGGGTTCAAGCTCACGACCACGACCTGCCTCTCACCGAACTGAACGTCCTGTTGTCTGCGAGCACCATGCTTGCGCTACCTCCTCGATCTCTCAATGCGTTCACAACACTCCTCGATCACAAATCGATGCTCACGCTGCGGACGGATCGATCTTGATCCACCAAGGTCCGGTCCGCATCCGAATTGTTACCCGCGGGGCTGCGGACTTGCCGCGGATTCCGACTGACGCCGTAGTTGATTCGAGGCGGCCGGGATGCATCTAGTCGATCGGCTGCGCGCCGCGCGTGTAGTTCATGTCGCCCCGGTCTTGCACCGTCACTGACCCCGCTGGGTCCTCGACTCTCGGCACCGATGACCGCTCAGTTCGAGGCGCTGCCGGCAGGACCAAGCACTGAATGCGGTTGCCAGCAAGCGCTTTCAGCCTGAGCGCAGCAGTCGCGCGAAGCGGCGAACGCTCTCCTGGTGTGCGACGATCTCAGGAGGGTCGATCCGCGCCTCGCAGCCACCTCCCGTCGCCTAAACGCAGAAGGCTCAGCCATCCTGACCCCCGACGTAGGCAGAGAGTCCCGGGCCGCATGCGAGCGAGAGAGTGACCGCAACAGCTCAGTCGCGACCGTCGGACGAGCTAGTCATGTAGCCCGCTGGCCGTGGCGTTCGCACATTGCCGAGAGCCTGCACGATCAGCGGCTGGTTTGGACAGGATGACCTACACGACCTGGTCCCTCAGCGCGAGCAACGATCGCGATCCCGGCGCTCGTGCTGACGACTACCGGTAGCACATCGAGCTGCGACTCCCGCGCACAATCGGCAATGTCGGCGGTCAGGCCCGCGGCCCTCAGCGCCGCGGCGTCGGCGCTGGTCGCGAGCGCGTCCAACGGCGTGGGAAATGCCCGTGCCACCGCTTGCGCTACGAGCGCGGCATCGGTACGAGCTCCAGGCAGCCGAGCGATCAGCCGGCCGGCGACGTAGACATCTTCGAGTGCTACCGCTCCGTCGGTCCCCGAGCACACGATCTGCAGATCCGGCTCGTGCAGATCCTGGCGGCCCAGCAGCTCCATGACCACGGCATCGAGGTTGAGTAGACAGGCCAGCAGTACCGTCGGCGCGCACGCCACCGCAGCGACGATCGTTGGAGCGCCGCTAGTCGTCGCCAGCACGAGCTCTTCACCCCGGCGGTCCCGGGCCTCCATCCGGGAGTTGCCCTGGTCAAAACCCGGCGGCTGGACACAGTGGCGCTCACCCGCCAAGACACGACCCGGCGAGCGCAATCCCCTCGCAGCCTCGACGCTCCCGACGCAGAACACTCGCCCATAACCAGCGGCCAGAGCCTGCGTCGCGGTCGACGTGGCACGCAGCACGTCGATCACCACCGCGACATCCGCTGCCCGCAGGCCGTCCGCGGTGAACGCAACGTGAATCACGCCGCCACTCTAGCCTGGGCCGGCTACAGGTTCGCTACGCCTGTGGCCGTCCCATCCCGTAGCCGCTCCGCCCCCATCGCCGCCTCTCCATCCTGAGGAATCTGAGTACGCGGACCACGTGAAACCAGACTGCCGCAAACCACGAAAGCTCAGAACTCTCGGCCGCTCCGAATCCCGCGCAACAGACTCATCCGACGCGTAGGCGCTCGTGGACAGAGGTGCCGTGGTGCAGCTCGCGGGCGTTCTGATCGAGCTGGCCGCTCTGGAGACGGTGCTCACCGTAGACAGCATCGGGCGGAGTCGTGCAGTCTCGCTTCAGCTCTCAGACGGATGGGGCATTGCGCCCCTGGACCTGTTATCGGACGGCCACGAGCATCTGCTCCCCGTGTCAGTCGCAGTCCCGGATTGCGTGCGCGGCAAGGAGGGGCGTATTGGCAGCATATGCAGCCCGGACGGAGCAGTTCAGCGGAGCGCCCCTGTCCGCGCTACCAGCCAGCGCCGGGCCTCCGCGCCTTGCTCTGGTGTCGGCGCGGGCATCCAGAATTTCGCGATCAGGGCCAGGATCGGCTGCCCCGTCATGCCACGCTACCCGTCGGGCTCGACGACCCCTGATCGGGTTACACCGGAAGCAGTGGTCCTTAGCGAGCGCCGAATCAGCGGCGAAGCGGGAACGGTGTCGTTGTCGGGTTGCTCGATCACGCTCGAGGACACCCGGCTTTATCCGCAACGGTTGACGGCCGGAAGGGCGATGGCCGGAGCCCGGCGACCGTTTGCGGCTTTCCCGTGCCGGAATCCGTGATGACTGCGGATTCTCCGGCGGGCAGGAGGGAGGATCGTTGGGGCTCTCCGGAACATCCCGGGGACGACTTATACAGCGAGTGCCGAGTATTTGTCTGAGCGGTCATGATCTGCTGGACGCTGCGGCGTCCTGGCACGGATATTGCTCGGGCGATGCTTGTCACGAAGCGCGTACGTTGAGGTTCGACGCCCGCTGGGAGGTTTGGATCGTGGCAACCGTCTCTCCTGAATCGGCTCAGCCGAGGGCTGAGCACGGCTCTCAGGCGAGCAAGGTGATTCGTGAACGCGCCGAAGCGCTGTCGCGCTCGCCGACGCTGGATCGGGGGCCAGTCGACATCGCTTGC
Source organism: uncultured Solirubrobacterales bacterium (assembly GCA_963777335.1). GTDB lineage: Bacteria > Actinomycetota > Thermoleophilia > Solirubrobacterales > Solirubrobacteraceae > Palsa-465. Next base: position 358,821 of record CAVZQD010000006.1, read on the forward strand.
GCTGTTGGCGCTCGCCGTCAAGACGCTTATGTTGAGCATGGTCAACGCCGACGCGATCCACAAGGGCGTGGAGCCAGCGGTGTTCGGCGGCGGATGGATGTTCGGCGGGGTCACGCCACTGATTGCCGGGGTCATCCAGCTGCGGGTCGGCAACACGTTCGCGGGCGTGCTCTTCTCCGCCTTCGGCGCCTTATGGAAGTCGCTCTTGGCGATCGTCCAATGGTTCTGGAGAGATGTCCCAGCCGCGCGGGTCGGACACGCAAAGAGGTTGTTGCGGTGCGGCCTTGGCATCCTCATCGTGATCATGATCGCGACGTCGCGGCGCACGAACGTCGTCGTGGTGGTGGCGCTGGCGATTCTGGTGCTGCGGCCTGGTGCGCCTTGTATCTCGCTTGGCGGGCTTGTGCGAGTCCTCGCGCGACCGAGCCGCGTTCCCTATCTGGCCTCTCGCGTGCTGAGGCCGGCCACACTCACCACAAGAAGAGGATGTGACGGCATGTCGAATCAAATCTCGTACGTGCACGGAAGCTCGCTGACCCCCTTGATCGGCGAGACAATTGGCGCGAACTTCGATCGGATTGCCGCGACGTATCCCGAGCGCGATGCGCTGATCGTACGCCACCAAGACGCTCGCTGGACTTACGCGGAGTTCGCCGACCGCGTTGACCGCCTCACCCGCGGGCTTATCGCAAGTGGATTGCAGCCGGGGGATCGGATGGGGATCTGGTCGCCCAACTGTGCGGAGTGGCTGCTGGTTCAGTATGCCTCGGCTAAGGCAGGTGTCGTTCTAGTCAACGTGAACCCGGCGTACCGCACGTCCGAGCTCGAGTACGTTCTCCATCAGTCCGGCTGTCGGATGCTGGTGTCGGCCCGCGCGTTCAAGAGCTCAGACTACGCGGGTATGGTCGATGAGGTTGCCCCGCGCTGTCCGGAGCTCGAGCAGGTGGTGTTCCTTGAATCGCCCGAGTGGGAGCAACTCGCGGCGGGCGAGGACGACGTTTCGCTACCCGCGGGGCTGCAATTCGACGATCCCATCAACATCCAGTACACAAGCGGCACGACTGGGTTTCCGAAGGGCGCGACGCTCACTCACCACAACGATCGACCAGGCGGGATGGATGCATACCGGCGACCTCGCCACCATCGACGAGGATGGGTACGTCAACATTGTCGGCCGCTCCAAGGACATGATCATCCGTGGCGGGGAGAACATCTATCCGCGGGAAATCGAGGAGTTCCTTTACAGCCATCCGCTGATCAAGGACGGACAGATCGTCGGGGTCCCTGACGCGCGGTACGGCGAGGAGATCGCCGCATTCGTAATCGCGCGTACACGTGACCCGATCGACCCCGAGGCGGTACGCGAATTCTGTCGCGGCAAGATCGCGCACTACAAGATACCGCGCTACGTGGTCCCCGTAGAAGAGTTCCCGATGACCATCAGTGGCAAGGTCCAGAAATTCCAACTCCGCGAGCAAGCAATCGAATGGCTTGACCGGCACAGCGCGATCGTCCACACGGCGTAGACGCCTGTTCTGCCGCCTCCAAGCTGCGGTCGCACGGGCTCTCGGGCGCACGTCTTAGTCAAGGTGAAGGTGAGTTTGCCCGCACGACGAGACCGCCGAACCGTCACTCTCCCTCACGGCGGAGCGTTCCTGGAGCTCCGCTCGATCGACGGAGGACAAGTCGCTGCTCCTCGCGGTCTTCCACGGCTAAGCACGAAGTCTCGCTACCGGCGCTTCTCCAGGAGCTTGGGAGGGTTCTCTCCCGACATGTTCGAGTACTTTGACACAGGTCGGCCCGCTCAGACCGCGAGGCGATCATCGCGCTCGAGCCCGGCTCTGGTCGGCGCGTGGCGTGACGCGCAATATGTCCGAGCGGCGACCCGCATGCCGTATCACGCGCGCGTTATTTGACGGTCGCTTTTGTGCAGCCTGCCAAACTCCTTGGCTCCCCGGCGGAGCCGGCCGTCCGCAACGATGAATGGAAGCAGAGCTGTCCGAAGCTCGAGAAGAATCGTCAGATGGTGTGGCCGTGCGCCAGCCGGCCGCGGGTGGCGGGCGTGGGGCGGGTGTGCATGATTCGCCCGGCGAACCCGTCCGGCTCGTTCGCGACGTGTTGCTTCGCGATGGTTCGACGCTGCGCCTGCAGGCGCCAGGCCCGGCGGATTATGAGGACATAAGGGCGTTCTATGAAGAGCTCTCTCCGCAGAGCAGGTATTTTCGCTTCCACGGGATGGGACGCACGGACGTCGTCGCCCGAGCCGCCGTGGAGTCGAGCGGCGTCGACCGCGTTTCCCTGATCGCCCGTCATACCGGGCGTGTGATCGCGGCGTGCAGCTACCAGGGGCTGCGCGAGCCGGGTGTGGCCGAGATCGCCTTCGCGGTGGGGGATGACGAGCAGCGGCGCGGGATCGGAACGCGGATGCTCGAGCAGCTCGCGGCGATCGGGGCGGAGCGCGGAGTGCGCCGCTTCGATGCGTCGGTGCTGTCGATGAACCGTGTGATGCTCAGGGTGTTTCGGAACGCCGGCTTCGCGGTCAACCGTGCGGGCCTCGTCGAGCTCAACGTGTCGGTTGACATCACCCCGGTCGAGGCGGTGGTGCAGCGGATCGATGAGCGTGACCATTTCGCTGCGCTTGCTTCGCTGCGGGCGATCCTTGCCCCTTCGTCGGTCGCGGTCATCGGGGCCGCGGACGCGCCGGGAAATGTCGGGCGCGCGTTGGTTGAGAACATCCGCAACGGCGGCTTCGGGGGTGTGGTCGAATGGGTTGACCCGGGGGGTGCGGTCGTGCCCGCCGGGCGGTCTCTGCGGAGCCTGGCTGAGCTTGAGGCCGCTCCGGATCTGGTCATCCTCGCGGTCGAGGGCGCTGCCGTTCTGGATTTCGCAGCCGCGGCTGCGGCCCGTGGGGCGAAAGCGTTGCTAGTTGTCCCGGCTGGCCCAGCGCAGGACATCGAGGCATCGTCCCGGCTTGAATCGAGGCTGCTGGACATCGTCCGGGATGCCGGGCTGCGGCTGGTCGGCCCCAACTCGCTGGGGGTGATCAACAACGCGCCCGACGTTCGCCTGAACGCGACGTTCACCGGCGCCTCCGTGAGCTCGGGGGGCTGGCGATCTGCTCACCCTCGGGCGCGGTGGGGATCGGACTGCTGTCTCATGCGGCGGCCCTCGGCCTCGGCGTCTCGCTGTTCGCCTCGCTCGGTAACGGGGCCGATGTGTCGACCAACGACTTGCTCGAGTGGTGCGAACAGGATCGGCGAACGGTGGCCGTGATCCTATATGTCGACACATTCGGCAATCCTGAGCATTTCACGCGAATCGCGCGGCGGGTGTCGCGGAACAAGCCCATACTTGCCATCAAGGGCCGACGGAGTGCCGCGCGGGTCCTCGCCGCGGCTCGCTCCCACACGGCGGCGGCGCTGCGCGGCGACGAGGTGGTCGATGCCCTGCTGCATCAGGCTGGCCTGCTCCGGTTCCGCAGCGGCGAGGAGCTGTTCAACGCGGCCGAGTTCTTCGAGCGCCAACCGCTGCCCGCCGGTCGGCGGATCGGAATTGTCAGCAACTCCGTTGGCGTGGCGACGATCGCCGCCGACGCGGCCGTTGCGCGGGGGCTCGAGGTGAGGGAAGCGGGCGACGCGCCAAACCCGCTAACCATGCCAATCGGCGCGGCACCGGACGATTACGGAACCGGAGTCACCAGGCTGCTTGGCGAGCCCTCGATCGACGCGCTGATGGTGTTCTACGTGGACGTTCACGAGGGAGATCCAGACGCCGTGCTGCAAACGATCTCGACGGCCTGTGCCGGGCAGCCCAAGCCGGCTGTCGCGTCCGTGGTGCGCTCCGACGGACGCCCGCGACCGCGCACCGTCGCCGGAGTCCCCAACTTCTTGTTTCCGGAATCCTGCGCGAACGTGCTCGCCAGCGCGGTCGAGCGTCGCGAATGGCTATCGCGGCCGCTGGGTGAGGTCCCAGACTATCCCGATCTTGACGGACCGGCGGCGCGGGCGGTGGTCGAAGCATTCCTCGAGCGGAGCCCAGCGGGCGGGTGGATCTCGCTTGGCGAAGCCGAGACCCTGCTGGCCACGCACGGGATTCCGATCGTCGCGTCCCATCGCTGTCGGGATCTCGAGCGCGCGGTCGCGGTAGCGGCGGAGATCGGCAAACCGATCGCCCTGAAGGCGGACTTCGAGGCGCCCGGTCCCGCGGGCGACATCGACGCGGTCCTACGCGGACTGCTCGGTGAGGCGGCCGTCAGAGCCGGCTGGCGGGAGCTGCAACGGCGGATGCGGGTCGCCGGGTACCCATGGATCGGCGCGATCGTTCAACCGCTCTACGACCAAGGACTCAGCGTGCTGGTCGGCGCGGTAGCCGACCCCGATCTGGGGCCGGTGCTGGCGGTGGGCCTCGGCGGACGCCAGGCAGGCCTCGGCCGCAGCACTGCGTTCCGGCTGCTGCCGCTCACGGACGCCGACGCCGACGAACTGATCGATGCCTCGCGGAGCGTGGCCGCCGAGCTGGATGGATTTCGCGGCAGCGAACCGCTCGATCGCCAATCCTTGCGCGAGCTGATCCTCCGTCTAGCGCTCCTGCTCCGACGCGTTCCAGAGGTGGTCGAAGCCGACCTCAATCCGACCCGCTGCACGACGACCGGTTGCGTAGTGCTCGACACCCGAGTGCGGATCGAACGCCGAGGCCCGATCGAACGCGTCAAGACGTGGTGAGCGCTGGGGCGCGCCGGTCATACGATCCCAGACCCGGGGCGCGACCAATGCGAGAGGAGGGGCAAACCAATCAACCAACGGGGCCGCTCACGCCGAACTCACTCCCCCTGCGGTTTTCGAGCGAGCGAGCATGGTGTTCCATCGCATTGCGATCGTGGATGGCGCGTGCCGGATCACCTACCGCGAATTCGCCTCCGAAGCGAAGTGACTGGCCAACGCCGTCGTGGCTAGCGGCGTGGAACACCGGGGCCAGCGTGGCTTACCTTGCCGAAACACCGCGGAGCTGCTCAGACTACGCGAGCAGTGACTCGACGTCGTCAATGATCTTGCCGCCACTCAGGACGACGACCGCGCGTCTTGTGCTGGACACGCGTGCTCGCCAGTCCGACAGAGCCGCTCGGCGGGCAGTGCAGCACTGATGATTCGCTGCTGCTTGCTGCCGATGCAAGAGCCGCGATGACCCCGATCGAGCCACTTGAGACTCTGGCAGCGGACGACCTCCAAGAACGAGTCGGAGAACGACATCAGCCTGCGCCTGCAGATTGGCGTCGCGGAAGTAGGGGCCAACCAACTGGGTGTGCTCCTGGCGCGCGTCACCTTCGAGGCGGTAGCGGGCGGCCTAGCGTTCTACCTCGCCGTCGGCCTTGTGTTCGCCTGGATCATCGGCTTCATCATCCACGTCACCTCGACGCCGTACTTCGCGCAGCCCACCAACGGCACCGAGGGCGACCGGGTGTACGTCAGCTTCACCGTGCTGACCACGACGGGCTTCGGAGATTTCTCCGCCGCAACCCCAGTCGGTCACGCCCTCGCGGTGATCGAGATGCTCACCGGGCAGCTCTACCTAGTCACGATCATCGGGCTACTGATCGGCAACTAGGTCAGCAGGCGGATGAAACGACGTGAGACTGCCCACGCCACCACACTCCCGACGCCAGACGCACAACCAGCTGCACAGGCAGGGCCGGCAAAAAAACGAACGGCCAGACCGGCTCACTCAAGGGCTCCACGGGCGGGACGCGACGCCTCCGCCCGGAGAACGCTAGTTGCGCGCGACCTCGCCCAACCGCTCGCCGCAGCGGACGGACACCCAGCCTGAGAGATAGGAAGACCGCGGCCGGTTCGCCGCAGCGACGCGGGCCGCTCGGCCGGGGCCGCGTCGGCATAGGCAGAGGGGGTCTTCCGGCCGTGGGACGTGCCTACGTGGAGCTCGGGACAGCCGCAGTTCGTGGCAGTGCTGCGTTGGGTGCTGACGAAGTGAGCGCTACCGTGGCGCGCGTCGGTGGTCAGGCCGCAGCCGGGTGGCCCCGGGGCTGGCGTGGCCAGGGGTGGAAGCACTCAGCCCGTTCGCGCCGCTTCCCCGTCGACTGGATGGGTCACGACCTGGCCGCTGACGCGCGGGGCATACCACCCGGGCGCGGGAGCGAGGCGGTCGGCCTCGGCCGGGCCCCACGAGCCGCGCTCGTACTGGTGAACGGGAGTGGCGTTGCCGAGGATCGGATCGACGATCCGCCACGCCTCCTCGATTGTCTCTTGGCTGGCGAATAGGTCGCGCTCGCCGCGCAGCGCCGCGCTCAGCAGACGCTGGTAGGGCGGGATGTTGTGCGCGGCCAGCCGCATTGCGGTTAGCTCGATGTCCTCGACTACGAACTGCTCCACGCCCGGCTTGCGTGACTGCACCTCGAGGCCGATCACGATCTCCGGCTCGATCTGGAAGCGCAGCCTATTGCCGTGCGGGTGCTGTATGGGGAACAGCTTTTCGGGCGGGCGCTTTAGCTCGACAATGATCTCGGTCGCCTTCACGGGAAGGCATTTGCCCGCTCGCACGATGATCGGGACGCCAGACCAGCGCCACGTGTCCACGCGCAGGCGGATCGCCGCGTAGGTCTCGACCGTCGAGGTAGGGTCGACGCCGTCAGTGTCGCGGTAGCCGCGATACTGGCCGCGCACGACGTCTCTCGTGCTCAGCGTGCGTACCCCCCGTAGGAAGCGGGCCTTCTCCTCACGGACCGCCTCGTCGTGATGACCGCTGAATGGGTCCATCGCGAGCAGCGTGAGCACCTGGAAGAGGTGGTTCTCGACCACGTCGCGAATCGCCCCGACACCCTCATAGAACGCGCCCCGGGTGGAGACGTCAAAGTCCTCGGCCATCGTGATCTGGATCTGGTGGACGTGCTCGCGGTTCCAGATCGGTTCCAGGAACGTGTTCGCGAAGCGAAAGAACAGGATGTCCTCGACCGGTGACTTGCCAAGGTAGTGGTCGATGCGGAAACACCGCTCCTCCGGAAACATCCGGTGCAGCGCTTGGTTCAGCGTCCGCGACGACTCCAGGTCGCGCCCAAACGGCTTTTCGACGACGACCCGCCCGCGCTCGGCGAGACCCACGTTGCCCAATTGGTCGATGACCGTCGGGAACAGCTCAGGCGGGATTGCGAGATAGTGGACCGGGCACCGCGCGGCCCCGAGCGCGTTGCGCAGCCCGACGTACGTCCGCGGATCGTCGTACGTGCCCCAGACATAGCGCACGAGCCTAGAAAGCTTCTCGTGAGCCGCAGGATCGAGTCCCTCCGCGCCGGCCATCAGGCTGTTCTTCATCCGCTCGGCGAGCTTCTCAGCGGTCCAGTGCTCACGTGCTACGCCTACGACCGGCACCTTCAGCTCGTCGGCCTGAACCATGCGCTGCAGCGCAGGAATGATGTGCTTGAACGCCAAGTCACCAGTGATCCCGAAGACGACAATCGCATCCCCCTGCTCACGCTTGCGGTTCACGAGACCCGGCCGTCGTGGCCCCCAGACCGCGACCCCGACTGACGACGGCGTCCCAGGAACGTCAGACCACCAGTACGCGGGAAGAGGTCGGGACGGCCCGCGCTGAGCGCACCACGCCGTGACGCTCCGCCTGGGTCGAATCTGACGACAATCATCACTGAGACGCCGAACCCTAAAGCATCGATTCGTATGCACCGCTGGGCGATAACCACCCACGCTCGTGCCACCACGCCAGGCTGCCAGTTGTTCGGAGTCACCACAGAGCGGTGGACTGGCTGCTTCCCTCAACAAAGCGCCGCCGTCACTTCTCCTGCTCGGCAGGCTCAGAAGGGTCGCGCTGGCTGGGTCGGCCAAGGCATGCATAGGTGGTGTAGTTCCTGAGTAGGTTGGTCCATCCGGGCCTCCTTGGAGGCTGAGAGCTGCCAAGCACCTCAGTCCCAGCAAGGAGGACACCGGATGAATCTGCACGCTAACGCTGCGCTCAGTCTGAATGGGCGTCGGGAGCTCTGCCGGGTTGTGGTTGAGCGGGAGCGGACGCTGGCGCAGGCGGCCGAGGCCGCCGGCGTCAGCGTCCGCTGCGCTCGTAAGTGGGTGGGTCGCTATCGAGTCGAGGGAGAGGCCGGGCTCCGCGACCGGTCCTCGGCGCCGTATCGGATCCCGGATCGCACCAGCGAGCAGCGGGTCGAGGCGATCGCCGCGCTGAGGCGGTTGCGGTTCACCGGCTCGGAGATCGCCGAGGTGTCATGGATGGCGCTCTGGACCGTGTCGGGGATCCTGGCCAGGATCGGGATGGGCAAGCTCGGCCGGGTTGGTCTCGAGCCCGCCGGGCGGTACGAGCGCGAGCGTCCCGGAGAGCTGATCCACATCGACATCAAGAAGCTGGGACGGATCGAGCGCGGCGCCGGAGCCCGGATCACCGGCATGGCCAACCGCGGGAGCCGCCCGCGCCGAACGGACGCTCTCGTGTCGCGCCAGATCGCCGGCTGGGAGTACGTCCACATCGCGATCGATGACTGCACCCGTCTGGCCTACGCCGGGGTCCTCCCCGACCCGCGACTCGAGCATCGTCATCGGGTTTCTCACCCGGGCCGTCGCGTTCTCCGCCCGCTCCGGCATCACCGTTCAGCAACTGCTGACCGACAACGGCGGGGCCTACCGCTCCACGATCCACGCGATCGCCTGCCGCGCCCTCGGGGTCCGCCATCTGCGCACCCGCGCCTACCGTCCCCAGACCAACGGCCAGGCCGAGCGGTTCATCCGCACCCTCACCGCCGGCTGGGCCTACGGAGCGATCTACCGCACCAGCGCAGAGCGCACCGCTGCCCTTGACGGATGGCTCTGGCACTATCGCGGTAGGGACGGTCATTGCTGGCCGCCCCCCACGCAGATCCCAGCGTGCGCGTCTGACGCACTGGGCTCCTGACTTGGGTTCTGGCGCCAAAGCGCTGGGCTGGCCAGGGATGCGTGTAGTGGGCACGAGGGAGGTAGGTGTCCGCGAGGCGGCGCATCCGCGTCCAGTTCATCCGGGTCTTCTGGCTGCGACGCCGCAGCGCCGCTCGCCAGAGCCGGATGACCTCTTCGCGGAACGCGCTGACCTGGTGGATGTTGCCCGGGACCGAGTAGTACGCGAGATGTCCGCGCACGACCGACCCCAGCCAGCGTCCCTATTCCTCGATGGGCCTGTGGCGACGAGCCATCAGCGAGGTCTTGACCTGCTTGAGCTTCGCCGCCTGGCGTTTCTTGATCGTCCGGCGCCTCACTGCGAAGTGTCCGTCCCTTCGCTTCGCGCAGTAGTGCGTGAAGCCGAGAAAGTCGAACGTCTCGGGCTTCCCGAGACCGCGCTCGTGCCGCTGCTGGACGGCGTACCGTCCAAAGCGGACCAGGCGTGTCTTCTCGGTGTTGAGCGCCAGACCGAACATGGCCAGGCGCCGCTCCAGGTCTTTCCTGAAGCGATCGGCGTCGGACTGATGCTGAAACCCCAGCACGGCATCGTCGGCATACCTCACAGCGATCACCTCGCCGCGGGCGTGCCGCGTCCGCCATTGCTGGACCCACAGATCGAAGACGTAGTGCAGATAGACATTCGCCAGCAGCGGCGAGACCGTCGCCCCTTGGGGCGAGCCTTCCTCGCTGGCTGTCCACCGGCCGTCCTCGATCACACCTGCCCTGAGCCATTTCTGGATCAGGCGCAGGACCCGCTCATCCGCGATCCGGTGCTCGAGGAACTTCACCAGCCACGAGTGATCCAAGCTGGTGAAGAAATCCCGGAAATCCAGGTCGAGCACCCAGTTCACCTTGCGATCCTCGATCGCGACCGCCAGCGCATCCAGCGCGTCATGCGGCCCGCGACCGGGCCGAAACCCGTATGAGAACCCCAGGAAGTCAGCCTCGTAGATGGCGTTCAACACCTCGACCACGGCGCGCTGGACGATCTTGTCCTCTAGCGCGGCGATCCCGAGCGGCCGCAACCGCCCGTCGGCCTTGGGGATGTACACCCTGCGCGACGGCTTGGCCCGGTACGCACCCCGCTGAACCCTCGCGTGCAGATCCCGGAGATTCCCCTCCAGACTCTGCCCGTAGGACTCCCACGTCTCACCGTCGACCCCCGCGGCCGCCCTGGGGCTCAGCGCCCGGTAGGCGTCACGGAGGCGATCGACATCGACGTGATGCAAGAGCGCAGTGAACCTCGCGTTCCTGTCCTTCACGGCAACCTGCCGCACACGATCCAGCGCACTTGACGCGCTCACATCCCGGCTCTGCGTCCGGCACGCGTTTTGCTGATTCGTGTTCCCCTTGTCCAGCCGCCTTCCCTCCACCAGCTCCGCCGCCGATTCCTCGGCCTTGTTCGCCGGCTTCGCAGGTACTACGCGGCCGTCTGACTCCCGACGATCGTTCATCTCAGGCTTCGGACTCGGCCTTCCCCTCGCGGCCCGCGCAACCGTCGATACGCCACCCCGCGAACCATCCAGGACGGGGCATCATCAACGACTGACGGGCGATCATCGGGCCTCCCGGTTCTCGCGCATGGAGATTCCGCGCATGCCTGGGTTCTCGACCGCGCAGGGTCCGCCAGCCACTCGCATACCGCGACCGACGATCTCGCCTTCCGCCTAGTTGTACGGCGTCGGCACCCCGAACTGACTGATTTCGCGGCTCAATAGCCCCGCCTACGCGTGCCCCTGTCAACGCTTCGCCGACGCCCTCACGAACGCCAACGCATGACTCGGGGCCACCGTGATTCGCTAGATCTTCGATGTAGAGCTCTCTCATCTCCTTCTCCATGCCGGTTTATCCCGGCGCTCACAACCATCAACGACGACACTCGGCTCTCGGCCACCAACCGCCCACCGCTCGCGTCAACGAGCGGAACCAACCTTGATGGGACTTACACATAGGCAGCCGCACGCCAGTTCCGGGGCGCAACGCGCAGCGAATCGGCTGGTGCAATGCGCGACAAGCAAGCGCCAGGTGCCTCGACAACCCTGACTTCTCGTTTCACGAACCAGCACTCTCGCGACGGTGTCGGCGACCTCGCGACACTTCTGCTGCGGATACCTCGAGCCAGGCGAACGCCGTGGGCGGCAAATGCCTGCGCCAACCCGAAGGCAGGACTCGCGACCGCACCGATCCAAGAGACCCCCCATATATTCGCGCCACGAGCGCGACCAGCGGCGCCCGGCGCCTGCTCGGCCGGGCGACCGTGCTGTTCACCGCGCGTTACGGGTCTGAGCTCGGCATGGGCGACTGCTCGTCTCCACCTAGAAGCAGGGCTGCGGCCACCCTGCAGATCCCGTCCGAGCATGAGCATCGACGGCTGTCAAGCTGCTGGTCGTTGACGCCCGAGGCGGTTCACGCCATCGCGCCCACCGGCCGTATACGCTGCCGATCTCGACGACGACGGCGCTCGACGGGCGGTGGCCGAGTCGAGCCGGAACGCCCCGCCGAGGCCCACGCCACGCACGACAGCCCGACACGTACACGGGTGCTACCGGGAGCTTGAGCAGTGGACCGGCGCCGGCGGCTGCGCGTGCGGGTCGCACACCTGGCCGAGTACGCCGCGCAAAAGGGCTGGAGCGGTGAGCGCGCTCCAGCCCTCTCGACGCTGCGTGGGCGTGGTGCGCTAGGACTTGGCGAAGCGGCCGAGTGGCACGATCGCGCGTCCGTAGGAGTCCTCGGAGATCTCCGCGGCGGCCATGTACAGCGCCTGGCCCGCGAGGACGATGCCCGTGATGCCGGCGATGTGCAGCATGCCGGGGTGGGCGCCGTAGTTGCCCGCGGCGAGGAAGGTGAGCGTGAACGTCAGGTTGATGAGTGCCAGCACGCTGGCCACCGAGGTGCGCAGCGAGACGAGCAGGAACATCGCCGCGACGATCGCGAACGTGTAAAGCAGCAGCCCGGAGGCGTGGCCGGCCTGGGCGGCGGGCACACCCTTAGAGAACCACTGCAGGTAGGCGGCGAGGACGATCCAGAAGCCGCCGAAGGTAGAGAACAGTGCGCCGTTGAGCGTGTTGCCGGTGCGCAGCTGGAGCAGGCCGCCGACGAGCTGGACGGCGCCGCCGAAGATCAGGCCGCAGCTGAGGATCACGGGGACGACGCCGGCGTTGATGCCTTGGGCGTTGACCAGGCTGATCATGAACGTGGTGACCGCGAACGCGATCAGGCACAGCGGCCCGGAATTGCCCCAGCCGACGGCTGGCTCGGTCACGACTTGGCGTTCGACGATTGTTGAAACGACGCGGTTGGCATTGCGATTGCTGTTGCCGTTGGCGACCCGCGCGTCCGGTGTGGTAGCAGACATCTCAGATCCCCCTTAAGGAATCGTCGGGTGCGAGGCGCCCAGTGCGGCTCGCGATGTGTTGGTAAAGCTACGCGCTGGAGCCTCAGCGGCCATCGCGCGGACGCCGCACGCCGCGTGCGATGTATTCCCGCGCCTGCTGGGGGGTTTCCCGGAGCTGACTCAGGAGTTAAGTGAGGACCTCGCCGAAGCTCGCGTCCCGCCGGCGCCGGCCGGATGTGCTCCAACCGGTCGGCCGTGGCGAGCGCGGGAAAGAACCGGCCCCACGAGGGGACCAGGAGGATCGTGATGGCGCCGCCGCCGACCACGGCGGGAACGGTGCCGACCAGGAAGGCGGCGAGCCCCGACTTGAACGCCCCGAGCTGATGGGAGGCGTTGATGAACACCATCTCGACCGCGTTGACCGCCCGCGCAGCCGGTCGACCCCGGGGACGGTGACTACGAGGCGGTCATTGGCGCTCGTGGGCGAGGGTGACGAGGCACTCGCTCCGTGCGTGGAAACCGCCGTCCGGGGGATCGTCATCTCGGTGCGGAGCGCGATGAGTCCGTCAGACAGCCCTCCCAGCGCCCGTCGGCGGAGAGCTTGTTGCGGGCGCTCAGGGCCGGAAGCCTCTCGTCCACGACCATGCCGACAGGCCCCCGGCGGTCGCCGGCGACTCCGCAGACGCTCCAGGTACGGCGTCAGATACTGTCCCGAAGACCTACCCTTCAGGTCGCCAGATCAGGCGCTGGGCCTCGCCTCCGGCGGGTCGTCTCCGCCGTCGGCAGCGGACGGAAGGTCGATCCGCTTAGGTGGCAAACCGGCTGTATGCCATCTGGCTGCGAACACTTCCCGCTCGGAACAGCAAGCCGGCAGCCCGGCTCGTCGGTATCGCTCGCGACGTGACGAGAGACAGCACTTCGGGCGCAAGCTGCGCAAAACGGGGATTGCGGAAGAGTCTGCTTCGGGGACACGGACGGTTGCGATGGCGCGTGGTGGTCAGGTCGAGCGTGAGGTTCCGCGACTTATCGAGCGCTCTGAAATGCTCTACCCGGCGATGCCCGGCGCTCGTCGCCGGGCGTCGACGTGCAGGAACGTCATCACGGGCAGCCGAGGCATCGTCCCGCCCAAGCGCCCGGGCGGGGCCGCTTGGCATTAGGCCCGCCCAGGCGCGGCACCGCCGGCAGACCACGCGGTTTGAGTGATGACTGTGACAACTCTTCAACAAGTGAGGTGATGGTGGCCAATATCGCGTGACGCGGAGGTATGTTCGCGTCAGCCATGAGCCATGCGCGTCATCAGCAGTACCGACACATCGCTCGAACCGCCGGCTATGCACCCGCTGCCGCGGTGTCGCTGGTAGCCGCTCTGAGCGCGTCGGGCAGCGGGGGAGAGGCGCCCATGGTCTTCATGCTCCTGCTCGCCGCCGGCCTGGCGGGGGCGGCGTGCCGTTCGCAGCGTCTCGCCAGACGATGGCGCGTCGGCGCGAACTCGGAGCGAGTGGTGCAGCATGCCTTGAAAGGCCTCGCCCGCAGCGGATGCGCGGTGCGGAACGGGGTGCTCTGGCCGGGAGGGGGCGACGTCGACCATCTCGTGCGCTCGCCGAATGGACTGGGATTTGCGATCGAGACCAAGACGCGGACGTTCAGCCAGGAGCACCTGCGGCGAACGGTGGCAACCGCGCGCTGGGCCGCACGGTCCCGGCGACGCTATCCGCACGGGGTGGTTCCGATCGTCTGCGTCGTGCGGCGGCGCCGGCTGGAGTCGCGCTGCGGCGACGTCGTGGTCGTGTCGCTCGATCGCCTGCTCGCGGTGCTTGAGCGGCTCGCTCTCAGCATCGAATATCGGCCGCATGGAACCGCCGGATGACGCGCGCCAGAGCCGGCCACGGCAGATTCCAGGGCTCGGATGCCGAGCGCGACCATCCCGCCGGGCCCGGGCTCGCTCTGCGAGACGTCGGTCGAGGACAGCCGAGGCGGGGATTTGCGGAGCGCGCCCCCGGGTCACCGAGACCCCGAACGGCCTACCGAAAACAACCCGTACATCAAGCTCGACGGGCCCATACGGAGGCTGTTCACCGATCGCGAGCTCGAGCCGCTCGCGAGGATGCTCCGGCACAGCCTCGCCAACGAGGTCGTGATCCGTTACATCAACGAAGCGCTGCGAGCGCTGCCGGAGCACTGGATCCGCAAGGCGGGCGTATACCTGCCCGAGCTGGGATCCCCGCTCCGCTACCTGGCGGTCGGGCCGACCGGCGCATTCATCCTCACGCCGACGAATGGCCATTGGACGCGTGGCGGACTACTCGAGCTCGAGCACGCCGCGCAGGCCGTCGACCGGCTCCTTCCCCAACATGACTTCTCGCCGACGCGAGTCAGGCTCGTGTTCGCACCCGCCCACCCGACATTACGCCCCCAGGTGCTCGGTGTCCCCGGCGCCCGTCGCATCTGGCTGATCAGTGCCGACGAGCTGTACGCGCACCTGCTCACCCACGCCGGCGCGGGTCCGTGCCGCGGAGATCTGAACCGACTGGACAGGGCGCTGGTGGCGAAGCTGCCGGCGAGGGGCTGCGGCATGGGGCCGTGGCCGGCGACCTGGGGTCTGGACAGTCCCGACGTGGGACGACCACCGTTCGACGATTGAGCCTGCTGTGGGGATTCGGACCGATCGCGAGGCCGTAGTCGCCGCCTGCGTCCGGTGGCTGGTCCTGCTAGCCGGCGCGCCGCTGGCGCAACGACTCTTCGGTCCGGTTCGCGTAGGAGAGCTCGCGCAGACACTCCGACAGCTTGTCGAACACCTGCGCGATCCTTACGCTGCTCACGTCTTCGAGCGCGAGGCCGAGCTCGCGGACGCTCTGGTCGAATCGGGACCAGAGCTCCGGCGGTCCTGTTCGGTTGAAATCCGGCCGGAGTTCGGGCGGCGGCTGAAGGCTCGCGGCGGCGTTGGGCAGCGGCCGCCAGGCGAGACCCTCGCGATCGGCAAAGCGGAACGCACTCGCCTGCTGCTCGGCGGCGTTGGCGAGCTGGAAGAGACGCTCGTCGTAGCCGGGGGCCGGAGGGGCGGACCAGTGGGCTTCGAGGGCGGCGGTCCAGCTCATCTGCGCCGAGTCCAGGCGCGCGATCGCGTCGTCGGTTGTCATCGCGCGAATCCGATGTCAATCCGGTCCCGAGGCCCCATCGCGTTGACCGCTCCGACCGAGGGCTCGGAGGGTTCGCCCGGAGAAGCGGGGCTCGACGCGAGCATGCGCTCGAGGTCGGAGCGCCGCACCCGATACATGCGACCGGCCTTCACATGGGGCAGCCGACCGGAGAGGATCCACTGGCGCACGGTCTCGTGCGAAACGTGGAGCTCTGCCTTGATGTCGTTGATCGTCAGGTACGGGTCGTCGATAGCCACCAAGGTCCTCGGATCGGATGCGCCCAAATTGCGTCCAATTTGCGCAATCTAGTGGTATCTTAGCCAGTTATTCAAATGGAATCGCCGGACGGGAACGGCAGCAGCACCGGCGAAGGGCGCAAGGGAGCCCTACTCCTTTTGCGCGGCGGTCGCCAATCGGAAGCTGACGGCACCTCCGACCGCGCCGCATCCCTACCGTCGAGCAATGCGCTGCGGCCGGACAGCAACCTGAACTTGGGCTGGTATCGCCCGGCTGGGGCCGAAGAGGAGCCCCGGGAGTCGGGCGAGCGAGACGAGTGGTCGAGCGACGACAGGCCCGGCCCGGCAGACGAGCGGCACTCGGTGGTCATATCCGCCGCAGCCCGTCTGGACTTCCGTGCGAAGCCGATGGCAAACGATCCGAACGATTCTCCGCTGGGTGCGCGGCGGCGGAGGAACACGCCGACGGCCAGCTCGCAGAGGGGTGGCAGCCGAGAAAGCGGTATGGCACGCGTCGGAGTCGCAAGGCTGAGCCGTTTGGCCGCGAGCTGGCTCGGGCCCAGCGCCCGCGAGCTCCGTACCCGGCTGCTGGCAACGGGTGTTGCCGGGGTGCTTCTTCTAGTGGCCGGGTTCGCAATGTTGACTGTGTACGAGCAATCAGGAAACCCGCATCGGGAGGCGGGGCACACCGGATTGGCGCTCAACCCGAGTCAACCCAGTCGCTCGTTCCTGTCCGAGGTGACCACCCGCCTTGACGCGTTGAGCCGGAGCGGAGTAAAGGGGCGCTCCTGCATGTTCCGTGGGTGAGGTGAGAGCGGTCGCGGGGTAGCGCGGCCGGTCGTCGTCTGTCAAGCAGCGCCTCGATGGCTGGCGAGGCACGCGAGGCGTTGTCGTGGTTTGCAGGCTGTTCGCGCTGCTTGACAGCGCCGTCCGCCCGCGCTTTGGGGCCATGAGGTCGGGGCGCAGGGCGCCCCGACGGTGGGGAGAAGACGTGCGCACGCCGCGCGCTCTTACGGTTCCGGCTTCTCAGGTCAGGAACCACAGGAAAGGGCGGTGTCGGCGTGCGCGGACGAAGGGTATGGAAGAAGCTTCTCGGACTGCACCGAGCGGTGGTCGAGGGCGTCGACGTCGAGGATGACGGCACGGTAGTGGTGTCGGTCCGCCCGAAGGCCTGCGAGCATGATCGCTGCCCGCACTGCCGCAGGCGCTGCGCCGGCTATGACTGGGGCGAGGGTCGTCGGCGCTGGCGGGCGCTCGATCTCGGGACGACGTTCGCCTATCTGGAGGCGTGGGCGCCGCGGGTGTCGTGCCGCGAGCATGGGGTGGTGGTCGCGGCCGTTCCGTGGGCCCGCCACGACTCGGGCTTCACCAGAGCGTTCGAGGATCAGGTTGCGTGGCTGGCGGTGCACACCAACAAGACCGCGGTCGCTGAGCTGATGCGGATCGCGTGGCGGACCGTCGGCTGGATCTGCGAGCGAGTGATGGCCGAACAGCAGAAAGGCCGCGACATGCTGGCCGGCCTGAAGCGCATCGGGGTGGATGAGATCTCGATTCGCAAGGGGCAGAGATACCTCACGGTGGTCGTCGACCACGACACCGGCCGCCTGGTGTGGGCGGCCGCCGGCCGGGATCGCAAGACCACCGAGAAGTTCCTCGATGAGCTAGGAGATGAGCGCTGCAAGCAGCTGCGCCTCGTCTCTTGCGACATGGCAGAGTGGATCACCCGCCCGGTCGCCGAGCGCTGCCCGAACACCACCGTCTGCTACGACCCGTTTCACCTCATCAAGCTGGCGACCGACGCGCTCGATGACATCCGTCGCGAGGTCTGGAACGAGGCGCGCAAAGCCGGACAGCGCCAGCTCGCCGCCGAGCTCAAAGGCGCCCGGTTCGCGCTGTGGAAGAACCCCGGCAACCTGACCGAGCGCCAGCAGTTCAAGCTCGCACGCGTGCAGCAGCTCAACCATCGGCTGTACCGCGCCTATCTGCTGGCCCAGCAGCTGCGCCAGGTTTACCGGGTTCCGATCGACCAGGCGATCGCCCTGCTCGAAGCGTGGCTGCACTGGGCCCGGCGCTGCCGACTCGAGCCATTCGTCAAGCTCGCCAAAACAATCACCGAGCAGCGCTCGGGCATAGAGGCGGCGATCCGAAACCAGCTGTCGAACGCGCGCGTGGAGCAGGTCAATACCCAGCTGCGACTGATCATCCGCCGCGCGTTCGGGTTCCACTCCTACCAAGCGCCGATCGCGCTCGCGACGCTCGCCCTCGGTGGACTCTGTCCACCCCTACCCGGCCGGTGACACCACCCACGGTTCCTGCAGGAGATTCAGTAAAGGCGCCCCTCGGCGCCTCGGTAGAGGCCCGCTCCAGGGGCCGCGCAGATCGGCGGTCTGGGTCCGCACGAGCGCGCGGCAGCCAGAGGAAGCACACGATGGCCGCGCGGATCTCCACGAGTTCGGCCCACTCGTCGCCAGTGAGCCACGCCGCCGCAACGAGTCAGACCTTCTCGCAAGGGGCCAGCGCCGGCAGCGGCTCTGCGATGACTGCCGCCGAGGGCCCCACGCAAACCACGCCCGTCCAAGAGACCCCGGTGCAACAGACCGGGACGCAGCAACCAGTCCACTACCAGCCGCCGTCCCAGCCGGCCGGGCCCGCAGGCCTCCGCAGCCAGGTCGGAGATTCTTGCAACCCCAAGTGCAGCTAGGCCGAAGGGCACGGACACTAGAAAGGCGATGATGCTCACCCGTCCATTGCATCACCTCCGCCGCAACGTCATCGCGTACCTCGCGCTGTTCCTGGCGCTAGGCGCGGGCGGCTACGCGAAGGCCGCGACCAAGACCAAGACGATTACCGTCTGCGCCGATAAGAGGACCAGCGTCTTGCATCTGAAGAACCACGGACGATGCAGCGCGGTCGCAGACGCGGGTCACGTGGAATCAAAGAGGTCCCCAAGGGGCGCAAGGGGTACAGGGCCCTGCAGGGGCGCAGGGAGCGCCGGCAGTCAGCGTGTGGGCGACCGTTGACAAATGCTGGCTCGGTCGTGTCAGGGCAAGGGTCTGTCTGTGCAGCACCTATCGGCCGGGACGTACCAGGTGACGATCACCGCCCCGGCATGTGTTCAAAGAGCCAACGCGCCGGTGATCACCGTCTCGGACACAAATCCTCCTGGTGGTCAGCCCTCCGGCTCGGGCGCATTTCCCGGTGGCCTGGTACCAGTCGACAGGGGGCAATCAGAGGTTCAACGTGTTCACAGGGGTAGTCGTCGGCGGTGTCATTCACTGCCGACCGACCACGCCTTCACCGTGATGGACACCTGCATGTAGAGAGGCCGATGGAGTCGACGGGCGGTGAGAACCAGCGGTGTCGCGATCGTCGCAACGATCATAGCCTTGCTGCTCACTGCGGTTGCGGCGCCGGCGGCTCAGTGCCGGGGCCATATGGGTGACCGATGGTGGCGAATAATTGCAACGCCTTTAGCGTTTACGGAAACCTCGGGTCGTTTACTGCCCCGTCGAGCTGCCCGATGAAGATCCAGATGGTCAAGGCGATTCCGCTCGGCTCAGAACGCCTATTGGATGACGACGGCCCCAGCCGGGATCACGATCAACAGCGCGTGGACCGCGAACGGAGACGTGACCGCCGGCGGGTGGACCACGGGCGTCGTCATCGGGGATTTCTGGAGGGACGTGAGCAGCGGGGCCTGGGGCGGGTCGACGCTGGCGCAGGGCCGAGCAGTGGTTCAACACCGGGCTTGAGGGGAGCTCGAACATCAACAGCCAGATCTACGGCATCCAGATCGTCTGTACCGAGAACAACTGGGGCTTCGGCGGTTGCGGTTGACGTACTCCGCCGTGGGTCACGGTGTCCGGGATCGAACTCGAGGGCACCGAAGAACTCTGCCGCCGGCCGTGACCGGTGAAGGCGCCCTCTGGACGACCGGATCGTCCGTGTGGAATCCGCCAGGGGGATTCGTGGCCAGTCGCGCTGTATTCGAGCGATGTCTCTGGCATTTGTGGCATCGTCGGTGAACGCTGGAAGCGTGCGCGTTGAACGGTCCATCGGAACCGCGGGACACGACAGTTTGGCAACAGTGTCCAAACCCAGTGAGCTGGTCCGTCAATATTGACACGCGGTCGGAGGTGCCGACTGACGGAGCTCTGACAGATCGATCTGAGCGCGTACTAACGCCGCCGGCATGTCGAGTACACTGCGCAGAAGAGAGTCTCGGTAGATAACGATCCGGTAGGCGTGTCCTTCGATACCCCGAACGATGCGAACCCGAGCGTGTGGGTCAACCATGCGGTCACCGTCGACGCCACGCCAACCACCGGCCCATCCGGCGTCGGTGGGATGAACTGCAGCTACCGACGGCGGGAGCGTGAGGCCCTACCAGCGCCGGCGGCCTGACCGTGAACGGGGACGGAGTACACAGTGTGTCGTGTACGGCGTGGAACAACGCCGTCGACCCGCAAGGCCAACCCAACACCGGGACGGCAACTCGATGTCGGTCCACATCGATGAGGCACCGCCAACGATCGACGTTCGCGCCGCAAAACCCGGCCGATCCAACTGGGCTAATGGTGAATACTAGCGACAGCGAATCCGGCGTCGCGAGTGGCTCGATCCAGATGGCACCGACCGGAACCAGCGACTGGACAGGCCTCCCGACGAGCTTCGACGGCTCGCATCTTCTCGCCGACTTCGACGACGCAGGACTGACATGGCCCCTACACGATCCGGGCGACGTCTTGCGACAACGTTGGCAACTGCGCCACGAACAGCGAGACGCTCAGAATGCCGCTGCGGCTGACCGCCGCCGCCGACGTCGGGTTCGACAAGATCAGCGCTCCCGCCAAGGTCGTGACCGAAAGGGTGCGGGTCGACTTCCAGATCAAGCGCGAACGCCGCCACGGCAAACTGATCAAGGTCAGGACGGGCGGCCACTTCCGCAGGATCCGCATCTTGATCGGCGCCAACACGCGATGCGCGCAGAAGCTCATAAAGACCGGTCCGCGCCGCTGGCGGGAGGTCAGCGCCTGCCGGCCGCTCGGACTCCATGTCGTCACGACCAAGCGGGTCCCGTACGGGAAGCCGTCACCGTGCATGGTCTGCTCGTGACCGCCCAGGGCGCCCCCATCCCGAACGTCCCGGTATCGATCCTCACTGCACCCGTCAACGGACTGAATCAGTTCACGCCCGCTGCGACAGTCACGACAACGAGCACTGGCGCTTGGACGGCGACGCTTCCGGCCGGACCGTCACGGATCATCCGCGCCGTCTACGGCGGGTCGGCCACGCTCCTGCCCGCCGCCGGTCAGGCCACCGTGACCGTCCCGGCGCGCATCACGCTGACCGCGAGTCCGCACAAGGTCCCGTGGGATGGGGTGGTCACGTTGCGTGGGCGTCTCGAGGGCGGCGACGTGCCCCCTGATGGCGTCGCGCTCCGGCTGTTGATCAGGCTGCCGCACCGCTCGAGCCCGTACGAACCGGTCCCGTTCAGAACCAACGCCAACGGCGACTTCGTCGTGCGGTGGAGTTGGGGCACCGGTTTCGGAGTCGTGACCTACCCCTTCGCGGTGGCAACGACCGCGACCGAGAGTGACTACCCATTCGCCGCATCGCGGAGCCGGTGGATCCCCGTCACCTTCGGCCTGGCGTCTCCTCATCGGCGTGGTCCACAATCCCACCGATATCGAGGGGCGCGGAGCGGTGCGTAGCGCCGTCTCCTGTATCCGCGAACCGCGATGATCCGCTGATGGTCCGGCGCCGGCGTTCAGAGAGAGGGCGGCGGGTCGGGAGTCTGCCCGACGGTCAGGTGTACTACGCGCCGATGGGGCAGATGCGCTACGACGGTGACCGGGTTCAGTGCCATCTCTGGGGGCGCTGGCTGAAGATGGTGGGCGGCTCGCACCTGATCGCTAAGCACGGCATCACCCCTTGCGGAATACCGGGAGATGTTCCGTCTGCATGGCAACTCCTCGACGGTGGCGCCCGAGACGGGCGATCTCAAGCGGCGCCAGATGATCGCCCAGATCGCCGGAGGCGAACGCGATCAGTCGGTGCTCGGAACTCCGTCGCCGCCGACATCCCAGCGGTGGCGCGCGATGGCCGTCCTGCAACCCGAGTTGATGGCAGAGTGACACGCAACCCGAAACAGCCATCTCGACCCCCACGCGGTGGGGCAGTACTCGCGTCTGAAGGTTTGGTGGCGCTGCCGCGAGTGTGGCCACGAGTGGCAGGCGACACCGCACGACCGCACCTTCTCCGGTCGGGGGTGCCCCGTATGCGGGCGGCGGCGGTCGATCGCGGCCACCGTTGAGCGCAACCGCCGCGCCGAGGTTCGTCGTGAACGGACGCTCGGGGTCGTGCGCCCGGGGTTGCTGCAGGAGTGGCACCCGCCGCGTAACGGGGATTTGGATCCGCTCAGGGTCGCGGGCGGCCTCGGAGCGCATCGTCTGGTGGCGGTGCAGCATCGGAACCTGTCAGCGGGAGTGGCAGGCGATGGTTGGGAATAGGACGAAGCACGGCGCGCTCGGCTGTCCGCGCTGCGTATATCGACTCGCCGGCGAGCGGCGGGCGCGCGCCGATCGTGACCGATCGTTTGGGGCGCTCTACCCCCACCTGCTCGACGAATGGCACCCGACCGGGACGGTGACGTCGACCCATACGCGATCGAGCCGGGATCGGAGCGACGCCTGTGGTGGCGGTGCGCGTACTGCGGAGGGATGTGGCAGGCGCCGCCGATGTCGCGGCGGCGCAGCGTGCGCGGCGGGTGTCCGACCTGCGCCATCCGGATGGCGCGAGGCATCGAGCTGGAACGAGCGCGGCGGCCAGCGGTGCAGGCCGCGCAGAAAGGGCTCACGAGCCGCGCGCAGCAGTCGCTTGCGCTGAGCAAGCTCGCGGACGCGTCGAACCACTGCGCGGGGAAGTCAGGCGCTCTGGGATCCGGCAAGTCGCCACATCGAAGCAACCACCCGGTCCCGCGAGCGACCGGTCACCCCGATATCACGCCCATACTTGCAATGAAAAGCAGATCGTGCTATTCATCTAATTCATACAATTTACCCCATTCATCCAATCGGAGGCAGGTTCGCGGTCTCGCCGCGCTCACGGGCGGGATGGGCTGCGGTAGCCAGGCCACGCGCACCAACGGAGGTATCGATGATCATGAGACGGATCGGTCGGGTTGGCGAGGTGCTGGTCGGAGGCATCGACGCCGCGTTCGTCATCTCGAGGCTGCCGGTGGCGGACCTGATTCAGAAAGCCGCTGGGATCAGCGGCAAACCGCAGGGGCTCGGACAGATCGTGACGACGATCAACGGGATCCTCGACCCGCTGTTGGTCGTCTCGGTCTCGGTCGGCACGCTGGCGCTGATAGCGGGGGGAGCGGCGCTGATGCTCGGGCATCCGCGAGCAATGCGGATCATCGGCGGGGTCGTCGCCGGGCTGATCCTGATCGGCGGGGCTAAGGGCATCATCGCCTGAGCCGACGAGAACGGAAAGGGGTCGATCGACCGGCATCCGAGGGCACGATGACTCAAGGCTCGGTCCAGCGACGAGGCGGCCGACTGCGCCAGGCGATCCGCGTCGGCGCCGCGGTCGCGGTGCTGGTCACGTCGGTGGCAGCGCCGGCGCAGATGATGTCAATGGCGCGGGCGGCCGAAGGTGGGCACGGCGGCACGCATGAAACACCCTCGAGCTCGGGTTCGGGGGAGAAGAAGACGGGGGGCGCTGGGATCGGCTCGACCGTCAACAAGGTCACCTGCGGCGCGCAGAACCTCGTCAACCGGTTCACGCTCGGTTTCTTCGGGAGCTCGTGCAACAGCTCGAGCGGAGGCGTCGACCCGGTGCAGGCCACCAGCAGCATCCTCAAGCAGATGTTCGCGGGCCTGGCGATAGCGGCCAGCCCGCTGTTGACCGGCACCCTGACCCAGGTCCCGGACTTCAGCTCCCAGAGCGGTGGAGTGATCGCGCTCGAGCGATCGACCACCGCAATAGCGTTCGCGGTCGCGGCGCTCGTGCTCACCCTCAGCGTGCTCCGGTTCGCGCTCGCCGGGACGTCCGCCTCCGGGGGGTTCGAAGGAGCCGAGGGAGTCACCCGGACGGTCGCCGCCGCGCTGGCGATCGTGGCGTGGCCGCGGGCGTTTCACAACCTGGCGGCGCTGATGAACGCGGTCACGAACGCGCTCCTGAGCACGCACTCGGTGCACGTGGCGCTAATCGCGCTGGTCGGGGTCGGCGGTCTCGCCGCGGTCCTGTTCGCGACCAGCTCGAAGGTCGTATGGATCTTCGGGATCGTGATCCTCGGCCTCGAGGCGATCCTGATGATCGGGCTACTGCTGATGAAGGTGCTGCTCGCCGGGGGCCACGACCGTGATCTTTGTGGCGATGCCGCTGGCGCTGGCGCTGTGGCCGATGCGCGAGACGTCGTGGATCGCGGCGCGGATGGCGCACGTGCTGTTCGTGGCGGTCGCCACCCCGCTGATGTGGGCGCTGATCTTTGCGACCGCGGCGGTCATGGGCGGGAGCGTGTTCGGGCTCCACGGTGGCGTCTGGGACACGATCCTGATCAGGCCGCTGGCGGCGATGAGCATGTTTATAATCGCCCTGTGGGCGCCGGTGATGCTGCTTCGACACGCGCACGGCGGCGTGGGGCACCCCGTGGGCAGGCTCGCCGGCTACACCGGCCTGCGACTGGCGACCAACGCGGTGAGCGCGCAGGTCCCGGCGCGGCTCGGAGGCCGTCGACAGGACCTTCAGGCGCCCGCGTGGCAACTGTCGCCCGGGCGCGATCTGGCCGCCGTCGGCGCGAGCAGGCGAGGGTCACTCGAGCGTCCCGATCACCGGCGACAGCGATCACGCCGCGCGAGTGTTCGAGGGCACGGTCGCGGACTCCGCAGTGTGCCATCCAGTGACGGCCGCGGCGGAGACGGGCCCGGGCGACGCCGCGGGACGGGGCCGAGGAGCGGACCGCACGGTCGGCGCGGCGGAGGCCGCGTCGGCGTCCGGGCGGGCGGGCTCGGCCGCGCCCGGAGCCGAGGATGCGCCCGCGTTCGCGCTGCGCGACCCGGCAACCCTGTCGTTTGCCGAGTCGCTCGCGGCCGAGCGGCTGAAGACGAGGGCGGGCCAGTCGGAGCCGAGCCGAGGGGCGGTCCGCGCTGGAAGCGTTCTCGCCCGAGATGCTCGAGCGGATCCAGGGCCAGTATCGCGTCGGGGCGACAACCGGGCCGGGCCAGGCCGCTGTCGACGGGTCGCGCTTCCGGGCGAGGATGGCGGCGAGCGGCCTCGGCGATGACATCTCCGAGCGGCAGGCGGACGCGCTCGGGGTGCTCGCGGGGATGAGTGACGAAGGCCTCACCGAGCTGTTCGTCGGCGTCGGGCGGGCCCCGGCGGGGAGCCAAGCCGCGCCGCCGCCGGCCCGCACCCAGACTCTCGCCGCCACGGCCGGACGGGGCTCGACCGGCGAGCGGCGCGAGCCGGCGTCGGGCAGGCGGCTGGGGTGCATTCGCGCACGACCTGGCCGAGGGCCGCGCGGCGCCGCTGGTCGCCGAACAGCCGGCGCTGGAGCCCGGAAAGGCGTGAGCGTGGTCCCCGCCTACATGCAGCTCGAGGCCAAGACCCGGATCGGCGAACTAACGCTCGGCCAGTGGGTGGGGGGTGATCGCCGGGGTGCTGTTCGCGCTCGTGGTGATCGCCTGGCTACGGCCGTTCGCCATGTACGTGAACCTGGTGCTCGGGGTGTACCTCGGCGGGATCCCGGTGACGATCGCGCTGGTCGTCTCGGTCGGACAGTTCGACGTGTGGCTGCTGCTCCGCGCCGCGTGGCGGTGGTGGCGGTCAGACGGTCGCTACGCGGCGGGACCGGGCAGTGACCCCCGCGGCTACGAGATCAGCGGCGCCGAGCGTCCAGAAGGTAATGCCATCGCGGCGCCAGTCGACGTGCAGCTGCTCTGGGAGGCGCCGGCGGAAGGAATCGAGCGGTGGGCGTAAAGGCCCGTCGAGCCGCGGCCGACGTTCCCGGCCGGCAGGCGGGCGAGCTGCTCGCGCTCGAGGAGCTCGATCAGACCGGTCTGGCCATCACCAGCGAGGGCGCGTTCGTGCGCGTGCTCGAGGTGACGCCGCGCAACCCGCTGATCATGGCCGACGCCGAGCGGGCCCAGCTCGCCCACGGGTTCCGCGGACTGCTGTCAGAGCTCCGCCCCGGTCAGACGCTCCAGTTCTACGTCGAGACCTGCCCGGTCGACCTGGCATCGCTGCTCGACCGGGTCCGCGAAGAGGTCCGCCGGTTCGCCGGGGATCCGCCCGTCGGTCCGGTCCTCAACGGGGACCCGCCGGGCGCTGTCGCGGTGGCGGCTGTATGCGGCGCTCGAGGACTCGGTCCGCCGCCACGCCGATCAGCAGGCGGCGGTCCGCACCCGCATGTTCGTGATCGCACCGTACGTGGCGCCGATGCGGTCGATGCGCGAGCGCCTCGGGCAGATCCGCTCCGGCGGCACGCTCCCAGCGGAGCGCTGCAGCGCGACCTCGCCGCCCACCGGCGCGTGGTCCGCGAATCGCTCGCGCACGCCAACGCGATCGGCGCCGAGCTGTCCGCGCTCGGGCTGCCGAGCCGGATGCTGAACGGCGAGGAGGTGGCCGAGCTCTTGTGGCAGCGGTTCAACCCCACCCGCGCCGACAGCGGCCGCACTCGGGCGGTGCAGGTCTCGGGCGAGCTCGACGCGCCGTTGGATCGCGAGCGCGCGCAGCGTGCCGCGGTGCGGCTGCGCGAGGCGATCGCCGAGTCGAGCCTTGATTTCAAGCGGTCGCGCAGCCACGCCGAGATCGAGGGAAGCGCCGAGCAGGTCATCTACGTCGCGAATATCGCCGAGTCGACCACGCTCGGCTGGCTGCTCGGCGCGATGATGACCCGGCAGCCGTACGCACTGTCGGTGTACGTGCACGCGCTCGACCGGCGGATGGAGCGGATGCGGCTGAAGGCGTCCTACAAGCGGCTGTTCGCGCTGAACCGCGGGGCCGAGGCCCGGGGGCGAGTGCCGGACTTCGACCGCTACTTCCAGGAACAGCAGGCGCAATCGGCGCTCGAGGACATGGCCGGGCACAGCCGCGCCAACATCTTCCGCGTCGCGATCTACCAGTCGCTCCGCGCGCCCGGCCCAAACCCCGACCTGACCGCGCTCGGCGAGGCCGTCGACTACTGCGCCGACCAGATCGCCACCACCGCCGACTGCCGGGTCTCGCGCGGCGAATACCAGCAGGAGCAGCTATGGCCGGCGACCCTGCCGCTCGGTCGCGACAGCGCCGCGCGCGGCCACAAGTACATGACCCGCAACGTCGACGCCGGGGTGCCGCTGCTCGGCACGAGCTGCGGCTCGCCGAGCGGGATCCCGTTCGCGTTCGCCGACCCCGGCCGCACGCTCGAGCTGCTCGACCCGTACGACCGCAAACACGCCAACCAGACGATGCTCGTGGTCGGGCAAAGCGGCATGGGCAAAGACGATGACCGCGAACGTCATCCTCGGCCGCTGCCTGGCGATGGGCGCCCAGGTGTACGGCATCGATCGGGCCGGCCACTACGGGATGCTGACCCGGCTCGTCCCCGGCGGGCGCGAGATCGACATCGGCGCCGACGACTCGCCGTGGGCGCTCACCCGTGGGACGTCCCCGATCCGACGAACGTGGGGCTGCAGAAGGTGACGTTCCTCAAGTCGCTCCACGGGCTGATGATGGGCGTCGACGGGCTGAGCGTAGTCGAGCGGGCACAACTCGACACGGCGATCAGGCAGGTGTACGCGTGGTCGGCCAACCGGGGGCTGAAGCCCCGCGAGTCGATGCTCCGGGCCGCGCTGCTCGAGCGCGCCGAGGCCGAGCGGGAGGCCGAGAACCCCGAGCTCGCCTCGATGCTCCGCCACCTCGCTGAGCGGCTCAGCGAGTTCTGCGACGGCGGGTCCTACGCCTACCTGCTCGATCGGGACACTAACGTCCCCGACGACGCGCCGGCTATCGTGTTCGACACCCGCCGGTGCCCCGCCGAGCTGCTGCAGCTGGTGATGTTCGTGATCGTCGAGTACGTGCGCGAGGCCGCGCTCGCGCACCGCGACGGCGCGCGGGCGCTGACTTCGCGGCCCGGGGCGCCGATGTTTGCCGGCCGCTCGGTGCTCGTGATCGACGAGGCCTGGCACATGGTCTCGCGCAAGGAGACCGGCGAGTACGCCAACGACCTGGCCCGCCGGGCGCGACACATCGGGCTGTTCCTGATCGTGATCTCGCAGCAGATGTCCGACTTCGACGGCGAGTACGGCCGGGCGCTGCTGCGCAACTCGACGCTGCAGCTGCTGCTCGCCCAGCACCCGCACGAGCTCCCGCGGCTGCAGGAGGCGCTCGGGCTCACCGACCAGGAGGCGGCGATCGTCGCCCAGCTGCGGACGGTCAAGGGCCAGTACGCCCAAATGCTGTGGATCAACGGCGAGCGCGGCCGGGCGAAGGTGTCGCTCCCGGTGGGGCCGCTCGAGTACTGGATGTACACCAGCGACCCCCTGCGCGACGCGCCGGCGCGCGAGGCGGCGATCGACCGCCACGGCGGCGAGGTGTGGGGGGCGATCCACGAGCTGGCCAGCCAGGGCGCGGGGAGCGGCGTGTGAGCGCGCGGCGAAACCGCTGGCCGTGGGCGCTCGCGGCCGGCGCCGCGACCGTCGGCCTATTCGCGTTCGTGGTGCTGCCCGCGGTGCTGGTGAGCACGATCGGCGGATGCCCGGCGCAGTCGAGCCCGAACAGCGGCGGCGGGACGTGGCTCGCGACCGCCTACGGCCCGCCATGGGGCGGGATCCAGGGCGACGGGGTGACCGCCACCGGCGTCAACCTGACCGCCGGGCCGCGGATGCTCGAGGTCGCGGTCGACCCGAACGTCATCCCGCTTCGCAGCTTCGTGCACGTGCAGCCGAACCCGTTCGGCACCACCGGCGCGTTCTACGCCGGCGACACCGGCGGCGCCATCACGGGGCAGCACGTCGACATCTACGACTGGCGCGGCCGGGCCGACCAGGACGCGTGGGGAGCGCGGCGGGTCGAGGTCACCCGCGCCGCCGACCCCGGGGCCGGCAACGCCCTCGGGAAGGTCCAGGCCCCGGCGCTCGCGCCGGTCACGACCGCGTGCGCGACCGCCGGCGGCTACCAGAACCCGTTCGCCCACGCCAGCGCGATCGTGGCCGAGCGGATCGACATGGGCGTCGACTACACGGCCGCCGGCCCGATCGACGCGCTCGGCGAGGGGATCGTCACCTACGCCCAGGCGGCCGGGACCGGGTGGGGCCCGTTCAGCTGCTCGGGCGGGCACGGCGCCGCCGTCGTCTACCTGCTCGCCGACGGCCCCGACCAGGGCCGGTTCGTGTACGTCGCCGAGGGCATCATCCCCACCGTCCGGGCGGGCGAGGCGATCAGCCCCGGCCAGCCGGTGGCGACCTTCACGGGCTGCATCGAGATCGGCTGGGGGACCGGAACGGGCGATCAGCCGATGGCCGCCGCGCTCGGTGAACAGTGCAGCGACGGCGACCCCGGCTGTCACTCCACCTGGTGCGGATGGAACATGAGCCAGCTGATCGCCGCCGCGGGCGGCCCCGCCGGCGTGGTCCAGCCCGGC
The DNA here is from genome assembly GCA_963777335.1 of uncultured Solirubrobacterales bacterium. Classification (GTDB taxonomy): domain Bacteria; phylum Actinomycetota; class Thermoleophilia; order Solirubrobacterales; family Solirubrobacteraceae; genus Palsa-465. The sequence goes on from CAVZQD010000006.1 coordinate 388,091, forward strand.
GGGATCGCCGGGAGCGGATGTTGAACCCGGCCGCGACACGCCGCGCGCTGGCGCTCGCGGTCGCGGTGCTGCTCGCGGGGTGCGGGATCAGCGACCCGTACACGAGCACCCAGCGCGCGGCCAGTAGCGCCGATCGCGCGATCGAACGGAGCGAGCACGACGGGCCGGCGCCCCGGCCGGCACTGCCACCGGCGCGCGGCGCCGCGTCGGCGACTTCCCAGCAGGCGCTGGCCCGCTACGGCGCGGTGTACGTCAACTGGACCGCCGCGACGCTGCCCGCGAACGAGCGCCGGCTCGCGGCGATGTCGACCGGGCAGGCGCGGGCGCAGGCACTCGCCGAGAGCAGCGCCCCGCCCGCGACCCTCACCCGCTACGCGGTCGCCAACGCCGGCGCGGTCGTCGCGATCGCACCGGGGCAGGGGACAGAGCGAGGCAAATGGGCGATCGTCACCGACGAGCAGACGAGCGGCGACGGCCCCTACCAGGGGCTCCCCGCCACGACGCACGTCACGTGGGCGACGGTGACCCGCTCGGCCGGCGGGTGGATCGTGTCCGGGTGGTACCCGGGGGGCTGACCAGACTTGCTCGAGCTCGAGACACCGGTGGACGAGACCATGGGCGAGCGGCCCGGCGAGGATCGCGGCCCGGGCAGCCTCGGTCTGTGCTTCGACGCGCGCGGGGGTCCGCTCGCGGCCGTGTGCGGGCTGTGCGGCGGCGCGGGCGCGAGCACGCTCGCGTACACGCTGGCGGCGGCCGCCGCCGGCCGTTCGACACGGCCCGTGTTCGCGTGCGAGACGAGCGGGATCAGCGGCGGACTCGCGCTGTACGCGCGCGCTCACGCGCGCGTATCTCTGGCGAAGGCCGCCAACCAGCTCGCCGCGGGCGAGCCGCCGGCGGCACTGGTGGCGAGCTCGCCCGAGCAGGTGCGGATCCTCGGATCGCGTCCGTCGGCTCCCGAGCGTGCCGACCCGGCGGGGATCGCGCGGATCCTTGCCGAGGCCCGCGCCGCCGGAGGACTGGTGGTGCTCGATTGCGGCACCGCCGGCCACGACGTCGACCGGCGCGCGCTGGCGCTCGCCACCCACGTACTGTGGGTGATGCCCGCCACGGTGTCGGGCATAGCGCGCTCCGAACGCGCGCTCGAGCTGCTCGGAGCCGGGATCGACGCGCCGCAGGCGTTGATCGCCCGCCTCGATCGCAGCGAGCAGAGCGCGCCGGTCTCGGAGCTGGCCGGGTTCGCCGCGGGCTCGGGACTCGAGCTGATCCTGTTCCCGCACGTTGAGGACATCGCCCAGGCGCTCGTCGCGGAGGCGATCGACGACGCCCAGGTCGCGCTCGAGGCGATCGCGGCGGTGCTGTGTCGATGAGCGCCACAAGCCAGCGCGCACCGAGGACCTCGCCGCGGGTCCGGGCGATCGCCGCGAACGTCCGGCCGGTCGGTCCGATCGCGGCTGCCGCGCTCGGAGCCGTGGGGGTCGTGGCCGTCGCCGTACGGCTGCTCGCCGCCGCCAAGACACGGCAGGTGATCGCGTACCCGTTCCCGCCTGGAGTGCTCGGCTGGCGCGGGGTGGGGGAGATCCTCGCGCGCAACGCCCGCCTCGCGCTCGCGCCGGTCGCCGGTGCCTACCTGGTCGACACGATCCGGCCCGCTCCCGAGCGAGCCTGGTCGGGGTGGCGGCGCCTGGTCCGCTCGGGCTGCGACTCTGCCCTGGCGGGGGCGGCGCTCGCCAACGTGTTCGTCGCCGGCGCCAGCTACGGCGCCTGCGGCCTGAAGATGATGCGCTACACGCTGCCCTACGCGCCGTTCGAGCTGCTGGCGTTCGCGTGCCCGCTGGCCCTGTATCTCGAGCCCCGGCACCGGACGCCGACGCGAGCACGGGTGCTCACCCTGTGCGGCGCGGCGGCCGTCTTGCTTGCCGGCGCGGCGCTGATGGAGAGCCTGCTGCCGCCGCTGTGATGCTCTCCGTTCGCCACCGAGCACTGATCGCGCTGGCGCTGATCGCGATCGCGATCACCGCCACCGCGTACCTCGCGGCCCGCTACGGGCCGGCAGTTCAGCGCGAGCTGCGCGCGACCGATACCACGCATGGCTCGTTGGCCGACACGCCAAGACGGTCGCCGGATCCAGACACAGACGCCGCGCGCGGCGCCGCGACCGCCGGCCACCCGCGGGGTGCGGACCCGACGCGAGCGGTGCTGATCGCGTTCGCGCTGGCCTGGGCCGGGGGGATCGCGCTCGCCGGCCTCGGGGTGGCGCTGACGGTCAGGCGTCGGTTCGCGAGCCGACGGCGGCGCCACTACGACCGCTACCCGCTGAACCTGTCGATGCATGACGAGGCCAAGCCGAAGGATCTCGACGACATGATCGAGGCAATCGCGGGAGCGATCCGCCCGCCACTGCAGCGGCGCTGGCGCGAAGGGCAGCCGTTCATCGCGATCGAGCTGATCTATGCACGCCGCGACCACGGCATGGAGTGGATGCTGTGCCTGCTGTGCACGCGCGAGGCCGCGCCCACGCTCGAGGGGATCATCGCCCAGGCTTACCCCGACGTGTGGCTCGGACGGCGGTTCGACGAGCAGCAGACCGCGGTCGCCGAGCAGCTGCCCGTCCCCGGGTACGTGCTCCGGCTGCGAAAGCGCCGCTCCCACCTGTACTCGCTGTCCCGCCCGATCGAGCGGACCGCCAGCCGCGAGCGCAAGCCGAGCTCGCCGCTTGAGGGGATCGCCCGGGCGCAGGTCGCGGCCGGAGCCCCGTCGACGGTCCGCTTCCAGCTGATGCCGGTGATCGACGGGTTCGAGCGGCGCTACCGCCAGCGGCTGCGCCGGCACGAGCTGCGCTCGCGGCGCTCATGGGGACGACGCGGGCCGCTGACCCTGTCCGCCGGTGCCGAGATCTCCTCGGCGGTCGAGGTGCAGGACCACGCCGTGTTCCACCTTGAGCTGCAGATCGCCGCCCCCGACTTCCAGACCGCCAACAGCATCGCCGCCAGCGTGATGGCGAGAAGAGGGGAGAACCACCTGCACCGCCGCTACATGACCGTCCGCCAGGGGATGTATCGGCGGCGCTTCCCAACCGCCTACCCGCCGTGGCTGCCGCCGCTGTCCCGGCGGGACGTCGTCTCCGGCGGCGAGATCGCCTACCTGTTCGAGCTGCCGACGGCGCGGATGAAAGGCGTCCCGGTACGGAGGCTGACCCGCCCGCGGATCGCGGCGCCGCCGGAGATGGCGCGCACGATTCGCTGGCGGCTGCCGACGTGCGACGACGATCAGGCGGCGCTGACAGCGAACCCCGCGCTGGCCACGCTGTTCGACGCCGGCGACGGCGGACGGTGACCCGGGTTGCGCACGCTCGCCTACACGCCGGTGGGGGAGATCAGGACCGAGAACGCGATCGGGTTCATCCACCCCGACGACCGCAAATACGGGGTGCTCGCCGCCGGCGTGCAGGGCACGGGGAAATCGAGCGTGCTGCTCCGGCAGTTCGCCAACGACGTCATGGACCGCCGGGCGGCGCAGATCGTGATGGACCCGAAGATGGAGCTCGTCGAGCGCTGCCTCGAGGTGATCCCGCCCGATTGCGGCAAGGAGGTGTGGTACCTCGACCTCGGCGATCCGCTGTTCGGCATCACCCCGTTGCGGATGTACGGCGACTCGGACTTCGGGACCGAGGCCGCCGCGGTCGCCGAGTCGGTGGTGGCCGCGCTGTTGGCGCTCGCGCCCGGGCAGATCTTCCAGTCGAGCCGGCGCTACCTCTACCACGCGGTGATCGGCGCGCTGGCGATCGCCCACGAGCACCCCCAGCTCCGCCCCGCCATGTTCGAGCACGTCCACGGGCTGCTGCTCCCCAAGGGCCACGGCGAGGCGCTCCGGCAGGTGGCCGCGCAGCGTGCGCCCGGCTCGGGCTCGAGCAGACCACGTTCTTCTACACCCAGGAGCTGCCGGGTGAGCTGCAGGTCGCCGGCCATCAGGCGGCGGCGCGGCTCGACCCGCCGCGCAACAAGATCGACGGGATCGTCGGCGTCCCGCCGCTCAAGCGGTTCTTCCAGCACCCGCACGACGTGTCGCTGCGCGACCTGATCGAACGCCGGGCGATCCTGCTGATCAACGGCAACATGGCCCGGATCGGCGAGGACAACGCCCAGGTGTGCATGCACTTCATCTTCCAGATGCTGCACCGCCAGATGCAGCATCAGATGCACCGGCCGGAGGCCGAGCGGCCACGGGTGGCGCTGATCGCCGACGAGGCCAGCTACCTGCTGTCGCGCAACGTGGTCCGACAGATCGCCACCCACCGGGCCGCCGGGCTCGACGTCGCGATCGGGATCCAGTACCTCGGGCAGGTCGGCGCCGGCGCCGAGTCACGGTCGGTGACCGAGGAGATCCGCAAGGGCGTCACCAACCTGCTCCAGTCGCGCTTTCTGTTCCGGCTGTCCGACCCCCAGGACGCCGACGAGGTCTCGCGGATCGCGATGGCACTGGTGTCGACGATGACCCAGCAGGACCCCGACTCGCGCGCCTACCGGCGGGTCGGGCCGGAGGTGATGCTGAACATCGAGAACTACTTCTGCCTGTGCTCGTGGATCGCGGGCGGCGCCCGGATCAGCTCGTTCATCGGCCAGACATTCGAGATGCCCGGGCCGGCGCAGGGGTGGGCCGAGCGGCACCTGGCGCGGATGCGCGCCGCCGTCGGCACGCCGCCAGCCGACTTCGTCCGGACGACCGCGCAACTCACCGACCCCGAGCAGCTGCTGGCCGCCCTGAGCGGCCGCGGCCAGCGCGAGGCGCGGTACGCCGGGGAACGGACGATGGGAGAACAGGAAGTCTCCCCGGCGGCCGAGCCGCCCGAGCCCGAGGCGGCCGGACCCGTCGAAGAGCGGGCACCGGGCGCGGTGCCGGTCGAGCGGCTGTTCGCCGAGCAGCCCGCTGGCCGGGACCCGCACTTCGACAGCCCGGCGCTTCGCGTGTTCGGGAAGCCGTACCGCCCGGGAGCGCGGCGCCCGGTCGACGAAGACCGACGCGCGCCGGCCTCGCTACGCGAGCTCGGGCTGATCGACCGGCTGACCAGCATCACCAGATGGGACGAGAAGGCCCCGGCACGCCAACCGCGGTTGGTCGACGTCGACTACGCGATCCTGCGGCTGCTCGACCGCGCCGGGATCCTGCTCGTACCCCTGCTGGCGCGGGCGTGCATGCCGGGCAAGGCGGAGCGCACAGTCCGCCAGAAGCTGGCCAAGCTCCACGACGCCGGGCTAATCGCCCGCGGCGAGATCGACATCCGCGACCGCACCCCCGGGGAGGGGGCGCTGCCCTCGGCGGTGCGGCTGACCGCCCACGGCTTCCGGACCGGCCAGGAGCGCGAGGTGATCGACCCTGAGAAGCAGTGGCGGGCCTCCGAGGTCGGCGCACGCGCGCTCAGCGTCCCCCACGACCAGCACGTAATCGCCTGGATCACCGCGCTGGCCCGGCTGGTCGGAGAACGGGTCGTGACTGACAACTGGCGCACCCCGAGGACCTGCCACGGCGTGCTCGCGCCGCCGATGACCGGGGACGGTCGCGGCCGCCGCGCGCTCACGCCCGCCGAGCTGCGGCCGCCCGCGTCCGGGTACGCGTTCGACGGAGCGTTCACCCCGGCCGCGCCCGCCGACCGCTTCGCCGAGCTCAAGCCGGACGCCACGATCGAGATCCGGATCCCGGGCCAGTTCACCTTCGATCTCCTGCTCGAGCTGACCGTGACCGGCAAGCCGTCGCACAACCAGCCGAAGTTCGCGGCCTACGACGCCTTCCTGCTCGGCTGGTGGCGGGAACACCGCCGCTACCAGCACCTGCGCGGCCGCCCGGTCGTTCTGTTCGTATTCGCCACCGAAGAGGCGATGCGCACGAACGCCGAGCTCGCCGACTGTCAGCTCGACGGGCGCCTCGGGGTGATCGGCACCCCACAGCACGACTGGTACTGGCCGGCTCGTTCGCACACGTTCTTCGCGCTCGAGGAGGACATCCACCACGGCGAGCTCAGATGCTTCGCGCTCCCAAACCTGCCCGCCGCGATGCGGCAGGCGCTCGGCCGCCAGGAGCCGACGCTGCGCGAGGTGAGAATGCTCCCCGCCAGCCTGACCGCCGAGCCGCAGCGTCGCGTCGAGACCGAGCGCCGGGCCGTCGGCGCCGAGTCGAACCGCGAGCGTCGCTCGAGCGCGCTGATCCGGCCGCGCCCCGGCGCGCGCCTCGCTGACCACGACCCGCACCCGAGCATCGCCTGGCTCGAGACGCTCGACCTCATCGACGAGATCGGCGCCGGCGAGACCGCTGTCCCGGTGCGGGCGGTGAGGATCGACGAGGACGACTGCCGCGCGCTCGCCGCGCTCGACCGCGCCGGCCTCGCGCCGAGCGCGCTCGTCGCCCTTGCCGCTCTGCCCGATCACACCGACCGGGCGGCGGCCGAGCGGCTCGCGATCCTCCACCGGGAGGGGCTGGTAGCCCGTCATCCGGCGCGGATGCGCCCGCACGCCGGACTACTGGCCCCACCGCTCTACTCGATCACCGCGGCCGGAGTCGAGGCGGCCCAGAGCCACGACCCGCCCACGGTGTCGAAACGGCGCCGGTGGCGGGCGGTTGGGTGCGACAGCCCAAGCGAGCTAGCGAAGGGACTACGCGCGCTCGCGTGGGCGCTCGCGCTCCGACGCACGGTGGGAGCGCTCGGCACCGACAACTGGCGCACCCGCTGCTACGCCACCGGGCGTTATCCCGTGCCCCGCGGGGCCGACGGGCAGCCAATCACCCTCCGCGAAATTGCGCCGGCGGAGTTCGAGCTGGCCGACGTGCCGAGCACGCTCGCGGAGGTCACGCCCGCGGTGTCGCTCGAACTGCGAGCCGCGGCGCACGGGTCGAGCGTCGACCTGCTCGCGGACGTCGTATCCGAGGAAGCGGACATCGATCCGACGCTGCGCTCCTACGACGCGTTCCTGGCCGGCTGGTGCCTCGCCGATCCGCGGTTCGCCCGGGGCGAGCGACCTGCCGTCGTGCTCATCTGCCCGAGCGTGCGGGCCGCGCTTCACTGCGCGCGGCGCGCCGACGAGGTCCTCCGCGGGCGGATCGGCAGGGCGGAGGACCGGGCGGCGCGCTGGCGGTACCCGGCTCGCGAGCAAGTCTTGTTCGCGGTGGAGAGCGCGATCCATCACCACGATCCAACCGCGCTCACGTTGCCGCCGCGGCCGTTCGAGGGGCAGTTCGAGGTCGTCGAGCTGCTCGGGAAGGCATGAGCACCGACCCGCACGACCGCAGACTTGTTCCGTACGACCCCACGATCCCCGCGTCCCGTGAGGGCGAGGTGGTCATGGAAGCCGCGGTGCCGGTCAAACGGCTCGCCGGGCTCGAGGCCCAGGTCGAGCAGATCAGCCGGCGCCATCAGCGCGCGATTGGCCCGACCGTGCGACTGGTCGACACCGGCCGCCGGGACGGATCGCTCGCGATCGTCCGCCTCGAGGGACGAACCGGCCGGTTGGGGGCCTGGGAGATCGTATGCGTGCTCCATCACCAAGACGGGCTGACGCGGGTCGAGCCGCGTGTGCCGATCGGCGAGCGCCAGCTCGAGCTTCTCTCGCGGGCCCGCGCCCTCTGCGAGGCGTGCCGGACGGTCCGCCCGCGCAACCAGACGTTCATTCTGCGCGAGCGATCGAGCGGACGAACCGTCCAGGTGGGATCGAGCTGCCTTCGCCCCTACACGGGCGTGGACTCGCCGGCCGGACCCGTCCACCGGGCGCAGAGGATGGCCGCCGCGACCCGCGCGGTGGGCGCGGCCGCTCGGAACGCGGGAAGCCCGGGCGAGGAATACATCGACACGGTTGTGTTCCTCGCGCATGCGGTCAGCGAGGTCCGCAGCCACGGCTTCAGCCCGAACGGAACCGAGACAGCTACGTGGCGGGGCGCACTCAAGCTCCTCGAGCTCGGCGGTCCACCGTCCATCGGCGATCTGAGGCGCGCCGCCGAAATCCGGCAATGGGCCGCTCGATTGGCGCCGCACGAGCCGGACGGGTACCGAGCGCGGTTGGTCGCCAACCTGGCTCGTGACCGCCTCAGCAGCCGCGAGCTCCCACTGGCCGCGTCCGCCGTCCGCGCCTACAACCGTCAGCTCTACTGGCAGATTCGGCACGAACGAGCGACGGACAATCGCGGTAAGTAATCGCGTTGGCTCGGCTGAGTTCTCTTCCTACGGCTAGGTGAAGATCGGGAAGCGTCGCTGCTTGGCGAGCCGATCCATACCGCCTTGGATCGCGGATTCGACCTCGAGGTAGATCGAGTTGACGTACTCGCGATCGTTGACCCGCTCGGGGTCTTTGTCGACGTAGATCGGGTCGAGCAGCTCGGTGCGGATCTTCGCGGGCAGCGGAAGGTGGGTCGGAATGGTCTCGATCGTCAGGCCGAAGGGGATCCCGAGCACGATCGGCAGCCGGGTCCCACGAAGCTTGCGTTTCAGCCCCGAGATGCGGTCGAGGCCGTTCGCGATCCATTGGCCCTCAGATAGGACGAAGACGGTGTCATGCCCGCCGACACTGGCCACGGGCACAATCGGGACGCCTGAGCGGATCGCCTGGCGCACGAAGCCTTTGCGGCTGCCGAGGACAGCCTGATCGCGCTTGCGCCAGTTGCGCATCGCGTCGACGTCCCCCCCGGCCAGATGATCACATCGCAGCCGGCGCCGAGCGCCGCCGTGACGCCTTCGCGGGAGGCTGGGATCACGCCGGCCTGGCGGAAGTAGTCGCCGAGTCCGGGCGCGGCCATCAGCACATCGTGCGCGGTCGGATGAAGCACGCGCTCGGTGCCGAATCGCCGCCACCAGTCGAACACGAACGTCCAAGCGTCCATCGTCAGCGATCCTCCTGAATGATTTCCGATAAGGAGGGAGGTCTCCTCGGGCAGTCGGTCCCAACCGGACGTCTCCAGCCGGAAGTAGTACTTGCCCAGGACGTCCCACACGGGCTTCTGAAGCCGCATCAGTGTCTGGTTGGGGCCGTCGAGGGCGTGTTCGGTCGCGGCGGCGACACGCTTGCCGATCAGACCCTCAATGCCCCCCTTGGATCGCCGCTCGGCGCTCCCGGGCTTCGATACCCGGGCCGGATCGCGGGCCTTTCGGCCGTCGGCCTCGTCGAGAGCGGTCGCGCCCGCGGGCGGACCCCAGACGTAAGGAGTTCCGCGCGATGGCGCACCGTCGGGCTGAGCCCAGCCCCGGGGCGGTGGTGAAGAGATAGTTGCCATGAGGACCCTCCTCTGAGCGCGTGAAGAGCCTCATCTCCCAAATGGACACCCAGACGCTACAACGAGTGGGTGCGCCATAGACGATGCTCGGCACACATTGATGTCACGGATTATTCGACGACATCCCAAGGATCCAACCTTGAGGGCGGAGCGACATCGGTATGAGACACCGTCGCTCCTGCGGAAAACCCCTCAACCGCTCTCCTGGCCTAACCATTCAGTCCCCGGCGCTCAAGTGAGCGCGGGGATGGGTCGCCGGGGTAACAGTGGCGATGAGCGCGTGGCCCCATCGGCAGACATCGAAGCTCGTCAGGGGCGGCTGCTGATTGCCCCCAGGGGCGGCCACTCGTTGCGTGGACCACGACCCGTCGTGGTTCCGGCGGGTCTCGGTGGTGACCCGCGGGTCGCCAAGGCGTCCGACCCACTGCTCGGGCGGTCCGGCCTCGAGCCCTCCGAGCTGTACCGCCACGGCCGCGAGCACGAGCACCAGCTGGCCGAGCTCCTGACCGAATGGGACGAGTGGATCCGGGTGTGGCGGTTCCGGCACGACGCGATCATCACGCGGGCGCTGGGCCAGGAGATGATCGGGACGCAGGGAACGCCGGTTCAGGTGCTCGGCAAGCTCATCGCCCAGCGCCAGATCCACGAAGCTGCGGGAGGTGCGGAGCCGGCTGGTCGAGCTGTTCGACGCCGAGCGCAAGGGCGGCGCGGCGTAGGTCACCTCAAGGCAGCGATCTGGCCTCGGATGGCTGCGTGGAGATGCTGAAGCTGAGGCTGAGCCCGGACGGCACGGGCGAGGGCACGAACACCCGAAAGTCGACCGCCTTTGCGCCGAGTCCGGTGGATGGCTCAGCCTCGAACACCATCGCCCTGGTTCCGGTGAGGGTCACGGTCGCCGGGTAGCGGATGCCGTTCACCGGAAGCGTGCACGCCGAGCCGCCGACGCAGGACGCGGTGGCGCCGGCGAGGATCAGTCCGGCGGATTTGGGGCTGCTCCGGGGATCGTAGGCGGCGACCGACAGAAACCATCCGGTGCCCGTGCCGCGTGCGTCGGTCACGGTGCTCCTGACGTCCAGCTGCGTGGGGCTGCGGCCGACGAACGTCAACCCGTCCGCCGCGGGCACGGTCAGTGCAAACGCCGCGATCAACACGAGCGAGCGCACACGCTGACGCAGGCGCGATCACAACAACCGACCAGGCGCCTCACGGTGTGAGTTATCCCGCGCCCTCGCAGATGAAAACGCGCCGCGCCCGCGCAGGTCAGGCCACGGACCTCAAGATCGGTAGGTGTGAGCGCTCTCAGTGCACGACGGCTCGGGTCATGATTTCGTCGACCACGCCAGTCTTGGCGTCCGCGTACTGCTCCATGTACTTCCATCCGCGGGTGGCCAGGTCACGCTTTGTTCGTAGAGTGGCGATCGGCCTCGTTGGTCCGCGGCCAATCGCGGAACCGCACCATCCGGTCGACCTCGGGGTCCCGCCGAGCAGCCGCAGCGCCGACGATCTGCCCCGCCCTCGGGTACGTCACGCTCAGATGGAGATGCGCAACCAGATGCAGATTTGCAGGCCAAGCGTTAGACGCGGTTCGGCCAAGAGGAGGTTCGATCCCGTCTGTACGTTCGAACGGTCCGGGCGTGTTAGACGCGGTGAAATCGGCCACTTCCGGGTTCTGCGGCAGCGCGTTAGACGCGGTCGACCGGACCGATCTCCGCTTCTAAGCAGTATTAGCCGCAGTTACTCTGGGAAGCCTCTCCCCAATCGAGACCCCCGTGGTCGTTACTACTTAACTGGGGAGGCGCTACTCGTCGGCGGTCGGGGCCCCCGTCGGCTTGCTGCGCGGTTGAGGCTAACGATCGATCACGACTTTCAGTGCCCCGGTCTCCGCGGCCCTTCCGAAGGTGTCATACGCGTCCAGCATCTCATCGAGCTTGAAGTGGTGAGTCGCGAAGTTGTCGACGTTCAGCTTGCCGCTGGCGACCAGCTTGAGCAGCATCGGCGTCGTGTTGGCGTTGACGAGCCCCATCGAGATCGTGATGTTGTGGATCCACAGATCCTGTAGTTGCAGCTCGACCGGCTTGCCGTGCACGCCGACGTTCGCGACGCGCCCGCCCGGCCGCACGATCTGGGTGCACATCTGGAACGTCTCCGGGACTCCGACGGCCTCGACCGCGACGTCCACGCCCCAGCCGTCGGTCAGCGCCAGCACCTGGTCCTTCCAGGTGGCGGCGGCTGGATCGACGCCGTCGGTCGCCCCGAACTTCTTCGCCTCCGCGACGCGGTTGGCATCGAGGTCGATCGCGATGATCCGCGAGGCGCCGTACAGGCCGGCGGTCGACATCACCGACAGCCCGACCGGACCGGCGCCGACGACCGCGACCACGTCGCCCGGCTTGACGCCACCGTACTGGACCCCGATCTCAAAACCGGTCGGGAGGATGTCCGACAGCATCACGCCCTGCGCGTTGCTGACCGTGTCGGGCACCTTGTACAGCGACGTCTCGGCGTACGGCACGCGCACGTACTCGGCCTGGGTGCCGTCGATCAGGTGACCGAACACCCAGCCAATCCCCGACGCGCCCTCGTTGCCGAGGCAGTGCGCGAAGATCCCCTGCTGGCAGAAGCTACAGCGACCGCACGACTTGATGCACGAGATGATCACCTTGTCGCCGACCGCGAACTGGGTCACGTCGCTGCCGAGCTCGACGATCTCCCCGACGCCCTCGTGGCCGAGGATCCGACCCGGCGTCACGGCCGGCACGTCCCCCTTCATGATGTGCAGATCAGTGCCGCAGATCGTCGTCGTGTCGATCCTGACGATGGCGTCGATCGGCTTCTGGATCTGCGGTTCAGGCATGTCCTGCCAGGACTTTTCGCCGGGAGCGTGATACACGAGCGCTTTCATGGCGTCCCTCCTAATTCAGATCGCGTGGAGTGGTAGACGCGACTCTACGGCCGAGACGACGGTCGTAGTAGAAAGAAACCGGGGCGGCGTGCCCGAGCTGATGTCCGCCAGTCCGAGGAGACGCCCGCCGGCAAGCTCGCGGTCGAGACCAAGAGCACCACGGAGGAAGAGGCGGCAATACCTCGGCTCCGTCGCAGCCTCCGCCGGCTTTGACAACCCGCCGCGAGGGCGACCGCTGGTCGCCCATCATGGCGGCCGGCGACCTTCGGCGGTCCAGCCTGCTCATCCACAAACGCGCACGTTGCGCGTCGCCGACGGATCGGTCCACGGCTGCTCGCGGCGCTAACTGAACGTCGGGAAGCTGCAAGCATCAAAGCGTCACGACCGCGTCGACACCGGGACTGCCGCTCCAGGCGTCACGGGGCCATGCGTCGACGACCCTGCGGGATCGCATTTCCCGAATGGGAGGAGTCCAGAGGCGGGACCCCGGGTCCCATCAAGACGTATCGGAGCGGCCGGGTCGCCCTGGTCGCACGCAGCGGTCATCCCCCTGACATTGCGTATGTTGAGGGTATGCGGATCCTGATCGTCGGCGCGGGTGTGATCGGGAGCGTCTACGGCGCGAAGCTGCTTGAGCGGGGGCACGAAGTCGTCGCGTTGGCTCGCGGCGAGCGCCTGATCGAGTTGCAAGAGCGCGGGCTGATCCTCGAGGATGCCGAGCGCGGCTATCGCACGGCGTTGCCGGTCTCGGTCGTCGACGGTGTGTCACCGCGGGGGACGGTACGACCTGGTGCTCGCGCCGGTTCGGCGCGATCAGCTGCGTGGCATCGTGCCGGTGGTAAGGAAGCTGCCTGACGGCGCGGACGTGCTGGTCTTTGGTCACGCCACCGGCCTCTGCAACGAGCTCCGCGCATCACTGGGCGAGCGCGTTTTGTTTGGATTCCCGGCCGCTGGCGGAACCTACGACGGGAAAGTCGTCCGATACGTCCTGATCCGGCAGCAGAAAACGATGCTCGGCGAACCGGACGGACGGGCGTCGAGCCGCCTACGCAACCTGTGCGAAGTGTTCGCAAACGCTGGGTTCCCGACGTTGATCAGCGGCAACGTCGCCGGATGGTTGAATGCGCACACGGCGTTTGTAGTCCCGATTGCGTATGCCCTGCATCGGTTCGACACGGACGCAGCACGACTCGCCGCCGATCGGCCGACGCTGCTCCAGATGGTTCGGGCAACCCGACAGGCGTTTCGGGCGCTCGCGGGCAGCCGGCGAAGCGGACATGGAACCTCAAGATGCTCTACCTGCGGATGCCCGAGGGTTTCGCAGTCGGCTACTGGCGGCGCGTGCTCGCCGGACCTCGCGGTGAGCTGTGGTTCGCCGCGCACAGCCGCGCGGCTCCTGAGGAGATGGATTCGCTCGCCGTCGAGCTGCTCGCCGCCGTGCATCGCAGTAAACATCCATCGCGGGATCTTGACGCCCTGCTCCCGCTGGGTTACTGACTTCTTGTACGTAGTGTTCCGGACAGCGTGTTCGCGCTTCCGGCCTGATGCCGCCGCGCCTGCGCCCACCTGGGGTGTCGCCACGGCTGAAACGGTCCATCTCGTAGGAGCGACCAATCTGTCGTGAGCTCAGCCGTTGACGCGGAATCCCTGATCGACGGTGCGATCGCCGCTCGAGTTCATCAGCGCTCGCCGTCTGACGCCCTGACTTGGCGGCAAGCCTGCGCTATCCGGCTCCTCGCCGCGACGGGCGGGCCTTCTCCGACTCAGCGGTCGTCGTCCGAAACCGCTCGCGCCACTCGCGCGCGTCGAACCGTGCCGGCTCGGTCTGCTCGAGGAATCCGCTACCAGCCGGGGAGACCCGCAACGATCCCGACCTCGTCTCGGCGCTGGCCGAGCTCGCCGACGTGTACGTGAACGACGCCTTCGGCACCGCGCACCCGGCCCACGCGAGCACGGAGGGCATCGCCCACCGGCTGCCGAGCGCCGCCGGACGGCTGATGGAGCGCGAAGTGCGCACGCTCCAGGCGATCGTCGAGCGCCCCGAGCGGCCGCTCGTCGCGATCCTCGGCGGCGCCAAGGTCAGCGACAAGATCGGCGTCGTCGAGCGGTTCCTCGAGCTCGCCGATGTCCTGTGCATCGGCGGCGCGATGTGCTTCCCGTTCTTCGCCGCCCAGGGTCACCGCGTGGGCGCGTCGCTCTGCCCCGACGACGACGTCGAGTCTGCGCGGCGCGCACTCACGGCCGCCGCCGGATCCCCCTGCCGGCTCGAGCTGCCGGCCGATCTGGCGCTCGCGGCGCCTGGGCAGGAGGGACCGGCTTCGCAGGCGCTCGACGGCATCGAGGTCCCCGACGGCTGGAGCGGGCTCGACATCGGGCCCGAACCAGCGCCCGCTACGCCGCCGAGATCGCGGCCGCCGGCACCGTCTTCTGGAATGGCCCGATGGGCCGCTTCGAACTCGAGCCGTTCGCGGCCGGAACCCGCGCCGTCGCCGAGGCGGTCGCGTCCACGCCGGCCCGGACTGTCGTCGGCGGGGGCGAGACGGTCGAGGCGATGCGAAGCTTCGGCCTTCGAGATCGCGTCACCCATCTGTCGACCGGCGGCGGCGCGACGCTCGAGTTCCTCGAGGGTCGCGAGCTGCCCGGCGTCCACGCCCTGATGCACGCCCCCGTGAGCGCTCGCTGATGCCGCTCTCCGGCCCGCGAGCTCACCGATATCAGCTGCACGTGCATGATCGTGCTGGACGGATGGGGTATTGCGCCCGCCGGCCCGGGCAACGCGATCGACCGGGCGCAGACGCCCGGCTTCGATCGACTGTGGGACGACTATCCGCACGCGACGCTCGAGGCCAGCGGCCCGAGCGTCGGGCTGCCCGAAGGCCAGATGGGGAACTCGGAGGTCGGGCATCTGACGCTCGGCGCCGGGGCCGCCGTGCCGCAGACGCTGACGCTGATCAACAACGCCGTCGCCGCGGGCGCACTGGCAAACAACCCGGTGCTGCGCGATGCGCTGAGCGCGAGCGACCGGGTGCATCTGCTCGGGATGGTGTCGGACGGCAGGCGTCCACTCCGGCTTCGGCCACCTCCACGCGCTGATCGAGCTCGCGGCCGAGCTCCAGGTCCTAGATCTTGTGCTGCACTGCTTCACCGACGGCCGTGACACGTCTCCCACCGCGGGCGAGCGCTACCTGGCCACGCTCGAGGACTGGTGCCGCGGCGCGGGCGCCGGCCGCGTCGCGACCGTCGTCGGGCGCTACTGGGCGATGGACCGTGACCGGCGCTGGGAGCGCACCCAGGACGCCTACGACCTGCTCGTGCACGGACGCGCCGAGCACCATTCGCCGGACGGGCCAGCGGCGGCGCGCGCCGCCTACGAGCGCGGCGGGACCGACGAGTTCATCCGGCCGACGACGGTCGGGGAGGAGGGCCGGATCCGTCCCTCGGACAGCGTGCTGTGCTTCAACTTCCGACCCGACCGGATGCGGGAGATCGTGCGCGCGCTCGCCGAGCCCGGCTTCGGCGAAGGCACCGAGGACCTTCGCGGCTGGCATGGACGCGGCGGGTGCGGGCCGATCCGGCGGCTGGCGACGATGACCGAATACCAGCAGGGCTGGCCCTACCCGGTGGCGTTCACGGCCGCGCATCCCGCGACCACGCTCGGGGCGGTGATCGAAGCGGCCGGCGAGCGCCAGCTGCACGTGGCCGAGACCGAGAAGTACGCACACGTCACCTACTTCTTCAACGGCGGCCGCGAGCGGCCGTATGACGGGGAGCGACGGGCGCTCGTGCCCTCCCAGCGCGACGTCCCGACCTACGATCATAGGCCGCAGATGAGCGCGCGGGAGATCACCGACGCGTTCCTGCAAACGTTCGCCGAGGACCGGCCCCGGTTCTCGATCATCAACTTCGCCAACGCCGACATGGTCGGCCACACCGGAGTGGTCCCGGCCGCGATCAACGGTGTGGAAACGATCGACGGTTGCCTTGAGCGGGTGGTCCAGGCGGTGCACGAGGCCGGCGGCGTGTGCGCCGTCACCGCCGACCACGGGAACGCCGACCACATGCTCGAGGATGACGGCAACCCCAACACTGCGCATTCGCTCAACCGAGTTCCGCTGATCGTCACCGCCCGCGGCGTCGGGCTCGCGTCGACGGGCACCCTCGGGGATGTCGCCCCCACGGTCCTAGTGGACTGTCTCACGTTTAAGTGAGGTTTGCTGGTAAAGTGAGGTATGCGCGCTGCTACCCCTGCGCTTCCGATCACTGACGAGCAGCGGTCGGTGCTTGAGAAGCTGATCGGTTCTCGTACCGCGCCGCACCGTGATGTGTTGCGGGCGCGCGGGTTGTTGATGGCTGCGGATGGGTTCGCGAACGACCAGGATCGCGAGCGCGGTGCAGGTCTCGCCGGGGACCGTCGCGGCGTGGCGGGAGCGGTTCTCCGAGGACGGTCTGCAGAATTTCTCGGCGGTGCGCCCGGGTCGGGGTCCGAAGCCGTCGATCCCGGCCGAGACGGTCGAGGAGATCGTCCGGCTTACCTGGCATGAGACGCCGCCGGGGGGAACGCATTGGAGCTGTAGGTCGATGGCCAGGCGAGCCGGGGTGTCGCCCTCGACGGTGCAACGGATCTGGTCCGCGCGCGGGATCCAGCCCGATCGGGTCGAGACCTTCAAGCGGTCCCACGACCCGGGCTTCGAGGAAAAGCTCGTCGACGTCGTCGGTCTGTACCTGAACCCACCGGAGAAGGCTGTGGTCCTGGGCATGGATGAGAAGAGCCAGATCCAAGCTTTGGATCGCACCCAGCCGTCGCTGCCGATCAAGCCCGTCCGGGCGGGAACGATGACCCACGACTACAAGCGCAACGGGACGACCACCCTGTTCGCCGCCCTCGACGTGCTGTCGGGCAGGGTGATCGGCCAGTGCCGGCCCCGCCACCGCCACACCGAGTTCCTCACGTTTCTAAAGACGATCGACCGTGAGGTCCCCAAGCGGCTCATGGTTCACCTGGTGCTCGACAACTACGCCACGCACAACCACCCCAAGGTCAGGGCCTGGCTGGCCCGCCGTCCCCGCTTTCAGCTGCACTTCACCCCGACCTCCAGTCAGCTGGGTCAACATGGTCGAGATCTTCTTCAGCCGCCTGACCGAGAAAGCGATCCGTCGGGGGATCTTCCACTCCGTCCCAGCCCTCATCACCGCGATCGAGGACTACCTCGCCGCTCACAACGAGAACCTCGAACCGTTCAAATGGACCGCCACTACCGACCAGATCCTCGAGAAAGTCCGCCGCGGCCGGGTTACCCTCAACGCAATCGCCAACTAAACACGGGACACACCACTAGCGTTGCTCGGAATCGAACCGCCCAGGGAGATGACGGGCCGCTTGCTGTTCGAACCGGCGCAAGAGCGGCCGCACCTCACGCTGGCGTGAGGTCGGCGCCTTCGGTGATGTACCTGGTGATCTCGGGGCTCAGGCCGACGTCGAGCGAGACCGAGCCGCCGTCGAGGTGAACGCGCGACGCGTCGTCGCTGAGGGTCGCCGTCCAGCCGTGCAGGTCGACATCGCGGAGCGCCTGGCGGAGAACGAGCGCGGCACGCTCGTCGGGATCGGCGCACATCGCGGGCCGGTCGAACTCGAGCTCGAGCTCGGCGAGCACGTCGTACGGCGAAGCAACGCGGAGGCGCTGGAGGTTGCGATCGATCTCGGCCGCGACCGGCGCCAGCAGCAGGTCCTTCTGGTTCTTCGGGTGAATGGTCATGGCAGGCTCCTCGGGGGTTGTGAGCCCATCTAACCGAGTGAGCAGCGCTCCGACATCCGGTCGTTTCCAGCGGTTCGATCAGTGCTTTTCCGCAACCCGGCCGGTGGGCGCTGATAGTGTGCGAGTCAGGCATGTGGCTCGGCGGACGCGGGCGACACCTGTGAAGTTTCTTTGCTGGCAGTCGCCCGACGTGACAACTCGCTCAGACCCGTTTCGACGCCCGGTGAACCACCGGGTCGCGGCGGTCATAGAGGTCACCGGTCCGATGGATCCCGGAGGCGGGCGCAACGCCTGACGGCCGTGGGCGACCAGGAATCACGAAACGCCCCCGACGCCCTTGACGCGGTTCGGCTCGCGCGCGACGTTTTGTCCGAGCTCGACCTCGAGGTGGTGCTCCGGCGCGTGCTCGAGTCCGCCCGCGAGCTGTCGGGAGCGAGGTACGCGGCGCTCGGGGTGACGGACCAGTCACGCGCCGAGCTCGAGCGGTTCATCACGATCGGCATCGACGAGGACGATCGGGAACGGATCGGCGATCTGCCGAAGGGTCGAGGGGTGCTCGGCGAGCTGATCGCGCATCCGGTGCCGCTGCGGCTGGCGGACGTGGGCGCCCACCCGCACTCCTACGGCTTTCCGGCCGGCCATCCGCCGATGAAGTACGTTCCTGGGGGTCCCGGTGCTGATCGGCGGCGTCCCGTACGGGAACCTGTACCTGACCGAGAAGGCGGGCGGCGAGGAGTTCACCGAGGAGGACGAGCAGACGATCATGCTGCTGGCCGAGTTCGCGGGCGTGGCGATCGACCACGCGCGGCGGTACTCCGGCCTGGACGCTCAGCACACCGAGCTCAAGCGGACCGTCGACGCGCTCGACGCGACCATGCAGATCGCGCGGGCGCTCGGCGGCGAGACCGACCTCGATCCGATCCTGGGGCTGGTGGCCAAGCGCGGAAGAGCGCTGGTGGCCGCCCGAGCGCTGGTGATCGAGCACGAGCAGGCCGGGGAGATGGTCGTGGCCGCCGGCGCGGGCGAGCTGCCCGCAGGCCTGGTGGGCCAGCGCGTCGACGTGCAGGACAGCCTCGCCAGCGCGGCGCTCCGGATCTCGCAAACGCTCCGCCTGGAGGATCAGCCCAACCGGGCGCGGTTCGAGCGGCACGGCCTCGGCCGGCTCGGCGTGCGGGCCGACGCCGGATTGGTGGTCCCGTTGATCTTCCGCGGGCGGGGCTACGGGGTGCTGATCGCGGTCGACCGGCTCGAGGGCGGCCCGGCGTTCAGCCGCGAGGACCAGCGTCTGCTGGAGGCGTTCGCGGCCAGCGCGGCGACGGCCGTCGCGACCGCGGTGACGGTCGAGGGCGAGCGCCGCCGGCAACGGCTGGCGGCGGCCGAGCAGGAACGCGCTCACTGGGCCCGCGAGCTTCACGACGAGACGCTGCAGAACCTGGCGGCGCTACGGCTGGGGCTCGCCGCGCAGCTCCAGGCCTCCGAACCTGAGGCGGTGATCGAGACGATGCGCGACGCGGTCGTCCAGCTCGAGCAGGAGATTCGCACGCTCCGGGCGCTCGTCACCGACCTTCGTCCGGCCGCCCTCGACGACCTCGGCGCGCAGGCGGCGATCGAGGATCTCGCCGAGCGGGCGCGCGGCCGCGGGCTCGAAGTGGATCTCGCCATCGACCTCGCCTACGAGCAGGGCCGCAAGCCGGACCGACACACGAGCGAGGTCGAGACCACGATGTACCGGATCATCCAGGAGGCCCTCAACAACGCCGCCAAGCACGGCGGCGCGCGCCGCGCCCAAGTCGAGGTCGTGGAAGACGACTCGACCGTGCGAGTGACGGTGCGGGACGACGGACGCGGGTTTGACCCGGTCGCCCACACCGACGGATTCGGGCTGCTCGGGATGCGGGAGCGGGTCGAACTGCTGCACGGAACCCTCGAGGTCACCTCGTCGCCAGGCCAGGGCACGACGATCAACGCCGCATTCCCCGCCAGCTACCGCAGGGGCACCGAGCGTCGGACAATCGAACCGCGGCGCGTCGAAGCGGAGGCGGTCACGCGACCGCGCGCCTGATCCGCGGGCTGGTGTAGGCGAGGCCGCGGCTCGCGCGCCGTACGGCATCGACAAGCTCAAGATCGGCGAAATCGGCCAGCACGAAGCCGATCGCGCCCGCTCTGAGCGCCTCGGTGGCGAACGCCTCGTTCACGTGCATCGTGGTGACCACGATCTCGGTGCCGGGGGACGCCGCGCGCAGTCGCTTGATCCGCTCGGCGATGAACCCGTCCGGCATCCGTAAGTCGAGCACGAGCACGTCGGGGTGCTGGAGCGCCACGTCGTGCACGGCGGCCTCGAAATCGCTCGCCTCGCCGACGACGTCCAGATCATCCTCGTGGTCCAACAGCGACCGGAGACTCCGCCGCAAACCGGGATGGTCGTTGGCGAGCACCACACGAATCGGCGCATCGTTGGGTGGGCCGTCGGTATCGCGGTGGTCGACTGGGTGTAGGTGGCGCATGCCATGAATGTAGACCCGGGAGCGGCTCCCGACCACCGTCTAAGCGCGCCGCTCACGCGCGGTGAAGTACCGAGTCGGTACAGGTAGTAGTCGCCGCGCGGGATGCACCGCATCTGCACCGAGGGGAACTACCGATGCCGATCATCGTCGCCGCGGGCACGATCAGCGCGGTGACATCGACGACGCCCCCCCAGCTTCTCATGCCTCACGTGATCCCGACGAGAGCCGCAGCCCGCGGCAACAATAGCCGCCCCCAGCCGGAGGCTCCGGACCGGGGACGATGGACCGAGCCCCGCGGCCGCGCGAGGCGGGCATCATCAGCCGCGCGATGTTGTCCCGCGCCTGGCTCAGGCTCGGCGCGCTCGAGGCGCTGCTCATCATGGGGGGCTACTTCCTCGTCCTGCTCACCGCCGGGTGGTCCTGGGGCGACCCCACCGGCGCCGAGACGCCGCTGCACCACGCCTACCTGCAGGCCACGACGATGACCTGGGCGCGGATCGTGGCGTGCCAGATGGGGGCCGCGTTCGCGGTGCGCACGAGCCGAGCGTCGCTGCGCGAGGGCGGTGTGTTCTCCAATCCGCATCTGCTCCGCGGCGTGGCGTTCGCAGTGCTGTTCGCCGCGGCGATCATCTACCTGCCGTCGCGTCGGTCGATCTTCCACACCGCGGCGCTCGGGCCGCGCGAGCTGCTCGTGCTGGCGTGCTTCCCGGTGATCGTGTGGGGGTCGGATGAGCTGTGGCGCTGGCGTGTGCGCCGGCGTGGCCGTGTGCCCGTACGGAATCGCGAGCCCGCGCCCGTCGGAGCATCGTGACGACGCCGACCGCCACCCACCCCCCAAAGTCTCGGTCCGACCCGGTGCGAGAAGCGCTGGCGCGACCTAGGACGTATCCGCACCGGCCGGCATCCGTCGAGGTGCGCGAGACTCACATTTCGTGGGTGTTCCTGGCCGGCGAGCGCGCCTACAAGCTCAAGAAGCCGCTCGTACTCGACTTCCTCGACTACGGGACGCCGGCTCGCCGGCGGGAGATGTGCGCGGCCGAGATGCGGCTCAACCGCCGCCTGGCGCCCGACCTCTATGTCGGCGTCCGGGGCGTGGCACTCGTCGGCGACGGAGTCGAGCTGACCGACGAGGACGACCCACGCGCGGTCGACTTCGTGGTCGAGATGCGCCGCTACGACGAGGCTGAGACGCTGGCGGCGAGGCTCGAGCGGGGCGAGCTCCAGAGGCGGGACGTGGTCGAGGTCGGACGCGTGCTCGCCCGCTTTCACCAGGACGCCCAGCGGGCGACACCCGACGGCGCCCCGGTTCTGGCGGCCGAGCGCCGCTTTGACCGCAACCTGCAGGAGCTGCTCGCGGACGTCGAGCAGCGCGGCGAGATCGAACGAGTGCTGGGCCTCGAGCGGTTCGCGCACGCGTTCGTGACCGCCCATGCCCAGACATTCGCGGTGCGCGCCGCCCGGGGGCAGGTCCGGGAGGGGCACGGGGACCTCCGCGCCGAACACGTGCTCGCGGGCGATCGCGTACGGATCGTGGACTGCGTCGAGTTCGACCCCGGGCTGCGCGAGCTGGACGTGGCCGACGATCTGGCCTTTCTGGTGTTCGACCTGGCCGCGCGCGGCGGCGATCGCTTCGGCGAGATCCTGGTCCAGGCGTACCGGGACGCCGGCGGCGACCCGGGGCCGGATTCACTGATCGCCTTCTACGCCGCCTACCGCGCGCTCGTGCGCGCCGAGCACGGTCAGCAGAGCGCTCACGCCCGCGACCTGATGGCGGTCGCCGAGCGCTTTGCCTGGCGGGCGAGACGACCGCTCGTGATCGTGGTGTGCGGTGTACCCGCCAGCGGCAAGTCACACCTGGCGCGCGCGCTGGCTGAGCTGTCCGGGCTATCCCACCTGAGCTCCGACGTGATCCGCAAGCGGCTCGTGGGAGTCCGGCCGACCGAGCGGGCGCCCGAAGGAACCTATAGCTCTGAGTGGAACGCGCGCACATATGCCGAGCTCGGCAGACGCGCGTCCGACGCGCTCGCCGCCGACGGCGGCGTGATCGTCGACGCCACGTTCCGCCACCGGGCAGATCGCGTCGCGTTCTCGGCTGCGCTCGGCGGTTCCCTGCCGAAGCTGTTCTTCGAATGTCAGGCCCCTCGCGCCGTCCTGGCCACGCGGGCGGAGGCTCGAGAGCACGACCGCGACCACGTCTCGGACGCTGGACCCGCGATCGTGCTGCGCGAGCAGAGCAGTTGGGAGCCGCTCGACGAGGTGCCGCCGGGCGCGCAGCTCACGCTGCGGACCGACCGCCCGGTCGAGAAGATCACGGGCGACGTGCTGGCGCTACTCGATCGCCGACTGGCCGGCCTCGCCTAGCCTGCAACACCTCGGCTCGGGCTCGTTCGGTGATGACCGTCCGCGACCCGCCGCGGCCGTTCAGCAAGTCCTCGCCGTAGATGTGCGCGAGCGTGACACGGCCTCGGGTGCGGCCAGCAACCTCGCCACGGCCGATCGCGTCGCGGCCGCCAGGGCGCCCGTCGACGCCCACCAGAACGTTTCGGAACATCCTGAATCCTTTGCGGGTGGCTGTTCAAGGGATCGGAGGCGGGCCACGGGCGGGGGACATCCGTGCATCTGCGCGCCTCGCTTGCGCTTTCCTACGACCCGGGCCGGCGGTCAGCTCTGCCTGAGCGCCTTGGCTGCGTCCTGCGCCAGTTGTGTCGCGGACTGCTGGCGGTCGCCGGGGTTCTTGGCGAGCGCGCGATCGAGCACGTCCTGAAGACCGGGTGGCAGCTCCGGGTTGAGCGCCACCAGCCTGCGCGGAGGGTCGTGGACGTGTGACCAGAGCTTCTCGAGGTCGTTTTCGCGGTCGAAGACCACGCTTCCGGTGAGCATCTGGAACAGAACGCAGGCCAGCGAGTAGATGTCCGCGCGGGCGTCGACGTCGGCGCCGTGCGCCTGCTCGGGCGCGATGTAGTCGACCGATCCCAGGGCCACGCCGGTCCGGGTCAGATGCTCGTCGCCGGCTCGCCTGGTGATGCCGAAGTCCGTGAGATAGGCGTGGTCGTGCCCGGAACGCTGCGCCAGCAGCACGTTGCCGGGCTTGACGTCGCGGTGGACGAGCCCGAGTGCGTGCGCCTCGTCGAGCGCGCCGGCGATCTGGCCGAGCGATCGCGACGGCGCGCGCCGGGTCGAGCCGGTTCTCGCGGCGGAGCAGCCGGCGCAGGTCGGTGCCGTCGATATAGCGCATGGTGAGGTACAGCAAGCCGTCGTCGTGGCCAGCGTGGTAGATCTGGACCACGTGGGGGTGATCGATGGCAGCGGCCACCCGGCACTCGCGCTCGAAGCGGGCGCGGAACACGGGGTTGCCGGCGGCGTCGGGCGCGATCACCTTGAGCGCCACCGTCCGGCCGAGGGTGAGGTCGGTCGCGCGGAAGACGAGCCCCATCCCGCCCTGGCCGACGAAGGTGTCGATTCGATGTCCGGCGAAGTCCGTCCCGAGGGCCAGGTTCGGCTCGCCGTGGGACAGACCCGGGTGCGCTCCGCCGGGCTCGGGGCCCATCCGCGCCAGCCGGGCGCCGAGGCTGGGATCGAGGTAGGTGCCGCCCGCGAGCACCGAGCGCACCGCCTCCACCAGCTCCGCCTCGGCGGCGTCCTTGAGGACATAGCCGCGCGCGCCCGCGCTCAAGGCCGTGCGCGCGAACCCCGGCTCCGCCTCCATCGTCAGCACCACGATCGCGCTTCCCGGGGAAGCCTCGAGGAACCGGGGGATCGCCGCCAACGTCGGCGTGCCCGGCATGTTCAGATCGAGCACTACCGACCTGCGGTTGATGTCGTTCGGTGAGCGCCAGGGCCGCCTCGACATCTCCTGCCTCTCCCACCACGGTGAGGTCCGCCTCCCCGTCCAGGACACGCCGAAGCCCGCTGCGGATCAACGCGTGATCGTCGGCGAGCACGATCCCGATCGGATCGGAAACCACCTCATCGCCAGTAGCGTCGGCCACGTGGCCGACGCTACTGGCGAAGAATGTGCCGGATGAACGTCAGAGCGCGAACACGATCCGGGCTGCGACCCGGCCGGCCTCGACGTCCGCGATCGACTCGTTGACGCGGGCGCAGCGGGCGGACCTCGCGGATGACCTTGGTCTTGCCGGCGGCATGCAGCTCGAACACCTCGCGCAGATCGGCGCGGGTGCCGACGATCGAGCCGACCACCGTGATCCCGTTCAGCACGGTCTCGAAGATCGGCAGCGTGACGTGGTTGTCGGCGGGAGCGCGACGAACACGAGCGTGCCGCCGCGACGAAGCGACCCGTAGGCCTGCTCGAATGCGCGCGGCGAGACCGCGAGCGCGATCGCCTGGTCGGCGCCGCCGAGTGCCTTGATCGCCTCGACGGGGTCCTCCCGGGCGGCGTTGACGGTGAACTCCGCGCCGAGCTCGCGCGCTAGCTCGAGCTTCTCGTCGAGCAGGTCGACCGCGATCACGCGGCCGCCGGCGATCGCGGCGTACTGGATCGCCAGATGGCCGAGCCCGCCGACGCCGAACACGGCGACGAGATCCGAGGAGCGGGTGCCGGCGACCTTGACCGCCTTGTACGTGGTCACGCCGGCGCAGGTGAGCGGCGCCGCGTCAGAACGGGTCGATGCCCGTCGGGCACCTTGACGACGTAGCGGGCGTAGGCGATCGCGTACTCGCCGAAGGCGCCGTCGATCGAGTAGCCCATGTTCTTCTGGGACTCGCACAGCGTCTCCCAGCCCGACACGCAGTAGTCACAGGTCCCGCAGGCGTAGCCGAGCCAGGGCATCGCGACGCGATCGCCGACGCGCGACCTCGGTCACGCCCGGGCCAAGCTCCTGAACGATGCCGACCCCTTCGTGACCGGGAATGAACGGCGGCGAGGGCTTGACCGGCCAGTCGCCGTGGGCGGCATGGATATCGGTGTGGCACAGCCCCGACGCCTCCACCTGAACCCGGATCTGGCCAGGCTCGAGCTCGCGCCAGGGCACCTGCTCGACCGTGAGCGGCGCGTCGAACTCGTGGACGACCGCGGCGTGATAGCCGGCGACGCCCGGAGTGCGGACTGTTTCGGATACGGGGCGGTTGTAGCCATGAGGGTCTCCTTGCTGAGTGGGACCCAAATGGTGCGAGAGCCCGCGGGGCCGCCCCATCCGTCGCCGCGCTGCACACCCGACGCGGGCAACTACCGACCGTGCGCGGTCGGCCGATCCGGCGAGCTAGGCCTCGTCCGACCAGCCGCTCGTAGCAGTCGAGGTGAAAGCACTGCCCGCCGGAACAGATCTCCGGCTCGGCTGCACGGGAAGTGCGCATGGCGACAGCCGTCCCCGAGGTGCACGAGCGGCTCATACACGCCGATGATGTCGTCACACGCCGGGCACGCGGAGGTTCCACGAAGCGCCACTCTCCCGGACGTTGTCCCATTCCGGGTTCAGCATCGGTCATGCGGCGCCCAGGTGCATCCGTCAAGGACCGCAGCCGAATGTGACGAACTACTGAGTCCGATGCTCGGCAACCCGCATTCGATCACCCCCGACTTCGCCGGCTCGCTCAACGCCACCGCGCCCAGCCTCATTTCCTTGCGCGAGCCGGAGGTGGCACTGTCAGCGTGAGGCGTCCGGGCGGTCGAGCCATCCGCACCCGATCCGCTGCTGCCTCCGTAATAGCCCGAAACGGGATCTGCCGATCCCAACGGTCGTCGCGGCGCTCGGATCCAAGTAGAAGTAAGTCAGCCGGTTCCCACGCGACGACCCCGGCAGGCGTGATCCAAGATGCAGAGGAGACCGAGATGACAACCACCCCTCGACAGCTCGCTAGTGAGACGTGGGCCGAGTACTTCGATGCGCTCGGTCGCGAGCTGCTTCACGCGCCCACCTCGATCGAGGTGGGCGACCTGTCCGGCCCGGCGAGCGTCGAAGCGAACCACCTCGCCCTGCACACTCTGACCTACGACCGCCGGAATAACGTGTTCGAGGTCGCCGTGGCCCGGGGCGGCCCGCATGTGCCGGGCGTCCTTCGCCACCGGGTCGATCATCCGGCGCGGGTGGCGGTGGACAACCACACGATGTTGGCACCGATGACGATCGCGGTTGACGGGCGCGACGGACTGCGGACGACGATCCGGATCGAACACGACCCGGACGTCGGCGGCTGAGCCTGATCGGGCTTCGAGCCGGCATGCCCGGCCGGCCCTAATGGTGCGGGATGGCCGCCGGTTCGCCCCCGGGGGGGTCGCGCCTCAGCGCGGCGCGCCTTCACAATCGTGCGCCTCCGGGAAGGAACAGCGATGCCAGCACCGCGCCGATCGCGGCGATGGCGGCCCAGACGAGCAGCGCAGCGTCGAGACCGTGTGCGAAAGCGGCTCGGGCGACTGAAGCAGAGCGGTTGAACGGAGCTGTTGGGCGACCGCGGTCGCGCCAAAGATGCTCTGTCTCGCGGCGTGCGCGGCGGCAGGCGGCGCGGTCACCGCGGCGTTCAGGTGAGCGAGGTACACGCCGCTCAGCACGGGGTCGAGCCTCGCGGCGGAGAATCCGTAGTTCTCCGAGCCGGTGGTCCGGCGTACCGCTCAGGGCCTGACGTAGTGTGCGTGCCACTGTGGTGCGCGTGTCCAGCGACGCCGACCGCGTGATCGAAGCCGAGCGCAAGGCGCCCGCCTATGCCCGCGAGCGAGGCTTCTCGCGGCCACTGTATGCGGTCATCCGGGTGCTGGCGAGGGCCGTCCTGCGGACGTGGTTTCGCGTGCGCGTCTCGGGTGTCGAGCACATTCCCGAGCACGGTGGCGTGATCGTCGCCCCCAACCACAAGAATTTCCTCGACCCGTTCTTCATCGGGATCGTCGCGGGCCGGCACGTCCGGTTCCTGGCGAAAGTCGAGCTGTTCAAGGGCCCACTGGCATGGCTGTTCACACGCCTCGGCGCGTTCCCGATCCGCCGCGGCGAGTCCGATACCGAGGCCCTCGACACCGCCGCCGCGATCCTTAAGGCGGGCGGTCTTGTCGTCGTGTTCCCTGAAGGCACGCGGGTCGAGGAGCCTGACGCGCTCGGCGTGCCGCGTCACGGCGCCGGCCGCGTGGCGATCGAGTCCGGCGTGCCGATCATCCCGGCGGCGATCACGGGCACTTCGCACCTGTGGCGCGGCGCGCTCCCGAAGCTCAGGCGAGTCCAGATCGCCTTCCTCCCCGCGGTCGAACCGGCGGCGTCGGCCGCCGGTCACGATCGCGCCTCGGAGCTGATCGACGATCGCGTGTGGCCCGCGGTCCAGGAGGAGTACGGCCGTCTTTTGGCCACACCCGGCCTGATCGCCGCCGCGCTCGCCGCGGCCGGCGTCGGCGGCGGGCTCCTGGCCAGACGCCGGCTTCAGGCAAGCCGGAAACCTCGGCTACTCGGCAAGGTCGATCCTCGCAGGCTGCGCCCCGACAGGGCTCGCCGGCGCGGCGTGTCACGGTTCCGCGACCGGCGCTAGCGGGCACGGCGGGGCAGCCCCCTGACCGCGGCCCGGGTTTTCCCCGGATGCGCCGGGCGCCACGGGTGAGGACGATCGCGATGTGTCTGCCTGCCCCCGACCAATCGAGGCGTGATGCCGAAGGATCGAATGACCGCGACGCTCGGTGAAAGTCGCCTCGTGCTGCCCGGACTCGTCACCCGCGGACTGACCGAACGCCCGTGTCAATGCCTGCTGACGATGCTGACCCGAGTGTGATGACGACGGAGACGACCGCACCGGAACGGGACGCGCGTGACCGGCTACTGTCGGCGTGGCGGTCCGAGGTTGTCGCCGCAGCCGTCTACGAGCTGATCGCGCGGCGGCTGCCCGCCCCGGGGGCGGACATCCTGCGCCGGATGGCTCAGGCCGAGAACGGTCATCGCGCGCGCCTAGAGGCGCGGATGTCCGAGCTTGCGATCCAGGTCCCATCGAGTGACGGCGTCCGCCCGTCGCTGTGGTTACGGCTTCAAGCCCGGATCGCGCCGGTCGATCGGCTCCTCGCGGCGCGCGAGGCGGCCGAGAACGCGGAAGCCGACGACCTCTACGCGCGTCCTACGGGCGATCCGGTGACCGATGCGCTGTTTGACCACATCCGCGACGAAGAGCGCGGGCATTCAAGTGCGGTGAGCGAGATCCGCGCCGGCCCGAGCGCCAGCGTGGGCGCGGAGGCCGCGGTGGATCCCGCGCGGGCGCGGCTCGACATGCTTCTGGGCGCCGACCAGGGTCACCGGACCGGGGGCGGCTGGATTAGCGGCGCGATCTACGGCGCCAGCGATGGCCTCGCGGCAGTGTTCGGAATCGTCGCGGGTGTGTCCGGCGCCACCGGCGGCTCCAGCTTCGTACTCACCGCAGGGATCGCGGCCGCGGTCGCTTCGGCACTTTCGATGGCGACGGGCGCGTTCCTGGCCGAGCGCTCGGAGGCCGAGGTGGCTGCCGCCAACGTCGAGCGTGAGCGTCGGGAGATCGCCGAGCACCCCGAAGAGGAGCAGGAAGAGCTGTCGCTCTTCTATCAGCTGAA
This sequence comes from uncultured Solirubrobacterales bacterium, assembly GCA_963777335.1. Taxonomy (GTDB): domain Bacteria; phylum Actinomycetota; class Thermoleophilia; order Solirubrobacterales; family Solirubrobacteraceae; genus Palsa-465. The sequence goes on from CAVZQD010000006.1 coordinate 416,996, forward strand.
GGGGATCAACGAAGACACTGCCGACGCGATGGCCGAGCAGCTGTCAACGCATCCGGAGGCGATGCTGCGGGCGCTCGCGGCGGAGGAGTTCGGGATCACCGGCGACGGCCGCGATCCCCGACAAGCAGCGATCGCCGCGGGTGTCTCGACAGGGCTGGGTGCAATCGTGCCGGTGATCCCATTCATGTTCACTACCGGGACGGTCGCGATCGTCCTAGCGGCGGCGGTATCGCTCATCGCGCACTTCCTCGTCGGCGCCGCGAAATCGCTGGTGACGTTGCGAACCTGGTGGTCGGCGGGCCTCGAGATGACCCTCGCGGGTGTGATCGTCGGCGGCGCCACCTACCTCGTGGGGCTGGCGCTCCCGACCTGACGGCAATCAGTGTTTCCAGATCGGACGGCAGCATTCGCCGGTGGGCTGGGGCCTGAGGCTGACGCATAGCCCGACCCCGTGCCCGATACAAGCTCGAAGCCGTCCGACAGGGACCGATCAAGGTCCGGCGCGATCTCTGTGCGTCCACCTGTGCCAGTCACGGTGGACATCTGAACGTTGTGTCTGCTCGCTCGAAAAGCCTGAGCAGGTCGTGTCCTGGAAGGTCAACCATGGTCTCACGTTACGTCGGGCTCGCGGGCGTCTAAGCCGGGATGTCGCGCACCGGGATGTCGCGCAACAGCCAGGTAACCACTGCTGAGATTGCCGGTGTCTTGCCGGCCGCCCGGTGGTCAGGGCACCAACGAGAACTCGGCGGTCGCGCCCTCGCGGGTCGTGTTGGTCTCGACTCCGTAGTGCGCGGCGTACGCGTATGGGTGGTGGAACATGTCCAGCGCCTGCCCGCGGTCGCGGACCTCGATGCCGAGCTGCTCCCGCCGCTTGGTGTCGGTGACCGACACCCAGAGATGATCGTCGTCGGATCGCCACATCAGCCGGACGTGGATGCCGTCGTTGACGCGACTGTGCAGCTCATGAATGGTTGCTGGGGCTGACTCGGTCATTGCGGCTCTCCTCGGCTGGTTGGCAAGGACAACGCAACTGTCCCAGGAGCAGGTGGCGGCTCCATCAGGGATGGATGCGATCTATCTTGCGGAAAACCCCGTAACGGAGACGTCGAAGTCCCGCAGCGAGCGCGCCTCGCGCAGGACGCGTTCCGCCAGCGTGGGAACGCTCGCTTCGAGCTCGTCGGAGAGCCCTTGCACCGGCGTCGTACGGCCGTCCCGCGACGCCATGGACGATCAGGCGCGCCGGCAAGCCGAGCGCGCGGGCGAACTCGATCGTCTCGGCGAGACCCGCGGGTCGACGCGCGATCGATTAACCGCTGCCCGGCGGTGGGTGGTGCCTCAATGAGCGGCGTCCGGGACGAGCGCCAGGAGCTCATCGATGCCCTTCTCGATGCCGTGCGCGAGCACGTCGATATCGGGCGTCGATTCGCTGTCGGCGATGACGCCGAAGGTGACCAGTCCGTTGTAGGAGAAGATCGCGATCCCAACCGAGTGCTCGGCGGCGAGCGGCACCACTGGGTGCACCTCGCGTAGCTGTGCCCCGAACGCGTAGAGTGGGATCTGGGGCCCGGGCACGTTGGTGATGGTCACGTTGAACAGGCGCGTCGCGTACAGCGAACGGGCAAGCGTTGCGTGAACGACCGGCGGCGCGAGCGCAGCGAGGTCGATCATCGCCTCCGCGCCCGTTGCGGCGCCCGAGGACTTCAGGCGCTCAGTCGCGGCCACGATCTGCCGGTGGCGCAGGTGTGCGACGCGTTCCGCCACCGGCAGGTCGACGAACAGGGAGCTGACCCGGTTCCCGAGCGCGAGGCGCTCGCTATTCTGGCGGATGTTCATCGGGACCATTGCCCGCAGGCCTCGCCGCGGCGGCTCCTCGCCACGCTCGAGGAGCAGAAGCCGCAGGCCGGTAGTGCAGGCTGCGAGTACGACGTCATTGATCGATCCGCCCAGCCGATGGCGGATCGCCTTGAGCTCCGCCAGCGGGCGGCTGACGACCGCGAACCGCCTGGTCGAGCCGATCGGGACGTTTAAGGATGTGTGGGGCGCGCCTATCAGTTCCTCGCGAACGATGAGCTCCGCCAGCGAGCGCGACCGCTCCAGCACCTCGCGCGGGTGCAGCGCCGCGTGGACGCCCGCGCCGGCGACCCGGACGCCGGCGTGCGCGACGTCCGCGACCGGCTGCGGCGGGCCGGGTACGAACGGCCGCAGGAGCGAGTCGTTGCCCAGCGGTGGGGGCGGTACGATCCGACGCCCAGGGGGGTTCCGCTCGGCATCGAGCAGCACGTAGGCGACGTCGACGGAGCCGACGCCATCGACGAGGCAGTGATGGGTCTTGTTGGCAATCGCCCAGCGACCTTCAGGGAGGCCCTCGATCAGCGCCATTTCCCACAGCGGGCGAGTCCGGTCCAGCCGGTGCGAATAGAAGTCGGCTGCCCACTCGCAAAGCTCGGCTAGCCCGCCGGGCGCCGGCAGGACGACGTGGGCAACGTGGTCGCGAATCCGGAAACGATCGTCGTCGATCCAGCGCGGCCACGCGAACCCGCCCGTTCGGGTCGATGACAGCCGCTGCGAGTAGCGGGGCAGCTGATCCAGCCGCTCCGCGAGGTTCGCGCATAGCTCCTCGACCGTCGGCGTCCCGCCCGCGGGCACCGGGTCGAAAACGCTTACGCCGCCTATGCCCATCAGCGCGCCTTCGTCCCGCTGCTCGAGCTCCAGGAAAGTCGCGTCGAGGGCGGTGAGGGTGTCGGACATGGTCCCAACGTACGGACCGACTCTCTCCGCGGCATCGGGGCCAGGGCGCGACTGGCCTCAGTAATTTGCCACAGGCATCAAGCGATGCGCGCTTGGAGCGACGCGCATGCCATCCGAGATCGACACACGAGCGCTGTCAAACGCCTAGTAAGTGAACGACGGCGATGAGGAGTACCTGCGCTCCGAGCACGTCGAGCGCGCCGACATAGAGAGCCATCGCGAGGATACTTCGCCTACAGCGGGCGGAAGGTCGGTGCGCAAAGCCGTGCTGGGCATCTGTTCGTCGTCTCCTCGGGCCTCACTGCGGGAAGAAACATCCTCGCTCCGGGGCGCTGAGGAGGCACCCGCACTGGTCCGCGACATCGCGCGAGAAACCACGCGCCTCGGACGGGTGACGCGCATCAGATTCTGGGTGCAACTTGGATGGGGCTGGTCGAGGCCAGGTGCAGGAGGGCGGGTTGCGGCGTTTCCGCACGCGAGACGTGCGTCATACGGATGTCACGGTGCCCGACGGCGGGATCCTCGGATTCTACGAATTATCGGCGAATATCAATCTGAGCCGGGCATCGTCAGCGGTGCACCTCACCACTTTCCACTCAACGAAATCGAGAAGGCCTACGACGTCTTCGGCGCCGCCGACAGCACGACGCTCTGAAGGTAGTACTGGCCGGCCAGAAGACCCCCTGAACAACTCACGCCGGGGCCGATGACGAGAAATCGCGTCAAGCAGACCTCGCTATTTGGCGGTTCGGTGGATTTCCGGTCATTCGGCGTCCAGGACCTTCTCAGGGTCTTCTCGCCAGTGTCCCGTCACGCAACGTCCCGGGACCCCGCAACAGCCTTAACTGCGAGCTGACGCCGGGGTCGGCTCCCATAATCCCGACAACACTTGGACCGGTCCCTATCAAACCCCTCATCCGACCGAGGCAGCAACCTGCCTCTTCCGCTAGGCCGCGCCTACGCGGAGTCTGGCACAAGTGGGCGTGCCTGTGGAGCGTCCCACTCGGCGTAGCACTCGTGATGAGCGCCCACGGCGCGCGCGCCCGCGTCGCGGTGAGCGTGTACGCAGTCACGCTGGTGGCACTGTTCGGCGTCAGTGCGCTTTATCACCGCGTCAACTGGACTTCAATCTCAGCGCGACGCTGGATGCGCCGGCTCGACCATTCGATGATTTTCATGCTCATCGCGGGCACGTATAGGCCATTTGCCCTGCTGGCCCTCCATGGGGTCCTCGCGATCGCAATCCTGGTCGCCGTGTGGACGGGGGCGTGGACCGGAGCGATCTTCAACCTGATATGGAGCACCGCTCCGACGTGGCTCCTCGCCGTCATCTACATCAGCTTGGGCTGGGTTGCTGTAGCGGCGATTCCGCAGCTCGCGGCGGCGATCGGCATCGCCGGGGTGGGGCTGCTCGCGCTGGGTGGCCTCCTCTACACGGCCGGTGCAGTCATCTACGCGATGAAGCGGCCCGACCCTGTTCCCGCCGTGTGCGGATACCACGAGGTCTTCAATGCGCTTGTCGTCCTGGCCGCCGCAATCCAATACGCCGTGATCGCATTCTGGGTCGTGCCGGGCTGATGCTCTCTCAGCGGTGCCGGTGGTCCCGGCCTGGTCGGCCATCGCTCGACCGTCAGCCGGACGCCGCGATGTCGTCTCCATCGCGGCTGGTGTCCCAGCTGACCGCCTGTGACTGCTCGCTGGCGATGCGGAGACGGCCACGCCAGCCCTCGGCATCAAACAGCGCCGGCTCAGTGTCGCCGATGAATTGCTCGAGCACTGTGACGAAGCGTCCGGGCGCCTCGAGTTGGGGAAGATGGCCGACGTTCTCGAAAACCTCCAGGCGGCTGCCAGGTATCGCCGCGTGAGCGTTCTCGGCGTGTTGGGCCGGGATGATTCGGTCGCGTGCGCCCCAGATGATGAGCACGGGCATGCCCTCGGCGAGGTAGAGCCGGTCCCGGGCGCTGACGCGCTGACCGCCGGTACCCACCACGCCGCGCAGGGTGGCGAGGAAGGCCACCCGACGGTCGTGGTCGGCAAGCGACGCGTAGCCGCGAGCGACCTCGGCGACATCGGCGGTGGGCCGCACCCCGAAGACCGCCAGGCCACGCGCGACCTTGCTCCCAACGGTGGTCCCCAGCGCGGCGGTCACGCCGATAAACAAATCCGCACCGGGCAGCGCCGCGGCACGCAGGACCGCGCTTACCTCGGGACCCAGCCCACCGCTGGAAACGAGCGCTAGGCGCTCGGTGATCTCGGGGAACTGATAGGCAAATTGCATAGCAATCCCACCACCGAGCGAGTGTCCGACGAGCGTGGCACGCTCGTGACCGAGCGCGACTAGCAAATCGCGCAGTCCGGTCGCGAGCGCTCCAAGCGAGTAGTCCCCGGCGCCCGGCGCCGACTTGCCATGTCCGGGCAGACTGGGTGCCAGCACCGTATGCCGCTGCGCCAGCGGCTCGATCACCTGGTGCCAATTCTCCACGCTGCCGGCGATCCCGTGGATCAGCAGCAGCAGCGGTCCGCTGCCCGCCTTCACGTAACTCACCGGCCGGCCGTGGAGCGTGACAGTGCGCTGCTCAAGGTCGCTCATCGCGACCGCCATCATTGCGGGCGTGCGACCAAGCCGCTGCGGGTCGACCGGGTTCTCGCATAGGCAGATTGTCCGGGTCCCTCATGCCGCGCCCATCCGGTCCCGCCCGTGCCGCGAAAGGAGAAAGTACTGAGCGTTGTCCTTGCCCGTTGGGGATCGCGGTCGCGACACGGATCGTAGACGGCGAACACGTCGCGACGGGTCGGCACGGGAAGTCGCCCGCGGGAGACCGCTGGTCGGCTGAGGGCCGCATGGTCTGCGTTCAGGGCCGGCGGTCTCCGGCCCACTGCCATCCCCCAGCATCCGCAGCTTCATTGCGGTGGACTACTGAGGTCGAGCAGCGGTCATGCGCCAATTAAGCAGCGTCGTAGCGCGAACTGAACGAGCTCTGCGCGCATGGTGAAACCGAGCTTGTTGAGGATTCTTGCTCGGTGGGTCTCCACGGTGCGCCGGGAGAGGTCGAGCTGGCGCGCGATCTCAGCGCCCGTGTGACGGAGGGCGATGATGCGAACGATCTCGGTCTCGCGCCGGGTGAGTCCATCGTCGCGTGTCGCCTGACAGACGGCCTGTAGCCTCCTTGCCACCCGCGCACTCACGTACCGCTCGCGGCGGGCGGCAAGACGGACCGCGGTGACCAGCTCGGTGTCGACTCTGTCTCTGACGACGAACCCGGTCGCCCCGGCGTCAATGGCAGGCTGGGCGACCAGGGAGCTTTCCTCCGGCTGATAGAGGCGGTCTTCATCCGCAAACCCCGCATGTTCGGCGAGCTCGGTAGGCCCACCCCTTCCGCGGTAACCCACGCGTCTTGGACGTCGAGAACCGTGGCAAGGGTTCACTCTTGCGCGGATAGCGGCAGTCACCCGGACGTTTAGGGTCGGGCCGCCAACGTTTGAAGCGGAGTCCACACCGAAGTTCCTCGAGGCGCACAACCAGGCCGCCCGTCGATCTCAGCTCGGAGATCTACCGAGCACCTTACGGGCGAGCACGGATGACGGCAGCACTCGCTCGTCGTAGCGTGTAGGAGACCCGCACTCGAGGAGGTTCCCATGTCCGTCACGACCAGCCAGCCGTCCCGGGGCAGCTACCTGATGCCATCGCTCCAGCACGCGACGGTGTCCGATGCTATGCACCCCGGCATCCTTGCGTGCGAGCCCGATGCGAGCCTGCCCGAAGTCGCCCAGATAATGGCCACGCATCACGTTCACTGCGTCGCGGCGGTCGGCGTGTCACACGAGGAGCCGCCGTGTGGTGTCTGGAGCGTGATCTCCGATCTGGACTTGGTCCGCGCCGGTATTCGTGACGCCGAGGCGCCGAGCGCGCGCGTGATCGCGCAGCAGCCGTTGGTGACGGTCGAGCCGTCGTTGCCACTGCGTGAGGCGGGCGAGCTCATGCTGGCCAACGGGGTCAGTCATCTGGTGGTCATCCAGCCGGGGACGGAGCGGCCCATCGGGATTCTCTCGACGGCCGACATTGCCGGCGTGCTCGGCTGGGGAGAGGCGTGAACCGGGTGGCGACTCGCGATATATCGCGGGGGCCTGCGCAGATCCTGATCGCCGGGGGCGGATTCGCCGCCGTCGAGGCGGCTCTTGCCCTTCGGGCACTTGCGGGCGACCGGGTGGCGGTGGCGGTGCTCGCTCCGGATCCGGTGTTCCACTATCGCCCGGCGGCGACGAGCGAGCCGTTCGACGTGGCACCGTCACGGCGTTATGACTTGCGTGCGATCGCCCGGGACCTGGGAGCGGAATTCCATAAGTCGCGGCTCGAGGCGGTGGCCTCCCGCAAGCATTTTGTTCGTACGGCGTCCGGGGCCCGGCTCCGTTATGACGCGTTGATCCTTGCGACCGGAGCACGCCCGGTCGTCGGAGTCCCGGGCGCGATCACGTTCCGCGACCAGCGCGAGATCCGGTTGATCAGACGCTTGCTTCGCGACCTCGAGGCGGGAACTGTGCGACGCACGGTTTTTGCGCTGCCCACCGGTGTTGTTTGGCCGTTGCCGCTGTACGAATTGGCGCTGCTAGTGGCCAGGCACGCGCGGGAACGCGGGCTGGCGATCGAGTCCACGCTGGTCACGCCGGAACGAGCGCCGCTGGAGTTGTTCGGCACGGAGGCGTCTGTGGTCGTGCGCGGCCTGCTCGAGGAACGCGGCGTACGGTTCGTCGGTGGGGCTGTCGCCTCACGCGTTCAGCGTGACGGATCGGTCGCGCTCGCCGACGGCCAGCTCATCCAGGCAGACCGGGCCGTGGCCGTACCCGAACTGCGCGGGCGGCGGTTTACCGGCGTGCCCGCGAGCCGGTCGGGGTTTGTCCCGGTGGACGCGTCCGGGCGGGTCGAAGGGATCGACGACGTGTATGCGGCCGGCGATTTGACCAGCTTTCCCATCAAGCAAGGCGGTCTCGCCGCGCAGCAAGCCGACGTCGTCGCGCAGACGATCGCCGCCGGTCTGGGCGTCCCGGTCAAGCGAGTTCGGGCACCGCGGGTCCTCCACGCTCGGGTACTGGGTGGGGACCCGCCCGTGTTCCTGCGTACGGAATTCGATTGGACCGGGCAACCCACAGGCGCCGCACTGGTTCGTGCCGACGACGAGGACACCGCGAAGGCGGCAAAGGTGTTCGGTCGTTACCTGTTGCCCTACGTGGAGACGCTCGAGCCGCTGTCGGAGAACCGCCAGGCGGCGATGTGAACAGCGGCAGCCCAGCCGGCGCACTTCCGCGCCAAATCCTGAGCTACGAGTGTCGGACGCTGGCGAATCACGAGACCACCCGCCGCGGTTTCATGCGCTGCTCGCGCCCACTGGCTCGTTCATCGGCGTGGTCATGCGCTCACAGCTACGGGTGATCGACGACGAGACCTTCGGCCGCTAACGCGGCCGAACGGCTGACCGCTGTCGCCGCCGATCGTTAGCCTGGTTTGAGCAAGCGTGTGGTGGCGCCGACTGTTGTCGTGCGGGGTGTCCGGGCGTTAACAGTTCGCTGAGTTGCGCGAGGTCGCCGTCTTTGGGCCGGTCGCCGGCCGCGCCGGCGGCTTGTAGTGGCGCGGTGTAGAAGCGCAGGTCGTTCAGGCCCATCATGATCACCTCCCACAGTGGGCGCGTCTGGTCCAGCCGGTGTGAGTAGAAGTCGGCCGCACACTCGCATGGCTCCACCTGCCGGCCGGGCGCCGGCAGGGCCACGTGGGCGACGTGGTTACGAATGCGGAAACGGCGGTCGTCGGTCCATTCTGGCCAGGCGAATCGGCCGTTCGGGTCGCCGACGGCCGCTGGGAATAGCCCGGCAGTTAAGCCAGCCGTGGCTCGAGGTTCGCGCACAGATCCTCGACCGTCGGCGCCCCGCCCGCGGGCGTCGGGTCGGACACCATCACCGCCGATGCTCATCAGCGCGCCCTCGTCCTGCTGCTCGAGCTCGAGGAAGGTCGCGTCGAGGGCGGTCAGCCTGTCGTCCATGACCCGACCTACGGATCGGGGCCGGGGCGGCATCCGGAGGGGGAGAGAGGGCGATGGGCCTCAATATTTTCCCGTCGAGACCGCCGTAGGCCTCCGGGATGTACGGCCCGGTCGCCAACGGGATACTGTCGGCCTGCGATGAGGACACTTCAAGCACGTGGCGATCTGAAGGGCGGGGTGTGATGTCGGCCCGCTCGGGTCCGGAAGCGCTGCCTGTTCGCGGCGCGGTGTTGATCGTGCTGGACGGCTGGGGGCTCGCCCCCGATGGACCGGGTAATGCCATCTACCGCGCGCGGACGCCGGTGTTTGACAAGCTGTGGTCGAAGTATCCGCACACCCGGTTGGCGGCGTCAGGCCGCGCGGTGGGGCTCCCGGACAACCAGATGGGCAATTCGGAGGTTGGACACCTCAGCCTCGGTGCGGGCGCTGTCGTGATGCAGGATCTGACCCGTATCGATGACGCCGCCCGGAGTGGTCGCCTGGCCGAGAACCGCGTGCTGCGCGACGCGCTGTCAGGCGCGGAGCGGGTGCATCTGATTGGGCTGGTGTCCGACGGCGGCGTGCATTCCGGCTTCGTCCAGCTCCAGGCGATCATCCGGCTCGGCGCCCAGCTAGGGGTCCCCGATCTGGTTCTCCACGCCTTCACGGACGGGCGGGACACGTTGCCGACGTCAGGCGCGGGGTATCTGGAAGCGGTGGAGGCCTGGATGGCGGACGCTGGAGCCGGAAGGGTCGGCTCGGTGGTCGGGCGCTATTGGGCGATGGATCGCGACCGCCGCTGGGACCGGGTGCAGCGCGCCTATGATCTGCTGGTCCACGGGCGCGCAGAGCACCGAGCCAGCACCGGTGCGGCGGCCGCGCGCGAAGCGTATGAGCGGGGGGAGACCGACGAATTCATCACACCCGTGCTCGTCGGGGACGAAGCACGCATCCGTCCAGGCGACTCGGTGATCGCGTTCAACTTCCGTCCGGATCGGATGCGTGAGATCACCCGCGCGCTAGCTGATCCGGAGTTTCGCGATGTCGATCGCGGCGGGGTTGCGCCGATCGAGCGGTACGCGACCATGACCCGCTACGAGGATGAATTCCCTTATCCGGTCGCGTTTGCGCCCGAGCACCCGACGACGACGCTCCCAGTGGTGATCGCGCAGCACGGACTGCGCCAGCTGCACGTCGCCGAGACCGAGAAGTACGCGCACGTGACCTACTTCTTCAACGGCGGCGACGAGGAGCCGTGCGATCGCGAGCGCCGCGTGCTTGTCCCGTCCGCGCGGGACGTGCCGACCTACGATTACAAGCCCGAGATGAGCGCGCCGGAGATTGCCGGCGCCTTCGCCGACGCATGGCGCAGCGACTCTCCGACGTTCGGGGTGATCAACTTCGCCAACGCGGACATGGTCGGTCACACAGGTGTGATCGAGGCCGCCATGCAGGGCGTGCAGACCATCGACCGGCATCTCGGCCACGTGATCGACACTGTGCACGCCTCCGGAGGTGTGTGCCTCGTCACCGCCGATCACGGTAACGCGGAGCACATGCTCGAGCCGGACGGCAGCCCCAACACCGCCCACACGACCAATCCGGTGCCGCTGATCGTAACCAAACCCGGGTTGACGCTCCGCGACGGTGGGATCCTCGGCGACGTCGCGCCCACCGTGCTGCAGCTGCTCACAATCGAGCAGCCGCCCGCGATGACCGGAGGGTCGTTGATCCGAACCGTCGCAGGCCCAACTGAGCCATCGGCTCGGTAGTCGGGTCGAGTCCTAGAGCGTCGAGCCGCTCATCCGAACAGTACGTCGAGGCTCTCGTACTCCTCGGTGGGCACTCTGCGTACCTCGGCGACGGCGTCGGCTAGCGCGAAGAGTTTGATTTCGTTGCCGTGGAGTGACGTCATCATCCCCCAGGCGCCGGTGTGCGCGGCTCGTGTGGCGGCGAGGCCGAGTCTGGTCGTGAGCACGCGGTCGAACGCGGTCGGGGTTCCTCCATGGCCGAACTCGTCGGCGGCGCCGGTCAGCACCTCCATCGTCCCGGCCTTGGGTGTCGCTCCTTCGGCTGCGACGACGATCGAGAAGTAGCGTCCTCGGTCGTGGCGGCCTTTGATCAGCCGGCATACCTCATCGATGTCGAACGCGATTTCTGGGATCAGGATCACGTCCGCGCCGCCGGCGATGCCGGAATGCAGCGCGATCCAGCCGGCGCTGCGTCCCATCACTTCGACGACCAGGATCCGGTTGTGGCGCTCGGCCGGGGTGTGGAGGCGGTCGATCGCGTCTGTCGCGATCTGCAGCGCGGTGTCGAACCCGAAGGTGACGTCGGTGGCGCCGAGGTCGTTGTCGATCGTTTTCGGGACGCCGATCACGTTCATTCGTTCTTGGTGGAGCTTGTTGGCGACGCCGAGGGTGTCCTCGCACCGATCGCGATCAGCGCGTCGATGTTGAGCTCGGTGGGCGTCTGGCGGACGCGCTCGACGCCGTCGTCCCGCTTGTAGGGATTGGTCCGCGAACTGCCGAGGATCGTGCCGCCACGCGGCAGGATCCCGCGCGTCGCCTCGATGTCGAGATCGATGTACGAGCTCTCGAGGACGCCGCGCTACCCGTCGCGGAACCCGACGAACTGGTCGCCGAACTTGTCGATCCTGCTGCGAACCACCGCGCAGATCACGGCGTTAGGCCGGGACAGCCCCCGCCTCCGGTAAACCCTATGAGGGAAAGTCTCCCCCCCGCTAAGCCCTCGCCTGAGCATGCCGACCCGCACGACCCGTCAGATCCCGAGCAGGTGAACGAGGGCGATCAGCAGAACCTGTCCGCCCAGCACCCCAAGCGCCCCGACGTAGAGCGCCATCGCCCGGACGCTGCGCGAGCGGGACAGGAGGTTCGCAGCCCGGGCCGCGTCGAGACGCTCGAGCGCCGCCCTGGACAGCAGCTCCTTGTCCGCGGCGCGGAAGCGCAGGTCGGAGAACTCGCGAAACTCCTCGAGCGGCATGCGGCTTTTGTCAGACGGCGCGAATACCTGGCCTGAGATGGCTGCCGCAGCGAGCAGGAGCACGGCGGTCAACGCCGCGGCGCACACCGTGACCACGGCGCCAACGTGGGAGACCTTCTGCGCGGCCTGAGCCGCGGCCGACCCCAATCCAGCGGTGAGCGCGAGCAACACGCCGCAGGCGGTCAGCAACCCGGCCGCGCGCGAAACGGGACGCCTCCGCGTGAGCGTGCTCGAACCGGAGCGCCTCGAGTGCGACCTCGAGCACGGCGTCCGGCTCCAGCGTCAGTTCGTGTTCAAGACCGTGGTGCTCATCGCTGGCGAGCATCGTAAGTCCACAGAACCCCCCGAGGTATCCGCACTTCTCCACCTAGATCAAGTTCGGAAAACCACCCGGAGCAAGGACTGACCCAGGCAGCGTCTTGGTGCCACCCCAGCCGCAATCACGGCTCTGACCGCGTTACGAAGTGAACCCCTCGAGGCCTTCGAGCTGAGCGCCGCCTGCGCGGCGCTGAGGCGATGAATCACCTCGAGCGCCGCAGAGGTGGCCGCAACGGCGGCGTCGGTCTCGCCGCCGTCGCGCGGCATTTCTAGAAGAACCCGAGCGGGTTCTGGTCGTAGCTGACCAGCAGGCACTTTGTCTGCGTGTAATGGTCGAGCATCATCCGATGGTTCTCGCGCCCCACGCCGGAGGCCTTGTAGCCGCCGAACGCCGCGTGCGCCGGATACTGGTGGTAGCAGTTGGTCCACACACGCCCAGCCTGGATTGCCCGGCCCATCCGGAACGCCCGGCTGCCGTCGCGGGTCCACACGCCGGCGCCCAGCCCGTACATCGTGTCGTTGGCGATCTCGAGTGCGTCCGCCTCGTCCTTGAAGGTCGTCACAGCGACGACGGGGCCGAAGATCTCCTCCTGGAAGACCCGCATCTTGTTGTGACCCTTTAGGGCGGTCGGCTCGAAGTAGTAGCCACCCGAGAGGCGCCCGTTCAGGGCAGGCCGCTCGCCGCCGATCAGCACCTCGGCGCCCTCGTCGCGCCCGATCTTGACGTAGCTTTCGATCTTCTCGAGCTGACTCGTCGAAACCTGAGCGCCGATCATCGTCTCGCGATCGAGTGGATCGCCCTGCTTGATCTGGCCGATGCGCTCCAGCACGCGCGCAATGAACTCGTCGTAGATCGATTCCTGAATCAGGGCCCGCGACGGGCACGTGCAAACCTCGCCCTTGTTGAACGCGTAGAGGACCAGACCCTCGATCGCCTTGTCGAGGAACGCGTCATCGGCCGCCATCACGTCCTCGAAGAAGACGTTCGGGGACTTGCCGCCAAGCTCGGTCGTGGACGGGATGATGTTCTGGGCCGCATAGGACATGATCAATCGGCCGGTGACGGTCTCGCCCGTGAACCCGATCTTGGCGATCCGCCGGTTCGACGCCAGCGCTCTTCCGATCTCAGCGCCGGGACCGTTCACCACGTTCAGGACGCCGGGCGGAACGATGTTGCCGATGACCTCCATCAGCTTGAGGATCGACCACGGGGTCGGGCTGGCCGGCTTGATCACCGTGCAGTTTCCGGCCGCCAGCGCGGGAGCCATCTTCCACGCCGCCATCAGGAGCGGGAAGTTGAATGGGATGATCTGTCCGACCACTCCCAGCGGCTCGTGGAAATGGTACGCGCAAGTGTTTTCGTCGATCTCCGAGATCCGCCCTTCCTCGGAGCGAATCGCGCCGGCGAAATAGCGGAAGTGGTCGGCCGAGAGGGGAATGTCTGCGGCGAGTGTCTCGCGCACCGGCTTGCCGTTCTCGTAGCTCTCGGCTACCGCGAGCATCTCGAGGTTCTCATCGATTGCGTCTGCGACTGCGCCCAGCACCGCCGCGCGCTCGGCAGGCGATCGCCGTCCCCATGCGTCCTTGGCCGCATGCGCCGCATCGAGCGCGAGCTCGATGTCCGCCGGGCCAGAATTTGCCACCTCGCAGAACGGCTCGCCGGTTGATGGCGTTAGGTTCTCCCGGTAATCGCCTGTCGTCGGGGCGACCCAGTCTCCGCCTATGAAGTTCTCGTAGCGCTCCTGCAGCTCGACGGGGCTGCCCGCTTCACCCGGCGCGACATACGTGGTTGACTCGATCGTGGACATGGAGTCATGTCTCCTTTGAGTGGAAGAAAGTCGTATGCGGATGCTCTGCCGACCGAGCCCGTCTCACATCGGGGGTAGACCGGCTAATTCACTGCGGGAAAGCCCGGATGGCGGGCCGTCGGTGCCCGATGGCTCCGACAGTAGTTGCTGCCGCGGCTGCAGTGGGTGCTGTGCATCGGGTTCTCGGCCGCTCCCGGACGCCACGGCAGTCACTACGACCTACGCTGCCCACGTCACGCTTCACCCTCGAGCCAAGAGGAGTTCTCGATGCTCACCAATGAAGAAACGGCTTCCATCACCGCGACTCCCGAGGCGAGGGCGATGCTCAAGCGGCTTGTCCTGACCCACGGCCCGCTCGCGCTGTTCCAGTCCGGCGGATGTTGCGACGGGTCGCTTCCGCTGTGCCTGCTCGCAGACGATCTGGCCCCCGGCCCAGGCGACGTGCTGCTCGGAGAAGTGGCCGGGGTTCCGTTCTACATAGACGCCGAGCAGTTCCGCAGGTGGGGCGACCCTGAGTTCGTGCTCGACGTGGCCGGCGGCGCTCCGGAGGGCTTTTCCCTCGGCCTTGCCGACGCGCACTTCGTGACGCGCTCGCCTGTCTGCCAGGCCAGAGCGGCCTAAGACGCGACCGGCGACGGGTCCGCGGCATGCGCTCGTAGGCGGCATCGTTCCGCGCTGCCCTGGGCGGTTCGCGCGGTCGGCTCTCCGCCGTGTCAGCCACGGATGTCCTCAGAGGCGGGTCAGTAGACCTGCCGCTCCTGGCCGGTCCAATATGGATCGCGCAGGGTGCGCTTAGGGATCTGCCCGCGCCCGACTTCGGCAGCGCCTCGTCGCGAATCTCGATCGCGCGCGGGACCTTGTAGGGGCGATCAGCGCCCGAACGTGCAGGGTGAGTACCGCTTCGTCGAGCGCCCGCCCTGGGTACGACGACGGCGTGCACGCGCTGGCCCCATCGTGGATCGGGAACACCGAACACTGCGCACTCGGTCACACCCGGGTACTCGTACAAGGCGAGCTCGACCTCGGGTGGAATACACGTTCTCGCCGCCGCTGATGATCATGTCCTTGAGGCGATCGACGATGTACAGGCATCCGTGCTCGTCCGCGTACACCATGTCACCCGACCGGTACCAGCCGTCCGGCGTCAGGACGGCGCGAGTCTCCTCCTCGCGCTTCCAGTACCCGAGCATCACGTTGGGTCCGCGAACCCAGATCTCGCCCGGCTCGCCCGGCGGAAGCGGCTCGCCGGTCTGCGGGTCGCGCACCTCGCACTGTACGCCGACGACCTCTGCCCCGGCTGAGTCCAGCCGGCTCACGAAGGCCTCATCTCCGGCCGCCCCACGGCGGTGATCGTCGGCGGTTGACTGGGTGACCAGCGGAGCCGCCTCCGTCATCCCGTAATTCTGTGTGGACTCGCAGTCGAGTAGCGCCATCGCTCGCCTCTGAGTCTCCTTCGGCATCGGCGAGGCGGCATACATGAGCAGCCGGAGGCTCGAGAGGTCGCGCGGCGTCTCCTCGATGTGATCCATCAGCATCCCGATTATCGTCGGGACGAGCAGCGTGAGGGTGATCCGCTCGCGCTCGATCGTCTCGGCCACAGCATCGGCGCGGAACCCGGGAAGGATCACGTGCGTGCCCGCCGCCCAGGTCATCGCGAACGTCTGCGAGGTGTCGGCCACATGGAACATCGGCGCCGCGTGCAGGTAACGACCCGAGCGGGCGTGGCCGCAGGCGATGGTGAACTGCTTAGCGGTGGCCAGCAGGTTGCGGTGGCTGAGCATCACCCCCTTCGGCTTCCCCGAGGTCCCCCCGTTGTACACGATCGCGGCAAGCGCGTCCTCGACGAATTCGGCAACGGGGCCGACGGGCCTTGCATCAGCTCATCCCAGGCGATCGCGTCCGTCGGGGGCTCCGGCTCCGAGCCGATGTACACCAGCCGGCGCATGATGGGCAGACGCCCATCATTCTCGCGACCGACCTCCAGGTGCTCATCGTCGACAAGCAGCGCGACGGATTCGCAATCGTCGACCATGAACGCGAGCTCGGGCAGGGCAAGACGGAGGTTGAGGTCGTTGATCACGCGGCCGTGGGCCGGGAGGCCCAGCCAGGCCTCCAGATGGTTGGCGGAGTTGTGCAAGCACCGCCACGCGGTCGCTCCTCGCGACGCCGAGTTGCTCTAGGCCGGTGGGCAGGGCCGAGAGGCGGTCGTGCACCTCCCGCCAGGTACGCCTGACAGGACCGTCGACGATCGCGTCGCCGTCAGCTTCGATCCGCGCGGCGTGTCGCAGCGGCCAAGCCACAGTTGCGTACACGGTCCTCCCCTCTCTGTCGTCGGTCCCGGTTTGCGACCGGGCTATCGCGCTTCAGTCGACCTCGACGATCGCTGGCGCTCCGGTGTCGCCCGCCGCGCATCGAGTGAACATGCCCGGTCTAAGCCGTCGGCGCGCCGGGTGCCACATGCGAATAGTGCTCTCGCTGTGAGGAAACCCTGTGGATTACCTCGAAGTAGCGTCCAAGGTGGTGCGGGCCGAGGAACTGCTGCTGGACGCGGCGCTGGGCCGCGATGCCCATTTCCTGGGCCCGATCGCCGTCCGCCAGCAGCCCGGTTACCGCCGCCCCAGCCTGTTCGAGGTCGCGCGGGTCCGGTAGCAGCAGGCCCGATCGGCCGTCCTCGATCTGGTCGCGAATACCACCGATCCGACTCGCCACGACCGGTCGCCGCTTCCACATCGCCTCGGCGACCGTCAGGCCGAATCCCTCCGCGAGGCTCTTCTGCACGACCACTTTCGCGTGCCGCTGCAGCGCATTGACGATCGCCGCGTTCTCCTCGACGTCCTCCATCGGCAACGAGCACAGGTGCACGCGCCGGCGAATCGCCGCCGGCAGCTCATGCCACGCCGCCCGTACCGAATCCAGGACCTGCGCGCCCTCAGGGTCATCGGCGACCGCCACCGTCGACGGACCGACCATTAGCAAATGCGCCGCGCCGTGGCTCGCGACGTGCCCTGCGAACGCACCGACCACGCCAACCGGATCCTTGAGCTGATCCCACCGCGAAACCTGCATCACCACGGGCACATCCGCTGCCAGGGCCTCCTCCTCGAGCATCTCCGCCCGACGCTCAACTCGGCCCGGCGTGCCGTCGGAACGCGTGAACATCGGGTAGGCGCTCACGTCGTCGGCCAGAACCCCGGCGGTCGCCAGGATTGCCAGTGACTGCTCGCGCGGCTGCTCCGCGTTCTTCGGCGCGAAGGCGTCGATAGAGGGGCGAATCACCGAGATCCGGTCGCGCGGCAAGCCCTCCCACGCAAACCCCGCCCGTGAAAAGACGAACGCGTGAGCATCCAGGACATAGCCACGCAGGAAATCCCACGCGTCACGGGCGTGATCGTTGGCGACGTCGAGCCCGACATGACAGCGCCAGATCACCGTCGCCCCTGTCTCGCGCACGGCCGACGCCAACCCCGCCGTCTGGGGGTCGTGCAAGATCACGACGTCGAGCGGATGGACGAGCTTCGCGAGCTCCTCTGCACTCGCCGTCAACGTCTGCTCGTAAACCTCGCGCTCTGCTTCGCCCAGCGGGCCGCCATCGCCGGCGAAGCCATGCAGCCGGTTGTGCAGCCGTTTCGTGATGGCAAAGAAGTCGGGCTGTCCGGAGATCACCGCCCATCGCGCGTCAACACCGGCACCGCGACAGTAGCCCAGCAACGGCCGCAACATCTCGACGACCCCGCCGCCCTTCGCGGTCGAGTTCACGTTCCAGATCACTCGGCCATGCAAACTCCGCGTGGCTTGCTCGACGAGGCCGAGCAACGCCTCGTATTCACCCGGCGATAGGACCGACGCGAACCGCTCGGGCGCCATCGCGGGAACCGTCTCATGCTGGAGTGGTGACATGTCTCTCCGGTCCGGGCTCAGCCCGGCATCGTGATCGCGGCAAGCGGGACGTCGACGTCGATGAAGCCGACGGGGGGCGCGCCGAACCCCTCGCCCTCGCCATGCTCGGACAGGTACGGGCCGAGGTAGCGGCCGGCGACCTTGGTCGGCGGCCACCACAGCGGATACCAGGCGCCCGGAACGTCCGGGTCGACATCGGGCACGCCTGAGCGCATGTAGACGGGCTCGTCGCCGGTGAAGAGCATTCCTCGCAGCATGGGCTGAAACGGCGCCGGTTCGACGCCCGCGCCATACCTCGCGGCGACGTGCTCGGCGACAACGTCCGCCTGCTGTGTGGCAATTCCACCCTGCTTGACCGGGAAGTCGATCGCGTCGCCGGCCGCGTACACGTCTCGAAGTCCCCGGACTTGCCCATACCCGTCGACGGGGATGAACTCATGCGGCCCGCTGGCTGGCACGCCGGCCAGCACCGGGCCGCTCAAGAGCGGAAGCGTGACGACATAGTCGGAGCTCGGGTACCCGAGGGCGGCGTAGGTCAGCCCGCCGCCGTTGCTCCTCGCGAAGGACCCGTGAATGAACTCGACGCCCGCCCTACCCAGTAGGCGGCCGATGTCCTGGCTCAGCCGACCGCCGAACAGCGCCAGGGGTCGATCTTCCGGGGTAAGGAGGCGTACCTGCACCCCATCGACATTGCTCCGGACGAGCTCGCGCGCCGTCATCAAAGCAAGCTCATACAACGGCAGGAGCCATCCCGTCATGGTGGGCGCAACGAAGGACACGCTGCGCGCCTCTCGGCTGCGCAGGCGATCGAGCATCTCCCGGATCGCCTCGCCCGAACCTTCCAGGCCGAATGTGATCGCATCGGCGAACGGCGCTCGTGCCCGCGCGCCCAGAGCGACGATGAGGGTGTCGAAGTCGAGGCTTTGGCCGTCCGCACATGTGACCCGGCGGTTGGCGCCGTCGACCGCCGTCACACTCCCGCGAACGAAATCGGCACCAAGCTCGGCGGTGACTTCCGGCAACGAGAGGCGCGTCGCGGATCCGAGTCCAAACGGCTCCGCCACGGTCATGGGGCGGTCGACGAACCAATCATCTTTCGAAACTAGGGTCAGGGCTACGCGATCGCCCGCGAGGGCCCGCAGCGCGAGCAGCGACTCCAGGCCGGCGACGCCGCCGCCGACAATCACAATGTGGCCGGAGGTGGGGGGGATAGGCTGCGTCATGGTTCACTCACCAGAGGTTGTAGGCGCCTGCATTCGCAGCGCGCATTGCAGTGACGTAACTTGAACGCCCGTAGGGGGCGGCGGCGGCTACCGCGGGGCGGCGATCGCGGCCTGAGCGGCTGCGACTCGCGCGATCGGGAGACGGAAGGGCGAGCAGCTGACGTAGTCGAGTCCGGAGTCGTGGAAGAAGCGGATCGACTGCGGATCTCCGCCATGCTCACCGCAGACGCCGAGCTCGAGCGCCGGCCGCTCACGTCGGCCCCTGTCGACGGCGATTCGCACCAGTTCGCCCACGCCCTCCTCGTCGATCGTCGCGAACGGAGAGCCGTCGACGATCTTCTCCTCGACATAGCGGGGGATGATTCGACCCTCGATGTCGTCGCGCGAGAAGCCGATCCCGCATTGCGTGAGATCGTTCGTTCCGAACGAGAAGAAGTCGGCATGACGAGCGATCCGATCGGCGATGAAGCACGCGCGCGGAAGCTCGATCATCGTCCCGACGCCAAAGTCGTCGCCGTAACTGAGACCTTCCTCTTCAGCCACCGACACCACGCGGGCTCTGACGAGCTCCAGCTCGCGCTCGTAGGCGACGAGCGGAATCATGATCTCGAGGCGAGGCCCGCGGCCAGTTCGCTCACGCACCGCCAGCGCGGCCCGGGCGATCGCCCGCACCTGCATCTCGTACACCTCGGGCTCCATCACGCCGAGGCGCACGCCGCGGGTTCCCAGCATCGGGTTCGTTTCTTCGAGCGACCGCGCTCGATCGAACTGACGCTCGAGTCCGTCGAGTCGCGGGCTGCGGTCGATCCGGGCGCGCACGATCTCCTCGTTCAGCTCGAAGCGGTCGGGTAGGAACTCATGCAGCGGCGGGTCGAGCAGCCGAATCGTCACCGGCCAGCCCGGCATCGCCTCGAACAGTCCTTCGAAGTCGCTCTGCTGGAGCGGCAGCAACTCATCCAACGCCGTCCGCCGGCCGGCTTCGTCCTCGGCCATGATCATCGCCCGCATCTTCGGCTGGCGGTCGGCGGCCATGAACATGTGCTCGGTCCGGCACAGCCCGATCCCTTCGGCCCCGAAGCGGTGGGCGTGAGCGGCGTCCTCGGGGGTGTCGGCGTTCGCCCGGACGCCGATCTGACGGAGCTCGTCGGCCCAGCGCAGGATGGTCTCGAAGCGAGCGTCGATGTTGGTCTCGACCAGCGGGACGTCATCGGTGGTGATCGCGCCGGTCGTGCCATCGATCGCGATGAAGTCGCCCGCGTGCAGGACGAGATCGCCGATTCGGACCTCGCCCGCCTTGAGATCGATGTCCAGAGCCGCGGCACCGGTGATCGCGGGGCGGCCCATGCCGCGGGCCACCAGTGCCGCGTGCGAGGCCTTGCCGCCCTCCGAGGTCAGGATCCCGGCGGCAGCGTGGAACCCGGCGACGTCGTCAGCTTCGGTGAACGGGCGCACGAGGATCACCGCGTGCCCGTCGGCCGCCTGCTCGACGGCCTCGGGCGCGGTGAACACGATTGCGCCCTTCGCCGCGCCCGGCGAGGCGGCGACCCCGCGAGCGAGCACCGTGTAGCGCGCGGTGGGGTCGAACGACGGGTGCAGGAGCGCGTCGAGCGCTCCGGCGTCGATCGTCGCGACCGCCTCGGTCTTCGTCAGCAGCCGCTCCTCGAACGCGTCGACCGCAAAGCGGACCGCGGCCTGCGCCGGCCGCTTCGCGCTCCTGGTTTGAAGCATGAACAGGCGGCCCTCCTCGACGGTGAACTCGGTGTCCTGCATGTCCTTGTAGTGGGCCTCGAGCTTGCGCAGGATCTCCGTCAGCTGACCGGCGATCTCCGGCATCCAGTCGCGCAGTTCGGAGAGGTCCAGCGGCGTGCGAACTCCCGAGACGACGTCCTCCCCCTGTGCGCGCGGGAGGAAGTCTCCCGACGGCGTCTGCGCACCGGTGACCTCGTCACGGCTGAACGCCACCCCTGAGCATGATGTGTCGCCTTTGTTGCCGTACACCATCTGCTGCACGTTGACGGCCGTGCCCCAATCGTCCGGAAGCCGATTGATCCGCCGGTACTGAACGGCCCGCTCGCCCATCCAGGAATCGAACACCGCCTGGACGGCCTCGGTCAGTTGCTGCCGTGGGTCGGTCGGGAAGTCGTAGTACGACTTGAAGCTCTCGGTCAGCTCGCGGAGCGCCCCGGCATCGAGCTCGGTATCGAGGGTGACGCCGCGGTCCCGCTTGACGCGCGCGATCTCGTCCTCAAAGCGCTCGCCCGGGATCCCGCGCACGACGTTGCCGAACATCTGCACCAGCCGGCGGTAGCAGTCCCATGCGAACCGCTCCTCGCCGGTACGCGCCGCCAGTCCGGCGGTCGACTCGTCGTTCAGGCCGAGGTTCAGGACCGTGTCCATCATTCCGGGCATCGATACGCGCGCGCCGGACCGTACGGACACCAGCAGCGGGTCGTCTGCGTCGCCGAGGCGTTTGCCGGCGCGCTTCTCGAGCGCAGCGAGCGCTGCGCCCACCTGCTCCTCCAAGCCCGCCGGCCATGTCCGGCCAGCACGCATGAATGCGACACACGCCTCGGTGGTGATCGTAAATCCGGCAGGGACCATGTCGGGTCCGAGGATGCGCGTCATCTCGGCCACCCCGGCGCCCTTCCCACCCAAGAGGTCCCGCATCTGGCGCGAGCCCTCAGCAAAGTCGTACACCCACTTGTGAGCCCCGGCCGGAGTCTCCTCGACGCTGACGGTTTCTACTTGCGTGGTCATCTCATTGCTCCCAGAGGTCTCGACGTTTCGCCCACGGTCTCGTGTCAACCGCTGACTGAGACGTAGTCTTGACGGCGGGCGCACGGCCTTTAACCGTGTGAGCTGCCCAGGCCGGTACGTAGTTTTCCCCCTGAGTAGTTCGCCGCACCGATGGTTCGGACCGGCACGCTGGCCGAGCTAGCTGTGGACATCTAGCGTGGAGCGATGCTTTCACAGGCACGTTTGACGCTGGTCACCGCAGCAGCGGCCGGCGCAGTGGGCGAGCTGGTCCGCCGCCGGCGATCGGCGCGCAATGCGCCCGTGCCGCGGGTGGCGCGAAAAACGCCTCTGCCACCGTTGACAACCCAGTCGAGTCCCGGTCAGATCGCAGACCTCCAGCAGGCGTATGGCGCCGACATGGCTGCCCCATCCGCGCCGCCGCCTGGCGTGGGCACGGCCAGCGACTTACAGCGTTAGCACGAGGGCGTAAGTGCTCGACGACAGCTTCCCAACGATGGGCACGGTTGCGCGGGTCGTGCGCGACAGCGACGGCGGGGTCGATATCGCGTCGGTATTTGCCGAGATCGACCGACGGCTGTCGCGCTTTGACGAGAGCAGCGAGCTCTCGCGCCTCAACGCGAGTCCCGAGATCGCCGTCCCTGCCGGCTCGCTGTTGCGGGCCGCCGTCGCTGCTGCCCTGCATGCGGCGTCGCTGTCCGGTGGCCTCGTGGATCCAACGCTTCTGGGCGCACTACGTCGCGCCGGCTATTGCGAGTCTCGCGCGCACGTCCAGCCCGCATCTTTGGTGCGAGCGCTCAGCTCGGCGCCACGCCGTCGCCCGGCACGGCCCGCGACGGCTGCCGACTGGCGATCCGTGGAGGTCGACGACGTCGCCGGCGTGATCCGCCGGCCACCCGGCTTGGAGCTAGACCTCGGAGGCTCCGTCAAGGGATGGGCCGCCGACCTCCTCGCGGACCGGCTCGGGCGCCACGGGCGCTGTGCCGTCGACTGTGGTGGAGACCTGCGGATACACGCTGGACGCGGAGAGCCCTGGGAGGTGCGGGTGCGCCACCCCCTGACCGGCGCGATCGCTCACACACTCGTTGTCCGCGCCGGCGGCGTGGCGACCTCCGGCATCGACGCTCGACTGTGGGAGCGTCACGGCGGTGATTTCGCGCACCACCTGATCGACCCCGCCACCGGGAGGCCCGCCTGGACGGGCCTCATCGCGGCCACGGCGCTCGCGCCGACAGCACTGGCAGCCGAGGCGCTGGCCAAGGCCGCCGTGCTGTCGGGCCCCGCCGGGGCGCGCGCGCTGCTGGAGGCACACCACGGCGGTGTGCTGATCCACGACCGCGGCGCGGTCGAGCCGGTGGGCCTTCGGCGCTAATCCAGCGGCGGCATCATCGGACCGTCGCCCGCCGGGTCGAGGACTCCTTCCTCCAGCCAGGCGTAGCGTCCGTCGAGCACCTTCTGCGCGGCGCGATAGCGGGAGTCGTCGTCGTTGGCCCACAGCTCTCCGAACAGCGTGTCGGCTCTGCGCTTGGCCATCGAGCAGAACAGTTGCGCGAGCTCGATCGCCTCGTCCTTGCGCTCCGGGTGCTCGCCGCCGAGGGTGTCGGCGTAGACGACGGTCGCGGAGATCGCAAACAGCTCCGCGCCGATGTCGACGATGCGCCCGAGGAAAGTCTGCTTGTTCTCGAGCTTCGCCTGCCAGCGCGCCATGCCATAGAAAGTCTCGCGCGCGAGCTTGCGCGAGGCGCGCTCGACGTAGCGCAGGTAGGTCGCCAGCGGTCCGAACTCCTCGTAGGAGCGAGGGTTCTGGCCCTTGCCGACGGCCAGCTGCGGCAGCCATTTGCCGTAGAACAAGCCGGCCTTCAACGCCGCGTCGGCCTTGGCCTTGACGTCGCCGTCGCCCATCAGCAGCCCGCCGGCGGCCTGGAGGTGGGTGTCGACGGCTTCCCGGGCGATCAACAGGTGCATGATCTCGCTCGAGCCTTCAAAGATGCGGTTCACGCGCATGTCTCGCATCGCCTGTTCCACCGGCACGGGCTTCTCGCCGCGCGCCTTCAGCGACTCCGCGGTCTCGTAGCCGCGACCGCCCCGGACCTGCATCAGCTCGTCGATCACCGTCCAGGAAAGCTCGGACCCGTACACCTTGCACAGGGCGGCTTCGATCCGGATGTCGTTGCGCTTGTCGTCAGCCAGGCGCGCCGCCACGTCGAGCATCGCCTCGAGACCGAATGCGCTGCCGGCGATGAACGCCAGCTTCTGGGCCACCGCGTCATGCTTGCCGATCGGACGGCCCCACTGCACGCGTTCTCCGGCCCACTCGCGGGCGACCTTGGTTGCCCACTTCGAAGCCCCGACCGCGATCGCCATCAGCGCCAGGCGCCCGGTGTTCAGGGTGCTGAGCGCGATCTTGAGCCCGTCGCCCTCACGGGCGATCCGGTTCTCCTCGGGAACGAACACGTCCTTAAGGACGGTCACCGAGTTCTCGATCCCGCGCAGCCCCATGAACGCGTTGCGGTGCAGGACCGTGATCCCCTCGGTGTTGTAGGGGACCACGAACGCGCTGATCCCCCCGCGGTGGCCCTCGCTCTTGGGCACCTTCGCCATCACCACGACGACGTCGGCGATCGTGCCGTTCGTGGCCCACAGCTTGCGCCCGTTGATCCGGTAGCCGCCCTCGACCGGCGTCGCGACCATGTCGTCGTCGACAGGGGCTGCCGCATGCTCGGGGCTGACCGGCGTCGCGGTCGAGTCCATACGGGCCGGATCGGAGCCGACACCGGGCTCCGTCAGCAGAAACGCGCTGATGTGGTCCTTGGCGACTAGCGGCAGCCATTTGCGCCGTTGCTCCTCGCTCCCGAACATCCGCAGCGGCTCGGCGACGCCGATCGACTGATGGGCGCTGAGCAGCGTGCAGATCGACGAGTGACAATTGCCGGCGACGGCCAGCGCCTTGCTGTAGTACAGCTGCGACAGGCCGAGTCCCCCGTACTCCTCCGGGACCTTCATCCCGAGCGCGCCGATGCTCTTCAGCCCGTCCACTACGCGGTCGGGGATCTTCGCATCGCGCTCGATCTCCAGCGGATCAGCCCGCTCGGCCAGCACCGCCCGGAGCTGGCCGAGGAAACGCTCGCCCTTTTCGATCGCCTCGGGGTCGAGCCGCGGCTGCGGGTGGATCAGATCGAGGCGGAAATCGCCCAGGAACAGCTGCTTGCCGAAGCTCGGCAGCTTCCATTCGGTTTCGCGCGCCGCCTCGACGACGTCGCGAGCTTCTTTCTCTGAAATGTTGGTAGCCATTTGCCAGTCCAATCACATGTTGAGTCCGCCGTCGACATCCCAGATCTGCCCGGTGATGTAACCCGAGGCGTCCTGGGCGAGGAAGCACACTACGCGTGCGATCTCCTCCGGCTGCCCCATGCGGTGCGCCGGGATCCGCTCCACGAAGTCCGCCACCAGGAACGGCGGGATCGTGACGACCATGTCGGTCTCGATCAGGCCCGGGGCGATGCAGTTGACGGTGACCCCGATCCCTTTCTCGAGCTTGCCGGCCACGCGAAGCATGAGCGCCGCCTCGCGCGCGAGCGTCTTCGTGAGCCCGAACAGGCCGGCCTTCGAGGCCGTGTAGTTCGCCTGGCCGATGTTGCCCATCTCGGCCGCCACCGACGAGATGTTGATGATCCGCCCCGAGCCCCGGCCGGTCATGTGCTCGATCGCCGGCTTGGACATGTAGAAAGCGCCCGACAGGTCCACCTTCAGCACCTTGTCCCAGTCGGTCGCGGACATCTTCGAGACCGCTTTGTCGACCGTGATGCCCGCGTTGTTGACGAGGATGTCCAGCCGGCCGTGCTGCTCGATCACCTCCTTGACTACGCGCTCGCAGTCCTCCGCGTCGGCGATGTTGCCCTGATGCAGCGAAAGCGTGCCGCCCTCGGCCTCGATCGACTGGCGCATCTCGTCGGCGCGCGCCTGATTGGAGGAGAAGCCGGCCGCCACCACCGCGCCGTCCGCGGCGAGTGCGCGACACATCGCCGCGCCGATCCCGCGGGTACCTCCCGTGACCAGCGCGACTCGTCCGGTGAGGTCGCGATCACGCCCGGTCGTCTGAGTCTGAGAACCTGTGATTGCCATTGTGCTGTCCCTTTCCGTTTCTAGTAGAGCCGCTCGACGATCATCGCCTGGCCCAATCCGCCGGCGACGCACATCGACTCGAGGCCGTATCTGCCGCCCACCGAGTCGAGGTTGTTGAGCAGGGTGGTCATGATCCGTGCGCCCGTCGCGCCGAATGGATGGCCCAGCGCGATCGCGCCGCCGTTGATGTTGAGCTTTTCTGGATCGATGCCCAGGTCGTCGCGACACGGCAGCACCTGCGCCGCGAACGCCTCGTTGAGCTCGACGAGGTCGATATCGTCGATTTTCAACCCCGCCTGCTTGAGGACCGCCTTGACCGCTGGGATCGGTCCGAGGCCCATGATCTCGGGGCGGATCGCCGCCACCGCGGAGGCCACGATCCGCGCCCGCGGCTTGAGTCCGCGCTCGGCGGCCTTCTCCTCCGACATCACCAGCACGGCCGCGGCGCCGTCGTTGAGCGGGCACGAGTTGCCCGGGGTCACACTGCCGCCGGGCTTGAACGCGGCCTTGAGCTTCGCCAGGGTCTCCACGGTCGTGCCTGCCCGAGGCCCGTCGTCTCTCATGACCGTATGTGCGGCGATGACGTCGCCGCCGGCGTCGTGGGTCTCGGGGATGTCCACGCCCACGATCTCGGAGTCGAAGTGGCCGCTCTCGCGCGCCGCGACGGCGCGCTGCTGAGACAGCGCCGCCCACTCGTCCTGGGCCTCACGGCTGACCTTGCAGCGCTCGGCCACGTTCTCGGCCGTCAGCCCCATCGGGATGTAGACGTTGTAGCCGGTGCCGTTTGTCCCGTCGAGCCGCGGATTCATCGCCGGAAGCGACATGCCTGCGCCGCGAGAGGTGCATTCGACGCCCGCCGCGATGTACTGGTCGCCCTCGCCCGCCTTGATCGCGTGGAACGCCATGCGAATCGTCTGCAGCGAGGATGCGCAGAAGCGGCTCACGGTCACCGCTGGGACGTGGTGGTCGAATCCCGCGAGCAGCACGGCGTTGCGGCCGATGTTGTAGCCCTGCTCGTGGTCGGGAAACCCGCAGCCCATCATCACGTCGTTCGTCTCGCGGAAGTCGACTTCCGGGTTGCGCTCAACGAGCGCGCGTAGCGGGAGGGCGGCGAGGTCGTCAGCACGGAGATCGCGCAGCGTTCCTCTCATCGCCTTGCCGATAGGCGTGCGGATTGCGTCGACTATGACTGCTTCAGACATGGATCCTCCTTAGACGCGATCCCACAGAGGACCGGACGGTGACGTGGCTGATGCGTTCAGTCTTGGCAATCGGGGTCGGTGTCTCATCCGGCCGCGCCCACACGGGCGCTGCGGATAACTACGCGATGGCCGGGGGCAGGCGGGCCTCTAAATCGAACCCGCGCCGCGTTCGCGCAGCGACACCTCGGGGAGCACGAAGCGCGGCCGCCGAACCTTCTCCGTTGGGGCGAGCACCGTGGCAGTCCCGTCGATCACGGTCTCGCCCCGCTGATTGACACAACGGCAATCGAGCACTACCCGATGATGCGCCGGGGTTTTGGAGGCGACGGTGACCGAGACGCTGATCGTGTCCCCGATGGTGATCGGTGGCGAAAGCACAGCGTCTGCTCGAGGTAGATCGTTCCGGGCCCGGGCAGCCGGGTGCCGAGCAGCGTGGAGATGAGAGAGGCGCCCCACATGCCGTGGGCGATGATCCCGTGGAACCTGTCGCTGCGGGCATATTCCTCGTCAACGTGGGCGGGGTTTATGTCGCCCGACGTCACAGCGAATAGCTCGACGTCCCGCCAGCTCAAGGTGCGCTTGAGGGAGGCGCTCTCATCGACCTCGATCTCGTCGAACGTGCGGTTCTCGAGGGGCGGCTCGACCGCCGGCGCGTCGACGCTCGTGGATGCCGGTGCGATCCGGGTTTCGTCCTGGGCGCCCATGGGGGCAAGGTAGGCACGTGACTGCCGTGCGCCATCCGCTGTAGGGCACACGACGACCGCAGGCGAACCCGCGGCAGGACCGCGGGTTTGTTCGGATGAGAGCGGCGGCGTGACGCGTGTAGGGTCGCCACGGACGCCGCGCGCCGCATCCGACCCGACCGGAGGACCCATGAGTGAGATCGAGCATGTCCATGCCCGCCAGATCCTTGA
Organism: uncultured Solirubrobacterales bacterium; assembly: GCA_963777335.1. Classification (GTDB taxonomy): domain Bacteria; phylum Actinomycetota; class Thermoleophilia; order Solirubrobacterales; family Solirubrobacteraceae; genus Palsa-465. The sequence goes on from CAVZQD010000006.1 coordinate 444,993, forward strand.
CAGTCGGGCAACCCAACGGTCGAAGTCGACGTTCGGCTGGTCTCCGGTGCGTCGGGCCGCGCCGCGGTGCCGTCAGGCGCATCGACCGGAACCAGGGAGGCGCTCGAACTACGCGACGGAGGCAGCGCGTTCGGTGGCAAGGGCGTGGGACGGGCGATCGAAAACGTGAACGGCGAGATCGCCGCCGCCGTGATCGGGGTGGACGCCGATGATCAGCGGGGACTCGATGACACGCTGATCGCGCTCGATGGCACCGACGGCAAGACTCGGTTGGGCGCGAATGCAATTCTGGGGGTTTCGATGGCCGCCGCCCGCGCGGCCGCGGCCAATGCAGGCGAGCCGCTGTGGCGCTATCTGGGGGGCGCGGAGGCGAGCCTGCTGCCGGTACCGACGATGAACGTGCTGAACGGCGGCGTGCACGCTGACAACCCCGTCGATTTTCAGGAGTCATGATCGCGCCGGTGGGCGCCGGCTCGTTCGCGCAAGCGATCCAGATGGGCGCGGAGGTGTACCACGAGCTTCAACGCACCCTGCGAAGCCGAGCGCTGAGTACGGCCGTGGGAGACGAGGGGGGCTTTGCCCCGGCACTCCCTTCTAACGAGGCGCCCCTCGAGTTGCTCGTGAGCGCGATCGCCGCCGCCGGCTATCGGCCCGGCGAGGACCTCGCGATCTGCCTCGACCCGGCCGCCAGCGAGTTCTTCAAGGACGGTCGATACGAACTGGCCGGCGAACGACGATCGCTGTCGTCCGCGGAGATGGTCGATTACTGGTCGGCGATCGCCGAGCGGTACCCCGTACTGTCGCTGGAGGATGGGATGGCCGAACAAGACTGGGACGGCTGGCGTCACCTCACCGAGCGGCTCGGCAGCCGGCTCCAGCTCGTGGGCGACGACATCTTCGTCACCAATCCCGCGATCCTGCGCGAGGGCATCGAGCGCGGCGTTGCCAACTCGATCCTGATCAAGCTCAATCAGATCGGGACGCTCACCGAGACGTTGGACACGATCGAGCTCGCACACCAGACGGGATACCGGGCGGTGATCTCGCATCGCTCCGGTGAGACCGAGGACACGTTCATCGCCGACCTGGTGGTGGCGACCGGGGTCGGCCAGATCAAGACCGGAGCACCGGCTCGATCCGAGCGCGTAGCCAAGTACAACCAGCTTCTACGCATCGAAGAGGAACTCGGCGACCGCGCGCGCTACGCCGGACGCGAGGCCGTCGCTCTGGCCTGAGCCAGAGCGACCGCCCCGCCCGGCTTGCTCCTGTCTGCTTGCGGTCGCGATGGGCGGTCAGATCGTGCGGGTTCCGGTGGATGTGGAAAATCCGCAGTGGTAGCTCGGTTGGCGGCGGATCACAGGGGTTCGGGGTCGGCCTTAGGGTGGTGTGAGCGAAACCACGAGGAGATGAAAGCTATGCCTGACACTGCTACTCAGACTTATCACGGCAGTTACCTGTTGCCGTCACTCGAGCACGCGACGGTTTCGGACGCGATGCATCCCGGGATCTTGTCGTGCGAGCCCGATGCGACCGCGACGGAGGTGGCGCGGATGATGGCCGCGCATCACGTTCATTGCGTCGCCGTAGTGGGCATCTCGCATAAGACGAAGCCGGAGTGTTTCGTGTGGGGGATCATCTCCGATCTTGATTTGGTCGAGGCGGGGATTCGCCGCGAGCAAGAGCCCACGGCGAGGGACCTGGCGCGCCAGCCGGTCATCACGGTCCGGCCGAGCGTCCCGTTGCGTGAGGCCGGCGAGGCGATGCTGAGCAACCGGGTCAGCCATCTCGTGGTCACCGACGCCGAGGCCGGTCGTCCGATCGGGATTCTGTCGACGCTGGACGTCGCCGGGGTGCTCGCGTGGGGCGAGGCCTGACCCGGCGCGCGGTTGAAGCTAGTCCATCTACCCAACCGGATCAGAGGAGAAAACGATGTACAAGAAAGTGATGTGGGCCACCGACGGCTCCGAAGCCGCCGACCGCGGGCTGGCGCATGCCAAGGCGCTCGCGGCCCAGGGAGGCGGACCGGTGACCGTCGTGTACTGCGAGGAGTTCACGCTCCCCGGCAAGGGCGGAGGAAGCCTTCCGGTCCACGCCAACGAGCATGAGGTGCAGGAGAAGATCGAGCGGCAGGTCGCGGAGCTCTCGAGCAACGGCACGAAGGCAACCCTGCTTATCACGCGGAGCAGGGTCGGCGGCGCCGCGCACGCGATCGCCGAATCGCCGACCAGGAACGCACGGACCTGATCGTCGTAGGGACACGGGGCCATACGGCGATCAGCGGGCTGCTGCTCGGCGGGGTCACGCAGCGCCTCCTGCACATTGCCCCCTGCCCGGTGCTCGCGGTTCCCCCCGAGCACAGCTCGGACGGTTGACCGTCCCGTCGCCTTACGAGGAGCCTCACATGCTGTACTTCCACCACCCGTCCTCGCTCGCGCACGATCCGAGCGTGCTGTCGCCTGAATCATCCGGACACGCCCGAGCGAATCGGCGCGATCGAGGCTGCGATGGCTCAGGTCGGCTGGCTCGGTTGTGAGCTGCGCGAGGTGCCGGCCGCGATGGGAGTCGAGAGCTCGAGCTTGTGCACAGCTCCGCGCATGTCGGGCGGATCCGGGACATGTGCGCCGCCGGAGGCGGCCAGATCGACCCGGACACGTTCGTCGGCGAGGACTCCTACCGGGCCGCGTTACACGCCGCCGGCGGCGCCTGCGAACTGGTGCGGGCGCTGATGCGCGGCGAGGCGCGCGCCGGGTTCAGCGCGATGCGCCCGTCGGGCCACCACGCCGGGCGGGATTACGCGATGGGCTTCTGCCTGTTCAACAACGTCGCGATCGCCGCCGAGCTGGCGATCCGCGAGCTCGGGGTCGAGCGGGTTCTGATCATCGACTGGGACGTCCACCACGGCAACGGGACCGCGGACATCTTCCGGCGGCGCTCCGACGTGCTGTTCGCGAGCATCCATGAGCTCGGGCTGTTCCCGGGGACCGGCGAGGTGGGCGACGCCGGCTCGGGCGAGGGCCGCGGCTACACGATCAATGTCCCGGTGCCCCACGGGTCCGACGAGGAGACGTGGGTCTCCACGCTCGAGTACGTGATCATCCCCGCGGCGCTCGAGTTCGCCCCACAGCTCGTCCTGATCTCCGCCGGGTTCGACGCGCATCGCGACGACCCGCTCGGCGCACTGCCTGCTCGAGGCGAGCTCGTTCGCGCAGATGGCCTGCCACGTCCGCGACATGGCCGACGGCGCTCGGCGCGCCCGTCGGCGCGGTGCTCGAGGGCGGCTATGACCCCGCGGCGCTCGCCGAGTGCGTGATGGCGACGATCGCGGCGCTGGCGGGCGTGGGAACGGCCGAATCGATCGCACCGGATCCGTTCGTGACCTCGCGCGTCGCCGCCCACGTCGGTCACTACTGGACGCTGTAGTCAGGCGGCCGGCGCGCCGAGGAGACGCTCGGCTCGCTGCTTGATCCCGAGCAGCATCTTGCGCTCCATCACGAGCGAAGCCCCCTCCATCGGCACCATGCCGATCCGCGCCACGAGCGTCGGAAGTCGGAAGCGGTTGCGGCTGATCAGTCTGGTGGTGCCATCCTGATCGGTGAGCACGAACGTCCAGACCCAGTTGCCGTCCTCTGAGCGCCAGGCGAGCACGCGACCGGGCTCGACCCGCTCGAGTCGCATGCGGTTTGAGCCGAGAGCGATCTTCTCACCAACCGCGGGGCGCTGAAACTGCGGCAGGACCGTGTCGGCGCTGTGCATGTTCAGGCCCCAACAGGTTCTCGATCCAGTCGTAGGTGTAGGCGCCACCGCGCGGCGACGGGCCCATCTGCGCGAGCCAGGGCCATACCGCGGAGGCGGGCGCGTCGATGTCGATCGCTCGCTGTCGATACTCCGTCGGCGTTCTCGAGCAGCTCGTCTCCCGGCAGCCGGGCAGTCGCCTCCGCCGCGGTCGCGCCCCAGGTCAGGATGGGCTGGAGCGACGACGTCCGTACAGCGCGCCCACGCCGACCGCTGCACCGAGCGCAACGACAGCCTCTTTCTTGTCGAGTGTCATAACTTGAGGCTCCCGCCGCATGACCGCGCACGCATCGGAGGCGTGCGACACGTCATGTGAGCATTACCACGTGCCAGAATGGGAGAAACCCTCGATGGCAGGGCACACCCGACGTACCTCCGCTCGAGCGCAACCACCCACCCGCTAGCGGTCGTCTCGACCCGTCCCTGTTCGCCACTCGCTTCGCCCTGGGCGACCCGACGGGCGCATATGACACATTCACGGACGCTGGCAGCGCGGGCGGGCTCAAGGTCGTGCTGAGTGGCTCCTCACGGTCCTGTGTTCGACTGGACGGCGGCCCGCTCATCTCACGCCCGCGGCTCGGTCCACCGCGCCGCGGGCGCGGGTAACTACTTGCCGCCGATAGCAGTTACGCGCGATGCAGTCCCTGCTCGGCGGGTCTACGGTCGTGATATGGACAAACAGCAAGCACCATCAACCGGTAGCCAGGCCGTATTCCGGGATCTCCGCGCGCGTAACAGGCGGCGCGATCGCATCGCGAAGCTGCTCCAGGCGCAACGCAAACGGCGGATCAGCGGCATCGAGGCACAGCTCGAGCGTTGGACGCGCCACAGCTAGCGCGTGCTTCCTGACGACCCACGACGACCCGAGCGGCCTGGCGAGGACTTGCGCGTCCGCCAGGGCTGACGAGGACGACTGGCTCGTTCACTCCTCGCCTCGGACGACCACTCCTCGCCTCGGACGACGAGACGCAGTAGTTACTACGCGCTTACGCGGGCGCCGAGGAGCTCGTCGGCGATCTCGCCGGCGAACCGATCGATGGCATCCCAGTCGCGGGCGTCTCCCTCGGGCGCGTGGATGGTTCGGGCGACCGCTCGCTCGGCGAAATGCAACCGCTTCATCTTCAGCCGGCCGGCGAATGTCCGATGCGCGGTCGCACGGGTGAGCCGGAGCAGCACGGGGACGTCGGCGGGTGTGCCAGGCGGAATCGGGTGCTCAGGCGGTCCGAGGGGGCCAGAGCTGAACAGCCATACCGGCATCACGCACAACGTCGAGGCGTGGAGTTGGGCAAAGCGCCGGGCCTCGCCGAGCCATCGTCCCATGTAGACGGCGCTGCCGAGCACAACCGCGCCATACCGGTCGAGGCTCGTGACCTCTCCGATCGGGAGTGCCTCGGCGTCGACTCCACGCTCGGCGAGCCCGGCGGCAATCGCCTCGGCGATCTCATGGGTGGCACTATGGCGGGTGGCCGCGGTGACGAGAACTTTCACGGGAGCGCTCCTGAATGTCAGTGGACGGCGTGTCGTTCCTCGGCGCGCCAATCGCGCCGCTTGGCTTCGTATTCCGGCGGCAGCGCACCCTGCAGCGCCTCGGCCGCGTCGAGGGCGTTGAGCGCCGAGGCGTAGTCGCCCCAGCGGGCATCGCAGTCCGCGAGCAGGAGCGCGAGCGCGAGCGCGTCCTGCTGCTCCTCGTCGGAGCCCGGGGGTCCGGGCACGGGGACGCGGTCGGCGAGCACGCCGACGGTCAGTAGCGACGGCCGGGCTGTAGCGAGATACGGAGCCATGTAGCGGCCGGCGATCTTCGCCGGAGGCCACCACAGCGCCTGGCCGGCCGCGGCCGAGGCGTCGCGCGACGGACGATGAGTCGACGGGGCCTCGATCGCCACCGTCGCTTCGTGGTGTAGGCGTTGCGGCTCGGCTCGCAGGTAGAGTGGCGCGCCGCCGGTCAGCAGCAGTCCGCGGAGCACGGGTCGGAACGGCGTCGGAGTGATCACGGCGCCGGCCTCAGCTGCGATGGTCTCCGCCAGAGCATCCGCCTGTTGGGCTGCGAGGCCTCCCTGCTTGAGTGGGAACGTCGTGACGTCCCCCGCGGCGTAGACGTGCTCGACGCCGCTGACCCGGCCGAACTTGTCGACCGGAATGAAGCCGTGCGGGTCATGCCGGAGGCCGGGCAGTCTTGGGCCTTCGAGCACCGGCAGCGTGATCACCCGGTCGACGAACACCTCGGCGCCCCCGGCGAGCAATAGTTTGCGGCCACGTACAACCGCGGGGAGCGATGAGGACCGAACGGCAATCCCTCGGGAGGCGAGCAGCGGACGCATGGCGTCAGCGGCTGCGGGGCCGAACAGTTCGAGCGGCTCCTCTTCGGGTGTGACCAGCGTGACCGGTACGTCGCTGCGACCGTGCTCATGGAGGTGGGCGGCGGTCATCAGCGCGAGCTCGTACAGAGGCAGCGGCCACATGCCCGCCGCTGGAAGCGCGAGCGCCACCGACTGCGCACGGCCCGTGGTCAGATCGTGCAGCAGACCACGCAGAGCGGGAACATCGTCGCGGCCGCCGAAGGTAAACGCGCCCGGAAACGGAGCCCGCGGCACGGCCCCGGTGGCCACCACGAGGGCGTCGAACGGAATCCTTCTGCCGCTCCCGGTGACGGCGATTCGGGTACCGACCTCGACGTCGGCCAGGGTGTCGCGAACGAGCTCGCCGCCGCCCTGATCGGCGAGTATCTCGGCGAGGTTGTACGCGCGTGCCTCGGCCCGGTCGAACGCCTCGCCGACGGTCACGGGACGGTAGACGAACTCGGCCGTCGGCGAGAGCAGCGTGACGTCGACGAGACCGCCGGCGAGTGCCCGAAGCGCCAGCAGCGTCTCCAGTGAGGCGACACCACCGCCGGCGATCACCACGTGCATCCGGTCGCGCAAACTCATGAGCTCGACGACGTTGCGGGCCCGGAGGACTCGCGGTTGCTCTCAGAATCCATGGCTGGACCGTAATCGGCGGTTACGGCGGGGGCATCGTGGATGTCCAGCAGTGCGATCCGTATTTTTCCGACGGCAGATCGCCGCTCGGCCCGGATGCTCGGCCCGAGCCGGCCGGCGAATCTTTGGGCCATGACTGATCAACGAGTTCGCGCCCTATCGCTTGCCAAGGTCCGCGTACGCGACTGCATGCATGCCGGGGTCATGACCTGTGCACCGGACGACTCCATCCGGTCGGTCGCGGCGACCATGGCCAACCATCGAGTCCACGCGGTCGTGGTCACCAGGCCCAACGGCACGCGACCACTTGGCATCGTGTCCGACCTGGACATGGTCTCGGCAGCGGCCGTCGGCGACGCGGATATCACTGCGCTCCAGGCCGCCGCGACCGAGCCGCTGACAATCTCGGCCGACGAGTCTCTCGAACGCGCAGCGAAGGCCATGAGCGAGCACGCCGTGTCGCACCTGGTGGTCGTCGACGCGGCCGGAGGCTATCCGCTTGGCGTGCTGTCGACGCTCGACATCGCCGCCGTCTGCGCTGACGGCTGACAGGCGGTCGCGATCAGTCCGGAATCGATGAGCGCAACTGCCCCGGCATATCCTTGTGAGAGGGAAGCTGACGTCGTCCTGCGCGACGGAGCGACCATGCACGTGCGGCCCGTCCGGGCCGACGACGCCGAAGCGGTTCACACATTCCTCGAGGCGGTGTCGCCGGACTCGATCGGGTATCGGTTCTTCGGCACCCCGAATCTTGACTGGGCGACCCGGTGGTCGGTCGATGTCGACTACGCGGATCGCTTCGCGTTGGTCGTGGAGAGCGGGAACCCGCGGACGATCGTGGCCCACGCGGTGTACGTGCGGATCGACTCGGACCGCGCCGAGGTGGCGTTTGTCGTCGCGGACGCCTGGCAAGGGCGGGGAATCTCGACGATCCTCCTCGCGCACCTCGCGGAAGTGGCCGGGGCAGCACGGGATCTCGACGTTCGTCGCGGAGGTGCTGCCGCACAACCATCGCATGATCGACGTCTTCCGCGACAGCGGCTTTCCGGTGGAGCTCCACTCGGTCCCCGGGCGCGCTCGAGATCGAGCTACCGACGTCGCTGTCCGCCGGGGCGATCGAACAGTTCGAGGAACGGGAGCGAAGCGGGGCGGTGGCCGCGGTGAGGAGTTTCCTCGAGCCGCGCTCGGTGGCCGTGATCGGCGCGTCTCGCCGCCGGGGAACGATCGGCGGCGAGATCCTCCACAACCTGCTCGCGGCCGAGTTCACGCGGCGCGGTCTACGCGGTCAACGACAAGGCCGACGTCGTCCAGTCGCTGCCGGCATACCGGTCGGTGGGCGAGATTCCGGGCGGGGTCGAGCTGGCGGTGGTCGCCGTGCCCGCGGAGGGAGTCGTGGCGCGTCGCGCGCGAGTGCGCGGCCGCCGGCGTGCGGGCGCTGCTGGTCGTCTCGTCCGGTTTCGCGGAGACCGGGGCCGAGGGCGCCGCTCGCCAGCGCGAGCTGCTCGAGGTGTGCCGCGACGCCGGAATCCGGATCGTCGGCCCCAACTGCCTGGGCGTGCTCAACACATCCCCGGAGGTGCGGCTGAACGCGACGTTCGCGCCGCCCGTGGCGGTGCCGGGTGGGGTTGGGTTCATGTCCCAGAGCGGAGGGCTCGGGATCGCGATCATCGAGGCGGCGAGCCGCCTCGGGGTGGGGCTGTCGTCGTTCGTATCGGTCGGGAACAAGTGCGATCTGTCGGGCAACGACTTTCTCCAGTACTGGGAGCAGGACCCCGACACCAAGCTCGCGCTGCTGTACCTCGAGTCGTTCGGCAACCCCCGGAAGTTCGCTCGGATAGCCCGCCGGGTGGCGGCCACCAAGCCGATCCTGGCCGTCAAGAGCGGGCGGTCTGCCGCGGGCGCCCGCGCGACGTCGTCCCATACCGGCGCGATGCTGTCGGCCTCCGACGTGACCGTCGATGCCCTGTTCGAACAGGCGGGGGTGATCCGGACCGACACGATGCACGAGCTGTTCGACGTCGCCGCGCTGCTGTCGGCGCAGCCGCGTCCCGCGCGGCGACCGGGTGGCGATCGTCACCAACGGCGGTGGCCCCGGGATCCTGTGCGCGGACGCCTGCCAGGCGAGCTGGCGTGGAGATCGTGGAGCTTCCGCCTGACGTCCGAGCCCGGCTCGCCGAGTTCCTGCCCGCCGGGCGCCGCGCTTGGCAACCCGATCGACATGATCGCGACCGCCTCGGCGGCCGACTACCGCCGCACGCTCCAGACGCTGGCCGACGCGGATGCGTGCGACGCGATCATCACGATCTTCGTCCCCGCGCTCGTCAAGCCACAGCCGGCGGATGTCGCCGACCGCGATTCGCGAGTTCGCGCAGGCCAATCCCGCCGTCGCGACCGCTGCGGTGTTCATGGTCAGCGGCGGTGTCCCGCGCGAGCTGTGCTCGGAGCAGAGTGCGCGTACCCGGCTACGAGTTTCCCGAGGACGCCGCGCGCGCGGTGGCACTGGCCGTCCGCCACGGCCGCTGGCGCGCACGAGACGTGGGCTCGGTGCCGAGGTTCGAGGGCCTTCGATCGGTCGAGGCGGCGGCGATCATCAGCAAGGAGCTCGCGCAGCGACGAGGCCTGGCTGTCGCCGGCGTGCGTGGCGCAGCTGTTCGACTGCTACGGCCTGCCGCTGATCGCCACGCGCGTCGTCAGCGACGCCGAGCAGGCGGTCGCGGCTGCGAACGAGCTCGGCGTCCCGGTCGCGCTCAAGGCGAGCGCTCCGGGACTCGTGCACAAGACCGACGCCGGCGGCGTGCGGCTCGGCCTCGAAGGGGCCGATGCGGTACGCGCCGCCGCGGGCGAGATCGAGCATGCCGTCACGCGGGCCGGACACCGGCTCGACGGACTGGTCGTGCAGCCGATGGCGCCCCGCGGGGTCGAGCTGATCGTCGGCGTCGTGCACGACCACAGCTTCGGCCCCGTGCTCGCCTGCGGCGCCGGCGGGACCACGGCGGAGCTGGTCAGCGATGTTGCGGTCCGGATCACGCCCGTGACCGACGTGCAGGCGCGGGAGATGGTGCGCTCGCTGCGCACGTTCCCGCTGCTCGACGGCTACCGCGGCGCGCCGCGCTGCGACCTCGCCGCGATCGAGGACGTGCTGCTGCGCGTCAGCGCGATGGTGGAGGCCCATCCCGAGATCGTCGAGCTCGACTGCAACCCCCTGATCGCCGGACCGGACGGGGCGGTGATCGTCGACGCCCGCGTCCGGGTCGAGACTGCCGCCCCGCCGCGCCCGATGCCGTCGCTCGAGGCGTAGCGCAACACATCCACCACCACCAGCAGAGAAACGAGGTTTCTAATGTCTGTACGAGTTGCCATCAACGGATTCGGCCGGGTAGGGCGTTGCTTCCTGCGCTCGGCGTACGAGCAGGACGCGAACATCGAGGTTGTGGCCATCAACGACCTCGTCGAGGCCCCGACCCTCGCCCACCTGCTCCAGTACGACTCGGTGTTCGGGCGGTTCCCCGGAAAGGTCGCCGTGGAGAACGGCGGGATCTGCGATCGACGGGCACGGACGATCCGGGCGTTCGCGGAAACCGACCCGAGCTCGCTGCCGTGGGAAGAGCTCGGCGTCGACGTCGTGATCGAGTCGACCGGGCGGTTCCGCACCCGGGCCGGCGCCGAGCAGCACTGGCGCCGGGTGCCCGCAAGGTGATCATCTCGGCCCCCACCAAGGGCGATCAGCCGCCCGACGCGACCGTGGTGCTCGGCGTGAACTTCGACGAGGTCTACGACCAGGACCTCCACAACATCATCTCCAACGCCTCGTGCACGACGAACTGCCTGGCGCCGGTCGCCAAGGTCCTGCACGAGACGGTCGGGATCCGTCATGGCCTGATGACCACCGTCCACGCCTACACCTCCGATCAGCACCTGCTCGACGGGCCGCACAGCGACCTGCGCCGTGCCCGCGCGGCCGCGCTCAACATCATCCCGACGTCCACCGGCGCCGCCAAGGCGCTCGGGCTGGTCATCCCCGAGCTCGACGGGAAGCTGAACGGGTTCGCGGTCCGGGTACCGACCCCGACCGGGTCGCTCGTCGACCTGACCGTCGAGACCGAGCGCGCCACGAGCAAGGAGGAGGTCAACGCCGCGTTCGCGGCCGCCGCCGGCGAGGGCCCGCTGAGGGGAATCCTCGAGTACACCGAGGACCCGATCGTCTCCTCGGACATCGTAAAGTCCACCTACTCGTCGATCTTCGATGCCGGCCTGACCGTCGGTCATCGACGGCACGCAGGTGAAGGTCGTGGCGTGGTATGACAACGAGTGGGGCTACTCCACCCGGCTGGTCGAGCTCGCCGAACGGGTCGGAGCGATCGATCGACGCAGCCGGTGTGAGAAAACTCACACCTCGGCCAGCGCTCTAAGAAACTCACACCTCGACCGAAGTCGGTCAGTAGTTATCCGAAGCGAGGCCGCGCGTGACCCCCGATGGTGAGGTCGCCGCGGCCCGTAGGGTGCCGAGCCATGGCTGCGATCTTCAATCTCAATCACCACGCGTCGTATGTGCACTGGCACTTCTTCCAGATGTCGGTGTCGAACGTCGTCGTGATCGTGCTGATGCTCGTCGTGTTCGCCGTGGCGATCCTGGCTCCGTTCCCGTGCACACCGCGCGACCGGAGGCCCGTCATGAGCGTCTCCGAGGAACGTTCCTGGACCGCGGCGGTGCGCGAGCGGGCCGTCGCCGCGCTCCCGCCGGAGAAGCTCCTGCCGGACAAGCAGCCCTCCTACGTCGCGTCGTGGATCTACGTGTTCGGGGTCCTGTCGCTGAGCTCGCTTGCGGTGATCATCCTCTCGGGAACGATCCTCGCGCTGAAGGGACCGGGGTGGTGGCACTTCACCGGTATCGGGCACTTCTTCAACAGCATCCATCTGTGGTCGGTCGAGCTGTTCTTCTTCGTGATGGTCATCCACCTGTGGGGCAAGTACTGGATGGCCGCCTGGCGCGGCGGCCGCAAAGCCGTCTGGATCACCGGGGCGATCACGTTCGTGGTCGCGATCCCGTGCGCGCTGACCGGCTACGTCTCCCAGCAGAACTTCGACGCCCAGTGGATCTCGACCCAGGCCAAGGACGCGATGAACGCGGCGGGAATCGGCTCGTTCTTCAACCTGCTCAACTTCGGGCAGATGTACAGCTACCACATCCTGCTGCTGCCGGCGGCCGTGGTGGCAATCGTCATCGGCCACATCCTGCTCGTGCGCAAACACGGCGTCGTGCCACCGTTCAAGCTCCCCGCAACCACCTCGCCGGCCGGCCGATGACGGTGCCGGCCCGGACGCGCAGAGTCCAGCGTCATGACCCGCCGCGAGCGCCTCGCCGAGGACGACAGCTACCGCGAGTGGAAGGGCGGCTATCGCTCCTACGACATCGTCAAGGAGGCGTGCATCGCGTTCGGCGTGATCCTCGCGCTCGCGGTGGTGCTGACGATCCTGTTCTCCTCGCCCGACGAGAAGCCGAGCACCGTCCAGTCGTGGGCGCGCACCGATCCGGTCGACTTCGTCACCACGGCCACCACCGAGCTCGACGGCTCGAGCGGCACCGGCAGGCTACGGACCTCCGTACAACCACGCGTCCGACGGCCAGCACATCCTGTTCATCCGTCTGCAGAAGTGGCTGGGCGTGAGCCATCCGGTCGACACCGCGCAGGACTTCGTACTGGCGCCGCTGCGCTCGATCACCGCCCAGCCGGCGCTGCAGGCCGCGGTCACCGCTTACGAGTCGGCCTCGCCCGACCAGCAGGCGAAGTGGACCACCGCCTACGAGAACGGGCTGGCCAAGGCGAACGCCACCGCCGACAACACCGCGATCTCGGTCCCGGCCGGCAACTACGGGCCGCTGCCGACGATGATGGCCGGGCTGCTCGGCTTCGCGCAGAGCGGTGGGCTCGACGGCGCGCTCCTGACCAGCAAGCAGTTCTACCAGACCGACTACACCAAGCCGCTCCTGTTCATGGCCGACGGGGGCGTGCTCTCGAACCGCGCCGAGGCCGAGCACCTGCTCGGGGAGCCAGTGGGGAATGATGAACGAGACCGGCAGCTACCCCGGACAGGTGTGGCTGTGGCTGTACACGTTCTGGTACCAGATCAAGCCGTTCTCGACCTCGGCCGCAACGCCGACATCGCTCGTGATGGCGATCATGGGCGTGCTCAGCCTCGCGCTGATCCTGATCCCGTTCATCCCGGGGCTCCGCGACATCCCCCGCTGGGTCCCGATCTACAGGTTGATCTGGCGCGAGCACTACCGGTCGCTGCGAACGTAGCACTCCGGCCGCGGACTACTCTTCGAGCAGCCGGCGTACCTGGCCGGCAATCTCGAGGTCCTCGCGCGCGTGAATCACCAATATCCCGGCCACGCCGCGCGCGTGCGTGATCCCGAGGTTCCCGCTGGCGCCGCGGTTGAGCTCAGGATCGATCTCCACGCCTAGAAAGGCGAGGCCGGCAGCCGGCCGCTGCGCGGATCACTGGGTTGTTCTCGCCGATGCCGCCGGTGAACGCGAGCGTGTCGAGCCCTCCGGGGTGGCGGCCATGGCGGCGATACCGGCACGCAGACGGTGCAGGCACACGTCAAGCGCGAGCCGCGCCTCCTCGTCGCGGGCGGCGCTTCGCGCCACGACCTGGCGCATGTCGGCTGTCCCCGCCGACCCGAGCAGTGCCGACTCGTGCTCGAGCGAGGTGGCGAGCTCCGCCTCGGCCATGCCCGTTTGCTCCATGATAGCCAAAGACGTCCTGTGTCAAGCTCTTGGGAGCTTTTGTTTGCAAGGAAGTACCGGGCGGAGCCCGGATGTAGGCCCGGGGGCACATCCCCCGGATCCCCCTGGCGACCCCTCTCACGCAGATGGCGTGCTGCGCACACGGCCAGAGTGACAGCCCGCCCGGCGGCTCGGCCGGCGCAAACGGCACGCGCCGGCCGCCCCAGCGCCGCGGTGCGGCTGAGACAGTCCACGATGTGAAGTTGGTGCTCGAGCGCTGTAACTGTTGAGCGAGCGCCCCAAGTGCAAGAAGCTAGTGCGCGGCGGTCACCTTCTTGCTATCAGGGCGGGGGTTGGTAGCGAAGGCGTCGGCGGCCATCCGAAGCGTGGCGACTTCGTCGACCACCGGCCCCGACGCGGTGGGGATGGTGACCGTGATTTGCTGTTGCAGGGCGCGGTGACGGGCCGGGTCATACGGGGTGCGCTTCTGCCAGCACTGCCACACGACGCGGCACCAAGCACGGCCAAGGGTGCGGATGGCGCGCGGGTGCTCGTGGCCGCGGGCGATCGCGGCGGCGTACAGGGCCTGCGCCCAGGGGTGCCAGTGGCGGGTGCTGTCGGCCAACGTGCAGAACGCCTTGCGCAGCCGCTTGTTGCAGCCCCAGCGAAAGCTGGCCGTTTTGCGTTTGCCTGACTCGAGCGCGACGGCGGCCTGGCCGGCGTCGCCGGCGAGCGCGTCGCGGGACGGGTAGCGAGCGCGGCAGTCGCCGATCTCCGCGAGCAGCTCGGCAGCCGTGATCACGCTGCCTTTGAACAGCGAGAGGAAGATCTGGCCGTCGGGATGCTCACGGATCGCCGAGGCGATCTGCCGCTCGAGCTCGGTGATCTGCACGCCCAACGTCTTGATCGTCGCGACCAGAGTAAGCACGAGTTGGCGACGGGTCCTGTGCTCCAGCTCACCGAACCTGCCCTCCGGAGCCCCCCTGAGCTTCGCCAACAGCGCGCCGGGCTTCTGCCGACCCGAGTAACGCTCGCGGGCGAGGAACGCGGCCAGGCGCGCCTCGCCCAGGCCGCGCGCGTCGGCAGGGCTCGGGTAGCGCTCGAGGAACGCCAGGGAGATCGGGCTGTTCAAATGCGTGAACAGTCGCAGCGGCCCGGGCCAGAACCGCTCCAGCTCGGCGCGCAGCTGGTTGACCAGCGCCGTTCTGGCGCCGACGAGATCCTCCCGCCCCCGAGTCAGCGCCCGCAGCGCCTTGGTCTGGTCGCTGTCGGGCTCAAGCACCCGGAAGCGGTGATTGTCGGTCCGCGCCAGTTCGCACAGCACGAACGCGTCAAACCGGTCGGACTTCCCGCGCGAGACCCGGAAGCGATCGCGCGCCGCGGCGACCTGGTTGGGATGCAAGGGCAGGACTCGTAGCCCCGCGTCCAGCAACCGCTCGACCAACAGCCCGTCGGGCCGCTCGATCGCGACCAGCTCAACCTGCAGCCGCACAAGCGCTCGGCACAGCGCTCGCACCCCCTGCTCGTCGTGCGCAAACGTGGCCACCAGCAGCTTCTCGCCCGCCTCATCGGCAACCAGCACGTCGTGCTTCTCCGACGCCCAATCGACGCCAGCGTAGTTACAACCCATCTTGTACTCCCCTTTTCATTGGTCAGGGACTTCACAGCGCCCCGACCAGGAGGTACCGTTGCGGACGCTCACAGACAAGGCCCTCTCATCGGGGCTACGTCCTGTTGCCGCTTGCGGCACCTCACCACCGCCGGGAAGGGGCTGGTCTTTGGCTGGCCCTCCGACAAGGGGCAAGCAGTCGAGGCCCTCTCCCGGCGGCGGCCGAGGCAAAGACCAGGATGAAGCTCCTATGTCAAGGGCCCTCCTGCGAGATGGTGGCGCGTGGGTCACCGATCGCCGTCAAGGGGTGCCGCTGCGCGGCTCGCGGCGCTCGGCCCTGCCGGGCCACCCTTGACCGCGCGGCGCCCGCGTGCTGTTAGGCAGCGAGGAGGGGTTGGGCGGGGTGTGAGCTCGCGACGCGGTCACGGATCATGCGGCGGTAGATCACGTCGGAGAGGTGGCGCTTGAGGATCCGGCGGGCCTCCTTCTTGGTGTGACCGCGGGCTCGCGCCTGGGCGTAGATCGCTTGAGCGCGCGGCTCGCAGCGCAGCTGGGTGATCGCCATCAGGTGCAGGATCCGGTTGATCCGCCGGTTGCCGCCGGGGTTGTAGCGGTGGCGGACCGGTTCGCCGGGTCCCTCCGCGGTCGAGGCCGGCAGCGGCGCTGATGCGTTGAAGCGCGCGAACCCGCCCTCGGTGAACCGGCGGGGGTCGCCGACCTCGATCAGCAGCTCGGCGACCGACCGGGTCGAGAGGCCGCAGAGCTGATCCAGGGTTGAGCCGCTCGCTCGCACGAGCGCGCTCAGCTCGCGGCAGACCGCCTTCTCGTCCGCGTCTAGCCTGGCGATCCGGGCTCGGTACTCGTCCAGCAGCTTGAGCCGCAGCGCGGTCGGGCGGTCATAGCGGCGGCGGCGGTTGCGGTCAGCGAGCGCCGCGAGTCTGGGCCTGACCGCCTTGCTGTCGGGCAGCTGCTCGTGCAGCTCCAACGGGAGCTCGCAGAGCATGTTCTCGGCCTCGTTCACCAGGTGCTGGCGGCTTGCCAGGATCGACCGGCGCTGGTTATGCCACAGCGCCAGCAGCTCGTGGCCCTCGTCCGGGCCGCTGTCTTGCCCGGCGCGCTTGAACGCTCTGGGCAGCAGCGGGTGCGCGAGCGTCTCCCGCGCGATCCGCTCGGAGTCCAGCGCGTCGGACTTGCCGCGCTGGCGAGCGCGGTCAGACCGTGACGTGCGATTCGAGCACACGTCCCGCACGTCATAGCCGCGACGGGCGAGAAACACCGCCGTGTGACGACCCCAGCTCGAGGCGCCCTCGACCCCCCACCGCGCGATCGGCCCGAACTGCCGCGCCCACGCCCCAAGCGCACGGTGCCCATCGCCCGACACACGGAAATGCTCGCCCGCGAGCAGCCCACCACGGGGATCCACGACGGTCGCCGACAAGCTCCGCTTATGCGGATCGACCCCGACCACGTTACCCGCGTGATCAGGCGTCAGCAACACGCTCGACGGACCCGGCCCTCTCCTCCTAGACACGATGCTGAACCTCCACTACGGTTGATTGCGGACCCGGTCGACAACGTCCCGGTCGGGATCGGCGCTCCACGAGATCGACGCTCCTATCAGGTCAGACCGGCTCCTCGAAGACACGGACCGAGGCCGACACTTCATCCAAAGGACACCCAACCGGGTCCAGACCTATGACGGGTCAGACCCCGGTCCGGTCTTCGACCCTAACGCCGACCGTCGCCAGCGCAGGCAAAGCACATTTCAACACCGGGACCTATGAGCAGTAACCCGGGTCGACGCTGCCCGAGCGGGTGGCCATCGCGAGTCCCTCGAGGGGCGTGAAGCCCATCGTGGTGTCGACCGAGCGACCGCCGGCGATCGCGCACAGCGACGCTCCGGCTCCCAGATGGCAGCTGACGATCCGCAGAGCCTATGGATCTCGCTCGAGCAGCTGCGGAGCGCGTCGCGCCACCCAGGCGTGCGACAGGCCGTGGAAGCCGTAGCGTCGAACGGGCCAGCGCTCGCGCCACCCTTGCCGGCAGTGCGTACGTATAAGCGGCCGCTGACAGGGTGGCGTGGAAGGCTGTGTCGAAGCAGGCAACCGCTGGTACCCCGGGCAGCACCGCCGAGACGGCGTCGAGCGCGGCCAGTGATTTTCGGCTGGTGCAGCGGGGCCATCTCCACCAGCTCACCCAAGACGGCCCGCACCTCGGCTTCGATCAGCAGCGGCTCCCGAAAGCTCCCCGCCATGCACGATCCGGTGCCCGATCGCGTCCGCGTCTCCGAGTCCGTCGCCGAGCGCCGCGGGCAGTTCGCTGGTGTCGAGCACCGCGCCGGGAGCTGCGAGTTCGCGCTCAGACAGCGTCACGTCGCGGTCGCCGATCAGGCTCAGCTTGACGCTGCTCGAACCCGCGTTCACGACGAGGACGCGCACGCGCCTGCGCTAGGCACTCTGGCCCGGCCACGTCTAGTCGCGGACGTCCGCGTGTGTACGCACGGTGGCGCAGCCGTTCGTCCACCATGTCCTGACGCAGGTGGGTCGCACGCTCTCCGAGTCCCGGGACTCCGTCGATCACGTCGATCACGAGGTGGAAGCGGTCGAGGTCGTTCAGCATCACCATGTCGAACGGCGTGGTCGTCGTGCCCTCCTCGGTGTAGCCGCGTACGTGGAGGTTGTGATGGTTGGTCCGTCGGTAGGTGAGCCGGTGAATGAGCCAGAGGTAGCCGTGATAGGCGAAGATCACCGGCCGAGAGGAGGTGAACAGCGCGTCGAACTCGCGGTCTGACAGGCCGTGGGGATGCTCGGTGTCCGGTTCGAGCCGCATCAGGTCGACGACATTGACGACGCGCACGCGCAGCTCCGGGAGTCGCTCGCGCAGGATCGTGGTTCATGTGCGCGTAGACGAAGTTAAGTTCCGGGGTCG
Organism: uncultured Solirubrobacterales bacterium; assembly: GCA_963777335.1. Classification (GTDB taxonomy): domain Bacteria; phylum Actinomycetota; class Thermoleophilia; order Solirubrobacterales; family Solirubrobacteraceae; genus Palsa-465. The sequence goes on from CAVZQD010000006.1 coordinate 463,028, forward strand.
TGCCCCAATGTCCGAGCAGCCTTGGCTTGACCTGCTCGGGGCGGAGCGGCTCGCGAAGCAGTGGGTTGCCGAGCAGGTAGATCTGCCCGACCGACAGGTAGTTCGCCGCGCGCCACCACGTGTGGATCGCGTCCAGCTCGTGGGCCGACAGCGGCCGCGGGTCCGGATGGGTTTCGTGTCATTGGACGAGAGTTACGAGATTGGTCCGTTCGGCTTGTGGCCACCTCGGTAGAAACCCGTGGCACGACGTGGAGGCGCACCGATGGCGTCGCGGCCGGCCGGCCGTAGGCTGATGTCGTCAGCAACTTCAAGGAGTCGCATGTTCGGCAACGTCTTGGTTGGAATCGACGGTCGCCAGGGTGGGCGCGACGCGATCGCGCTCGCTCAGCAGCTCGCCGCTCCAGAGCGCGGATCACGCTCGCGCATGTCAACCCGATCGAGACGACCGACGGCGCCGACGACTCGCACAAGCTGCTGAGCGACGAGCGTGCCGGCGCCGCCATCGACGCGAGGATCCTGGAGGTACACGGGTCCTCTGTCGCTCAAGCTCTGCATCTGCTGACGGCCAGGCGAAACTCTGATCTGCTCGTGGTCGGCTCCTGCCATCGCGGCGCGATCGGCCGCCGTGTCGCCGGCGATCACACGATCGAGTCGCTGAAGGACGCTCGGTGCGCGGTTGCGATCGCGCCGCCCGGGCACGCACCGGTCTCCGGTATCTCGCGGGTCGGCGTTGGCTGGGACGGCTCGCCCGAGGCCGCGCAAGCCCTCGCGGCAGCACGAGCCATCGCCGCGAGCACGGGGGCGACGATCGAGCCGCTCGTGGTACTACCTCGGCAGAGCCTTCCCTACGGGGAGCCGATCCAGCACCGCTGGTCGGACGTCGCCAAACAACTGACTCCGGAGGACCTGGCTCGACTGGACGGCCTCGATGAGCTCGACGGCCAGGTCAGTTACGGATCACCAGGCGAACAGCTCTCCGGCTTCAGCGAACAGGTCGATCTGCTGATCTTGGGCTCGCGAAACAGCGGGCCGGTTGGTCGCCTGTTCACGGGCAGCACGTCGAACTACGTTGCGCGTCGTGCGCACTGCCCGCTCCTCGTGTACCCCCGAAGCGTCGGCGCGGGCCGCTCATAGACGCGTCCGTAGTTTCTGATCCCTTTCCGCGGTTGAGCGATTCAGCCGCGCAGCTCGCGGGTCATCCCCACGCCGAACCATCCGCCGTCTTTGCTGGCGGCTCGAAAGCCGGTACCCGGAGAGCCGGTACGCGTATAGGGCCGCGCCGCCGGTCGCGAAGATGGACGTTGAGAGCGATCGCATCGAAATGGGCGACGGCGTTGCTGACCAGTGCCGCGATTAGTGCCGTGCCGACACCGTGACCGCGAGCGGTCTCCACGACGGCCATGGTCAGCTCGGACAGCGGCGAGCCCGTCGGCGTCACGACGAGTGGCGGCTCATACAGATGCCACCACGCGGCTCCGAACGAGCGCTGAACCTCGCTGGTGGCGATGATGGGGGCGGTCATCGTCAGCGGCAGGCACGCGAGAACTCCGGCGCGTCGGGGGCAGGCAGCGAGTGGGCCTCCAGCCTGCACGCGAATCGTGCCATCTCGACCACGAACCCGCGGTCCTCAGCCGTCGGCCTGACGGATCCGATGCATGGTGTGAACGGCTCCACGGCGTGCGCCTCTCCGCTTCAGTCCGCGGGGAATGGACCATCCGCAGCAGCCGAGAGCCAATTTCGCAGCGACGTGTCCGCTGAACTCAACCCCGTAGCGGGCCGGGCCGAGCCATCGATTCATAACCTCGTCCCGAATCGCCCGACTGCTTCACGGGCGCGTCCGACCGATACTTCAGGACGCGTCTACTAGACGTCCACGAGCTTGTGATCGAGGGCGTAGCGGACGAGCTCGGATCGTGACCCGAGCCGCAGCTTCTGCTGGATGTGGGCGCGGTGAGTCTCGACCGTCCGTACCGACAGATACAGCTGATCGGCGATCTCAGCGTTCGTGTGTCCGAGAGCGATCATCCGCAGCACCTCGACCTCGCGCTCGGACAGTCCGTCGGGCAGGCCGGGCAGTGGCTCGGCGGCAACGCGGGCGCCGAGTCGCGGGTTCAGATACGTGTCGCCCGCGGCGGCGCGGCGAATCGCCTCGACCAGCTCCGATTCGGCGGACTCCTTGAGAACGTAACCGAGCGCGCCCGCGCTCAGCGCGTGGCGGGCGTAGGCGGGCTCGTCCTGCATCGTCAGCACGACGATTTGCGTTCCCGGGCATTCGGCGCGCATCTCCGGGATCCCGTCGAGGCTCGATCCGCCCGGCATGTTCAAGTCGAGTACGAGCACGTCCGGGTGATGGCCGCGCACGTACCGGCGGGCGCCGTCGAGATCGGAGGCCTCGGCCACCACCTCGAAGCCTTGCTCCGCATCGAGCACCTGGCGCAGCCCCCTGCGGACGACCGCGTGGTCGTCGGCGATCACGACGCGGATCGTCGCGGGAGCGGAAGCGTCTGCGGCGCCGGCGTTGTCGGTGGGGGGTTCGGTTCCGGGCATCGGTGTCATCGTAGTGCCGCCTGGTCCCGTGATTCCAGGTATGGCGCGAGGTACTTGGCGACGATCTTGGCCGGCGGCGAGGACGTCGATGCCTCGCTGACCTCAGAGCTCGACCCTTGGCCCCCGGTGACGTGTGCGCTCAGATACAGCGGCCTCGGACCCCCCAGGAGCGCCCCGTGGAGCACCGGGGTGAACGGCGTCGGCTCGATCGCCACACCGGCGAGCGCGGCGATCGCCTCGGCGGCCGTGTCCGCCTGCTGCGCGGCGATCCCGCCGAACTTGACCGCGAAATCCGTCGCGTCGCCGGCAGCGAAGGCGCGCTCCATTCCCGTGACCTTGCAGTGCTTGTCTATCGGGATGAACCCGTTGTCGGCATGCAGGGGTACACCGGGGAGCGATGGGCCGAACAGCTGCGGCAGAGCGACGATCCGGTCGACGATCAGCGTCCGCGATCCCGCGGCAATCGATACGCGACCCGCCGCAGGCGTCTCGCAGTGAGCGGATGGAATGAAGAGGATTCCGTTGTCCTCTAGCAGCCGCTCGACGGCCTGGCTAGCGTTCGAGCCGAACACCGCGAGCGGCGCGTCCTCGGGCGTGGCCAGCGTGACCGACATGTCGACGTTCATGTCATAGGCACGGCGGGCGGTCATCAGTGCGAGCTCGTACAGCGGAAGCGGCCACGGCATCGGCGTTGGGCTGATGAACGCCAGCTTGTGAGCGTAGCCTCCCTCGACGTCCTGGATCAGCCCGTGGAGCTGCTCGTCAAGCTGACTGTCATCGAGCGTCACGGCGTGCCTGAAGCGCGGGCGCAGGGTGGCTCCGGGCGCGAGCAGCAATGCGTCGTACTCGAGCTCCTCGCCCGCTTCGGTGTGCACTGTGCGGCGGTCGGGGTCAATCCACTTGAAGGCGTCACGAACCAGGTTGGTGCCGATGTCGCGGCAGATCTCGTCGAGCGGGTAGTGGCGCGCTTCGCTGTCGCCGAACGGTTCGCGAACCCTCATCGGGCGGTAGACGAACTCGGCCGCGGGGGCGAGCAGTGTGGTGGTGACGCGACCGCGCGCGAGCTCGCGCAGTGCGAGGGCGGCCTCCAGGCCGGCGACGCCGCCACCGACGATCAGGACTCTGAATGCGTTGTGGGTGCTCGAATTCATGCGTACAGCCTAAGTCGCGAACTTTCCGGCGCCAGCCGCGCAGCTCCGAAACGGTGCTTCGGAAAACTACGTAGGTCGAGCAGTGGCGGCCGGATCCACCGATGGCGCCGGCATTGTCCAACGATCAGGCGGCGGCCGGGAGGGCTTCTGTGCTCGCGGGGTCAGCGCTGCCGCCCCGACGCTGCAGACGGCCAGACTGATCATCGAAGCGATGACGATCGCCGCTCCCTGGGGTGGACGTGATCACGTGCTCGGACAGCCCGAGGGCGACGATGGCCGCCGGTACACCAAGCTGGGCGCTGGCGAGCAGTCCGGCGGCCGGCGGCTGGCGCATCACCCGCGCCGCGAGCAGGTGGACCGCAGCGGTCAGGCCGGCGAGCGCAAGCGCCGGCCCGATCATTGCCGGATCCTCAGCCAGGCCCCGCAGGTCGACCCTCGCCCCGAGCACGACGAAGAACAACGGCACAAAGAAGCCGTCGGCGCCGAGGACCTCGGTCGAGAGCCGTTTTGGGCCTCCGAGCGCTGCGACCATCAAACCCGGCAGGGACCGGGCGAGCGCGAAGATCGCGATCACGCAGCCCGCGATCAGGAGCGTTCCTGCGGCCACGTGAGCGGCACGCGCCGGAGCGAGAACGAACGGGATCGCGATCGTCGCGGCGACATCCGCGACCGCGACCTGAGCGATCACGGTCATCACCGCTTCGCCGCGCAGCCGACGCTCCTGGATTACCGGGAGCACAACCGCAGCTGAGCCCGAAGCGATCAGCACCGCCTATATCGCGGGGTGTCCGGTCGCCCAGATGATCGAGACCAGCAGCCGGCCCCGACGGCAAGCACAGCGAGCACGCCGGCGCCGAGAGCGCCGCGGCCCAGTGACGCCCGTACCCGTTCGTCGTGCAGCGGGACGTTCATCCCGGCGTTGAACATCAACATCGCGAAGCCGATGTCGGCCAGGAAGGTCAGCGTCGGGTTGGAGGTGTCAACCGCACGCAGTCCGGTGTGGCCGATGACCACGCCAGCGAGGATCTCGCCGACGACCGCCGGGATCGCGCCGCGAGCGCCGGCCGATAGCAGCGGCCCGCAGAGACCACAGATTCCGATCAGCGCCAGGGTGCCGAGGCTCATGCTGCGGTTACGTAGTCGGTGTGGCTAGGGCCCAGCGGGCGCCCCACCGGCGCGCAGCACGATCTGGCGGCCCGTAACGGTCCATGCGCGAATCCGCATCCAGTGCGCCTTGCGTCCGGGAGTCCATGTCTCGAGGCCGAGGCGGTTCAGGCGCCGGAGTTCGGTCGCGCTCGTGACCTCCTCGGTCATGCCGACGATGATCACGCTCCAGCCCGTGCGCGAGCCAGGGTCGATCCCGTCGATTTCGAACGCCGCGTTGCCGTTGATCAGCATCGCGTGGAACTTCGATCCATCCGCGGTTCGGAACGCCACCGACTGGGATCGTTCGTCGAACACGTAGTTGACAGGACGGATGACCGGGGAGTCCATCGAGACCGCCAGGCGCCCGAAGCGGTGGGACGCGAGCAGCCGCAGGCACTCCTCGCGCGGCAGCACGAGCATTTCGCTCGTCGGCTCCTCGGGGAGCGGCGAGCCCACCTCGGCCGATGGATCGCGGTCAGACGATTCGTGGGGGGCGTTGGAAATCATGCCGCCACCGTACGGCCGCCGGGTCGCCGCAACAGCCGCGTAAACGCCGCGGTCGGCTGCACAGAACTACTGATCTTCATCGCGCGCGCTCGCGGGTTACAGGTGAGCGAGCGTGGCAGCCCCCCGACCTTCAGCGGATCCCGCAACGGCTGCGGATTTCCCTCGCGACCCGTCGGACGAGGACGGATGGTCGCGCGTTTCGCAAGAACGATCATGACCGCAGCAGCCCGAGTTATTGGGTCCAACCGTCAGAGGAGGAACACCATGTCACGCAAAGTGCTCGATATTCTCGCCAGCAGCGCGGGCGTCGTCGTCGTCGTCGTTCTGGTGATCGCAGGTGGCCTGTTGACCTGGGGTCACAGCTTCGTCAACAGCAACGTCCACAGCCAATTGGCTCAGCAGCAGATCTACTTCCCGCCCAAGGCGGCCTTCGATCATCCCAAGGCCGGAACCGAGATCACGCCGTCGATGATCCCGTCGGTCTCCAAGTACGCCGGACAGCAGCTCCTGACCGGTGAGCAGGCCAAGACTTACGCGGATAACTTCATCGCCGTGCATCTGTCGGAGATGCCGTACGGCGGTCTGTACTCGAAAGTGAGCGCCGCGTCGCTGGCCAATCCGAAGAACACACAGCTGCAGAGCGCTCGTCCAGACGGTCGTTCCGCGGCACCACCCTGCGCGGGTTGCTGCTCGAAGCCTACGCTTTCTCGACGATCGGCACGATCATGCTGTGGGGCGCGATCGCATCGTTCATCGGAGCGATTTGCATGTCGGTACTCGTCGGTCTGGGCTTCTGGCACGCTCGCCGCACCGAGGTCGATGAGCGGGTGCTGGCCCCGACGGCGGTGCCGGCCTCCTGACGGTTGATCTGACGACAACCGGGCCCACAAAACGACGCCCCCGCCGGTTCGCCCGGCGGGGGCGTCGCCCGTTGCGCGGTCGAATACCAATCGACAGAAATTCTCGCAACGCGGCAGCGACCGACAGCGGCGGGCGGCCTTCGGAAGCACCCCGGGGGGAGATGAGCTAGATCCTCCAGCTCGAGCTCCGCGAGAGCCCGTGCATCACCGAGGCGGTCGTTTACGGGGACAAGCGCCCGTACCTCGCCGCGATGCTCACCCTCGACCGCGACGAGTTGGTAAAACTGGCTAAGCGGTTCGGGATCGCGACCGACCCCGTTACGATCGCCGCCGATGCATGCGTGCGGAGGTCCAGACGGATGTCGACGGGTCAATCGGAAGTTCGCGCGAATCGACCAGGTCAAGCGGTTCGCGATCCTCGGCCACGATCTCACCCAGGCCGACGGCGAGCTCACGCCGGCCATGACGCTCAAGCGCGCGATCGTCTACGACAGGTACTCCGACGTGTTCACTGAGCTGTACGACTCCGGCCGAGCGCCGGGCAATGAACACCCTGGCCGGTCGTAAGCGGCTCCGTACTTTCCCGTCCCCAATCAGCAGCTTTCTCACGATGCCGCTGGTCGGCTGCGGCGGTAGGTTCGCCCCCATGACGTCGCACCTGCACCTCGCCGCGTCAGACGGCGAATCGAACGGAGACAGACCTCCGATCACGGTCGTGCTGGCGGACGACCACACGATCTTCAGGCGGACCCTGCGGCGACTGCTCGACATCGAGGAGACGATCAGCGTGGTCGACGAAGCATCGGATCTGCCCTCGGCGATCGATTTGGTTCAGCGCCGTCGGCCGCGCGTGCTCGTGCTCGACCTGGACATGCCGAACGGCTCGACGCCAGAGGCGATCCGGCAGCTCCGGACGGAGCTACCCTGGACCGAGATCGTCGTGTTGACGACCGAGGAGAGCGCCCTGGCCGCACAGCAGCTGCTCGCCGCCGGCGCGGTCGCGTTCGTGTTCAAGGACCGGGCTGAGACCGAGCTGCTGGAAGCCGTCCGTCGCGCCGCCCACGGTGAGGAGTTCGTCAGTCCGCACGTCGCCGCCGGATTGGACGTGCTGCGACGGGCTGCCAACGGTGGGGTGCTCAGCCCGCGCGAGGTCGAGATCGTCCGTCTGATCGCGCTCGGATATACGAGCGCGGAGATCGCGGGCAAGCTTCGTCTCTCCCGCCGCACGGTTGAGACTCACCGTGCCCGGATCTTCCAAAAGCTCGAGTTGAGGACTCGGGCCGAGCTCGTGCGCTTCGCGCTGGATCGCCACCTGATCGGTGCGTGAGCGCACGCACGCTGATCGAACTCGCCGGAGTCGAAAGGTGTACCGAAACGGGAGTTGGAGTGCGCCGCTCTACCCGGGATCGACCCGTCGATCCCGGGCCGGTGAGATGATCGCGATCGTCGGTCCCTCGGGGAGCGGCAACTCGGACCTGGCGGCAGGGAGGTGTGACCCAAGTCGCGAGCGCAGGCCCGTGTTCAGGGTCGCAACGGCCACCGGGTGGTCGCGGCGGTCGACGCGTCGCTACTTCCGGTGTGCCGCGCGCTCGGCGGCGACCGCCGGCGAGGGCACCACGAGCACCGGTCGGTCCGTATGCTGGAGCATGTCGTGCGAGACGCTTCCCAGCAGGAGCGACTTGAGGCCGGTAAGGCCTCGACTGCCCATCACGATCGCGCTCGCGCCGACGTCCTCGGCCTCGGCCAGGATCGTGGCCGCGATCGAGTTCTCACCGACACTGGTCCGCGACTGCGGCTTCAGGCCAGCGCGCCGCGCTCGTTCGGCGCCTTCCTCACCCGCTGACATGCTTGATCCTCAGAGGAACGATCCAGCCTGTCGTAATGGACCTCGCCGATCGGCATGCCGGCGCCAGTCCGGGTGACGACGTCGATGAGCCGCTCCCACACGGTGAGAATCGTGGCGGACTCCCTTTCATAAGCTCCCCGGCGCGATCGATCGCCGCCTGCGCATCAGCCGAACCGTCGTAGGCGATCAAGGTCACGGTGATTCCCCTTCTCTAGGCACTCAGCCGGGTTGCTGCTGGATCTCCAGCGGCGTCGGACTCGACGGTCGCGCCCGCATCGCTGAGCGGGTGTTCATGACCGCGCGCATGCCGATCGCTTCGAGCTCGCACGCCGCCTAAAGCGTGGGCCTCGGCGTGACGCAGTGTTCCATCCAGACCAGAACCGAGCGACCGTTGACGAATCGCGAGATCACGCGGAACAGGTTCCGGCCATCGGTGAGGTAACTGCCGGGCGTCAGATCGCGCTCGGAGAGACGGCACCGGAGACGCACGAAGGAAGGCATCGCCTCGGCAGTCTTGCCACCGTCGCCGGCGAGCGCATCCGCCCTTGCGGCGCCGGATACTGCGCAAAACTACGGACTACGCGCTCGGCGTCTCCATCGCACACGAACGTCTACGTCGAGCCGCCAACGGCAGCATGCCGCAGAACCTCGTCAGCCACGCCGTGTGTCCTCTGCGGGCGCTCGTTCAGGATGCGTCGGCGGCGGGTCTGTGGCACGTACGGCATGACGCTTGAACGCGACTCGACGCATAGGCGGTTTCTACGGACCGGGATGACCAGCTATTCCGGATGCCGTCACCCCCGCCCCTGACTACGCTCGGCGCATGACTGCTACCGCAGACTCTGAGGTCCTCCGTCATCGGTCCGCATCGCCATCGGTGGAGCGCTCGCTGAGATCAAACCGCGGTTCCCTCCCGCGGGTGCGACCGACGCATACCTCGGGCCATCGACGCTGGATCGCCGGCCCATCACATGCCGCCGTCGATGCCGCGCCCGACCCCGGCACCGAACCGCGGTATATATGGCAGGCGTTCGGGGCGACGTACGATGGTCTGCGCTGAGTCGTCTGAGTGACCGCGGCCAACCCGGACTGGGCTCTACGAAGCGCACTCGCGATCGCTCGCTGGTCAGCCCGATCTCGTCATCGGGAAGCTACCCCGCGCCGGCGACGATCAAGACAGCCCCGGCCGGACCGCGAGCGCGAGCGCGAGCATCGCTCACCCTTGGGACCCGGCTCCGACCAGTCTCGGTCTGGTGCAGGGCCGACCGCGTCCGCAATTCGCTCACGAGACTAGGCGGGCCAACTACCGATTGAGCGTGAACATCCGGGCATCGCGATGTGGTGAGATGCGTTCCGGCTTGCGACTAGCCAATCCCGTCGGCCGTCCCTGGGTCCTACACCCGTTAGGTGGGAAGGTCCGGATGGATGTCGGCCCGATGAACTCGCCCGATGATTCATCGATGCCCGAGCGCGGAGAGAGTGCCATGCGCGGTCTTTCCGCCGTCCGCGCTCGGGCCGTCGACGGATGGGTCCGGCGAAGAGGTCTCGGACAGTCACGAGTATGCCACCGATGAGCCCGAGTCCACATAGTGCGAGCACCAGCGTCCTGGAGAACGAAGCCGAAGCATCGGGCCCATACCTCGCCCATAGCGCGACCGCGAAGAACGTCCCCACGGCGGTGACGGCTCGGTCAACGGTCCGGGTCACGGCGAGCCCGAATGGACCTGGCGGCGGCTTCGCCCGCCAGGCGAGACGAGCCCAGCAGGACAGCGACGCTCCGGCGAGGATGACCAGGGCGAGATGCGCTGCGCGCGGGTCGCGGACGGCGGCATAGGCGAGCAAGCCACTGGCGAGCGCGAGCCCGAGTGGCTTGAGCGCCGAACTCCGACGGCGCCGCGGTGCGGTACGAGCGCTCGATGCTCCGGCGGGGAGCGGTGCACTTCCCGCCGGCAGGCAGGCGGGAGGCGCGGTTGCTAAGCGCGGACTTGGTTGCCGCGCCAGCGGCGCCGTTAAGAGCCATGAACGAGGAGCGGGATAAGAGTCGACGAGCGACAATGGTTCGCCTCGCCCGGTGAGGAGGAACGCGCTCGCGCTGGCTGTGCGCGGGGCGAGATCCGGGTCCACCCGGTCAGCCGCGAGCGTCGTCAGGAGGCGTTCGCGGACCGGCCTGAGTTCCAGGTAGGTCGACTCGTATTCGAGGCGATCGAGCGGTTCGCGTTCCACGATGACGTCAATCTACGCCGGCGCCCGGACTCCCCGGGTGGTGTCAACGCACTGGCGCGGCCGGAGACGAGGCGCGGTCAGGTGACAGGCGAGGTACGCCGCGGCGCGATCAAGGTACGCCGCCGCCGGGAACGTCGCGGCGCCCGTATGAGCGGCTTTTGCAGAGCATGTCGCCTCCGTTACCGGGATGCGGCGTAGGAGTCGCTAGTGCGCCGCGGCGTCGGAGGGTGGAGGCCCGTGATCCGCCGGTAACCCAAGGAGTTTGAAGTTGCGGGCCGCGGCAACTGAATGGGTTCTGACCGGAGTGACTGACCGAGAGCGGCCCCAGGTGTGGGATGAATCCGCGCACGACTGCCCTGCTTTTGGCTGCAGAGAGACGTTTTCTGGGCTCCGGGTGCTTGTCAGCGAAGGTGGCGCGTGGTTTACTTGGCGGACTTCTTTTTCGACCGCAATGGTCCTTACCCCGTGCCGGGGTCTCGCAGTACCCGATAGCCCCCTCTGAGCGAACCAAGCCTCTCTCCTTTAGTCAGAGTCGAGAGGACGTCGGCTGGGCGCGCGGTGGGGAGAGGGTGGTCAGGCGATCAGGCCGGCGCTCGCGAGGCAGTGGTGACGTTGGTCGGCGATCAGGGTGACGAAGGAGCCGTTGTCCACCGAGGGTGAGCGCCGGCGCAGTCTCCGTGTTGAGGGTCGCCGCGGAGGGGTGAGGGCAGGCGACTGTGCGGAGATGCGCAGGGCCCCGGTCTCAAGACCCTCCGGTCCCGACGTTCCGCCGGGGAGGGTGATGAGCATCGGTACTGGGGAGCGGGGCGAACAGGGGGAAGCTGGCCGCGATCGGGATCGGGTACCCGGCTGACAGTGGGGAGGGAGCCGGGGCGAGGGTGGCCGCGGCTGCGCGGACGGGCAGCGCGGCGAGGAGACCGCTGGCAGGTGAGGCGTGCGCGGGTGGGCTCGATGTCGGCCGAGCCTCTTTGACCACAAGAGCCGCGGCGTGCCGGGAACCCCGGCCTTCGCGCGGCGCGCGTAATGCCCGAAGGTTCCCGACCAGCCACGGAGCGCTCTGGAGCGGGAAGTCGACAGATCGAAACGCAGAAGGGAGCGATCGGATGAGACGGTTGTGGTTGCAGGCCGAGCTCCGCCCGTTGTGGCGGAGCACCGTGCCGAGGGGGATGACGCCTGGCCAGCTCCCGGTTGCCGCCTCACGGCTGTCGAACGGCACTGGCAGAATTCAGCTTGTGCAGGAGACCAACCCCAGCAGGAGCAGCGCGCCCGAGGAGCCACGCCGCCGGGCCCCGATGGACGAGTCGCGGATCCTGATGATGCGGCGCGAGCAGGAGATGAGCGTTGAACAGCGGATCGAGCTGTTCGAGCGACTCTCCCGCGACGCAGCCTGGGTGCGGTCTGCCACGCGGATTCGATGACCGAGCCGCTGGTGAACCTGCGGGGGCTGCTCTGTGGTCTACACGAACACCGAGTCGAGTACGTCGTGACCGATGCCGTGGCGATGACCTTCTACGGATACGTGCGCAACTCCGAGGACCTCGACATCGTGGTCGCACCCGATCAGGCAAACCTGGACCGGGTCACGGCCTGGCTGATCTCGATCGACGCGGTACTGAAGCTGAAGCCTCAGCGGCAGTTCGGACCGCGAGAGCGCTGGGGATTGCACAAGGGCTCGAATGCGACCGTGCTGACATCGTTGGGCCAGGTCGACGTGGTACAGCGGCTCCCGGGGCTTCCTGACTGGCCGACGCTGGTCAGCGAGGCGGAGATATACGAGGTCGAGAATCAGACAGTCCGCGTCATCAACCGCCTGACGTGGGCCGAGCTCAAACGCCGGCGCGGATCTCCTCAAGACCTCGCCGACATCGACGCGATCGAGCGACTGGCCGAGCTGTGACGACGACCGCAACTCCCGAGCTCGTGTCCGAGCTCCGAGCGGTGCTCGACACGCGACTGGTGGCGTATCTGGCTCGGTCAGGAAAGCGCGCTGTCCGCCAATGGGCGGAAGGCGAGCGCGAGCCGAGCGAGGAAGTGCGCAACCGGTTGCGCGTGGCGGCACGATGGCCCTCGGACTCAGGGGGCCTGGCGGCTGGCGGCGACCATCGCGGCCAGCGCCTCGGCTTCCTCTGCCAGCTTGCGGTACTCGGCCAGCGCCTCGGGCGAGTCGATTTCTGGGAGCTGGCGGCGGCAGGCCAGCACGTACGCGTAGCCGGCGGTCGGAAAGACAGCCTTCACCGCCTCGTAGGCGGCCTTCACGCGCGCTTGCTCTTCGGTGAGGGCCATGGGTTCTCCTAGAGAAAGGTGGGCGGTCAGCCAAGGGCGCCCCCGGCCGGAGCCGCTAGAGGGGAGGCGAATCTCCGTTCTATTCCAGCAGGCGGCCCACGCGGTTGGGTTGCACTGGCTTTGTTCCTGGACCGCACATCGGTCTCTTGTCCCGCTGGACTGATCGGCGCCACCTCCATGGCTGCCTGAGGCGGCGGCCACGACCGAAGGAGAGGGACATGACCGTTGACCCGTCCGACGGGGCGGTCGCCGCCACCTGCGCGGTGTGCCACTGGTTAGAGCGCGAAGCGCGAGTCGCAGTCGCCACCCAGCCGCTGCGCCGAGCTCTCAACCAGCACCGGCACTACACCGACCTGCGGGGGGTGAACCACCCACTGTCCGATATGACCGCCGCCGAGGCGTCGCTGGTGCTGGCGCTGCTGAAACGACACGCCATCACGCTGCACCGCGGCGAGCTTGCCGAGCGCCTGCTCCGGCTCGACGAGAGCTGCTGGCAGCCGGCGGCCGCCGTCGCGGCCTACCGCGCGCTCGTCACGACACCCGCCGACGACTGGCTTCGCCAAACGCCGCTTCACCGCGCGCTCACCGAGCGCGCAGACCAGTGACCGAGAACCCGAAGGAGAAGATCTCGATGAGTAACCAGACGGCTGTCACGAACGGAGCCGTACCCGCCGCGGATGTCCCGGGCATCGACGATGCGCAGGACCTCCCGGCGAGAAACCTCGCCGAGGCCCCACCAAGCCCTCGCGGCCCCGTTCCCCGGGGCCTGCATCGGCTACCTGCCCAACCGGCTCGGGGCCAACAGCCAATGGGCCGCGGTGTTCCCGTACGTGGACGTGACCGCGATCCAGGACCGGCTCGATCTGGTCGTCGGCCCGGATCGCTGGAGCCACGAGGTGAGTGCCATCGACGGGGTGACGCTCGGATGCGGCTGCGCCTGTAGACGTCGCGCACTCCGAGATCGGCCAGGGCACCGACCCGTGGTCGCAATCGGCGAACGCGTTCAAGCGGTGCGCGCGTCACTTTGGGGTGGGGCGCTACCTGACCCAGCTGCCGGCGGTGCGGCTGAAGGTGGGGGAGGGGATCCCGGTCAATGCAAAGGGCCGGCCGTACGTCACCGACCAGCTGCTGGAGATATTGCGGCGACAGTACGAGAAGCACATCCGGGCGGCCTCAGATCGTTCGGCGCGATCCTGCCCCACCCCGGAGTATGCGCGGGAGACATCGAGGGTGAGCTGCCAACCCACCCCGAGGTGGAGGCGGGGCGCAGACGAAGGACCCGGCGACACCGGGCACGGCGGCTCCGTATGGAACCCTGCTGCGGATGCTCGCCAGGACGGGTCAGATGGACCCGGCGGAGCTGGCCAACCTGATCTACGCGGCGGTGGGCGAGCCCGCGCGGCCCACCGTCCGGGCCGCGGCGGCGCTCGACACGCTGCTAGACCGCATCCCCGAGGAGGTCGCTCAGCGGACGCTCCACGGCATCGCCGCCAGAGCGAACCAGATCGGCGGCACGGGGCGGCCGGTGCAGGCAGGGTGGGGGAACGGTGTGCCCGAGGCGGGACTGTGATGGCACGCGACATTCCTGTCGGCTCCGGGGACCTCGGCGAGCTCTACGCTGAGCTCGCCCGGCGACTTGAGCAGATCGTGCGCCGGGAGGTGCGCGCCCCGGCGCCGCTGATCGAAGATGCGTGGCAGTTCGCGTGGTGGCGCCTCGTTGTCCACGCGCACCGCGTTGACCGGAAGGCGGCGCTGTCCTGGCTGGCCAAGACTGCCGTGCACGAGGCCCTGAAGCTGACTCGCCGCGAGGAGCGCGACCTGTCGCTCGAGGCTCGACTTCAAGGACCCGCCGAGGCGGAGATGTCGAGCCGGTGGCCCGGACTCGATCAGATCGCCGAGCAGCGGGCGAAGCTCGAGCTGCTGGGGGCCCTACCGCTGAGACAAAGAATGGTGCTGCTCCTGCAAGCAGCCGGCTTCAGCTACGAGGAGACGGCCGGGAGCCTCGGCCTGTTCCGCCGCACGGTCGAGCGTCAGATCATGCGAGGTCGCCAGAAGCTGCGGGCGGCCTCGGCCGCATGGTGAATCTCGGGAGAGGGGGTGAAAGTTCGGGCTCCGCGGGCTCTCTACGACATGGCGGTCACACACTGCGCTGCCGTTCGATCGGAGACGGCGCAGGCGGATAGTCACTCGACGGGTCCTGGCGAGCACCAGCGCCGGCGGACGACGAGTTCCTGACGGTCGCCGATGTTGCGGAGCGCTTGAGGCTCCACCCCCAGACTGTCAGGTGCTGCATCGTGCGCGGCGAACTGCGCGCGATCAGGATCGGCCGAACCGTCCGCATCCGGCGGTCGGAGTTCGAGGAGATGCTGGAGCGCGCGCAGATTGAACCGGCGATCGGGCCTCGCCCGGGAACGGCGCGGGCCGTTCCCGGCCGGCGAGCCGAATCAGGTGCCCGCGAGTAGGACGGCACGTGCCGGCACCCTGGGCGCAGTGGCCACGCGCCGAGGCACCAGAAGTGAAAGGAGTTTCGATGAAGCGCTCAACGCTTCGGCGGCGCAGCAAGCTGCGCGCCCGAAAGCATCTGCAGCGGCGCACTCACTGCAGCGGACCCCGGCGATGGCTGCCACGGAGGCGCAGCGGGCCGCTGTCGCAGGACGCAACTGCATCGCCTGCCGGACGGACCGTCGGCTCGACCCGGCGCACCTCTTATCCGGAAGAACGCCCGTTGGGATGTGCGTTCTTCCTGCTTGTTCCCTTGTCGGCATGTCGGCAGAGAAGCCGGAGGAGGGTTTTCGAGCGCCAGCCTGACGCGCACTCCCATCGGCCCACGTAGGGCGGCAGTCAGAGCCAGAAAGCATGCTGCTGCTTCTCGATCAAGCCGGCTGTCTCGTCTGCGCGCGCGGCACACTCGGTTCCGCCTACCCCAAGGAAGCCGCCGAGCGCGGAGGGATGCCCGGAATGAGGGACGCAGGAGCGGCCACCGCGCATCGGTTCATCGAGATTCCTTGGACCCACGTGCGCCCGCTAATGCGGACAACCGACACAGGCGCAGCTCCACAACTCGCGCGCTTGCCCAAGCGGCGCGTCAGGGTGCCGGAAGGTTGTCGGCGCCGATCCAGAGCGTCCAGGACTCAACACTCTCGATTCTCAAAATGCTGTCTGTCCAGGGATCATCGGCGAACATGGCGCGCGCTTCGCCCTCGCTGCCCGCCTGTACGACGAGCACGGCGTGCTGGCCGTTAACGTCGCCTACGGGCCCGCCGAGCGGGATCTTGCCGTCATCGCTGAGCCGGTCGATGAACGCGACGTGATCGTTCCAGCCGGACTGCTCGCGACGGCCCCGCGACGGATCCCAGGTCGGCCCGCGTGCTTGCCTGACGAGGAAATAGCGCGCCACGCCAACATCGTACGGGCCTGATCCGCCGACTCTATCCGCCAGGAGACAAATACGGTCCGCGCGCCGCTTCTGGATTGGGCTGACAGGGAAAGTCAGCCTTTCCATCCGACCGAGTGAGCCGCCCAGCGGGCACAGCAGCTAGAAGCAGGAGCTGACGGCCGGGACGCAACCGGCGCGGTCGGTGGCCTGCCGTCGTTCCCCCGGCGGGCCGACATCATCCACACACTCAAGTCCGCACCCCCGTTAGCTGTTTCGCGGACCGGGCGCCGACGCAGTTCGAGGTTCTCGCCGTGCGCGGCCGCAAGCGCCGCTCGGAGTTCGTCAACCTCTTCGCGGTGGCGGCGGCGCAGCTCGGCAAGCTGGGCCGTCAGCACGCGGACAACGTTGCTGCTGTCGGCCTCGACATCGGCGCGTGCCGCCGCCGGCTGTTTCTGCTGCTGGGGGCGCAGGTGCTCGATCCTGCGGCGCAGCTCCGGGTTGCCGTAGAGGAAGTCGATCGAGCAGCCGGCGGTGCGGGCGACGCCGCGGAAGGTGATCGGCTCACCGTCCTTGATCATCGCGCGCAGCGCGGCCTCGGCGCGCTTGATCGTCGCCTCGCTCTTGCGACGCGCGGCGGCGCGCAGGTTGTCGGGGTTGCCGCGCGCCACAGCTCAGCCGTGCCCGCGGGTGCCGGCGGCGCGGACCGCCTGGCTGTCGGCCTTCGGGCTGGAGACCGCGGCGATGATCAGGCCCAGCGCCTGCTGTTCCTTGCGCCGCTCCGCGAGCCACACATTCTCGTCGGTCATCTCCCGGCCGGTCCTCGCTTGGAAGGCGTGCTTGCGCGAGTCGACCAGACCGGCGAGGAGGTCGAGTTGCTGCTGGTGCTCGGGCAGGTAGGAGCGGTCGGTGGCGAACTTGTCGCAGGTCAGGCACGCATTCCCGCGGTCGCACACCTGTCGGGGCGGGAGCAGGCACCAGCCGTTGGGGAGGATCCGGTCGGCACGCTTGTCGAGCTCGAGGAGCTGGTAGAGGTCGCTGGGGTCGAGCTCGAGCTCGCGACCGTCGGCGGTGATCTTCTTGAAGCGCAGGAACTCGCGCTGCTGGGTCTCGTCGCTGATCTGGACGTAGCGCATCGTCATCGTCGGCGACAGGTGCCCGAAGTAGCGCTGGACCACGGGCAGCGGCACGCCGGCGTTGATCAGGCCCGTCGCGCGGGTGTGGCGGAAGCTGTGGGTGCGGCTGAGTCGGAGAGGGCGACCGTGGTCGTCGCGCAGGTCGGCACGCTCGACGAACTTGCGCAGCCGACTGTGCAGAGTTGCACCTGGGTAGGGCCGGTGTCCGTCGCGGTTCATGCGCAGGGCGATGAAGAGGTAGCGCGGGACGACGGCCGGTAGGCCGCGGGCGGCCATCTCGCGATCGGCCCACTCCTGTTGGGCGCGGATGACCGCGACGGTGTCGGCGTCGATCAGGATCGTGTTGGGTCCGTCTCGATCTTGGTCTGTTGGTAGCGCAGCTTGGCGACGAAGCCCTCCTCGTCGGCGGTGCGCCCGATGTCGGGGAGCGGCAGCAGCGGGTCGCGGTCCAGCAGCAGGATCTCGCTCAGCCGGCGGCCGGTGGTCGCGACGAGCAGCAGGATCCGCATCGCCTGCTCGTCCCCGAGCCCGCCGTCCTTGACCGGCTCGCCGAGCAGCTGGACGTTGGCCATGATCCGGCTCATCGAGGCGTCGTCGATGATCTTCGCCTCATCGACCCGCGGCGGAATCCGGGGTTTCTCGCCGAAGCGGTAGAAGCGGGCGTGAACGGCGCCGAGCCGGTTCCAACGCTCATCGGCGAGTGCGCTGGCCGCGTCGTGGCGGTGGTCGAGCATGAACATGTAGAACTGCTCGACGTCGATCATCAGCGTACGGATTCGCTTCACGCTGAGCTTCCCGTCGCCGCGCTCGGACTGGCGCGAGCGGATCGCGTTGAGATGGCTGACGTAATCGAGCATCAGCGGGCGGACCGCGAGCGGGTCCTCGCAGAGATACGGCAGGTCGATTCCACGCTCGGTGAGGAAGCGGCTGAAGGGGACCAGCGACGTGAGCCGGCGGCCGGCGGTGGCCCAGCGCAACATGCCGGTCTCCATCCCAATCCGCAGATGCCACTGCAGACCGCGACGCAACCAGCGCTGGGAGACCTGGTCGAAGTACAGGGCGTACCCCCAGTTCAGCTCGTGCTCGCGGCGGGGGATCCGCGGGTCGAGTTGCAGGTCCCAGAATTCGCGCTCCCACCAATCGCGCGTGTCGTAGGCGAAGCAAAGGAGCCGGTAGCAGCGGCGCAGCGTCCAGGTGAGATCGTGCGTTCGCCCCTGGCTGGGGAGCCGTCCCCGCTCGCGGGTCCATGCTGCAAGCAGCTCCCGAGTCCATGTCGTGGCAGGCGCGGCCATCAGCGACGTGCGCCGCGCGCGCTCGCCCGCGGGCAGCGATGCCAGCATCGCGCTCAGCCACCGCGCCAGGCGGTCGAGCGGCTCGTGGGGCACGAGGCCGCCGAGCTCGATGGTCCGCTACACGCAGAATGCGAGCTCGTGCGCGATCGGCTCGGGCAGCATTCGAAAGTCGATCGCCCGGCCGCGATAGCCGTTGGCGCGGAACGCGCCCAGGTACTCGGGCGGTATCTGCGGGATCGTGAAGTACAGCGTTCGCAGCCCGGGCGGGATCGATTCCCACAGCACCAGGTGATGGTCAGGGGTGAAGTGATCGGTGCCGTCGTAGGCGGCGAGGGGCAGGTCAGTCCTCAACTGTGGGCCTCCAGGGCGCGGTGAACGCGCACCAGTCCGCGACTGCTCGCAGCTCGGCGTCATCGCTCACCCACGCGTAGACGTTCAACGTCGTCTGCACATCCGTGTGCCCAAGGCGGCGCGCCACGACGTGCGCGGGAATGCCCGAGAGCAGCAGCGCGGTCGCGTGCGTGTGGCGAAACCAGTGCGGCGTGAACCGCTCCGGCACCCGGCCTGCAAGCTCGCGGCGCAGCCGGCGCACCAGCCAGTAGACGGTCTCCGGCCGCATCGGCTGATAGAGCGGCTCGCGGGCAAGGTTGACAAACACGCAGGCCGCGTCGAAGTCAGCGAACGCCAGATCGACGCCGGCGTCGCACAGCCAGAACAGGTACTCGCCGTACAGCCGGTCGAGCTCATCGGAGACGTACAGCTTGCGGTAGGCGCCGCCCTTGACCCGCACTCGGTGAGCGTGGTCGCGCGGGCGGACCTCGATGAATGGCGTATCGCCGCGGCCGGTATGCCAGTCCCGGTGCTGTAACCCCAGCGCCTCGCCGAGCCGCAGCCCCGTCTCGGCCAGCAGCGCCCACAACAGCCGATCCCGCAGCGTCCCCGCCCACTCACACCGCTGGCGATCCCAGCTGGCACAGGCATCGCAGATCGTCTCGATCTGCAGTGGCGTCAACGTCGGCGGAACCGACGGACGGGCGCGCTTGACCTTCACCACTTGGCGGGCGCTCGGCCGCCTGCGGGCGATGTGCTCGAGAAACGGCTTGTATGAGCCGCCGGGGCGCAGCAGCCGCTCATACAGTCGCGACGCCGCCTCCACACCGTTGAAGTGATGGTGGCGATACAGCGACATCACCGCCTGCAGGCGAACGGCGATCGTCTCCTCAGAAAACCGCGCCGATCGTGCTGCGATCGAGGCAACTGCCGGCGTGTCCCCCGAGCGAAGCCACGTCAAGAAAGCGCCGAAGTCCTCGAGCCTGACCCCATCCCAGGCAAGGTCGTACGCGCCGAGGAACTGCCACCACAGCGCGAGCGCCCGCGCGTAGGACTTGACCGTATTCGGCGACCGGCCGGTCGCGCGCATGAACTCCAGGAACTCCTCCGCCGGCGCGACCACCAGATGGCTGCCGTCAAGGACCGTCCACGTGCGCTCGCCATCCGGCAGCACAACCATTTGCACCTTCGCGACCGAAGTCGTCCCTTCCATCAGGCTCCTTCGATCGACAGGGGAGGGGGGCGGCATCATGGCGCGCCCGCCGGACGGGATCGTCGCCCCTCCGGGGCTCCTCACCCGACCGGCGGGATCCCCTCTCTCCACCGTTACCGAGTCATCCCAGATAACCCCTCCGCGACGGCGCTCCAACCTGGAGAGTTCGTCCCTTCTCCTCCGTTACCGACGGCCCCGCGCTCTCGCAGATTGCACCTCATCCCGCGCTCGCTGGGCGGCTGCGGCGACGCGCTCTGCCTCACAGCCCTCTGCCGTCGGTGCCATAGAGCGTACGACCGGGGCGAATTGGATCTGCTGCCGTACCTGGAGCCGGCATGGCGGGCGCAGCTCGCGCACGCGGTGGGGCATGTCGGTCTCGTCGCGGCGCTGCGGCGGATCAGCGGCCGGCGGCAACTGGGGAGAATTGACGCGCCGTGAGCAATGTGCACTCGCAGAGTCCCGCCGGCGGTAGCCTTGAGGCCATGCCGACGCTGGTACGCGACCCGCCGCCGGCTGAGTTCAGGGCGCTGCTCGATCGTCGCCGTCGTCTCGGCCAGGATCTCTTCGACGAGGTGTGGGAGGGTGTTCTGCACATGAATCCCGCTCCCTCGGGCAGGCACGGCGATCTGGAGAGTCAGCTGCACGCGGTGGTCCGGCCGCTGGCGCTGGCCGCCGGGCTGCGTATGCGCGGACAGTTCAACCTCGGTAAGGATGGCGACTACCGCGTGCCGGATGGCGGACTGGATCGTGACGCTACCGACCGCGTCTACTACCCGACCGCCGCGCTCGTGATCGAGATCGTCTCGCCGGGGGATGAGACCTGGGCGAAGCTCGATTTCTACGCCGGGCACGGCGTGGACGAGCTCCTGATCGTCGACCCACAGGAGAAGACGGTCAGCTGGCTAGGCCTGGAGGGCGGCGAGTACAGACACCTGAAGCGAAGCCGGCTGATCGAGCTCGGTGCCGCCGAGCTCGACCAGCAGATCGACTGGCCGTAGTCGAGACGCTCGTGGGCCAGCGGCCCGACGGTGGTCCCTGCCGGGCCTCCTGCGCCGAGCACAGGTCTGTACTGAGGCGCGCCTAACGCCACCTTCAAGGAAGAGTTCGAAGAGCAATTCGGGATCTGTCCTCCGCCGGCGAGGCCTAGGCAGTGGTGACGGCCCCGCGCCAGCCGCAATGACCGAGAAGCGTGTCGCAGGTCACAACCACCGGGGTCGGTGGGCGAGGCTCACCAGACACTGCCTGGTGTCCTCGCCGACCGCTGACTATGTCCGGCTTCTAAGACGCGGACGCGAGCTGGTAGCCGCGCTTGGCCTTCTCGACCTCGCCGCTCTTGGCCAGGTTCGACAGCGTGGTCGAGACCGTCGGCCGCGCAAGCCCGGCCTTCGCGGCGACCTGTCCCGCGGTCATCGACTCACCGCCGGCGAGCGCGGCGAGCACCGAGGCCTTGGTGGCGCCTGGGGAGGTGCGGCCGTTGGTGGTCGATGTCGATCCGGCGCCCCGACGTGCCCTCGCGGCACGGGTTGCCGAGGCCGTCGGCGTGGGCTTGGCGGTCCGACCCTGCCGGCGTCCGGTGACGTTGCCTGTGGAATTGGCTCGCGTCGATGTCGATGCGGGATGCCACCCTTGGCCGTCGCGCCTGACCTGTCCCCCTGACGCCAGTCGCGGCAGTACGCGGTAGAGGTAGTTGGGCTGAATCCCCATCGCCTTCGCCAGCTCGGGAATGGTGACGCCCGGCTGCTTGCTAACCAGCTCGAGAGTCTGGGCGGCGCGCGTGTTGCCGCCACGGCGAGTGGGGCGGGCTGCCTGACGGGTGACGGTGCGGCGGCCTGTGCGTGCGCGGGTAGTGCGGGCGCTTGTGCCTCGCGGACGTCCCGGTCGGCGACGTCCATCGGTCAGGGCAGACCGTGCGGCCTCCAGGCGAGCAACCTCGTCCTGCAGCTCACGGAGCCGCTCGTCGATGTCCTTGACGGTGGTGTCAACAAATGCGGGCAACGATGCCTCCTGTCATTACAAACGAAAGATCTCAAGTAACCATACCCCGGCAGTCGTGCTCTCAGGCGCAGCCGGGATTTCGTGCACGAGGCGTTGCGCAGACCGATGCACATATTCCCGATGTTAGGCGGTCAGCACCAAACCTCGCGCCTGCGCGCTCCAGAAGCGGTATCAGCTCCCGCTTTTCAGGACAACTTTTGGCCTGATGCTCATTGTTTGCTGGTTTCGTGGGCGGTGCGTGGACGCACCGCTCAAGTCGGCGACCGCCGGGGCGGCCACGCAGCAACGACGTACGAAGATAACGAACGAATCGTCGCGGACAGGGAGCGCGAAGGTGGAGATGTGATGGTTGGGCGGGCCGTGACGTAGCGTCGGTGGGAAACTTCCATGGGGACATCGTTCGCCGAGGGACCTGGGTTGCTGCGCGTGCACCGAATCCGCCGAATTGTCGTTGCTGTTGGATCGGCCGTTGTCTTGATCGGCGCGGTGTTCGGTTTGGCCGCCGCGTCGTCAGGGGAGGCCCGTCATGCAGAACCAGGGCTTCCTGTCGCTCAGCTCGTGTCGCTGGCTCGGGGAATGGCCGCTGGGCTGGGTGACCGAACTGTTGACACGGCCTGGGTGATCTCGACCACGAAGAACGCGGCAGAGAATGCGACGTATCCGGGTTCGAGCCCGCCGGATCCGGCTAACCCGCGAGCGTATTTGCTAGCGATCCGCGGGCACTTCGTCTGCCATGGGTGCCTTGGCCCTCCGGGCGCTAAACCGCCGCGCGGACGGTTTGCGTATAACATCTGGGTTCCCGGACAGGGGGTCAGCGACTTCGGACTTCAGCCGCGTATCCCCAGTGCGCTGAGCAAGCTTGGCCGCATCGTGACGCTCAGACTCGTCGCGCCGCAGATCCCGGCGAGCGAACTCGCCTTGCGCCCGGGAGCGGGCATCGGTCCGGTGCGCTTGGGCGTGCCGATCGGAGAGCTCAACAGAGAGATCGGTCCCGCGATATCGCGGGGTCAGTACGTCTTCGGACGACCCAGGTTGATGTTCAGGCCGACCGGCGTGGACACATCGACCGTGTCGTCGTCCTCTCAGCGCGGGCCACGGTCCACGGCCATCCCCTGAGTGACGGTTACTTGCGTTTGCGGCGCGAGCTCGTTGGCTGGCGTGCCGTCGACTGCGGCGATGCTCGGCTCGTGCTCTCGAGGCAAAACGCGGACGGCGTGTCGACACGCCTGGAGTTCGCCGGTGAGCGTTTCAACCTAGCGTTCATCGGCGCCGTCCCCGCTGGCAGCTGCCTGGAACCCTTCCCCGCCGGATAGTACGAAGGCGGAGCACGCTTCCGCGGAGATCGGCATCATGGTCGGCGCTTGCCCAACGAGCTATGACCCAGCCGACGGTTCGATGCTGTCTGTTCGATGGGTTGGAGTCGGTGGGTTAGTGCGGTGTGGCGGCGCCCGGCTCCGGGGGTGCGAACGGCTTGGGCGAGCGCGCGGCGGGATCCGACCAGGACGATGAGTTGCTTGGCCCGGGTGACGCCGGTGTAGAGCAGGTTGCGTTGCAGCATCATCCAGGAGGAGGTGGTGAGCGGGATGACGACGGCGGGGTATTCGCTGCCTTGGGAGCGGTGGATGGTGATGGCGTAGGCGTGGGCGAGTTCGTCCAGCTCAGCGAAGTCGTAGACGATTTGCTCGTCTTCGTCGGTGAGCACCGTGAGGGTCTGCTCTTGGAGGGACATGCCGGTGACGGTCGCCGACGGTGCCGTTGAAGATCCCGGCCTTTCCTTTGTTGTAGTTGTTGCGCAGCTGAATGACCTTGTCGCCGACGCGGAACACCCGGTCGCCGTAGCGTTTCTCCGGCGTTCCGTCGCGTTGCGGGGTGAGCGCGGCTTGCAAGAGGGCGTTGAGAGCGCCCGCGCCGGCGGGTCCGCGGTGCATCGGCGTCAAGACCTGAACATCGCGGACCGGGTCGAGTCCGAATTTGGCGTGGGATGCGGCGGGCGACGATGTCGACCACGAATTTCGCGGTCTCCTCAGCCGGGTGCAGCCCGGAGTCCTCGGCGGGGTCGCAGGTGAACCAGTAGAAGTCGGGAAAGCCGGTGAGCTGTGGGGGCTGGCCTTGGTTGATGCGGTGGGCGTTGACGACGATGCCTGACTGTTGGGCTTGGCGGAAGATGTGGGTCAGGCGCACCCGCGGGATGCGCTCGGCGGCGAGCAGGTCGCGCAGGACTTCGCCGGCGCCGACCGACGGGAGCTGGTCGACGTCGCCGACGAGCAGCAGATGCGCACCCTCGGGGACGGCCTTGATCAGCTTGTTGGCCAGGATCACGTCCATCATCGAGCACTCATCGACCACGACCAGATCGGCGTCCAGGGGGTTGTCGCGGTCGTATTTGGGCTCGCCGCCGGGCTGCAGCTCCAGGAGCCGGTGAATGGTGGAGGCGTCGTGGCCAGTCAGCTCCGCCAGCCGCTTGGCCGCCCGGCCGGTGGGAGCAACCAGCACCAAGCTGGCCTTCTTGGCCTTGGCGAGCTCGACAACGGAGCGGACGGTGAAGCTTTTGCCGCACCCGGGGCCGCCGGTCAGCACGGCGACCTTGCTGGTGAGCGCGAGCTTGACCGCCGCTTGCTGGCCGGGCGCGAGGTCCTGGCCGGTCCGGCTGCGTAGCCAGCCGAGCGCTTTCTGCCAGTCCACCCGGGCGAACGTGGGTAGCCGCTCCTGGCTTGTGTGTCAGCAGGTCCGTGAGCCCGCCCGCGAGGGAGCGCTCGGCCCGATGAAACGGCACCAGGTAGACCGGCGGCAATGGCGCTGCCGGTGGCATCGCCGCTGGCCGGCACGCGCTCCCGGACGACACCCTCCTCGGCCACAAGCTCCTCCAGGCACGGGTCGATCAGCCCGCGGTCGACGTCCAGGATCTTCGCGGCCTCGCGGATCAGCTCGGGCTCGGGGAGGTAGCAGTGCCCGTTGTCGCGCGGCTTGGGAGAGGGTGTACTGAAGGCCGGCTTTGATCCGCTCCGGGCTGTCGTGCGGGATCCCGACCGCCTGGGCGATCGTGTCGGCGGTCTTGAAGCCGATCCCCCACACGTCTGACGCCAGCCGGTAGGGCTCGGCGCGGACGATCGGGATCGACTCGTCGGCGTAGCGCTTGTAGATCCTGACCGCCAACGAGGTCGACACTCCGACGCCGGACAGGAACACCATCACTTCCTTGATCGCCTTCTGCTCCTCCCACGCCTCGGCGATTCGCTGGGTCCGCCTGGGCCCGAGTCCGTGCACCTCAGTCAGCCGGCCGGGCTGCTGTTCGATGATCGTCAGGATGTCGGTGCCGAAGTGCGCCACCATCCGCTCGGCCATCATCGGCCCGATGCCCTTGATCAGCCCCGAGCCGAGGTAGCGGCGGATGCCCTGGATCGTGGCCGGCAGCACCGTGGTGTAGGAGTGCACCTGGAACTGCTTGCCGTACTTGGGATGGCTGCTCCACCGCCCGGTGAGGCGCAGGCTCTCGCCGACCTGGGCGCCCAACAGCGGGCCCACCACCGTCAGCAGATCGGGGCCGGTTCGCTCGGTCGCCACCCGCGCGATCGTGTAGCCGGTCTCCTCGTTGGCATAGGTGATCCGTTCCAGCACCCCTTCCAACACCGAGTGGCCGGGCAGGGCGGCCTGATCGACGGCTGCGGGGAGCGCGCTCACGTACCGGTGTTGCGCTCGCGGATCGTCTTGCGCAACGAGTCGCGCAGCGCGAGGATCTCCCGCTCGCGGTCATCAACCTGCACCTGCAACTCGTCGACGCGCCGCTCGAGCTCGAGCGCGCGCTGCGAGGCGCGGTCGGCCTGCTCGATCAGCGATCCGGCCGGGCGCGGCAGCTCGGCCTCGAGCTCCCACCCGGCCTGCAGGGAAAGCTTGCGCTCGAGCGCCGCCACCTGCTGATCCTTGCGCCTGAGCTGCGCTCGCAGGTTGAGCAGCTCGGCGCGCAACGAAGCGATCGTCACCCGGTCCGCGGCCGCCTCGTGCTCGGCCTGGCGCTCTGCCTGCACGGCGATCATCTCGTCTGACATGCGCCTTGATGTCGGCGTGCTTTCTGTCGTGGATGAACTTCTCCGAGACACCCGCTCTTCGGGCGAGCGCAACCCACTCGATCTGGAGTCCCGGAGCGGATCATCGCCCGCGCGGCCTGCAGCACCGCCTCGCGCTTCTGCTCCGAGCGCAGGCTGTGATGGGCGCGCAAATGCTCGGTCGAGGACATCAGCCCGCCACCCCGTCGAACGTCGCGCCGACGTTGAGCACGTTCAGCTCCTGGCGCGCCGGCAGCCGCTCGAGGATCGCCGAGCGGTTGCTGCGCTCGGCCGCAAGCAGCTCCTGGAGCTCGGCGCGCTCCGCGGGCGCAAGCTCCTGCGTGGCCTCGCGGATCCGGCCGATCAGATAGCGGACCCGGTCGATCTCCTCCTGCGAGGGCAATGCTGCGTGGCGCGCCCACCCCTCAAGCGCGTCCACCTCGGCCCCGGCCAGCAAACGCTCGCGGGCGGCGACGAGTTGCCGCTCGTAGGCCTCGAGCGCGGGCAGGTGCGAGAGGTCGGTTCTGAAGTGCTTGCAGCCCAGGCACTTGAGCATGAACTTGCACGCTGCGCCCATCGAGGCGACGTTCGCCGGCTCCACGCACGCGCCGTATGGCACCGCCAGCGACCCCAGCGCCATCCGCGTCCGCTCGGCCTCGGCCAGCTGTTCGAGGTCACGCATCAGCCGCCGCCCCTCGTTGTCGAACAGCGCCTTGCGGCCCAGCTCGGCCGCGCGTCGGCGCCGGTCGGCGCGGATCCGGAAGTAGCCGCGGGTGGTGTCAAACGAGTCGTGATCCATCAGGTCCATCAGCTCGGACTCGCTCGCGCCCTCGTCCGCGAGTCGCTGCGCGTAGGAGTGCCGGAATGCGTAGGGGAACACCTTGCTGCGGTCAAACGGCTCGCCGTCCGGGCCTGTGAGCTCATCGAGGCTGTCGACCCACACGCGCATCTTCATCGGCAGCGTGCCCGGATGCAGCGGCTGGCGGCCGTCGCGGTTGCGCATCTTCTGGGGCAACAACGCCAGAGGGGCCGGGTCGGCGTCCGGGAACCGCTGGCGCGCGAGTTGCTGCATCCGCTTGATCAGCCGGCGCTCCTCAGCGAAGATCGGCAGCTCCTTGCGCGTCTTGGGCCGCTTCTCCGGTCGGTAGACGAACACCGGCAGCAGCTCGAGCTTGCCGTCCTCGCGCACCCGCTGCTCGTGCTCCAGGCACTTGAACGGCGCGTGGGCGATCTCCTGCGGTCGGCGGCCGGTGCGCATCTGCAGCTCGATCGCGCACGCCAGGGCCTCCCCGACCGCCTCGTGCAACCGCGTGATCGTGTCCGGCGCTAACAGCTGATCGATCACCGTTTGCGGCAATGCCCGCTCGGGCTCGCCCTCGGGGTCGCGCTTGACCGCGCGCGGCAGATCGGCGTCGTAGAACACGAACTCGTCTGAGAGCCCCGCCAGCGGTCCCGGGTGGCGGTGCAGGCCGAGGTCGCGCGCATCGCGCAGCATCGTCGAGATCAGCAGCACGCGTTTGCGAAGGCGCTCGCGTGTGATCTCGCCGGCAAGCTCCCGAGCGCGTAGGTGGGTCAGGAAATCCACCGCGTCCTGGCGACCCAGGGCGCTGGGATCCTCACCACCATCGCCGCGCAGACAAAATACCCGTGAGAGCTCCGCAGCGACGTGCGCGGCCCACTGCAGGGTGTCGACCGAACGCGACACCACCCGCCGGCGGTTCCAGTGCTTGACCAGCTCACGCAGCCACGCCTGTGCGATCGGCGTGTAGTCCACCGTCCGGCGAGCACCGTCCGGACGCAGCAGCCCCATCCGCCACACATCCTGCTCGAGTTCTTGCTCGGGATCGGCCAACAACCGTTCAACGGCGGCGCGCAGCCGCCGGTAGATCATCGGACAGGTCGTGCCCCTCGATCACCACGTGCTCGAGCAGCGAGCCCACACCCGCGCGCGCGACCGCGTCGACCACGCTCTGCATTCGACGAAACCCGTTCCAGGGATAGTTGCCGTCAAGCCAAATCGTCTGCAACGCCATGCAAGATCTCCAGCCGCGGCCGCTCGGGCAGCGCAGACAGATCCAGCCCCCAGACCGCGGGGGACGCGAGCTTCGTGGCTCGCGATGAACGACTCGAGATCCGGCCGCCCCAGCTCACGCCAACAGTTGCGGCAGGGCAAGCACAGCGGCGGCTCGCCAAACGCCGCCCAGCGCTCACACCGCAGGCAGCGACCGAACGATTCGCGAGGCTCGGCGATCGCGGCGTACTCCTCGACGGTCTGGCCGTACCTGCGCGCCATCTGCCGGCACACCGAGCACAAGCCCCCGGCGCGGCCAGGTCGGCCGCTCATGACCCGGAGTGCAGCACACCACGCATAAGTGATCCTCGACCGGGGCGTATCGCGGCGTCGCGACGAACTCCTCCAAAGTTCCCTCGAACTGCCTGCGGCGCACGCGGCAGGCCCCGCACAAGCCGGCGGCCTCGACGACCATCTCGCAGTCAGCGACCCGACACACCGCGTAACCGAACACCGGATGATTCGGCAATAAGCGGAGCACCTGCTCCTCCGGGTCATAGCCGACCTCAACCAAGCGCGGAAGATCGATCGCCCCGCGCAACCGCACCAGCTCATCCCCGTCGATGACCGGTGCTCTCAGCGCAACGACAGGCGCGAGCTCAGCGGCCGTCATCCCTCAGCTCCATCCTGCGCGGCGAGCGCGACCGCCTGTGACCGCGCGTGCGCACGGTCGACCGCGGCGCGCAGCGCGGCCGCGCCCGGCTGCACATACACCTGCGTGCTCGTGATCTGCCGGTGCCCCAACAGCTCCTGAATCACGATCAGTCCCGCGCCCACGGCCTCAAGCTGCTCGCGAAGCTGTGCCGCAGTCGATGTGGCGTCACGACCTCATCAAGCCGCGCACGGCGGCTGAGCGCGCCAAGCAGCGAGCCGACACGTCCGGGCGTCATCCCGCGGCCGCGGAAGCCGCTGTCCAGGTTGACCAGCAGCCGATCACAGCCGGCTGCCTCGCTCACCGCGGCGCGCTCGAGCAGGTACCGGTCAAGGCACAGCACGACCAGCTCATCAGCCGGGACAATCCGTGGATCGCGGCTCTTCGCTGCCCCGCCGTCCACATCCTCGCGCCGGAGGACGTGCAGATGCGGGCCCGGCTCCCCGCAGCCCACTTCGCGCGATGAGTCAGCCAAGTGCACGTCGCTCATCCGCAGCGTGACCGCCTCTCCGCAGCGCAGGCCGGCGCGACCCAACAACGCCAAGATGCTGCGATCCCGCCAGGTCCGACACGCGGCCATCAACGCGCAGAACTGTTCGGGCGAGACTGTCTTCGGGCGCCCCCGCCGCGCGGTGCCCAGACCATGACGCGGCCGGGCGTGCCACGTCATCTCCTGTCCCTCCAGCACACCGACCGGCAGCTTGAAACCTCGCTCGACCGCGAACAGCGCCCGCAGCACCTCACCGTCCAGCAGCCCACGCGCGACCGCCTCCCGATACAACTCGCGCACCGAAGCCAGAACATGATTTACCCGCTCAGGCGAGCGCAGCTGCCCGTGCCCCCGGCCGCGACGCTCGATCGGCGTCACCACCAAGTAGTGCATGAAACGATCAAGCTCCAACGCCGCGCGTCGCAACGATCGCCCGGTCGCCACGCAGAACTCGAAGAACAACGCCAGGTTCCCCGCGTACATCCGTGTCGTGCCGAGCGCCTTGCCGCTGCCGAACCGAACCCGGCGCAGGTAGCAGTCAGCGACCGACACCGGCTCATACGCGCCGTCGTACACCGTCCAATACGCCGAGGCCTCGCCACGAACCAGGAAAGGGCGAAACCCTGGCTGATGGACAGCCCCGAGATCGAGATCGAGCACGACGCCGGACGGTAAGAGCCGGGCCGGACGGACAGCCACCCTGAAAAGACGCACCCAGGCGCGCGAAACCGCGGCTCCGGTGCATCCAAGTGCGCGCTAGCCCTGTGCTGAAAATGCCCCTTCGGTCGGGCTGGTGAGCGGACCAAGTCCAGGTCGAGTCCCTCGCGGCGCTGGCTGCATGGGTCGAGCACTACGACTCAGGCGAGTGGGACGATCCGCCGGGAAAGCTCACGATGCTCTACGACCTCGAGCGGGTCGCGCAGATACTTAGGAACGGCAGCGAGCCGTTCCACCCGGACCGAGACCGACTGGCGTTCGCGCGGTACCTGATTGACCTCGGGTGCCGGCCCCCATCATCCTCGCCGGGCACACGAGGCGAGAGAACCGAGCGCGACTCCGGTGGGTAGGGTTGTTCTAGTGAGCCAATCGTCGAGGAGTCCGGTTGTCGAGGAGGTGCTGCGGTCCCTGCACTTCCGCAGGGACCGCGACTGGCTGCAGTCATAGCCGGCGGCGACTTGCCGAGCTAAGCTGGCCCGGCGTTCGTCCCCGTCCGGCCGGCGCGCTGGCGGCGCGGAGCGCAAATTGGTGTTCCATTTTTTTCTTGCGTTCGGTAGGCATCCGAACAATCAACGATACGCTCGCGAGCGACGCAGTTGCCTGGCCCCGAGGTGGTTCGACGACGGCACACTCGCGTCTGTTCGGATTAACTGAGGCGGCCGAGCAAGCCAGGATGGAGATGGAAGTCTCCGAGGGTGGACGACGGGGCAGGTGCGAAGTACGCTGGTCGCCCAAGCTCGCCATTGCCACGGAGGCAGGCGCCGACATGACGCACCGGACAGACAACGAACTGCTCGTCGACCTGCTCGCCCAAACGGGACTGGCTGCGTCACAACCCGACGGGCATGGCCGGTCTCACGACCAAGCGTCGGATCAAGGAAATCGAACGCGAGCTCGAAAGCCGGGGCGTGGACTTTGAGGCGCCCAAGGCAGCGTCCGGCCGCCCGCGGCTCGGCCTGAGCATCTCGTACGTCGCGGTGAACGACAGGGATCAGCCGGGCCAGTGCATCCATGCTGACCGCGACTGCATGCACCTGAGCGACACGCGCCTTCAGCGTGTCCGCGAGGCGACTGAGAGTGAGATCGTGCGCCTGGCGATCTGTTCTACGTGCGGATGACGGGCAAGGGCTCCGACCGGCGCCTCAGGACCCGGCCGTCAGCGTAGCCCGAGAGCGTGCCCAAGACGGCGGTCGCTCACAGGCGCCCTTGACAATGATGCGAACATACGTTCGGGCATGCGGGAGTACGGCTTCACGATCACCGAGCACGATCCGGACAGGCCGTGGATGGTCGTTGGGAGCGAGCACCGGACGATCAAGCTGGCGGATGGCCGGGACTTCTTCGCGTGGGCGCACGAGCAGTGGCCCGCGCCGCGATGGTCGGTCGAGCTAGACCCAATACCGTTGACTTAAGCGGCGAAGATGGTGATGGCGTCCTCGATCGGCTTGGTCGGCGTGGGCCAGTTGCGGTGCTCGGGACGCTTAACGCCCCAGTTGCTCATCTTGCGCTTGACGACGCGCGGGTGGGCGCGCTGGCGGCGCTGTGGGAGCGGGGCGGAGAGGATCTCGGCGATTGTGTGCTCATGTGCGGCTCGAGTGTTGTGGGGGGGAAAATCCCGGGTGGGATCTGGTGCTGCGGCGGGCGGCGCGGAGGCCTTGGATGAAGGACAATCGGTCGGGGTCAAGGTCGGCTTGCAGGGCAGCGTCGTGCATCACGCGTCGGATCGCGTAGTGGGTGCACAAGTAGCCGTATGCCTCCTGGTAGACGCCGTCGGGGTCCTTGGAGCGCAGCACGACGCGGGCGCCGCGTTGATGGGTCTTGAGCTCGTCGAGCGCGCCCTCCAGTTCCCAGCGCTCGCCGTAGAGCGCGGCGAGCTCTGCGGCCGGGGCGCGGGCGGGATCAAGGATCGTGGACACGAGCCGGTAGCGGTCGTTGGCCTGCGGGATGCCGGGATCATCGATGCCGTACTCGATGACGCGAACCTCGACGCCGTTGCGCTTGGCGCGCTGGTCGGTCTGGCTGGGGTAGATGCGCGACAGGAACGAGCCGTCGACCAGCGGCTGCTCGCGCGGCAGCAGCAGGCCGCCGGCCACGCGCCAGCACAACCGCGCGCCGGTCTCCCGGGCCGCCGTGAAGCGCTTGAAGCTGTAGATGCCGCGATCAGCCAGGCACAACATCCCCGGCTTCAGCGACCCGATCAGCTCGTCTGCCAGCGCGTTCTCCGAGGTCGAGTACGGCCCCAGCGCGACGTCGGTGATCGCGTGCGTGCCGCTCTCAGCCACGCCCACGAGCCGCAACTGCGGAAACGCGCCGCCACCCTCTCTGCGCGAGGACCCCGGGCGCCCCAGCGCCGCAGCGTTAGCCGGTGTGTCAGCGACATCCAAGCACGTCCCATCGACGCTCATCAAGCGCAGATCGCGATAGAACGCGCCGCGCGTCGACGCGCTCGCAAGCGGCGTCGCGACCGCCGAGAACAACAGCTCAAGCGGCTCGACACCCAGACGCTGACGCGCCCGGAAGATCGCCGCCTTGCTCGGCACCTCCCATGACGCCTGCCACCCCGACGCCCACGACAGCCCCTCCACCAGCTGCCGCATCACCTCCTCATAGGACGCCTGGCCGAACAGCGCCATCGCCAGCACGTAGTAGACGACCACCCGAGCCGGCAACAGCCGCTGCCGACGCTCCCGGCGCGCCGCCTGCGCGATCACCGCATCAACAACCTCCGGCGGGAACACCCGCGTCAACACCCCGATCGAGATGTGATCGGTCAGGCGCTGATCGCTCTGCGGCTTGACCCACCCGGAACGAGGCACACCACAACGCTACCCCGCCCCGCGGACGTTAAGTCAACGGTATTGGAGCTAGACCCCTGGCAGCTCGCCCCGGCGCGGCCACGATGATCTGTCGTTGGGAGGCTTGAGCTTGTTGCCTCTAGACGCCGAGCGACGTTGCGAACGTAGGTCATCCGCCCGCGATGATCCGACGTGGCGGAGGCGTCGGCACGACCGATGCCGACGCCTGACCGCGCAGATCGAGGCGAGCCGCGTCGCCGAACGAGGTGTGCGCTGCTTGCCGACGAGCGCGGGCCTATCGCGAGGCGGGTCCGTTTGCCGCGGCGAGCCGTCGCCGTGCCTTCTGCACCGACGGAAGCGCCGCCTTCGATTTCGCCAGCGGACGCGCTCTTACGTCGACGCTCGCGGGCTTGGCCGCGATCGTCATCTCCTCGCCGGTCGCTGGGTTGCGTCCGCTGCGCTTCTTGGTGGCCGGCTTGACGCGCACCGTCAGTTGAACGAGCCCCCCGAGACGGACCTTCTGGGCATTCCCTAGCTCCTGGAGAACGATCTCATCGAGGGCGTCCAGTGCCCGCTTAGCGTCCGCCTTGCTCATATCGGCGCGGTCCGCGACCGCGGCGATCATCTGGGACTGGGTCAGCGCCACGGCTGCTCCTCCTGAAGTCGTGTTGCGTGAACGTGAACAGCGGCATTCAACCTACCGGCGCAGACGGAGCGCTTCTGTCCACCTCCATCACGGGCAGCGGACCATGTCAAGCACCCATCGACCGGGTGGGAAGAACGGGACCAGGTCGTGTCGGTAGAAGTGGTGTGACGGTCGCCGTGTCGGTTCGGCTCTGAGAGGGGTCGGCCATCGCGGCACCGAACTCGTCGTCTGTTCCGCAGTCGACGTGAATGGAGAACACCACGATGGCCGATGGTCAGAGCATGACGGTTGCCGATGTCGTCGCCAAGACGATGGATGGTCGGCTTGAGGATTTCGTTCGTGAGGCGGTTGTACTGGTCGCCCGGGAGTTGATGGAAGCCGAGATCAGCGGCGAGATTGGCGCTACGCTCGGCGAGGTCGCGCCCGAGACGAGGGTCACGCATCGAAACGGGTATCGGCCGCGGGGGTGGGAGACCAGGGTGGGTGAGCTCGAGTTGTTGATCCCAAAGAAGCGGTCGGGCCCGTCGTACTTCCCGAGCTTCCTGGAGCCGCGGCGGCGTTCTGAGCAGGCGATCGTCGCGGTCGTGCTGGAGGCGTACGTCAACGGTGTGAGCACCCGGAAGGTCGACCGGCTGGTCGAGCAGTTGGGGATCGATGGGATGACCAAGGATCGCGTCTCGGCGCTGTGCCGGGCTTTGGATGAGCAGGTCGAGTTGTTCCGGCAGCGGCCGTTGGAGGGCGCCTACCCGTACCTGTGGTTGGACGCCAAGGTGCGCCACGAGGCGCTGTTGGTGCGTGTGGGGTGCGAGACCCCACCGCCGGGTTGTCGCGGCAGCCCGGTGAAGCTGAGGGCAGCCTGACCCCGGAGCTGCGGGGAAGGGCGGCAAGCAGCCCTGACAACGACGCGACGCGCCAGGACTGTCGGATGGCGTGGGCGCGGCTAGCGAGGCGGACAGTGTGTGATGCGAGTGAACCAGTGATTGAGCGAGCCCCCTCGGCTCAAACCCGATGGATATGGGCCGGGCGAGCGGTGCGCGGGAATCCCTTCTTTGCGGGGAGACCGGCTCCCGGCGGCGGATATCGTCGTTGGGGGCGTGTGGCGAGTGTCCGCGTGATCGCCACGCCACGCCCGCAGGGGAAGAGCTGGGCACCGACCCCGCTGAGCGAACGGCAGTGAACGTGGGAACCCGCCCGGTGCCGCCTCGTCTCTTTCGGGAGGCAGGCAAGGCGCAGCGTCTGCTGATGGCGTCGGGTGGGGGCATAGCTCTCGTAGTAGTCGCCGGAGTCACGACCGGCCTTGGAGGGCGGGAAAGCCGCCTGCAGGGCGATATGTCGCACGCGACATATCGCCATCCATGTTGCGCGAACAAATATGTTGCGGTGCGGCGCGGGGGTGTGTGGATCGGTGGAGATCGGGCTCGTTGGCGCGACATATTTCTTGGTCCGGCTAGAGGCTCTCGAGGAACGCGAGTAGCCGGTCGGTCGCGCGGTAGCGCCCGGGTTTGGCGTTGGTGGGTGTGGTGCGGTCAAGCGCGCGTCGCTTGAGTTCCATGTCGGCGTGCAGGTACTTGTTGGTGGAGTCGAGCGTCTCGTGACCTAGCCACAGCGCGATCGTCGCGGTGTCGACCGGCTCTGGGGCGCGCAGTAGCCGCATCGCCGCGGTGTGGCGCAGCACGTGCGGGGTGATGTTTTTGCCCGCGAGTGAGGGGCAGCGCTGTCGGGCCGTGTCGGTGTGTTTGATGACCAGCCGCCAGATCCCGCCGCGTGTCAGGTGCCCGCCGCTGTGGCTGGGGAACAGCGGGCCGGCGGGGTCGCCGCCGAGCTCGCGCAGCCACACGCGCAGCACTTGCCTGGCGGTGTGGCTGAGCGGGGTGCACCTTTCCTTTCTGCCTTTCCCTTCGCATCTGACCCAGCCACTGGCGAGGTTGAGGTGTTGGCAGCGCAGGCTGGCGAGCTCGGAGGCCCTGAGCCCGGTCTGCACCGCCAGCAAGAGCAGCGCATGGTCGCGTCTCCCGGTCGGGGTGGAGCGGTCGGGCGCGGCCAGGAGCGCGTCGATCTCGGGCTCGGTGAGGTAGCTGATCAGCGTCGATTCGTGCCGTTTGTCTGGGATCGAGAGCACGCGCGCGATTTGTTCTGAGCACGGGTGCGGCTCTTCTGAAGGGACGGAGTGTGACGTGTCATGTGGCTGGGATGGTGTGGTTGTGGTAGCGGGCTTCGTGGACGTGGTGGTGTTCTTGGGTGAGGTGGTAGCGCCAGTATTCCTCGAAGTCGCCGTTGGCTTTGATGGCGCGTAGTTTCAGGATTGCTTCGGCGCCGGCGAGTCCCCAGCGGGCTCCGGTGAGGTCCATTCGGTCTTTGACCAGATGGCGGCAGGCGCCCTCGACGATCCCGGTCGCGATCGGCCAGCCGTTGATGAGCGCGGTCGGGTAGTCGAGGTAGGGAGCCTTGTTGGTGAGGTAGGCAGCGGCTTCGTCGGCGGGCTGGCGACGGGTGCCGTGGAGGCGGGCGTTGGTCGCTTGGCGGCGGATGCTGCCGGCCACTTTGCGGGCGTGTCCTTCGAGCACCCGTATCGCCTGGCGGTGCACCCACCGCGCGGCCGCCTGGTCGTCGTTGGGGTGCAGGCAGGCGGCGGCGTTCCACAGGTATTGCAGGACGTGCACGAAGTCGACGACGATCGTGACCTTCACTTCGCGTTTGCGGGCCTCGAGTTTGATCCGCTCGATCTGGTGGTTGGCGCCGTCCACCAGCGCGATCCAGGCGCGGCGGTGCTTGGGGTCGCGGCGCTCTGCCTCGTCGAACACGCGGGCGATCACGGCCGCCGGGGCAGTGACGACGCTGGCGCACAGCCATTTGTTTCTCGCGACCGGCCCCGGGGCGGGCTCGTAGCCCTCCGGTGCCGCGGAGGCGAGGATGTCGACCACGGTGCGTGGCGCCGCCGCCGCGTCGTAGACCGCGCCGATCTCCGCCATCCGCTTGCGGTATAGGCGATCGTCGCCTGACAGCCGGGGCTTGGGCCCAGGGCCGGCGCGGGGCCTGGCCGGAGCGCGGGTGCGCAGCGCGTCGGGGCGCATCACGATCCCCTTGCCGTCGGCCGAGAGCACCAACAGATCCCCGGGCTTGGACCTGGCCGGACGCCGGTCCTCGTAGAAGGCCTCGAAGTCCATCGCAGCCAGGGAGGCGAGCTCTTCGACCTGGCGTTGCCGAGCCGCTGTCCGGTCTGGCGGCCGATCGCAGCCACCGCGTCAGCGAAGCTGCCACGCGCGGCCTCCAGCGCGCACAACTTGCGCAGGCCATGCGAATGGCGCTCCACGGGCAGGTTCAGCGTCGCGTCGGCGGGATGGAGGTTCCCGACCCCCGGCGCCCGATACGCCAACCGTTCCACCGACACCGTCCCGAACACCGTCTCCAACGCCCGAGTGTGCCCAGTCTCGACCCGACTGCGCGCCACGCCCTCATCGCCGACGACCTGCTCAAGGCGCTGCTCGCGCACCGCCCGCAACGCCAGATGATCATCCAACAGCCGCCGGAAAAGCTCCCGACCCTCACGGCCAAGCTGCTCCTCAAGCTCCGCGTGCGACAGACCGGCAGCGTCCGCTCCATCCAGAAAGCTCACGAGCGACTCGAACTGATTCCGGCTACAAGCAAACGCAGCGGCCCCAGCCGAATCGCCCAAGCGGCGGCCGCCGCCCCCTTCCCCTGCCGCATCTTCGCTGTCAGCCTGCCCGGCAGGCAGGACTTCACCGCCCGAGGCGTAAAGTTCGCCACAACGGGTGTCGAGATCGGCGGTCACGCTGGCCACCTCCGTGGTCGACGTTAGACAGAGCAACGCCGACTTCGACACCCGACATATCAGTCCTCACCCCAGCCCCGCGGGTCCCAGCAAACGCGCCGAACCCTCAAACCCCCAGGCGGAGCACCCTAAACGCGCGTCAACCCGGCCAATCGTCGGCCAACAGCCCCCACAACACGCTGACCGCGCGCCCACTAACAGGTCAAACCCCCAGGCATCTACGGGGCATTTACTGTCAGTTCAGCCAGTCACGAAGGTCCCTTCAGAAGAGCCGCACCCTCTGAGCACTCCGGTGCTTTCAGCGCCGCGAAGTGGAAGAACGAGTGGATCGCGGTCAGCCGCGCGTTCCGGGTCCGGACGCTGTTTGAGCGCTCGTTCTCCAGGTATGACAGGAACGCGGTGATCCTGGCCGTGTTGAGATCCTCGAGTTGCAGCTTCGAGGGCGCCTTCCCGGTCTGCTCGTTGAGGAACTCGAGCAACAGCCGGAAGCTGTCGCGATATGAGGCGATCGTGTGCGGGCTGGCGTCGCGCTGGCGAGCGAGGCGCTCGGTGAAGAACGCCTGCAGCAGCGGCGCGAGCGCGCTCATCGGCCACCCCTTCGATGACGCGGCCGGGTTGGTCGCGACCTCCACCCTTGCTGGGGGACTGTCAGGTGCGCTTGCTCGTTCGCGGGTGAGGCTGGCTCATCCCAGGTTCGCTCGAGCCGCGCGGCGGCCAGCGCCAGTAGCTCCGGCGCGCCCTCGAGGTACCAGTATGTGTCGGCCGGGTCGACGTGGCCCAGCACCGTGGCGAGCAGCGGCAGTTGCGCCTCGATGTCGTCCGCCTCGCGATACCAGCCCAGCAGTGTGCGCAAAACGAACGTATGGCGGATGTCGTGCAGACGGGCTTGGCGGCCGAGCGTCTCGCGGTCCAGGCCGGTCGCGCGGCGGAGCTGGTCGAACCACTTCCACACGTGGTGCCGGCCTGGTCGCCCTCCCCAGCCTGAGAGAAAGAACGCGGCGGGGTCCTTGGGATGAGGGCACAGCTGATCGCGTGCGCGGGCATAGCGCTCGAGCGCTTGGACGGCGCTCGGGTGAAGCGGGATCTCGCGCGAGCGGCCGTTCTTGCCGCGGCGCACCGTGAGTCTGCCCTCGCCCAGCTCCACGTCGGAGCGGTCAAGCGCGCACGCCTCCGAGACGCGCATGCCGGTGACCGCCAAGAGCCCGATTAGCGCCTCGCAGGTGGCGGCCCGCAGCGGCCCGCGCATCGATCGCGCCGCGTGCATCAGCGCCTCGATCTCCGGCTCGGAGAACAGGTATGGGATCGCGCGGCGGAACTTGGCCGGCAGCAGGTTGGTGGGCGGCACCTCGTGCCGAGCGTCGAACGCTCGCAGGTAGCGAGCGAAGCCGCGCACGATCGCCAGCCGTTGATGCCACCACACCACGCTCGCTTGCGCTGGCTGCATCGCGAACTCGAGCGCGAGCTCGATGGTGATCAGCGATTCCCCGCGTTGCGCGAGGAACTCGATGAACTGCGGCAGCACGCGGCCGTGCTCGGTCAGCTTGTACCCGAGCGCGCGGCGCATCGCCAAGTAGTCGTCGACTGCCTGGTCGAGCGGGATCATCGCTCGCTCCCCGGCCACGGCAGCGCGAGCCGCGACAGCGCTTGGCGGTCGACCTTGGCATACAGCGCCGTCGTGCGGAGGTCCTGGTGGCGCAGCACCTGGCCGATCTCGACCAGACTCGCGCCGCGCGACAAGAGCTCTGAGGCGACGGTGTGGCGCAGGCGATGAGCGCCGACCCGCGCAATCCCCGCCCGCTCGCAGGCGCGCTTCACCACATCGCTGACGTTTCCGGGCGAGACCCTCGTCAGTGGCGCGTGCGCGTGCAAGAACACCGCTCGGCCGAACCCGCGCGGGCGGCCGTGACGCAGGTAGTCGGCCAGCGCCTCACCGACATCAGATGGCAACGGCAGCACGTCCTGCCGCGAGCCCTTGCCGCGAACCACCAACTCGCTCGACCGCCAGCTGATGTCCTCGAGGTCCAGCCCGGCGACCTCGCCGCAACGTAACCCCAGCCGGGACAGCAACAACACGATCGCGTAGTCGCGACGGCCGACCGGTGTGAAGCGATCACAGCTGTCAAGCAGCAACCTCACCTCCTCGGCCGCGATCCCGCGCGGGAGATCCTCCGACCGGCGCGCGACCGACGGCGCCGCTGCCGCCAGCGGCGCGGCGATTACCCCCTGCGCGTACAGAAACCGCAGCAGTGCCCGCAGCGCGGACACCGTCATCTCCGCCGACCGCGCAGAGCGCCGGCGCGTCTCGCGCAGCACGAACGTGTTGACATCGGCCCCCGACAGGCGAGCCAGATCATCAGCCAGCGGCTCTGAGCGCCCGGACAGAAACAGTCGCGCGGCCGGCTCATACAGTTCGACCGTTCTGGCCGCGACCCCGCGCTCATGGAGCAGATAGCGGCGAAACTCCGCGAGCAGCCCGTCCACCGGCGTCGGGACGGTGTCGTCGGCCGGCAGCACGCCGAGGCCGTCCAGGTAACCAAGCAACCGGCGCAGGCTCAGCGGCGAGAGACTCTTCAGGTACCCCTTCCGGCGGCGCCAGACGAAATAGCTCTCCAGCGTCGCCGGCGTCAACCCGGCGAGCTCGAGCCCCCCGGCCTCCATCCACCGGCTCACGTGGGCAAGCAGATACAGCTGCTCCTGCGCTCGCCAAAGCGAATAGCCCCGCTCGATCAGATCAACGCGAAAACCATCGGCGAACCTCGCCAACGGCCCGCTCACCAGCACACGCTCGGGCACCGGCTGCTTGGACATGAATGCCTCCTCTCGACGGATTGACAAGAGGCAGGAGTCGATCAAGCCAGCCGAAATATGTTGCGCTCGCGAGCAGCCAACAACCGAGCTGCCCACCCCGCGCGCCGTCCCCGAGCGCTATCCCTCACCAGCGCAACATATTTGTTCGCGCAACATGGAGGGCGAAGGGGTCCAGTGAGCCGCCAGCACGATTGGATGGAAGGAGGTCGCCGGTGAATAGCGGCGCGCCGTGGCCTTCGCCGGAGTCGGCGCAGGAACGGGTACTCGGGATTCAGCGCAAGCTGCACAAGTGGTCCACCGACGATCAGGACCGGAGGTTCACCGACCTCCACAACCTCGTCTGCGACCCCGCCACGCTGATGGTGGCGTGGCAAAGGGTCAGGGCGAATCGAGGGTCACGCTCGGCGGGTGTGGACGGGAAGACTGCCTTTCACATCGAGCAGGTGCTGGGCGTGCAGAGGTTCCTGGAAGGGCTCCGTGAGGAGTTGCGCTCTGGGAGCTTCCGGCCGCTGCCGGTCAGGGAACGGCTGATCCCCAAGCGTGGCGGAGCGAATAAGTTCCGTCGCCTCGGGGTTCCCGCTCTGCGCGATCGCGTGGTTCAGGCTGCCCTCAAGCTGGTGCTGGAGCCGATCTTCGAGTCCGACTTCCAGCCCTGCTCCTACGGGTTCCGGCCGGGACGCCGCTGCCAGGACGCGATCGCCGAGATTCAGTACCTCACGTCCCGCTCCTACGAGTGGGTTCTAGCGGGAGTTACCCGGAAAGTCCCGCTAGAGGCCGACATCAAGGCATGCTTCGATGAGCTCTCGCACTCGGCCATCACCGGCGGGGTGCGACAGCGAGTCGCGGACAAGCGCGTGCTGGCGCTGATCAAGGCGTTCCTGAAGGCCGGGATCATGAGCGAGCAGGGACGGCTTCACGGAACGGTCACCGGCACGCCGCAAGGCGGTTTATGCGCAGCTGCGCAGTGCGCCAGGTAGTTGGAGGAGGTTGGTTGGGATGACCTGATCTGACATAAGCTC
The DNA here is from genome assembly GCA_963777335.1 of uncultured Solirubrobacterales bacterium. Classification (GTDB taxonomy): domain Bacteria; phylum Actinomycetota; class Thermoleophilia; order Solirubrobacterales; family Solirubrobacteraceae; genus Palsa-465. Next base: position 503,958 of record CAVZQD010000006.1, read on the forward strand.
GTTGTCGCCTACGGGTGTGAGTCCCGTCCGGGTAGCTGCCAGGAGGCCCGGTAGCAGGCTGGCGGCTCGGTCTGGAAACGGGCCGGGTCGAAGCCCAGCGTCGAAAGCCCTTCAGGGGGAGCAACCCAGCGGTCCGTAGCGTCAAGCGAAGCCTGCCGCGCCGTTAGAGCAACCGTCTTCGGGCGGAAGAGGGAGAGCCGAGCCGAGTGTGTCACGGCGAAGGCCACGGAAGGGGTGGAGAGCCTGGATCGCAGCCCCGAAGGACTCCCCGGCGTAATGGGCTCGGAACGTTGGGATGGTGGCAACGGGAACCTGGGAGACCCTCCCCGGTCCGGTGGTCTGCGGAGAGCGCCGGAGCGTCCCCGTCCTATAACCGGTGATGAGCCGGGAAGTGGGCGGGAGCCGGGTGGGAATCGGAGGCGGCCGTAGTACCGATCGAGCCGAGCGGACAACAGAACCGCCGGGGAGGGAAGGGCCGCTGCTTCGTTCATGCGTCACGCACAGGGAAGGGCCGGTGAGTGCCAGAAATGGCTAGGACCACCAAGCAGGACAAAGTCCGAGAACTACAGCGAACGCTCTACCGGGCGGCCAAAGCCGATCCCGGGCGAAGGTTCCACGCGCTCTATGACAAGGTTCACCGCAGGGACGTCTTGGAGCGGGCGTGGGAGCTGGTGCGCGCCAATCACGGCGCGGCTGGCATCGACAAGCAATCGATCGCCGATGTCGAGGAATACGGCGTTACCAGGCTCCTCGATCAGCTGGCCGCGGATCTGAAGGAGGGGAGGTGGCGGCCGCTCGCGACGCGCCGGGTGTTCATTCCGAAGCCCGGGCGCAATGAGCTGAGGCCGCTCTCGATTCCTGCTGTCCGCGATCGGATCGTGCAGGCAGCAGCGAAGCTCGTCATTGAGCCGATCTTCGAGGCTGACATGCTCGAGTGCTCGTTCGGGTTTCGGCCCCGGCGCTCGCAGCACGATGCGCTCCAGGTCCTCGTTGACGAGGCCTGGCGCGGCAAGCGATGGATTGTTGAGTCGGACGTCGCCAACTGTTTGGTGCCATCGTCACACTGCCAACGCGTTCATGGGGTAGTGTCAAAGAGGGCATGTTCGGCCTGTGGGACCAGTATACGCAGGCCTTGTCGACGTCCGCTGCGTACGTGGATGGCCTCAAGCTCGCCGCGCTTTACACGCTGCAACACAGTCTGGCGGCTGACGCCGAGTATCCGCATCGCGTCGACCATCGGCACGTAACCGGGAGGCGCGTCCTCGACGAACAGTGAACGCAACTCGTCGTTGACGCGAATCCGCCAAGGGGCGCCGGGAGTGTCCTGTTCGCCGCGGATGAATCCGTCCTGCAGCCAGCGAAAGAGTGTGGATGCCGCCACACCGAGCTCATCGGCAGCTGTGCCGACAGGCAGCAGTTCGCCGTCCGGCGGTTCGGAGGGCAACTTGTAGCCGGGAATGTTGCGATAGCGACGCAGGCCGCCGACAATGATTTTGGTGAAACGCTCACCTGTCGCAGAGCGCCGTCCCTGGCGGTTGAGAATTCCAGCGATCCTGCCATCGTCATAGTGACAGGCGAGGCGCTCGATCAGCGCGATCGTGTCATCATCGGTGCGGATCGCGGGCTGGGGCTTGGGCAGCGAAACGGCAAGTTCTGTCAGCGCGCCGCCGCGCCAGCGCAGTGTGACGGTTGCACGCCGCTGCGCGCGGTCGACGTCAAGGATCACTTCTTCGATGAGACAGCGCAAGAGTTGCTTGCGATCGCGGTCGGTGGTGGTGGGCGCCGACCACACTCGCCCGAGATCAGAGCCCAGCGCGAGGAGTTGCTCGCGCTCTTCGGGAGTGAGCGTGCGCGGGCGCTCGCGCTCGCGCAGGGCAAGCTCGGCCTCGGCCTCGGCCAACTCACCAAGCGCCTTCTCCCAGTCGCGCTCGAGGCCGCGCGCGACCAGGCGGTGCTCGGGCTCGACCTGGCGGTAGCGGCGCTCGGCCCGCTCCGTCTGATAGCGCGCCCGCTCGACCTGAAGCCGCCACTGCGCAAGCGCCGCGTCGTGGTCGGCCTCGAGCATCTCGGCCGCACGCAGCGCGGCCTTCACGCCGGCCGGGGTGAGCGCTGCGAGCAGCGCGCCGACCACGGCTTGCTCGATTCGCCCGCCGCCGATGCGCATGCACCAGCTCCCGCGGTTCTCGACCAGGTCGCTGCTCGGGCAGTGATAGGCGGGACTCTTGTGACCCCGCCGGCCCTGATAGTGGACCATGAGCTTGCGCCCGCAGCGCCCGCAGACGGCGATGCCTTGCAGGAGCGCCTGGCCCTCGCGCACAGCGCCACCGGGCTCGTGCGCGCGCGGGCGCGTGTTGGAGGCGAGCTGTGCCTGGTTTCGCTCGAACGTGGCCTTGTCGATGAAGCCAGGGTGGTGATCCCAGATCAGCACCTCCCACTCATCGCGTGAGAGCTTGCGGGTGCGCTTGCGCGGACGCCCCTGCTGATCGACATAGCGCTCGCGGCGCGTCTTGCCGAACGCGTAGGCGCCCGCGTACACGGGGTTGGAGAGGACATTGTGAATCTGATGGTAGGTAGGTGTCACCCACGTGACCTCAGCGCCCTGGAAGCGCCGCAGGGGAAACTGCACACCTTCTCTGCGCATCCACAGCCACACCTGACGCGCGGAGCCAAGCTCCGCGAAGCGCTCGAAGATCGTCGCGATCGCGCCGTGCACAGCCTCGTCGGGATCGAGCAACACGTCGCCCTCTCCCTCGCCCCACACGAAACCGACCGGCAGCCCGCGACGCAGCTCACCACGCTTGGCCTTGTTACGGATCCCGCTATCGAGGCGCTGGCGAATCATGTGCAACTCAGCCTCGCTGATCGTACCTTTGAGCCCCAACAGGAGCCTGTCATTGAACGAGCCGGGGTGATAGAGCCCGTCGAGGTCACCGATCACAGTGTCAGTCACACCACACAGATCGAGCAACCGGTACCAATCGGCATTGTTTCTAGAAACCCGCGAGACGTTAGTGCCAAGCACCAGTCCGGCATGGCCAAGCGCGACCTCCGCGGCCAGGCGCCCGAACCCCTCACGGTCGACCGTCCCATCGGCACTGATCCCTAGGTCATCGTCGATCACAACAACCTGCTCGCGAGTGAAGCCGAGCTCGATCGCGCGCTCGACAAGCGCGCACTGCAGAGCGGTGGACTCGACGTTGTGCTCGACCTGCGCCTGGGAGGACTGGCGTGCATAGACGAACGCCTGGCGGCGCAGATGCGAGGAGGTCAGCTTCGAGCTTCACTCACCGGCGCTCATCCGCTCGTCTCGTCACACGACATCATCGACTCATCGCCCGCCGGCGCGCCGACGACGGTCTGCGCGATCAGCGCGGCCAGCAGCGCCGTCGCCGTCTGGCGCTGTCCCTCGCCGACGAGCTCCCACAGCACCGCCGCGGGCGCCGGGCACTCCGCCAGATCCAGACGCAGCTGCATCGCTCCTGTCCTCGCGTCGACGATCATCGCGCTTGGCCAGGACGACATCTTGCGCCGCCTCGTGCGCCACGACAGCCTCCAGCACACGATCGAGCACGCGCCGCGCCGCCAGCAGGTCTTGCAGCGACCCGAGCGTCCCCGCCGGTGGCGGGTCGGCGTGGCCCTCGAGATCCGTCCATTTTGCAGGGACAAGGAGGGTGCTGCCGTCCTGAAGCACCAAGATCAGCTCGAGTTGGCGCCGGCGGCGCATCCAGCCCGCCAGCTCAAGCGAGCGGCCCTCCAACGGGTGACGCGCACGCACGATCCGGACGGTCGGCGGGAAGCCATCGAGGTGGGCAGTGTGTCGTGTCTTCCTTCGAGGCGATCCCGCACTCGCAGTTGATGTCGGCGATCGAGGAACGGATCGTCGATCGTGACGTCCTGAAGCTGCTGCGCGCGATGCTGCGCGCAGGAGTGATGCACGACGGCGCGGTCAAGCGTGACGTGGCCGGAACCCGCAAGGGGGTGTGATCTCGCCGTGCCTGTGTAACGTCTATCTCCACCGGCTTGACCGGCAGTGGACTGAGCGCGGGACCGGAGAGCTGGTGCGTTTCGCGGACGATATGGTCGTGATGTGCCGGACCCGGGGAGAGGCCGAGCGCGCGCTTGTGGCGTTGCGCGAGATCCTCGCCGAGCTCGGGCTCACGCTCAAGGACGCCAAGACGCGGATCGTGGAGTTGCGCGAAGGTGGGGAGGGGCTGGACTTCCTCGGCTTCCATCACCGCTGGGTGCGCGGGACCACGCCCGCTTCAAGGCATCTCTGCTTCCTTGCCCGCTGGCCCTCACGTCAGGCGATGCAGCGTGCCCGCGAGCGGATGCATGAACTCACGGACCGCCGCAGGCTGCGGCTGCCAGTCGAGGAGGTCATGCAGGACATCAACATGTTCCTGCGCAGCTGGGCGGGGTACTTCCGCTACGGGAACTCCGCTGTCGCCTTCGAAAAGATCACGTTCCACGCGTTCGTGAGCCTGGCCAGTTTCATCGCCAAGCGTCACAAACGCAGTGCCCGGTATGGCTGGTGGGCCATCCATCAGTCGCCGGACCGCATGGGGCTGATCAGCCTCGGTGGATCCATCGTCGCGCCACGACCCAACCGGCCGTGGCGCACGGGACGCTGAATGCCGGCGGTGAAGAACGTCGGAGAGCCGTGTGCGGGGGGGAGCAGCCGACAAGGCTGCGACCCAGCTGGTGAAAGTCCAGCCATGCTAGTTGTCCATGTCGAGCATGTAGCGACGCCACATCCCGGTTCGGGTAACCGGCCGGGCGATGCGTGGTGTGAAAGGCCTGGCGGCCCGGCGCGTAAGCGCCGCGGTCGGAGCAGCCTGGGGGCCGAGCGAGTGCAGGAGCCCGAAGGTGATCGAATGACTGCAGCCACGAAATACGGCTCCCCACGGAAGCTGCCATGTGGGGATAGATCCGCGCGCCGAACCCGTTTCCCGTGGGGTGAGGCCGGTGTCCTCGGTGAAGGAATGGACAAGTGCAGTCGAGGAGCGCGGCGGGGTATGGGTCCGAGCACCTGCACAAGGGTCGCAGAGATAATGTCGGGAAGGGCCATCGCCCAGCAGGGACTGGCGACAACCTGCAAAGACCGCGTGCACAACGGGTTTACCGGAGGCGCGGGGAGGGTGGTGGTCTGGCGCATGAGCCCGTATGAGCGACGACGAGGGGGGTAACGCCCCTCCAGGCGGCCTTCGAGGCCGCCCCGGCGCGGGTAACGCCCGTTCCGGGCAAAGGGGCTCTGGGCACTCGGTGGCCACGACTGTCGGGTACGCACCAGACACAGAGCTGGGTTACGCGGCGCCTGCATCGTGGCGAAGGGGCATGGCAAACTCCACCGCGTCGGGGCGAAGGGTGCGCCAGCACTGCAGTTTCGCGCGCTGGGGGAAGGGCCGCCCTGAGAAATGGCGTGCAGAACCGAGGCCAGAACCGGACTCGGGAAATCCGACCGTCCGGGATCGTAGAGGGGCTTCAGGAAACGTGGCCAGTTGGAGCTTGATCTCCACGCGGCGCGCGCGCCTGATTTCTATCTCGACAACCGCATGCACGGTTCGAGGTGGCGGCGGGAGGAAACCAGGCCAGTCGGGCCAGCACGTGCCGCGCAGCCCAGGCGCCTCTCGCCGACCCTACTAAAGAACCTTGCGGAACGCGCAGCTCACTCGCGATCTGAACACCGTCCGGCAGCACCACCTTGGCCTTGAGCATCCGTCCGATCAGCCCGAGCAGCCGCCGATCGCTCACACGCTCGGCGAGCTTGGCGGCGAGCCGCTGGTGGCAGACGAGATCGAAGAATTTCTCCAGATCAAGATCTACACACCACCCGTAACCGTCCTCGAGATGCCCCTTAGCCTCAGCGATCGCCGTGTGGCAACTCCGTCCTGGTCGAAACCCGTGACTCGAAGGGTGAAACGTCGGCTCCCACAGCGGTTCGAGCACCTGCCGCACGGCCTCCTGGACCACCCTGTCGATCACGTCGGGAATTCCTAGCCCGCGCTGTCCGCCCCCTGCCTTCGGGATGTACGCCCGGCGGATCGCGCCCGGCTGATACGTCCCTACCAGCAGGTCGGCCTGCAGCCTGGGCAACACGGTCGGCCACTGCTCGCACAGCGCCTCGATTGTCTGCCCGTCCGGACCAGGGGCGCCCTTGTTCGACGCCACCTTCAACAACGCACTGGTCAGTCGCTTGGCGACCTCCTCCATCGTCGCAGGCGCTGCTATCTCAGCATTGACGATCGCCTTCGCCGCTCCCGCCCGGATCGCCCCAAGCCGATCCCGGGTCTTCCTGCGGGTAGCCCCTCTCGGGTTTTCTGCTGTCGCGATCGGCAGGCCGAGCTGCACCGCCGTTTCTTCGACCGGGACCGCCTTCCCTTGCCCGCCGGGGCTCGACCCGACGCGCTCAGCGGGCATTACCCCGCCTTCCGGTACTACTCGGTCCTCGGACTCCTGCTGGGCCATGAGCCGTCATCCTCTTCGTTCTCCGGCCTACCGGCCAACCCGGCCGGGACCCAGCAGATCTCCCCGGGTGAAAGCTGAGATTTCGTCGTGACCGCGTCGCCACTACGCCCCCGGATCCAGCAATAGGAATCGGGCATCGCCGCCAGAGGCCGGCTCGCCCCTCCGAGGAACGCCTTACGGCGCTTCACTTTCGTTCGCCACCACGACGCATCTACGGCCTCCTTCAGACCCGCCCTCACGGAAAGCCCCACAGCGCAACCAGCCGCACTGGGACCGCCCGGTCAATTCCGGGCCGCGCCCTTGCCTCGTCGATGTTGGATTCCCCCTATCAGGACTCCAGGACAGGACTCACACCTCCGATCTCAACGTCCGTGCCAGGCACACCCCAGCTCGCCTACGGCTCGCCGCTCTTCGCGGCCGGCGACAGCATCACCCGCAGCCCGGCCTCCATTCCTGGTCATCTCCAACATCCTGGCGTCCTCCGTTCTCGCCCTCAAGGTTCATAGATACCTCGATGGTGAGCGTCTCGCCGGACGTTGACAGAGAGGGAGGCCTCGGGGTCTTGGCGGGGTAAGCCGACCCTCACCGGTCGGCAGTCCGTTCACTCCCAACTGGGAGAACAGTGTTCCCATACTGCTGTGTGCAGCTCGAACCCGCGATCGGGCCGGGGATCACTGCATAATCGGAAGGAGGATTCTCGATGACGAGCTGGTTATGGGTGATGTCGTCCTCGCAGGTGTTTGCCGCAGAACTGCTCATACGGCTGCCGTCGACCCATACGTCCAGCCACGTCTGCGCCCCGGGATCGGCGGTACTCAGGTCATGGCACGGTTCGTTCTGCGGGGTCGGTCCATCGCCACACGTGTCCTCCACGATGAAATAGCGGCGCAGGTTAGGGAAGTAGAACCTGGTTGTCTGGGGCCAGTCGAGAATGTCCTGGCCGTTGATGATCGAGTGGCCGGCCGCGACCGTGATCGGGTCCTGGTAGGTGCCCGTACCGCCAGCTACCTGATGTAGCACGGGGTTTGAGATGACCGGGCTCCCGGGCGGGGTGTTGTCGTAAACGTCGTATCCCGTGACATACGCGGTGAGATTCCGGGCCGGCGAACTAGGCGCAGGCGCCGACGAACCAGGCGGGGGACCCGACGAACCGGGCGCAGGGGCCGGATGAGCGGTAGCCCGCGCAGTTCTGATCACCCGCGTCGGTTTCGACGTCGATGATGTCGCGCCCCGTGCGGTGTGGGCAATGACGGTGACCCGTAACCTGTGCCCGACGTCTCGACGGGTGAGCACGTGCTCGTCGCCTCGACCGCGCCTCGGAACGCCGGTCGGCTTGCAAGCCCGCCCCTTCGCGTTGCAGCGCTGCCATTGGTAGCGGAACGTCGCCCGTCCTCTCTTGCGTTCACTCCAGGCACGGAGGACGTGACCGACTGCGGTGGCTCCGGTGATCCTCGGCCTTGTTTGGGCAAGCGGGCGATGGCGTGATTGCCGGGCGGAAGCATATCCCGCGGGCAATACCGCGGTCAGCAGCCCGATGTACAGCGGCAGCAGCATAGCTGCGCGACGGCTGGGTGTGCGCGCACTCCTAACGGGCGCGCTGGTTCGTGATGCTGGTAAGAGCACGGGGCCGGGGTTCGTCACCTCCCCCGATGACGCCGAGCAGCGGAACGATCGCAGGATAGTAGCTAACAGCGCAGCTTGTCGAACTCGCCTCATCCCCGCCTGTGCTCTTGCGTCGAGCTACCTCGTCCGGATCGGGCGCATCGAGTTCGCGAAACGCGAACTCGCGGCGTCAGATCGTGCGGCAGGCCAGGAGAGCCGAGCGTCGGACCCCGGTCCCCGAGGCGCAAGGAACGCTGGCCCCTTACCCGAGCGCCGGCGGCAGCCAACACAGACCGCGGCCAGATAAGCGGCCAGGACCCGGTCACGGCCTTTCGTCGCGATCGTCCCGACCTCGACCGCGCGCGATCTCGCGAGCGTGGTCCACCGCGCCACGCGCGCGCTGTGCCGAGATACGCAGTGAACGGCTCTCGCACGGCGACTCAGACGCCGCCGCACCTCGGGACCATACCCATCCACCACCTGGCCGCTCGTGTCGGCTTGGCTGGAGCCACAACCGACCCTCTCTTCGCCATCTCAGCACATCTCGGTGGCGGTGTCTTCGGTTGTCCCCCGCCATTCGCACCGGTCGTCGGTCATCCGCCGGCTATTACGCCACCGCGCTGACGTAATAGCCGGCAGATGAGGTTCCTCAGCCAGTCAGGGAGTAGTCGTCGACGGTGAGAGTACCGGGCTTTCCTATAACAAGCCCGTAGCTGATGCCGTTGTCGCCGGCCGGAAGTGGGACCGAACGACTAGGCATTGTCTGCCAGGCACCAGTTGCGACCGTAGTGGGACCGTCGTCTAGCCAGATCCAGCTTCCGGTTGCGGTGCGCGTGAACGCCTCGAAGTACACTGGCACGCCCGCGGTGGCTTGAAAATTGGCCGCGCAGCGTGTATGTGCCCGGTGCCAGAACTGGCGAGCATTCACCGAGATCCTGCGAGGTGATGATGCCAGCGACACCTGTGCTGATGATCTGACCACCGTTGGCATCGCCCTGAGTCTCGCCGGTCACGGGAACGCTCTTGATGTACTGACTCCCGTTGGTTCCCGTGAAGAGCGGATTTACCGCACTTTGGTCTAGCTCGTAGCACGGCGAACCATCAGGTTCGTTGTACCAATCAGGCCCATTCGCCGCAGCGGCAAAGGTCGCGTTGACCGCTGGAGTGATAGTGGCAGCAGTACCCGTGACCGTCGGCAGCGCCGCCCACTCATTCGCGGGCGAGGTTGTCGTCGGCGCCACAGCGGGCTGGATCGTGCCGCCGGCTACCTGTCCCATCGTCTTGACGACGATGTTCCCGGCCTCCTCCTCTTGTACGAGGTAGGTCATCAGCGATGTGAACTCCGTCGTGTCCATCTGGTACCCAGGAGGGTCCCCGTTACACGTTGCTTGATTAGTCAGCGTGCAGATGTCGTGGAAGGTGAGCGACACCCAACCGTTTGACGACGCATCCGCCTTCTCCCCGTCGCCAACCCACGTTTCGACGTTCGTAGCCGTGAGGGCATTAGGGATAGCGGTGCCGATGCTTGGCGTAGTCATCAGCGCGAAGGGATCATTGACGCTGGTACCAGGAGCGTTGGGAACGTCGGGAGTGGTTGCCGTGGCAGGATTGTATTGATCGGTGGATGTCAGCGGCACAGCTTTCAAGTCGGGCGCGAAACTGTTGTCATCGAGCCCCTGAACCGTGCGAGCGTTGCTGAAATTGCACGCCTTGATGATGTTCTCGATGTTGCCGCCGTCAGTCGTGGTGGGACTGCCGGAGGCGATGCCCTCGCCGTCAGGGTAGGCCAGGCTGGTTATCGGTCCCAGCGAACCGGGCGCTAGGCCAGGAGGGTTCATCAAGTCATAGCGGTCCTGACAAAGCTCCTGAGTCGCCTCGGCGGTATTCACTTGCGGAAGCGCCTCGTGGAGCACCGTGTGGCTACCGATCTCGTTGCCGTCCTGGTAGAGCGTCTGGAGCTGGTTCCAGGTCATATAGTTGGAATCGGTGTTGATCTGCGCCCGAAATGATGTAGAACGTGCCATGGAGCTGATCCTTTTGCAGGACGGGCAGCGCATTCTTGATCATGTTCTCGTAGCCGTCGTCGAAGGTCAGCGTCACCACCGTCTTTGCCTGAGTGACCGTCAAGGACTGCCGAACCTGCGACGCCGGGTTGTACGCCGCGTTTCCCGCCTGATTAGCGTCGATCACGCAGGCACCCGCTCCGGTGAAGCTGACGGTGGCACCCGACAACGTGCACCCGGTGCTGGCGCCGTCAAGCGTCAGTGCGACCGGCAGCCCCGAAGTCGCGCTTGCCGCAACCGTGTAAGGGAATCCATTCGCGACCGGATGAGCGGGCGCCGTGGAAGTGAACGCAACCGTCTGATTTTGCTTAGGCGTTGGAGTCGGCGTCGGAGTCGGCGTCGGGGTCGGGGTCGGGTGAGGCTGCGGCAGCGGGGTGGGCAGCGGCGTCGGCGTTGGTGTGGGCGTGGGATTGGGTGTTGGCTGGGGCGGGGTCAGCTTGGCGAGCACGAAGTAGAGACTCGTCGAGTGCCTACCGTATGCCATCTGCCAAGTTCCCTTGACCAGCTTCGCGTGCCAGCTCTTTGCGTTGTGCGGCAGCTTGGTCGGCCGCTTTAGCCACAGACTCAAGTCGCTGCGTGCCGCCCTGCAGCCGAGGTTAGAGGTGGCGCGGATGGTGGTCGCCTGGTAGTGACCGACGGTCACGTTGGAGCACGACCGCATGGTGGTCTTGGCGAGAGCTGGTCCTACCAGCACACCCCCCACCAGCATCACGACCGCGTAGATGAAGATACGTCTGAACATTACGTCCTTTCGGTGTGTGTGAAATCGACGACCGCTATGGTGTCGTCTGGTTGCCAAGGATCTGCGAGAATTGCTGTGCCTGTTGTGCCACCCCCGAGCAGGAGTTGCTTGGTTGAGGTGGCGTGCGGACGCACTGTTGGTCGCGGAAGAGCGACCACTCGGACAGGCGTCCCAGACGTTGTGTGTAGGCGAACTTCCAGAACGCTTGGGCGTCGGAGAGGTTCCACACCTGACCAGCGGTGTCGGTGTGGCCTTCCATGATTGTCGCGCCCAGCTCGGACCAGGAGTTGAGCCCGAGGGACTGGAGCTGCGCTGCGGTGGAAGTAAGGGCGCTCTCGCTGGCGCTGAGCACCGTCTGGCCGCCCAGAGGCGCATAGTCGAACGTCATCACGTTGACGCCGGAGATGGTCACACCTGCGGACATCATCTGCTGGACGACGGCGAGGCTGTCAGGCTAGAGGCCGGAGGGCGTCACTGCCAGCGTCAGCCAGACGGCGAGTTTCTTGCCGGCCTTCGCCTGCGCCTTCTGTACGGTGGCGATGGCGATCGCGCGACGAGCGTTGACGGTCGGGTTGAGCGACGCGGACCTCTCGATGTCGAGGTCGATCGTGCTCAGGTTGTACCGGCTGATGACCGTCTGGTAGGAAGCGGCAAGCTGCTTCGGGTCGCTGCAGCTCACAGCGGGTTCCGGGCCAGTCGCGCCGCCGAAGCTCGACGATCACGTGATCGCTGAGCGCCTGCGTCTGCTGGATGCGCGTGTTGATGGCCGTGGCCTGTGCCAGCGGCGTGCCATTCCATGTTGGCGTGCAGCCGTTGCCGGTGATGAAGCTCAGGACCACCTGCCGGCTGGGAAACTTGGGCATGCTGAGCGAGGCGTCGACATATGGCGCGTACCACGGAGCTGCGCCCGTCGCGGTGGTGGATACGGTGGTTGTGGCCGACTTGCCGCCGCCGTTGACCGAGCAGCCAGTTGCTGCAGCGCCGAGCACTAGCAGGAGCGCGATGGGGGCGATGCGTTTGATCATGCGTTTGTCCCTACTGGTTGACTTGTAGGTTGGTGAAGAACGGTAGGTTGCTGCTAACTGCTGCCTTCCAGACGCCGAAGCCCATGCCGCCTTGAACGTGGCCGACCGGGAGGCTGGCGATCGAGGCGCCGTCGACCGTGACGCTGAGCCGGTTGGTCAGCTTCACAACGACGTGGTGCCTTTTCGCCGAGGGAATGGCCTTGCTGTAGATGTGGGCGCCGCTCGGATTCTGGATGGTGATGCGTGCTGCCGAGATCGAGACGGCGTAGCCGGCGCGCGTGATCGCGTAACCGACGACGATCGTGGCGTTTCCGCCGGAGCCCTGGCCGCCGAGATTCGTGACCGTCGCGCCAAGGGTATAGTTGTGCCACTGCTTAGTGCGCGCAGGCTGCCAGTAGGCACCTCGCCACCCCTGTCCCTGCCCAGGAAGCGACGGCCGCCCGTACGTAAGAGGCCGTAGGACCAGAATGTCGTTGCTGTCGGTGGCGATCAGGGCGCCGTTGTCCAGCGTCCACCCGGTTGTGGGCATCGCCGCGAGCGACGGCGGGATGGGCGTGAGTGGCGGCGTGCGGTGACGAGGCGGCGTGTACGGGAGGACGCCTATCAGGTACAGGTACTTCAGCTCAACAGGGGTGGGCTTGTGATCATGAGTCGCCCAGCCGATGTTGCCCCGATTGGCGAAGATGATCAGCGGCGGGGTGGGGTGCCATGGCCCAGGCTTGACGGGATGCTCGAGCATCCTCGACGAGTTGACGAACGCCGCGGTCGGTAGGACGAAGAGCACGAGCAGGACGCAGGCCCTACCGACAAACTTCAGTAGTCTCATCCCGCTCCTCGCATGCTTTCCGCGGCCAGCTCCGGCTGCCTTGCTGCTCGTGGCGGAAGGGGGAACGGCACCACCTCGGCGAGTTCCTCGGCCGGCTGCTCGGCGACCCGCGTGCCCCAACTGCTGTCGCCGATGCGGATGATCGCCCAGAAGATCTGCATCGAGAAGCCGATGTAGAAGAACGCGGAGATGATCGCGTGCTTCCAGTTGCCGTCGGTGCGACGGCTTCGGTAGAACAGCGCGTAGCTCGCGGTCAGTAGGTACAGGCAGATCAGGTAGAAGACGGGCGCCGTTCCGTCGGTGATCGGTTCCCAGCCAAGTTGGTAGAGCATCACCAACGGGCTGACGATGCCCGATACGGTGGCGACGAGCACGGCCGGGAAGGCGATGGGATGCGAGCGCCACGTGTGACCGACAAGGACGAGACTCTCGCCAACGAACGACTTCTCCCAGCGCAACTGCTGCTTGAAGAACTTGCGGTAGTCGTCCGGCGCGTCGGTCCAGGCTTCGGCCTCGCCGTCGTAGATCACCTTCCAGTGGCGCAAGATCATGTTTGTCAGCGCGCGATCGTCACCATGTGACCATGGGCGACCAAACAGCCTCTGGTTCTCCCAATCGTCGAGGACCGGCATGACTGCAGCCCGTCGGAAGGCGCAGAAGCAGCCGCTCGCGCACGACACCGTGTTGACGACAGATTCGGCCGCCTTGAACAGCTGGAAGTTGACGTAGTAGCTCGCCGCCTGCATACGTGTGAGGAGGTTGGTAGTCGCGTTCCGAACGTTGGTGAGTCCCGAGATCGCTCCGACCTTGTGATCGGCGAAGCCCTGCACGAGCTTCCGGATAGCTTCCGGTGCGGGTATCGAGTCCGAATCGACGGAGACGATGATCTCGGCTTCGGTCGCGCGGATGCCGGCTGTCACGGCGGCTCGCTTACCCATGTTGGCGCCCAGGTCGATGCAGGTCACCAGGCTGGGGTGACGGGCCGCGGCGCGGGTGATGTGCTGCCACGTGTTGTCGGTCGAACCGTCGTTGACGACAACGATCTCTAGCTTGTCGGGTGGGTAGGCAGTGTTAGCGCATGAGTCAATCGTGCGCTCGACGGCCTCGTTCTCGTTGAAGGCGGGCACGACGATGGCGACCGTTGGTTCGATCCCGGCGTTGCGCGGTGGCCGGTACATCGCCGCCAGTACAAACCGACTGTAGACGTAGACAGCGATGATGATCGTGTAGATGCCGCTGACGTTGGCAAGTCCGGAATGTCGGAGCTGTCCGATGATGTGGTTGACCAGCAGACCGGACAACCCGGTCGCGACTAGTGCGGCCGTCCACCGTGCGGCACGGTTCAAATACCCGCGGGGTCGCGACATTGGCCGTCGTCCTTGACTGTTTGAGAGCGCAAACGTTCCTGTTCGATATGGGCATCGGCGTCCGCCGACACTTTGCGCAGTGAAAGAATGTCATCAGCAGGCTCGGTCATCGAGACACATACACCCGCCGGCTCGCGGCGCACTGCCCCCATGGAGCCGCAGCGTCCCGGGTTGCCAGGCTGCCGGCACTCAGTCGTAATGTGTGCTCCTTTCTTCTGCTCATGAGGACCAGGCCGACCGTGATCGGATTCGGGACCTTGCACAGCGGCAGAACGCCCCGGGCCGGCGAGCTTGAACCACCTCGGCAACGCCTCGCGGCGCTCGCCGATGGTCACTTTCGATGCGGTCCTCATTCGACCGTCACCGTCTTGGCCAAGTTGCGGGGCTGATCGACGTCCTCACCGCGGCCCCGCGCGATGTGGTACGCAATGAGCTGGAGCGGAACGACGGCGAGCACCGGCTGCAGTAGCGGATGAGTGCGCGGCACCGCGATCACGTCATCCGCCACGTCCGCGATGTCGGGATCACCGATCGTCGCGATCGCGATGACCTCTGCGCCCCGAGCGCGGACCTCCTGTAGGTTCGAATGAAGCTTGTCGGAGACGTGCGAGGCGGTCGCGACGCAGACGACTGGCGTCCGCTCGTCGAGCAGCGCGATCGGCCCATGCTTCATCTCGCCCGCGGGGTACGCCTCGGTCGGGATGTACGCGATCTCCTTGAGCTTGAGCGCTCCCTCCAGGCACACCGGGACGCCGACGTGCCGCCCGAGGTAGAAGAAGAACGGCTTGTCCTGGTAGCGCTCGGCGATAGCCTCGACCGCGCCGGTCCCCTCCAGGCAGGCGACAAGCTTCTGCGGCAGCGCACACACCTCTGCCATCAGCCTCGCGCGCTCGGCGTCCGCGATGACGTCACGGGCCTCGCCGAGCCGCAGCGCAAGCAGATACAGGACCGTCATCTGGGTGGTGAACGTCTTCGTCGCCGCGACGCCCATCTCGATGCCGGCGTGGGTGTACAGCGCGACGTCGACCTCGCGTGTGATCTGCGAGCCCGGAGAGTTGGTGATCGCCATCGTGCGCCCCTTGAGCCGGCGCGCGAGCCGGACCGCTGCGAGCGTGTCCGCTGTCTCCCCCGACTGTGAGATCGCGATCACGAGCGTCTGCTCGTCGACGTAGGGATTGCGGTAGCGCCATTCGCTCGCGACCTCGACGTCGCACGGGATGCGCGCCCACTCCTCGAGCGCGAACCGCCCGACGAGGCCCGCGTGGTAGGCGGTCCCGCACGCGACGATGACGATCCGCCGAATCTGGTTGCGCGCATCGGGCACGTTCTTTCCAACGAGGTCGCCGAGATCCATGTCCATATTCCGGGTGATCGTTTCGTTCACGGCCGCCGGCTGCTCGTTGATCTCCTTGAGCATGTAGGTGTCGTAGCCGTCCCGCTCCGCGGCCGCGGCGTCGCCGGGGATGACGATCTCCGCGCGCTGCTGGATCCGGCCGTTGGGGGCGATCACACGTGCGCGCTCGGCGGTGATCGCGACGATCTCGTCATCCTCGATCAGCATCACCTGTCGGGTGTCGCTGACGAAGGCAGTCGCCGATGAGGCGAGGAACATCTCACCCTCGCCAACGCCGACCAGCAGCGGGCAGTGCCGGCGCGTGCCGACCAGGAGCCCCGGCTGGTCGCGGTGGGCGACCAGGAACGCGAAGTGACCCTCCAGCTTCCCGCACGCGTCCCGGACAGCGGCCGCGAGCGATCCCTGATACGCGCGGCGCACGAGATGGGCGACCACCTCAGCGTCCGTGTCGGACCCAAACGTTTCGCCCTCGGCGATGAGCTTGCGGCGGATCTCGCCGTGGTTCTCGATGATGCCGTTGAGGACGATCGCGACATCCTCGTGGTCGCCGGCCATCAGCGGATGCGCATTCTCTTCGGTGACCCGCCCGTGCGTCGCCCAACGCGTGTGACCGATTCCGGTGGTCGAGCCGGCCGCTCCCCCGGCTCTGCGCTTGAGCTTCTCGAGCTTTCCCACGGCCTTGATCAGCTTGAAGCCGTCGGGCCTCCACAGGCAGATCCCGGCTGAGTCGTAGCCCCGGTATTCGAGCCGCTCAAGCCCGGTAAGCAGGCGCTGGGCGGCATCTCGCCGACCCACATATCCGATAACCCCGCACATCCGTATGCCGTCCTTGTCTCGTGGGAGGCGCCGCCGAGCAATCTTGCGTCTGCGCGGGCCTCCATGCCCCTTGTGAGTGTTACCCCCGGGGTATCGGCAGGCTGCGACAAGACCTTGAGCCCCGAACCGAAACTTCTTACCCGCGCCTCCTGCGGCAGTGATCGCCGCCTCAGCGGCGCTCAGCCGCTGCTTGCGATTGGGATTAGTGAAGATGTCAGCCGACGTCAGCCGGGCCGGCAGTGCGCCTTGCCACGATCGGCGGCGGTGTTCGCCCCCATTCCCCCGCGCGGGCTAACGCGCCCAGCGCTCCGCGCGGCTCAACCGAGCCCGAGTACTCACAACGCCGCGGAGTCGTACGCGGCCGGGCCAAGAGCGTCCGCGGGTCGCGACGCCCGGATGGCGACAAGCGTTTGACTGATCCGGGCGCAGTCCTCGCCGTAGGCCAGGATCACGCGCCACGTCGCGAATCACCCACCGTCCGCAGGTCGCGCCGATGACGACGCTGCTTCATTACCGCCAACGCCGTCTACGCGTCCTTGTAGGGTCATCCCGATCGATCGCGACTTTAGTTAACCGTCCCGTTACCAGATCGCCCATTCGGCTGATGACCGGGGCCGCCGAGCCCGGCGCGACGGCATCGGAGGGCATCCCCCGCCGCCGGTCACCCACTTCGTCAACGCACACATCCGACCTCGGCGCCGGGTCCCGCTCGGCCACGCCTCTGCAAGCGCACCGGCACCCCGGTTCTCGTTTCCCGACAAGCCTCACGGCCGACCAACCTGGCGAACCCACGCACCGGCTACCGAGGCGATCGCGTTCCGAGTTCACGCTCGAATATCATCCGCCTTCGACCTATTCGCGCCCGACGCCCCTCGCCGGAGAATCTCTACTCCGAGTCGGCGGGGCCGACCGCACACGCGAACACGCGGCGCCAGACGCGCGACACTCGTCGCGAGGGTCAACGGGTTCGAGCCGCAGACAGCACGCTGAGTGTTGGCCCTGTTTCATCCGACATCATTCCAGGCGGTCGGAGGGCTGGTCGTCACACCTTCGAAAATATCGGCACCCATCCGGCGCGGCTCCACGTCGCTACGGGGATTCACCGCTCAGACGCTCATAAGAACTGCGTAAGAGCTGTTCAAGCAGCGAGGAGCTCGTGCCGATCCTATTGGCGTCAGAAAGGATGCTGGTCATGAGACGCAGCGCGTTGATGTTCGTAGTACTCGCGGCTTCGCTCGGCGGGCAGATCGCGTGCGCGCCCGCGCTGGCTGGCGCCACCCGAAGGCAGCCGGATGTGTGGGCAAGGCCGGGAAGGCCCCCGTTGTCAGATCGGGCCGCGGCTGCGCTGGTAGTCCACCAGCCCGAGCTGCGTCCACAAAACTTCGCGGCGAACAACTACGTCCCCTCCAATGCGGAGCTCCGGGCGTTCCGTAGCGCACGTACGGCGCAAGGCCAATCGATCCTCACCGAGTTTCCCGAGTATCGGTACGTCACTGGACGACCCGGCTTGCACAACCCTTCCACGGACGACCTAATTCAGTGGGCAGCCCGCAAGTGGGGCATCCCCACGGACGTGTTTCGCGCGCAGATCTACTTTGAGTCGCTCGACATACAGGGCCTCCAGAATGACAAGGCCACCGTAAGCCCGCGTGACTACTGGCGGTATCCCCGCCAGTCCCGTATCACGCCCTACCAGGTCTACCAGACGATCGGTATCTCGCAGATCAAGTGGGATCCCTCCAATAAGCTCAACCCCGGGACCGAGCCGCTCCGCTGGAAATCGACGGCCTGGGCTCTCGATTTCTCGGCCGCCACAGTGCGCTACTACTACGACGGTGAGTGCAGTTGGTGTGGCCGTGACTATCGCAAGGGGCAGCCGTGGCAGAGCATCGGTGCTTACAACGCCCCAGTCCCGTGGTTGAACAACGCGAAACGGGCCTGGTACATCCAGAGCGTGCAATCGGCGCTCCGCAACCGCTCCTGGCTTCTTCCCTAGCCATCAAGCACCG
>CAVZQD010000007.1:0-311375 GCA_963777335.1 uncultured Solirubrobacterales bacterium
GACCGAGGCGTACGTGGAGGCCGGCGACCGGAGCAAGGCTTGCGACGCGGCGCGGGACGCGCTCGAGATCTCCCAGCAGCTGGGAGCGCGGTGGCTGGTCGACGAGCTCGGCGCGCTGGCCCAGCGGGCGCGACTCGACCTCGACCTCGGCCTCGGCGAGGAGGCCGGTGCGGCTTCGGACGGCGGGCGAGCTGGGGCCGGGTCGAACGGCGAAGGCGAGGATCCGTTCGGGCTGACCGAGCGCGAGCGCCAGGTGCTGGCGCTGGTGGCCGAGGGCGCGACCAACCGGCAGATCGGCGCTTCGCTGTTCATGGCCGAGAAGACCGCGAGCGTGCACGTGTCGCGGATCCTGGCCAAGCTCGGGGTGCGGAGCCGGACGCAGGCGGCGGCCGTCGCCCACCGCCACCACCTCGGCTGACGGTTAGACGGAGCTTTTGAGGGTTCCGCTTAGACCGCGCTCAAACCCGAGCGAGCTTCTTGCCGGGGTTGAGCAGATCCTTGGGGTCGAACGTCCGCTTGATCGCCTCGTGCATCCCAACCGCCGCCGGATCCCACTGCCGCGCGAGCTGACCGTTCTTGACGAGTCCGATCCCGTGTTCTCCGGACACCGACCCGCCGAGCTCAACCGCGAGCGCGAACAGGTCCTCGGCGGCGTGCTCGGCTCGCTCGAGCTCCGCGGGATCCTCGAGGTCGATCATGAACGTCGAGTGGAGGTTGCCGTCGCCGGCGTGGCCCCAGCTGCACGCCGCCAGGTCGTGCCGGCGCCCGATCTCGATCGTGGCGTCGATCGCTTCTTGGAGCCGGTCGACCGGGACGACGATGTCCTCGGAGACCTTGCCGCCGCGCTGCGCGGTGACGGCGATCGATGCGCCGTCGCGCCAGCGCCACAGAGCGTTGATCGCCTTGGTGGCGGTCGGGGCGTGGACGAGCAGCGCGTCCTCGCTCAGGACCTCGGCCAGCTCGTCGCGGACGTGTGTCGCCTCATGAGCGCTCCCGTCGGCGTCGACGATCACCATGAACCTGGCCTCGTTTGGGAGGTCGACCGGGAACGCGCCCCGCGTCGCCTCGACCGCGCCCTCGTCCATGTACTCGATCGCGGCGGCGACGATGCCACTGGCGAGAATCATCTCGATCGCGGCGCAGCCGGTCTGGCTGTCCGGATACAGCGCGGCCAGCGGGAGGGCGGCTTCGGGCGCGGGGATCATCTTCACCCAGGCGGCCGTGACGATCCCGAGCGTGCCCTCCGAGCCGATCATCAGCGACTTGATGTCGTAGCCGGCGACGTCCTTGCGGATTGGTCCTCCGAGCCTCACGAGCTCGCCGGGCGCGAGCACGACCTCGAGCCCGGTGATCCACGCGCCGGTCACCCCGTACTTGAACGCGTGCGGGCCGCCGGCGTTGGTCGCGATGTTGCCGCCGAGCTGGGACTGCTCGGCGGAGCCGGGGTCGGGCGGAAGAACAGCCCGTTCTCGCGCGCGCGGCGGCGCAGGTCCGCGGTGACCACGCCTGCCTCGACCGCGGCGCGCCACAACCCTGGATCGAGATGTTTGATTTTTTTCAGGTTCTCGAGGCTCAGGACCACGCCGCCATCGAGCGGAACGGCGCCGCCGGTGAAGCCAGTGCCGCCGCCGCGGGGGATGATCGGGACGTCGTGGTCGTAGCACCAGGCGACGATCTTCGCGACTGCTTCGGCATCGTTCGGAACGGCGACCGCGTCGGCCCTGCCGCGCAGGTTGCGGCTCTCGGTTGCGTCGGTCAGGTACGCGCGCGTGGTGCCGGGCAGGACCGCGCCGTCGCCCAGGAGCGCCTTGAGGTCGCGCTCGAGGGAGGTGGATGCCGTGGCGGCCACGGCCCTGATCGTAATGAGGATCCGTAACCTAGGGGCTGTGGGAAAGATCTTCGACGCCATCGACGAGCAGCTCGAGAGCTGGATCAGGCGGCAGCCGATGTTCTTCGTGGCCACCGCTCCGCTCGACGCGGACGGGCACGTGAACGTGTCGCCCAAGGGGCCGATCGACAGCCTGCGCGTGCTCACGCCGACGAGCGTGGCCTATCTCGACATGGTCGGGAGCGGGGCCGAGACGATCGCCCACGTCCGCGAGAACGGGCGGATCGCGATCATGTTCTGCGCGTTCGAGGGGCCGCCCCGGATCCTGCGGCTCCACGGCAGTGGCGAGGTGGTGTTGGCCTCGGATTCGCGATTCGGTGAGCTGATGGAGCTGTGCGGGTTCAACGAGCCGGCAACCCCCGAGGCCCAGCGCGCGATCGTGCTGGTCGAGGTCTCGCGCGTCGCCGATTCCTGCGGATACGGCGTGCCGCTGATGAAGCACGAGGGGCAGCGACCGCACGCGGACCTGTGGGCCGCGAAGAAGGTCCGCGTCGGCGGCCCCGAGGCGCTTGTCGACTACCAGCGCGAGAAGAACGCCCAGAGCATCGACGGGCTGCCGGCGGTCGACCTGCCGGCGGTTGACCTGCCCGTACCGGTGACCGAGTAGCCGCCGTGATCGCGGTGTTCGATGGGCACAACGATGCCCTCACCAACGACGATCACGCGCTGATCGCGGACGGCCGGTCCGGGGGCCACCTCGACCTCCCGCGGATGCGCGCCGGCGGCGTGCGCGGCGGGATCTTCGCCGTGTTCACGCGCTCGGATGGGGGCGCGCGAGAGGTGCAGGTCCCGCGGGACGACGGGGTGGTGGAGTTCGAGCCCGCTCCGCCGGTGGAGCACGCGGTGGCGGCCGCGGACGCGAGCGCGGTCGCGGGACGGCTGCTGGCGCTCGCGCGCGCGGGACAGGTTTCAGTGGCTCGGAGCGGTGCCGATCTCGATCGTGCGCCTGCCGACGATGGCCCGCCGGCGGCGGTGCTGCACCTGGAGGGCGCCGAGGCGATCGACCCGGAGCTCGAGGCGCTCGAGCTCTGGTACGAGGCGGGGCTGCGGTCGATCGGGCCGGTGTGGAGCCGCCCGAACGCGTTCGCCCACGGCGTCCCGTTCATCTCGCCGTCCTCGCCGGACACCGGTCCGGGGCTCACCGACGCCGGCAGGGGGCTCGTCCGGCGCTGCGGGGAGCTCGGGATCCTGATCGACGTCAGCCACCTCAACGAGGCGGGGTTCTGGGACATCGCGCGTCTGGATGTGGGTCCGATAGTCGCTTCGCATTCAGGCGCGCACACACTGTGCCCGACGTCGCGGAACTTGTTGGATTCGCAGCTCGATGCGATCGGTTCTTCCGGGGGCCTCGTCGGGATCGTGTTCGCAGTGCCGTTCCTGCGGGCCGATTTCGCCGATGACCCCGACACGCCAATCTCGCTGATCGCCGAGCACGCCCGATATGTCGCCGACCGGATCGGCGTGGCGCACGTCGCGCTCGGATCCGATTACGACGGCGCGACGATTCCGGCGCCGCTCGGGGACGTCGCGGGCACGCCGAAGCTGCTCTCGGCGCTCGGCGACGCGGGGTTCGATTCGGGCGAGGTCGCCGCGATCGCCTGGCACAACTGGCGCCGCGTGCTCGGCGCGTGGTGGCGGGACTGAGCCGGCGCTAGGTTCCGGGGCCCGTTCCCCCGCTGCTGATCGGGAAGGCGTAGAAGACGGCGAGGGCGCCGCAGATCGCGAGCGTGACGTAGGACGAGACGATGGCCAGCGCGGTGGCGATCGCGTACGGGATCACGCCTGCGAGGCTGCGGTAGAGGATCTGCCGCCGGCGCTCGACCGGCATGTCCCCGCGGAGCCGGTCCGGCTTGACCAGCAGGAGGTGACGGTTCAGCGTCGCGAAGAACAACGCCATCACGAGGAACGCCCCGCTGTAGATCGCGGCGGCGAGATGCTGGCCGCTCCTTTGCCTGAGATAGGCGGCCATCAGGTCGGTGGCGAACGGCAGCACCGCGATGCTCATCAGCAGCAGCAGGTTCAGGAACAGGATCATGTGATCCGGTTCGCGCAATCGCCGGATCATCACGTGGTGGTTGATCCAGATGATCCCGATCGTCAGGAATGACGTGATGTAGGCCGCGTACACGGGCCAGTCGGCCGCAAGCTCGTGGGCAAGCGTTTTCCCGGGCGGCAACGGCGGGGTGGGGACGTGGATGTTCAGCACGAGCAGCGTGATCGCGACCGCGATCACCCCGTCCGAGAACGCCTCGAGCCGGCCCGTGCTCACGGCGACTGGGTTCGCCGTCTGTGCGGGGCCTCCTGTCGAGGGCCGGATCGGGACCCCGGCGTACCCGCGCAGCTGGGGGCATGCGGCGCTGCTGACACTGGTGGGTGTCGCGGTCGCCGGCTCGCTGCGAGCCGTCACGCGCGAGCTGGCGACGCTCGCCCAGCGGTTCGCCCACGAGGCCGTGGTCGACGACCTCACCGGGCTGCTCAACCGCCGCGGATGGCGATACACGGCGCCCCGAGAGCTGGCGCGGGCGGACCGTAGCGGCAACCCGATCACGCTCGTGACGCTCGACCTCGACAACTTCAAGGAGCTCAACGACGAGCTCGGTCACGATCAGGGCGACCGCGCGCTGCGCGACACCGCCGAGCGGATTCGGGCGACGCTCCGCGCCGGCGATGTCGTGGCGCGGCTCGGCGGCGATGAGTTCGTGGCGCTGCTGACGAACTCGACCCTGACCGGGTCGCTGACCGCGGTCGACCGGCTCCGCGCCTCGACGCCGGAGGCCGAGGCGTTCTCCGCCGGCGTCGCCGTGTGGGATCGCCGTGAGGACCTGTCGCATCTGGTCCGCCGCTCCGACCTCGCGCTGTACGCCGCCAAGGCGCAGGGCGGGAGTTGCACGGCGGTCGCCCCGCCGCAGCTCGAGCCATTGCCGGCGCCGGACGACGAGGACGACGACGATCTCAAGTTTGGCGCGTGACGCAGGCGGCTGGCCCGTCCTCCTCCCCGGACGCGCACAACACGACAACCGACGCCGGCGAGCGCGACCCTGCCGAGTCGCGCACGATAATCGCGGGTAACTCGGCAAGGCTCAGCCAGGGCGCGTGATTTGTCGCGCTGTGCAGGTTCTGGACCTCGCCGCCATGCTCGTCGCCGACGGCTGGAGAGGCGCCCACCGAGGATTACTTCCGGGGGACCATTGACATGAGAAACGCGAACGACGCAATCCGTTTCCTGCCAGACCCCGCGCTACTGGCCGCGGTCTCGTACGCCGCGGGTACCGTCGGCTCGGAGGTGTGGCTTCAGATCGTCCTGGCGATCGCGGCGCCCTGCTTCGTGGCGGCGGTCTGGGGCAGCTGGCTCGCGCCGAGAGCGGCGCGGCGAATGGAAGATCCCGGACGGCTCGTGCTCGAGGTCGTGCTATTCGTTGCCGGTGGCGCCGCGCTGCTCTCGGCTGGGTCAGGCAGGGTTCGGCATCGCGCTCGCGGTGCTCGGCATCGTCAACGCGCTGCTCGTACGCGTACTGGGACCGCGACCGCCGACCGGTCCTAGCTCTCATATCGAGCTCTTCCCAAGTCCATAAGGAGCTCTTCGGGAGCTCGTCAGCCGCTCTTACTCCCGCTGACGAGAGTGGGACTCATGAAATATCGCACCCTTTTAGCAACTCTTACCACGGCCGCAGCCGTCACTGGGCTGTCGGCCGGCTCCGCGGATGCCGCGACGGGCGCCGCGGAGCAAGTGAGCTCTAATTGGGCTGGATACGTCGTCGGTGGCTCTGATTCGAATACGCAGTTCTCGAACGTCTCCGGCAGTTGGGTCCAGCCTACGTCGAAATGCAGCTCGGGGCAGGACGACGCCGCCTTCTGGGTCGGCGTCGGCGGCGACGAGGGCCAGACGTCGTCGATGGGACAATCCGGCCTCGGCGACGGGTCATCGACGTCGCTCGAGCAGATCGGTACTGAGGGGAACTGCACCGGCAACGGGACGCAGTACTACGCGTGGTATGAGCTGGTGCCTTCCGCGCCCGTTCAGCTGAACCTCTCGATCCATCCGGGCGACAAGATCAAGGCCAGCGTCGGCGTGAACGGCGACAACGTCGCATTCTCGCTGACCGACGAGACGACCGGACAGTCGTTCTCCAAGACGATTCAGGCGTCCAACCCGGACACTTCGAGTGCCGAGTGGGTCGCCGAGGCGCCGTCGGAGTGCGACGGCTCGGGTAGCTGCACGCCGCTGCCGCTGTCGGACTTCGGCACGGTGGATTTCACGAACGCGACAGCTACCGCGAACGGCCACACCGGGACCATCTCCGACTCGAACTGGACCGCGCAGCCGATCGCGCTCGGATCGAACGGCACCTATGACATCGGCTACGGGTCGAGCCAGAACACGGCCGGCGCGTCGCCCTCGTCGCTTTCGTCCGACGGGTCGTCGTTCTCCGTGGCGTGGCAGCAGAGCGGCACCGGAGGCTCGTCCTCAGAGACGAGTGGATCGTCCGGCGGCTATGGCGACGGCGGTTACGGCGCCGGCGGCTACCCGGGCGGCGATGGCGGCTACGGTGGCGGCGGCTACGGCCCCGGCGGCTACGGTGACGGCGGCTACGGTGACGGCGGCTATGGCTACGGCCAGGGCGGCTACGGCGGCTATGGCGACGGCGGCGTATATGTCTACGGTTGGTCGTATTGATCCGCTGAGGGACCGTTATGCGACGCCGCGCGCGCGCTGCTGATCGCCGTGCGCGGCGAGCGCGATGCGATAGGCGGCGGCGAGGCGGTCAAGCGCAGCCTCCCAGCTGCGCCCCCGCACCGCCGCCAGCGCGCCGCGACCGATGCGCTCGGATAGAAGCGGAGTGGTTGTCACTGACGCCACGGCGTCGGCGAGAGCATTGACGTCGGGGGGCGCGAGCAGCCCCGTCTCACCATGCTCGATCAGGTATGCGGGCCCGCCGCGGTCGACCGCGACCACCGGCAGCCCGCTTGCCTGCGCTTCGAGCACCACCTGACCGAATGTCTCGGTGGAGCTCGCGAACAGGAACACGTCGGCGCTGGCGTAGGCTCGCGCGAGCGCTTCTCCGGAAAGCCACCCGAGGAACGTCGCGTGCCGGCCGAGCCGGGCGCGCAGCAGCTCCTCCTCAGGGCCTCCCCCCGCCAGCGACAGGTGCAGGCGCGGATCGCGGCGGCGGGCTTCGAGGAACGCGTCGGCGAGGAGGTCGACTCCCTTCTCCTTGCTGAGGCGTCCCACGTAGAGGATGCTGACTTCGCCGGGGAGGAGATCGTCGTCGCGGTGGCGAGGATCGAAGCGGTTGAGGTCGACGCCGCGATCCCAGCGCCGGATGCGCTCGTCTCCGATGCCCAGCTGGTTGAGCCGCTCGTCGCCGGCACGGCTCGGCGAGAGCACGACGTCGCAGGCGCCGTAGAACATGCCGAGCCCGAAGTTGCCGAGCGCCTCGAGCTCGGCCTGCCCGGTACGCAGCGCGGCATAGGCTGCGAGCTCGGTGTGGTAGCTACCGACCCTCGGCAGCTCGAGCACCCGCGCCACCAGCCAGGCGCCGATCCCGGCCGGGCCCGGCGAGCACACGTGGACGATGTCGTAGCGGCCCTCGGCGAGCGCGTCGACGATCGCCGGCACGGTGGGGACGCCGATCTTCAGGACCGACGCCGGATCGGGGCGTTCCGGAGAGTCGCCGTCACCGAGCGAGCGGATCGCGAGCGCCATCGCTGCGTGCGCCCACTTGGCGGCGCTGCCCTGCTGCCCGTGGCCCGACGCGCGTCCGGCACGGATGTGCGCGAGGTACTCCTGCGGGTTGGCGGCGCGCGGAGTCTCGGTGAACGTCCGGCCGATATCGATTCCGGCGTGGTCATCGGACCCTCCGATGGCGGTTCCTCCGTGGGTCTCGATGTACACGAACGCCGGCAGATTGAGTTCCTCGGCCCGCGAGCCGTTGCGCGTCTCCCAGATCGGGAACAGCTGCGCCAGGCGCCGCCGGTGGCGCGCGGTGAGCGGCGCGGCGACGGCGTAGAAGGGATGAGCGAGTGCGGCCGTGATCTCGCGGTCCTGGAGATACGCGGCGCAGGCCTCGACGTCGTCGCGGTTGGCCTGCAGCCACTCGTGATCGCCCGGGGTGATGCCGTAGCAAAGGAGGTGCACGGCCTGGGACTCGCCCTTGAACGATGCGGTCAGCTCCTCTGAGATGAACACGTCGGGAAGCTGCCCGAGCGACAGGACTCCGTCGATCGTGTCGTGATCGGTGATCGTCACGAAGTCCATTCCGCGGCGCTTGGCGAGCTCGTAGACCTCGACCGGCTCGGTGGCGCACTCCGGGATCCGCAGAGACCGCTGGACGCCGAGCTTCGAGATCTGCGAGGCCGAGGAGTGGACATGCAGGTCGGCGCCTGGTCCGATCGATGGGCGCCTGGGTGGTCGAGGGAACAGTTCACGACCACTTCATCCAACTCACGTCACGGCTTCTCGAACGGGACTCCCGATCATCAGGCCGCTGTGCCTGACTGATCCGGGTGATCCGCGAGGCTGGGAGATCGGCGACGCCTACGGCTACGGGCCGGCGCTGTGGGTGGCGCCGGTGCTCGACGACGAGGCGCGTGAGCGGGAGGTGCCGCTCCCGCGAGGAGAGTGGATCGAGACGTGGTCGGGGTCGTCCGTGCGCGGCGGTGGTGAGGCCGTGGTGGGCGCGCAGCTCGAGCGGATCCGGTGTGGGTCCGCGCCGGCTCGATCGTAGTCACGTATCCGGCGTCGCACGTGGCGCGGGGGCTCGGCGACGTTCCCGAGTCTTCGCGACCGCTCGTCGCGACTCTCTTTGGCACGCCGCGGCTGGGGCGTGCGGCGGCGCGGCTTGCCGACGGAACGACGATCAGGTGGCGCCGCGGACGGTGGTCGGTGTCTTCGGCGGTCGAGCGGGAGGTCAGCTTCCGCGAGATCGGGACCTGAGAGCGGCCGGCTGCCGTGACCGGCACGATTACCGAACCGGGCAAGCCCGGTCCTCAGGGAGCGCCGACGCGCGTCAGCGCCAGGGCGCCGGCCTGCGCTCCGAGCTTCGCGGCGTCGGCGATCGAGCCGTGGCGCGCCAGCCCGAGCGTGAACGCGGCCGCGAACGAGTCTCCGCAGCCGTAGGTGTCGCGGGGCGGGCCCGGTAGCGGCACGGCGGCCCAGCGGCCCTTCGACTCCCCCCACCAGCGCCCGCCGCGGTCGCCCTCGGTCGCCACCAGCAGACGCGCGTGGGAGGCGGCCCGGTGCGCCCACCCGCGCTCGTCGTCATCGCCCTCGCTGAACACGAGCGCGTATACCCACGCCCCGTCGGCCTCGAGCACGTCCCGGGCTCGCGGGGAGGCGACGACGAACCGCGAGGCGTGGGCGCGCTCGAGAGCGGCGGCGTCACCGGCGGTGAAGTAGACGCTTTCCGCGTCCGCGAGGCGCTCCCACTCGAGCTCGTCGGCGCCGAGCGGCTCCAGCCGCTCGCCGAGCGTGACGATCGTCCGCTCGTGGCTCGGGTCGAGGAACGTGACCGCGCGGCGCGTCGGCCCGTCGCGCCACGCCACGTGCATGCGGACGCCCCGGTCCTCGAGCTGGGCTACCGCCGCCTGGCCCTCGGCGTCCCGGCCCAGCGCGCAGAAGAAGTCGACCTCGGCGCCGAGCTCAGCCAGGACGTTGGCGGCGACGCCGCCGCCTCCGCCGGCGCGCGCGAACGCGCTGTCGGCGTGCAGGATCTTCCCGCGGACCGGGAGGTGCGGCACCGAGACGAAATCCACCCATTCGACATGGCCGACCACACCCACGCGCGTCATGTCGGTAGTGTGACCGGTCGTGGACGAGGGCTTGCCGATCGCCTATGAGGTGCTCGAGCGCGGAGTGCCCGTGTACGCGTCGGGTGGTGAGCAGGTCGGCACCGTAGACCACGTCGTCGCGGCGCCCGAGGAGGACATCTTTCACGGGCTGGTGATCCGCGTCGGCGACGACCCGCGGTTCGTGGCCGCCGAGGACGTTGCGTCGCTGCACGAGCGCGGGGTCGACCTGCGCATCGACGCCACCGCGGCCGCCGCGCTCGAGCCGCCGCACGGCGGGGCCCCGGCATGGCGCGAGCGAGAACCCGGCGTCAAGCCGAGCCGCTGGCAGCACTTCGTCGATCTGCTGACCGGCAAGGACCCGCGCTCGGAGAACTGGGAGGAAGAGAACTGACGCTGGGGATCGGCGCGGTCTAGTTCGCCCGCCGCCCGTCGAGGAGCCCGAAGTTCGCGAGCCATTCGCGCAACCGCTCGGGCGAGTCGAACTCGATCGCCTGGAGGCCCGCTTGGCGGGCCGCCCCCACGTTCAAGGGCGAGTCGTCGATCAGCACCGTCGTTGACGGGTCGAGGCCGAAGCGGTCGAGCAGCAACTCGAACACCGCGACGTCCGGCTTGGCGACGCCTTCGAACCCGGACACGACCGTGCCGTCGAACCAGCGCATGAACTCGAACCGCTCGAGCCGCAGCGGGTAGGTCTCGCGCTCCATGTTCGTGAGCGCGTAGCAGGGAACGCCCGCGGCTTTCAGATCGGACAGGATCGCGACCGTCCCGTCGATTGGCCCGGAGATCATCTCCTCGCTGCGCCGGGACCACGCCCAGATCAGCTCGGCCTGGTCGGGGTGCGCGTGCGCGAGCTCCGTACACGTCCGCTCCGGCGGCACGCCGAGGTCGTGAGCGTGGTGCCACTCCATCGTGCACACCTCCGCGAGGAACCGCTCCATCGCGTCGTCGTCGCCGTCGAACAGCTTCCGGTAGAGATAGCGCGGGTTCCAGTCGAGCAGCACCCCGCCGAGGTCGAACACGACCGCACGGATGCGCCCGATCGTGTCCGGGTCCGTCATCCCGGCTAGTGAAGCACTACGTCGGGACGGCCGGTGGGCCGTTCTCGCGCAACCCGAACCGCCGATGGCGCCGGCGTCTACCCGCGCGTCAACCGAGCCGGCGCCTTTCGTTCCCAGGCGTCGGCGAGCAGGTCGGCGAGCAACTCCTCATCGGCCTCGCGCAGGTCGACGCGGACCGCGGCGAGCCGCTTCCCCCACATCACCTCCGCGCACACCCCCGGGTGAGTCTCGACGGCGGTGAGAATGCCCGGCTCGTCGACCATCACGTTCATGTGGTCCTCGTCCCAGAGCGTGGCGAAGATCTTGCCGGCGACGCGGAACGAGGGACGGCCGTGGTGATCCTGCTCGACCGCCTCGGGCAGCGACAGCGCCACGCGACGAGCGTCGGCCGCGGTCAGCATGGCGCCGGCACGACTCAGGCCGGCCGCAGCCGCAGCGCCGACCAGACGTCGTCGAGCGCGACCTGCCGCACCGGCCGGATGTCTTCGCGGTTGACCATCTCCGCGAGCACATCCCGGTTGAGATCGGTCCCGAGCTTGCCCGCCTTCGGGTAGGCGACCCAGGTCAGCGCGTCGCGCGCGGCCGGCGGGAGGTACTGGTCGCGAAGCCCGTCGAGCTCGGCGCGATCGGCGCAGAACACGATCACGGCCTCGGCCTCGCCCGGGTCCGTCGCGGTCGGATGCTCGTCGCCCAGCTCGAGGGCGACGTCTTCGGGCTCGTTGACGATCGAGATCGACTGACCGGGCTTGAGCTGGAGCTTGCCGGCGAGCTTCATCGCGCGGTCACTCGGCGGTCCTGGTCGCCGTTATGCTCGGCCCAATGCATCTCGCCGAGCTTACCCCGCCGGAGCAGCGGGTGTTGGGGTGTCTGATCGAGAAGCGCTGGACCACGCCGGACCAGTATCCGCTGTCGCTCAACGCGCTCCGGCTCGCCTGCAACCAGTCGACCAACCGCGATCCGGTGACCGCCTACGACGAGGCCACCGTTCGGGACGCCGCCCAGCGGCTGTGCCTGTACGGGCTGGCGCGGCTGGCGAGCGGGCACGGCAGCCGCGCGGTCAAATACCGACACCTGGCCGAGGAGGCGCTCGGGCTCGACCGCGAGGAGCTGGCGGTGCTCGCCGTGCTCCTGCTCCGCGGGCCGCAGACCCCCGGCGAACTCAAGGCCCGCACCGAGCGGATCGCGCGGCTCGACTCTCTCGTTGACGTCGATCGCGTCCTGACCGCGCTCGGTGAGCGCGACTACGCGCGTCGTCTCGCCCGCCGGGCCGGCCAGAAGGAGGATCGCTTCGAGCACCTGCTCGGTCGGCGGGGCGACGCGGAGGCGATCCGCCCGGCGCCGCTTGAGGCGCCCCCCCCGGCGCCGGCGGAGGGATCGGTGGCGCCCGCGGCGCCGGCGCCCGCGCCCGCGTACGTGCAGCCGGCGCCCGCGTACGTGCAGCCGGCGCGCCCACAGATCTCCCCCGCGATCCGTGCCGATGCCGACGGCGCCCTGGCCGAGCGCATCGACGCGCTCGAGGCTGAGGTCACCTCGCTGCGCGCCGAGCTCGACGAGCTGCGCGACCTGCTCACCGCGCCCGCCGCGTCCTGAACTGAACGCCGCCCACAGCACGGGTACAGCAGTCCGGCCCAAAGCTTGCGCATTGCTGTGCACAGGCGCCGACCATGCGACCTAAACCTCCCGACACCTCGGTTTCAGCCCGCCTCCGTCGGGAAGGGGCAGGTGACCGAGGTCTTCGAGGAGGTAAGGCATGCGTAGTCTCATCCGGCTTCTGGCGATCGCCGGCGCGCTCACGTTCGTCTCCACGGCGCAGGCGGCGCCACCGGCGAGCGCGGGCGCGTTCGTGCTGACCGCGAACAGCCCCGGAGGAACGTATGCCCCGACGTTCACCGGTAATGGGATGCTCGGCGTGCGCGTGCCGCCCTCCGGACAGGGGTATGCCGCCGGCACCGTTCCCGCACAGTCGGAGCTGGCAGGCTTCTATGGGCAGGTCACGAACGATCCCAAGCCCGCCAACAACGTGCAGCAGCGGGCAAACATACCGACCTGGTCGACGCTGACGTTCGGCGAAAACGGCAACACGTTCGCGGTCCCGGGTGCCGGCGTGTCCGGCTGGCGCCAGTCGATCGACCTGCATACCGGGATCGTCACCACGACGGCGCGGTGGACCGCTCCCGATGGAAACGCGACCGACCTGACCTACCAGGTGCTGACCGATCGGGCCAACCCGTTCGTCGGCCTCGTCCGCCTCCAGTTCACGCCTCACTGGTCGGGGGTGGCGACCGTCACCGACGCGATCGACGGCACCGCCGACATCACCGCGACGCCCGCGCTGACCACGCAGATGACGAAGGGCTGGAATGTGGCCGCACGTCAGGATTGGGTCACGCTCGCGACCAAGGGCACGGGGATCCAGGCGACGCTGGCCAGCCAGCTGCAAGTGAGTCCGAACGTGCTGGCGACGACCACGCAAATCGACCAGGCCACCGATCAGAGCGTCGGCCAGGAGCTCGGGTTCCCGGTGCAGTCGGGTCAGACGTACACGATCACCAAGTACGTCGGCGTCGAGAGCTCGCAGGACGCGGCGGACACCACGTCCGCCGCCCAGGGGCAGGCGGCGTCCGCGGCCGCCACCGGCTGGGACTCGCTGCTGGCGGCCAACCAGGCGGCTTGGGCGACGCTGTGGCGCGGCTGGATCGAGGTGCGCGGCAACCGCACGCTGGCGACCGACGTCAACGCGAGCGAGTTCTACCTGTGGTCGAGCACGCGGGACGGCGTCGACTGGAGCGTCTCGCCGGCGGGACTCTCGTCCAACGGCTACGACGGTCACATCTTCTGGGACGCCGAGACGTGGATGTACCCGTCGCTGCTCGCGCAGCACCCCGACCTCGCCGCCGGCATGGACGCGTACCGCTTCCAGCGACTGACCGAGGCCCAGCAGCACGCCGCGGCGACGGGTTACGCGGGCGCCCGGTTCCCGTGGGAGAGCGCGCTCGACGGCACCGAGCAGATCCCGCCGCCGACGTCGGTGAACAGCGAGGGCCTGTACGAGCAGCACATCACCGCAGACATCGCGCTCGCCCAATGGCAGTACTACCTGGTGACCGCGAACAAGACGTGGCTGGCACAGCAGGGCTGGCCGGTGCTGTCGGGGGCGGCGGCGTTCTGGGCCTCGCGGGCGACGCTCGGCAGCGACGGCAAGTACCACATCAACGGCGTCACCGGGCCCGACGAAGAGAACCCGAACGTCAACGACGAGGTGTACACGAACGTGGGCGCGATGAGCACGCTCCAGGACGCCGTCGCGGCCGCACAAGTGCTCGGGATCGCCGCGCCCGCGAGCTGGTCGACGATCGCCGCCGGACTCGTCGTTCCCGTCAACAGGGCGCTGAACATGCACCCCGAGTTCTCGGGCTACGGCGATCAATTGGTCAAGCAGGCTGACGTCACGCTGCTCCAGTACCCGTGGGGCTACACGATGCCGCCCAAGCTCGCGCTCGGCGACATCGACTTCTACGTCCCCCGCACCGATCCCGGCGGGCCGTCGATGAGCGACGCGGTCAACCTGATCGACAACGCCGCGCTCGGCACGCCCGGGTGCGCGAGCTACGTGTACACCGAGCGGAGCTACCAGCCCTTCATCCGCGACGTGTTCCACCAGTTCTCCGAGACGCGGACCGGTGGCGCGTTCACGTTCATGACCGGCATCGGCGGGTTCCTCCAGGAGTTCCTGTACGGCTACTCCGGGATGCGCTGGCGGGCGAACGGCGTCCAACTCAACCCCAGCCTGAACGGACAGATCGGCGGGATCGTGCTCCACGACCTGCAGTGGCAGGGCCGGACCTTCACGGTCGCTATCGGCCAACAGCGGACGGTCGTCACGCTCCAGAGCGGGGCGCCGCTTCCGATCCAGACGCCAGCCGGGACGCGCCGGCTCGCCGCGGGACAGAAGCTCACGCTGGCTACGCACCGGCCGGACCTGACCGTCTCGAGCGACCTCGTCCGCTGCAACCCGGTCACTGCGAGCAATTCGCAGCCCGGAGCGCCGGCGCTCGCGGCGGTCGACGGCAGCCCGGCCACCGACTGGGAGCCGGCGTCGGTCCACTCGACGCTGACCGCGCGGCTCGCGGGGCTCGCCACCCCGATCCGGACGATCACCCTGCGGTGGGGACGCCAGTGGCCGCCGTCGCCGGCGCCGAACGTCCCGCCGCCGCCCCGGCCGGTGATCGTTCTGAGGCCGGCGAGCTATGCGGTGCTGGTATCGAGCAACGGCCGCACGTGGCGCCGGGTCGCGGTCGTGACCGGCCACAGCGGGCGCGTGCTCGACACCCTGCACGTGCACGGCGTGCGGGCGCGGTTCGTCAGGATCAAGGTCACCGCGCCGAGCTCGACCAAGCTCCCGATGCTCGAGGAGCTGACCGCCACTCGCTGAGCGCTACAGGATCGAGAGCTCGGAGTTGTCGCCGACCAGGAACCGGTAGGCGCGGGGCTGTCGGTGGTCGCGGCCGATCTTTACGTTGCGCCCGAGCAGGGATGACTCCATCCGGCCGTCGAGGTCACGGACGACCGAGCCGGCCAGGAGGATCGAGTGCTCGACCTCGGCGCCCGAGATCTCGCAGGTCTCGCCGATCGCCGTGTACGGGCCGACGTAGCAGTCGGTCAGCCTCGCGCCGGTGCCGATGATCGCCGGGCCGCGCACGGAGGAGCGCTCGAGCCGGGCCCCGGCATCGATCACGACCCGTCCATCGACGCGGGAATCGATCAGCTCACCCTCGAT
Organism: uncultured Solirubrobacterales bacterium; assembly: GCA_963777335.1. Classification (GTDB taxonomy): domain Bacteria; phylum Actinomycetota; class Thermoleophilia; order Solirubrobacterales; family Solirubrobacteraceae; genus Palsa-465. Next base: position 15,512 of record CAVZQD010000007.1, read on the forward strand.
TCGGGTCTGGATCGTGTCGAGCACGAGCCGGTTGGCGGCCAGCATGTCGTCGAGGCGACCCGTGTCTTTCCACCAGCCCTTGACGATGTGCGGCTGGACCCGCAGGCCGTCGTCGACGAGGCGCTGGATCGCATCGGTGATCTCGAGCTCGCCGCGTCCCGAGGGCTCGATCGCCTTCGCCGCCGCGTGTACCGCCGGCGTGAACATGTACACCCCGACCAGCGCCAGGTCGGTCCGCGGCTCGGGAGGCTTCTCGACGAGCTGCACCACCTTGCCCTCGCTGAGCTCCGCGACGCCGTAGTTCTCGGGGTCGGGGACCTCAGTGAGCAGGATCAGCGCGTCGGGCCGGTCGCTCTGGAAGGCCGCCACGAGATCCCCGATACCGCCCTGGAGCAGGTTATCGCCCAGGTACATCACGAACGGCGAGTCGCCGAGGAACGGCTCGGCCGTCAGGACCGCGTGCGCGAGTCCGAGCGGCGCCTCCTGGGGGATGTACGTGATCCGCACGCCGAACTGCGACCCGTCGCCGGCGGCGCGCCGGATCTCATCGCCGGTCTCCGGCGCGATGATGATGCCGACGTCCGCGATCCCGGCCTCCGCCATCGCCTCGATCCCGTAGAACAACACCGGCTTGTTCGCGACGGGGACCAGCTGCTTGGCGCTCGTGTGAGTGATCGGGCGCAGACGCGTGCCCTTCCCGCCCGACAGGATCAGTCCCTTCAGGGTCTCCATCGCCGCGCAGCCTAGCGGGAGCTCAGCGCGCTGCGACGGGAGCGGCCGCGCCGCGGAGCGCCTCGGCGGCCTCGCGAACGGCGGTGCGGGCATCGGCCGGTTCGAGTACGACCGCGTCGCCCGCCTCCTTGAGCACGTCGCGCACGAGGTAGCGCATGCTGGCGAACCCGCGCTCGACCACCACCGCGCCGTCCTCGAGCTCGGCGGTGATCCGGCGCTCCTCGCGTGCCCAGCGCGCCCGGGTAGGTGAGATCCACACGCGGGCGAGGTGCGAGGCCGGGACCTCGCCGGTCCGGGGCCAGCCGTCGACGTCGGCGGCGGGATCGACGTCGGGGCGCGGCTCGAACGTCTCGTCGGTCACGCTGGCGGACTTGAAGCGATCGAGCCGGAAGTGCCGGACGTCGGCGCGCGAGGGGTCGAAGGTGGCGACGTACCAGCCCTCGCGGCCGTTGATCAGCGTGTACGGCTCAACCTTACGCGTGGAGAACTCGTCCTCGTTCTCCTTGTAGTACTCGAACGAGAGCAGCCGGCGGTGGGCGATCGCGCGCGAGACGACCGCCGCGATCTCGGCATCGTCGCCGCCCGGGGTGGCGATCTGGAGTCCCTCGTGGACGGGGTCCTCGCCGAGCGCGGTCACGACCTTATCGCGCACCGAGGTGAGCGATCCCTCGGGGATGTGCTCGCCGATCAGGTCGATCGCCGCGACCAGCGCCTTGGCCTCGACCGGAAGCAGCCGCGCCGGCCGCGCGAACGAATCGCCGTAGGGCTCGGGATCGATCTCGATCATCCCGTCGACGCCGAGCTCGGCGTACAGGACGTACGTGCCCGCGCCGAAGTTGACGAGGTTGAGCACGGAGATGTCCTCGCGCAGCTCCTGCTCTGAGATCTTAAGCGTGGTACACAGCTGCCGCGCGTCGACGCGACGGCCGGCGCGGCCGGCGTCGATCAGGATGCTCGCGAGCGTCACCAGCCGCGCGAACCGCTCGGGGCGAATCGCGCCGTCCGGGTGATGGCCGTTCCCGGCGTCCGGTGCCCCGCCGTCGGACGCGAGGCGGGCGCCGGCATCGATCTCGGCAGCTACCTGCGGCTCGCCGGTGTGGCGGTCGACCAGCAGGTCGAGCCGGTCTCGGAGCTCGGCCGCGAGCTCGGGCGGGCCGATGATGCGCGCGTTCTCGCCGAGGCCGAGGACCCACGCGATCAGCTGGCGGGCGTTCGCGTAGGGCGTGACGAAGATCCGATCACCGTCCTCCTCGCCCGGCTGCATCTCGCCGTAGCGGCCGAAGTGGCGCTCGATCTGCCAGGCGATGCGCCGCCCGATCCACACCTCGGCGGTGCCCACCGCGTCGCCGAACTGCCAGTCGATCCGGTTGGCGTAGGCGCGCGGGTCGAACCCGGCGGGGCGCTGGAAGTCGTGCTCGGCCTTGGTCGCGTAGCCGACCTTGCCGCGGATCCGGGACAGGCGGAAGACGCGGATCGCGCCGCGCTCGTGCGCGTGGCCGACCAGATAGAACTGACCGCCCTGGAACAGCAGCTGGTAAGGATCGACCTTGCGCGTCCCGAGCTCGCCGCGCTCCATCGTGTAGTAGTCGAACACGATCGTCTTGCGGCGGAAGATCGCGGTCTCGACCTTGGCCAGGCGCTGGCTCAGTTCGTGCCCTCCGGCGGAGCCCGTGATCCCGAGCGCGACCGTGTGCTGCTCGGGCGAGCTCAGCGGGCTCGGGCGGCCCCAGGAGATCTGCTGGAGCGCCAGCCGCAACGGCTCGGCGTACGCGAACTCGCCGTCGAGCAGGTGCAGGGCGGTGCCCAGCCCGGCGAGCTCGCGATCGGTGAACTCGATCGCCGGCAGGTGGAAGTTCTCGGGCGCGAGCGAATACGTCTCCTGCTCGACGAGGCCGTCGACCGGCTTCTCGACCGACAGGAAGATTCGGAGCGCCTCGAGCTCGGAGCGATCCGCATAGAAGCGGCGCGCGAACGCGTCCTCGTTCATCGCGCTGTAGCCCTCGACGTCGCGGCGGATCTCCTGAGCGGTGACCGGACGCCGTTCTGCCATCAGGTACGAGATGAGCGACAGCTGACGGATCAGCTTTTCGGTGTCCTTGGCCATGCCCTCTCCACACTGTAGTTGGGCCGGGCGGGCAGCGTCCCCGGGCCCCGGTCGCCGGGCGCAATTTGCGGCGAAGTTGTGGCGACGTGAGACAAAGGTGTAACTGGGCCGCCTGCGGCGGCGTCCGTGGGATGGGCGCGGCAGGCCCGTCGCGAGGCATGGATGCCGAGCGGGGCCGTCGCCGCGACGCCGATTCCGCCCGGCGTCCGTGCCGGGCGGGACTGGACGCGACCCCCTCGGCCGGGCACGGATGCCCGGCCGCCCGGCCCCACGGACGCCGCGCGGAGCGCGGCCCAGTACTGCGCCGCTTCTCGCTCGGCGTCCGGCGGTGGCGCGAAGTACGCTCCGCCGCCGAGCGCCTTGTCCCACGCCGACCACTGCTCGCCGGCGCGCAGTTGCATCTCGAGCCGGTCGAAGCTCCCGAGCCGGCCCCCGAGGTTGTCGATCATGTGGACGAGCGTCGCCTCGCGCGTGCACGGGATCACCGGGCTGCCGTGCTCGAGCGCGCCGTGGTGGCTGAGGATGATGTGGAGCACGGCCTGAGCCAGCGCCGGCGGGAAGCCGTCGAGCCGCTCGATCGTCCGGCGGACGCGGTAGTAGCCGAGCACGATCTCCCCCTGCAGGCGGCCGTCGTCGGACATCGAGATCCCGCCGCCCCGCAGCTCGTAGGCCTCGAGCTTGCCGATGTCGTGGAGCAGCGCGCCGGCGACCGCGACGTCGCGATCGATGCCTCCGAACATGGCCGAGATCGCGTTGACCGACTGGGCGACGGTCAGCGAGTGCTCGAGCAGGCCGTGGCGATAGGCGTGGTGGTAGCGCTTGCCCGCCGGGGCCTCCCGGTATCCCGACCAGGACTCGGCGAACACCGCGCCCAGCAGCCCGCGCAGGTGCGGGTCCTGGATCGTCCCGAGCAGCTCGCGCAGGTCGCGCTCCATCTGCTCGACGTCGCGCGCGGGGCCGTCGTCCAGATCGGCGTGGGCGTACTCGCCGTCGCGGGCCCGGCGGAGGCTGTGCACCTTGAGCTGCGCGCCGCTGAACTTGCCGGTGACGAACACGACCTCACCGGGCCGGCAGGTCTCACTGGCGGCGTGCGGCGCCAGCGCCGGCACGGTCCCGCTCCGGTCGCCGAGGACGAGCTTGAGCTGGTCGGATTGACGGTCGACCTCGCGTACGACGAGGGCTTGAGAGACGTCAGTTCCTTCTGCAAATTCCCGAACTCTCATGCTCGGCGAAGATAAAGTGGCGCGCGGACGGCAACCGAATGAGTCAGACAGCGATCGTCACAGGAGGCACGGGCGGGCTCGGCTCGGCGGTCGTCGGGCGCCTGCTCGACGATGGCTGGCGGGTGGTCGTGCCGTGGATCGTCGAGGACGAGCTCGCGCGGGTCCCGGCGCGTGACGGGCTGGAGCTGGTGCAGGCGGACCTGTTCGATCCGGATGCGGTGGCGTCGGTGGTCGCGCTCGGCGCCGGCTCGGAGTCGGCGCCACTGCGGGGGGTCGTGAATCTGGTCGGCGGGTTCGCCGCCGGTGGGCGCGTGCACGAGACCCCGATCGAGGAGTTCGAAAAGCAGTTCCGGCTGAACCTGCGGCCGACGTATCTGATCGTCCAGGCCGCGGTACCGCAGTTGCTCTCGGGTGGCGGCGGGTCGATCGTGTGCGTGGGCACGCGCGCCGCCCTGCAGCCGTTTCCGGGCGCCGCCGGCTACATCTCCTCGAAGGCCGGGGTGATCGCGTTCGCGCACGCGGTGGCGAGCGAGTACAAGAACGACGGCATCCGCTGCAACGCGATCCTGCCGAGCGTGATCGACACGCCCGCCAACCGCGCGTCGATGCCGAAGGCCGACTTCGACAAGTGGGTCAAGCCGGCCCAGATCGCCGGCGTGATCGCGTGGCTCTTGTCCGAGGACAGCTCGCCGACTTCCGGCGCCGCGATCCCCGTGTACGGCCGCGCGTAGCCGCGGTCGCATGAAGAACGTGACCCGGCGCAGCACTCGGCCGCGCCGAGTGCGGATAAGCACGTGGGGCGTGCTTATGCGCACCCGGTGGGCGCGGTCGGGCGGCTGAGTCACGTTAAGCAGGCTCGTGGGCCACGCAGCGGCGTTGTTCGCCACCCGATTCACAGGCCGATCGGGTGACGAACCGAGAACGTCTTCAGATCGGGCTCGTCGGCGGGGCGGTTCGACCACCGCGTGCCGGTCTCGGCCAACGCGACCGTGTCGAACCGCAGCCCCGCCACGTACATGAACGTGTGGCCGGCGTTGGCGAATACCGTGACCCATTTGCCGGGGCCGGCGGCGCCCCAGTTCTCGAGCTGGCCCGAGACGACCGTCGACTGGAGCAGGCCGGCGGCGGCGAACACGAAGCTGATCGACCCCGAGCAGTCGTACGCGGTGTCCTCGTAGGTGGTGTGGCCGCCGCCGTACCGATAGGGCAGGTGGGCGATCTCGTTGCCGGCGGCGATGATCGCCTGGACCGCCGGTGGCGCGTTGATCGGCGGGATCGCGAGCCCGTCGGGGGTGAGCGTCGCCTGGTTCGGATTGGCCGACAGGCCGCTGGCGGCGAGCTGCCGGCGCACGGTGGCGAGCGAGGCCGGCTGCGCCAGTCCGCCGCTCGGAGGGCCGACGCTGACCGCCGACGGCGCGCTCGATGTCGACTGCGTCTGGGCGCCGGCGCCGGCGACCGGCTCGACCGCCTGCGGATGGGCGTGCACGGGCCGTGCGACGGTCGCCGCCGCGGGAGTGTGGACGGCCGGCGCGACGGTCGCCGCCGCGGGGGTGGCGGACTGCGTGGCCTGCGATCCACACCCTGCGCCGATCACGGCGGCCAGGGCCGCGAGCGCTGAAAGAGCTCGGCGCATATGTCGAGTATGTCGGCCGGTCAGCGCCGGCGCGTTAGTGCGTGACCCGATCAGCCCTCGAAATCGCCGGCGAACAGCGCGAACACGGCTCCCTGCGGATCCTGGAGGATCGCGATCTTGCCCATCCCGATGTCGGTCGCGCCGACGAGCATGGTGCCGCCGAGCTCGGTCGACTTCGCGAGCGTGGCGTCGATGTCGTCCGTTCCGAAATACACGAGCCAGTACGTTGGCTCGTTCTCCTGGGAGGGGCGCATTCCGCCGTTGCTGCTGTCGCCGTTCTGGATGATCCGGTACGGGAATGCCATCCCCTCGAACGGGTTGTTCTGCCACCCGAACAGCTCGTGGTAGAAGTCGGCGGAGGCGTCGAGATCCGTGGTCGCGAGCTCGTTCCAGGACAGCGCGCCATGCGCGTTGACGATCGAAGCGCCGATGTGCAGCTTGGGCTCCCAGACCATGAAGAACCCGCCCTGCGGATCCTGGATGACCGCCATCCGCCCGACGTCCATCACGTCGAACGGCGGCGCGATCACGTTCGCGCCCAGCTTCGCCGCGCGGTCCGCCGCGTCGTCCGCGCTGTCGACCGTCACGTAGGAGTTCCAAGCCGGCGGCGCGCCGTACTGGCGCTGCATCTCGTTCTGCAGAGAGATCCCGGCGACAGGCTTGCCGCCGATGTTCATCATCGAGTACGTCATGCCGTCGCCTACCGGCTGGTCGTCGGCATCCCAACCGAACAGCTCGCTGTAGTAGTGCTTGGCTCCGTCCTGATCCGTGGTCGAGAGGTCGGACCACGAGAACGTGCCCGGTGCATATTTCGTTCGTTCAGCCATGCCCGCGACCCTACCTGGGCGGTCCGGTAGGAATGTGAGGAATTTGCTACCTGCGGACACGTTCTGTCCGCAAGCGACTCCGCTACCGCGCGTCGAACGGGGCGAGGGCGGTCGCGATGCCGACGCGGTCGAGGCCCGCACCCAGGCAGCTCAGCAGCGCCATCCGCGCCGTCGCCGCCGACAGGAACGGCGCGCACACCGCGCCGCTCGCGCGCAGGTCGCGCTCGGCGCCCTCGAAGCCGTACGTTGCGAACAGCATCGAAGAGCGGTCGGGGCGGCAGGTGATCACGACGGGGACCCGCGCGGTCGCGCCGCGGAGCTCGCCCAGCACCTCTGTGGACAGATGTCCCGCGCCGAGCGCGATCAGCACGACGCCGTCGCTGACCTCGGCGGCGTGGCGCAGCATCGCGCCGTCATCGCCGAGACCGGTGGTCACCGTCGACACGCGATGGTCGAGGCGCTCCACCGAAAGCGGGGTCGGGCGCCGCGGGTTCGCGTGCAGCCACACTCGGCCCTCGACGATCCGGCCGACCGGACCGGCCGTGGGCGAGCCGAACGCGACGGGACCGGTGCTGTCGATCTTGCGGACGGTCATCGCCGCGTGGACCTCGCCGCCGAACGCGACCACGACGCCTAGCCCCTCGGCGGCGGGCGCGCGGGCCAGGACGATCGCGTCGAGCAGGTTCGCGGGGCCGTCGGCGCCGGGCGCGCTCCCGGGGCGGTTGGCGCCGGTGATCACGATCGGGGCGTCGCCGCCGTACATAAGCCCGCACAACGCCGCCACCTCCTCCATCGTGTCGGTGCCGGTCGTGAGCACGACGCCCTCGCCGCTCGTTGCTGTGGCGCACGCGCGGCGGGAGAGGTCGAGCGCGTCGGACAGCGTCAGGTAGGTGCTCGGCACCGACAGCACCGTCTCGGCTTCGAGGTGGAAGCCGGCCACCTGGGGAAGCTGCTCGACGAGGTCGGCGGCATCCAGGGCGGGGACGGCGCGCTCGCCGCGCATCGCGATCGTGCCGCCGGCGGCAAGCACCCGGACGGGTCGCGGCGGGGCCTCGGTTGGGGTCACGGCCGGGGGTCGGTCGGGGTCACGGCCGGGGGTCGGTCGGGGTCACGGCTAGGCGTCGGTCGGGGTCACGGCGGCATCATCGCGCATCCATCTACCCTTGCATCGATGCAATTCGTGATCACCGGCGCGGCGGGGATGCTCGGGCAGGACCTGGCTGCGGCGGCGAGGTCCGCCGGCCATGACGTCGTCGCTTTCGCGCGCGTCGACCTGGACATCGCGGATGGCGCGGCGGTCACGGAGGCGATCCGCGGCGCCGGCGCGCAGATGGTGGTCAACTGCGCGGCCTGGACCGACGTCGACGGCGCCGAGCGCGACGAGGAGGGGGCGCTGTCGGTGAACGGCGCCGGCGCCGGCAACGTGGCGCGTGCCGCGGGCGCGTGCGGCGCGTGGACGATCCACATCTCGAGCGACTACGTGTTCGACGGGACCAAGCGCTCGCCGTACGTGGAATCCGACGCCGTCGCGCCGCTGTCGTCGTACGGCCGGTCGAAGCTCGCCGGCGAGCGCGAGGTGGCGGCGGCGGCGCCCGAGCGCAACACGATCGTACGGTCCTCGTGGCTGTTCGGCGCCGGCGGCCCGTGCTTCCCGGCGACGATCCTGCGGCTCGCGGCGGAGCGCGACGAGCTCAACGTGGTCGACGATCAGGTCGGGTGCCCGACGTTCACCGGCCACCTCGCGCAGGCGCTCGTCCACCTGGCCGCGCGCGAGTCGCCGCCGGTCGGAATCCAGCACGTCGCCGGTGGCGGGGTCTGCTCGTGGTACGAGTTCGCGCGTGAAACAGTGGCGGTGTCGGGCGTTAGCTGTGAAGTGCGAGCTTGCACCACAGCTGACATGCCCAGACCCGCGACGCGACCGGCGTACAGCGTTCTTCGCAGCGAACGCGACGCCCCGGTCCTGCCGGACTGGCAGCGGGGACTGGCCGAGTACATGGCGTTGATGCGGGCGGTGAGCGCGAGATGAAGCTGCTGGTGTGCGGCGGCGCCGGGTTCATCGGGTCGACGTTCGTGCGCGAGCGGGTGCGCGTCTACGGGGACGACGTGACCGTGCTCGACAAGCTGACCTACGCCGGACGGCGGGAGAACCTCCACGAGGTCGAGGCGGACATCCGCTTCCTGCAGGGCGGGATCGAGGATCCGGCCGCGGTGGCCGAAGCGGTCGCCGGGTGCGAGGCGATCGTGAATTTCGCGGCGGAGACGCACGTGGATCGCTCGATCGCGGATCCGGAGGGATTCATCGTGACCAACATGCAGGGCACGCACGTGCTGCTGGAGGCCGCGCGCGAGCGGGGTGTCCGGTACCTGCAGGTGTCGACGGATGAGGTGTACGGATCGATCGAGCAGGGATCGTTCACCGAGTCCTCGCCGCTGCAGCCGTCCAGTCCGTACAGCGCGACCAAGACGGGCGCCGACCTGCTGGTCTCGAGCTATTTCCACACGTACGGGTTGGAGACCCTGATCTGCCGCGGCTCGAACAACTACGGGCCGTATCAGTACCCGGAGAAGCTGATCCCGTTGATGGTCCTCAACGCGCTGGCGGGCGATCATCTGCCGGTGTACGGGGATGGGAAGAACGTGCGGAACTGGCTGTTCGTCGAGGACTTCGCGCGGGGGATCGGCCACGCGCTGCTCCACGGCGCGCCGGGAGAGGTCTACAACTGCGGCGGCCCGGACGAGTGCGACAACCTCGCGGTGGTTCGCAAGATCATCGAGTTGACCGGCCGCGACGAGTCCTTGATCGAGTTCGTGACCGACCGTCCGGGGCACGATCGGCGCTATTCCCTGTCGTCGGACAAGCTCCGGGGGCTCGGGTGGCGGGCGCAGGTGCGGTTCGAAGAAGGGCTCGAGCGGACCGTCGAGTGGTACCGCGCGAACGCCTGGTGGTGGGAGCCGATTCGCTCGGGCGCGTACCGCGAGTACTACGAGCAGCATTACGGGCGGGCGCTGAAGGCTTGAACGACGCGGGCCTCCGCGAGCTCGACCGGGAGGTGATCGCCTGCCGGCGCTGCCCGCGGCTCGTGGCCTGGCGCGAGGAGGTGGCGCGAGTTCGTAGGGCGGCGTTTGCCTCCGCGGAATATTGGGGTCGACCGCTGCCGGGGTTTGGCGACCCCGCGGCCGTCGTGCTTGTGGTCGGGCTCGCGCCCGCGGCCCACGGGGGGAACCGCACGGGGCGGATCTTCACGGGCGACCGCTCGGGCGACTGGCTGTTCGGATCGCTGTACCGGACCGGTTTCGCCAACCAGCCGACATCGGTGGCGCGCGACGACGGGCTCGAGCTGAGCGGCGCGTACGTTGCGGCCGCGGTCAGATGCGCCCCGCCGGCCAACAAGCCGACGCCGGCGGAGCGCGACAACTGCCTACCGTATCTGGTGCGGGAGCTGTCGCTGCTCTCATCGGTGCGGGTGATCGTGACGCTCGGGTCGTTCGCGTGGGACGCGACGCTGCGGGTTCTCGCGGATGTCGGCGTTCCGAGGCCGCGGCCCCGCCCGAAGTTCGGGCACGGCGCGTCGGTGGAGATCGGGCGATACACGCTGCTCGGGTGCTTCCACCCGAGCCAGCAGAACACGTTCACGGGGAAGCTGACCGAGCCGATGATCGACGCGGTTTTCGGAACGGCGAGGGAGCTCGCGGGCCGCGGTCAGGAACGGTCCTAGATCGCCCGAAGTCCGGGATCCGGGCTCGCTACGCTCGGCTGAGGGTGTCACTCGAGCAATTCAGCCCGCGCACGCGCGACTGGTTCGCCGGCGCGTTCAGCGGTCCGACGCCGGCCCAGGCGCAGGCGTGGCCGGCGATCGCGTCGGGCGAGCACGTGCTGATCTCGGCGCCGACCGGGTCGGGGAAGACGCTGGCCGCGTTCCTGTGGGCGATCGACCGGCTCGCGGGCGAGTGCGACTCGGGCGACGGTGGCGAGTGCGACTCGGGCGACGGTGGCGAGCGGCACATCGGCCTCGTGTACGTGTCGCCGCTGAAGGCGCTGAGCTACGACATCGACCGCAACCTGCGCGTGCCGCTGCGCGGGATCGGCGCGGACCTTCGCGTCGCCGTGCGCACCGGGGACACCCCCCAGCGCGAGCGTCAGGCGATGCTGCGCGAGCCGCCCGACATCCTGATCACGACCCCCGAGTCGCTGTACCTGATGCTGACCGGCCGCGCCCAGGTGCTGTTCGCCGGGACCGAGTCGTGCATCGTCGACGAGATCCACGCGGTGGCGTCGACCAAGCGCGGGGCTCATCTGGCGCTCACGCTCGAGCGATTGACCGCCGCGGCCGGGCGCGAGGTGCAGCGGATCGGACTGTCGGCGACGCAGAAGCCGCTCGAGGAGATCGGCCGGTTCCTGGTCGGGCCCGGGCGCGAGTGCCGGATCGTCGACACCGGGATCCGCAAGGAGCTCGACCTCGAGATCAGGGTCCCGGTCGAGTCGATGGTCGAGCCCGATGCGACGCCCGCTCCCGATCTCGACCCGCTCGTCGGCGGCTCCGAGGCGACGCGCCGCTCGATCTGGCCGGCGATCTACCCCGAGCTGGTCGAGCTGGTCAACGCGCACCGCTCGACGATCCTGTTCGTCAACAACCGCCGCGCCGCCGAACGGCTGGCGCTGCGCCTGAACGAGCTGGCCGAGCACGAGATCGCGCGCGCCCACCACGGCTCGCTGGCGCGCGAGGAGCGGCTCGTGGTCGAGGAGATGCTGAAGGCCGGCGAGCTGCCGTGCCTGGTGGCGACCTCGTCGCTCGAGCTCGGCATCGACATGGGCGCGGTCGACCTCGTGATCCAGGTCGAGTCGCCCAAATCGGTGGCGCGCGGGCTGCAGCGGATCGGCCGCGCCGGCCACTCGGTCGGCGACGTCAGCCGCGGCCGCATCTTTCCCAAGTTCCGCGCGGACCTGCTCGAGTGCGCGGTGGTCGCGCGCCGGATGCGCGACGCCGACATCGAGACCACCGTGGTGCCGAGGAACGCGCTCGACGTGCTTGCGCAGCAGATCGTGGCGATCGCGGCGGCGGCTTCTGATGACCACCCGGTCTCGATAGATGAGCTGCACGCGATGGTCACGCGGACGTATTCGTACGCCGAGCTCAGCCGGACCCAGCTCGAGAACGTGCTCGACATGCTCGACGGGCGATATCCGAGCTCGGAATTCTCCGAGCTGCGACCGCGCATCGTGTGGGACCGGGTCAAGGGCACGCTCCGGGCTCGCCGCGGCGCCCGCCAGCTCGCGGTGACGAACGCCGGCACGATCCCCGACCGAGGGCTGTACTCGGTGACGCTGCCCGACGGCCGGCGCGTGGGCGAGCTCGACGAGGAGATGGTGTACGAGGCCCGCCCCGGCCAAACGTTCCTGCTCGGGGCGAGCACGTGGCGGATCGAGGAGATCGGGCGCGACCGCGTGATCGTCACGCCGGCGCCCGGGCTGCCCGGCGCGGTACCGTTCTGGAAGGGCGACGGGATCGGCCGCCCCAAGGAGCTCGGCGAGGCGATCGGCGCTTTCTCTCGGTGGGCGGTCGAGCAGCCGGCCGAGGTTCTCGAGCGCAAGTACGACCTGGACGGGCGCGCCGCGAACAACCTGATCGAGTTCCTGCGCGAGCAGCAGCAGGCCACGCGCGTGATCCCGTCCGACCGCGCGATCGTGGTCGAACGCTTCCGCGACGAGATCGGGGACTGGCGCCTGTGCGTGCTCTCGCCCTTCGGCGGACGCGTCCACGCCGCCTGGGGACTGGCGCTGAGCGCGCGGATCCGCGATCAGCTCGGGCTCGAGTCCGACGCGATCTGGTCAGACGACGGGATCATCGTCCACCTCCCCGACGCCGAAGAGCCGCCGGGCGCGGACCTGGTGATGCTCGAGCCCGACGAGGTCGAGGACGTCGTCGTCGCCGAGCTTGCCGCGAGCGCGCTGTTCGGCGCGCGCTTTCGCGAGAACGCGGCGCGCGCCCTGTTGATCCCGCGGGCGCGGCCGGGCAGGCGGACGCCGCTGTGGCAGCAGCGGCTGAAGGCGCAGTCGCTGCTCGAGGTGGCGAAGAAGTACGGCGAGTTCCCGATCGTGCTCGAGACCTACCGCGAGTGCCTGCGCGACGTGCTCGACGTCCCCGGACTGGTCGAATTGCTGACCGCGCTCCACCGTCGCGAGCTGTCGCTGATCGAGGTCGAGACCGCGACCGCCTCGCCGTTTGCGTCCTCGCTGCTGTTCGACTACGTGGCGACGTACATGTACGAGGGCGACACGCCGAATGCCGAGCGCCGAGCCGCGGCGCTGTCGCTCGACCGCGAGCTGCTGCGCGAGCTGCTCGGGCAGGAGGAGCTGCGTGACCTGATCGACCTGGGCGCTCTGGAGCAGGTGGAGAGCGACCTCCAGTACCTGTCGGAGATGCGGCAGGCGACTTCTCGGGACGGCCTGCATGACGTGCTCCGGGGCGTCGGGGACCTGACCGTGGCCGAGGCGCAGCAGCGAGTGGTCGCAGGTCTGGACGCCGCTTCGATGCTCGAGGACCTGCGCGGGGAGCGGCGGGCGGTGGCGGTCCGGCTCGCCGGCGAGGAGCGGTGGATCGACGCCGCCGACGCCGGGCTGTACCGCGACGCGCTGGGCGCGGCGCCCCCGGGTGGGTTGCCGGCCGCGTTCCTCGAGGACGTTCCCGACGCGCTGTCGCGCCTCGTCCGTCGGTACGCGGCGACGCACGGCCCGTTCACGGCCGACGATCTGCGGGCGCGCTATGGGGTGGATTGCTCGGCGGTCCTCGGCGGGTTCGAGCGGGCCGGCGAGCTGGTGCGAGGCGAGCTGCGGCCCGGTGGGTCCGAGCGGGAGTGGTGCGACCCGGAGGTTCTGCGGCGTCTGCGGCGCGCCTCGCTCGCAGTGCTCCGTAAGGAGGTCGAGCCCGTCGATCCGCGGGCGCTGGCGCGGTTTCTGCCGGCCTGGCAGGGCGTCGACCGGCACCCGGCCGCGGGCGCCGGCGTCGACCGGCTGCGCGAGGTACTGGTTCCCCTGCAGGGGTTGACGGTTCCCGCCGACGTGTGGGAGCGCGACGTCCTGCCTCGCCGCGCGGGCGCCTACTCGCCGTCGTGGATCGATCAGCTGTGCGCGAGCGGCGAGCTCGTGTGGATCGGCGCCGGCGCGCTCGGGCGGAACTCCGGTCGGGTCGCGCTGTACTTCCGCGAGGACCTTGCGGTGCTCGGTCCCCCGCCGGTGAAGGGTGCAATCGCCGAGGGGTCGCCGGCGCACGAGGCGGTCAGGGAGCGACTACGAGCCGGCGCGTGCTTTTTCACGGACCTTCTCGTCGACGTCGACCTCGCCCCCGAAGAGCTCCAGGAGGCGCTGTGGGATCTGGCGTGGGCGGGCGAGGCCACCAACGACGCGTTTGCGCCGCTGCGGGCCCCGCGGCTGACGCTCGCCCGGGCCCAGCGCGAGCGCGTGCGGAGCCCGGCGCGCGCGGGCCGATTTGCGGCGCGCCGGCGCGGTATGGGCGCCTCGGCGCAGGTCCAAGGCCGCTGGTCACTGACCGAGCCGCTGTTCCGCGCCGCGTCCGATCCGGCGGCGCGGCGGCGCGCGCTCGCCGAGCTGATGCTCGAGCGCTACGGGATCCTGACCCGCGAGCAGGTCCGGGCCGAGGGCGTGCCGGGCGGGTTCTCGGCGATCTATCCCGAGCTGTCGCAGCTCGAGACGCTCGGGATCGCGCGCCGGGGGTACTTCGTCGAAGGCCTCGGCGGAGCCCAGTTCGCGCTGCCGGGCGCGGTCGAACGGCTGCGTTCCGAGGTGTCTGAGGCGTCGCCGGTCGTGCTGGCCGCGGTCGATCCAGCCCAGCCGTACGGCGCGGCGCTGGCGTGGCCCGCCCGTCCCGATCGTCCGGATGACACACGCCGGCCGGCACGAGTGCCGGGCGCGTACGTCGTGCTCGCGGGCGGCGAGCCGGTGCTGTACGTCGAGCGCGGCGGCCGCGCGCTCCAGACGCTCGTGAACTCCGACGATCCGCGGCTCGAGCCCGCGCTGGTGGCGCTCGTCGAGCAGGTGCGGGCCGGTCGGCCGAAGCGAATCGCGCTCGAGAGGGTCGACGGCGAGTCCGCGATCGACTCGACGCTCGGCCCGGCGTTGGTGGCGCTCGGCTTCCAACAGGGCCCGCGCCGTCTGACGCTCAGTGCGTAGTCGGTGCGGATTCGAACGATGGTCCACTAGATGCCCGAGGGCGACACGATCGCGTACGCGGCCAACCGCATGCGCCCGGTGCTCGAGGGGCGGATGCCGGATGAGATCCTGACCCCGCAGCCGCGCCACGCGCTCGACCGGTGGCCATCGCGTCTGGCGGGCCGCGCGGTCCGCACCGTCGACACCCACGGCAAGCACCTGTTCCTGCGGTTCGAGGGCGACCTGGTGTTGCACTCGCATCTCGGCATGGTCGGGGCGTGGGGCGTGTACGGGCCCGGTCGGCGGTGGGGGCGTTCGTCGCGGCGGGCATGGATCGTGTTCCGCGCCGGCGACCACGAGGTCGTCGAGTTCGACGGGCCGTTGCTCGAGCTGGTGACCGAAGGGCGGACGCGGTTCGATCAGCGTCTCGCCGCGCTCGGGCCCGACGTGCTGGCGCCCGAGTTCGATTTTGCGCAGTGCCTGGCTCGGCTCCGATCGGACGATCCGACGCGGCCCCTGGGCGATGCGCTGCTCGACCAGCGCAACGTCGCCGGCATCGGGAACATGTGGAAGGCGGAGGGGTGCTGGGAGGCGGGCGTCGATCCGTGGCGGGCGCTCGGCGCGGTGGCGGACGACGAGGTTGTCGCGATCATCGACGCGGTCAGGCCGCGGATGGCGCGGTCTGCGGTCGAGGGGCCGCGCGCGATCGGGCCGCGCGTGTACGGGCACGCGGGCCGACCGTGTCCCAGGTGCGGACGTCGGATCGAATCACGCGGGCAAGGCGATGCGAACCGGACGACATACTGGTGTCCGGGATGTCAGAGCTGAGATCTCGACTCCGCCGGGTGGGGCACAAGGGCGCCGACCTGCTCGCGCCGGGCAACACGTATGCGAGCTTCGATGCCGCGCTCGAGGCGGGCGTCGACATGATCGAGTTCGACGTGCTGCGCGAGGAGCACGGCGACCGGCTGATCATCGCGCACGATTACGAGGACGCGGCGGGCCGCGTGGCGCCGACGCTCGAGGAGACGCTCGCCTACCTGGCCGGGGATCGGTTCACCGGGGTCGAGCTCGACGTCGATCTGAAGCTCCCGGACTATGAGCTGCGAGTGCTCGAGGCACTCCGCGCCGCCGGCGTGCTCGACCGCTCGCTGATCTCATCTCAGCATCGCTCGAGCCTCGAGCTGCTGCGCGGCGCCGATCCTACGGTTCGGCTCGGTTGGTCGGTACCCAGGCTGACAAGGGATCCGTTCCGCTCGCGGGCGACGCGGCTGCCGGCGTTCGTCGCCCTGCAGGTGTTCCGGTTCGTGCTTCCCTGGCAGGCCGCGCGCGCGGTCCGGACGCGTCGCTGCGACGCGCTGATGGTGCATTGGCGCCTGGTGACGCCGCGGCTCGTGCGCCGGGTGCGGGGCGCCGGCGGAGAGGTGTACGTGTGGACGGTCGACGAGCTGCCGCGGATACGGGCACTGAACGCGCTTGGCGTCACCGGAGTGATCACGAACGACCCACGGTTGTTCGGGGCGCTCGCGTGAGTTAGCTGTGATGGAACCCGCGTCTGCGCGTAGTGACGGTGTGAGCGAGACCTTGACGGCGCCGGCCTCTCAGACCAGGGACACCTCGTGGGAGCGGTTCGAGTCCTTGTACCGATCGAGCCGCGACGACGTGTTCGCGTACGTGTCGACGCTGCTGCGGGATCCGGCCGCCGCCGAGGATGTGACCGCGCTCGCGTTCGAGCGCGCCTACCGGCGCCGGCGGACGTTCGATCGACGTCGTGGTGAGGAGCGGGCATGGCTGTTCGGTATCGCTCGCAACGCGGCGCTCGACGAGCTTCGCCGGCGCCGAAGGGTCGCCGCGCTCGTGACCGATCCCGAGGATGTTGCCGAAGCTTCGGATACCGAGGGGGCGGAGGTCGCGCTCCGTCGCACGGCGGTCCAGAACGCGCTCGCCAAGCTGCCGGCTCGCGAGCGCGAGATCGTCGCCCTGAAGTTCCACGCCGGAATGTCCAACGCCGAGCTCGCCCGCGTGCTCGGGGTCAGTGAGTCGAACGCGGGCACCCTGCTGTATCGCACGATGGAGAAGCTCCGGAAGGCCTGTAATGCCACAGCTTGACCAAGACCCGATCGATCCCGAGGGCGTCGCCACGCTCGACGCGATCGACGCCACCCTGGCGGGCGAGCCGGTCGACGGCCGGTACGCGGAGATCGCCGAGATCGCGCTGCTGCTGGCGTCGGACAAGCCGCAGGTCCCGCCGGCGTTCGCGGCCTCGCTGGATCAGAAGGTGGCCCGCCGGTTCGCGGCCGTGCCGACGGAGCGTCCGCGACGCCGCCGGGCCGCGCGCTTCTGGGAGGCGACCGGCGCGCTCGCCGCGGTAGTTGCGCTAATCATCGCGATCGTCGTGGTGTCGGGAGGCGGGCATGGCGCGTCGTCGGTCTCGTCGTCAGCGGCCGATTTGGCTCAGACCGCGACGTCGCCCGCTTCTTCGAGCAGTCACGGGGCGGCAGCGGCCGGCTCCACGGCATCGACGCCGGCGCCGGAGAGGTCCGCGGCGTCGTCCGCCTCGGGATCGGCGAAGTCGCAGGCCGCGCTGGTCCCGCCCACGAACGGCGCCGGATCGACCGAGTCCGGGACGTCCACGTCCGGGACCTCCGGGTCTGCCACGCCCGGGTCTGCGACGGCCGGGTCTGCGACGTCCGGGTCTGCGACGTCCTTGCGACGCCCGCGCCGACCCTCCAGCCGCCCACGACCGGCCGGAAGGTCGTCCAGGGGGCGCAGCTGAACCTGACGGCGGCTCCGAACCGGATCGACGACGTGGCGCAGGAGATCTACAACGTCGTCGGCCAGGCGAACGGGATCGTCGAGAACTCCTCGGTCACGCAGGGCGGGCCCGGCGCCGCCGCCAACTTCCAGCTCAGCTTGCCAAGCGCCGCGCTGGCCCAGACGATGAGCCGGCTGTCTTTGCTCAACTACGCGCAGGTCGTGTCGCGCACCGACTCGAGCCAGGACATCACTGGTCAGGTAGGCGGCGCGGGCCAGGCGCTGGCCGATGCGCGGGCGCTCCGGACCTCGCTGCTCAAGCAACTCGCGAACGCGACCACGACCGAGCAGGTCGACAGCCTCAAAGCTCAGATCCACGACGCAGAGGCGTCGATCTCGAGCGATCAGGCCACGCTCAACCGGCTCAACCACTCGGTCAACTACAGCCAGGTGAACGTCACGGTCCAGGCCAAGCCGGCGGCGGCGCCCGTCTCGCATGGCGGTGGCGGCTTCACGCTCGGCCGCGCCGCCCACGACGCCGGGCGCGTGCTGACGGTCGCGGCGGGCGTCGCTCTGATCGCGATCGCGGCGCTCACTCCGGTCGCACTGGTGGTCGCGCTCGCGTGGTGGGTCGCGTCGGCGCTGAAGCGCCGGCGCCGCGAGCAAGCGCTCGATTCGGTCTGACCCAGTCGCAAACCCGATTGGTTCCGACCGGGTCGCACACCCGATTGGTTCCGACCGGTTCGCAAACCCGAGTGGCTCTGACCCCGGTCACAAACCCCGTGCCCGGGTGGGCGTGTGGTATGCATGCGGACAATGTCTTCGAGCACCGAGGACACAATTGCGCTGTTGCACCGGGTCCCGCTCTTCTCGACGCTTTCGTCAGAAGAGCTCGAGCACGTGGCGCAGGTGGCGGTGCCCCGCCGGTTCGAGGCGGGCGAGATCGTGTTCAAGGAAGGCGACGAGGGAAGCACGTGTTACGTGGTCCGCTCCGGGCGGGCGCGCGCAGTGCGCGAGCATCCTGACGGCCGCTCGATCACGCTCGCTCACTTCGGTCCGGGAGACATCTTCGGCGAGATGGCGATGCTCGACGGGGAGCGTCGTTCGGCGACCGTCGAATCGATCGAAGGCACCGACGCGATCGCGATTCTCAGCGCGGACATGCACCGGTTGCTGCGTGAGTATCCGGACATCTCGGTGAAGTTGATAGCCGCACTCGGGCAGCGACTGCGTGAGACCAACGAGCGTCTCGCTCGTCAGTCCTTCCAAACCGTGCAGAGCCGGGTGGCCGCCGTTCTCGCCGAACTGGTTTCGACGGCTCGCGCGGAAGGCCAAACGGAGGGAGACGTGGTGATCACATCGACCCAGGCAGAGCTTGCCCAGCTGGCAGGTTCGTCACGCGAGTCGGCAAGCCGTTTCCTGGCCGTGCTCGAACGTGCAGGAATAATTAGTCAGGGACGGGGAAAGCTCACCGTTCATGAACCGGAGGCACTCGGGCGATACGTTTACTAGCCCGGAACCCGAGATCGAACTGTCGGCGGGGGGAGCGGTGGTCCACAACCACGAGGTGATCGTGATCGTGCCGGTCAAGCGCGATGCGAACCGCCGGCGCGTGCTGGCGCTGCCCAAGGGCCACCTCGACGAAGGTGAGACCCCCGAGGCCGCCGCCACGCGCGAGGTGACCGAGGAGACGGGGGTCACCGCTGAGCTGATCGACAGGCTCGGCGACGTGGAGTACAGCTATGAGCGGCGCGGCCGTCGCCGCTCCAAGCGCGTCGCCTTCTACCTTTTCGAATTCCGGTCCGGAAGCCTCGAGGACCACGATCACGAGATCGAGGAAGCGCGCTGGATGCCGCTCGAGGAGGCCGCCGAGGCGCTCACTTACCCCGGCGAGCGCGAAATCGTGCGCCGCGCGTTGTCGCGGTTGTCCCCGGATCGGTAGGCTGGCGCCGTGCGCGTCCTCAACTTCTACTCGTCGGTGTTCGCCGACCAGCTTCGCCGTGGCCGCAAGACCGCCACCATCCGTCTCGGCGACAAGTCACACAAGTACCGCAAGAACGACTGCGTGCTCGTGACCATCGGCTACCAACACTCTCCACGCGAGAAGATCTTCAACGCGGTGATCGACCAGGTCGAGGTCAAAAGGGTTCGTGACCTGTCCCCTCGCGAAATCGAGCACGACAACCCCGAGTTCCGCCGCGTCGACGAGATGATCCACTTCCTCGAGCAGATCTACGGTCGCAAGGTGTCGATGGACGACACGGTGACCGTCGTTCGCTTCTCGCAGATCATCGAGAACCCGCCCGAGATACGCGAGCGGATGCACGGGCTGGGCGCGGCGCGGAACTAGCGTCCCGTGTGGGCGCGGGAGGGCGCGGGCAGGCGCGGGCAGGCGAGACGCGCGGGCGGTGCGGGGGGCGCGGGGGGCGCGGGAAGGCGCGGGAAGGCGCGGGCGGGCGGAACGCGCCGGCGGATCGAAACCGGCAGGGGCGGACCTCGGCCGGTCGGTGCACGAGGCCCACCCCTGACTGCGTGAGCACGCAGCTATCGCCAGCGCGACGCGATCGACACGTCGTCGGCGGCAACTTCGTCCCGTGCCGGCGGACGGACGATCCGGCGACGCGCACGCTCCGAGCGGGCGGGACGGGAAGCTTCGGCGACCGCCGCGGCGGCCAGCACGACAGCGCACACCAGTCCGACCGATCCGGTCGGCGGCAGCCGGCCGTCGTGCATCGTCCCGAGGACGACCACGAGCGTGATCACGATCGAGGCCACCGTCAGGGCGGCCATCAGGGGGGCCGAGGCGATGCTCGCGACCGCCCGCCGGGCCGGAGGAGTCTTGATCTTTGGTGTGGCGATCTGCATGGCTGCATTACGCCAGACCGCGTCCGCTCCGGCTAGAGCCGCCGGGCCCCACTTTTGGGCCCCCGGGGCCCAGATCCCGATGGGTCCGCTGGGATGCCGGCCTGGGTCCTGCGGCCCGGAGGCGCTCCGCCCGGACCTGCAAGACCTGACAGACAAGCCGGCCCGGGTGGACCGTGGCATGTCGCTCACGTGGGGCATGCGGGACATGCCACGGTCAACAAATCCGCGCTGATCTGACAGGTTATGCAGGTCGCCGCGGCCGCGGCGGCTCGCGCAAGCTAGCCCTTCTTGTGCGTCCGCCGGTGGCGGGAGAGGCTCTGCGCGCTCCCCAAGCTGGCGCCGGCAAGGCCTGAGCTCGGCGGTCGCGACGGGGCGGATCGAGGAGCCGGGACGTAGGGGGCGACGGTTTGAGTCACGGACGCGGGAGTAGACGGGCCCGCGGAGTGGGGAGCCGAGGCTGCCCGCCGGTGCTTGTGCGGGGCGGCGTGCTTGTGGGCCGCCCTGACGGCAGCCGCCCTGACGGCAGCCGCCCTGACGGCGGCCGGCTTGGCGGCAGCCGGCTTGTGCGCGGTCGCCGTCGTGGTCGGTGGGGCAGAAGTGGCGGTGGTCGTGATCGTGGGGGTCGACGGCAGCGGCGCCGCCGCAGCCGGGACGTGGGTCGCCACGGGCTGGGCCGGCGTGATCGCGGCGGGAGGCTTGCTTCCGCCACCGCTGGTCAGCAGCAGGATCAGCAGCAACAGGGCGACCGCGACGATGAGGACGAGCGGCCACATGCGCCCTTCCCCGCGAACGGGCTTTTTCAGGCTGCGCCGCTGGCGTGGCTGTCCCGCGATCCGGCCCGAGGTTCGTCTGCGCACTCGCGGGGCGGCGACCTCGGTGTGCCGAGGTCGGTGGGGCGTGCGTGGCCGGCGCACGGCGGGAGCGGGCTTACTGCTCGGCGCCTTCGAGACGGGGGCCGAGGCCTGCTCGCCCGCGACGCGGGTGACCGGTGTGCCGGCGATCAGCCCGCCGGCGCCGTTGGCCTTCGGCGGGGACACCCGGGCCGCCGGCGGTGGAGGCTCGGGCTCACGGACTTCGGCCGGCGGTGGAGGCTCGGGCTCACGGACTTCGGCCGTCGGTGGCGGCTCGTCCAGCACCGCCGGAGCCTCGTCGAGCACGGGCGGCAGCGGCGTCTGGAGCGCCGGCGGCTCCGGGCTCTCCACTACGGGTCGCGGCTCCTCGACTGCCGGCGGCGGATCGAGCGCCGGCGGCGCCGGCTCGGCCTCGGGCGGGGCTTTCGGGGCGGCCGTGGTCATCGGGCCGGGCCGGGTTATCGGGGCCGCTGGGGTTATCGGGGCGGGCCGGGGTTATCGGGGCGGGCGGGGTTATCGGGGCGGCCGCGCGCGCCCGCGGCTTGCGGACCACCGGTGCCGGCATCGGCGGCAGCGTGACCGGTGGATGTCCCGTCCCCGGCCGGCGAGCCCGGCGCGGCTTGGGATCCCCGGTCTGGCTGGCCATCCTGGCGAGCACGGAGGCGAGCTCAGCCGGCGAGCGCTCATCGTCGGGCGATCGCCGCCCGCGACCCTGCCGTGGCTCAGTAGACATCGCCGAAAATCATAACTCCGCAACCCGGGTCTCAGGCCCAGTTGACCATGCTCGCGCAGTCCCAGTTGTGCGCGCCCGCGCCGTTATTCCAGATCCGAGCCGCGATCAGATCCTGGATCGACTTCGGCGCCTGGTACGCCTGTTGGGTGTACTGCGTGCCGCCGAACAGGGCCCAGGTGCTCGGGATGATCTGGTAATAGCCCGACGCGCCGGCGGAGTTCGGAGTGAGGTTCTGCCCGCCGGACTCGCACATCACGATCGGCGTCGGGATGACCCACGGTCCCCCGAGCGGCCCGATGCCGTTCACCGGGTAGGGCAGCACCGAACCAGACGGACCGCCCGTTGTCACATCGACGAGGTGGACGTCGCCGTTGCCGAGCGACGGCTGGGACGGCGTCGGCGTCGGGCCCTGCGCGCAGCTGCTCTGGGTGGCGCCGGCCAGCGCGATCTCCTCAGGCTGCCCGGGTCCGGCAGCGGCAATGCGCTCCAGGCCGGCCGCGTTCAACTTCTGGCCGGTCACCGCGGAGGTGAGCCCCGTGACGGTCGCCGCCGACCCGCACGTCTGGAGGCTCGCGTTGGCCGACGAGCTCGCCGCCGTGTACCCGGCGACGCCGACGATGCGCAGCCTCATGTTCGTGCCGAGCTGGTCGAGCCGGCCCGCGATCTCGGGCTCGGAGCCGACGGTGAAGTTGGCCCCCGCGTTCGGGAAGAACCCGTACTTGCCGCCGTGCGCCACGAACCGCGGACCCGACGCCACGCTCGCGTCGTTGGAGATCGGAATTGTCGGGCTCGCCTGGGCGAGCGGGTCAGTGCTGGCGCGGGCCTCGGCGTAGGCCTGCTTGGACGCGTCGACGCTGTTGGCCGGTAGCCCCTGCTTGGTTCTCACGATCACGATCACGTCGTAGCCGAAGCCCGCGGGGTTCGCCGGATGGTCGAGCTCGACGACCTCGCCGCCGTTGTCGCTGGCGTACCCGTCGGCGACGTTGAGGACCCGCTGCCAGTCAGGCGTGGGCGTGACGTACTGGCCGTTGATGAGGATGGCGGGTTGGTCGAGCTCCTTTACGACCTCCTTCTCACCGGCGAGCGCTGCGGCATCCGCCGCGGTCTGCGCCACCGTTGCCATGTTGGTCGAGAGCGCCAGCCAGGCGACGAGGACGCCCGCCGCCAGCAGCACGAGCATGACCGCGATCAACAGCGGCAGGGATTGTCCGCGCTCGTCGCGGATGAAGCTGAAGAGCCCGATTTCGCGAATGCGCGCACGGATTCCGGAAAGGCTCAAACTGCCTGCCCTCGGAGCCTCCCTGGGCGCCTTCCGCAACCTCACGAAATTTACTGATACCAGAACCTCTGCCGACGCGCTACGATCCAGCGCCAAATTGGCAGTAGCGGGGACGCCAGGAGCGGTCGGTCTTGGCGCGTCTAACGGGAGGACGATGCGCTGTGGCGCAACAACAAACCGACCTTCATCCGCCACGGGCCCTCGACGGCTCGAATCAGCGCGCGGGTGTGCTGAGACGGCGTAGGCGGCGCCAGCTGAATCCGCGCCAGCGGCAGGGCATGCTGCTCATCGTGGTCGCGGCCGCCGGGCTGGTCGGCGTGTTCCTGCTGATCGCTGGATACGTCCGCAATGTCTCCAAACAGGTGGGCCCGAAGGTGCAGGTGCTCGAGCTGAAGGCGCCGCTGCAGCGCTACGAGCCGATCAGCCCAGGAATGCTCGGGTACGTATCGCTGCCGGCGAAGTGGGCGCCCGCGAACGCCCTGCGGAGCCCGGACGCGGCGATCGGCCTGGTCAGCCAGGTGTACCTTCCGGCAGGCACCGAGCTCGAGCAGGGGATGCTCGGAACCCCGCCGTCGATGTCGGCGGGGCAGGAGGAGATCGCGATCATGGTCGACGCGGAGAGCGGCGTGGCCGGCGAGGTCACCCCCGGCAGCGTCGTCTCGATCATCGCCACCTACGCCGGCAACAACCAGGGGAGCAAGAACACGGCCCGGGTGATCGTGCCCGTCGCCCGAGTCCTCGGTGTGGGGACGCCCACGACCGCCGGCGGCTCGGCGACCGGCAGCTCTGCGCCGACCGGGCAGAGCCAGGTCGTCCCGGTGACGTTCGCTCTCTCTCAGCAGGACGTTCTCGCGGTCAGCTATGCCGAGACCTTCGCGCAGAAGCTCCGGCTCGCCCTGGTGGCGCCAGGCACGGCATCGGTCCCGCAGCCGCCCCCATACACGCCGACCCCGTGAGGGCGGTCCGGTGATCAGGATCGTCCTCGCAGTCAACGAGAACGGGCTCGCCGATCACCTCTCGGGCCTGGCCGCCGAGAGCGACGAGCTCGAGATCGCGACCACGCTCCGCGACCCGCAGGAGCTCCGAGGAGCGCTGCCGCGAAGCGACATCGACGCCGTGGTGGTGCATGACCGGCGCGGGTCGCTCCCGCTGATCGAGATCACTCGCGAGCTGACGATCGCGCATCCGGATCTCGGGCTCGTTCTGGTCGTCTCCGAGAACTCGCCCGAGGTGCTGCGCAGCGGGATGCAGGCTGGAGCGCGGGACGTCATCGCAGAGCCGATCGGGCTCGAGCAACTCGAGACCAGCGTATTGGCGGCGGCCGCGTGGACGCAGGCGCTGCGCCGGCGCGCCGCGCGTGACGCCCACGGAGAGCTCCACGGACTCGGACGCGTGGTCGCGGTGGTGGGGTCAAAGGGTGGGGTCGGTACGACGACGATCTCGGTGCACCTGGCGCTCGCCGCCCGCGAGCTCGGAGAAGCGTCGGTCTGCCTGGTCGAGTACGACCTCCACGCCGGCGACCTACGCGCGTTCCTGGATCTTCCCTATCGCCGCAGCGTGGTCGACCTCGCGGCGGTAGCCGACGAGCTGACCTCGCGCCATCTACAGGAGACCCTCTACACGCACGCCACCGGTATGCGGGTCCTGCTCGCGCCCCAGGAAGGAGAGCAGGCGGACCTCGTCACGGCGGCAGCCGCGCGCAACATCCTGACCGCGATCCGCACGCGCGAGGACCTGACGATCGTCGACGCCGGCTCGACACTCACCGAGGCCAGCGCGATCGCCGCCGAGATGGCCGACACCGTCCTGATCGTGACCACGCCCGACGTGGTCGCCCTGCGCGGCGTGACGCGGCTGTGCTCGCAGTGGGACCGGCTAAAGGTCGAGCCCCCGGAGATCGCGGTGCTGCTGAACCGGACCTCGCGCCGACTCGAGGTGCCGGCCGACCTGGCCCGGCGGGTGGTGCCGGCGCCCGTGCTCCAGACGACGGTGCCGGCGGACTTCTTCGCGCTCGAGTCGGCGATCAACACCGGCATCCCCGCAGCCGGCGCGGCCAGCGACACGATGCTCCGCCCGATGGCGAGCGTCCTCGGGGAGATCTCGGCCCTGCGCCCGGCCGCCCCACAAGCATCCGAGACGTCGGCCGCGAAGCGGATCGCCGCCCGATTCGCCGGCGAGAGCGGGCAGGCAACGGTGGAGTTCGCGGGCGTCCTGCCGCTGATGCTGGTGGTCATCCTCCTGCTGTGGCAGGTGGTGTTGCTGGCGATGACGTTCGTGTTCGCGGGTCACGCCGCCAGGACGGGGGCGCGAGCGCTCGCCGTCGGCGACGCGGTGAAGACGGCGGCGCTGAACGATCTGCCGTCGTCGTGGCAGTCGCGCGCGACCGTGGCGGACAACCCTGGGCACGCGTGTGACAACAGCCAGCCCGCCTCGTCGGCTGTGATCGACGGCTGCGTGACGGTGTCGGTCGGCGTCCCGCTGCTCGTGCCGGGGCTGTTCAACGGCGTGCTGCCGCCGGTCGACTCCTCTGCCGGGACGGTGATCGAGGACGCCGCGCTTCCGTCAGAGCAGCAGTACGTGCTGTCGACTGTTCCGAGCGGAGGCGGCTGCGGCTCGAGTGGCGGCGGCTCGTCCGTAGTGCTCGCGCCGATTGGCTACGTCAACCCCTTCCGGAACTCGAGCAGCCTGGTGCCGCAACGGGTCGATCAGGGCGTCGACTACGACGGCGCGGGCCCGATCGAGGCCATTGGCAACGCGACGATCGAATACATCGCACCGGCGCCCTCGATCGGCTGGCCCGGCCACTGGTACATCGCCTACCGGCTCGACGACGGAGCGGACGCGGGCAAGTGGGTGTACGTCGCCGAAGACGTAGCCCCGTACCCGGGGGTGCAGGTCGGCGAGCGCGTCGCCGCCGGGCAGCCGGTCGCCACGTTCACGCCGGACCAGAGCTCCGGGATCGAGACCGGTTGGGCGCTCCCGGACCCTGGCTATCCGGGCCCGGTCGCCAGCTCCTACTACCACGAAGGGGAGCGCACGGCCGCGGGCCAGGCGTTCAGCGACCTGCTGTCGTCACTGGGAGCGCCGGGCGGATGCGTGGAGGGCAGGCCGATCGTGGGGTCCTACCCGTGAGCCCGCTCGCACAGCCGGCGCCCAGGGGAGCGCTCTGGCGCGGCTGCATCCTCCTGGCCGCGGTCCTGGCGGTGGCACTCGTCGCCGGGATCGCGATCGCGGCCACGAGGGGTGGCCATGCGACGCCTCCGGCGCCCCAGCGGGTGGTGGGCGAGCCCGTCCCGAGCGCGCTGGCCTATGCCCCGCACGCGCCGGCTCCGGCCGCGGCCAATGCCGCGCGCACCTTCCTGTCGGGCTACCTCGCCTACCTCTACGGCAAGGCCGGCGCGGCGCAGATCCGCGACGCCTCGCCACAGCTGATCTCGGCTCTGTCCCAGCGCGGCCCGGCGGCCGCGCCGGCGGCGCGCAAGCTGCACCCGGCCGTGGTCGGACTGGGCGCGGTCGAGGCCACCGGGAGCGTCCTGCACGTGACCGCGATGATCAGCGACGGCATCGCCCGCTATCCGGTGCGGATCGTGATGGTCCACGGCCAGCGCGGCTGGGGGGCCACCCAGCTGTCGAATGGGGAATAGCCATGCGTTCCGAGTCTGGACAGTCGACGGTCGAGTTCGCGGGCACGATCGTGTGGCTGCTGCTCGCCGCGCTGTTCGCCTTCCAGCTGGCATTGGCGGGGTGGGCGGTGGTGTCGGCCGGCAACGCCGCGCGCACGGCCGCGCGGCTCGTCAGCCGTGGCGACAGCCAATCGGACGCGCGTGACGTCGGGGTCAAAGGCCTCGCGGGGAAGGGTCTCGGCGGGGCGTCGATCAACTTCGGGGCCGGCGACAGCGGCGGCGACCTGGCCACGGTGACCGTCCCGATCCCGCCCGTGTTCCCGGGGCTCTCGATCATCAAACCGAAGGTCAGCGAGGGGGCGGAGATCCCTCCGACCGGCTGATGGGGCTGCGCGATCGCATCGTCGCCGAACGCGAGCAGCGCTCGACGCTCGACGGGACCGACTATTACCGTCGCCGGCTGCTCGAGGAGGTGAACTTCGCCGAGCTCGGCGAGCTCACCGACGCCCAGCGCCGCGTCCGTCTGGAGCGGATCGTCGGCCAGATGATCAGCCGCGAGGGTCCGGTGATGACCACCTCGCAACGGTCGACGCTGATCCGGCGGGTGATCGACGAGGCGATCGGCCTGGGCGTGATCGAGCCGCTGCTGGCGGACGAATCGATCACCGAGATCATGGTCAACGGACCCTCGGAGGTGTGGGTCGAGCGCGACGGCCGGATCGAGGCCACCGACGTGCGCTTCTCGAGCGAGGCCCAGCTCATGCAGACGATCGACCGGATCGTCTCGCAGGTGAACCGGCGCGTCGACGAGTCGAGCCCGATGGTCGATGCCCGCCTGCCGACCGGAGAGCGCGTGAACGTGATCATCCCGCCCTTGTCGCTGATCGGGCCGGTGCTGACGATCCGGCGGTTCCCGCGCCGGTTCACGCTCGCGCAGCTGGTCGGGATGGGCACGCTGGACGAGCCGACCCGGCGCCTGCTGTCCGCGCTCGTCCGCGGGCGGCTCAATGTTGTGATCTCGGGCGGAACCGGCGCCGGCAAGACCACCCTGCTGAACGCCCTGTCGGCGGCGATCCTCGAGCGCGAGCGGATCGTGACGATCGAGGAGTCCGCCGAGCTCCAGCTGCAGCAACGCCACGTGATCGCGCTCGAGGCACGGCCGCCCAACGTCGAGGGCAGAGGCGAGGTGACGATCCGCGATCTGGTCCGCAACAGCCTGCGCATGCGGCCCGACCGGATCATCGTCGGCGAGGTCCGGGGCGTCGAGACGCTCGACATGCTCCAGGCGCTCAACACCGGGCACGAAGGATCGCTCGTCACCGTCCACGCCAACACCGCCGACGACGCCCTCTATCGGCTGGAGACGCTGGCCACGATGAGCGACCTCCACGTCCCCCACGCGGCGCTGCGGGAGTACATCAACAACGCCATCCACGTGATCGTGCAGATCGACCGGGGCTCCGACGGCACCCGTCGTGTCAACGAAGTGGCCGTCGTCGCCTCGCGCCGCGGCGAGCCGTTCCGGCTGCAGACCGCGATGCGGTTCGAGCCCGACCCGATCCAGCCCGGTCGCCGGATGTCAGGGCGTTTCCACCACCACGGGTTGCCCGAGCGCATCCTCGATCAGCTGAAGCTCGCCGGCGTCGACGTGCCGCCCGCGTTCGAGCTCGCCGCCGGCGCCACCGGGCCCAGCCGGGAGGCCGTGTGAGCGCGGCGCGGAGGAGCGCACGATGACCGAGCCGGCCGCGATCAACCAGCTGACCGCTGGGCTCCTGCTGTTCGCCGTGGTCGCGATCGTCGCGCTCGCCGGCATCTGGATGCTCGTCTCCGGGTCGGCGCGCCGCAGCCTGGTCATGCAGCGCGGCGGTCTCGAGATGCGGCGGCGGCTCACGCTCGACGAGCGACTCGACGCTCGCCTCATGCAAACTCGTTGGGGGGCCGACCTCGCGGCGCGTCTGCATTCGGCGGCCAGCGAGCTGAGCGCCGCCCGCTTCCTGCTCCTTGTCGCCGGAGTGTCCCTGGGGGCGCTCGTCCTCACCAGCCTGCTGTTCCCGGCGCTGCTGGCCATCGCGGCGGCGGCCGTGGCCGGCTGGGGTTGCTTCGTGTGGCTCGGGCGCCGTCTCGACAAGCGCCGCGAGGAATTCATCGCGCAGCTGCCCGAGGTGGCACGGCTGCTCTCCAACGGCGCGTCGGCCGGACTGTCGATTCCCGCCGCGATCGAGCTGGCCATCCGCGAGATCGACGAGCCCGCCAGCGAGGAACTGCAGACGGTGGTCGACCAGCTGACGTTCGGCCGTTCCCTGGACGACGCGCTCGACGGCCTCCAACGGCGACTCCCCTCGCGGGAGATCGCCGTG
The DNA here is from genome assembly GCA_963777335.1 of uncultured Solirubrobacterales bacterium. GTDB lineage: Bacteria > Actinomycetota > Thermoleophilia > Solirubrobacterales > Solirubrobacteraceae > Palsa-465. The sequence goes on from CAVZQD010000007.1 coordinate 44,657, forward strand.
TTGATGACCACGCTGATCATCCAGCATCGGGCCGGCGGCGACGTGGTCCGTGCCTTGCAGGAGCTTTCCACCACGCTGGAGGCTCGGCGCGAGACCATGCGAGAGGTCCGAACGGTGATGGCGGGTGCCGTCTACACCGCCTACATCGTGCCGTTGATCGGCGTCGGCTCGCTGTTCCTGCTGAACACGATCAACCCACACACACTCGACCGGATGACGACAAGCCCGGTCGGGATCGCGGCGCTGATCGTCGCGGCGGGGCTGTACACCGCGGGATGGGTAGCGATCCGCCGGACGACGAGGATCGAAGTATGATCGACCCCGCGCTGACAGGTCTGGCGGGCGCGTGCTGCTTCGGCGTGGCGATCCGGGGCTTCGTGATGATGCGGTCGGCGTCTGCGGTGGAACGTCGCGAGCTCGCGATCGAGCTCCCCGAGGAGGGCAAGCGCCGCGGTCCCACGCGCCAGCTGATCGATTTGTTGGGCGCGCGGCTGGGGCCGGTCTTGCTCAGCCGCCTGAGCGACCAGCGCCGGGAGTCGATCCGGCGCCGACTCGATCTCGCCGGAAGGCCGGGCGGGTTGACCGTCGAGCGCTACGCCGAGCTGAAGGCGGCTTCGACGGCGCTCGGAATCGTCGGCGGAGTGATCTGGGCGCTACTCACTAGTTCGTGGCTGTTGGGGCTGGTGGTCGCCGCGCTCGGATTCATCGTCGTCGACGTCTGGATCTCGCGCCTGGGGCGCCACCGGCAGGCGCTACTCGAGCGGGAGCTGCCCGACTTCATCGACATCCTGGCGATCACCGTCCGCGCCGGCACCGGATACCGAGCCGCGCTCGGCCGGGTGGCGTCCTCGCTCAAGGGTCCGCCGGCCGAGGAGATCGCCCGGACGCTGCGAGAGATGGACTTGGGCGCGACCAGGCGGGAGGCGTTCGAGGCTCTGCGTGCACGCAACTCCAGCGCCACGCTGGACAGCTTCGTGGGTGCCCAGCTCCAGGCCGAGGAGCTCGGCGTCCCGCTGTCCGACGCGCTTGCCGGCATCGTCGCCGACACGCGTCGCGCGGCGTCACAGGAGGCCCGTCGGCGCGCGCAGCGAGCGGCGCCGCGGATCAGCCTGATCGCCGCGGGTTGCCTGCTCCCGGCGACGATGCTGCTGATCGCCGTCGGACTGTTCATCGGTTCAGGCATCAGCTCACTACACATCCTTGGCTGAGAGCGCGAACATCACCGCCGAATGGCTAGGGCGCCTGGTGCGGGTGCTGCTCGTGTTCCGGTGCCTGGTGCTGCTCGTGACCGTCGTGCTGCTGCCGGCCAGGCAGCACAGCGCGGTCATCGGGGTCGCCGTGATCGTGGCCGCGCTGATCAGCTACGTGCCGCTGCGGCATTGGGAGCGGATCGCGCCCTCACTGTCGCGTCACCCAGCCTACCTGGCTTCGGAGGTCCTGCTCGCGACGTTGATCCTCGCCGCCGCTGGGGCGCGCAGCTCGTTCTTCTATTTCACGTTGGCGACGGCTGCGCTGGCGGGGGTGGTCTACGGCCGCCGGGGAGCGCTCCCGTTCTCGGCGCTCCTGATCGCGGCATACGAGCTCGTGGCGCTCGAGGGGCTCCCCGATCTGCACCCGATCCACGACGTGCAGAGCATCGTGTTCGTGCCCATTCTGTACCCCGCCGCGCTGGCCGCGGGCGTCGCGGCGCGGGAGCTGGTCGAGCGCGGAGCGCGGATGGAAGCGCTGTTGCGCGACCGGACCGAGGATCTGGCGGCCGAACGCGAACGGCTGCGGGTGGCGCGCGAGCTGCACGACTCGCTCGCCAAGACCGTTGAGGGACTGTCGATGAGCGCCTCGATGCTGCCGGCCCGGTGCGAACGCGATCCCGCGGTCGCCGCCAGGGTGGCGCGCCAGCTCGCCGAGGACGCGCGCCAGGCCGCGGTCGAGGCCCGGTCGCTGATGTCCGGCCTCCGCACGCCCAGTGCCGAGCTGCCGCTGCCGGAGGCGGTCCGCCGGCGCGTGCAGAGCTTCCGCGAGCGCTCGGATCTGACCGTGCAACTCAATTGCCCGGGCGATGACGGGATCGACGAGCTCTCGCCCAGGGTGACCCACGAGCTGTTGCGGATCCTCAGCGAGGCGCTCGTGAACGTCGAGCGCCACAGCGGGGCGAGCGCCGTCGCCGTCGCGCTGGAACGGGACGGTGGCGGGATGCTGCTGTCGGTGACCGATGACGGCTCGGGCCTGGGGCCCGTCGACATCGACGCGCTCAAGGCGGCCAGGCACTACGGGCTGGCCGGGATGCAGGAGCGCGCGCGGGCGATCGGAGGCTCGCTGACGATCGACGCCGCTTCTGCCGGGGGCACTGCAATCGCCGTCCGGCTCCCGGCTACCGTCGACCCGACTCCGCCCGAGGAGCCGGTCACGCCCGCCGAGGATGGCGTGGATGTCCGCACGCTCCGACCCCGTCTGATCCGGCGACGCTCAGGAAAGGCGCGAGCATGATCCGAGTCCTGATCGTCGACGACAACGCCGTGATCCGGCGCGGGATCGGCGCCCTGCTCGACGAGGCCGGGGACGTCGAGCTCGTCGGCGAGGCCGGCGACGGCCAGGAGGCGATCCGGCTGGCCTCGGAGCTGCACCCCGACGTCGTACTGCTCGACGTCCGGATGCCGGTGATGGACGGCATCGCGGCGGCCGGTCCGTTGTCGGAGCGAGCGCGGGTGATGATGCTCACCTACACGGACGAGCAGGAACAGGTCGTGGCCGCGATCCGAGCCGGAGCATCCGGCTATCTCGTGCATGGCCAGTTCGATGCGGACGAGCTCGTGGCGCGGGTGCGCCAGCTCGCCGCGGGCGAGACGGTCCTGTCGCCGGCCGTAGTCGGGACGGTGTTCGAGGCGCTCCGGAAAACGCCCGGAGCCCCCGACGATCCGTTCGGGCCGGCGTCGCTGACCTCGCGCGAGCGGGAGATCATGAACCTGATCGCGCAGGGCCTGACGAACGGACAGATCGCCGAGCGCTTCGTCCTGAGCGAGAAGACGGTCAAGAACCACGTCAACCGGATCTACGGCAAGCTCGGCGCCTCCAATCGGGCTCAGGCCACCGCGCTGTGGCTGGGCACCGCACCGCGACAAAAGCCCTGAGTTTGCAGGGCGAAGGGCCCGGGGGGCCCAACCGCATTTGGGTCCCCGGGACCGCCCAGAATGAGCCTTTGGCCTCTGGCGGGAGCACCCATGGCGACCTAGTCTCAGGTCCACTGAAGTCAGACCCGTCGCCCCCACAAGGAGCAGCCAAATGTCACAACTCATCCTCCACATCGCCTCTCGCGCCCGGGTCGCTCGCCGCTCCGCCGCCGAGACCTTCGCGGCCGTCGCACATCGGACTTATCAGCGCGTCACGCGCGAGCAGACCGGCCAGGACATGGTCGAGTACGCAGGCGTGCTGCTGGTCGTCGCTCTGATCATCGCCGCCGTCGTCGCGACCCATCTCGACACCACGATCTCGACCGCGGTCACCAACCTAGTCAACGACATCACCTCGGGCAAGAAGCCGGCGAACGCGGGCTGATCCCGCTCCGCGGGGGTTTCGGACTCAGGGAGGCACAAGCTCCGGCTTGTGCCTCTTTTGTTTTAAGCGCGACCCGCGCTAGGGCTGGGGCGGTGGGGTGGCTTCGATCGGGACGCCGGTCACGTCGGCGCTTCCGTTCGGCAGCTCGACGTTGAGGGTCGAGGCGGACGCGGGTGGGGCCGGGAAGTAGGCCCAGACTGGATAGCTGTCGCCCGGATTCATGCTCGGATTGACCGCGGACACGACGGCGTGGCCGGAGGTGCTGTCGCGAACAGGGACGTACTCGGTGCCGGTGGTCGGATCGACCAGGTAGAAGGCGCTGATCGTGTTGTAGTCGGCGCTGCTGGCCGCCTGTCCGGCCTGAGGCGGGACGGTGGGCGTGCCGGCAAAGGCCTGCTCGGCGTTGCATTTGCCGCTCGCGGCGGTCGCGCAGGCGATCGTCATCCTCACCACGGCGAGGTCGCCCTGCCTGAACACCGAGTTGACCGTGACATTGAAGCTGCCCTGGCCGCTCTGCGCGCTGGGAGCGTAGCTCGCGACGCGGCTCTGGGAGCCCGCCGTCGGTGAGGTTTGCGTGCCGGTAGCGGGGGGCGCGGTCGGAGGAGTCGGCTTCTTGACGGCGTACACGATCGTCACGCGGCGGTTGAGCGCTCGTCCGGCGGGGTTGTCCTGGCCACCCGGCAGCGTGTTCGGCGCGACAGGATCGGCAGCGCCCTTGCCCGCCGCCCGGTAATTGACGCTCGGGGTGAGCGGGGTCAACGCCGCGACGACCGACTGGGCGCGGGCCTGGGACAGCGGGCCGTTGACCGACGGCGGTCCGATCGAGTCGGTGTAGCCGGTCACCTGCACCGGTCCGACCGCACGAGCCTTGATCTCGGGGGCAACGTGAGCCAGGATCGAGCGTGCGGCCGGCGTCAGGTTCGATTTGTCGAAGTGGAACAGCACGTCGGCGCGGAGCGTGAGCGTGTCGCGCGTCGCCGACTCCTGGTCGCTGCCGGTCGGGTTGCCGGCGGTCAATACGAGGTTCTCGATCGGCAGCGTCAAGCCGGCCGTATTCGTGCTGTCGGGCGGTCGGTCGAACGGCGCGGCCGACGACGCCTGAACGCTGCCGGTCGCCACGGGTCCGGCACCCGACGTGATCGGCACGTTCGGAACCTGCGGTCCGCCGTCCGGGAATGTCACATCGAGAGACGTGACCGAGGGCGGCGGCGCGGGGAACCTCACCCACGCCAGGTGGGTCAGGTTGTCATTTACGCTGCTCGAGAGCTGGGATACGTCGGGCTGGCCGCTGGCGTCCCGGACCGCGAGGTATTCCTTGTTCGCCTGCGGATCGACGAGAGCGACCGCGGAGGGCGTGTTGAAGTCGTTGTTCCCGTTCATCTCGACCTCGGGCGGCGCGAACGGAAACTCGAGACTGCAGCCCGAACTCTCCAGGCACGCGATCCCGAAGTCGAGCACGACGTACGGTCCCTGGCGCCGGAGGTCATAGATCGTCAGGCGCATCTTCTCTGGCCCCTGCGCGCCGTCGGCGACGTCGGTGACCGTGCCCACGACATGGTTGACGGGGTGAGCGCGCGTCGTCCCGGTGGTAGTCGAGGTGGTCGGCGTCGACTTCTTGTGCTGCGAGCCGCCGCATCCGGCTAAAGCGGCGCACACGAGCGCCGCCAGGATCGCAACTCGACCATCAGGTCCCAGGCGCCAGCGAGACCTCCCAAACCTCCACGCCGGGCTTCTCATGCCTCTAATCAGGTAATCACAACACCGGCGTAGGCGCGTCGATTCGGTGGCAAACTTTGTGGCGGGATGGCGGCCTCGGTGACTGTGATCGGAGTGGGGTGCGAGCTCGACCGCCTGTTCTCGGGCCAGCCCGCGGTCCTGCCGGTGCCCGCGCCGCCGGGGCAGGACGATCTGCGCGATCTGTTCGACGCGATCGCCGGGCCGCTCCGGGCCGGTGGGGCGGTGATCGTGATCATCGGCGACTGGCTGCCCGAGGACGCGCTGCGGGGCGTCCGCACGGTTCATTCGCTGCTCCAGACCGACCGGGTGGCCGTGCACGTGACCGGGCTGCCGCCGCTCGCGGCCAGCATCCTCGCGGCGCTCGCCGGCGCTCTGGCGCCGGTGGCCCCGTCCGCCGGCGCGCTCGCCGGGGCGCTCGAGACGATCGCGGGAGAGCTGTACGTGCTCGCCTGGACCGGAAGCGTCGCCGGGCTCCGACATCCGTCGGTGTCTCTGTTCCACCACGCCCGGTCGCTGCTGCCCGGCTCGGCGTTCGGCGTCGGCCTGCAGCCGCAGCCATTCGTGCAGTCGATCTCGCGGGATCCGGGGGTGCCGCTGACCGCGCCCGAGCATCCGCTCGAGCTGCTGGTGGCGCCGACGGAAACCGCCGATCTGACCTGGATCCTCGAGTTCGTTGCGACGGCGCTCGGAAACGTCCCGGTGCGCGAGCTGCCCGCCACCATGCACGGCCCGGAGTGGTGGGGCTCATCGCGCCTGGTCGAGGTCGTCGGCGTGCCGAGCAGCCTCGAGTGGCTCGCCGAGTTGGCGTTCGCCGACCCGGCCGTGCCCTGCACCTGGTGCGGCGAGCCGATTCTCGCCGCGCCGTGCCCGTTCTGCGGCGAGGCCGCGGCGCTAGGTCGCGTGAGCGCCGTCGAGGGCGGCCAGGAACGCATCTGACTCGCCGGCGACCGTCTCGATGACGGATCGCGCGCGAACGCACAGACGCATGCGCCGGGACGGTACGGCGCGGTCGACGCGCACGACCGCGTCGCCCTTGCCCAACCAGATGAGGTCGAGCGGGAACCGCATCCCGAACGTGTGGACCGACGGGCACTTCGGGATCAGCAGCGCGTGGTCGGCGGGGAGCGAGTCGAGCCGGGCGAGGCCGCGCCGGCGCGCTTTGCCCCCCTTGGCCTCGACGACGGTGAGCCCGCCCTCGAGCGAACGCTTGGGAAGCCCGGCGAAGCGCTCGGTGTACGTCGAGTTCGGCACCCGCCCGCAGCGTACCCGGCGGTTAGGGTCCGCCACTTACTCAGTCGCGGGCCCTTAGATCACGCAACCCTCCTTTGGGGGCCCAGACGGGGCCCAGCTGCGGGTTGAGGTTGGTGACTCTTGTCCGGTGCGCGGTGGGCAACGACGATCCATGTGCGATGTTCGTCCCAGGCCAAAGTCAGCGCCGCCTCGAGCGGGAATCGGGGCAGGCGATGGTGGAGTGGGGCGGAGTCCTCCTGCTCGTCTCGCTGATCGTCGCGGCGGTCATCGCGGTCGGGCTACCCGGCACCGTCGCCGCCGCCGTGTCGCGGTCGACGGCGGCGATTCTCGCCGGCGGCTCCGTCCATGGTTCGCCCGCCGGCGGCGCCCCGGGCGGGACGGGAGCGCCGAGCGGCGCGAGTGGCGCCGGCGCCGCCGCCGGTGGCGCGCTCGCTGCGCAGGTGCGATCCGCGGCCGCCAACTCCGAGCGGCTCGTCACCGAGGGTGGCGACGGCTGGGGGAACCCGAGCACGCTGGCCCGCCATTTCGCCGATCACGGTGGTGACTTCGGCTCCCCGAACGCCCAGGCGTACGCCCAGGAGGCCCAGCAGTTTCTGCAGCGAGCCATCGCCGAGCGACTCCCGATGAAGGTGGGGCCCGACGGCACGATCCGCGTCTATGACCCGAACACGAACACCTTCGGCTCCTACAACCCCGACGGGACGACCAAGACGTACTTCAAGCCGTCGGCGGGCGAGCAGTACTGGGAGCGGCAGCCGGGACAGGACCCGTGGACCGAGCCCGGTGGCGGAGAGCCCGGTGGTGGCGGGGGCGAGCCGGGGGATGGCAAGCCGGGTGGTGGTGGCGAGCCGGGCGGCGGTGGTGGCAAGCCCGGCGGTGGTGGTGAGCCGGGTGGCGGCGCTGAGCCGGGGGGCGGCGCGCCGCCAGCGCCCGAGCCTCCGGTGCCCGAGCCTCCCCCCGAGCTGCCGTTCCCCGATATCCCGATCATCCCCTAGCGTTGTCGGCCGTGCTGTTCCCATGCCCCTGCTGCGGCTACAAGACCCTGCCCGGCCCGTCGCCGACCGACGAGATCTGCGAGGTCTGCTTCTGGCAGGACGACTTTGTCGACAACCGCGACACCGACGTGCTCGGCCCCAACAGCGTGACGCTGTCACAGGCGCGCGAGAACTTCTCGCGATGGGGCGCGTGCGAGCAGCGGTGGGTCGGGGAGGTCCGTGCGCCCCGTCCGGATGAGGGCCCGCCGCAGGCCTGGACCGAGACCCGCACGACCCTCGAGGAGCGGTCGTGATCCTGATCGCGAGCTCGCCGGCCCACACGCTCGCCACCGTGTTCGGGGCGGTGCTCACCGCGATCGGTCTGATCTTCCTGCTCGTCGGGGTTCTGATCCGAGCGATGTCGCGGCGCTTCCGCGGTCCCGGCGAGCCGGCCGAGGCGAAGATCGTCGGATTCGGCACGACCGATCCCGGGATGATGGGGCGGCATGGAGGGATCCGCGTGAGCGGATGGTCGACGTTCGGGAATCGGATCATCTACCGGCCCACGGTCGAGTTCACCACCGCCGACGGGGTCCCGGTGCGTGCCACGTCGAGCGTCGGCAGCAACCCGCGGCACGGCAACGTCGGGGACCTGGTCACCGTGCACTACGACCCGCGCAATCCTCAGCGCGTGCGCGTCGACGCGGCGGCCGGGCGCGCGGGCGGGTGTCTCGAGGCGGCGTTCATCGTGCTCGGGAGCGTGGTGGCGGCGATCGGGATCGTCCTGCTGATCGCCACCGGTTGACGCGGCCCGGGGGTTGCGCCCAAAGGGCCCATCTTGGCCTGGGTCCCCCGCTCTGGAAAGTTGAGCCGCGGGGCTCTTGGCGCGCGGTCGCGGATCGGGCTAACTGCCGAGTGTGCCGTCGACACGCCGTTCGCCTCGCCGATCGCTCGCCGACCAACGCGGTCAGGACGTGGTCGAGTACGGCGGCGTGCTGCTGGTCGTGGCGCTCGTCGTTGCGGCCATGGCGGCGCTCTGGACGTCGTACGGGCCGACGTTCGCTCACGACGTCGTGTGCCTGGTCGAGAAGGTCCTCGGTCAGGGGTGCGCCGCCCCGTCGGCGTACCCCGTCAGCGCGTCGGTCAAGGACGTCGGCTACAGCGGACGGGTCGCGATCGTCGACGGCGGCCACTCGTACACGATCACGCTGACCAAGCTGAGCAACGGCACCTCGACGATCACCGCGGTCAACACGGGCACGGCGGGCGTCTCCGCGCAGGTCGGCGCGGGCGTCGAGCTCGGTCCGCTGGGAAGCGCCGGCGCCGACGCTTCGATCGGCGGTGGCGGCTACGGCAACCAGAGCGAGACGTGGACGTTCCCGAGCTGGGCCCAGGGGCAGAAGTACTTCAACCAGATCTCCCAGGGCAGCGCGCTCGGCCTGTCGGCCCACGATCTGGTGAGCTCGACGGCGGGGAGCATCCCGATCTTCGGTGGCGACATCACCAATGCGTTCGACAGCATCACCGGCGCGTCGGGCGCGCCGAATCAGGGGTCGCTGCCGCACAAGTACCTGAGCTCGACCTACACCGGCGGCGGCCTCCAGGGGAGCGGCGACGCCCAGGCAGGGGTGTACTTCGGGCCGCTGTCAGCCGGTGTGAGCGCCTCGCTCGACGCCCACGCGGGCCTACAGCACATCAACTACGGATCGGAGAAGGGCGACTGGCAGCTCACCGGCGGTCTCGACGGTAACGCCGACGGGAGCCTGGCCGGGGTGCTGTTCGGCGCCCAGGCCAACGGAGCCGGCAACGTCAGCGGCGAGATTTCGGTGACGTTCTCCCCGAACGGGACGCCGCAGACGCTCGAGGTCAGCGCCTACGGCGACGGCGTGTGGGGCATAGGTCCGCAGCAGAACGCCAAGATCGACATCCCGGACAGCTCCTCGACTGAGGGCGGGTCCTCCTCGAGCGAGGGCGGCTCGAACCGCGGGAAGTCCGGCGGCGAGGGTGGCGATGAGCCGCTGCTGTCGGTCCAGAGCCAGGGCGTCAACGGCTCGGGGGTCGGGTCGCTGTTCACCGGCGCGATCGACCTGGCGAACGATCCCCAGGCCGAGCAGGACGTCAATTCGATCCTCGGCGGCAACACGGCTCGGATCGGCGACCTCATCACCCAGATCAACTCGAACGGCACGGAGACGATCCAGAAGTACCACATCACCCGCTCGAGCTCGAACATCGGCGTGAACGCCAGCGTCGGCGTGGGCGCCGGCGTCGGTCTCAACAACGGCAGCTCGAGCGCAGACTACGCTCCACCCGAGATCCGGGAGAACGGCGGACCATGGCATCAGGAATCGAAGTGAGGCTTACGCTGGCCGCGATGCTGGCGGCGTTGGCCGCCGGCTGCGGCTCGGCCTCGACCCACACCTCCGGCGCTCATACGAGCACGGCTACCGCGGGGTCGCATGCCACGGCGACCACCACCGCATCCAAGCCCCTCAACTTCGCCGCCGCGATCCCGCCCGGGCTGCCGACGTCGATCCCCGGCGGGACGCCCCCGCCGGGTTTCGTGCGCTACCACGCGAAGGGGTTCTCGTTCCTCGCCCCGAGCGGCTACAAGCCGGCTGGCAACAGCGGCGTCGGTGGGCTCCCGAGCGACGTCTCGGTGGTGTTCCTCACCCCCGGCGGGGAACGGATCGATAGGACCAGCTCCCAGCTCATCGTGGCGATGAACCCCAAGCTGAAGCTCGATATCGACGAGGTGGCGACCGAGCTCCGAGCTTCGGACTCGAACAACCCGTCTCTGACCGGCGTCCACACGGCGGTAAGCGCGGTGACGGTGGACGGGGCCGAGCAGGGGCGGATCGTCAGCGAGAGCTACTTCACCAAACCGCCGCACGCGACCGCGTTCAAGCGCACGTGGCTGATCGTGTTGCCGAAGCCCGGAGTGTTGATGGACCTCGTGGTCGTGGACGAGCCGGGGCACGGCGGCAATCTGAACCCCGCGTCGGTACTGGGCTCGTTCCGCCTGGATTCATGAGATCGGCGAGCAACACTCGGGGCGGCGTAAACTCGGCTCGCGCAGCCACCGCCGCGACCCCGCCGCCGATGTCGACCACGGAGGACATACGCACCCGGTTGCGATCGCCGGCGGTGATCGCCCCGACCGTGCTCCTGAGCGCCGGCGTCGCCGCCGCTCAGAGCTCGACACCGAACGCCGTGCTGCGCGGGGTACTGGTTCTCGTGCTGGTCCCGTGCGGAGTGATCGACTTCGAGCGCGGGATCATCCCGAACCGGATCACCGGACCGGCGGCGGTGATCGGGCTCGCGCTCGGGCTCGTGCTCGACCCCGGCGGGGAGCCCAAGCGGCTTCTGTGGGCGGCGATCGCCGGCGGCTTCCTGCTCATCGCCGCGCTCGTGAACCCGGCGGGGCTGGGTATGGGCGACGTCAAGCTGCTCGGCGTGATGGGGCTGTATCTCGGTCCGGCCGTGATCGTCGCGCTGCTCTGCGCGCTGCTGGCGAGCGTCGGCGTCGGGGCCGTGATCGCGCGCCGGGTGGGCGTCCGCGCCGCGCGCAAGACGCATCTGCCGCTTGGCCCGTTCCTAGCCGTCGGCGGAATCGTCGCGGCGCTGGTCGGCGACCCGCTGATCCACGCCTATCTGCACGGGCTTTAGGGTGGGCCCAGCCCGCCGCCTCGGGGCGCTCAGCCGGTGTTAGTGCGCTTGATGATCCGGTCGGCCTTCCACCTACCGTTCTCGCGCACGAGCGCGTCGGTCTCGGTGTAGCCGTGGCCGCCGGTGCTGTCGGTGAAGGTGACCGTCGCCTGGTTCCCGTGCACGTTGACCGTCTGCAGCTTCGGCGTCGCGGCGCCGCCGAAAGTCTGCGCGAGCTGGGCGCGCGTGATCCCGGTGGCCTTGATCAGCGCGGTGAGCGCGCCGGCGCACGAGTTCACGTTCAACCCTGCTCTGCGTGCACCGGCGGCGATGTTGGCCTGCTGGCGCGCCGAGAAGTTGTTGCACGCGCTCGCGTAGTCGCCGTGGGCCATCTCGGTGTCGACCGAGCTGAACATCTTCGCGATCTGCTGCCGGTCGGAGCCACCGCTGCCGCTGCCGCTTCCCCCGCACCCGGCGAGGAAAGCGCATGTCAAGCACACACACGTGAGTCGGGCCGCGGCGCTCATCCCGCGACGATCATCGCAGGTCGAGGGGCATGCGGCGCCGGCACCACAACTCCGCGCCGGCAACCCGGTTTTGACCTGCGTCAGCGACGCGCCGGCGCTGGTACTCTCGCGTCAGCGGCAAGAGGAGGCAACCTTGGAACCTGGAACCCTCAAGGGAGTCGGGCAAGAGCAGGGAACGGAGCTCGCGCCGATCGAGGAGACGGCGCCACACGGCAACCCCGGCACGGCGCCGGGGGACGGCGGGCAGGCGCGCGCCGGCGAGACGCTCATCGATAGCGCGGCGCCCCGGCCGACAATGTCGCGCCAGGACGTGTACGCGCAGCCGATGGTCGCGGGCCGTCCGCTTTCGACCGGGCCCATCACCCGGTTTTCGACGTGGCTGAAGCTGACGCTCTCAAGCGAGCTTCAGCGGCGCGAGTGGACGGTCGAGGAAGCGCTCACGCACGCGCCCACGATGACCCGCCCGAACACGGTGGCGGTAATCTCGCCCAAGGGCGGCGTCGGTAAGACCACGATCTCGTTCGTGCTCGGGAACCTGCTCGCCGAGCAGCTGCGTCTGCGCGTGGTCGCGCTCGACGCCAACCCCGACTTCGGGACGCTGTCGGCGCTGGCCCCGGATGAGCAGCGATCGAGCCGCTCGCTTGCGGACCTGCTCGCCGACTCGACGCAGATCGAGTCGCCGGCCGAGCTGAACCCGTATGTGGCCCGCCTGCCCACGGGGCTTCACCTGCTCGGAGCGCCGGCCCACGCCGAGGTGATGGCGCAGATGACGCCCGGCCTCTACAGCCGGCTGCTCGACTTCCTCGAGCGCTTCTACGAGGTCGTGATCCTCGACCTCGGGACGGGCATCACGGACCCCCTGGCGCAGTTCGCGGTCGATCGGGCAGACCAGACCGTGGTCATCACGACGCCCGAGTGGGTCACCGCCGCCGGCGTGCTCGGGGCGCTGCGCTATCTCCAGCTCGAGCGGGGGACGCTCGTGCTGAACCAGGCGGCGACCGGCCGGCACGCCGGCAATCGCGACGTGATCGAGGCCAACTTCCGCCGTCACGCGGTCGAGACGAGCGCGACGATCCCGTACGACGACCGCCTGCGGGTGATGCTGGACACGGGCACGTACTCGCTGTCCTCGCTGAAGCTGGCAACGCGGGTGCCGGTCAAGGAGCTCGGCTCGGCGATCGCGTACCAATTCGTGTAGTCATCGCCTGGCGTCCGTGCCGGCGGGCGGCCGGAGATTACGCCCGCCGGGGTCGCGGCGACGGCCCGCTCGGCATCCACGCCTCGCCTTACGGGCCCGCCGCACCACATCCGACGACGCCCGGCGGAAAGGCCCAGGGACGCCGCCGAAGGCGGCCCATTGGCACTCTCGTAGGGCGAGTGCCAAAAAAGACCTTGAAACGCTGCGGGAACAAGCTATATTGCTCGCTGGCACTCTCGTGGGAGGAGTGCCAAAGGCTAAACACCGGCTCATTCCCTTCCAACCGGAGGTTTCATCACATGAAGCTCAAGCCCCTCGGCGATCGGTTGATCGTGCGGGCGATCGAGGAGGAGGAGACGACCGCCAGTGGCATCGTCCTGCCCGACACCGCTAAGGAGAAGCCCCAGAAGGGCAAGGTTCTCGCGGTCGGCGACGGCAAGGTCAACGAGGACACCGGCAAGCGCACTCCGCTCGACGTCGCTGAAGGCGACGAGGTCCTCTACAGCAAGTACGGCGGTACCGAGATCAAGGTGGACGGCGAGGAACTCCTCGTCCTCCGCGAGTCCGACGTGCTGGCCAAGGTCCAGTCGTAACACCCCCCAGGAGAACCGAAACAGATATGGCACACAAGGAACTGAAGTACGAGGCGGACGCCCGCAAGGCGCTCGAGCAGGGCGTTGACGCGGTAGCGAACGCGGTCAAGGTCACGCTCGGCCCCAAGGGCCGCTACGTGGTCCTCGACAAGAAGTTCGGCGCGCCGACGATCACCAACGATGGTGTGACGATCGCGCGGGAGATCGAGGTCGAGGACGTCTTCCAGAATCAGGGCGCACAGCTCGTGCGCGAGGTCGCCACGGCGACCAACGACGTGGCCGGCGACGGCACGACGACCGCGACCGTGCTGGCGCAGTCGATCGTGCGCGAAGGCCTCAAGAACGTCGCCGCCGGCGCGAACCCGCTTGGTCTCAAGCGCGGGATCGAGAAGGCGGTCGAAGACGTGGTCAAGAACATCGAGTCGCAGTCGACCGAGATCTCCGGCAAGGATCAGATCGCCCGGGTGGCGACGATCTCGGCCGGCGATGACGAGATCGGCGACGTGATCGCGGACGCGATCGAGAAGGTCGGCAAGGACGGCGTGGTCAACGTCGAGGAGGGTCAGACGTTCGGCATGGACCTCGAGTTCACCGAGGGCATGCAGTTCGACAAGGGCTACATCTCGCCGTACATGGTCACCGACCAGGAGCGGATGGAGGCGGTGTTGGAGGATCCCTACATCCTCATCGCCAACCAGAAGATCGGCTCGGTCCGGGATCTGCTGCCGGTGCTCGAGCAGACGATCCAGTCGGGCAAGCCGCTGCTGATCATCTCAGAGGACGTCGAGGGCGAGTCGCTCGCGACGCTCGTGGTGAACAAGCTCCGCGGCACGTTCACGGGCGTCGCGGTCAAGGCTCCGGGCTTCGGCGATCGCCGTAAGCGCATGCTCGAGGACATCGCGATCCTCACGGGCGGCGAGGTGATCACCGAGGAGATGGGCCTCAAGCTCGAGAACACGCAGCTCTCGCAGCTCGGCCGCGCGCGTCGCGTGGTCATCGCCAAGGACACCACGACGATCGTCGATGGGGCCGGTGAGAGCGACGCGATCAAGGGTCGGATCAACCAGATCAAGACCGAGATCGAGAACACCGATTCGGACTTCGACAAGGAGAAGCTCCAGGAGCGCCTCGCGAAGCTGTCCGGTGGCGTCGCGGTGGTCAAGGTCGGCGCGGCCACCGAGACCGAGATGAAGGAGAAGAAGCATCGCGTCGAGGACGCGCTCCAGGCCACGCGCGCCGCGCTCGAGGAGGGCATCGTCCCCGGCGGCGGCGTCGCGCTCCTGGCCGCGCAGGACGCGCTCAACCTCGACGGCTACGAGGAGGCCGACGAGCGAACGGGCGCGCGGATCGTGCGTCGGGCGCTCGAGGAGCCGATGCGTCAGATCGCCGAGAACGCCGGGCTCGAGGGCTCGGTCGTGGTCAACGACGTGCGCAAGGCGAAGAAGGGCCAGGGCCTGAACGCCGCCAACGGCGAGATCGTCGACCTGGTCAAGGAAGGCATCATCGACCCGGCGATGGTCACGCGCTCGGCGCTCCAGAACGCCGCGTCGATCGCCAAGAACATCCTCACCACCGAGGCGATCGTCGCCGAGGTGCCGGAGAAGGACTCCGGTGGCGGCGGCGGTGGCATGCCCGACATGTCGGGGATGATGTAGGGGCTAAGACCCGCTAAGGGCGGCTGGATGTCGCCCGAGGACCTCAGATCGCGGGCCAGGATGGCCCGCGGAGGTACCCTTGCTGCTGACAAGCAGACGCTGTTTTGCTGAGGGCCCGGCGGTTTCGCCGGGCCCTCGGTGTTGTGACGGGCGCCCTCGGTGTTGTGACCGGCGCCCTCGGTGTTGTGACCGGCGCCCTCGGTGTTGTGACCGGCGCCCTCGGTGTTGTGACCGGCGCCGGCGCGCGGGGGAAGTGAGACCATGGGGGTATGCGGCGGTGGGTTCTGGTGGTCGTGCTCGTCTCGTCAGCGGTCGCTGCGGGTGGGGCGGATGCCCGGGCGGGCGGGGTGGTGGTGCACGAGGGGCTGTCGTATAAGCCTCACGAGCTCACGATCAGCGGCGACGGCGACTACATCGTGCGGGGGCTGCGGTGGCGCTCGTGGGGAGGGAAGACCGCGGTCGCCGACGGTCAGGCGGTCGAGGTGGAGCGGCCGAGCCAGGTGGGCCACACCTATCCGGTTCGCGTCACGCTCAGCCAGCGCACCTACTGCGCGAACCTCCACCGCACGGTCTACGACAAGATCAGCGCGCGCATCCTGGGTCCAGACGTCGGCGTGTTCGGGCTCCGGACCGCCGGTCGCGTGTACACGTGCACCGGCACGTGGCAGCCGACCGCCTGACGCGGCCGGTCGAAAAGGCCTCGAGGTCGTTCATCAACACGCGCCTGATCGGTCGTGGTGCGCGGCGGACCTGTGGCGCCGGCGGCGTTCGTCTCCCAGCCAGATGCACCGGAATTCGGGGCGGTTAACGACTCACTCGACGAGCTCTTCGCGCCGAGTGCGCAGAAATGACCCGTATAGCGCGGCTTTCGGCGCACTCGAGCGGAGGGCGTCGTCGAGTGTGCAGTTAGCCGTGTGCTCTGCGCGGCACACCGGGTATCGCTAGCCGGCGGGCGCGATGTGTCGCCAGATCCCGGCGAGCGAGGAGACGTGCCGATGGCCCGGATCCCGGCAGGTCCTGAGCGGGTCGAAATGGATCGGGGTGATGCCGGCGGCGCGCGCGCCGGCGACATCGGCCGAAAGCGTGTCGCCTACGTGGACGACGTCGGCGGGCTTGACGGCGGCGCTGGCGCGGATGAGGGCGGCTTCGAAGATGCGGACGTCCGGCTTCTCCGAGCCGACGACCGTCGAGTCGATGACCGGAACCTCGCCGACCCCGCAGTCGCGCAGGTTCTGCTCGGCGCGGCCGTCGGAGTTCGTGACGATCACGACCGGAAGATCGCGGCGGCGGAGGCCGGCGATCGTGGCCAGTGCGCCCGGCGTGAGCTCGCTCCACAGGATCTCGCCGGAGCGGCTTCGGTCTTCCAGTTCGGCGAGGGCGCTCAGTGCGTCGTCCGTCCGTCCGGCTGCGATCCCGAGCTCGGCGCAGAACGCGCGCCGATAGGTTGGGTTGGAAGCGCCGGCGCGGTCGAAGGCGCGGAGCGCGCGGTAGTGGGCGCGCGGGACCGCCGCGCGATCGATCTCGATTCCGATGCGGTGGAGGGCGCCTGCGACGAGATCGCGATCCGGGAGGACGATCACCCCGCCGGCATCGAGGAACACCGCCCGGCACGGGATCCGCGCCGTGATTGCCGGCGCCCGCCGGACCGTGATTGCCGGCGCCCGCGGCATTGCCGGCGCCCGCTGGACCGTTGCCGGCGACTTGCCGGCGCCCGCCGCGGCGTCATTGCCGGCCCCGCCGCCGCGTCATCCGGTTCGCGAGGTCGCCCCCACGAGCGCGCCGTAGACCTCGGCGGTCCGCCGCGCAACCTCGGCCCAGTCGAACCGCAGCACATGCTCGCGCCCCTCGGCGACCAGTTGCTTGCGCTCGGCGTCGTCGGTCAGGACGCGCTCGAGCACGGCACGCAGCGCGGTGGCGTCGCGCGAGGGGAAGCGCAGGCTGGCCGTGCCGTCGACCGGCACGACCTCGCGCAGCCCGCCGGTGTCGGCGACCACGCATAGGCATCCGGACGCCATCGCCTCGAGCGCCACCAACCCGAACGGCTCGTAGATCGACGGCACGATGCACAGATCGGACACGCGGTAGAGCGAGTGCAGCATGTCGTCTCCGATCCAGCCGAGGAACACGCCGTGTCCGGCGAGGCCCAGTTGCCGGGCCTGCCGCTTGAGCTCGGTCTCGGCCATGCCCGTGCCGGCGACGACGAAGCGGACGCCGCCGCGCCGGCGAACGATCGGCGCGAGCGCGTCGAGCGCGAGGTGGAAGCCCTTCTCGTAGACGAGCCGGCCGACGAGTAGCACGAGCAGCTCGCCGGGATCGGCGTACTGGGCCCGCAGCGCCGGTAGGTCGGCAGACACAGGCTCGAGATCCAGTGGGTCGACGCCGTTCGGGATCGCGGTGATCTTCGAGGGACGCACGCCGAACACGTTCGCGACGTGTACCCGCATATATCGCGAGCATGTGATCACGTGGTCGCCGCGGCGGACCATCGCGCGCTCGGCGGCATGGATGTGGGACTGCGGGTGGTTCTGGACCCAGCCCTGGTGGCGGCCGTACTCGGTGGCGTGGACGGTCACAAGCCATGGCCGATCGATCCCGCGGGCGGCGAGATTGGCCGCCGCGGCGACGAGCCAATCGTGCGAGTGCACGAGATCGAACTCGATCCGGTCGCACAGCTCGGCGGCGAGCGCGTGCATGCGGCCGTTCATCGCGTCGACCCAGCGCACGAACGCGCTCGCGTCCTTGGGGAATTTGGATCCCCACCCACCCACGCGGACGCGATGGACGATCACGCCGTGCTGGTCGGCCTCGACGGGGAGGCGGCCGCCGCCGCGCGTGAGCACGTGCACCTCGACGCCGTCGCGGACGAGGTGCTCGGACAGCTTGCGGACGTGGCGGCCGAGCCCGCCCTCGATCACGGGCGGGTATTCCCACGAGATGAGCAGGACGCGCATCGGGCGGCCGCGGACCCTATCGGTTGGCGGCAGACCATGACACGATTACGTGTCATGACGGGTCCGAAAAGCGGCATCACGCCGATCGCGCGGGCGCCTGACCCGATCGATCCGCGCGTCCGGATCGGCCACACGCACCTGCGCACGGCCGACATCGACCGGATCCGCGACTTCTACGTCGGCGTGCTCGGGTTCGACGTGATCTCCGAGGCGCGCGACGTGCCCGGCTGGGGTACGACCGGCGACATCCTGTTCGTCTCAGCCGGCGGCTACCACCACCATCTCGGGTTCAACACGTGGAAGTCGAAGGGCGGGCCGCCCACTCCCGACGGGGTCGCGGGCTTGCACCACGTCGCGCTCGCCTATCCGACTCGGAAGGCGCTTGCGGACGCATACCGGCGGCTCAAGAGCGTCGACTGGCCGATCCGCCAGACCGCCGACCACGGCACCCACGAGGCGATCTACATTCTCGATCCCGATGGCAACACGCTCGAGCTGATGTGGGACCGCCCGCCCGAGCAGTGGCCGCGCGACGAACAAGGCCACATCGCCACCCAGTTCGGTCCCGACCTCGACCTCGACGATCTGCTGCGCGAGTTGAACTGACGCGTCCCCCGAGGTGGTGCGGCTACGCTGCTCGAATGCGCGTGCGGGCGTGTGCTGTGGCGGTGCTCTCGACAGCTGTCCTCGCGGGGTGCGGTGGGGGCATGAAGACGAAGACGGTGACCGTCGCGATCGACCTCCCGGTCAACTCGCTCGACAACAGCGTGTCGTTCCACGACATCGGCGTGATCCTCCAGGCCGATGTGCTGTTCGCGTTCAACTCGGCCCAGCTGACGGGGGCAGCGGGCTCGCGCATCGACCAGGCAGTCGCGAACATCCGCAAGCGCCACCCGCGGGCGCTCCGGATCCAGGGCTACACCGACTCGATCGGGAGCGTCTCCTATAACCTCGGCCTCTCGCGCCGGCGAGCGGATTCCGTGGAGGCCGCGCTCAAACGAGCGCTCGGACCGAGCGCGCCGCCGATGACCGCGGTCGGCTATGGGGAGGCCGACCCCGTGGCCGCGAACACGAATCCGGACGGCTCGGACAATCCCCGCGGGCGGGCGCTCAACCGCCGCGTCGAGATCCACTACCTCGGTTAGTGGGCTCGTCCGCAAGCCGTGGGGCCGCTCGAATGCCGTAGGACTTGCGGACGGGTCCACTGTTTAGAGCCGCTCGAACACGCCGATCCCGAGCTCGCTGACGATGTCGCGCACCCGGGTCAGGGAGCCGAACGAGCGCTCCTCGCCGCGCAGCACGTCGCGCCACCGCCCGCGGGGAGCCTCGACCGTGCCCTCGACGGGCCCGCTGCGCACGGCCACGGCGACGAGCACGTCGCCACCGCGGACAAACGCGCACGTCGAGGGGCCGGCGTCGAGCGGCTCGTAAGTGCCCGCGAACGGCTCGGGCCGCCGCGCGCGCAACCCGAGCAGCCGGAGCGTCACGAACAGCTTCCGGGTCTCGGCGTCCGGCGGCGCGCCGCCCATCAGCCGGCGCAGCATCGCCTGGCGCCAGTCGAAGTCGACCGGCCGGCGGTTATCGGGATCGACGAGCGTCCGGAACGCGAGCTCGTCGCCCTCGTACATGTCGGGGATCCCAGGGGCGGTGAGCTTGAGCACGAGCTGGCCGAGCGAGGCGCGCTCGCCGACCGCGGCCACCCGCCGCGCGAACGGCTCGAAGTCGGCCAGGAACGCATCGTCGGCGTACAGCGAGCGACCGAAACGCTTGACCGCCTCCTCCCAATCGGCGTTCGGCTCGATCCAGTTCGTGTTCCGCTTGGCCTCCCGGAGCGCCTTCTCCATGTAGGCCTCGATCCGGTCGGCGGCGATCGGCCACGCGCCCACGAGCGTCTGAAACAGGAAGTAACGCTCGACGTCGTCGGGCGCGCCGCCGGATCGCCGCGAATCGGTCAGCTCGAACCAGCGCCCGACGTGGGCGGCCCACTCATCGGGCATCGACGACAGCGCGTCGATCCGCGCGCGGACGTCGGCGGAGCGCTTGGCGTCATGGGTCTGGGTGGTCAGCAGGTTCAGCGGGAACCGCTCGAGGCGCTCGACGCACGATGCGTGGAACCAGCCGACGTCGATCCCGAACCGGGACGGGTCGCCGCCGACGTCATTCAGCGAGATCAGCCGGCAGTATCGGTAGAACGCGGTGTCTTCGACTCCCTTGGCCATGATCGCCGGCGTCGTCTGCTGAAAGCGCGTCACGAACTCCGGGGGCGCGTCGCGCTCGAGCAGCAGCATCGACGCGATCGCGGGGTCCATGCCGGACGCCTCGATCACGCGCCGATCCGCGTCGTCGACCCGGCCGCTCCACGGTTCCACGTACGTCCGGTAGACCGACAACCGACGCGAGCGCGTGCTCGAGCGTCGCGCGTGCGGACTTGGCGATCCACTCTCGCCTACGCCAGGTGAATCGCCGAAAGTCCGCAGTGGGGCACCCAGCTCGCGCACGAGACGCTCGACGTCTTGGGCGGAACGGACCGCGTACCTGCTCGAGCTTGGCCTCGTGCGCGACCTCGGCGAACGACCGGCGATCGCCGGATACCTGCTCCCACAACGCGGTCAACGCCGGCTTCCCGTCGGGGTCGACGAACAGCGCGCAGACGTCGTCGAGGAACTCGTAGCCGACCGTCCCGCACACCGGCCAGTCGCGCAGCCGCTCGCCGGGATCGAGGATCTTCTCGATCCACACGCGCTCGACGCCGTGCTCGCGGAGACGGGCTAGGTAACCGGCGGGGTCGGCGAGCCCGTCGGGGTGATCGACGCGGAGCCCGTCGATCACGCCCTCGCGAACCAGCGAGATCACCAGCTCGTGCGTCTCCTCGAACACCGTCGGGTCCTCCTGGCGCACCCCCGCGAGCTCGCCGATGTCGAAGAAGCGGCGGTACACGCCGGTCCCGGGCTCGATGTCGAAGAACTTCGCCCGAAGCGATGGGTCCGCCCAGTAGCGGTTCTGATCGTCGGCCGCCATGTGGTTGGGGACGACGTCGAGGACCACGCCCATGCCGGCGTCACGCGCACTGCCGGACAGCGCCCCCAACTCCTCGGGACCGCCGAGCTCCCGCGAGAAGTGGCGTGGATCGACGACGTCGTAGCCGTGCGTGGAGCCGCGCCGCGCCTGCAGCGACGGCGACAGGTACAGGTGGGAGATCCCCAGGTCGCGCAGATACGGGACGAGCGCGCGGGCGTCGGCGAACCCGAACTCGGATGAGAGCTGGAGTCGGTAGGTGGCTCGCAGCTCGATCGGCGGTCGCGACGACGTCACGTGGCTCGCTTCAGGATCACGACCGACCGCGCGATCACCTTCACCTCGGTCCGGGCGCCGTAGCGTGCGCTGCCCGCCTCGGCGGACGGGTCGGCGGTCGACAGCTCGAGCAGCCACTGGGCGCCGAACCGCCGGCGCGGGAGCGTGAACATGCGGTCCTCGGGCTCGGCGTTGAACAGCAGCACGAACGAGTCGTCCTCCACGTCCTGTCCCTGCGGTCCGGGCGTCGCGATCTCGAGGCCGTTCAGGAACATGCCGAGCACGTGCTCGCCGCCCTGCCAGTCGCGACGCGTCATCTTGTTCCCGTCGGCGCGGAACCACCACACGTCAGGGAGCCCGGAGCCCTTGATCTCCTTGCCGCGGAGGAAGTCGTTGCGCCGGAACACCCGGTGCTCCCTGCGCAGGCGGATCAGCCGCCGCGTGAACTCGCGCAGCTTCGCCTTCTCCGGGTTCTCGCTCCAGTCGAACCACGAGATCTCGTTGTCCTGGCACCAGCCGTTGTTGTTGCCGCGCTGGGTCCGCCCGATCTCGTCGCCGCCGAGCAGCATCGGCGTGCCCTGCGAGAGGAGCAGCGTGGTCATGAAGTTGCGCTGCTGGCGAAAGCGAAGTGCAGTGATCTCCGGGTCGTCGGTCTCGCCCTCGACCCCGTGATTCCACGAGCGGTTGTCGTCGGTCCCGTCCTGATTGTCCTCGAGGTTCGCCTCGTTGTGCTTGTGGTCGTAGGCGACGAGGTCGCGCAGCGTGAAGCCGTCGTGCGCGGTGATGAAGTTGATCGACGCGAACGGGTCGCGCCCGTCGGCCTCGTACAGGTCGGCCGAGCCGGACAGGCGTTCGGCGAACGAGCCGTTGTTGGCGAACCCGCGCCAGTAGTCGCGCATCGTGTCGCGGTAGACGCCGTTCCACTCCGACCACAGGACCGGGAAGTTGCCGACCTGGTACCCGCCGGGCCCCACGTCCCACGGCTCGGCGATCAGCTTGACCTGGGACAGGACCGGATCCTGATGGATCACGTCGAAGAACGCCGAGAGGCGGTCGACGTCGAAGAGCTCGCGCGCGAGCGCCGAGGCGAGGTCGAATCGGAAGCCGTCGACGTGGCACTCGGTCACCCAGTAGCGGAGCGAGTCCATGATCAGCCGCAGCACGCTCGGGTGCACCGGGTTGAGCGAGTTGCCGGTCCCCGTGAAGTCCATGTAGTAGCGGGGGTCGTCGGGCATGACCCGGTAGTAGGCGAGGTTGTCGGCGCCCTTGAACGACAGCATCGGGCCGAGGTGGTTGCCCTCGGCAGTGTGGTTGTAGACGACGTCGAGGATCACCTCGATGCCGGCGCGGTGCAGAGCCTTGACCATTCCCTTGAACTCGCGGACCTGCTCGCCGCGGCGACCTGTGGCGGCATACTCGGAATGCGGCGCGAGGTATCCGATCGTGCTGTAGCCCCAGTAGTTGCGCAGGCCACGCTCGGACAGGAACGACTCGTCGGAGATGTGGTGCACGGGCAGCAGCTCGACCGCGGTCACGCCGAGATGGTGCAGGTAATCGATCGCGGGCTCGGAGGCGAGCCCCGCGTAGGTGCCGCGCAGGTCCTCGCGCACGTCGGGGTGGAGCATCGTGAAGCCCTTGACGTGGGTCTCGTAGATCACGGTGTCCGCGAACGGAACCCGCGGCGGGCGGTCTCCCTCCCAGATGAACGCGTCGTCGATCACGACCGACTTGGGCATCGCCGCGGCGTCGTCCTCGTCGTCGGGCTCGAGGTCTGCGTCCTCGTCGCCGGTCGGCACGTAAGGCAGCACGTTCGCGTCGTGGCTCCAATCGACGACGCCGTCGATCGCCTTCGCGTACGGGTCGAGCAGCAGCTTGCACGGGTTGAACCGGTGACCCTCGAGCGGCGCGTACGGCCCCTCGACGCGAAAGCCGTAGCGTTGCCCGGGCCCGATGCCGGGCACGTAGCAGTGCCAGTTGAGCGCGGTCCGCTGCGTCATTTCGATCCGCGTCTCGTTCTCCTCGTCGTCGAACAGGCACAGCTCGACGCCCTCGGCGTGCTCGGAGAACAGCGCGAAGTTGGTGCCGCCTCCGTCCCAGCTCGCGCCCAGCGGGAACGGGCGCCCGGGCCAGACTCCGTTGTCGCTCAAGCGATCAGTGCTCCGGACATGGGCGGCAGCTCGACGTATCCGGCTTCGAGCGCGGGCTCCCCGGCGGTGGTCGCGAGTAACACCGACCCGCCCGAGCACGGGACGCGGCGCGGCTCGCGGGCGAAGTTCATCGTCAGCTCGAACGCGCCGCGCCGGACGCGCAGCCACCGCGCGTCCTCGTCGAACTCGATCGCGTCGACGTCTGCGGGCGGGAGCCGGCGACGGAGGTTCAACAACTCGGCGTACAGCTTCGACAGCACAGGATCGCGCCGGCGGGACAGCTTCGAGCGCTCGAACGTCGCCGGGTCCTGAGGGTCGGGGATCTCCTCTTTGGAAAACTCCGCGAACGCGGCGAACTCCTCACGGCGCCCCTCGCGGGTGGCGTTCGCGATGCCCTCGTCGATGTGGTCCGAGAAGAACTGAAACGGCGCGTTCTCGCCGTACTCCTCGCCCATGAACAGCATCGGAACGTACGGCGAGAGCAGCGTGCTGAACGCGGCCAGCGGGCGGGCGTCCGGAGGCAGGCGATCGCCGAAGGCACGGTTCCCGACCTGGTCATGGTTCTGGTCGAACACGACGAATCGGTCGGTCGGCAAGTCGTCGGCGGGGGCGCCGTACCGGTGGCGGCGGAACGGCGAGTAGTTCCCGTCGTACACGTACGGCCGGTGCCAGGCCTTCGCGAGCTGCGCGACCGACCCGAAGTCCGCGTAGTAGCCGTCGAGCTCGCCCGTCACGAGCGTGCGCACCGCGTGGTGGAAGTCGTCGGCCCAGGAGCCGTCGCAACCCCAGCCGCCGGCGGCTCGATCCCGCGCGACCCGAGGATCGTTCAGGCCGCTCTCGGCGATCACCAGCGCACGGTCTCGCTCTCGGTGGACGCGGCGCGCGACCGCGGCCACGATGTGCTCGGCGCTCTGATCGAAGATCGCGTGGATCGCGTCGAGCCGCAGTCCGTCGATGCCGAAGTCGTGGACCCATCCGACCGCGCTTTGGAGGACCCATTCGCGAACCGGGTCGCAGTCGGCGTCGTCGTAGTTGATCGCCTTGCCCCACGGCGTCGAGTACCGGCCGGTGAAGTACGGGCCGAACGCCTCGAGCGCCTGCGCCCCGGAGGCGCCGACGTGGTTGTAGACGACGTCGAGGATCACCGCCAGGCCGGCCTCGTGGGCCGCCCCGACTAATCGAGCCAGCGCGGGCGGGCCGCCGTACGCCGAATGTGCGGCCGAGATGTAGACGCCGTCGTAGCCCCAGCCGTGGTGGCCGGGGAACTCGGCCACCGGCATGATCTCGATCGCGGTGACGCCGAGCTCCGCTAACCCGGGCAGATGCTCGATGGCGGCCTCGAAGGTCCCTTGGTCACTGAATGTTCCAATATGCAACTCGTAGATCACGAGCTCCCGCACCGTCGGTGGGGTGAACGGCACGAGGCCGGGCAGGTCGACGATGCGGCTTGGGCCCCGGATGCCGTCGGGCTGCCAGCGCGAGCACGGGTCGGGGAGCTCCCGGCCGTCGAGCACGAACCAGTAGTCGTCCCCGGGGCGGGCCGGCGTGATCGCCTCGTAGACCCCGTAGCCCGCGTCTTGCAGCTCGAGGTCGCGGTCCCCGAGCCGGAGCGCGATCGAGCGCGCGTGCGGGGCCCACACCCGAAACTCGACTGACGCGTCCGGGCGCGGGTGCGCGCCGAGCGGACGCTCCCACGGGCACTCGGCGACGCCGCCCCCGGCCGGCGCGGACACCGTAGAGCTCACTGGGATTCGGGCACGAGCCAGACAGCAGCCAAGGGCGGCAGGGTAACGAGCGCCGACACCGGCTGGCTGTGCCACGGGATCGGCTCGGGCTCGATGCTCCCGAGGTTGCCCACGTCGCTGCCCCCGTAGAACTTCGAGTCGGTGTTGATCGCCTCCCTCCAGCGGGTCGCGCGCGGGAGCCCGAGCCGGTAGCCCTCGCGCGGCACCGGGGACAGGTTGGCGGCGAACACGACGACTCGCTCGGCGTCCTTGGACACGCGGGCGAAGGCGATCACGTTGCCGTCGGCGTCGTTGGGCTCGAGCCACCAGAACCCGGTGGGGTCGGAGTCGACCTCCCACAGCGCGGGCTCGTCGCTGTAGAGCCGGTTGAGGTCGCGGACCAGCGCCTGGATGCCGGCGTGGCCGGGTTGCTCGAGCAGGTGCCAGTCGAGCGAGCGCTCGAAGCTCCACTCCGCCTCCTGCGCGAGCTCCGAGCCCATGAACAGCAGCTTCTTGCCGGGATGCGCCCACATGTAGGCGTACAGCGCGCGCAGGTTCGCGAGCTTCTGCCACTTGTCGGCGCCGGCCATCTTCGAGTACAGCGATCCCTTGCCGTGCACGACCTCGTCGTGGGACAGCGGCAGGATGAAGTTCTCGCTGAACGCGTACATGAGGCTGAACGTGAGCTCGTGATGGTGGTAGCGACGGTAGATCGGGTCCTGCTGGAAGTAGCCGAGCGTGTCGTGCATCCAGCCCATGTTCCACTTGAACCCGAACCCGAGTCCGCCGAGGTAAGTGGGACGGGAGACGCCCGGCCACGCCGTCGACTCCTCGGCGGCCGAGATGATCCCGGGCTCGCGGCCGTAGATGACCTCGTTGAACTCCTTGAGGAACGACACCGCGTCGAGGTCCTCGCGGCCCCCGAACTGGTTCGGCACCCACTCGCCCGGGTTTCTCGAGTAGTCGAGGTACAGCATCGACGCCACCGCATCCACGCGAATCCCGTCGACGTGATATTCCCGCAGCCAGAACAGCGCATTCGAGATCAGGAAGTTGCGGACCTCGTGGCGCCCGTAGTTGAACACGAGCGTGCCCCAGTCGGGATGCTCGCCCCGGCGCGGGTCGGCGTGCTCATACAGCGCGGTGCCGTCGAACCGCGCGAGCCCGAACTGGTCGCGGGGGAAGTGCGCGGGCACCCAGTCGAGAATCACGCCGATTTCGTGCTGGTGCAGGCGGTCGACGAACTCACGGAAGTCGTCGGGCGCGCCGTAGAACGGCGTGGGGGCGAAGTAGCCGGTGACCTGGTAGCCCCACGAGCCCTTGAACGGGTGCGCCATCACGGGCATGCAGCTCGACGTGTGTGAAGCCCATGTCCTTGACGTACGCGGACAGCTCGTCGGCGAGCTCGAGGTAGTTCAGCGAGCGGTTGCCCTCGAACGTGTTCAGGCGCCAGGAGCCGAGATGGACCTCGTAGATCGAGACCGGGCGCTCGAGCGCGGACGGCTCGTTGGCGCGCGTGCGGAGCCATTCGGCATCGCTTGGGCTCCATTCGTGACGGGGCTCGAACACGACCGACGCGGTCTTCGGCGGCACCTCGGTCTCGAACGCGTACGGGTCCGCCTTGAGCAGGATCTGATGATCCTGGGTCAGGATCTCGTACTTGTAGTTGGTGCCGGGGCCGACGCCGGGAAGGAACAGCTCCCAGATCCCGGTCGACCCGAGCGTGCGCATCGCGTGCAGGCGGCCGTCCCACGAGTTGAAGTCGCCCACGACGCTGACCGCACGAGCGGACGGCGCCCATACCGCGAACGCGGTGCCCGTGACTTCCTGGTGCTCGCGGACGTGTGCGCCGAGCCGGTCGTACAGCTGCTCGTGGCGGCCTTCGGCGATCAGGTGCTGGTCGAGCTCGCCGATCGTCGGCAGGAACGCGTACGGATCGTCGATCGTGAACTTGCCGGCGTCGCCGTAGTCGACCTCGAGCTGGTAGCGCAGCGGCAGCCCGGCGCCTTTGATCTCACCCTCGAACACGCCGCCCGGGTGAATCTGCTTGAGCTCGACGGCGGGCTTGCCGTCGGTGCGGACGGTCACGGAGTTCGCGGCCGGGCGGAGCGCGCGGACGACGACTCCGCCGTTCTGCGGATGCGCGCCGAGCACGGAATGCGGGTTGGAGTGCTCGCGGCGGACCAGCGCGTCGAGCTCACCGGTGGCGACGGTCATGCGCCCTCCAAGATCCGCCCGATGCCGGCGACCGGGATCGAGATCCAGTCGGGGCGGTTGTTGAGTTCGTAGCGAAGCTCGTAGATCGCCTTCTCGAGCTCGTAGATCGACAGGAGGTTGTTGATCACGGCCTCGCCGCCCGGCATCAGCGTCGGATCGACGGCGCGCGAAGTAATGCTCGAGGAACTTCTCGCGCGCCCGCTGCTCGAAGTCCGCGGGGGCGCGGCGGTCGCGCAGGATCTCGACCGCGGAGGTCACGTACGCAAACGACCGCAGCATGCTGGCGACGTCCCGCAGTGGCGAGCGCTTCTGGCGCCGCTCGGGCAAGGAGCGGGCCGGCTCGCCTTCGAAGTCGATGATCACCCAGCCACCGGGCGTGTGCAGGGTCTGGCCGAGGTGGTAGTCGCCGTGCGTGCGGATCACGCGGCCGGTGACGCCGATCTGGGCGCGCGCGGCGAGGCGCTCGCGGACGTCCTGGCCCCGGCCGGCGATCGGCTCCAGGCGCTCGTCGTCGGGCAGGCGCAGGAAGATGCGCTCGATGTCCTCGTCGATCGTCGCCATCAGCAGCCCCAGCGCCTCCTGGCTCGGCTCCTCGGGCGAGAACGCGGGATCGGACGCGTCCGAGGCCAGCACCGTGTGCAGCTCCGCGGTCACCGTGCCGAGGCTCCCGAGCCGCTCGAGGAACACCTCGGGCGCTGAGGACAGCTCGTCGAGCGCGAGCTCCCAGCCGCCCACCGCGTCGGGCAGGAACGTCTGCGCCACGCCGAGCGTCGACGGCAAATGCTGCGCCCTCGTAGTCGTACCACCCGTGCAGCGGCGCGATGTTGGGGAAGCCGCGCCAGGTGAGGAAGCGCAGGATCTCGAGCTCGGGGTTGACGCCGGGCTCGAGCTTGCGGAACACCTTGAGCACGATGCTGTCGTCGAACACGACCGACGAGTTCGATTGCTCGACGCCCATCAGGCGGACATCGGTCGGCCTGCCCGAGACCGTTGCCGGACTCGGCGAACTGGTGGAAGCTGAAGTGGCCGTCGGCGGTCGTGATCTCGTCGGCCGTCTCGATCCGGCGCAGCAGCTCGAGCGCCTGGGTGGGCTCGGCCAGCGCGTCATACACGGTCCACTCGTCGGTATGCGCGATCGACTCGCCGCGGCCGACGGCGTCCGCGTCCGGGGCCGCGGAGGGCCAGTGGCAGCTGGTACAGCTCGTGGGTGCCGGTGGCAAATCGGGTTTGAACGAGCGCCAGCAACAGCAGCGGCTCGTCGCGGAGCGTGATGCTCTCGACGATGTCGATGCCGGCGACCGAGCGCGCCTTCGACGCGTACCACCGCTGGTGCTGCACCCAGTCGCGGAGCTCCTCCTCGTCGAGCGCGCGGCGGATCTCCTCGGCGGTGATCTGGACGCCCTCACTCATCGTCGTCCTCGTCTGCCTCGACGAGCTGGAACCAGAAGAAGTCGCGCGGGCCGAGCGTCAGCAGGTAGGGCAGCTGGCCGATCCGCGGGAACCTGGAGCGGCCGAACAGCTCCACCGGATATCGCCCCTCGTAGGCGCTGAGATCGAGCTCGACCGCCTGAGCAGAGCGGGCGACATTGTGAACGCACAGGACCAGATCATCCTCGAAACTGCGCAGGTGCGCGAAGATGCGGGGGTTCGACGGCTCGATCGGCTCGTACGTCCCGAAGCCGAACACGGGGTGCTCCTTGCGCAGCGAGATGAAGCGATGCAGCCACCGGAGCTGCGACGTCGCCGTGCGGAGCTGGGCCTCGACATTGACCGCCTGGAAGCCGTACACCGGGTCCATCAGCGGCGGCGCGTACAGCTGCGCGAAGTCGGCGCGGCTGAAGCCGCCGTTGCGGTCGCCCGTCCACTGCATCGGGGTGCGGACCCCGTCGCGGTCGCCGAGGAACACGTTGTCGCCCATCGCGATCTCGTCGCCGTAGTAGAGGACCGGCGAGCCGGGGAGCGAGAACATGATCGCGTGGAGCAGCTCGATCTCGTCGCGGCCGTTGTCGAGCAGCGGCGCGAGGCGCCGGCGGATCCCGAGGTTGAGCTTCATCCGCGGATCCTTCGCGTACTCGGCGTACATGTAGTCGCGCTCCTCGTCGGTGACCATCTCGAGCGTCAACTCGTCGTGGTTGCGCAGGAACAGGCCCCACTGGCAGCTGTCCGGGATCCTCGGGGTCTGCTCGAGGATCTCGTAGATCGGCACGGCCTCCTCGCGCCGGATCGCCATGAACATCCGCGGCATCACCGGGAAGTGGAACGCCATGTGGCACTGGTCGCCCTCGCCGAAGTACTCGACCACATCCGCCGGCCACTGGTTGGCCTCGGCCAGCAGCACGCGGTCCGGATATTTGGAATCGATTTCCTCGCGAACGCGTTTGAGGTACGTGTGCGTCTCGTGGAGGTTCTCGCAGATCGTCCCCTCGCGCTCATACAGGTAGGGCACGGCATCCAGCCGGAACCCGTCCAGGCCGAGGTCGAGCCAGAAGTTGAGCACCTCGAGCATCGCCTCCTGGACCTCGGGGTTGTCGTAGTTGAGGTCCGGCTGGTGGGAGAAGAAGCGGTGCCAGTAGTAGGCGCCGGCCGTGTCGTCCCAGGTCCAGTTCGAGGTTTCGGTGTCGATGAAGATGATCCGTGCGTCCTCGTAGCGGTGGACCGTGTCCGACCACACGTACCAGTCGCGCTTGGGGTTGTCCGGGCTCGAGCGCGACTCCTGGAACCACGGGTGGTCGTTCGAGGTGTGATTCATCACGAGGTCTGCGATTACCCGGATTCGGCGCGCGTGCGCGGCGTCAATCAGGTCGTGCACGTCGTCGACATTTCCATAGTCGGGGTGGACGGCGGTGAAGTCGGCGATGTCGTACCCGCCGTCGCGGAGCGGGCTCTTGTAGAAGGGGAGGAGCCAGATGCAGTCGATCCCGAGCCACTGCAGGTAGTCGAGCTTCTCGGTCAGCCCCCGGAAGTCGCCCGAGCCGTCGCCGTTGGCGTCGAAGAAGCCGCGGATGTGGATCTCGTAGAACACCGAGCGCTTGAACCACAGCGGCTCGGCCTCGAACCACTGGCGGGCGTGCGCCTGGGTGTCGGTTGCCTGGTCGGCTGCCGGTCGTCGTCGACGTCGCGGTGGCCATCTGGCTCCGCTCGCGGGCGATCAGGTGGGTGAGGGTGGGCGGACCGACGCTCATCAGATGTCTACGCGGACTATGTGGGCCTGGCGGACGCCGGGCTCGAGGCGGATGAAGTTAGGCCCGATCCGCCACTGGTAGCGCTCGTCGGTTAGGAGGTCGTGTGCGGTGAAGCTCGGGGGCAGACCGAGGTTGGCGGGCACGATCGCGAGGCCCTCCTGTGCCTGGTGCGGGTCGATGCTCACGACGGTGATGATCGTGTTTCCGCGCGAATGTTTGGCGTAGGCGATCAGCGCGTCGTTGGCGGTGTCGAGGAAGGTGATGTTGGTGAAGCGTTGGAGCGCTTCGTTGTCTTTGCGGATCGCGTTGACCCGCTGGATCAGCGGGAGCATCGGCCCGTCGAGCGCGCGCTCCTTGATCTCGTACTTCTCGGAGTTCAGGTACTCCTCGGAGCCTTCCCGCACGGGAACGTTCTCGTAGTGCTCATAGCCCGAGTAGATGCCGTAGGTGGGACTCAGCGTGGCGGCCAGGATCAGGCGAGCCTCGAACGCCGGGCGGCCGCCGTGCTGGAGGTACTCGTGCAGGATGTCCGGCGTGTTCGCGAAGAAGTTCGGGCGGAAGTAGTCGCTCTCGTCGGTGAGCGCGAGCTCGGACACGTACTCGGTCAGCTCCCACCGCGAGTTCTTCCACGTGAAGTACGTGTAGGACTGGGTGAAGCCGATCTTCGCGAGCTGGCGCATCACGGATCGTCTGGTGAACGCCTCCGCGAGGAAGATCACGTCTCGGTCGTGCTCGTGGACGTGCTGTATGAGCCAGCGCCAGAACTCGAACGGCTTGGTGTGGGGGTTGTCGACGCGGAATACCTTTATTCCGCAGTCGACCCACTGGATGACGATGTTCTGGAGGGCCTCCCAGAGGTTTTTCCAGTCGGGCGAGTCCCAGTTGACGTTGTAGATGTCCTGGTAGCGCTTGGGCGGGTTCTCGGCGTACTTGAGCGTGCCGTCGGGGCGGCGGTGGAACCACTCGGGATGCTCATGGAGCCACGGGTGGTCGGCCGAGCACTGAATTGCGAAGTCGAGCGCGATGTCGATTTGGTGTTGCCTTGCTGCTTCCGTGAGGGCCTTCAGGTCCTCGATCGTGCCGAGGTCCTTGTGGACGGCGTCGTGGCCGCCGGTGGGGTCGCCGATTGCCCACGGGGAACCCGGATCGGTTGGCCCGGCGGTGAGCGAGTTGTTGGCGCCCTTGCGGTTGGTGAGGCCGATCGGGTGGATCGGGGGCAGGTAGACGATGTCGAAGCCGAGCTTAGCCAGGTGTGGAAGTTGTTTTTGGACGCCTCGCAGGCCACCCCATGATCGGGGAAACAGCTCATACCAGCTGCCGAACCGCGCCCTCAGCCGATCGACCTCGATCGTTATGGGCTCCGGGAGGGTGACGCCGCCGTGGCGGGGCTGGATCCGCTCGATCGTCGCGAACAGCTCGGGGCCGAGCGCGACGTCGTGCTTGGCCGCCTCGGGGACATCGTCGTCCGCGAGGGTGTCGACGGCGTGCTCGATCAACGCCCTGTCTTTGTTCTCGTTGGCCGCTTTCGCTGCGATTTTCAGCAGGAGGACACCCTCGGAGAGCTCGCCGGCGAGGTGGTGCTGCCCCGCGGCGACCTTGCGCTCGAGCTCGTCGCGCCACGTGCCGAACACGTCGGTCCACGCCTGCACCGTGTACTCCCAGCGGCCCTCGCGGTCGACGTCGAAGCTGCCGGCCCAGCGGACGCCTCCCAGGTGGGCGTCGATCCGGTGCATCTCGGCCTCTTGGTATTCGTCGTCCCGAGCCTGCTTATAGCGGACCACCGCGCGGAGCAGGTCGTGGCCGTCGCGAAAGATGTCGGCCTCGACGGTCACGGTGTCGCCGACGCACCGCTTGGCGGGGTAGCGGCCGCCGTCGACCGCGGGGGTCGGGTACTCGATGACGATGCGCGGCGGCGGCTGCTTGGCCTCGCGGTTCGTGCGCCAGGGCGTGGCGGTCGGCGTGGCTTCAGTTGGGGTGGTGGTCATGGGCGGTCCCGGTGGACGGACGGGTCGGGGCCGGTGCGGTGGGCGCACCGGACTCGTCTGCTCGAAAATATCCGCCTTCGCGATGGGTAAACAAACGATCGGTGATACGGCAGTCGGATCCTCATGGTGCTCGTACATGATCGAGCTAGCAAGATCAAGCGGCGTTCAGCTACATCTGACGTCGCTTCCGGGGGGTCGCCTCGGGCGTCAGGCCTACCGGTTCGTCGACTGGCTGGCGGCCGCCGGACAGACCTGGTGGCAGGTGCTCCCGCTCGGGCCGCCCGACCGCTACGGCTCTCCGTACAAGGCGCGGTCGGCGTTTGCGGCGTGGCCGGGGTTCCTGGGTTCGCCGCGGTCTCCGGTGTCTGCTGCCGAGGTTTGTTCGTTTCGTTCGACTCAGTCTTTTTGGGCCGTGGATTGGGAACGGTTCTCCGCTCGGGGCGCTTTGGCGGACCAGGTGCGGTTCGCGCGCGAATGGGCGGCGCTGCGCGCGTACGCGCTGGATCGGGGGGTACGGATATACGGGGACGTCGCGATCTACGTGGCGCCGGGAAGCGCCGACCACCGCGCCCATCCGGAGCTGTTCCGGTCGGATTTCGTAGCGGGCGCGCCACCGGACGCGTTCACGGACGACGGCCAGCTGTGGGGCAACCCCGTGTACGACTGGCCGGCGCTCCGCCGGCGGCGGTACCGGTGGTGGGTCGAGCGGCTGCGGCGGACGCTCTCGCTGTTCGATCTGGCCCGGATCGACCACTTCCGCGGGTTCGTGTCGTATTGGGCCGTGCCGGCGGGGGCGCGGGTAGCGTCGGCTGGTCGCTGGCGACGCGGGCCCGGCCGGGCCGTGTTCGACGCGGTTGGTCGGGAGCTGGGATCCGTGGCGGTGGTCGCCGAGGACCTGGGCGTGATCACGCCGGCGGTGACCGCGTTGCGGGAGTCGCTCGGGTTTCCGGGGATGGTCGTGCTCCAGTTCGGCTTCGACCCGGGAGCTGTGGGGAGTCCACACACGTTCGAGAACCACGTCGAAGACCGGGTCGTGTACACGGGCACGCACGATCACGACACGGCCCGGGGGTGGTACGACGGGCTGTCACGTGATGAGCGTTCGTTTGTGGATCGTTCGTTTGCCCGGTACGGCGTGGTCGAGCGGCAGCCGTGGTGGAGCCTGATCCGGCTGGCGTTACGGTCGCCGGCGAGGGTCGCGATGCTGCAGGCCCAGGATGTGCTCGGGCTGGGGAGCGAGGCGCGTATGAACAACCCGGGGCGGACGGGCAGCAACTGGCGGTGGCGGATGGAGGCCGGCGCGCTGACGCCGGCGCTGGCGCGGCGGCTCCGGGAGGCGACCGAGGAGGCGGGGCGGCTCCCCCGCTTGCCCGATCATGGCTAAGCCCAGTACTCGGCGCTCATCCGGGCGAGGGCGGAGTTGGCCACACCGGGCGCGGGCTAACTCCACGCTCGCGGGGTCGCGGTCGTCTCTCGCGGGGTCGCGATCGTCTCTCGCGGGGTCGTCGATTGCGGAGTGGGGCCCGCTCGCGCCGGGGCGAATGGTCGGCCCGAGCGCCGCCCGCACGCTGAGCGCGCCACACCGCACCGATAACCACGCATAGGCGCCGGCGGCCGGCGCAGACTCGGTTGCCTGCGCCGGCGGTGGCATGTTGGGGCGGACCGCGCGGACCGGCGGCTCGGGTTGTCGGCGCCACCGAGCGCGAATAAGTGGTCACTCGACGACCGCGTGGGGGCGAATGTCCCAATCCTCGTGCCAGGGCCTAGTGAATCGCCATTCACCCGGGCCGTGGGGGCGAGTGTGCCGAAACTCGGGGCAGGCGGGCAGGTGATCATCGAGATCGATGGCCAGTTCTACGAGTCGGGAGGTCGCACGGCTTCCGTCGCGGTGGCGGTGGCGTCGAGAAGATCGGCACGCCGTCGGCGGCCGTACTCTCGACGCTCGCGACGGTCCTTCACCCCGACCGGGCTCTAAGCGGTCACGTCAAACGTCGGCACGCGTGTGGCGGCGGCGGACCGGCGGATGCTGCGTCCGCGGGGGTCCATCTAAGACCCGCCGCCGCGGAGCGCGAACCGTGCCCGCACCGCCGTCGCCCGGGCGCTCACTTTCGCGTGGCGGTACGCGTACGTCCAGTCGCCCCGGAGACGTTGCCGGCGCGTCGGCGAGTAGGAGATCAGCGACGACGGCCTGACCGCCACGTGCATGCCGGCGCCCTCGAGCACCGCGAGCGCGCGCTCGGCGATGTCGATCTGGCCGAACGCGGTCGGATGGACGTGGTCGGTCATCACGAGGTTGCGGGCCCCCCACGACCGCAGATCGAGCAACAGGGTCCCGAGCTCGCCGGCGGCCCCTGAAACAACATCATCCAAATCCTGGATCTGCCGGACCGCCCGGGGCCGCCCCAGGTCGAGCGGCGCCGTCACCGCCAGGACCCGCTCGCAGCGACCCACGAGGAATTCGAGCGCGCGACGGAGGTCAGCCCTGAACGCGCCGGCGTCCCAATCGGGCGAGCGGACGTCGTTCACCCCGATGTACAGGCAGCCGAGCTGATACCCCGCGTCGGGCCCGCCCGCCGTGAGCCGCGAGAACGCGGGGATCTGGTGCTCGACCACATCCCGGACCCGGGCGCCGTCGACCGCGTAGCACGTGAACGGGAGCGCCAGGCCGCGGGCCACCCACAGCGCCCAAGACTGCAACGCCACCCCCCACTGGAGCTCGCCGCCGCCGTTCGTGATCGAGTCGCCGAACGCGAGGACGCCCATGCGGCACTGGCTCGGAGCGCTGGCGGGCCCGGTCAAGAAGCGCGAGACTAGCGGTTGCTCGATAACCTCCGCGGCCGTGAGTTACGGCCGGGTGACGATGAACGACGGCCGCGAGAACATCAGGCGCGCTGCGGCGGAGCTCGCCGAGCGGCTGCCGGACGCGCTCGCGCCGCTGGCGAGGCTCGCCTACAACTACCGGTGGTCGTGGCTGCCCGGCGGCGCGGAGCTGTTCCAGTCGATCGACGCCGAGCGCTTCGCGCTCACTCTTCAGAACCCGGTCCGCCTGCTGCAGGAGGCCCCGAACGCGGCGCTGCGGCGGGCCGCCGCCGACGAGGGCCTGCTCGAGCGGGCGGCTGCGGTCGAGGCGCAGGTCAAGGCCGATCTGGACCGTCCGTTCTACCCCTCGATCGATCCCGCGCGACCGGTGGCGTTCCTGTGCGCCGAGTACGGGGTCCACGTGTCGATGCCGATCTACTCGGGCGGCCTCGGCGCGCTCGCCGGCGACCTGCTCAAGGAGGCCTCGGACTGCGCGGTCCCGTTCGTCGCGGTCGGTCTGATGTACCGCAAGGGCTACTTCCGCCAGCGCATCGACGCCGGCGGCTGGCAGCACGAGTACTGGGTCGACACCGACCCGCAGCGCCTGCCGGCGGCGCTCGTCACCGGTGCGGGCGACCGGCCGCTGACGATCGCGGTCCCGATCTACGACGCGGATGTCACCGCCCAGATCTGGCGCGTCGACGTCGGCCGGGTCCCGCTGTTCCTGCTCGACACCGACCTGCCCGAGAACGGGCCGGTCGAGCGGTGGATCACGGCGCGGCTGTACGAGGCCGACGAGCATACCCGCCTGGCGCAGTACGTGCTGCTCGGCGCGGGCGGCGTACGCGCGCTGACCGCGCTCGGGATCGAGCCCGGCGTGATCCACCTGAACGAAGGCCACCCGATGCTCGCGCCGTTCCAGCTCGCCTGCCAGGAGCTGCACTCGGGCGAGGATCTGTCGGTCGGGCTCGCGTCAGCTCGGGAGCGGACCGTGTTCACGACCCACACGCCCGTCCCCGCCGGCAACGACACCTACCCGGAGGAGCAGGTTGAGGCTGCGGTTGGCAACCTCGTCGCGGGGCTGGGCTGCGAGGCGGCCGACCTGATCGCGCTCGGCCGGACTCATCCGGAAGACACCGACGAGGACTTCGGGGTCACCCAGGCTGCGCTCCGGATGAGTCGTGCCTCGAACGGCGTGAGCCGCCGTCACGGAGAGGTGGCGCGCGAGATGTGGCAATCGCTGTGGCCGGATCTGCCCGTCGACGAGGTTCCGGTCGGGTACGTGACCAACGGCGTCCACGTGCCGACATGGATCGGCTCGGCGATCCGCGAGCTGCTCGACCGCCATCTTGGCGAGGGCTGGATGACGCGCGCCGCCGAGCCCGCAACGTGGGCCGCCGTCGAACATATCTCAGACCGCGAGCTGTGGGACGCCCGCGCGCGCCAGCGCGCCGAGCTCGTCGAGCAGGTCCGCGTGCGGAGCGCGACCGAGCGGCTCCTGCGCGGCGACTCGCGCGACTACGTCGATGCGGCCGCAACCGCGTTCGATCCGGGGACGCTGATGATCGGCTTCGCCCGACGCGTGGCCACCTACAAGCGCTTGGACCTGCTCACCCAAGACCCGGAGTGGACGCTGAAACTGCTCGGCGGCGACCAGCCCGTCCAGGTCGTGCTCGCCGGCAAGGCGCATCCGCGCGACGAGGAGGCCAAGCGCGTGCTCAAGCGGCTGTTCGGGATGAAGGGCGCGGAGATCATCGGCAAGCGGGTCGTGTTCCTCGACGACTACGACCTGGCCACGGCGGCGTGGCTCGTGCGCGGCTGCGACGTGTGGCTGAACGTGCCCCGCCCGCCGCTCGAGGCGAGCGGCACAAGCGGCATGAAGTCCGTGATCAACGGCGGCCTGCAGCTCAGCGTGCTCGACGGCTGGTGGGCCGAGGGATACGACGGCGACAACGGCTGGGCGATCCCCGGGGAGGTCGACGACGATCACCAGGCTCAGGACGCCCGTGACGTCGCCGAGCTCCATCGGCTGCTCGACGAGGAGGTGGTCCCCGCCTTCTACGACCGCGACGAGCACGGCTTGCCGGCGGCCTGGATCGCCCGGATCCGGTCGTCGTTGACGACGCTCGCGCCGCGCTTCAGCGCGACGCGAATGCTGTCGGAATACGTGTCCGGCCCGTACCGAGGTTCCTGACCCGGGCGGGAAGGTATAGGGGCTGTTCAGCGTCGTTAAGCTGAATGTTGTTCCACCCCGCGACAGCAGGGGATGATGGCCTCCCGCGCTGACCAAACCAAGCCGACGGCGACCGAGCTCGCCGACCTGTCGGCGCTCGCCGACGGCACGCTCGATCCGGCTCGCAAAGCGGACGTCGAGGCGCACATCGCCGCCTCGCCGGAGCTGAGCGCGCTGTACGAGCGCGAGCGCCACGTCGTCGACGCGCTCCACCAGGCGCGCGTGACCGAGCGCGCCCCCGAGCGGCTGCGCGCGCGGATCAACGCGTCCCGTCCAAGCCGGGCGACCGCCGCCCGCCGGCGCTTCGCCTACGCGGGCGCCGCTGCCGCCGCGGTCGCCGCCGTGGTGCTCGCGCTGGTGCTGGCGCTTCCGCCGGGGACGCCCGGCGCGCCATCGGTGTCCGACGCGGCCGCGCTGGCCGCCCGTGGCCCGGCCCAGGCGGCGCCCGCGCCCGATCCGAGCATGCCCGGTGCCCGGCTGCACCAGAGCGTCGGCGACGTGTACTTCCCCAACTGGACCTCGCGGTTCGGGTGGCAGGCGATCGGAAGCCGAACCGACAAGCTGGGCGGGCGGACCGCGGTGACCGTCTACTACCGGTGGAAGGGCGACACGATCGCGTACACGATCGTGCACTCCCCGCCGCTCGCCCAGCCGTCCGCCAACGCGACCAAGTGGGAGGGGACCGAATTCCTCACGCTGAACCTGAACGGCCGCCTTGTCGTCACGTGGCGCCGCGGCGGCGACACGTGCGTGCTGTCCGGGACCGGGATCAAGGCCGGCGAGCTGCAGAGGCTGGCGGCGTCGAAGGTCCCGGCGGATTCCGACTAGTGGCATGGTCGGCGGCGCCTGACGACGGCGTCTCATTAGGCGGGCGGTCGCTCACCAGGTCGGCCGCCACCCGCTGGCGGGCGCGGTGCAGCCGGGTCGTGATCGTCGCCT
Organism: uncultured Solirubrobacterales bacterium; assembly: GCA_963777335.1. Lineage (GTDB taxonomy): Bacteria > Actinomycetota > Thermoleophilia > Solirubrobacterales > Solirubrobacteraceae > Palsa-465. The sequence continues at coordinate 83,257 of CAVZQD010000007.1, forward strand.
CGCGGACCTTCAGCGCCTTCGCCGCCTCGCGGTAGGAGAGGCCGACCACGTCGATCGCGACGAGCGCGTCGCGGAAGTCGTCCGGTAGCTGCGAGATCGCCGCGTACAGCTCCGCAGACTGGATGCGCGACTCGGCCGCCGGCGCAGTGCGGTCCTCGATCAGATCGAGGTCATCGGGCAACGGCGTCGTCTGCGGGCGCCGTCCCGCCGTGCGGCGCTGGCTGAAGAACGTGTTGCGCAGGACGCGGAGCAGGTATCCGAGATCGTCCTCGGAGCGCAGGAACCGCGGACGCCGCAGGATGCGCTCGAACGTCTCCTGCACGAGGTCCTCGGCCTCCTCGCGCGAGCCGCAAAGGCTCCACGCCGCGCGATACAGGCGATCGATGTGATCGCCCAGCGCCTCCGGATCGAGCTGACGTTCGACGTTCATACGTCGCGGCCTCAGCATACGGAGGCCGGCAGGGCGGCGTGTTAGCCGGTCTTGAGATCCGACAGCGGCCGGGGAGCGGGTCCGACGTACTTCGCGGTCGGACGGACGAGCCGCCCCTCGCGCTTCTGCTCGAGGATGTGCGCCGACCACCCGGCAGTGCGGGCACAGGTGAACAGCGGCGTGAACAGCTCGGGCGGGACCTCGGCGAAATCGAGAACAACGGCCGACCAGAACTCGACGTTGGTCGCGAGCACGCGGTCGGGCCGGCGGGCCTCGAGCTCGGCCAGCGCAGCCACCTCGAGCGCTTCAGCGACCTCGACGCGCGGGGCGCCGAGCGCCTTGGCGGTGCGGCGCAGCACTCGAGCCCGCGGGTCCTCCGCGCGGTAGACGCGGTGGCCGAACCCCATCAGCCGCTCGCCGCGGTCGAGCAGATCCTTGACGTAGCGGTCGGCGTCGCCCATCTCGGCGACGTCGTCGAGCATCTTGAGCACGCGCAGCGGAGCCCCGCCGTGCAGCGGGCCCGAAAGCCCGCCGACCGCCGCCGACAGCGCCGCAGCGACGTCGGCGCCGGTCGAGGCCACCACCCGCGCGGTGAACGTCGAGGCGTTCATCCCGTGCTCGGCGGCTGAGATCCAGTACGCGTCGATCGCCTCCACGTGGCGCGGGTCGGCCTCGCCGCGCCAGCGGATCAGGAAGCGCTCGGGGATCGACTTCGCCAGGTCAATCTCGCGCTGGGACACCGGCGGCTTGCCGATCCCCCGGGCCGACTGGGCGACGAACGACAGCGCCATCACCGACGCCCGGGCCAGGTTGTCGCGGGCCTCCTGGTCAGAGATGTCGATCAGCTGGCCGAAGCCCCACTGGGGCGCGAGCATCGCCAGCGCCGACTGCACGTCGACGCGCGGGTCGCCCGAGCGGACGCTCAGCGGGTGAGGCTCGGCCGGCGGCAGTCCCGGCAGCAGCTTTCCGTCGACGAGCAGTCCCCAGACCTGCTCGAACGGCACGTTCCCGACGAGCTCCTCGATGTCGACGCCGCGATAGCGCAGGGCGCCGCCGGCACGGTCGGGCTCGGCGATCTCAGTAGCGAAGGCCACGACGCCCTCGAGGCCAGACTGGACTTCGGCAGTGCCGCTCATTGGCGAGTTCTCCTGGGTCGACACAGGCGAAGGCGGGGCGAAAACCGGTGGCCGGCGGGCGCGGGTGCCCGGACAGCGTAGCCGGATAGCCTTCCGATTCGTGTCAGAGGCCCCCGCCTCCGAGCTCATGTTCCGTTCGGCGACCGACCTGGCCGCGCTGGTTCGAGGCGGCGGACTGTCCGCGCGGGAGCTCGTGGAGACCTCGTTGCGGCGGATCGACGAGCTCGAGCCGAGAATCAACGCGTTCACCCACGTCGCTCACGAGGCCGCGCTGGCCGCCGCGGACGCGATCGCGCCCGGAGACTCCCGCCCGTTCGCGGGCGTTCCGATCGCGATCAAGGACAACCGGCCGGTCGCCGGGATGCCGCTGACGAACGGCAGCAGCCTGTTTGGCGACTTCGTGCCCGATCACGACGCGTTTCTGGTTCGCCGGCTCCGCGACGCCGGGTTCGTGATCCTCGGAAAGACGTCGATGCCGGAGATGGGCATCCTGCCGACGACCGAGCCGCGGCGCTTCGGCGCCACCCGCAACCCCTGGGACGCGGCCCGGACCCCGGGCGGATCGAGCGGAGGGGCGGCCGCGGCGGTCGCGGCCGGGATGGTCCCGGTGGCGCACGGCAACGACGGCGGCGGATCGATCCGGATTCCGGCGTCGTGCTGCGGGCTCGTCGGGCTCAAGACGGCGCGGGGGCGCGTCTCGGTCGGTCCGAATGCCGGCCACAGCTTCCTCGTCTGCGACGGCGTTCTGACGCGGTCCGTCGGCGACACCGCGAGTGTGCTCGACGTGCTCGCGGGCGCCGAGCTCGGCGACACCACGTGGGCGCCGCCACCGCCCGCGACCGGTTACGCCGCGCTCGCCGAGATCGATCCGGGGCGGCTGCGGATCGGGCTGGCGGTGAATCCGCCCTACGAAGGCGCCACCATCGATCAGGTCTGCCTGCAGGCCGCGCGCGACGCGGCGGCGCTGCTCGAGTCGCTCGGTCACGGCGTCGAGGCGATCACGGCTCCGTGGGCGGGGCTCAACCTGCTCCCCGACTTCACGCGCGCGTTCGGGCCCGCGATTTCGTACACGACCTGGCTGGGCGGGCAGATCTCCGGCCGCGAGCCGACGCCCGACGACGTCGAGCCGCTCACCTGGGCGCTGTGGGAGCGGACCCGGAACCAGGACACGATCGCGTACCTGTCCGCGCAGAACCGGCTCGAGTCGGTGGCGCGCAGGCTGGTCGCGTTCTTCGACCCCTACGACGCCGTGATCACGCCGGCGCTGGGGAGTCGCCCGGTGGCGATCGGCGAGATCGACGGGCTCGGAGAAGATCCGATGGTGAAGTTCCGCAAGTCCGCCGGGTTCACGCCGTTCACGGCGATCGTCAACGTCACCGGCCAGCCTGCGATCGCACTGCCGCTCTACCAAGGCGACGACGGCCTGCCGACCGCCGTCCAGCTGATCGGTCCGCCGGCGCGCGAGGAGGTGCTGCTGGCGCTCGCCACGCAGCTCGAGCGCGCGCTGCCGTGGGCGCAGCGGGTGCCTGCCCTATAGCCTTACGGCAGCGGAACGTAACGGTAAGTCTGCCCGCCGTCGACCGTGTAGAACAGCCGCTCGTTGGCCGGCGCGACCGAGCCCACGTACCCGAGCGCAACGCCGTGGGTCTGGTCGGTGAACCCGAGCCACGCCCACGCGACGACCTGGCTGTCCGCGGCCGGAGACTGGGTGATCTTGACCGGCGCGTAGGTGGCGCCGTCGTCGCTGGTCCGGTAGAGCCGCTGGTAGCCGACTACGGCCGTCGACGCCGACGCGGCGGCGAACGGCGCCGAGTTCGGCAGGCTGAGCCGGCCGCTCGGCTCGGCGGTGTCAAACGTGGCTCCGGCGTCGGTCGAGCGCCACACGCCGCTCTCAGTGCCGGTGGCGCAATGCGCCCACACGACCGGTGGCTCGGGCTGCTGATACTGGCAGCCGAGGCCGGGGCTCGGGGACGGGTAGCTGGTGAAGCTCGCGCCCCCGTCGTGAGAGACGAGCACGTCGGATCCGATGCCGTTCGCGACCCCCGCCTGGACCAGCACGTCGAAGCCCCTGACCCAAAGCCCGGTCGAGACGTCGCCCGCGGCAGGCACCACGGTCCAGTCGTCGGAGCTGACCGGCGAGTGCATCAGGCGCGCGCCGGCGGCGCCGCTGCCGGACACGTCGACGATCGCGTAGGCCTCGCCCTCGGAGATCGCGAGGTCGTTAACCCGGCCGCCGAGGCCCAGCGGATGCCAGGCCTGCCCGCCGTCGTGGGTGACGTACAGGTTGGGGCCGAACGCGAAGCCGTTGTCGGTGTCGGCGAACCGGATCTGCGAGTACCCGGGCTGGTTCGGCGAGCTCGACAGCGTCGCGTGCGGCTCCCCGGTCCCGATGAAGTGGCGGCCGCCGTCGGTGGTCTGCAGGATCGACCCACAGGGTGGATGCCCGCCGACGAACTGGCACGGCGCCGGGCCGAGCACCCACCACTGAAGCTCGCTGATCGCGGTGAACGACTGGGGCGCGAAGTGCGCCGGGATCGGCGTGGATGTGGGCCCGGTGGCCGGCTTGGCCGGGGTGGAGGCGGCCGGCGTGGTCGCGCTGGTGTGCGCGCTCGTGGTCGCGGAATGCGTGACGCTCCCCGTTGCCGCCGCCGACGCGTTGTTGTGCGATGAGGTCGAGTGGTGTGCGTTGACGAGCACGATCGCGACGACGGCGGCCACGACCGCGGCGGCGGCCAGGACCGCGAGCGCCTCGTTGCGCCGGCGCGGTGGCCGCGGTCCGTCCGTGCCTGCGCCGGCGCCGGCACCGCCGAGCACGGGGCGGCGAGCCGGCCGCCGCTGATGGGCGCCACGCTCGGTCAGCGCGGTGAGCTGTTGCTCGACTCGATCCAGATAGTCGTTCACGCCGATCGGGCGGGCGGGTTCGAATTTCTCAGCTGTTCTCGCATCCGCGCCAGCCCGCGGCTGACCCGCTTGCGGATCACCAGTTCCGAGCACCGTAGCTCGGTGGCGATCTCGCGGTAGGGGCGCTCGTCCAACACCCTCGAGCGGACCGCGAAGCGCTCCTCCTCGGGCAGGCCCCCGACCAGCGATACGAGCGGTCCGCCTTCGCCGAGCGCGACCTCCTCGATCCGTTCGAGATCGCCGTCATCGAGCGCCAGCGCCTGGAACCCGAGCCGGTGGCGCGCCCGCGCCTCGACCCGCCCGCGTCGGAAGCTCATCAGCAGCTTGTTGCGCGCGATCCCGAGTACCCAGGGCGTCGCCGATTCGCCCTTTTCGGCATACCTGCTCGCCGACAGCAGCACCGCGGCGAATACCTCGGCGGCGAGATCGGCTGCGGCCTCGCGGTCGCGGGTCTCGCGGAGCAGGAACGCCAGCACCGCCGGGAGATGGCGCCGGTAGAACACGGCAAACGCGGCTCCGTCGCGCCCCGCGATCGCGGCCAGGAGCGCGCCGTCGGACCATTGCCGTCGATTGCGGGGCTGCTGCACCATTCGCCCGTTCATTGCCTAACGCCGCCGTTGTGTGACGGAGGACGCCTACCGTATTCCCGCGAAACGGCCAAAGCCCTGCGCACGTAGAATCGGCATCCGACTGTCCCCGATACCCAAGAGGAACACGAAACCCTATGGCCTACGTGATCGCGGAGCCCTGTATCGGCACGAAGGACAACTCGTGCGTTGAGGTCTGCCCGGTCGACTGCATCCATCCGACGCCCGACGAGCCCGACTACGACGACGTCCCGATGCTGTACATCGATCCGGAGGAGTGCATCGACTGCGATGCCTGCGTCGAGGCCTGCCCGGTGGATGCGTGCTTCGCCGAGGACCAGCTGCCCGAGGAGTGGCAGCACTACACGAAGCTCAACGCGGATTACTACGCGAATCGGGGCTGATTTAGGGGCCTCGCTTCGCTCGGCGTCCGTGGGGCCGTTCCGCCGGGCGTCCGTGCCTCGGCGGGGCGCGCGAGGGCTGTCCGGACGGGGTACATGGCCCCACGGATGCCGAGCGCAGGCGGCCCAGAAATCAGGCCATCGGGAGCGACATGCCGACCGGCTTGGGCGCGGCCGCCGGCGCCGGCGCCTGCATGACCGGCAGCTCGACCGGCGAGAGGGCGATCAGCCCGCGCGCCGCGTGGGCGAGGGCCTGGGCCGCCGGGTCGTCGGGGTCTGAGACCACGATCGGCAGGCCGGCGTCCGACTGCTCGCGCAGACCCATCGTCAGCGGCACCTTGGCGAGCAGCGGGACCTCGAGCTCCTCGGCCAGCAGCTGCCCGCCGCCTTCGCCGAACAGCTGGTAGCGCTCCCCGGTGGGGGTCACGAACCCGGACATGTTCTCGATCACGCCGGCGATCTCGAGCTTCAGCTTGGTCGCCATCTCGGCCGACCGGCGGGCCACCTTCTGCGCAACGGGCTGCGGGGTCGTGACGATCACGAACTTGGCCTGGGGCAGCAGCTGGGCGAGCGTCATCGACACGTCGCCGGTGCCGGGGGGAAGGTCGATCAGCAGGTAATCGAGCTCGCCCCACTCGACGTCCTCGAGGAACTGCTGGAGCGCCTTGTGGAGCATCGGGCCGCGCCATACGACCGCGGCGTCCTCTTCGACGAAGAATCCGATCGAGATCACGCTGATGCCGTCGAACGCCCGGAGCGGCACGATCTTGCGCTCGGCGTTGACGTGGGGCCGTGCGGCGCCGAGGCCGAGCATGCGCGGCTGTGAGTAACCCCACACATCGGCGTCGAGCACGCCGGCTGTCTTGCCCTCGGCGAGGAGCGCGGTCGCGAGGTTCGCGGTGACGCTCGACTTGCCGACGCCGCCCTTCCCGGAACCGATGCAGATCACGTTCTTGACCTGGGCGAGTGCGCCCTCGGGGAGCGTGCCGCGGCCGAGCTTGTGCCCGAGCGCCTGCTTTTCGTTGTCGGAGAGGACGTCGAAGCTGATGTTGACGCCGCTGACGCCGTCGAGCTTGCGTACGGCCTCGGCCACGCCCGTCTGGAAGTGCGAGCGGATCGGACAGCCCGGCGTGGTCAGCGAGACCATCACGTCGACTACGCCGTTCTCGTGGATATCGACCGAGCGGACCATCTCGAGCTCGACGATGTCGCGGCGGAGCTCGGGGTCGATCACGGAGCGCAGGGAGTCGATTACTTGATCTCGTGTAGGCATGACGTTGATTGTAGGCGGGGACCGCCACTCGCCTGGACGGCCCGTCCGTTCGCTGACGTCACGTCGGGGGCCGTATCGCCCTGATTAAGCACCGCTGGGGCGCCACTTGCGTGACGCCCCGGCGGTTGAGGGAGGAGAGGGTGCTGCATTCGCCGGCGAGGTTATGAGGCCGGCGAACCTGTCCCGCTCTCAGCGCTCTCCTGGGCGCCGGGCGGGGGAAGCCTTGTTACGAGCCCAGCAGGCCCTGCGCGTTTGCGACGAGTCGCTCGACCCGTGCGCTCACCGCGCCGGACTGCTTCTCAAAATCCCTACGCACTGAGGTTATCTCACGATTCAGTCGGCGTCGATTCTGGCGCATGGTCCGCTCCACCAGACTACGACGCTGACGCATCTCGCGCTCCACCCGCGTACGGGCCCGGCGGACCTGGCTCTCGAAGCGATTGCGGGCGGTGACGCCGCGGCGCTCGTAGCGCTTGAGCTCGCGCTCGAAGTTCGTGCGGGTGCGGTACTTCGTGGCGAACCCCTTGACGGTCGAAACCAGATTGTCCCGGGCCAGAAGGCCGGCGCCGACAGGAACCAGCACAACGCGCCCGGCCATGACCTGCGCATGCTCGATCCTGGTCTTCGGCTGCGTTGAGGACGACGCCTCGGGCGTGCGCCGCGAGCTCGCGGCGGTTCTGCTCGTCCGCGCCCCGGCCGTGGCCGGCTTGGGTCTGGTGGTGGTTCGCTTCGCTCTGGAGGCGGGCTTCGTGGTGCTCGCGGAGGTGGTTGCCATAGGGTCGCTTCCTACCCGATTATCGAACATGTGTTTGTACATCATAGCGTAGTGGCCGTTACAGCCAACCGGATGAAAAGCTCGTGAATTGGGAACCGTCGTCAACCCAGGTTGACGAATACCGACGAGATCTCAGGCCGCGGCGTCGGAATCCGAACGGTGCGGCTCCCCGAGCTGACCGGGGATCTCGCGCTTCAGCCATGCCGCCGGATCCTGGATCTCGGCCAGGGTCGGCAGCGCCTCCGGACTCGACCATAGATGGTGCAGCGCCGCGGGGCCGCGAGCGCGCACGATCTCGTCGCAGAAGTACTTGCCCTGCTCGTACTGGCGGAGTTTGAGCTCGAGCCCAAGCAGCCGTGCGACCAGCCGCGACAGCCCCGATTGCGACTGTCGGCGACGGTCCAGGGCGGCGCGCAGCTTCGGGAGCGACGGCAGCAGATCGGGCGCCACCGCGTCCATCACGTGCTCCGCATGACCTTCGATCACCGCCATCACCGCCTGCACGCGGTCGAGCATCTCGCGCTCGGGCGTGGTCGTGATGATCGAGACGAGATCGCCGCGACGTAGATGGGTCACGACGCGCTTGACCTCGTCGAGGCTCGGGACCTGGAGCTTGCGCGGCGCGTCCAGGCGCACCTCGGCGCTCTTGAGGAGCTCGCGGACCATGCCGGCGACGTGGGCGTGCAGCCACGGCACGCCGGCGAACTGCACCGCGTGGGTGACCTCGTGCAGGGCCACCCAGGTCATGAACTGGTCCTCCTCGGCGCCGAACGCCTGCACCGCCTGGCCGAGGTTCGGGAGCACGAACAACAACCGCGGGGGCCGATCCTCCACCGCCTCGTCGAGCAACACCAGCTCGTACTGGCCGAGCACGCGCTGGGCCAGGTACCCGAGCACGACGCCGACCTCGGTGCTGAGCACGATCCCCATCCCGATCTCGGCCGCCGGCTTCAGCGACCCGAGGTTGTCGTTGGCGCGCTTCAGCACGGGGTCGAGCAGGAGCCGCATCGAGGCGATGTTGCTGGACACCCATTCGCGGCGGCTGATGCCCTCCGGCGCCGGCAGCGGACGGACCGGCTCGAGGCCGGTGTAGGCGACCACGCGCGCCTCGGACTCGGCCGCGAGCGCGGCCAGGTCGGCGGTCGGCTCGCTCGCGCTGCCGGTGCCGGTGCCGGCGACGAACGTGGCGATCCGCTGGGCGACGACCCAGTCGATCACTCGGGGACCCCCTCGAGCATGCTGAGCGTTTCCGATGAGCGTGCCGCGCATACGGGCGAGCTGGGTTCGGCGGTGAGCGGCGCTCCCAGCGGCTGGTCGCACCACGGGAAGCTGACCAGCCCGCCGCCCTCGCGCACGATCAGCTGGCCGGCGGCGGCGTCGACGCCGCGAGAGCGCCGCAGCGTCACCAACCCGTCGAACCGGGCCGCGGCCACCTGACACAGCGAGGCGGCGATCGTGCCCAGGGCGCGCAGGCGGTATGCGTTCTGCTCGAGCGACTCGATCGATTTGGCCACCCACCGCGGGTCGGCGGATTCGATCCCGAGCACCTCGAGCCGGCCGTCTCGCCCGCGGCGCTCGGGCAACGTCGGGTCGAGTTGCGCGCCGTCGAGCCACGCGCCGCGACCGCGCCACGCCCACCACGTCTCGGATGGGCCGAAGTCGTGCACGAACGCGAACGCCACGTCGCCCATCGTCTGCCCGTCGGCGACCGCGATCGACAGGGCGTAGTGGGAGATCCCGCGCTTGGCGTTCAGCGAGCCGTCGATCGGATCGATGACCACGCGCACATCGTGGTCGCCGTAGTCGATCTCGCCGCGCTCCTCGGAGCAGACCACGAACTGGTAGCCCTGTCGGCGGAGCGTGTCGAGCTCGTCGAACACGAGCTGCTCGGCGTCGTGGTCGATCTCGAGCGTGCGGTCGCCGCCGCGGCCGCGCGTGCCGGTCTCGAGCGCCCGCTCGGCGGTGGTCGGGACGCCGGCGAGCATGCGCTCCAGCCCGGCCACCGCGCGGCGGCAGACGTCCAGCCAATCTGCGTCGAGAGCCGAGCGGGTGGAGGTCATCGTCGACTTATGCTGTCAGACATCGGGCTCACCCTTGACCCCTTGCTTCCCGTTCAGCGCGACGCAGTCACCTGCGAGCGCGAACCGCTGCTCGTCCTCGGAGCGGCCGGGACGGGCAAGACCCGCACCGTCGAGGGCCGCTTTCTGTGGTTCGTCGAGCAGGGGTGCCGCCCCGAGCAGGTGCTGCTGCTGACGCCCTCGGAGGCGCGCGCCGACGCGACGCGGGCGCGCCTCGAGCGCGCGCTCGAGGGCGGCTACGACGAGCTGTTCGTGACCTCCCCGGTCGAGCTCGCGGCGCTGATCCTGAGCGCGGCCGGACCGGGCGTGGACCCGCTGGAGCCCGTGCTCGGGCCCGCCGAGCGGTTCGCGATGCTGCTCGAGCGGATCGGCCAGCTCTCGATCGAGCGCCACGATTTCGGCGGCAGCGCGACCGCGCTGCTGGCGGGGTTCATCCGCAGGATCGACCGGCTGAAGGCGCATCTGGTCGGGGCGGAGGACTGCGCGCGGTGGGCGGAGCGGCTGGCGGAGTCAGAGGCCGAGGTCGAGCGCGAGTTCGCCGAGGTCTACCGCGTGCACGAGCAGATGCTGGCCGAGGCGGGCGCACGGGACGCCGGCGATCTGATCCGCGATGCGCTGCGGGTGGTTCGCGAGCGGCCGGCGGCGAGGCAACGGTTCGGGCACGTGCTGGTGGACGACGCGCACGATCTCGATCTCGCATCGGCGACGCTGGCCCGGGAGGTGGCCGGGTCGCGGCTGACCGCGGCCGCCGACCCGGCTCGGACGGGTGGGGGCGTGCGTTCGGTGGAGTTCGCGCGCGCGATCACGCTCGATCAGAGCCTCCGGGTGCCCCGGCGAGTACTCCGCGCCGGGGCGGCCGCGGCCGGGGTGGCGTGCTCTTGGGAGCCGACGGCGGCGGAGGGGGAGGTCGCGTTCTGGCGCTGCGCCAACGAGCGGGCACAGGCGCAGTCGGCGGCCGCGGACATCGAGCGCCTGATCGTCGGCGAGGGGGTGTCGCCGGGCCAGATCGCGGTACTCGTGCCGGCGATCTCGCGGGAGGGACAGGCGGTCGCGGTGGCGCTCGAGGAGCGCGCCGTCGCTCATCGCGTGGTCGGCGAGACGGCGTTCTTCCGGCGCGCGGAGATCCGCGACGTGCTCGCGTGGCTGCGGCTGCTGGCCGACCCCACCGACGCGGCGGCCGTGGTGCGCGCGCTGGCGCGGCCGCCGGTCGAGCTGCGGTCGGTTGACATCGCCCGCTGCACGCAGATAGCGCGCCGGCGGAAGCTCGACATGGTGGCGGCGCTGGCGGCCGCGATCGAGTCGCCGCAGGTCCCGCCCGAGGCGCGCGAGCGGATCCGCGGCTTCCTCAAGCTGTATCGCGCGGCCATGTCGACGATCGACTCGACGCGGCCCGACCTGTACGTGCACCGGCTGATCGACCGCCTCGGGCTCCGCCGCCAGCAGCTGTTCGCCGCCCAGGCCGATGTGGTGCAGCGGTTGCGCGCGCTCGCGCGGTTCGGCGAGCTCGCCGGCGCGTATGCGCGGCGCTCCCCCCAGGCGACGCCGCGCGAGTTCGCCCGGCACATCGCCGCGGTCGCCGACTTCGGACTGCGGGAGCACGAGGAGCCCGACCTCCTCGGGCCGCAGGTGGTGCAGATCGTGGCGCTCGACAGCGCCGGCGCGCTTGAGGTCGAGCACGTGTACGTGCTCGGGCTTCACGCCGGGTTGTCGGCGCCGGCGCGCGAGCCGATCGCGCTCGTTTCCGCCAATGGGGGGGACGCCGGTCTCGAGGGCGGGGCGGCCGGTCTCGAGGGCGGGGTGGCCGGTCTCGAGGGCGGGACGGCCGGTCTCGAGGGCGCCGGGGCCGGCGACGGCGATCCGGAGCGCGCCCCCCTGATCCGTGACGTCCTGTACGTCGCGGTGACTCGGGCGCGCCGGCGCGTCGTGCTCACCTATCCGGCTGCGAACGACCGGAGCGCCGCGCTGGCTCCGGCCCCGGTGGTCGAGGCGATCCGGCGGGCGGCGGCCGGGGTGTGGGAGGACCGCGAGGAGGAGATGTTCGGCCCGGCCGAGACGCTCCACTCGACCTACCGGCTGCTTCGCGACGAGGTGCTCGAAGGCACGATGCGCGCCGGCGGGCGGCTCGGCGAGCTGCGGCTCGACACCGACCTCGACGTGTCGCACGCGGTCGTGCGGTATTTGGAGCTGTTGAAGCTGGCCGCGCTGATCGAGCGGCCCGACGGGCAGTCGCTCGCGGAGGCGGTGCGCGACGTGAACTCGCGGATCCTGCAGGCGGTGACCGCCGAGCAGCGCGAGATCTACACATCGTCGGCGCTGGACGACTACCTGCTCGACGCCGAGCGCGACGCGCGGAGGCGGGCGCAGGCTGTGGTGGCGCGCGACGACCCGTCGGTCGAGTCGTTCCTGCCCACGCGCGGCAACGGTGTCGTGCTGTCGGCGTCCGACATCGACACGTACCGGACGTGCCCCTTGAAATACAAGTTCGCGCGGGTGTTCCGGATTCCGCAGGAGCCGACGATCCATCAGCGGTTCGGGATCGTCGTGCACCAGGTGCTCGAGCGGTTCCACGCGCGCTCGGGGTCGGGATCGGGATCGGGGTCGGGATCGGGGCCGGGATCGGGCTCCGGCTTCGGGGAGGGCCTGTCGGGGTCGCTGCCGGAGCTGCTCGGGTTGCTCGAAGCGAGCTGGCGCCGGGGTGGGTTCGGCGAGTCCGAGGAAGAGCGCCAGCTCCGGGGCAAGGCCGCGGCGGCGCTGACGCAATACCACACTCGCTTTCAATCCTCGGAATCGGAACCGATGTGGTTCGAGCGCGCGTTCTCGTTCAAGCTCGGGCCGCACCTGCTGCGCGGTCGCGTCGATCGGGTCGATCGGCTCCCCGGCGGCGAGTACGAACTGATCGACTACAAGACCGGGCGCCCCAAGAGCCCGATGCAGCTCGTCGACGACGTGCAGCTGTCGCTGTATGCGGTCGGCGCCCGCGAGGCTTGGCGGCTGGATTCCTCCCAGCAGGCGTACTACTACGTGCTCGACGATCAGAAGGTGACCGTCCCCGACGATCGGGAGGACCGGTCGGCATGGATCGAGGAGGTCGCGATGGAGGTCGCTGACGGGATCCTGTCGCAGGGGTTCGAGCCGACGCCGTCGTTCGCCGCGTGCTCGGTGTGCGACTACCGCCTCGTGTGCCCGGCGGCCGAGGGGTAAGAGGTCTTTACGGGCCCTTAGCCCTGGGCGGTGCCCGGGTCGTCGTCGCCGCGCTGGCGCAGGAACCGCTGGAGCTCGTGGGCGATCGTGTCGCCCGACGGGAGCGGGCCCTCATCGCTCGTCTCGCTGGCCGACGCCTGCTCGAGGCGCTCGACGAATGCCGCGACGTCGGGATCGCTCTGCACCGCGAGGTTGACCTGGCGGTCGTAGTCGGCGGTGGCAGATTCGAGGTCGCTCGCGTCGACGGCGACCTGGACAAGTCCCTCGAGCTTGCGGACCAGCGCGAGCGCGGCCTTCGGGTTGGGGGCGGCCGCGATGTAGTGGGGAACCGCGGCCCACAGGCTCGCCGACGGCAGCCCGCTCTCCTGGCAGGCGGCGTGGAGCACGCCGACGATGCCGGTCGGGCCCTCGTATGACGATCGCGTGAGGCCGAGGCGAGTCACGAGCTCGGTATCGGTGGCCATCCCGGTGACCGAGATCGGGCGCGTGTGCGGGACGTCCGCGAGCAGCGCGCCGAGCGTCACCACGAGCTGCGTGCCGAGCGCCTCGGCGAGCTCGACGATGACCCGGCTGAACGTGCGCCATTTCAGCGAAGGCTCGTGTCCGACCAGGAGCACGAGGTCGCGCGTCGCCCGCGGCACGCGTGCCTCATACAGCTCGACTTCCGGCCACTCGATCTTGCGGGCGTGGCCCTCGGCCAGCTTGACCTGCGGCCGGGTGCTCTGGAAGTCGTAGAACTCCTCGGGATCGATCGTCGCGAAGCGCTGCCCGCCGAGCGCGCCGGCGACGAACGTGATCGCGCTCGAGGCCGCGTCGGCCGCGTCGTTCCAGCCCTTGAAGGCACAAATGAGCGCGGGAGCTCGCAGTCCGTCGGGGCGATATTCCCATTGCAGCGGCTGCATCCGACTCAGCGTAGATCATGGGGCCATGAATACGGGTGATTCGACGGCGGTCCTGATCAGCGCGCTGCGTCCCGGGCAGGAGGTGGAGGGCGTGTTTGCCTGCTCGCGGAAGGACCGCCTGTTCACCCGGAGCGGGTCGCCGTACCTCGCCTTGGAGCTGCGAGATCGCACCGGCGCGATCCCGGCGAGGGCGTTCCACGAGGCGGATGCGCTGGCCGGCCGGTTCGAGCGGGGCGAGCTCGTCCGGGTGTCCGGGCGGGTCGAGCGGTTCCGCGACCAGCCCGTGGTCGAGGTCGTGGACATCGCGCGGGTCGAGCCGCGGGGCGGTGGTGCGGGCGCCGGTGGTGCGGGCGCCGGTGGTGAGGGCCCCGACCCTGCGGAGTTCCTGCCGAGGGCGTACCGGGACCTCGACGAACTCGACGGGTTCCTCGAGCACCTCGCCGGCGAGGTGCTCGACCGGGCGTACCGCGCATTCCTGGACGGTCTGCTCGGGGATGCGGAGTTGCGGGCGCAGTGGCGACGCGCGCCGTGCACGCGTGCCGGACACCACGCGTACCTGGGCGGTCTGCTCGAGCACACGGTGGCGGTGGCGACGCTCGCGTACGAGATCTGCCAGCTGCACCCGCGGCTGAATCAGGATCTGCTGCTGACGGCCGCGATCGTCCACGACCTGGGGCGGACGCGCGATTTCACCTACGGCGCCGAGATCGGGCTGAGCGACGAGGGGCGCCTGTTGGGCCATCTCGTGCTTGGCGAGCAGATCGTGTCGTCGCGGGCGGAGGCGCTGGACGACCAGCGCCGGCTCGCGCTGCTCCACTGCGTCTTGTGTCACCACGGAGCCGCCACGGCGCCCGGCGGCCGCTTCGGCTCGGTCGAGGCGCTGACGCTGTACCGGCTGAACGCGCTCGACGCCGGCATCAAGGGCGCGTTCGAGCATGGACTCGGGCTCGACCCCGCCCCGCGGTCCACCGCTCAATAGGATCGGCCGCGGCGCGGCAAGGGCCTGGTGGCCCATCCAGTCTTCAAAACTGGCAGGGCCGGGCAGCCCCCGGCTTGGAAGGTTCGATTCCTTCGCCGCGTCGCTAACTCACGATAATCCGAGTTGCGCACATGCGCTGGGATCGCGGAGGAGGCGGCCATAACAAAGAGCCTAGCCCTCCCGGGTGGCTGAGCGGAGGACTGATCGTCACGGCTGGGTCGCGATCGCGAGCGGCACCGGCTCGCGACGGCGAAGCCATTCGGACGGCAGCCCCTCACGGCCGACCGAGCACGCGATGATTCCGCCGACCATCGCACACGTGGTGTCGCGGTCACCGAGCGCGCTGACGGTTAACCAGAGCGCGTCCTCGTAGCTGGTCAGATGCTGCGAGGCACACCAGAGCACCAGCGGCACTGTGTCCTGGGCAGAGATCTGCGCGCCGTTGCCGATCGCCGCGACGACTTGACCGATCGGTAGATGCGACCCGACGATCAATGACCCCTGGACCCGGGACTTGAGCTCGCCGTCGGGTAGATGGTCCAGGATCGTCTCGATGAAGCGCGAGCCGGCCGGACAGTCAGTGCGGCGACACGCGAGCGCCGCCGCGACCGTGATCGCGATCGCGCCGGCGATTCCCTCCACGTGGGCGTGCGTAACCTCCGCCGCTTGACGGGCCTGCTCGACCGCCAGCTCGAGATCCTCGGCGAACCAGGCGCCGACAACCGATGATCTCATTGCCGCGCCGTTTCCGAACGAACCGCGCCCCGCGAACTGCCCCGCGGAGACCGTTCGCCAATGCTCGCCGCGACCGACCGCGTGAAGGGCCGCCTGCGTCGCCGGGCTGTATCCCCGATTGGGTTCCAGGGCGTAGCGAGCGGCGAAACGCTGGGCAAGCTCGTCCTGGTCGATCCTGCCGCTCGAATGCAGCGTCTCGACGATCGACACCGCCATCGCGGTGTCATCGGTCCACGTCCATTGGCCCGCACCGAGCTGCTGATTCGTCACGCGCTCGGCCGCATCGGCCGTGAAGAACGACTGCCCGAACGCGTCGCCCAGAGACAGACCGTCCAGCGACAGCAACGCGCGATCCAGCGGGGCCGCGCTCAAACCAGCCATGCGGAAAGGCTACGGTGTCGGGATGCGGTCAATCGCCAGCCTGCTGGCTGCGTACGACGAGCAACTTCGAACGGATGCAGAGACGCCGAGCGCCTTGGAGGTTGCCCACCTCGGCCCGTTGCGGCTGGTGACCTTCGCGGGAGGACGAGGCTTCGTCACCTACAAGGATCTCGCCGGAGCAGACATCCGTGCAATCGAAAGCCTGGTGGCGGGGGCGGTGGCGCACTACCGGCGGGACCCGACAATCACTCGGGTCGAGTGGAAGACCCGCGGCCATGACCGTGCGCCGGGGCTGCACGATGCGTTGCTGAACAACGGGTTCACCCCCGACGAACCGGAGTCGATCATGATCGGCGAGGCGCGCGCACTGGCGGTCGACGTCCCCTTGCCGGCCGGGGTGGAGTTGCGGCGGGTCACCAGCGAAGCGGACGTGCGCGCCATGTGCGCGATGCAAGGTGACGTGTTCGACGACGATCTCTCGGATGAGATTGCCGACGCACTGCTCCGACGGCTGACCTTCGACGACGCCATGGAACTTTGGGTCGCCGAGAGTCAGGGCCACATGATCAGCGCCGGACGACTCGAGCCGGTTCGTGGCAGCGAGTTCGCCGGCATCTGGGGTGGCGCGACCACGCCCGAATGGCGTGGCCGGGGGATCTATCGGGCCCTGACCGCAGCACGGGCAAGGTCCGCGCTGCGCGCCGGCAAGACGCTCATCCACAGCGACTCGACCGAGTACTCGCGACCGATCCTCGAACGCTCCGGCCTGGTCCGGGTGTCGACGACCACGCCGTACCGCTGGAGTCGCTGACTCACGTCAGCGCGCCAATGGAGAGGAGATCGATGCACGCGAAGGGCGAGACGGTGGGATTCGTCGGCCTCGGCCGGATGGGCCGGCCGATGGCCACCAACCTGGTGCGGGCGGGGTACCGGCTCGTCGTCCGGGACGCTGATCGCGATGTCGAGCGGCGGTTCGCCGAAGAGTTCGGCGCCGACGCATCCGGGCGGGAAGCGACGGTGTTCGCGGCCGCGGGCGCGGTGATCACGATGCTCCCGGACGGCGGCGTCGTGCAGGACGCGCTGCTGGCCGACGGCATTGCCGATGTGCTCTCCGCCGGCGCGGTCGTTGTCGATATGAGCTCCTCGAGCCCATGACGAGTCGGCACTCGAGCACGTGCTCCCGATCCTGGGCGTGCTCGGGCGTCGCGTGTTCCGGACCGGTCCCCTCGCGTCGGGCCACGCGATGAAGGCGCTCAACAACTTCTGCGCCGCCGCGGGATACGCCGCGCTGGCCGAGGCGCTCGTCCTCGGTCGCGAGTTCGGCCTCGCGCCGTCGACGATGGTTGAGATCGTCAACAACTCGACCGGGCGAAGCTTCCTCAGCGACGTGGTGTTTCCCGAGGAGGTCGTCACCGGGCGCTACGGCACCGGCTTTGCGCTCGGGCTGCTGGCCAAGGACGTGACGATCGCGGCCGGCATCGCAGACGGCTCGGGCGTGGACGCACCGCTGTGTCAGCTGGTTCGGAAGCGATTGGCCGAGGCCGCGCAAGCGCTCGGGTTCGCTGCCGACCACTCGATGGCGCACAAGGAATGGTGGGACGTCGACCTGTCCGAGGCCAGGCCCGAGTGACCCACACGGAGCGTCGGCAACGAGCTATGACGGCGCCCTCGTCAGGCGAGTAACCGGATCGGGCAACGTGCCCCCGGAGACCGGTGCGATCAGAGTCCGGTCTTGCGCTCGGTGAGCATCGTGGCGGCGACGTTGGCGCCCAGCGCGGCGGCCGCGGTAGGAGCCAGGTCGCGAGCTCGTCCGATCAGGTAAGCGATCATGAACACGTCGCCGGCGCCGGTCGTCTGTACGTCCGCGACGACCTGATCCGGCGCGACACGGCCGAGCGTGCCTTCGCTCCGGATCTCCGCGCCCCTCGAGCCGTGGGTGAGCAGCAGCTCCGGAACGTCCGACAACCGCTCGAGAGCGCGTTCGCGCTGGTCCCCCGAGGCGACCACCGCGGTCTCGTCCTCAGAGAGCTTGAGCGCCGTCAGGTGCCGGAGCAGCTCCGGGTCGTACCGGGCATCGAGCGTGAGCTCGCCGATCTGCGGGACGCGAACGAGCCCCTGCCCGTCGTAGCCGACTCTATGTCCTCGCGCGGCGAGGCGGGCCACGGTCGCCACGGGGAAATCGGTGCGCACGAGCGGCGCGAGATGCACCCACTCGCTGTCGATCTCGAGCCGGTCGATGTCAGCCGCGGACCAGCTATGCCCGATGCTGTGGAGGACCATCGAGCGCGTGTCGCTGAATTCGCCCGAGTAGTTGAGATCGAACCGCGTCGTCGTCGCCGCGGGCTTGAACCGGAACGAGACCGAGCCGCCCCTCGCCAAGGCGCGAAACATCGCGACGTCCTCGTCCGCGCACGCCGCATTGATCACACCCTCGGCGTGGAGGTGAGCGAACGCGTACGGCGCGAACGTGGGACAGCCCCCGCACGTCCAGGGTCCGCGATTGACCCGGTCGAGCGCCACGTTCGCGATCAGCGTCAGTTCCGCGCGTGGCAAGGCCCGATCATTTCACAGATCGACCGACGCGAACGGACGTCGCCCCCGGAGCCGGGGCGAAGGCTATAGTCGGGCCGCCGTGAGGACGAACAACATCATCCGGCGTCTCGGACTCCGAGCCTTGGTCCTGACGCCGCTGCTGGCACTGATCGGCATGGGCGGGCCGGCCAGCGCATACCAGACGCAGTACTGCTCGCAGGTTCCGATCGTGTACGGAACACCGCCCTGGGGCTTCAACACCGGGTCGCCGATCACCGGAGCGACCGGCAGCTACGCCCGTGGCCACGGTGACATCGACCTCGATGCCAACACGGTCTCGGGGATCCTCTGCCAGGTCTTCCGCGTCCGCAGCCAACCCGACCGGCTGATCATCATGACCGTCGACCACCACCTCGTCTACCACTCGCATTACGCGCAGATGTGGGGTTTTCCCGGGAACATCATGAAGATCATCGTCCGCGTGACGAGCAGCACCGACCCGGGATGCGAGGTCGGGACTGTCGGCCACGTGACGCTGTTCGCGAGCTACAACGGCGTGCGCAGCGACAGCGTCCAGTTCTTCTTCCCCGCCGCCTGCAAGGACCACAACAAGCTGTACCACGGTCCGCAGGTCAACAACCAGGTCCCACCGCTCTAAAGTGGCGGTCGCTTGAGCGGTAGCGCGATTCCACGCTGCCACAATGGCCGCGATGAGTGAGCATTACCAGCGTCCCGGATGGTTCACGACGAACGTCTTCAACCGCGCTGTCGCGGCGCTGACACGTGCGGGCGTGAGCGTGTACGGGTCTCGCATACTGGAGGTCAAGGGCCGCAAGACCGGGGAGTGGAGGCAAACTCCCGTCAACCTGTTGCGCCATGAGGGCGCCGAGTACCTGGTTGCGCCGCGCGGGCACACCCAATGGGTCAAGAACCTCCGGGCGAGTGGTGACGGTAGGCTCCGCGTCGGCCGACGGACACAACCATTCACCGCGGTTGAGCTGTCCGATGACGAGAAACCGCCGCTGCTGCGCGCCTACCTGAAGAAGTGGAAATTGGAGGTTGGGGTGTTCTTCGGCGGCGTGGGACCAGATTCACCCAATGATGAGCTACGCCGGATCGCGCCGGATCATCCGGTGTTCCGGCTGACTCTCACCAACGTCTGACCGTCACCGCGTGCGCCTATATGGTGACCGCTCCGTTCTCGTCGAGTGTCCAGTCCGGGTTGTGCGCGACCTCCCAGACGTAACCGTCCGGATCGGCAAACGCTCCCGTCCACCCACCCCATTCAGCGCGCGTCCCCGGCCGTTTAACCGTCCCGCCGGCCCGTTCGGCTTGGCCGAGGATCGCGTCGACCTCCTCGGGTGAGCGGACGTTGTGCGCAAGCTCGATCCCGGGGGCCCCGTGTCCGCCGAGGGCGGTCCAGAGGCCGAACACCATGCCTCCCGCTTGGAAGAAGCACACCTCGTCGTCCGGCTGGCGGGCCCCGGTCCAGCCGAGCGCCTCGTAGAAGGCGCGTGCTCTGGCGAGGTCGGCGACGCCAAGCGTCACGAGGCTGATTCGTTGCTCCATCGGGACAGCATCTCACGCGCCCCCAAAGCGCCTAGGCTTGTCCCGTGCCGCTGCCTCGGTTCCGCAAGGCCGCCAGGACGAAGGATCCGGCGGTTTCCATCGGCGATCCTCGATTCGACGGGTGGGAAACCGTGAGCACGTTCGAGGAGCAGGCCACCGCGGTGGCTTGGCGCGATCGGCTCCGCGAGCTCGGTGTTGACGCGTGTTGCGTGGCCGACGGGCCGCTGGACCGCTTCGGTCGCGGCGACATCTATCTCGTCGTCCCGCCCGATCAGTGGTCGCGTGCGAACGAGATCGTCGAGAACCTCGACGACTAGGGCGCCCGCTCTCGCATAGCCTTAGCCGGGTGACGTGGACCGTCGATGTGGCCGCGAGCCCGCCCGCGACGCCGCCGTTGCCGGGGGTTCTCTCGGCGGCGGTGAGTGAGGCGCTTGCGCGGCCGGCAGCGCAGCAGCCGGAATGGCCGGATCCCGAGGAGATCGAACGCGTTCGCTGGGTATTGGAGTGCGTCCCGCCGATCGCTGTGCCCGCCGAGGTCGACACGCTCCAGGAGCGGCTCGCGATGGTCGCCCGGGGCGAGGCATTCCTCCTCCAGGGCGGGGACTGCGCCGAGACCTTCGTCGACAACACCGAGTCGCACCTGCGCGGGACGATCCGGACGCTCCTACAGATGGCGGTCGTCTTGACCTACGGGACCTCGATGCCCGTCGTCAAGGTCGCGCGTATCGCCGGCCAGTACGCCAAGCCCCGGAGCTCCGCGACCGACGTGGCCGGCCTGCCGTCGTACCGCGGCGACATGGTCAACGGGCTGGAGCCGACACCCGAGGCGCGCCGGCCCGATCCCGGCCGGCTCATCCGCGCGTACGCCAACGCGGCGGCGGCGATGAACCTCTCCCGCGCGATCACGGGGGCCGGCCTTGCCGATCTGCATCACCTGCACGAGTGGAACATGGACTTCGTGCGGCGCTCGAGCGCGGGCGAGCGCTACGAGCGAGTCGCCACCGAGATCGACCGCAGCCTGCGGTTCATGCAGGCTTGCGGCGTCGAGGACAGCTCGCTGCGCACGGTCCAGCTGTACTCCAGCCACGAGATGCTCGTGCTCGACTATGAGCGAGCGCTGTTACGGCCCGACGGCGAGCGCCTGTTCCTGCTCTCGGGCCACCTGCCCTGGATCGGGGACCGCACGCGCAAGCTCGACGGCGCGCACGTAGCCCTCGGCGCGTTGATCGCCAACCCGATCGAGGTGAAGCTGGGCCCGGCGGCGACGCCCGCCGAGGCGGTCGAGCTCGTCGAGCGGCTGGATCCGCAGGGGATCGACGGCCGCGTGACGCTCGTCTCGCGGATGGGCAACGACGCGGTCCGCGAGCTACTCCCGCCGATCATCGAGGCCGTCACCCGCTCGGGGCATCGCGTCGTGTGGCAATGCGACCCGATGCACGGCAACACAGAGGAGTCGCCCAGCGGTCGCAAGACACGGCACTTCGATCGCATCATGGACGAGGTCGAGGGATTCTTCGAGGTCCACCAACAGCTCGGGACGCATCCCGGCGGCATCCACGTCGAGCACACCGGCGAGGACGTCACGGAGTGCCTTGGCGGCGCCCAGATGATCTCCCACAGCGAGCTCTCCTCACGCTACGAGACCGTCTGCGACCCGCGGCTCAACACCCAGCAGGCGCTGGAGCTGGCCTTCCTCGTCGTCGAGATGCTCCGGCGGAACGTGTCCTGACCTGCCGCGGAAGGTAGGTCACGACGTCCACGGCCGGCGCTTGCGCGGGCGGGTCCTGCTCCTGGTGCCCGCGATGCAGCGACAGGCATTCCGATGCTACCGGGACTCGTCGGAGCGGCGCGGGATTTGTCACATCCGCGCATCCGCGCCGCCGCCGCTGCGCCACGCTGGTCTACTTGGCGTCGACCAGGATCCCCGCGAAGAAGGCGGTCAATGCATCGTGAGCGTCCAGTGGGAGCACATGTGACACATACTGGTCTGGGCGGACGACGATCATGCATCCGGTCTCGCGATTCACCCCTCTCAGCTCGAAGATGTCATCGGCATTGGGCTCCGGGCAGAACATCTTCTCGTAGTCGATCAGGCCGAATTTACCCTTCCTCGGCAGCAGGACCGGCGGCATCATGTCGACGGCCAGGTCACGATGGTGCTGCTGGAAGATCGCGCGGACATCGATCAACGAGTCGGGTTCGGCGCCCGCCGGCGTGAAGCGCTCGATCGGGGACGCGTCCGACGCCAAGAACTCGCACAGCCGCCAGAGGCCAGAGCCAGGACTCGTGGGCTCGTCCCGGTCAGCGAAGACGTACAGGCGCCAGGCGCCGTCCGCCCTCGCTACATGACCCAGGTGGGCCGGTTTGGCGTCGGCGAGCCGGACGACCGGGGCGGAGTGGAAGCGCATTCCGACCGGGAAGCCCTCCGCGAGGTCCTGGAAGACCGGCTCGGCGGTGATCATCGAGGGTGAGTAGGCGGTCGCGACTCCGGCGGTGAAGCGGCCTTGAGCGACGAAGTACTGCTGGAACTCCTCGGCCTCGCCGGCGTCACCCGGCTGCGTCGCGTGGGCGCGAAACCTGTCCGAGAACTCGCGGTCGAAATCGATGAGCTGCTTTGCGATCGCCTGCCGTTCCTCGGAATAAGTGTGCAGAAGCTCCGGCTTGGCGGACCCCCTGAGGACGGAAGCCAGCTTCCACCCAAGGTTCCAGGCGTCGGCCATCGACACGTTCATGCCCTGACCGGCCTTGGCGCTGTGTGTGTGGCAGGCATCGCCGGCGATGAACACCCGCGGAAGGCGTCTGGCCATCTCGTCCACCGGCACGTCGTCGAACTTGTCGCAGAGGCGCTGCCCGATCTGGTAAACCGACCACCAGCCGACGTCCTTGACCTCGATCGTGTAGGGATGCAGGATCCGGTTCGCGACGTCGGCCAGCTTCTCCGGTGTGACACTCCGTCTGTCGAGCATGTCCCTGTCGGTGACTTCGTCCAGCTCGATGTAGATCCGGACCAGATATCCGCCTTCGCGCGGGATGATCAGGATGTTGCCCTGGTCTGCCGAGGTGATCGCGCACTTGACGCGGATATCCGGAAAATCGGTGACCGCCAATACGTCCATCACCCCCCACGATTGGTTCGTCGCATCGCCGGTGAGCTCGCGGCCGATTGCGGTCCGGGTCGCGCTGCGCGAGCCGTCGCAGCCAACGACATATCTGGCCCGGACGGTCGACGTAGTGCCGGTCGCCTCACCCTTCATGTGCTGAACGGTGACCGTCACCGGGTACCCCGATGAGCCGCCGGCGTCGACCTCGATGTCACTCGCGTGAAGTCCATAGAACGGCGCCGATCTGCTTCCAGAACGCTCCATTTGATCCCGGAGGTAGGCGAGCATCCGCGCCTGGTTGACGATCACGTGCGGGAACTCCGACAAGCCGTCTTCGGTGTCCTGGATGCGGCCGGACCGTTTGATCTTGGTCGGGTCCTCCGGGTCGGGCTGCCAGAAGCAGACCTCGTTCACCCAATATGCCTCGTTCACCAGGCGATCGGCCAAGCCGAACGCCTCGAACATCTCGACGGTGCGGCACGCGACTCCGTCGGCCTGCCCAACCTCGAGCGGACCGTCCTTGCGATCGATGACCGCGGTCTCGATGTCGGGGAAGTTCGCCATCTGGGCAGCCAGGACCAGACCGGCCGGGCCGCACCCGATGATCAGGACGTCGACCGCTTCGGGAAGCTCTCCGGTCCGCTCGGCGGCGGCCGGATGCGGGTCCTCGATGAACGGGTCGCCGGGCTTGTAACCGCTCAGATAGAACTGCATCAGGTTCCGGCCGACGCGTCCCCTTGCCGGAGCGCGTGCATGGCCCATCCGACCGCGACCATGCCGATGCCGTAGAGGATGAAGCAGATACCTGAGAGCACCGCCAGCGTGGCATATCCGATGTGGGGCTCGGACACGATCACGATTCCGAATATCCCGAGCACGGCCGCCACGAAGATCCGCCAGATGCGGTGACCCGGGTAGGCGAACGCGCCGATCAGGCGCACCACGCCGGCGGCGATCAGCCAGATGCCCAGCAACAGCGCAACCGCCCGGACACCGCCGAGCGGGTGGCGGATCAGCAGCACGCCGGCGATCACGCTCAGCGCGCCGATGACCGCCAGCAATCCCCGGCTCTCGGTGTCACCGGCGATTGCGCCGACGATCTCGAAGATGCCGTCGATCAGAATGAAGATCCCGAAGACCACCGCGAGCGTGGACAGGCTGTTGCTCGGCTTCAGGATCACGATGACGCCTACGATGACGCTCAGCACTCCGATCAGCAGCGCCAGCCACCATCCCCACGTCAACGCGCGGAGCTCACTGGCTCCGAGGGACGTACTTGACAAGTCGACCTCCTCAGTGACGACACGGCCGCTATGCCAGGTAGACATTATCGCCCGGGGCTGACCTCACTTTCGGGCCGCCCGCGCGCCCCGACGCGGACGAGGTCGAGCGTGTTCTGCTGGACGCGCGCGAGCGTCATGGTGAAGCTCGGGGAGTAGAGGACGACGTGGTCGAAGTCGGCCTCGCGGCGGGCGAGGCCGGCGCGGACCTGGTCTGGCGTGCCGGCGACGCCGATCGCGTCGAGCATGTCGTCGCTGACCGCGTCGAGCATCGCCTCGTGGTCGCCGTCGGCGAACGCGCTGCGAATGCGCTGCGCGTCGGCGGCGAAGCCGCTGGCCTCGAACATCGGCGCGTACGCTCTCGGCGCGGCGTAGAAGGCGATCTGCGCGGCGACCTCTCGCCGGGCCACTTGCTCGTCGTCGTTGACCGAGCACAGGAGCATCCCGAGGATCTCGACCGAGGCCGGGTCGCGTCCGGTCCGTTCGGCCCCCGCGGCGATCGCCGGGCGGACGACGTCGTGGACGTACCGTGAGCTGAACGTCGGGTGACAGACGAGCCCGTCGGACACGCGGCCGGCGGTCTCGATCATTCGCCGGTTCACCCCCGCGGTGAAGATCGGGATCCGATCGCGGATCGGGGGCAGGACCTCCGCGGTCGGAGTGAGGTTCATCGAGTAAAACCGGCCCTCGTGCTTGACGGGGCCTTCGTGGAGCTTCCAGATCCGTCGCAGGAGCGGGACCAGCTCCTCGAGCCGCAGTGCGGGCGACTCGGGGTCCTTGACGCCGTGCCAACCGATCTGCATGCCCTTCGTGCCGGTGCCGAGGCCGAGCACGAGGCGGCCGCCGCTGAGCTCGTCAAGGCCGCGGGCGTCGTTGGCGAGGATCAGCGGCGAGCGGCCCACGCCGTACGCGATCGCGCTGCCGATCCGGCAGCGGCTGGTGGCGTTTGCCATCGCCGCGAGCGCAACGATCGCCGAGCGGTCGTTGAACTCTCCCGTCCACGCGGCGTCATAGCCCCCGGCGTCGGCGGCCGCGGCGATCTCCACCGTGTCGGCCATCCGGCCGGCCAGCACGCACACCCCTCGAGTTGCCATGGCCGCACGCTACCAATGCGGAAACAACACGATCCGCGGCCGCGGGGTGTTCGGCAGTCGAGGGAATCTGAGAACGCGATAGCAGCAGTAGCGAGATGCCGACGAATGCCCCCGGGACCGGGTTGCCCAGCGGGGTCGCGGAGATCGTCACGAGGTCGGTGTGCGCAAGGCTGCCGCCGGACGCGCTCGCAGCTCGCGCGGCGGCCAGCGCCATGAGCGCGAGCAGCAACAGAAGAGGGGCTCGGCGCCGCCGCCGAGCCCCATGCTCCGAACGCGAGTTCCGCCCGGCGCGCCGCCGCACGGTGCGCGCAGGCGATTCGCGGACGTGGAGGGTTACAGCGCCTCGCCGACGCCGACCACCTCGGGCGAGGGAATCCGGTCTCGCGCGGCGTGTGCGGTCGCCGGCACGTCCTCGGTTTCTTCGCGGGGTTGCGCCGGGAGCGTGAACGTGAGCAGCGCGAGTACCGGCATCGTCGCCAGCTCGACGAGCAGGCAGTGGCTGACAGCGGTCACGAAGCCTTCGTGGGCGAGCGTGCTGAAGAAGATCGTGCCGATGCCGGCGACGCCGACCGCCCCGGCCAGCTGCTGCATCGCGTTGACGACTCCCGAGGCCGATCCGACCTCGTTGTCGCGTACCGAGGCGAGGATGAAGCCGAACAGCGGGGAGACGATCATCCCGATACCGATCCCGACGACCAGCTCGGGTCCGACCATCGCGAGCGAGGTCGTACCCAGGCCGTGAGCCAGGATCACCTGCCGCAGCCACCAGACGCCGACTGCCGCGATCACCGCGGCGATCTGAAGGGCGCTCCGGCCGAGCCGGGGCACGAGCACCGTCGCGGCGAGGACGGCGCCGATGGCCGTGCCGGCGGCGAACGGAGCAAGCGTGAGGCCGGCGTGGATCGCCGAGAAGTGCATGCCGAACTGCATGAACAGCGTGAGCACCAGCATCGTGCCGAGCATCCCCGCGAAGAACACGACGATCATCGAGATGCCGGCGGTGTAGGCGCGATGGCTGAAGATGCTCGCCTCGACGAGCGGGTCGCCACCGCGGCGACGCACGAGCCTGGTCCAAGCGACCAGCGCCGCGAACGACACCGCGCTCGCGCCGACCATCAGGTACGTCCAGGCCGGCCAGCCGGCCTCGCGGCCCTGGATCAGCGGGTAGATCAGCAGCCCCATGCCGAGCGCCGCCAACGCCGTGCCGACGAGGTCAAGGCGCGGTGCATTAGGAGCGCGGGACTCGGGGATCAGCCGCGCCGCGCCGAGCGCGGCGATCAGGCCGAGCGGCAGGTTGACGAAGAAGATCAGACGCCAGCCGCTTCCAAACAGGTTGGCGTCGACAAGTGCGCCGCCGATGATCGGCCCGAGCACCGCGGACAACCCGATCACCGGTCCGAAGATCGCGAACGCCGAGGGCTGCTCCGCGGGCGCGAACGCGTCGCGAATGATCCCGAACCCCTGCGGGATCAGGAGCGCCGCGGCGCCGCCCTGGGCAAGCCGGCACGCGATCAGCATCTGCGGCGAGACCGCGAACGCGCACGCCATCGACGCGACTACGAACCCGATCGCGCCGATCACGAACAACCGCTTGCGGCCGTAGATGTCGCCGAGTCGCCCACCGGCGATCAGCCCGACCGCGAACGCGAGGGCATAGCCGCCGATGACCCATTGCAGCGCGGAGGTGCTGCTGTGCAGGTCGGCGCGGATCGTCGGGGCGGCGACGTTGACGATCGTCCCGTCGAGCAGATCCATGCACTCGGCGGCGAGCACGAGCGCGAGGATCGCCCACTTGCGTGGATGGCTGACCCTGGTTGACATCTCGAGCGCCTCCTTTGGCGAATATCGTTCGGAACATCGTTCGTTCAACGAACGGTGTTATACGCTATGTCCGTGAGCGCGTCAAGAGGAAGCCCGAAATCTCGTTCGTCCGCCGGCAAGCCCGCCGGCCCATCGCCGACCGAGGCGGCGAGTGCCGCCCGCGCGGCGCTGCCGCCGCCTCCCCGCTTCCCGAGGCCGAGCAAGCGTCCGACGCGGCGGACCGCCCTGACCGTGGAGGCGATCGTCGGCGCCGCGATCGAGGTTCTCGACGAGGCCGGCGTGGCCGGGCTATCGATGCGACGGGTGGCGGATCAGCTGGGGACCGGAGCCGCGTCGCTGTACGCGCACGTGAGCGGCAAGGACGAGCTGCTCGAGCTCGTGTTCGACGAGCTCGTCGGGCAGGTGCCGCTGCCAGACCCCGACCCGAAGATCTGGCGCGAGCAGGTGCGGCAGATGGCGCGAGACCTGCGAGCGGTGTTGATCGCCCACCGCGACGCCGCGCTCGCCGGGCTTGGACGCATCCCGACGAGCCCGAAGACGCTGGTTGCCGCCGAGACGCTCGTCGCGACGCTGCGCGCGGGGGGCCTGTCCGATCGCGTGATCGCGCTCGGTCTCGACCAGCTCACTCTGTACGTGGCCGCAGACGCGTTCGAGACCGGCCTGATGGAGTACGGGCGGGACCCCGAGGACGTGCAGCGCTACTACGACGACGTCCACGCTTTCTATTCGCGACTCCCGGCTGACCGCTTCCCCGCGCTGGCGACGGTCGCCGAGGATATGACGCGTCCGGATGGGGACGAGCGGTTCGAGTTCGGCCTCGACGTGCTGATCGCCGGCCTCGAGGCGCTCAGCACCGGTAAGAGCTGATGCCGTCTGCGCTCGGCGGCCTCAAGGTCCTCGACTTCTCGCGCGTGCTCGCGGGACCGCTGGCGACGATGGTCTTGGGCGACCTGGGCGCGGTGGTGACGAAGGTCGAGTCGCCGGCCGGCGACGACACGCGTCAGTGGGGCCCGCCGTACGACGAGGCCGGCGACGCGACCTACTTCCAGGCGGTCAACCGCAACAAGGAGAGCCTGGTGCTCGATCTCACCGATGCCGCCGATCGGGAGCGGGCTCAGCAGCTTGCCGGCGAGGCCGATGTGCTCGTGGAGAACTTCCGCCCCGGAGTCACCGAACGGTTCGGACTTCACTACGAGGCGCTCCGCGAGGGCAACCCGGGACTGATCTACTGCTCGATCACCGGCTTCGGCGCCGGCGAGGGCGCCGCGCTCCCGGGCTATGACCTGCTCGTCCAGGCGCTCGGCGGGCTGATGAGCATCACCGGGCCGCCCGACGGCGAGCCGCAGAAGGTCGGGGTCGCGCTGGTGGACGTGCTCGCCGGCCTGTTCTCGACGATCGGCATCCTGGCCGCGCTCGAGTACCGCCGGCAGTCCGGCGAGGGCCAACTCGTCGAGGTCGATCTGCTCTCCTCGCTGCTCGCGGGGCTCGTGAACCAGGCGTCGGCGTACACCGTCGCAGGCGTGGTGCCCGAGCGAATGGGCAACGCGCATCCGAGCATCACGCCGTATGAGCCGCTGCGGTGTGCCGATCGCGAGCTCGTCGTCGCGGTCGGCAACGACCGTCAGTTCGGGGCGCTGTGCGACGTGCTCGGCGCGCCGGAGCTGGCGCGCGATCCGCGGTTTTCGAGCAACTCGGCCCGGATCGAGAACCGCGCCGCGATGCGGGCCGCCCTCGAGGAGAGGCTCGCCGCTCGCCCGGCCGGCGCCTGGGCGGAGTCGCTGACCGCCGCGCGCGTACCCGCCGGCGTCGTGAACGACATCGCGGCCGCGTTCGAGTTGGCGCGCAGGCTCGGGCTGTCGCCCGTGGTCAGCATCACCCGGGACGATGGCACGACGATCGACCTGGCACGCAGCCCGATCCGGCTGTCGGCGACGCCTCCGACCTACCGGTCGGCTCCGCCTCGGTTCCCGCGCCGCGCCTAGGTGGCCACGCGCTCACTCGCCGATCAGCCCGGCGCGAGAGCGCAGCGCAGGTCCTCCAGCTGCGTGACGCCGTGGACGCCGCGTCGCGTATCTTCGGCGCTTCATACATTTCCAGCGCAACTTAGTTCGTCAGCGCTGGTTACGACCTGGACGGGCCAGGGTATTGCAGCCAACGCAAGGACAAGCGCCATCATCAGGAGGAGTCACGTGCCACGTGGAGTTCGTCGTTTCTCTCTGCTGTCGGGGGTAGCACTGTGTGCGATTCTCGGGGGCCCGGTCGCCATCGCGCAAGCGAGCGATAACACGATCAAGAACACGCTCAACAGCTTCGCGCCGAAGATCGTCAAGGATGAGGCCGCGGTCAAGAGTGGACTGAAGGGATATCCGAAGGGCAAGGTCACGCCGCTCACCCGGGCCCTCAAGCACGAGGTCGGAGATCTCCACGCGCTGAAGTCGAAGCTGACCCACGAGTCTGCGTCGTCGGCCGCCGGGGCCACGGCCAAGAAGGACATCGTCAAGGGGCTCGGGCTGATCGCGTCGGCCTATGGGACGCTGCGCCAGGACGTCTTGGCTGCGCACGGTGGCCCGGTGCCGGCAGCGCAGGTGAACGCGGCCGTCAGCACCGACAAGAAGGGCCGCAAGAAGTTCCTGGCGGGACTCAACCTGCTGAAGACGACCTGACGTCTGACTCTGGGCCCGGGCGCCACCTCCGCCCGGGCTCCGGCGCTCGGGCCGCGGGTCTTATGTATCGCCGGTGCGGCGGACCCAGTAGTAGATGACGACGGCCGACAGGACCAGGCTGCCGACTCCGTACACCGCGAATATCCAGAACGAGTTGATGTCGTTGACCATCCAGCCGAAGTTCATGCCGAAGAACCCGGTGATGAACGTCAACGGCAGGAAGATCGTGGCCACGACCGTCAGCTGCTTCATCGTCTCGTTCTGGCGGACGCTGATCTCATTCTGCTGATTCGAGATCACCGCCATGTTCGCCTGGAGGATCGTGGCGAGCACATCGCGCAGCGCGACGACCTCCTCGTTGACGAGCTTGAGGTGGTCGTT
This sequence comes from uncultured Solirubrobacterales bacterium, assembly GCA_963777335.1. Classification (GTDB taxonomy): domain Bacteria; phylum Actinomycetota; class Thermoleophilia; order Solirubrobacterales; family Solirubrobacteraceae; genus Palsa-465. The sequence goes on from CAVZQD010000007.1 coordinate 113,477, forward strand.
GACATCGCGGAAGAACTGGCGCAACTCCTCGCTGACGGGGATGTAGCTGCCGCGCTCGAGCGCCTCCAGCGGCCCCAACAGAGGGTGGACCGCGCGGTAGAAATCGGTCGCCTCGCGGCGTAACAGGTAGATCCGCTCGGTCGGCGCGGCCGCCCCGCTGAAAACGGTCTGCTCCACCTCCTCGACGTCCCGCTCGAGGCCCTCGATCACGGGGGCGTAGTCGTCGACGATCGTGTCGAGGATCGCCCACAGGACCGCGGCCGTGCCTTCTGTGAGCAGTTTAGGGCGCTCTTCGAGGCGCAACCGCGCGCCGTGCAGGCTGCTGGCCTCGCCCTGGCGCACGGTGATCACGAAGCGGCGCGAGAGGAACACCGACACTTCGCCCACGTCCACCTCCTCGCGCTCCTCGACGTACCGCGCGGTCCGAAGCACGACGAATAGCACGCCACCCTCTTCGTAGCGCTCGATCTTGGGGCGCAGGTGGAAGTTCTGGGCGTCCTCGACCGCGAGGTCGTGCAGGCCGAACGTCCGCTGCACACCGTCGAGCTCGGCCTCGTCGGGCTCGAACATTCCGAGCCACACGAACCCGTCGTCCTTCAAGCCGAGCTCAGCGGCTTGCTCCACGGGCAGCGGGGCCTCGTTCTGACGCCGCCCGTCTCGGTAAAGCGCACAGTCGACGATCACGTTGACTCCTAAGTTCGCTCGGCAGACATCCGCCAACCATGAGCCAACCGGAGCCGGGACGCAAGCCCGGTCCGGGGGAGACGGACGGCGCGTCAGCGAGAGTCGAACGCAGTTCGGCGCGGCGGCGCCGGAGGCGAGGCGGGACAATGGATCAGGGTCCACGCATGTCCGACGACGCGAACATCAACGACACAGGGTCGTGGTTCCCGGTCCCCGACGAGGTCGACCTGCCGTCCGGCCTGCAGGCGCTGTTCGCGAAGGCACGCGAGCGGCTCGGCTTCGTCCCGAACGTATTTCGCGTCTACTCGTTCCGCCCGGAGCGGCTGAGCGCCTGGTTCACCCACTTCCGTTCGCTGCACGAGCCGAGCGAGCACCTGAGCGCGGCCGACCGGGAGATGATCGCGGTGGTGGTCAGCTCCGCCAACGGCTGCCTGTACTGCCTCGTCGCCCACGGTGCCGCGCTGCGGGCGGAGCTCGGCGATCCGGTGCTCGGGGAGCGCGTGTCGTACGACTGGCGCCGGGCCGACCTCGATCCGCGACGGAGCGCGATCTGCGCCTACGCCGAGAAGCTGACGCTGCGTCCGCGCGAGGTCACGCGCGGCGACCTCCAGACGCTCCTGGATGTCGGCCTGACGCTCGAGGAGGCCTGGGACGTGGCCGAGATCAGCGCGATGTACAACCTGACCAACCGCATGGCGATGGCGACCAACATGCTTCCGAACGAGGAGTACAGCGGCCAGGCGCGCCCGGGGTGACCGCAGGGCCGGGCGGTGGCCGAGACCCTTGACATGTGACCATATGGTCACCTATCATGGTGGCCATGGACGACGTATTCAGAGCCCTCGCGGACCCCACGCGTCGCAGCCTGCTCGACGAGCTCTTCAAGGACGACGGGCAGACGCTCACCGCGCTCGAGCAGCGGCTGCCGATGACGCGGTTCGGGGTGATGAAGCACCTCAAGGTGCTCGAGGAGGCGGGTCTCGTGGTCACGCGGCGCCGCGGGCGCGAGAAGCTGCATTTCCTGAACGCCGTTCCGATTCGGCTCATCCACGACCGGTGGGTGAGCAAGTACGCAGAGCCGTGGGCGGCGACGCTCACCGGCCTCAAGAGCAAATTGGAGGACAGGACGATGGAAAAGGTGTTCGAGATCTACATCAAGACGAGCCCCGACCGTCTCTGGGAGGCGATCGTCGATCCCGACATGCGGTGCAAATACAACTTCGGCGTCGGCGTCGCGTCCGATTGGACGAACGGCTCGCACTACGCGGGCACCGCGCCCGGCATGGCCGAACCGATCCTCGACGGGGAGAACCTCGAGGTCGACCCGCCGCGCCGGCTCGTGCAGAGCTTCAATGCGCGCTGGAGCGACGACGTCAAGGCCGAGGGGACCTCGCGCGTCACGTGGGAGATCGAGCCGGTGGCCGATTCATGCCGGCTCACGGTGACCCACGATCAGCTGCGCGAGGGCGCGAACGAGGAGCTCTACGGCGGCTGGCCGATGATCCTCTCGGGCCTGAAGACGCTGCTCGAGACGGGCGAGCTCCTGACCACCCCGGGCTCGCTGCTCTACGCGGGGGGCTCGCGGCCGGCGCCGGTCGCCTGACCGCTCAGCTCGTGCCGCGGGAGCCCGTCCGCGGGCAGCTCGTAGTAGTCGCCGGCTTGGGAGACGAACCGATGGGCGGCCACGCGGAGACCCGTGTGGCCGTCCAGCGTTCCCGCCGCGATGCTCGCCGAGAAGTGGCCGTGCCACCGGCGGCACTCCTTGCAGTGACAGATCAGCACGTCGCGAAGCTGGCCCCTGACCTCATATCTGACCGCGCCGCAAAGGCTTCGTCCCGTGGCCATCGGCTCACCTCCGAGGTCGCGATAATTCCTGACCGTGGCGTACGACGAAGCTCTTGCTGATCGTATCCGGGCGCTGCTCGCGACCGACCACGACCTCGCGGAGAAGAAGATGTTCGGGGGCCTCGCGTTCCTGATCGGCGGGAACATGGCGGTGAGCGCCAGCGGGCAGGGAGGTCTTCTGCTCCGCTGCGACCCGGCCGAAACCGAATCAATGGTCTCAGAGCCACACGCGGAGCGGTTCGAGATGCGCGGCCGCGCCATGGACGGCTGGCTGCGGGTCGAGGCCGAAGGTGTGGGGACCGACGAGGAGCTCCAACGATGGGTGGCGGTGGGTGTTGACTACGCCCGGAGCCTCCCGCCGAAGAGCTAGGCCCGCATGTTGGTGACCCGCCGCCAGGGCGGTCTGTGTCTGATCACCCATCCCGAGCACGGGCGCGTCGCCGGCGAGCTTTGCCGGCGGTGGGGCAACGAGCGGTTCGAGACGCCCGCCCACCACGGGGCGTTGGTGATCGCGGCGACCCATCATGACGACGGCTGGTATGAGCTCGACGGCCGCCCGTCGTTCAACGCCCAACAGAGCCGGCCGGCGCATTTCCTCGAGCTTCCGCTCGAGGTGACAGTCCCGCCGTACGGCCGGGGCGTCGACAGCGTGTACGCGCGCGATCGACATGCCGGGGCGCTCGTCAGCATGCACTGGGCCGGCCTCTATTACACGCGCTTCGGCCTCCACGGGGGCGAGGCGGTTCGGCATCCGCTCGCGGTCGAGGTGGTGGCCGAACAGGACCACCGGCGGGCGGCTGCGCTCCGCGACGCGTGGGGCGGTCGGGGCCGCCGGAGCGAGTTCGAGCGCCAGACGTGGTACGCGTACGAGCTGCTCCAGACGCTCGACTTGATGTCGCTGGCCCTGGGTCTGCTCGACACGACCCGACCGATGCCGGACGGCGAGTCCCTGTCGATTCTGCAGACGCTCGCCCGGCTCGAGCAGCCGCCCGGAGCGCGGTCAATCCCCGCGGTCCCGGTCGGCCCCGGGGGGCCCTACATCGCGCTGACGCTTCGGGTTACCGCGCCCGGCGAGGTGGTGCTCGACCCTTACCCGTTCTCCGAGGCCGGCTTCGAGATCGAGGTGGCCGCGCGCCGACTCGAGGATCGCCGCTACGAGTCCGCCGAGGAGGCCGCCGGCGCTTATCACGGTGCGGAGCCGGAGCCAATCGCGCTCCATTTCGGTCCGCGGTGAATGGATCTCACCCGTTGGGCCACACCGCGCCTTCGGGAAGAAGGTCGCAATTATTCCGACCTTCTTCCCGAGCGTCGGGGATCGGGAGGTGAATGGTATGAGTCGGGCGGCGTTTCTAAGAACCTGTTGAGATACCAAAGGTGACGCTGTCCGCCGCCACCGCGCCCGCGGTCGAGTCCACCGCTAGCCGTCCGGGTCTCCGGTTGACGCTGATCCTCGGCGCGCTGTCGGCGTTCGGCCCGCTGTCGATGGACATGTATCTGCCTGGGCTGCCGTCGTTGACGCGCGACCTCGGCGCGTCGGCCTCCACGGGCCAGTTGACGCTCACCGGCTGCATGCTCGGGCTCGCGGGAGGCCAGCTGCTCGCCGGCCCGCTGAGCGACTCGCTCGGACGCCGCCGGCCGCTGCTGGCCGGGCTCGTCGGCTACATCGCGGCGTCGCTGGCGTGCGCGGCCGCGCCTTCGATCGGGATCCTGATCGTGCTCCGGTTCCTCCAGGGGTCACTGGGCGGCGCCGGCGTGGTCATCGCCCGCGCGATCGTGCGCGACCTGTTCCGCGGCGCCGCGGCCGCGCGCGTGTTCGCGCTGCTGATGCTGGTGACGGGCGTCGCCCCCGTGTTCGCGCCGCTCGTGGGCGGGCAGCTGCTGGCGGTCACGTCGTGGCGGGGCGTGTTCATCGTGCTCGCCGCGATCGGCGTGCCGCTCCTGGTGGCGACGCTGCTGTGGCTGCCGGAGACGCTGGCGGTCGAGCGCCGGCACGGCGGCGGGCTCGTCTCCACCCTGCACACGTTCCGGCGGCTGCTGTCCGATCGCAGCTTCATGCCGCCGGCGGTGGCGTTCTCGCTCGCGTTCGCGGCGATGTTCGCCTACATCGCCGGGGCGTCGTTCGTGCTCGAGGACGTGTTCGGCGTCTCGCCGCAGGTGTTCAGCGTCGTGTTCGCGGTGAACTCGGCCGGCCTGATCGCGGGGTCGCAGATCGGCGGCAGGATCGTCGGCCGGGTGGGCGCGCCGGCGCTGCTGCGGTTCGGAGCGTTCGGCGTGGCGCTCGGCTCGGTCGGTGTGCTCGTGGTCACGATCGCCCACGCCGGCCTCGCGCCGTTGCTGATCGCGCTGTTCGTGATCCTGTGCTCGAACGGGATCGTGTTCCCGAACGGCACCGCTGTGGCACTCGCCGACCAGGAGGGCGCACTCGGCAGCGCGTCGGCGCTGCTCGGCATGGGTCAGTTCGGGCTCGGCGCGCTGATCGCGCCGATCGTCGGCGTCGGGGGCGCCCACGACGCGCTGCCGATGGCGATCGTGATCGGCGTGTCCGGGGTGTCGTCGCTCGGGGTCAACCTGGTTTTCGGGCCGGCGACGAGGGCGGGGCCAGGCGCCGGGGCGCCGGCGGACCTTTAGAAGTAACGTGGTCTCTCGAGGGCGGCCGCCGTGCGGTCGAGCCGCATTGAACCCCCTAGACAGGAACCGACACCAATGACAGAGATCGAACCAATGACGGAGATCAGATCACGGGCGGACGTGGCCACCGACAAGCCGGTGGCGTACATGCGTCAGCTCTGCAAGCACTTCGGGCACAAGGTCGACGCTTCCTTCGGCGAGGACAGCGGCCACATCCAATTCGAGTTCGGGCGCTGCGAGCTCCGCGCGAACGACGGCACGCTGGCGCTCGAGGTCAGTGCGGCCGACGTCGAGGGCCACGAGCGGATGGAGCGAGTGATCGGCTCGCATCTCGAGCGCTTCGGCCGGCGCGACGGCCTGACCGTCGCCTGGCAGGAATAGGGCGGACGCTCGCTAGTCCGCGGTCGCGGATCTCACGCTGCGCCACTAGGGCAGGCGGCTACCCGGCGAGTCCGCGGTCGCGGATCTCACGCTGCGCCGTCTCGGTCTTCTCGAGACCGTCGAGCCCGATCGCGCGCAGCACGTCGGGCGTCTTGGTGAACTGGATATCGCGGTAGTCGACGATCTGCACATGGTTTCCCCACGGATCGTCGAAGTCGAGCGAGCCTGACGACTGCACGCCCACGCCCGCGGCCCGCAGCGCCGCGCGGACCGCTTCCTTGCCGTCGACGACCAACCCGAAGTGGCGGTCGCCGTCGGGAGGCTGCGAGCGACCGGCGGCGAGCGCGATGAACTGGTCTCCCATGTCGATGAACGCCATCCGCCGGCCGGCCCTCCCGCGGAGCTCGAACTCGAAGAAGCGCCCGTACCAGGCGAGAGCCTCGTCGACATCCGCGACCTCGAGCGCGATGTGGTTGATGCCGACGAGTCGTGCCATCGGTCCGGCGCCGCGCCTCAGCTCCCGACTCCCGAGCCCGCGCCGGCCTTCATCTTCATCCACTCAGCCTTGTGCACACGCTTAGCCGACTGGTAGTCGGCGAGCGCCTGGGCGGAGTCGACGTCGCCGAGCGTGGGGTGCGGCGGCACCAGGTCCTGCGCCGCCGCGACATCGAAGCGCTTGGCGAGCACCGCGCCCAGCGCCTTGATTTTCATCTCCCCGAAGCCCGGGAGCGCGGCGAGGTTCGCGCGGAGCGTCGCGGAGTCGCCGGCATCGGTCCAGACGCGGCCGGCGTCGCCGTCGTACTCGTCGCGGATGTGGACCGCGAGGTCATGCACGCGGCGCGCCATTGATCCAGGGAAGCGGTGGATCGCCGGCCGCTCGCGGAAGCTCGGTTCGAGATCGGCGTCGGCAAGCGCGGCCGCGTCGAGCGTGCCGAGCCGTTCGCGGATCACCAGCGGTCCGGCGAACGCCTTCTGCACGGACACCTGCTGGTCGAGCGCGAAGCCGATCAGGAGCGCCATCGGGTCGGTGGCGATCAGCACGTTGGCTTCGTCGGAGTCGGTGAAATGGAGGCGGTCGGGCATGGGGCGATCATAACCCTCGCATGATGCAGGCCCGCTGGCGTGCATCGTGCGCAGGGTTCGCGGCCGCGCGCCATGGGTAGGTGAAAGCTATGACAACCGTCACCGGCACAACTCCCATGCGTCGCACCGAGACCAGACGGGTCCCACGAACGACCGGGGCCCTCAGCGGCCTGCTCGTGATCCTGCTCGGCATCTGGGGTGCGCTGATCCCCTTCGTCGGGCCGTATTTCCACTACGCGTTCGGCAGCTTCCAGACCTGGCACTACACCTCCGAGCGCCTGTGGCTCTGCATCATCCCCGGCGCGGTCGCGGCGATTGGGGGGTTCATGCTGCTGCGCAGCTCGCACCGCTCGACGGGGCTGCTCGGCGGCTGGCTGGCCGTCGCGGCCGGCGCCTGGTTCGCGATCGGGCCGACGATCAGCCTGCTGTGGCATGGCGCCGGCAACCCGATTGGCGCGCCAATGGGCGGACACGCACGCCAGGCGATCGAGTGGCTGGGCTACTTCACGGGGCTCGGCGTCGCGATCGCGGCGCTGGCGGCGTTCGCGATGGGGCGGTACTTCTCGCGCCCCCGCGTGGTGGAGGAGGTCGCGGTGGCGGACGACGACGCTGGCGCGGCGGACGGTGCCGCGGTGGCGGGGCGCGATGCGCCTGTCGCGCAGCGCGGAGCACCGGCTGCCGAGCGCGACGCACCGGTGGCGGCCACGGCTGCCGGCGAGTCGGTTGGCGGCCCAGGACGAGCACGGGTCGCCGAGCGGGAGCCGCTCGCCGTGCGAGAGCCGTTGGCGGAGCGCGAGCCAGTCGCGGGGCGTGACGAGCCGGTCGCGGGGCGTGACGAGGCGGTCGCGGGGCGTGACGAGCCGCTCGCGACCCGCGAGGAGCCGGCTGCAACCCGCGACGAGCCGATTGCACGCGACGAGGCGGTGGCGCCGCGCGACGCGGGCGAGGAGCAGGCGGCGTCGCCGGAGGACGCGACCGGAACGCCCTCGACGGTAGCGTACCGCCGGCGCCCGGGGCTGCTGTCCCGGTTCCGTCGCCGCTAACTTCGACACCACATGCGGCATTTGGACATCCGCGGCCGCGGATCCTTGTCCCAATGGCCAATGCGACCGAGCGGCCGCTCGCACAGGATGTCGAACCTGTGAGCTCGGACCTCATCGTCTCCTACGACGGCACGGCCAACGACGACGACGCGTTGGCGCTCGGGCAGGCTGCTCGGCAAGACCGGGGCGGGGGTCGCGCTTGCGTACATCCGGCACTCCCGCGAGTTTGATCCGCGCCGCGAGGAGCTTGCCCAACACGACGCCGAGCGCCGTCTCGAGTCGGGCGTGGCCTGGCTCGGGGACCCGGAGATTCCCACGCACGTCGTGCTCAGCGGCTCGACGGGAGAAGGTCTCGAGCAACTGGCGGAGTCCGAGCAAGCGTCGGTGATCGTGTTCGGATCGGATTACCGCACCCCGCCTGGCCGGGCCGAGCCGGGCACGAGCGCCCAACGCCTGCTCGAGGGCGGCCCCGTTGCGATCGCGGTCGCGGCCGCTGGGCTGCGGAGCCTGAGCGATGCCGCGATCAAGTCGATCGCGGTGTCCGCCGCAGATGGCGACACGGCGGCTCAGCAGACCGCGGATGCGCTCGCGGCCAAGCTCGGGGCATCGATCGTCGACCTCGGCGGAGCCGAGACAGACCTGATCGTGGTGGGCTCGCAGCCCGGCGGGTCGTCTCGACGGATCACGCTCAGCGGATCGAGCCGGACGATGCTCAACACGGCTCGCGGATCGGTGCTGGTGGTGCCGTCCGGCGATCCCGTCCGCCTCTGAGGTCACCGGCCGCGCGTCGCGCGCGGACTCGGCGCGCGTCGCCCGGCGGGTCGGTCAGGCACACTTTCCCGCGTGACCGGCGCCGACACCGAGAGACATCAACGCTTGACCCCGGGCACGGGTCAGATCGTGCTCGTGCCCGCCGAGCCGACCGCCGAACGAGCGTACGAGCGCCGAAGCTCTTACCGGCTAAGCGATCCCGCTCTGTCCGAGCTCCCGCTCGAAGCGCTGCTCGCCGAGCTGCTGGTCCGCGTTCAGGAGGCGCTCGAGGTCGACACGGTCGCGATCCTGCTGTTCGACGTCGAGTCGCAGCAACTGGTCGCACGCGCGGCCAAGGGAATCGAGGAGGAGGTCGAGCAGGGCGTGCGGATTCCGCTCGGCCGAGGCTTCGCCGGCCGGATCGCGGCCGAGCGCGTCCCGATCTTCATCGCCGACGTGGATCACGCCGATGTCCTCAATCCGATCTTGCGCGAGAAGGGCATCGCGTCGCTGCTCGGCGTTCCGATGATCGTCGAGGGCGAGCTGATCGGAGTTCTCCACGTTGGCTCTCTGACCCCGCGGACGTTCGGCCAGGACGACCTCGCGGTGTTGCAGATGGCGGCCGCGCGAGCCGCGCCGGCGATCGAGCGCGCCAGGCTGTACGCGGAGCTCGAGCACGAGCACGGCGTGTCGATGGTGCTCCAGCGAAGCCTGCTGCCCAAGCGGCTGGCCGACGTGGTCGGCGTGAGCGTAGCGGCGCGCTACCTGCCTGCTCGAGAGGAGGTCGGAGGCGACTGGTACGACGTGATCGAGCTGCCGCGCGGCAGGGTGGGCGTCGTGATCGGCGACGTGGTCGGTCACGGGATTGCCGCGGCGGCCCTGATGGGCCGGCTCCGCACGGCGCTGCACTCCTACGCGATCGAGGGTCATGGCCCGGGCCGTACGCTCGAGCTCGTCGACCGATTCGTGCAGTCACTCGACGAGTCCGCGATGGCGACCGCGGCGTACGCGGTATTCGACACGTACACGTCGTCGCTCCAGTACGCGACTGCGGGGCACCTCCCGCCGGTCGTGATCTCGGGCGACGGCGCCCGCGTGCTGGACGTGACCCCCGCCCCGCCGCTTGGTGCGTTCCCCTACGGCCGCTGCCCCGAGCACGACCTCTCGCTGGGAAGCGGCGAGATGCTGTTGCTCTACACCGACGGCCTCGTCGAGCGCCGTGGCGCCGCACTCAGCGCCGGCATCGAGACGCTGGCCGAGGCCGTGCGCGGAGCCAGGACGCCGGAGGAAACGTGTGCGTTCGCCTTCAGGGAGCTGGTTCCGCCCGACGGGCTACGGGACGACGTAGCGATCGTGGCGCTCCAGAACGAGGTCGTCCCCGCGGAGTTGCACGTGACGCTGCCGGCCGAGCCCAAGACGCTGGCGCGGGTGCGGCGCATCCTGCGCCGGTGGTTGAACGAACGCGGAGCGGACGAGGGCGAGGTGGCGGAGATGACGATCGCTGTGAGCGAGGCCTGCGCGAACGCGATCGAGCACGCGTACTCCCCGTCGCCTGCCACGTTCGAATTGCATGGATGGGCCCGGGACGGAGAGGTCACGGTGACGGTCCGCGACGGCGGCCGGTGGCGCGCGCCGCGTGGCCAGAACCGTGGTCGCGGATTTTCGATCATCGTCGCCGCAATGGATGATGTGCAGATCGATCGGACCGCCGAAGGGACGGAAGTCGTGATGCGCCGACGGATTGCGCCGAAATGAGCCTCGCCGACGTTCAGATCACGCTCGCCCCGAGCGCGCTGATCGCCCATGTGACCGGCGAGGTCGACATGTCCAATGCCGAAGAGATTGGGGAAACCGTGATCGGGGCCACGCCGAACGAGGCCGACGGCGTGATCCTCGATCTGAGCGGAGTCGACTACCTCGACAGCGCCGGCATCTACGTCGTCTACGGCATGCGGGCGAGCCTGCGTGCCCGCGGCCAGCGGCTGATCCTCGTGATCCCACCGACGTCGTCCGTGCACGATTCGCTCCGGTTGGCCGGCACCGAGCGGCCGGGGGAGGTCGCCGAAGCGGTCGACGAGGCGCTGCGGATGCTCGATGGTAGGCCCCTCCCGGGCTCCTGATCCTGGCTCTCACGTGGTCGGAAGCTCGAGCGCGATCTCTTCCCAGTCGGCCGAGCGCCGCCTAGTCGGAAGTTTTCGTCAGTCAGCTTCCGCGGCGCGCGTCGGTGCGTCGCCGTGCCGGGATATCTCGCTCTGAACCGCGTCGGTGAACGAGCTCTCGTTGGCGAGACCGGCGTCGTTGGCGGGGGTCCACGTCGTAGAGGGGACCTCGCCGGGCCCGCTTTGCGTGTCGGCCTGTGCGCCGGCGCTTTGCGTCTCGGCTTGTGCGCCGGCGCCACGGTGGCGGACCCACTGGGAGGCGACGCGGATCACCAGGATCGCGAGGCCTGCGCTGACGACGACCAGCGCTATCTGCCGGAGCGACGGTGAGCTTCCGTCCTTGCCCCGGCGCCGGCGAAAACGATCGAGGAGGAACGCGACCTTGATCGCGATCCACCACCCTTGGGGGCCGCTGGGACGGCCGCGCCGGGCACGGGGATTGACCTTGTTGAGTGCGGCTCGGGGCGCGCTTGTCAGGTTGGGCATGCGTCGAGGCTACACCCGCTGTTCGCGCCTGGCATGTGCAGACACCAGAAGCGAGTGGGCTCGCGGGTTCGTCGCGGCCGCATCGTAAGGGATGGCGGGTTCGTCGCGGGCGCATCGGGTAACGAGTTCACATGACCCTCTCCACCGCAACGATGGCCGAGGTCCCGCAACCGAGCGAGTCGCCGACGCCGGCCGTCCCCGACGCGCCGACCACGCCCGCCGTGCCGGATCCCGGGACGCCGGCCGCGCCCGAGGAGCCTGCGACGGTTCCCGGGCCCGACGAGCCGGCGGAACCGATCGCACCGAACCCCGGCCCCGGCGAGGCGCCCGAGCCGGAACGGTCGCCGGAGCCCGGCCCGGAGCCCGAGCGAACCCCGGAAACGCAGCCCGGCGAGTCCTAATCTCGGCCGGCGATCGCCCGCGCCACATCGCCGGCGTGGTGCACGTGCACGAGGTGACCGGCGTGCTCGATCTCGACCAATTCGGCCGCGTGTATCTGGCCGGCCAGGCGTCGCGCCGCCGCGATCGGGACCACGCGGTCCGCGGTGCCGGCGACGATCGTCGTCGGCGCGGAGATCTGCTCGAGCCGGCGTTCGAGCACGGGGAGGTCGCGGACCAGAGATCGCTGTTCGCGGACGAACGAGCGCCACGACGAGCGGGTGAGCAGCGTCCGGCCGGCCGACTGGAGGTAGCGGTCGTCGAGCGCGGTAGCTTTCGTCACCCAGCGCCGCACGGGGCCGGCGCCGAGCACGAGGCCGCCGCCCGCCATCGCGCCCACTGCGAGCCAGCCGACCACGGGAGTGGCCAGGAGATAGTCGACCGCGCCGAGCGATTCGACGTTGGCCGCCGGCGCCACCAGCACGAGCCGGCCGACGCGCTCGGGGCTCGACCACGCGAGCCAGGCCGCCACCGCCGCCCCGAAGCTGTGGCCGACGACCGTCGCTCGTGTGGCACCCACCCGATCGAGGACCGTCCGCGCCGCGCTCGCGTTGCCGGCGAGATCGCGCACGGCCGAGCGCCCGTCCCACCCCGGGCGGTCGAACGCGATCGTTCGCGCGTCGCCGTCGATCGAGGCTCTGACGTGCTCCCAGTCGGACGCCGCACCCGGTTGGCCGTGTAGCAGCAGAACGGGATCGTTGAACACGGCGGACACCTCCGAGAGGGCATACTAGAGCGGTGACGTCAGCGCTCCTGTCCGACGCGCTCGGGCCGCTTCGCGCCGATCCCGCGCGCGCCGCGATCCTGTTCGACATCGACGGCACGCTCGCCCCGATCGTGGAGCATGCCCACGATGCCCGCGTGCCCGAGAGCACGCGCTCGCTGCTGGCCGAGGTCGCCCGCCGGTACGGCGTCGTCGCATGCGTCAGCGGCCGCCGCGCCTCGGAGTCGCGCGCGCTGGTCGCGATCGGCGCGATCTCCTACCTCGGCTCGCACGGTGCCGAGGTGCTCCGCGCCGGCTGGACCGAGCCGGTCGTCGATCCCGGCATCCTCGACTGGACGGAGCGGATCCACGACTTCGCCCGCGAGGCCGACACCGCCGACCTGCGCCGGCGGCGCGTGCGGCTCGAGGACAAGGGCGCGATCGTCGCCTTCCACTGGCGCGGCGCTCCCGACGAGGAGGCGGCGCGCGCGGCGATCGACTCGATCGCGGCCAAGGCCGAGGCGGCGGGGCTGCGGACCCATTGGGGACGCAAGGTGCTCGAGGTTCGCCCGCCGGTGAGGATCGACAAGGGCGCCGGAATCTCGGCCTTCCTGGCGGACACCGACGTCGACGTCGCCATGTACGTCGGCGACGACGCTACCGACCTCGACGCGTTCCACGCGCTCGTCTCGCTCGCCGACGAGGGCCGCATCTCGAAGGCGATCCGGGTCGGCGTCCGCTCCGACGAAGGACCGTCGGAGATCACCGAGGAGGCCGACCTCGTCGTCGACGGTCCCGAGGGCGTCGCCAAGCTGCTCGCGGTTCTGGCCGCCGATTAGGCTGGCGCGACGGCGTGCGGTTCTCGGACTTCCTCCGCACCACGGTCCTGATCAGCGCCGCCGCTGCGAGCGCGCTGGCGGCGGTGACGGTGGCCGCGGCCGCCGGGACGAGCGACGACCTGCTCGTGCCGGTGTCGGCCGGGTGGTGGGTGGTCGCGGGCATCTTCGGCATCTGGACGGGGCGGAGGGCAGGACCCGCCACGCAGATCGCCGCGTTGTTGAAGAGTGCGCGGACCCAGTCCTCGCTGCCCGAGGTCAACCCGACCCGGACCGTGCTCAACCGGCTGTGGCCGCTGCTGGTGTCGACGATCGGCGCCGGCGCACTCGCCTTCCTGGTGCCCCAGGTGCCGGCGGTCGCGACCGGCTTCGCGATCATCTGGGCGCTCGCCTGGCGGCGCCAGGCGTCGGCCGTCACCGCGATCGAGGAACGCGACGGCGCGCGCTTCTACGTGGAGCGCACCTCACCTTTCAAGGCGATCCGGTTGATCCGCACGCCGGGCTTCCGCTCTAACCTGTTCGAGTTGAACGGGGCGTCTGGTCACTCACGGCGCGCCCGGCCCCGCGCGTGATCATCCCGTCGTTCATACCGAGCCCCGCCAACAACGGCTTCTACATCGGGCCGCTGTTCGTGCATGCCTACGGCTTGGCGTACGTGTTCGCGGTGGCGGGGGCGATCTTCGTCACGCGGTGGCGCTGGCGAAAGGTCGGCGGTGACCCGGACCTCTGCTACGAGGCCGCCGCCTGGGGTTTCCCCGCCGGGTTGATCGGGGGCCGGCTGTACTTCGTGATCACGACACCCAGTCAGATCGAGCCCCACAACTTCTGGGGCATCTTCGCGATCTGGAAGGGCGGACTCGGGGTCTGGGGCGGGATCGCCTGCGGCGTCGCCGTCGGCTACCTCGTCATCCGCAGACGGCTGACCCATGGCGACGTCCTTCGGTTCATGGACGCCCTGGCGCCCGGGCTGCTGGTGGCCCAGTCGATCGGACGGATCGGCAACTACTTCAACCAGGAGCTGTTCGGCAAGCCGTCGACGCTTCCGTGGGCGCTGAAGATCTCGCCTGCCCACCGGCCGCCGCACTACACGCAATTCGCCACGTTCCAGCCCTCGTTCCTGTACGAGATCATCTGGAACCTGTTGCTGGCCGGCGGCCTGATCTGGCTCGGCAACCACCGCAAGATCAAGCCGCCGGGGCTGTTCGCGCTGTACGTCGCGGGCTACTCGGGCTACCGGATCTTCGAGGAGCAGATCCGGATCGACTACTCGAACCACATCCTCGGCATGCGACTCAACTTCTGGATCGCGACGCTCCTGTGTCTGGCCGGGCTCGCGTGGTTCGTGTGGATCCAGAAGCGCGGCAAGTACGACCCGCTGCCGCTCGATGGACCGAGCGCCGACGCGCGCGTCGTCATGCGCAGGAAGCCGACCGCGCCCTACCGCAAGCCGCCGGCGCCGACGTACGGGAAGAAGTCGTCGTCAGGCGCGCGCCCTACGTCGCGCTCGGGCGGCCGGCGGCGCGGCGCCGACCCCTGAGCGGTGCCGCGGCCGGATCGCCTCGATCGCCGACCAGGGTCCGGTGTTGGCGACCTGCGCCGCGGTCAGCCAGGCGCGGCGCGCGGTGGCGATCCCGTAGCGCGCGACCTCGAACCCGCCCACGCGGTGCGCGTCGGAGTTGATCACGATCGGGACGCCGGCCGCGGCGGCCGCCCGCGCGTTGATGTCTGAGAGGTCGCGCCGATCGGGGTTCGAGTTGATCTCGAGCATCGTGCCGGTGCGGGCGGCGGCGTCGAGCACGCGCTCCGAGATCGAACGAGTAGGGCGCCCGGCGGACGAGCTTGCGGCCCGACAGGTGGCCGATCGCGTCGACGAGCGGATGCTCGATCGCGCGCACGATCCGGTCGGTCATCACTTCTGCGGACATCCGGAACGAGGAGTGCACCGACGCGATGACCCAGTCGAGCTCGGCCAGCAGCTCGTCGGGGTAGTCGAGCGAGCCGTCGGGGAGGATGTTGACCTCGGATCCCGCGAGCAGCTCGATTCCATCGATCTCGGTCGCGCGGACCCGGGCGATCTGCTCGCGAAGCCGGTCGGGCGAGACCTCGTCGCCGAACCCGAAGCTCGCCGAGTGGTCGGTGATCGCGAGGTACTCGTAGCCGAAGTCGCGCGCGGCCAGCGCCATCTCCTCGATCGACGCGGTGCCGTCGGACGCCGTGGTGTGCGAGTGAAGGTCGCCCTTGAGTTCGCCGGCGTCGATCAGCTTCGGGAGCGTGCCGACGGCGGCCGCCTCGAGCTCGCCGCGGTTCTCGCGGAGCTCCGGCTCGATGTACTCGAGTCCGAGCAGCGCATAGACCTCGTGCTCGGTCGCGCACCGGTGGGTCTCGCCGGTGGCGTCGTCGAGGACGCCGTACTCGGAAACGTGGAGGCCCTTGCGCACCGCGGCGTCGCGCAGCGCCATGTTGTGCTGCTTGGAGCCGGTCAGGTGCTGAAGCAGGTTGCCGAACTGGTCGGGCTCGACGATCCTCAGGTCGATGGCGATCCCGGTGTGGGTGCGGAGCCGCACGCCGGCGGCGGCGGGCGTCCCCGCGGTTTCGACAAGGTCGAGCTCGGCCGCGGCGCGGGCCAGCGCCAGTGGGTCGGTGGCGGTGGCGATCACGTCGAGGTCCTTGACGGTGTCGGTCATCCGGCGAGCCGACCCGGCCAGCTCGACGTGTTGCGACGCCGGGTGCTCGCGCAGCGCCGCGACCAGCGGTTCGCCGACGGCGAGCGCCCGGCTCAGCACGATCCGAGCCGGCTTCTCGCCGGCGCCCTCTAATCGGACCGAGGCGAGGATCGCCTCCTCAGCCTTGGGGCCAAAGCCCTTCAGCTTGCGGATCTGCTGGCTCTCGGCGGCCGTGCGCAGCGACTCAAGCGAGTCGATCCCGAGCTCGTCATACAGGCGCCGCGCGCGCTTGGGCCCGAGCCCCGGCAGGTGGGTCATCGCGATCAGGCCCGACGGGAACTTGGCGCGCAGCTTGACGGTGGCGGGAATTGCGCCGTCGTCGGCCAGCGCGATGATCTTCTCCTGGATCGTTCCGCCGATGCCGGGAAGCTCGGTGGCGCGGCCCTGGCGCGCGAGGCCGAGTACCGAGACGGGCGATTCACGGACGGTCTTGGCCGCGTTCCGATAGGCGTTCGTGCGATAGATGGCGGCCCCGTCGAGCTCGGTCAGATCGCCCAGCTCGTCGAGCGCTTCCGCGATCTCGGTGTTCGTCGGATCCGACATCTACTCTGGGTAACGTAGCGGTGCCGCGGCGTCGCCGACATCCTAGACGGACGCCGAGCGTAGCGAGACCCATAAGCCGCTATACTTTTTGAAGTACCCGCGCACAGACACCCCAAGGAGCCCTCATGGCAGGCACCGTCTCAGAAGTGACCGACAACAACTTCCAGGCCGAGGTCATCGAGTCCGATGTCCCGGTGCTGGTCGACTTCTGGGCTCCGTGGTGCGGGCCGTGCCGCATGGTCGCCCCCGTCGTCGAGGAGATCGCGCAGGAGCGCGCGGACGAGCTGAAGGTCGTCAAGCTCAACATCGACGAGAACCAGAACACGGCGATCCAGTTCAACGTGATGTCGATCCCGACGCTGATCCTGTTCCGCAACGGCCAGCCGGCGAAGACCGTGATCGGCGCGTACCCGAAGCGCAAGCTCGTCGCCGAGCTCGAGCCGGCGCTCCTCCTAGGTCGCCAGCGCCACTCCGACGCGCAGCTCGCGCCCATCGATGTCGATCGGCGCCACCGACCCGTCCAACGACTCGTAGCTGACGGGACCGCGAGCGTCTCGCCGGCGATGTACGTTTCGTGCGTCCGGGCGGCGTCGAGTAGCGAGGCGTCGCCGTCGAGCGTCAGCAGGATGCGATCGGTCACCTCGAGTCCCGCATCCTGGCGCGCGCGCTGGATCGCCCGGACGATCTCGCGCGCCCAGCCTTCGACGAGCAGCTCCTGGTCGATCTCGAGCTCGAGCGCGACCGCGTGCGAGCCTTCGCGCTCAACCTGGTAACCCTCGAGCGGCTTCATCGACACCTGCAGGTCATCGGCGGTGAGCTCGTGATCCTTGCCGTCGACGCTGATCGCGACATGCCCCCCGTCGCGCACGGTGGCGGCGGCGTGTGCGGCGTCGAGGCCGGCCACCGCGGCCGCCACGATCGGCATGTGCTTGCCGAAGCGGGGACCGAGCGTGCGGTAGTTGGGCTTCAGCTCGATCTCGCCGAGCTCGTCGGCTTCGGAGACGAACCGGAGCTCCTTCACGTTGAGCTCCTCGCGGACGATCTCGGACAAGCGCTCGATCGCCTCGCGCTCGGACCCGGTCGCGACGACGACCGCTGCGCGGAGCGGCCGGCGCACCGCGATCTTGGCCTGACCGCGGGCGGCCAGGCCGAGCCGGACGGTCTCGCGTGCGATCGCCATCGCGTGCTCGAGGTCGGAGGTCGCGAACGGCCGCGGTCGGGAACTCGCACAGGTGGACGCTCGGCTCGGAGCCGTCGAGGTTGTCGTAGATCTCATCGGCGACGAACGGGCAGAACGGCGCGACCAGCTTGGCCGTCGTCAGGAGGCAGGTGCGGAGCGTCGCGAACGCGGTCTCGATCACCGTCCCAGAAACGCGGGCGAGAGCGGCGGACGTACCAGTTCGAGATCTCGTCGACGAACGACTGGATCGCGCGGCCGGCCGTCGGTGGCGTCGAAGTTGTCCATGCGCTCCCGGACGATCTCGATCGTCGCCTGCAGACGCGACATCGCCCAGCGGTCGAGCTCGGTCTCGGCGGCGGCGACGGGTCGCGGCTCGCGCCCGATCGCGTTGGCGTTGGCATACAGCACGTAGAAGGAGTACGTGTTCCAGAGCTGGAGGAGGAACTGCCGGAGCGCCTCGGCGATCGTGTCGAGCGAGGCGCGGTAGCCGTCCCATGGCTGCTTGGAGGTGAAGAAGTACCAGCGGACCGCGTCGGCGCCAAACCGGTCGAGCACGTCGCCCGGTTCGATCGTGTTGCCGAGCGACTTCGACATCTTGCGGCCCTGGTCGTCGAGGATCAGCCCGAGGCATACGACGTTCCGGTACGGGGAGCGGTCGAACAACAGCGTCGAGACCGCGATCAGCGAGTAGAACCAGCCGCGCGTCTGGTCGAGCGCCTCGCAGATGAAGTCCGCCGGGAAGTGCTCGTCGAACAGCTCCGTGCCCTCGTGCGGGGCGTGGTACTGGGCGAACGGCATCGAGCCCGAGTCGAACCACACGTCGATCACCTCGGGGACGCGCTTCATCGGCTCGCCGCAGCTTGTGGCACGGGAAGGTCGCTTCGTCGACGTACGGGCGGTGGGGGTCGGTGAGCTCGGTCCCGGCGAGGGCGTTGAGCTCGCCGAGCGACCCGATCGCGCGGGCATGTCCTGACTTGCAGCGCCACACCGGGAGCGGCGTGCCCCAGTAGCGCTCGCGCGACAGCGCCCAGTCGACGTTGTGCTCGAGCCAGTTGCCAAAGCGCCCGTGCTTGACGTGCTCGGGGGCCCAGTTGACGGTCTCGTTGGCGGCGAGCAGGCGGTCCTTGACCTGGCTGGTCGCGATGTACCAGGACGGCTTGGCGTAGTAGAGCAGCGGCGTGTTGCAGCGCCAGCAGTGCGGATAGGAGTGCTCGTACGGTTCGGATTTGAAGAGGCGGCCGCGGCCGCGGAGGTCTTCGACCAGGTCGGGGTCGGCGTCCTTGACGTTGCGGCCCGCGTACGGCCCGATCCGCTCGTCGTAGGTGCCGTCGAGCTGGACTGGGTTGATCACGTTCAGGCCGTACTGCTCGCCGAGGCGGAAGTCGTCCTCGCCGAACGCGATCGCGGTGTGGACGAGGCCGGTGCCGTCGTTGGCGGTGACGAAATCGCCGATCAGGACGGTGTGGCCGCGCGGTCCGTAGGCTGACGCGGGGATGAACGTGAACGGGGGGTCGTAAGCGACGTCCTCGAGTTGCTTGCCCGCGAAGCGGTTGAGGATCTCGGCGTCGTCTCCGAGGACGCGCTCCGTGAGTGCCTCGGCGAGGACGTAGACCTGGTTCTCGTGCTTGGCCCGGACGTAGGTGAGGTCCGGGTCGGCCGCGACCGCGGCGTTGGAGACCAGCGTCCAGGGCGTGGTGGTCCAGACCAGCAGCTCATCGCCGCGCTGTACGGCGTCGTTGCCGTTGGTGACCGGGAGCCGCACGTACACCGACGGGTCGACCACGTCCTGATAGACGCCGGGCTGCCCGAGCTCGTGGCTCGAGAGCGTCACCTGGTCGCGCGGGCAGTACGGGACGACCTTGAGCTTCTCGTACAGCAGGCCCTTGTCGTGGATCGTCTTGAGCGCCCACCAGACCGATTCGACGTACTTGGGGTCGAGCGTGCGGTAGGCGTCGTCGAGGTCGATCCAGAACCCGATCCGCTCGGTCATCGCGTTCCAGTCCTCGACGTGGCTGAGGACCTTCTCGCGGCAGCGCGCGTTGAACTCGGCGATCCCGAACCGCTCGATGTCGTCCTTGGAGGTGAACCCGAGTTCGGCTTCGAGCGCCAGCTCTACCGGCAGCCCGTGGCAGTCCCAGCCGCCCTTGCGCTCGACGAAGTAGCCGCACATGGTCCGGTAGCGCGGGAAGATGTCCTTGAACACGCGCGAGAGCACATGGTGGAAGGCGGGCGGGCCGTTGGCGGTCGGGGGGCCCTCGTAGAAGCCCCACCGCGGAGCGTCGCGCCGGCGCCTGACCGACTCGGCAAACACGTCCCGCTCGCGCCAGCGCCCGAGCACGCGCTTTTCGAGCTCGGCAAACGAGACGCGGGGGTCGACTGGGCGGTGCGCCATCGGCATGGGCGCTCGATTCTAGGAAGCGGGCGCTCCTCCGCGCGGCCGCGCTGCGCGCCGCTAGCGGGCGCTTAGCGCTGAAAGCGGGCGGGCGGGCGTGGACGAGCGGCTCGGTGTGGCGTCTTCAAGCCGGGCGAGCAGCAGATCGCGCGCCGCCAGCGGCGTCTGGCCGAGCCGGCGGACGGTGCTCGCGCCGGTGTCCGGGACGGCGCCACGGAAGTCGAAAACCTGGACGCCGTGCGCGACCGAACGGACCGAGTAGACCAGCCGCCCGAGCGCGTCGAGCGTGATGCTGCGTCCGGCCAGCACGACGACGCTCGGCGCGAGCGCCGGCAGCGCACGGGCCAGCCGGGACGGCGTGATCGCGGTCGACAGCGACAGCGTGCGAAGACCGACCCGCCGCAACATCAGCTCGAGGGACTGGGCATACAGGGCGTCGAGCTCGAGCGGCACGGAGGCATCGAGCACGAGCACGCCGGCCGTGCGCGTCGCGGGCGGGGACAGCCGCTTGAGCGCGGACAGCCACGCGGTGGAGTAGCGCCATGCGAACTCGTACTCGGGGGTGTTCGCTCTTGCCGGCTCGTCGGCGAGAGCGGAGACCGCTTCGAGCAGCACCTCCTCGATCGTCCGCTCGACGGAGCGCAGCGCGAGGCTCTCCTCGAGCAGGCCGTTCGCCTTCTCCTCGTCGAACGCCGCGAACGCCGCGGCGAGGCGAGACCCCGATGACGGCCCCTCGCCTCGCTGCCGCGCAAGCGCGATCGCGCTCGAGACGTTGTGCGTTTCGGCGAGCGTGGCCCGCAGCGACTCGATCTCACCCAAGGCATACTGCCGGTGGCCACCGGGCGTCCGGCGGGGGCGGGGGAATCCGTAGCGGCGCTCCCAGCTGCGCAGGGTGTTGGGACTGACGCCGAGCATGACCGCCGCCGCGTTCGTGCGAATTCCGTTCATCGCTCGTCTGATTTATCGAGGTCTGGAGAGCGCACTGCAAGCGCCGCAATGAGACCTGCAGTCTTCTTGATGCGTCGCGGGCTACTCGAGCACGACGAGGGCCGCCCGCGCAGGACCGCAGGCGGCGATGCGCGCGGTGAGCCGAATCCCGAAGGTGTTGGCCGGGCGAACGACGGCGCGGCGTGTGCCCTCGTCGCCACGCGCGGCCCAAGCGACCGCGACCGACAGGCTCTCGGCGCCCTCATCCTCGGCCTCGGCGGGCATCAGCAGGTCCGAGATATGCCGGTTGACAACGTCCGGCTCGCTTGTGGCGAGCAGTTGCTCGGCGCCGCGCGACACCGCGCACACCGACAGCGCGCGGTCGAGCACGAGGAACGCGTCACCCGCCTGTGGCGCGGCGCCCTCGGCCGCCTCGATCAACAGGCCGAGGCCACACGAGCCGCAGACGCGCGAGGCGGGCATCTTGGACGACGTGCCCGAGCCCGGCGGACGACTTCCGCAGTGGCTGCAGAACGTGACGCTCGGCGCCGCGGGCTCGAGGTCGGGCGCGACGACGAGGCGGAGGGCGGGGCGACCATTTCTGCTGACCATCTAGCTCTCGACCCTTCTACTGAAAGCCCCGGACACTCCGTATCTGAGCGCGCGCTTCGGCCGCGGCGGCTGACGCCGACGGGGTCGCTGCGACGTGATCGGACTCGAGGAGGTCCAGTAGTGCCCGTTGGGCGTCGCCGGCGCCGGCCGGTAGAACGGTCGTTCCGGTGCCCCGCGTCCGGGGGCGCTCGGCGCCGCGCCGGTAGATCGCGAGCGGCATCGCGCCGACCGCGAGCCGGATCGCGTACGCCCAGCGTGCGACCGTGTCGTCGTCGAGGTGGCCGCCGGCGACGACGACCAGGTTCGGCCGGTGCACATTTGCCGCGTCGCCGATCCCGGCCACGCCGCGGGCGGAAAGGCTCAGCACCTTGATCCCGGCCCGCACGCAGAACAGCTCGAGCGCGCGGATGTAGGGAGCGTCACGGTCGAGTTCGTCGCGCGACGCGTCTCCGACGACGATCGACACCGGGCGCACCGGCGGCGGCGTCAGCCGGATTGCACGCCTGAGCCAGTCGGTGGCCCAATGGGACGCGAACGCCCAGGCGGCCGATTCGACCGAGTAGCGGCGCGAGATCTCGTCGAGGGTGGGCAGCAGCACCTCCTCGACGGACCGTTCCACCGAGCGCAATGCCAGCGCCGCTTCGATAGCGGCGTCCGCGCGCTCGCGGTCGTATGATGCGAGCGCGCCGACCAATGAATTGGCGTCCGCCGCGAGCCCCTCACGCGCGCGGGATATCGCCGAGGAGATCGAGAGCCCCTCCTGGAGAGCGTCGCGCAGGGCCGCGACCTCGCCGTGTGTGAACAGCCGATGTTTACCCGGGGACCGCTGCGGTTTGGGGAACCCGAACCGTCGCTCCCAAGCCCGCAACGTGTTGGGGCTTACGTTCAGGAGCGCTGCGGCTTCGCTCGTCTTGAGATAGCGCATGCGCAGTTAAAGGAACGTAGACGTTGCTATTTCGACCAACGCGTTGCCACCTTGAATCCCCCCGCATAGAATTGCACAAGTTTTCGTCCAAACTACCCCCTAAACCTCCAGATTTGTTGGCCTCGGGTGGCACGCCCATAGCGCGCAACCACCCCCAGGCGTTCAGAAGGGAACCGTGCATCGGCATGTCGTTTCGCAGCGGGTGAGTCTCTAGAGAAAATCTTCCGGTAGCTCGGGTTTCGCGCTACCGTGACGTCTAATGGTCGGCCAGGAGGACCGGCAGCGTGTTCGCGGCCGCCCGACGCAGCGTGCTCTGGCGTGCGTTGGAACCGGATTTCTCGTCGGCTGCGTTGCTGTGGTCTCGGTCGCGGCGACACCGGACCACGTCCTCGATCTCACTGTGATCCTTGGCGCGGCGGCGGTGGTCGCGGGCTTGATGGTGGCGGGTAATCGAGACGGTCTCTCGGTCTCCGCCTCCTTCCTCGTCTACACGCTTGCAGCGGCTTTTCTCGGTCCACGATCCGCGGTGGCGGCTGCGTGCATTTCGGAGCTGACGGCGGCGGTCAGGATGCACACGCGACCCCGGTCGGTGTTCTTCATCAATTTGCCCGCGAGCGTGCTGCCGGCGATCGTCGCGGCGCTCGTGATCGAGGCGATCTCGAACGGGCCCGCGAACACGCTCAGCTTCTACCTCGCGGTAGGCGTCGCAGCGTTGCTGGCGATAACGGTGAGCTTCGTGATCTTTGCGACGCTTCGGCGTGTCGTCCTCCCGGGGCTGCATCAGTTCGGCTCGCGGGAGTTTCTCGAACACATTCCCAATGCGGCGCTCAACGTCGGGCTGGTGGTGGCCGGCGCGGCAATCACGGTGAAGCTCGGTAGTGCCGGCATCGCGTTTGCGCTGTCCGCTGTATTCACGTTCTCGTACATGGCCCACCTCCTCGACCAGTCCCGCCAGCGGGCTGAGCAATACGTCTCCTTGTCCTGGGGCGTACTCGCGGGGTTGCTGCGCGCGCTCGACATTCGCGACCAGCGCGCCGCCCGGCACGCGGCGGCCGTGGCGCGGTTCGCCAGCGACATGGCCCAGTCGGTCGGGATGAGCGAGAGGGACCAGGAGCTTGCCCATACCGCTGGGTTGCTCCACGACATCGGCCATTTCGCGCTGTCGGACCGGGTCGCAGAGAAGGAGCGCACGCTCACCGACGAAGACTGGATGGCGATCCAGCAGCATCCGGAACTCGGGGCCGACATGCTCCGCGACCTTGGCATCTACGGGCCAATTGCCGAGATCGTGCTGACGCACCACGAGCGGATCGACGGGCGCGGATATCCGAACGGGCTCCCGGGCGAGGAAGTACCCGAGATCGCGAAGATCATCGCGGTCGCCGAGGTGTACGACACGCTCACCGCTGCCGACACCTATCGAACCCGGATGAGCTCGTTCGAGGCGCTGCGGGAGTTGCGTCGCGTCGCCGGCACGCAGCTCGAGGCGGAGTACGTCGAGGTGCTGGCGGGCTTGTTGAGCGGGGAGGGCGTCGAGTACCGGCATGCGGACGCGGCGAGCTTCGACTCCGAGCTCGACATGGAGCGGCGGATCAAACAGGCCCGCGCGGGCTGACGCTCGCCGGCGCCCCGAAGAAACCCCGCGGTCGCCGCGCCGGTGCAGCCGAGCCGGCGCGCGACGCGGCGATAAGGTCACTCAGCTAGCTGACTAGCCGTTCCTGTTGCTGGCTCTGACCAGCGCGGCGCTGCTGGAGCGTCTCCAGGAACTGCTCGATCTGCTCAACGCTGAACCGACGCTGCCCTCCGGGCGTCCGGTACGACTCGAGGTAGCCCATGTCGGCCCACCTGCGAATCGTGCCAAGTGAGACCCCGAGCGCGTTGGCGGCTTGCGAAGTGGACAAACCGAGCGGACTGTTCCTCATTTGGTCCATACCTGCATTTCAAACGCATTTGGGAAGATTGCCGCAGGTTTTGCAGCAATTGCACAACCTTTGCCTCGAACCGAGCGGAAAGCAGTCTGTCTGTCCAGAGGGGTTGCGGCTGCGACGATGTGCCCCAACCGGCACATGCGACTCAGGCTCTACCACCATCATGATGGCGCCCGGATAGCGTACCGCGAAACGGGCGCTGGTCCAGCCCTTGCCCTACTTCATTCCTTGGGTCTTTCGCACCGAGAATGGGAGCCGGTCGTGCGCGAGCTTTCCTCGCGGTTCAGGGTCGTGCTGCCGGACCTTCCGCTCCATGGAGATTCCGAGGACCGGCCGCGCCATCCGTACACCGCGGACTGGCTCGCCGAGGTGATCGCCGGCTTCTGCCGGGAGGTCGGAGGGCCCCGGCCGTTGCTCGCCGGCCATGACATCGGCGCCGAGCTCGCGCTGAGGGCGGTCACCACCGGCCGTCTGCATCCCGCCCGGCTCGCGCTGATGCCCAACCGGCTGCATCGCCGCGACGAGTTCGCCGGCAAGCGCGCCGCGTGGCGGGTGGTATGCCGGTCCGCGGCACTCCCGGGATTTGATCGGGTGCTTGCGCGAGGCGCGACGCTGGTGTTCCGACCCTCGATTGGCGAGCGCCTGTCCGCCCAGCGCAACCCCGCGGCCCGGGACCTCGTCCGCCACGCGTTCGCCGACGTCGCCGGCAACGGCAACCGAGCCCGGTCGTGGGCGAAGTTCGCGCGACGCTGGCCGGTCGACGCCCAGCGCGAGCTGCTCGACGCCTACCCCCGGATCGACATCCCGGTCCTGCTGTTGTGGGCCGACGAGGATCCCGCGCATCCGCTGATCGGCGCCTACCAGGCCCTCGACCTGCTGCCGGACTGCCAGCTGCGGATGCTGCCGGGGACCGGCTTTCTGATGGCGTACGACGATCCGGTCGGTGTGGCGCGGGAGCTGATCTCGTTCTTCGGGTGAACGGTCGGGGAGGGGCGGAGGTCATTTGCCGGCCCGCGGTTCGATCAGCGCCGGCGCCGCGCCGTCGACGCGCGCTCGTGCAGGTCGGGCTCGATGATCACGCGCCGGCGCCGGCGCGGATGTCCGTCGATCGCGCCCAGCACCATCCCGACCGCCACCTCCACCAGGCGCTCGGTGTCCCAGGAGAAGCTGGTCAGCGGGGGCGCGAGCAGGATCGACACGGGATGGTCGTCGTAGCCGATCACCGACAGGTCGTGTGGGATCCGCAGCTCGAGCTGGCGGGCGGCGGCGTAGACGCCGTAGGCGATCGAGTCCGAGAAGCAGAACGCCGCGGTCGGGCGGTGGTCGGCGGTCAGCACCGCGCGGGCCACCTCGGTGGCCTCGCCCAACTCGTAGGGCGAGCTCACGACGCTGACCTCGAGGTCGAGGCG
Source organism: uncultured Solirubrobacterales bacterium (assembly GCA_963777335.1). Lineage (GTDB taxonomy): Bacteria > Actinomycetota > Thermoleophilia > Solirubrobacterales > Solirubrobacteraceae > Palsa-465. The sequence continues at coordinate 139,152 of CAVZQD010000007.1, forward strand.
GTCGGCCTCGGAGCCGACGTAGACCTCGGCCGGCCGATCGTTGGTGGGCGACCCCGGTGGGCGCAGCACGGCGATGCGCCGGTGCCCGAGTGCGTGCAGGTGCTCGAGCGCGCAGCGAACCCCGGAGCGGTTGTCGAACAGCACCTCGCCGGCGGCCCCGCGGCCGGGAAGCGCGTCGCCGATCGACACGACCGACAGGGATTCCGCGATCTCGGACCAGAACTCATCCGACGGGTCGACCGGCGACAGGATCAGCCCGTCGACCTGCTGGTCCCGCAGCTGCGTGGCGAGCGCGCGCTGCCGCGCGGGATCGCCGCCGGCGTCGAGGATCAGCGCGTAGCGGTCGTGGGCCAGCAGCGCGCGGCCCGCCTCGGCGACGAGGCGCTGCTGCCACAGATCCTCGAGCGACGGGCCGAGGATCCCGACCATTCCGGTGCGTCCGCTGGCGAGCGCCCGCGCGATCGGGTTGGCCTCGTAACCCATCTCATCCGCGACCTTGCGGACCCGCTCCTGGGTCTCCTCGGAGACCTGAATGCCGCGCAGCGCGTACGAGACGGCGGCGGGCGAGACTCCAGCGGCGTCGGCAACCTCCCGAATCGTCACGCGCTTGGCGGGAGGGCTCACGCCGCAAGCGTAGACGGCTTGGACCCCGGCCCCGGCAGTACATTTTGCACCGCTCGGACGGCGGCCTGGGGGCGGGGAGTGCCTCCGCGGCGCCTCCACACGCGAGGGCATTGTTGACAAGCCGCTTCTTAACCGCTTCACTTAACCGGTTCATGAACCGGTTAAGCACACGACGACGCCCGTGATCGACGTGCACCAGCACGTGTGGCCGGACGCGCTGATCGAAGCGCTTCGGGCCCGCCGCACGCCTCCACGGATGCGCGGGTGGACGCTCGAGCTCGCCGGCGAGCCCGACGATCAGGTCGACGCGCGCGCCCACGACCCGGACGATCGGGCGGCGCTCGCGAGAGACGACGGTCTCGATCTGGCGCTCGTGTCGCTATCGAGTCCGCTCGGGATCGAGTCGCTCCCGCCGGACGAGGCAATCGAGCTGATCACGGCGTATCACGAGGGAGCGCTGACACTGCCCGAGCCGTTCGGGGCGTGGGCGGCGGCGTGCTTGACCGAGGTCGACCCCGGTTCGCTCGCAAAGGAGCTCGAGCGCGGGTTTGTGGGACTTCAGTTGCCGGCGACGTCACTGCTCGACGGCTCCGGCTATGAGAACGCCGGGCCGCTGCTGGAGGTGCTCGAGGAGGCGGGATTGCCGTTGCTGGTGCACCCTGGCTCGGTGGCGCCGGTGGCCGGCGACCAACCAACGTGGTGGCCGGCGATCGTCACCTACGTGCAACAGATGCACGCCGCGTGGTTTGCGTTCCGCGTGCATGGCCGGCCACGCCACCCGCGGCTCCGCGTCTGCTTCGCGATGCTGGCCGGGCTCGCCCCGCTCCACAGCGAGCGGGTCGCCGCCCGCGCCGGCGACCGCAGCGTGGTCGACCCGGGCGTGTTCCTCGACGTGTCCTCGTACGGCACGCGCGCGGTCGATGCGACCGTGCGGGTGCTCGGCATCGACGCGCTCGTGAACGGCTCGGACCGCCCGTACGCCGACCCGGTCACGCTCGACCTCGGGCCGGCGGCGCTGCACGCGATCCGCAGCGCCAACGCAATGCGACTGCTCTACCCGAAGGAGGTGTTCGATGATCTGGCAATCGCTTCCCCCGCGTAACCTCGACCGTGCCGAGCTACAGGCGCTCGTCGACGCGATCGCGAACGAGCCCGATCGGTGGCGCGAGCACGTCGCGTTCGAAGGCGGCCAACGGCACTACGTCTCGCTCCACCGGGACGAGTACGTGGACGTGTGGCTCCTCTGCTGGGTGCCCGGCGACGACACGGGCTGGCACGACCACGACATCTCCTCGGGCGCGGTCCGGGTCGTGCGCGGCTCCGTGCGCGAATCGAACCCCCGCATCGGGGGCGACCCGGCGGTCCGGGTCGTCAACGAGGGGGGCTCGTTCTCGTTCGGGCCCGAGCACATCCACCGCCTCGCCGGCGAGGACGAGCTGGCGATCTCGATCCACGCCTACTCGCCGCCGCTGTGGCGGCTCGGGCAGTACTCGATCGACGATGACGGAGTGATGCGCCGCGCGTCGGTCAGCTACGCCGATGAGCTCCGTCCGCTCGAGGGGTCTCTGGCAGCATAGGGGCTGGTCGCCGGCTGCGTGAGCCGAGCCACAATCTCCTCGAACACCCGATCCGCGTAGGACCGGAGCTCGTCGAGGCTCAGCAGGCTGCCACCTCTGCCTGGCCGGGCCGGTTGGGTATCCCGTGGTCGGTTACGCTGCCAGCCGGGATGGAGGACAGTCGCGAGCTGGATCAACTCGAGCGGCGCGTGGTTGAACGCGTCAGGCAGCGCGAGGAGGATCTGGTTGCGTTGCTCCGCGCGCTGATCAGCTACGACACGATCACGCATATCCCGGGCGCACCTGAGCGGGAGGAGGCGCTGCTTCAGAGTTACCTGGGTGAGCGGCTGGCCGCCTCGGGCGCCGAGGTGACGGTCGAGGAACCCGACGCCGCGCTGATCGCGGGGCACGCGTCGGTCCCAGCCGGGTTCTCGTTCGCCCGGCGTCCGCAACTTGTAGCCCGCTTCGCAGGTGCGGGCGACGGGCGGAGCCTGCTGCTCAACGGGCATATCGACGTGGTCGACGTGCATCCGCGAGCGGAGTGGTCGTTCGGTCCGTTCGACGCGGTCGTCCGCGATGGCGCGGTGTGGGGCCGCGGGGCGTGCGACATGAAGGGAGGGGTGGCGAGCATGGTGTTGGCCGCGGAGGTGCTCGCCGAGCTTGACGTTGAACTCGGGGGAGACCTTGTGGTGAACACCGTGACCGAAGAGGAGTCCACCGGCGCGGGAGGGCTCGTCTCTGCTCGAACTCTGCAGGCGGACGGCGCGATCGTGCCGGAGCCGAGCAGTCTCGACGTGGCGGTGGCATGCCGAGGCTCACTTCTCGTGGCGATCACGATCGAGGGTCGGGCTGGACATGCCGGGGCGCCCCCGCAGCACCCGGACGTGGGCGGGCCGGTCAGCGCGATCGAGAAGGCCGCATACCTGCTGGAGGCGCTCCGACGTCTGCGCGAGGAATGGGCGCTGCGGCCGCGCCATCGTTACCTGGCGGCGGCCGACTGTGTCACCACGGGAATCAGCGGAGGCGAATGGGTGGTCAGCTACCCGGCGCGATGCCGACTCGAGTGTCACATCGAATACCTCCCATCCTCGGACGGCAGCGACCCGGCGCCGGTCGTGCGGCGAGAGTTCGAGGATTGGATCGGCCGCGCCGCGGACGCCGACAGCTGGCTGCGCACCGCACCCGCCACTGATCGAGTGGACCGCCGGCGCGGTACCGCCGGCAGAGATCTCACCCGAGGAGCCGTTGGTGCGCGCGCTCGTGGGCGCCGCGCGCGCCCTCGCGCCATGACAGCCGGATCGGTGGTTTTGACAACTGGCATGACGGAGCTTGGTTGATTACCGAGGGCCGCATCCCCACCGTGTGCTTCGGTCCGCGTGCGCTGAGCCTCGCCCACACCGTCGACGAACGCGTGCCGATCGCCGATCTGGTCAGCTGCGCCCAAGTGATTGCGGTTGCGGCGATGCGGTTCTGCGGCGTGCGCTAAGTTAGGGCCGCCCCTGTCCGGACCGGCGCGGTCTGCGGAGCTCGCCACCCGACCAGGTCGGCGAGCTCATCCGCCGCCTGTCGCAGCAGCTCGCCGGCCTCGGCGAGCCGTGACTCGAATCGAAAGGCGGGCGCGGACACGTTGACTGCGGCCGCGATCACCCCGCGGTGGTCGCGAACCGGCGCGGCCGCGGCCACCAATCCCGCCTCAGACTCTTCCACAACAGTCGCGTAACCCGCCTCGCGCGCCTCGCGAATGCGCTCGTAAAGCACATCCACGGTCGCGGGCGCGCGCGGACCGGCGGGGGGAAGCACCTTGCCGCCAAACAGCGCCTCGAGCTCGTCGAGTTCATGGTCGAGGAGCAACGCGCGGCCCGAGGACGTGCAGTGCGCGGGAATCTCCCTGCCGACCCAGCTCGCGGCCGTGAGGGCGCGCGGGGACGGCTGGGAGACCAAGGTCACGACCTGCGCGCCCAAGCGGATCGACAGGTGGGCGGACTCGCCGAGTTCGCGAACGAGATGGGCGATCTTGGTCGGAGCGGCGGCGAGCAGACGAGCCTCGCCGGCTCGGCTCGGCCAGCGTGTAAAGCCTCCAGCCAAGCCGGTAGGCGAGCGTCTGGGAATCTCGCTCCACGAGCGCGTACTCGTGGAGCGTTCGCAGCGTGCGGGACACGCGGCTCTTATCGTCGCCGAGCAGCTCGGTCAGGCGCGTTACGCCCAACCCTCCGCTGGGGATCGCCTCGTCCCCGGCGAGGGCAAGCAGACAGCTCAATCGCGCGCCGCAGGCTTGTCGCGCGTTCCCGCTCCATGACCCGACGGTAGTCTGATATCGTTTTTGAGCAACTACAGTTGCGAAAATAGCAACAGTGGAGGTAGAGGAGACGTGACGGCTCCATCTGAGGGGCTGCTGGGGCGCCTGGCCGCAGGGCCCGTGATCTGCGCGGAGGGCTACCTGTTCGAGCTCGAGCGCCGCGGCTACCTGAGAGCAGGCGCCTTCGTACCTGAGGTGGTGCTGGAGCATCCAGACCTGGTTCGGCAGCTTCACGAGGAGTTCGTCCACGCGGGCTCCGACGTCGTGGAGGCGTTCACGTACTACGCCCACCGCGAGAAGCTCCGGTTGATCGGCAAGCAGGAGGTGCTCGAACAGATCAACCGCCAAGCCCTCGAGATCGCCGGCGACGTCGCCGGCCGGCACGGGGCGCTGCTCGCCGGCAACATCTGCAACACGAACGTGTTCGACTCGGATGACTCTGGATCGAGGCGGGCGATCAGGTCGATGTTCGAGGAGCAGGTGGAATGGGCGGTGCAGGCCGAGGCCGACTTCATCATCGGAGAGACTTTCTCCTGGGCGCAGGAAGCGCTGCTGGCGCTCGAGGCGATCCGTGCTTCTGGCTTGCCGGCCGTGATCACGCTGGCCATCCACCGCGAGCCCGTGACCCGCGAAGGGTTGGACACCGGCCGAGGCGTGCAAGCGGCTCGAAGCCGGCGGCGCTGCCGTCGTAGGCCTGAATTGCATCCGCGGCCCGCGCACGATGCTGCCGCTACTGGAGCCGATCCGCGCAGCCGTCGACTGCGCCGTGGCTGCGCTCCCGGTCCCCTACCGGACGCGAGGAGAGCAGCCGTCGTTCCAGTCCCTCACCGACCCCGATTGCGACCTGATTCCCGACGAGCGGCCGTTTCCGGTCGCGCTCGACCCGTTCACGTGCAACCGCTTCGAACTGGGCGCGTTCGCGCGAGCAGCGCGAGAGCTGGGCGTCGACTATTTCGGCGTCTGCTGCGGGGCAGGGCCGCACCACATCCGAGCCGTCGCCGAGGCGCTCGGTCGCACGCCGCCGGCCAGCCGCTACAGCCCCGACATGTCTCACCATGCCTATCTGGGCACCGATCCGAGCCTCAAGCGGAGCAACCTCGACTACGCCGGCCGACTCTAGCCCAGCCCGCGTCGAGTTCATCATCAGCGAGCATCCGCCCGCGATCAATCCAGCGCGCGAGCGACACTACGAGCACATCCGGCGCCGGCTCGAGCGACTGACCGGAACGTCGGTACGAAGCTGGCGCTACCCCGAGGTGGACAGTCTCGATGGCGCGGCGCTGGTGATCCTGAGTGGTTCGTTTGCGCCGTGGTCGGTCCACGATCTCGCCGCACTTGCGCGGTTAGGCGAGGCCGTGACCAGTTACAGCGGGCCGGTGCTGGGTATCTGCGCCGGCATGCAACTGCTGACGCTGTTTGCCGGGGGCGCCATCGGGCCCCGGCCGCGTCCGCAAATCGGGTTCGGAGCGATCGAGGTCGCCGATGACGCCGACCTGATGAACGGGCTCGCGCCGCAGATGACCGCGTACATGCACCACGCCGAGGATGTCATCGAGCTACCCGATGGGTTCGACGTGCTGGCGCGGAGCGAGCACTGCGCGGTCGAGGCGATCGCGGTCCGAGACCGCCGCTGGTGGGGCACCCAGTTTCATCCCGAGCGCTTTACCGCCGATTACCCAGCGGGGGCTCAGGTGCTGCGCAACTTCGTAGGTCTGGCGATGCCGTCGGGGCTTGACAACCCGCCCGGTGACGCCTACGGTAGGCCGCCGATCCAGTCCAACGGAGGAGGGAGCGCCGGGTGCTCTACCGGCGCAGGCAGGCGTCATGAGTGACGGGCGTCAGCGGCGGCTCGACGCGATGCGTCATCGCCTCGGAGAGGTGGAGAACGACCTCGTCGACGAACTGGCAGCGGGCCGGATCGATCGCCGCGAGTTCATCCGACGGGGCACCGTCCTCGGGTTGTCGTTGTCCTCCCTCGGGGTGCTCGCCGGGTGTGCGGCGCCAAACGTGGCCCAGGTGTCCCCACCCCAGACCAAGCCGCCGAAACCGGGTGGAACGATACGCGCGGGCATCGTGACGCCCGCCGCCGCGCTCGACCCGATCATGATCAGCGACGAGGGCGGGCTGGCCGTGCTGGGGCAGAGCGCTCAGTACCTCGTCTGGTCAGATAGGCAGCTGAATCTTCGCCCCATACTCGCCGAGAGCTGGACACACGATCACACCGGCAGCGTGTGGACGTTCAAGATCCGCCGGGGCGTCAGCTTCAGCGACGGCACGCCGATGTCGGCCGAGGACGTGGCCGCGACCTTCAACCGCCTCTCCGACCCTGCGGTGGGGTCAAATGCACTCTCCAACTTCGACGGAGTTTTGAGCAAGGGCAACACCAAGGCAACCGATCCTTACACGGTGCAGTTCACGCTCGATGCGCCGAACGGAAACTTCCCCTACCTCGTCAGCTCCGACAACTACAACTCCGTGGTACTCCCGAAGAACTACGACGGGGGGTGGGACAAGACATTCATCGGCACCGGTCCCTGGAAGCTCGAATCGTTCACCCCTGACCAGGGCGTTTCTTACGTGCGCAACCCGCACTATTGGGGTCCGCCAACCGTCGCTGAACGCTCACAGGTGACCTTCTACGCCGAGGAACAGGCGCAGACATTGGGCATCCTCGGCAACCAAGTGGACGTCGTCGCGCACTACTCGGTGTCCGGAGGGCGGGCACTGATCACCGATCCCGACATCCGCACGACCCAGTTTCGCTCCTCGGCCCACCGCCAGATCCACATGCGCACGGACACGGAGCCGTTCATTGACAAGCGCGTGCGCCGGGCGGTGGCCTTGCTGCTCGATCGTAGGGGGATGGTGAACGGACTTCTGGCCACGAAATCGGACTACGGGAACGACAGCCCGTTCGCGCCTGTGTTCCGCTCCACCGACCCCTCTGTTCCTCAACGCCAGCGCAACCTGGCGATGGCCAAGCAGTTGCTGGAGGCAGCCGGCAAAGGCGGCGGCTTCAGCACGCAATTACTCACCCTGACCCATTTCGAGCTTCCCGACCTGGCCCAGGTGGTGCAGAACGACGTCTCGCCGGCGGGCGTCAAGCTGAAGCTCAGCATCCTCGATCCCGGCACGTATTACGGTTCCTCGAAGTTCGGCACCTCGCCGTGGCTCGACTCGAACATGGGCATCACCGACTATGGACACCGCGGGGTGCCGAACCTGCTCCTCACCGCCCCGTTGAGTAGCAAGGGTCCGTGGAACGCGGCTCACTTCCACAACCCTCAATATGACCAATTAGTGACTCGCTACGTCGCGGCGCTCGACCTCGGTGCCCAGCGTGCGGCGGCCCGCCAGATCCAGGAGCTACTGCTCGACGAGACCCCGATCATGTTTCCCTACTTCTACTACTTCCTCACCGGCGCCCGTCTGAACGTCTCGGGCGTGGAGACGACAGCGATGGGTCACATCGACCTATCGCGCGCCGGATTTGTCTGAGGCTCGTCGGAATGGCCCGGTTCATCGGTAAACGACTCGGTCTCGGCCTGATCACGCTGTTGTTACTCAGCCTGCTGGTGTTCTTCGGCACGCAGGTTCTGCCCGGGGACGAAGCCAGGCGCATCCTCGGCCCGTTCGCCTCCCAGTCGGCGGTGAACGCGCTCAACAAACAACTCGGCACCGACAAATCGGTCTTCGTCCAGTACCTCGACTGGATCACCGGCGTCTTGCACGGAGATCTAGGGACGTCGGTCGCGACTCGCACCTCGGTGTCCTCGATCGTGTTCCCGGCGCTCTGGCATTCCGCGAAATTGGCCCTGCTTGCCTTCATCATCGTGGTGCCGCTCGGAATCCTGGGTGGCGTCCTCGCGGCACTCAACGAAGGCAAGACGCGCGACCGGTTGATCTCGGTGGGCGGGTTGTCGGCGACCACCGTGCCCGAGTTCGTGTGGGCGGTGGCGTTGATCCTCGTGTTCGCGCTTTGGCTGGGAATCTTCCCCTCGACCGCCACGGCCCCACCGGGCTCGAGCTTCTTCACGCAAATCGAGTATCTGATCCTGCCCGCACTGTGTCTGGTGTTTGTCCTTTTCGGGTACATCGCGCGCATGGCCCGTGCCGGGACGATCGAGGCGCTGGAAGCCGATTACACCCGGACGGCGGTGATCAAGGGCTTGCCTTATCGGACGGTCGTCCGGCGCCACGTGCTGCGCGAACTCGCTGCTCCCGACGATCGCGGTGGTCGCCACGCAGACGGGCTACCTGATCGGCGGGCTGGTCGCGATCGAGTTGGTGTTCAACTACCAGGGCATCGGTCAGGTGCTATACCGCGCGGCGACCCAGAAGGACTTTCCGGTGCTGGAGAGCGCCGTACTGATCGTCGGCGTCGTCTACCTCATCGCCACTCTCCTTGCCGACCTCGCCTACTCGCTGCTCAATCCCCGGATCCGATTCGAGAGTTCCGGCATGAGTTCGTTCGGTGAATCGATCGGCTCCTCGGTCACTGCTGGGGACGCGCGGGCGCAGGCAGAAGCGGCCCAGCAGCCGGCGCCCGACGAAGCGAAGGTCATCCGCCGCGAGCGCCTGGCCCTGCTCCTGCGCTCGAAGACGTTCATCGCCGGCGCGGTGATCGTCCTCTTCTGGATCGTGTGCGCGATCTTCGGCCCTCTGATCGCGCCTGACGACCCGCTCCTCACCAACCCGGTCAACGCCCTGCATGCCGCCGTCCTCGGCGCATCTGTTCGGAACCGACACGCTGGGGCGCGATGTGCTCTCGCGGGTGATCGTCGGAGCCCGCGACATCCTGATCGTCGCACCGCTGGCGACGCTGCTGGCCACCGCGTTTGGGACGCTGCTCGGCCTGATGACGGGCTATTTCCGTGGTCTCGTCGACGATGCGCTCGGCCGCATCATCGACGCCATGCTGGCCGTGCCGGTGGTGATCGTGGGTCTCCTCGCCATGGTCGCACTAGGGCCCTCGACGATCACGGTCATCTTGGTGATCGCCGTGGTATTCACACCGGTGATCGCGCGCACCGTCCGCGCCGCCGTGCTCGGCGAAGTCCAGTACGAGTATGTGGCGGCGGCACGCCTGCGCAACGAGCGGACGCCGTACATCCTGTTCGGAGAGATCCTGCCCAACGTGATGGGTCCGGTGCTGGTCGAGTTCACGGTGCGGCTGGGGTACGCGATCTTCACGATTGCCACGCTCAGCTTCCTGGGCTTCGGCATCCAGCCGCCGGCGCCGGACTGGGGCCTGCAGATCTATCAGCACTACGGGTTGATCAGCGGCGGGTATTGGTGGCCGGTGCTGTTCCCCGCGCTCGCCATCGCCAGCCTGGTGATCGGCGTCAACCTGCTCGCGGACGGCATCAGCGGGGTCTTCGAGCGGTGAGCGCCACCGTCCCGGAACCGACCGCCGTGCAGATCGCGCCCGCGCTCGAGCTTCGCGACCTCGAGGTCGCCTACCGGGTGCGAGGGATATGGCGCGCCGTGCTGCGCGGCGTCACCCTGTCGGTCGGGCGCAATGAGGCCTACGGGCTCGTGGGCGAATCGGGCTGCGGTAAGTCGACCGCCGCCTTTGCCGCGCTGCGCTACCTGCCGCGGAACGGGCGCGTGATGAGCGGCTCGATCCACGTCGACGGCGAGGATCTGCTCAAAATGAACGACAGTGAGGTGCAGCGGCTGCGCGTGAGCAAGGTGTCGATGGTCTACCAGAACCCGGCTGCGGCGCTGAACCCATCGATCCGGATCGGCGATCAGGTGGCCGAGGTGTACGCGCTGTCGGGCCATTCAGACGAGCAGGCTCGAGAGCACGCGCGAGAGATGCTGTCCAAGGTGCAGATATCAGACCCGGCGTCGGTGATGCGCCGCTATCCGCATCAGCTGTCGGGCGGGATGAACCAGCGGGTCGTGATCGCGATGGCGCTGGCCACGAATCCGTCGCTCCTCATCCTCGACGAGCCCACCACCGGCCTCGACGCGACCGTCGAGGGAGAAGTGCTCGATCTCATCAAGTCGCTGCGTGACGAGTTCGAAACCAGCCTCCTGTTCATCACCCATAACCTCGGCGTGATGGCCAAGATGTGCGAGCGCATGGGCGTGCTGTACGCAGGTCGGCTCGTCGAGGAGGGCCCTGTCGCGCAGGTGTTCGATCGGCCGAGCCATCCCTACACGGTCGGGCTCCTGCGCTGCATCCCGCGCGGCGGCGTGCGCAAGGACAAGGAGACGCTCGACACGATTCCCGGCTTCCTGCCCCAGCTCGGGGCCGAGCTGCCCGCGTGCGTGTTCACCGACCGCTGCGGGCTGGCCGAGGACATCTGCCGACAGGAGGAGCCGCCATTTCACCGGGTCACCGATGGACACTGCAGCCGCTGTCACTTCTACGACCGCGCCGGAACGGTACCGCGAGCAACCGCTGCACCGCCGGTGCCGGCGCAGACGCCTCGAGAGGAGCCGGTTCTCCTCGCGCGCGGAGTGCGGAAGACCTTCCAGCAGGAGGGTCATGCCATTCATGCCCTGGCCGACGTCGAGTTCGCGCTCAAGGAGGGGGAGACGCTCGGCCTGGTTGGCGAGTCGGGCAGCGGCAAGACCACCCTCGCCCGGCTGCTGATCGGCCTCAGCCCCCCGGATGAAGGGTCGGTCGTCGAGCTCGACGGGGCGCCCCTGGCCTCGACGGTGGGCAAGCGAAAGCACGAGCAGGTGCGCGCGTTGCAGATCGTCTTCCAGAACCCCGACTCGGCCCTGAACCGTCGGTTCTCCGTTCACCGCATCCTCGGGCGTGCCCTGACGATGCTCACCGGGCAGCGCGGCGAGCAGCGCGAAGAGCGCCTGCGCCAGCTCGCCCACTCGGTTCGCTTCGACGTGCGTCTGATCGGGGCCCGCCCGGCGCAGCTGTCCGGAGGGCTGAAGCAGCGCGTGGCGATCGCCCGCGCCTTCGCCGGCGACCCGCGCGTCGTCGTCTGCGACGAGCCGACCTCTGCGCTGGACGTCTCGGTGCAGGCCGCGATCCTCAACCTGCTGGTGGAACTGCAAGCCCAGAAGAAGGTCGCCTATCTGTTCATCTCGCACGATCTCGGCGTGGTCCGTTATCTGTCGGACCGAATTGCCGTCCTGTATCTGGGAAGGTTGATGGAGCTGGGGCCGGCCGGGGAGGTGTTCGATCCGCCGCAGCATCCGTACACGGAAGCCCTCGGCTCCGCCGTCCCGACCGCCGAGGGCACCGAACGCGAGCGCATCCGGCTGGTGGGCGAAATTCCCAGCGCCGCCTCGCCGCCGTCGGGCTGCGTGTTCCACACGCGCTGCCCGCGCTACATCGGCGACATCTGCAAGACCGAGGAGCCAGAGTTGCGGGAAGTCGAACCCGGTCACTTCTGGCGCTGCCACTATTCCGCCGAGGATCTGCGAGAGCTGCAAAAGACGCCGCCGGAGCCTCGCGTCTGACTTCGTGGCGCCGGCTGCTGCGATCGAGATCGACGCCGTCGTCCTGCGTAAGCCCGGCCGGCCGGTGGGCGTCGAGCGGGTTCGGCTAGATCCGCCGCGCCCGGACGAGGTGCTCGTCCGGGTCGCCGCCGCTGGTGTCTGTCACTCCGATCTGCATCTGGCCGACGGGCGGCTCGGCCCCAACAGATGGCCGATGGTGCTCGGGCACGAGGGCGCGGGCGTGGTCGAGGCCACCGGCGAACGCGTTGACGGTCTGTCCGCCGGGGACCACGTGGCGTTCTGTTTCGTGCCGTCGTGTGGTGCATGCCGCCAGTGCCGCTCAGGCCGCCCGACGCTGTGCGAGACGGTTGGGCGCAACAACGTGGCCGGGATGCTGATGGACGGAACCTCGCGCCTGCGCGCGCGGGACGGGACCTCCTGCAGCACGGATTGATGGTCGCCTGTTTTGCGGAGTACGCGGTGGTTCCTGCCCGTGGGGCGGTGCGAGTGCCGCGGTCGATCCCGCTGTGGGAGGCCGCACTGCTCGGCTGCGGCGTCGTGACCGGGATCGGCGCTGTCAACCGCGCCGGTGTGCGCGTCGGCGATTCGGTGTGCGTGATTGGGTGCGGCGGCGTCGGGCTGCAGGTGATCGCGGGTGCGCGGCTCGCCGGCGCCACCACGATCGTCGCCGTGGACCGGACTGCGGACAAGCTCGAGCTTGCCCGGCGGCGCGGCGCAACGGACACCGTGATCGCGACTGAACGCGACGTGGCCGAGCGGGTGCGCGCGATTGCCGACGGTGGGGTCGAGCATGCGTTCGAGGTCGTCGGCAGCGCGGCCACCATCCGGCAGGCCTGGGATGTCCTGCGGCCGGGCGGCACCGTGACCGTGGTCGGCGTCACCCCGCAGGGAGCCGACGTAGTCTTACCGGCGATCGACTTCCTCAGCGAAAAGACGATCACCGGTAGCTACTACGGTTCTAGCGACGTCCATACCGCGCTCGATCAGATCGTGCAGCTCGTGATCAGCGGCCGGCTGGAGCTCGGCGAGGTCGTCTCCGACTTGATCGGCCTCGACGAGGTCGAAGCCGCGCTCGAGCGTCTGCGACACGGGCTGGGGTTCCGGTCGGTGATCGTGATCGACGAGGGGCTCGCGGGCGCGGCGCGCGCTCGAGCCGAGCTCACCGGCGCGCCTCGCCCGCACCAGTCCTAGATCACGTGGTTGGCCTTCAGGAAAGCCGCCGCGACGGTTGCCGGCGGTTGCTTGTCGATCGCGACCGCCTTGTTCATGGCGATGATCGCCGGGGTGGTCAAGAGCTTGTTTATCTGGTCGACGACGGTGAGAACGTTCGGACAGACGCTGAGCTTGTTCTTGTTGATCACCAGGGCGATGTTCTGGAAGCCGAAGATGTTCTTCGGATCCTTGAGGACCACATATTTGCCGCTGGCCAGCTGGGGGTCGGTCGTGAAAACGTCGATCGCATCGACCCCGTGACTGTCGAGCGCCTGGTACTGGATCCCGAGCGCAAGGGACTTGAACGTGAAGTTGTGCAGCCCGTAGGCGCTCTTCATCCCCGCTGCTCCCTCCTGACGATTGAGGAACTCAGGGCGAGCTCCGAGCGTGAAGTGGGGCACGTTCTTGAGGTCCGCCACGGTGACCAGGTGGTACTTCGCCGCGAAGGGCTTGAGAACCGCGATGGCATCCGTGTCGAAGAACGGCGTCATCTCGCTCATGACCTGTCCCCGCTTGGCGTAGAAGGCCTTGGCGAGGTTGTACTCCTCCTGCGGGCTGGTGACCGTCTGGTTGATCTTGGCCACCGTGGCCACTGATTCGCCGGTGTATTCGGGGTAGGCGTCGATCTGGCCGCTCGTGAGCGCCTTGTCAACGATCTCGGTGGCGCCGATGTTCTCCTTGTAGTTGATCTTGCAGCCCTTGGCCTCGAGGGCCTGCTTGTACAGCTGGCCCAGGATGAACTCCTCGGTGAAGTCCTTCGTCCCCAACGTGAGCGTCCCGGACGAGCCGCCGGAGGAAGCGCTGGTCGTGCTCGCCGGGGTGGAAGCGCTGGCCGAGGTGCTCGACGAGGCGGCGGCCGAGGAGCTCGACTTGCTGCTCCCACATGCGGCCATCAGCAGGGCCGCGATGATGGCCAGGGCCACCGCCGTCAGAATCCGGGTCACGTGCGGCGGTTGCGTGGCCGCTCGGTGTCCGGTTGATTGTCTTCTCATTCTCTTTTCCTCCTCACTGGTTAGTGACCACCCCAGAGGGCCAGTCCGGTTGCACGGATGGTTCGAGGCGTTTTGCCCGGCCGAGCCTTCGTAGCGGCGCCGGCGTGATCACGTACTGAACCAGGGCAAGAAGACCATCCACCGTAAACGCGAGCACGGTGATCGTCAAGGCGCCGGCGATCACACCGGCGGTTCCGTACGTCGGCTCGTTGACGATGATGTCGCCGAGTCCACCGCCTCCCGCGAAGGTGGCCAGCGTTGCCGTCGCCACGACATAGACCGTCGCGGTCCGAACACCCGCGAAGATCAGCGGCATCGCCAGTGGCAGCTCCACGCGCCATAGCACCTGCGAAGGGCGCATTCCCATAGCGCGCGCCGCCTGCACGGCGTCAGGGTCGACCTGATCGACGGCGACGTAGGCGTTGGTCAGGATCACCGGAGCGGCCAGAATGACCAGGGCGGCCATCACGTTGACGAACCCGATGCCCAGGAAGGCGATCAAGAGCGAGATCACCGCGAGACTCGGAAGCGCGCGCCCGATGGTGGAGGTGTTGATGGCGAAGAACGACCAGCGGTGCATGTGCCCGAGCCAAACGCCCAACGGGACCGCGAGCAGGATCGCGACGGCGATCGAGGCGAACGAGATCTCCAGATGCGCGACGATCTTGTTCGCCATCAGGCTGAGGTTGTTGAAGAAGAACGTGAAGGCGTCGACGAAGGCGTGCATGTCAGTGCATATCAGGCGTCGCGAAGGCGGCGCCGGCTCCACGGTGTCATCGCTCGCTGAAGCAACACCAGTAACACGTCGGCGACGATGGCGAGGGCAATCGCGAGCACTCCAGCCGCGATGAACTCTGTCTTGAATCCCGTCTGGATCGCGTCGAAGATCGGAGCGCCAAGTCCCCCGACGCCGATATAGGCAGCGACGGTGGCCAGGCTGATCGTCGTGACGGTGGCGATCCGCACGCCGGCCATGATCGCGGGCAGGGCAAGCGGCAGCTCCACGCGGATGAGGCTCTGACGGGAGCTCAGGCCCATCGCGCGAGCCGCCTCGATGGCCGGTTGCGGCACGCCCCGCAAGCCGGTCAGCGTGTTGCGGAACAGGATCAGCAGGGTGTAGGAGACCAGACCGATCTCGGCCGTCGTCGACCCAGCCCCGTGATCGGCACGAGCAACTCGAACAGCGCGAGGCTGGGGATCGTGTAGAGAAAGGCGGAGAACAGGGAGAACGGACCCTCAAACCAGCTCCGCTTATAGGCGAGGATCGCCGCGGTAAACGCGATCACGAAGCCCACGCCGACGGCGATGCCGGTGAGCACGATGTGCTCGATCAGCCGCGGCTCGAACCGCGAGCTGAAGTTGTGAAAGAACCAGCTGGCGCAGAACTGATGGTTCTGCACGATGCAGGTCGAGCCACCGCCGAAGTTCGGAATGACCGGGCCGCCGGAGGCGATGATCGGCGCGACCATGATGATCGTCACGCGCCGGCCTCGCCGGCCACGGCGGTTGCCGGGCGGCCAGGCTCGTGATCGGGTGCGATCGATTGGGTAATGGTGGTTAGAGCGACGCTCCCGATCGTATGGCCTGCGTCGTCGGCCACGTCCAGGTGCATGGTGCCCTCGGCCAGCATCATCGACAGCGCATAGTGGAGGGTGGTGTCCGCCGGGATCGTCGGTCCCCCAGACGGGCCGTCGGGCAAGGGAGGATCGAGCTTCAGATCGCTCACGCTCCTGACCCGGAGTCGCTTCAGCCCTCGGTCGGCGCCGACGAAGCGGGCGACGAACTCATCGGCCGGACCCGCGAGCAGCTCGTCAGCCGTGCCCATCTGGATCAGGCGGCCGTCGCGCATGATGGCAATTCGATCACCCATCTTGATCGCTTCATCGATGTCATGGGTGACGAAGATCACGGTCTTGCGCACCTGACGGTGAAGGGTCAGGAAGTCGTTCTGGAGACGCTCACGGGCGATCGGGTCGATCGCGCCGAACGGCTCGTCCATGAGCATGATCGGCGGATCGGCGGCCATCGCCCGAGCGACGCCGATGCGTTGCTGCTGGCCACCGGAGAACTCCCTGGGTAGCGGCTCAAATACTCTCGCGTCGAGCCCCACCAGTTCGAGCAGCTGGGACGCGCGTTCTCGGATCCGCGCCTTGGACCAGCCGAGCAGGCGCGGCACGGTGCCGATGTTGTGCTCGACCGTCATGTGTGGAAACAACCCGATCTGCTGGAAGACGTAGCCGATGCCTCGGCGGAGCTGTGCCAGGTCCAGGTCGCGCACGCTCTTGCCGTCGATCGTGATGTCGCCGTCGGTGATCGAGATCAATCGGTTGACCATCTTCAGGGCGGTGGTCTTGCCGCACCCGGAAGGTCCGATCAGCACACAGATCTCTCCCGGCGGCACCTCAAAGGTGAGGTTGTCAACCGCCGGAGCCTGCCTTCCGGTATAGCGCTTGACGACGGCGCGAAAGGCGATCTCCGCCGGCGCGGCGTGCGATGGTTCACGGCCGGAAGCCGATCCCCTGGATGGGCTCAGCCGTTGTGCCCATCGGGGTTGTATATCAGGTTCGACTGGTGGAGCTGACGCTGTCCGATCAGGGTTCGCGGACCGGTGGCGGGCAGCGTCAAGCCACGTTTCCGCGTCGCTGCGATGCTCTGCTCGCGAGTATCCTCGCCCCCCGGGAACGACGTTGTGATCCGATATGACATCGAGAAGCGGGTGCCGTGAGCACCGACGATCTCGACGGGCGGATCGGCGAGGGTTGGGGCGGCGACCCCGGGCCCAACGGCGCTCACGTCAACGTGGTCTTGGGAGCCCGCGGGTCGGCGACGGCCGCTGCTTTGCTCGGGACGTTCACGACGCCGGCGCCGGGGCACACCCCGATCCTGGTCGTGGTCGGCGAGGCCCAGGACCGCTACGAGCTCGTGTGGCCGCCGACGATCATGATCAACAAGGCGACCGCGGTCGAGGAGCTCCACCAGACGATCACCTGGGGTGCGGGACAGCTGGGGATCGCGCAGGGGGTGCTCGACGCGGTCGCGGACGGTTTACTCCAGGCGACCGGGGATCTGGTCGTGTTCGTGTGCATCTGGATCGACCCGGGCGCGGCCGACGAGACCGCCGTCCGGAACGCGGCGCGCGTCGCGGTGCGCCGCGCGATCGGCGTGGCGGTCGAGGGCCGCGACCCCGAGGCGGCGCGGGGTCTGGTGGCGCGCCGCGAGGAGGTCACGAGCCCGTTCTACGGGGGGTCGTAGTGGTCGCCTGCGCGCGGATTTGCGGAGGGGGCCACACGCCGTGAAGATCACGGCGATCCGGGTCCAGCGTCTGCACCTGCCCCTGGACCCGCCGTTCTACGCCGCCTGGGATCCGGACCCGCGCCGGTCGTTCGAGGCGACGATCGTGCGCGTCGAGACCGACGCGGGACTCGTCGGTGTCGGCAGCGGGGACACGATGGCGGGGTTTGATGATTTTGTTTCGGTGTTCGTGGGCCGGGACGCGCTCGCCATCGAGCGTCATGCACGGGCGCTCGAGACGGTGTCTTTTCACGCGGGCCGATACTGGCCGCTCGAGGCGGCGCTGTGGGACCTGTTCGGCCAGGCGTGCGGCGTGCCGGTGGCCTCGCTGCTCGGGGGGCGCGCGCTCCGAGTTGCCGGCGTATGCGTCGTGGGGCGAGCTGCGCCCGCCCGGCCGGCGGGCCGAGGACGCGCTGGGCTTAGTCGAGGAGGGCTTCCGGGCGGTCAAGATCCGGATCGCGCCCGAGCGAGCCGACGAGGGGGTCGGCGTGGTCGCCGCGGTTCGGGACGCGGTCGGCGATCGCCTCGAGATCATCGTCGACCTCAACCAGTGGTGGCGGATGGCCGGCGATCTGGGCCCGCGGCTCGACCCCGCCGGCGCGCGGCGGATCGTCGAGCGCCTGCGGGCCTACGGTGTCCTGTGGGTCGAGGAGCCGCTCCCGGGCGAGGACCTCCGAGGGATGCGGATGCTGCGGGACGAGACCGGCGTGCGGATCGGGGGCGGCGAGATGGCCCGCACGTTCGAGGAGCTCCGGCTGGCGTTGGAGGCGGACGCGCTCGACGTGCTCCAGCCGGATGTCGTGCTGGCTTTGGGCGTGTCCGGCGCACGGACGCTCGGCGAGCTGGCACTGCGGCGGAACCGGTGGTTCACGCCCCATACCTGGACGAACGGGATCGGCGTGCTCGCCAACCTGCACGTGTGCGCGGGGATCGGCGGCGGACCGTTTCTCGAGTTCCCCTACGACCCGCCGGGATGGACGCCGGCGCGGCGCGACTTCATGCTCGCCTCGCCGGTGAGCGTCGATGCGCGCGGGATGGTGCGGGTTCCCGACGCGCCCGGGCTGGGCGTGCGGCTCGACGAGGACGCGGTGGCGTTCTACGCCGGGGACCGGGAGGCGGTGCGGGCCTGAGCCGCGCGGCGTTCATCGACGGGCGGGTCGGGTTCGTCGGGCTCGGCCACATGGGTGGTCCGATGTGCGCTCACCTGGTCTCGGCCGGGTTTGAGGTGACAGCGTTTGATCTTTGCGCCGTCGCGCTCGCCCGGCTCGTCGATGCGGGTGCGCGGGAGGCTGGGTCGGTGTCGGACTGTGCGCGCCGAGCCGAGGTGCTGATCACGATGCTGCCCGCGCCGCCGCAGGTCGAGCAGGTGCTACTGGGCGAGGGCGGCGGGATCGCTGCTTTGGAGCCGGGGTCGATCGCGATCGACATGAGCACGAGCTCGACCGCCGTCGGGGCGCGGGTGGTGCAAGCGGCGCGTTCGCGCGGAGTCGATGTGCTCGACGCGCCGGTCGCGGGGCAGTCGATCGGCGCCAAAGCGGGAACGCTCGCGATCTACGTCGGCGGCTCGGAGGCGGTGTTCGCCCGCGCGTTGCCGCTGTTCGAGGCGATGGGCGACCCGGATCGGATCTTCCACCTTGGCGACAACGGTGCGGGCTACACGGTCAAGCTGCTGCTCAACCTGCTGTGGTTCATCGAGTCGGTCGCGGTCGGGGAGGTGTTGAGCGTGGGCGTGCGCGCCGGCGTGTCGCTGGACCGGTTGCACGCGGCGCTGGTCGGCTCGCCGGCGAACTCGGTGTTCCTCGAACGCGACGTGCGCATGGTGCTCGACGACGGCGACTACGACGAGGCGTTTCCGATGCGGCTCGTCACCAAGGATCTCGGGCTCGCCGTCGACCTCGCCCGCGACGTCGGGGTGCCGGTCGAGCTGACCGCGCTCGTCGAGCAGATCCACCGGCGAGCGCGCGCGCAGTACGGCGACGACGCCGGCGAGATCAGCGCCGTCCGGCTGTACGAGGACCTGGCGGGCGTCAGCCTGCGGCTGGGACAAACGTGACCATCGCCGCGCTCGACGCAGGGAGGCTGATCAGGTAGCGGCCGCGGCGGTCGGCTTTCAGGCGGACCGTGCGGAGGGTCCCTTTGAGCTCGCCGGTCCCGGTCTCGTTCCCGAACGTCTGACCGGCGAGGGTGACGTCATCGGTGGCGGCCGCGCTCGGGGCCCGAAGCCGTTCGAGCACGGCCTCGCGCGCCTTCGCGGGCGCGCGTACGAGCACGACATGACCGAACGTGAGGCTGTCGTTGATCAGCACGACGTGGACTTCGCGGTCGGGCGTGACCGTCGCCCGCGAGCGGACGTCCGTGCTGGCCGTCTCCTCGAGACCGAGCATGCGCGCGCCGGGCGGAGCCGCCTGCGCGAACATCAGCAGGCTGTAGTACTCGGGGCGCACCGTCGCGAGCCACCGCCCGCGAATGCGGCGGAACACGAACGGCTCGTACGCGGCCGCGGGAAGCGTGTGGATGTTGACGCCGTCGACGCCGGTCCGGACCATCGCGAACAGCGCGTCGAGCATCCACAGCGCCGACGCGAACGTATCGCTGACGCCCGGCTGGCCCGAGCAGGCGACCGAGTTGAGCTCGTCGATCCGGACGGTGGCGCCGTGGCGGTGCGCGAACGAGATCGCGCCGCCGATGCCCTGGAGCAGGTCGCGGGCCGCGTCAGAGCCGAGCAGGTTCGGGATCGACGGATAGCGCGCGTCGCCCGGTTGCGAGAAGCATGCGAGCAGCGGATAACGGTGGTAGGTGACGATCTTCAGATGGGGCTCGGCTGTGAACAGCCGGGGCACCTGAGCCAGCCACGGCGCCATACCCGTGGCCGGGCCGGCCAGGGCGAAGCGGCGGATCCCTTCGGCGACCTGGGCCACGTCGTCGGCGTAGCTCGCGAAGTCGTACGTCGGCGGGCGCGCGTAGAACGGCACCCCGCCCTCCTCGTAGTACGGGAACACCTTGTACAGCTCGGGCTCGTTGCCGATCTCGAGCGCCTCGACGTAGCGGGCCCCGATACCCGTGCGATATGCGTAGGCCTCGGCGGCTGCCTCGGCCGCGCTGTCGACCTTCAGGTTCACGCCGAGAATCAGCCTCGCGCCGGTCGCGACGGCGAGCGCGCGCGTGGTGGCGAGCCAGCTCTTGGTGAGCGTGTAGATGACCCCGGGTGACTGAGGCACGCCCGGGATTGGCCACCACGTCTGGTCGGTGCTGTCCCCGCCGATTCGGAGCACCGGCGTCTGCCCGGGCGCGACGTCGCGGATCAGCTGGACGAGCACGGGATTGATCGCGCGCGGGTCGGATCCGGTGTAGTCCCGGACAGCCTGGAACTCGAACGAGAAACCGACGAAGCCGGACGCCATCGGCCGGCTGACCCTGGTGGCGCTCACCTTTACGGTCACGCGCGCCGGGTTCGGGTTCGCGGGAGGCGCCGGGCTCGGGGTCGCGGGAGGAGGCGGGGCGGGCGCCGTCGTGGCGGCGCTCGCGCCCACGGTAAATGTGAGCAGCGGCCCGAGAGCCCCGCCCGTGATTGCGACCAAAAGGGCTCTACGAAAGACGCGCACGCGGCGGGGAACTATGTCACCGTGGGCGGCGGGCCGAGGTTCGGGCCGCCGTTCGGCGCCCGGAGGAGCGCTAATCCCAGAGCGCGTACAGCGTGGGCGGCTTGCGGAACACGAGCCCCTGGATCCGGGGCAGCCGGCCGGGGTCGAGCGCCAGGGTGGGCAGTCGACGCAGGAGGACATCGAGCGCGGCGCGGGCCTCGAGGCGAGCCAGATGAACGCCCAGACACACGTGCGGACCGTGGGCGAACGTGAGATGGCCGCGGGTGGCCGGGCGGTTGAAGCGCGTCGGGTGAAAGCGGTCGGGGTCCGAAAACACCATGGGATCACGGTTCGCGGCACTGATCGAGACGCGGACGAGCTCGCCCCGGCATATCTGCGCATCCCGGAGCTCGACATCGGCGGTGGCGTAGCGATCGACGACCGCCGCGGC
Source organism: uncultured Solirubrobacterales bacterium (assembly GCA_963777335.1). Classification (GTDB taxonomy): domain Bacteria; phylum Actinomycetota; class Thermoleophilia; order Solirubrobacterales; family Solirubrobacteraceae; genus Palsa-465. The sequence goes on from CAVZQD010000007.1 coordinate 160,592, forward strand.
CGGCTCGAGCCGGAGCGACTCCTCGAGCGCTCCCGCGAGCCGGCTTCGGTCGTGCTCGATCCACACGAGGATGTCGGGATGCTCGAGCAGGTGGAGCAGCGCGTTGGCGATCATGCCCTCGGTGGTCTCGATCCCGCCGAACAGCAGCACGGCGGCGTTCGAGACGATCTGGTCGGTGGTGAGGTCCTCGTCCGACGCGGCGGCGCCGAGCAACGAGGCGTGGGGACCGGTGGCGATGACCGCCTCCAGGCGTTCGCGCAGCGAGTCGAACGCCTGGCCGCCGCGAACCGGAACGTCGTGACCCGCCGTCACCTCGGTGACCGCGGCGACGATCGCGTCATACCAGCCGAGCATCGTGCCGACCTCCTCCTGGTCAAGCCCGAGCGCGCGGGCCATGATCGACGCCGCCAGCGGTCCTGCGAACTGGCGCCGAAGCTCGGCTTGGCCGGTGTCGGCGAAGGCGTCGATGAGCCGTTCCGCCTCGGCTCTCGCCGCCTCGGCGAAGCGCTCGCGGACTGCGGTCGGCCGGAACGGCGCCGCGAACGGCGTCCGGTGGCGCGCGTGGGCGTCGCCATCGAGGCTCAGCATGCTGGGGCCGACGACCTGCGCCGTCGAGAAGCGAGGATCTTCCACGGTGAACGTCTCCGCGTCACGCATCACGTGGACTGCAAGGTCGTAGCGGGTCACGAGCCAACCGTCCAGGGCCGGCAGCCACGACACCGGTTCGCGCTCGCGCAGGGCGGCCAGGACCGGATGGGGGTCTTGATCGAGTTGCTCGAAGGTGACGTTGGCGCCGATCGGGAGGCTCTGCTCCGCGTCGGCGGATCCGAAGCTCACCCCTCCATGATCCGCCACGCCGCGTCTGGGCGCACGTAGGCGGGCTCGCCGCCAACGAACGTCGCCGCGACCGGGTTGCGGCCGAGGCGGTAGCCGATGTGCTCCGCCGGGCAGTCGAGCAGCACGAGGTCGGCGCGCTTGTCGAGCTCGATCGATCCGAGGTCGCTCTGCAGGTCGAGGACGTACGCCGCGTTGAGCGTCACCCCGAGGAGCGCCTCGCGGGTGCTCAGGCCGTAGCGCCGGACGCCGAGCCCGACGATCAGCGGCAGCGAGAAAATCGGCGAGGTGCCCGGGTTGCCGTCGGTGGCGAGCACCATGATCGCACCGGCGTTGATCAGATCGCGCGCCGGCGCGGTCGCCTCGGCGCCCATGAATTCCGCGCCGGGAAGGAGGACCGCGGCAGTTTCGGAGGCCGCGAGAGGCGCGATGTCGTCGGGGTCGATCGTGGAAAGGTGGTCGACGGAGCGGGCGTTGTGGCGTATGGCAACCGGGACGCTGCGCATGGTCGTGAATTGCTCGACGTGGGCGCGGAGGAGGACGCCGTTCGCGCTCGCCAGCTCGCCCATGCGGTCGAGGTCGTCAAGACCGAACGCGATCGACTCGACGAAGATGTCGAGCGCGCTCACGTGCTCGAGCGCCTCGGGGAGCATCTTCTCGACCTCGTCCATCCAGGTGGTGGTCGTGTACCCGTCCGGCACCGCGTGCGCGAGCAGCCCCGTCCGCGTCGTGACCTGGGAGACGATCTGGCTCAGTTCGGTCGCGAGTTGCAGCGCGCGCAGCTCGCCGGCGGTCGACAGCCCGTAGCCTGACTTGCACTCGAACGTGGTCGTGCCGGAGCGCAGCATCTCGCCGGCGAGCTCCTGGGCCTGCGCCAGCACGGTTTCGTCGGCGGTCTCGCGCAGCGCCCTTGCGGAGGACCTGATGCCCCCGCCGGCGCGCGCGATCTCCTCGTAGGGAACGCCCGTGACCTTCTGCTCGTACTCGCCGGCGCGCCAGCCCGCGAACGGCAGGTGGGTGTGGCAGTCGACGAGGCCCGGGAGGAGCGCGCAGTCGCTCGCGTCGACGTGGATGTTGGCATCGGTCGTGGGTTGCAATGACGCGATTCGGCCGTGCTCGACCGTGATGCCGCCGGGGTCGAGGGTCATTTCGTTCGCGCGGTCGCCGCGGAGGTAGGTGAGGCCCGGCTCCGGCGGTGCGAGCACCTGGAGGGCGTTGTCGAACGACGTCGTCATGGGCGGAAGTCCGGCGTCGGCGACGCCGTACAGACGGGCGCGCGCCGGCGGCTCACTCCGACTCGAGCATCGGGATCCGCAGCCCGTGATCCCGGGCCGCCGACACCGCGAGGTCGTAGCCGGCGTCGACGTGGCGGACGATGCCCATGCCGGGATCGGCCTTCAGCGTCCGCTCGAGGCGCTGGGCCGCGAGCCCCGTGCCATCGGCGACGCACACCTGGCCGGCGTGGATCGACTTGCCCATGCCGACCCCGCCGCCGTGATGAATCGAGACCCAGCTCGCCCCGCACGCGGTGTTGATCAGCGCGTTCAGGAGCGGCCAATCGGCGACCGCGTCGGAGCCGTCGGTCATCGCCTCGGTCTCGCGCTGGGGCGAGGCGACCGAGCCGGCGTCGAGGTGGTCGCGCCCGATCACGATCGGCGCCTTGACCTCGCCCGCGGCGACCATCTCGTTGAAGCGCAGGCCCGCGAGGTGGCGCTCGCCGTAGCCGAGCCAGCAGATCCGCGCCGGCAGGCCCTGGAAGTGGACGCGCTCGGAGGCGAGCTTGATCCACCGCGCGATGTGCTCCTGGTCGCCGAACAGGTCGAGGATCGCGCGGTCGGTCGCGTGGATGTCGGCCGGGTCGCCGGAGAGCGCCACCCAACGGAACGGACCCTTGCCCTCGCAGAAGAGCGGCCGCACGTACGCCGGCACGAACCCGGGATAGCTGAACGCGTCCTCGTCCCCGTTCTCGAACGCCAGTCCGCGCAATGCGTTGCCGTAGTCGAACGCCTCGGCCCCGGCGGCGCCCAGCGCGCGGATCGCGGCCACGTGCGCGACGGCGCTGTCGCCGACGCGTCTGAGATAGTCGTCAGGATCGGTCTGGCGCAGCGCGTCGGCTTGTTCGAGGGTGAGGCCGGCGGGGATGTAGCCGTTCAGCGGGTCGTGGGCCGAGGTCTGGTCGGTGACCACGTCGACCTCGACGCCGCGGCGGACGAGCTCGGGGAGGACCTCGGCGGCGTTGCCGGCGAGACCGATCGACAGCGCGCGCCGCTCGCGCCGGGCCGCGTCGAGGCGCTGCAGCGCGTCGTCGAGGTCGGCGGCGCGCTCGTCGAGGTAGCCGGTCTGGATCCGCCGTTCGATTCGCTGCAAGTCCACTTCGACGCAGAGCGCCGTCCCGCCGAGCATCGTGATCGACAGCGGCTGCGCGCCCCCCATTCCGCCCAGACCGGCGGTGACCACGAGCCGCCCGGTCAGTGTCCCGTCGAAGCGCTTGCGCGCCGCGGCCGCGAACGTCTCGTACGTGCCCTGGAGGATCCCCTGCGAGCCGATGTAGATCCACGACCCGGCCGTCATCTGCCCGTACATCATCAGCCCGGCCGCGTCGAGCTCGCGGAACACGTCCCAGTTGGCCCAGTCGGGGACCAGGTTCGAGTTCGCGAGCAGCACGCGCGGCGCGGCCTCGTGGGTCTGGAACACCGCCACCGGCTTGCCGGACTGCACGAGCAGCGTCTCGTCGTCGCCGAGGCGCTGGAGCTCGCGCACGATCGCGTGGTAGGCCGGCCAGTTGCGGGCGGCCTTGCCGATCCCCCCGTACACGACGAGCTCCGACGGCTTCTCGGCGACGTCGGGATGAAGGTTGTTCTCGAGCATGCGCAGGGCAGCCTCCTGCTGCCAGCCCTTGCACCGCAAGCCGGTGGCGGGGGTGGCGCTCATGCCGCGGCCGCTCCCGGCGCTCCGAGGCTCCGCGACAGCTCGGCGGCGTGAGTCGCGACGGCGCGGCCATACGCTGCGACGCCCCGGCGGGATACCCGGTAGCTCGGCGCGAGCACGCTGAGCGCGCCGGCGATCCCGCCGTCGGCCCGGTGCACCGGTGCGGCGATCGACGTCACGTCGGGCTCGACTGCGCCCATGCGCGCAACATATCCGCTTCCGTCGACCGCGCCGCGTAAAGCGTCCCCGACCGCCGTGCCGCGTCGCGGCACGGTCCGCCCGGCCCAGCCCGAGCTCTGCACGAGCCTGGGGCTCGCGACCTGGCGCAGGTAGACGATCTGATCCTCGTCGGCGGCGATCGCCAGGTTCGCGGTCTCGCCGGTCTCGTGCGCAAGCGCCTCCAGATGGGGACCGGCGAGCTCGTACAGCGGATCCTCTCGCAGGGTGGCCGCCGCCAGCTGGCGCAGGCGCGTCCCGGCGTGGTAGCGACCGTGCTCGTCCCGGCGCACGAGCTCGCGGTGCGCGAGCGTCCCGAGCAGGCGCGACGCGGTGCTCGGCGACAGCTCGGCCGCCCGCGCGAGCTCGCTGAGCGTGCCGCCGCCCTCGGCGACGGCCGCCAGCAGCGTCAGCGCTCGTTCGGCGGCGCGGGTTCCTGATTCCGCCATCCGAGAGGAACTTTACCGTAGAATGAAAGCCCTTGTCACTAGACGGCAATCGGTGGCTCGTGGGTGCGGCGCGCCGCTCCCACCGAAGCGACCACCACCAGCGACATTCCCAGCAACGTCCGGGCGCTCAAGCTCTGCCCGAGCACGATGAAGCCGGCGAGCGCGGCCATCGCCGGCTCGATGCTCATGAGCACGCCGAACACCGACGGGCGGATCCGCCGGAGCGCCTCGACCTCGAACGAGTACGGGATCGCCGAGGACAGCAGCCCGATCGCGGCCCCGAGCGCGAGCGAGCGCGGCTCGAGCAGGTTGGAGCCGCCCTGGGCGATTCCGAACGGGAGGATCACGACCGACGCGACGCACATCGCGAGGGCAAGCCCGGTCCCCCCCTCGAACGCGCGTCCCACCCGGGCGTTGACGATGATGTACGTGCCCCACAGGGCGCCGGCGAGCAACGCGAAAAAGACGCCGAGCGCGTTCAGATGGTGGGTGTCGCCCTGGGTCAGCGCGATGATCCCGGTCGCGGCGATCGCCACCCAGACCAGATCGATCGGCCGCCGCGACCCCGCGACGGCGACGGTCAGGGGGCCGACGAACTCGAGCGTGACCGCGATCCCGAGCGGAATCCGGTGCAGCGCGCTGTAGAAGCTCAGGTTCATGCACCCGAGCACAAGGCCGAACACACAGGCCAGCGCCAGCTGGTAGCGGGTATACCCGTGCAGGCGGGGGCGCCACAGCGCCAGCAGGATGATCGTCCCGAACACGAGCCGCAGGGCCACCGCACCAGCGGGTCCGATCTGCGCGAACAGCGTGGCGGCGATCGCCGAGCCGAACTGCACCGACGCGATCGCGCTGACCACCAGGGCGCCCGACGGCGCCCGGCCCAGCAGCCCCGTGCGGGGCGGCGTCGCCGCTGTCTCATTAACAGCCACGGCGTCCGATGCTAACCGCGCCGGCGATCGTCATCGATGGCGCGACGCTCACGCCGGCGGCCGTCGACGCCGTCGCCCGGCGGGGGCGGTCCGTCGAGCTAGACCCGGCGGCGCGCGAGCGCAACGCGGCCGCCCGCGACGCGATCGCGGCGCTGCTCGAACGGGGCGAGCCTCTGTACGGCGCCACCACCGGCGTCGGCGCGCTCCGCGACCGCGCGATCGGCGGCGCCGACCGCGAGCGCTTCCAGTGGAACCTGTTGCGGAGCCACGCCGTCAGCGCGGGCCGGCCGCTCGCTCCTGAGCTCGTCCGCGCGGGCATGCTTGTCCGCGCGAACCAGCTCGGCGCCGGGGGTGCCGGCACCGCGCCGGCGCTGCTCGATGGTCTCGTCGCCGCGCTCAACGACGGCGTTACCCCGCTCACGCGAGAGCTCGGGTCGCTCGGCACCGGCGACCTCCCCGGGCTGGCGGAGATCGCGCTGGCGCTGCTCGGGCAGGGCCGGGTGTGGCGGGACGGCGAGCTCGTCGACGCTCCCGCGCCGAACGAGCCGATCGAGCTCGGCCTCCGCGATGCGCTCGGCTTCATGAGCTCGAACGCGATGACCGCGGGTCACGCCGCGCTGCTCAGCGTCGAGGCGCGGGCGCTTCACGAGCGCTGGCTCGAGGTCGCGGCGCTGTCGTTCGAGGCGCTCGACGCCGATCCGGTCGTGCTCGACGCGCGCGTCCAGGCGGGGCGTGGGGCGCGGGGCCAGGCGGTGGTGGCGGAGCGGATGCGCGAGCTGCTGGCGGGCGCGCCGTTCGATCCCCGGGCGCCCGACCGGCTCGTCCAGGACCCCTACCCGTTCCGCGTGCTGCCGCAGGTCGACGGGGTCGCCAACGACGCTTTGCGGACGCTCGACAACGTGCTCGCTCGCGAGCTCAACGCGCGCTCCGAGAACGCCCTGATCGACGAGGGTCGGGCGCTTCCGACCGGCAACTTCCACGCGGCCGAGCTCGGGGCCGCGCTCGACGGCCTGCGTGCGGCGTTCGCCCACTCGGCGTCGCTGATCGCCGGCCGGGTCAGCGCGATCCTCGACCCGCGGATGAGCGGGCTGAACCCGTTCCTGGCCCACGACCCCGGGCCGGACTCGGGCCACATGATGCTCGAGTACACCGCCCACGCCGCGGCCGCCGAGGCGCGCTCGCTGGCGGCGCCGATGGCGACCCAGATCGTGTGGGTCTCGCTGGGGGTGGAATCGCACGCGAGCCTCGCCGCGACCGCGGCCAACCGCACCGCCGAGCTGCTGCACGCGCTGCGCGTGCTGGTCGCGACCGAGATGGTCGTCGCTTTGCGAGCCCTGCGCGTCGGAGGCCGGGCGCCCGCCGGCGCGGGCGTGCGGAGTCTGTTCGATGCGGTCTCGGCGGCGCTGCCGGCAGTCCTCGAGGACCGGGCCTTCGGCCAGGACGTCGAGGTGGCGCTGAACGTGCTCGAAATTTGAACGGCGCGAAAGCTCGTCGCCCCACTCACCGTTTCGTGTACGTGGCTGCGAACGTGGGCGCCGTCGTTCCCTGCATCTCGTCCAGGCGAGGGTCGCATTCTCGCGCCCTGATCGGACTGGCGGTCGCGGCGCTCTCGGTCGCGCTTGTCTGGCTGTTCGTCCTTGGCCCGAGCGCGGCTCCCGCGCGTGCGCCGGCCGCCGGCGCCCCGCGGCGAACCGAGGTGATCATCCAGCTCCGGCCGGGCGTGGACCTGGCTCAGGGCCGAGCGCTGGTGCGCTCGCTGGGCGGGCAGCCAGGCGTGAACCTTCCGATCATCGACGGCCTGTCCGCCCGCCTGTCGGTGGAAGCTGCCCGGCGGCTCGACGCGAGCCGGCTGGTCCGGGTGGTGTCGCCGAACGCGCCGATTCGTGACACCACGCTGTCCGACCCGACGCCGTGGACGCTGGCGACGTCATTCGACCGGACGACCCGCGCCTCGAAGCTCTGGGGTCACACCACCGGCGCCGGCGTGGGCGTCGCCGTGATCGACACCGGCATCGACGGCGATCTGCCGGACTTCCAGACCTCCCAGGGGAGCTCGACCTCGCGGGTCATCGCCTCGGCGGTGATCGACCCCAACGCGACTACTGCCGGCGACGGCTACGGTCACGGAACCGCGGTGGCCGGGCTGGTGGCGGGCAATGGGTGGTACCGCGATTCGGGCGATCCGCTGTACGGCCGGTACGCCGGCACCGCGCCCGACGCCAACCTGATCTCGATCAAGGTCTCCGACGATTCCGGAAACGCGACCACACTCGACGCCATCTACGGGCTGCAGTTCGCCGTCGACCACCAGTCCGCTTACAACATCCGCGTCGTCAACCTGTCGTTCCGGTCGATGTCGGCGGAGTCCTACAGGACCGATCCGCTCGACGCCGCCGTCGAGCAGGCCTGGTTGCACGGAATCACGGTCGTGGCCGCTGCGGGAAACCTGGGATCGGCCTCGGACGCGGTCTCATACGCTCCCGCCAACGACCCTTACGTGATCACCGTCGGCGCGACCGACAGCCAGGGGACCGCGTCACCTTCGGACGACGTCGAGGCGAGCTGGTCCAGCGACGGCGAGACGCAGGACGGGTTCTCGAAACCCGACGTGCTCGCCCCGGGGGCGCACATCGTGACGACCCTGGCGCCGGGAAGCTCGTTCGCGGGCGCTTGCCCGACCTGCGTGATCGGCGGCGCCTACTTCCAGCTCAGCGGCACGTCGCTGGCTGCCCCGATCGTCGCCGGTATCGCCGCTGACCTGGTGGCCGCGCACCCATGGTGGACTCCCGCGATGGTCAAGGGCGCGATCGTCAACACCGCCACGCCGCTTTCCGATGGGCAAGGCGAGGTGAACGCGATCGCGGCTTACTGGGCAGGCGGCTCTCAGCTCGCATCCGACCGAGGCCTGACGCCCAACGACCTGATCGATCCCGACACGAACTCGATCGACTTCAACGCGGCGAGCTGGAGCGCCGCCAGTTGGAGCACGGCGGCCGATCCACTGGCGGCCAGCTGGAGCGCCGCGAGCTGGAGCTGCGTCGGCTGCTCGCCGGATGCCGGAAACGACATCAACCCGACGGCCGCGAGTTGGAGCGACGTCGGATGGGCGAGCAGCTGGGGCTAGGCGTGAGCGCGACCGGCGGCATCGCGAACGTAGGCCGAGACTCGAGGCTGCATTCGCTGCTGGCCCGCGTCGTGCGGTCTCGTCCGTACCGGATGTCCTCGGGGCAGGCCGCGATATGGGCTCTCAGCGGCGCGATGATCGCGACCGCCACGGTCCTGTTCAGAGCCGGCGCAGGGAATGTGGCGCCGATCGTCTCGTCGGCCCACGTGCCGTTCTGGGCGCTGGTGATCGCGTTCGCCGCCGCTGAGCGATTCGTGGTCCATGTCCACTTCCGTCGCAGCGCGCACTCGATGTCGCTGGGCGAGATCCCGTTCGTGTTCGCGCTGGTATTCGCCGGTGGACAGCCGGCGATCCTGGCAGGCGCGATCGGCCGGATTCTGGTCCTCGCGCTGCACCGGAAGCTGCCCGTGATCCGGCTCGCGTTCAACCTCGGGGTGTTCCTCCTCGGTAACTGCATCGCCGTGCTCGTTTTCCACGCGGTCGCCGGCGCATCGACCGAGATCACTCCGAGCGTCTGGACGGCCACGATCCTCGCGACCGTCGCCAACTCGCTGACGGCAGTCCTGTTCATCAGCGCCGCCGTGTCCTTGTCCGAGGGTCAGCTTGGCATCCGCCAGGTGGGTCGATCACTCCGCACCGACCTTGCGGTCGTCGTGGCCAACACGAGCGTGGGCCTGAGCGTGGCGACGATCGCCTACAAGGATTGGAAGAACGCGATCCTGATCGCGATCCCGATCGCGGGAATGTTCATCAGCTTCCGGGCCTACATCGCCGAGCGGCAGCGCCACCAGCGCGTGGAGTTCCTCTACCAGGCCGCGCGAGCGTTGTCTCGCTCGTCCGAGATCGGGCCTGCGCTCGAGGGGCTGCTGGTCGAGGCGCTCGATGCCTTCCGGGCGGAAGTCGCCGAGATCGTCTTCTTCTCGCCGGACGGCAGCGACGCACTGCGCACTATGGTGCGAGCGGACGGCACCGCAGCGGTTCTGGAGAGCGTCGATGAGACGATCGGCGCGCATTTCCGGTCGCTGATCGAGGGCCACGAGGCCGGAGCCTGTGCCGTGGCGGACATCACGGACGAGCTCCTCGCCGAGTACCTGACCGCACGGGAGCTCGGCGACGGGATGCTCGCGGTGCTGAAGGGGGAGCGCAGCCTGATCGGAGCGATCATGATCGGCAACCCGTCCGGCGTCGTAGACCACTTCTGTGCCGACGACGTCAGGCTGCTCGAGACGCTTGCCAACAACACCAGCGTCGCGCTCGAGAACGACCGGCTCGGCCAGACCGTGTGGCGCTTGAAGGAGCTACAAGGCAAGCTGCAGTACCAGGCGACGCACGACTCGCTCACCGACCTGGCCAACCGAACGCTCTTCGTTGAGCGGGTCGCAGACGCGCTCGGCAGCGGCCGCGGGGCCGTGTCGGTGATCTTCATCGACATCAACGACTTCAAGACCGTGAACGACAGCCTCGGGCATGCCGCCGGCGACGACTTGCTGGTTGTCGTCGCTCGCCGGCTGCGCGACTGTGTTCGTCCGTCCGACACGGTGGCGCGGCTCGGCGGCGACGAGTTCGCGATCATGCTCGACCGTCCGGACGCCGAACAAGAGGCGATCGAAGTGGCGGAACGGATCGATGGCCATCTCGCGGAGCGATTCGCGATCAACGGCCAGAGCATGTCGGTCCATGCGAGCGCGGGTATCGCGACCGGCGACGCGACGCAGGTCAGCGCCGAGGAGCTGATCCGCAACGCCGACCTGGCGATGTATCGCGCCAAATACGACAGCAAGCACCGCTACGAGCTGTTCGAAGCCGGGATGGAGGTGCCGGTGCAGCGGCGACACCGGCTCAAGGTGCGGCTGCGCGACGCGGTCCGGGACGACTCGTTCGTCGTCCATTACCAGCCGATCGTGGAGCTGGAAACCGGGCGCGTCGCCGCCTGCGAGGCGCTTGTTCGTTGGCCGGACGGCCCGCGCGGCTGCGTCACGCCCTCTTCGTTCATCCCGCTCGCCGAGGAGACGGGAGCGATCGTGCCGATCGGGCGCTCGGTGCTGCAAAGGGCCTGCCGCGACGCGGCTGCGTGGCGCCTCAACGGTGGCGCTGAGCCGGCGATACACGTGAACGTCTCGCCGGTCGAGCTGCGCGAGCCCAAGTTCGTGTCCGGGGTGGCAGCCGCGCTTCACCGCAGCGGTCTCGACCCTGACCGGCTCGTGCTCGAGATCACCGAGGGCGTCATGCTCCACGACCCCGAGAGCAGCATCGCCATCCTGGACGAACTCCGTGGCCTCGGCGTGCAGCTGGCGCTCGACGACTTCGGCACCGGGTACTCGTCGCTCTGCCATCTCCGATCGCTTCCGATCGATTGGCTGAAGATCGGGATGCCGTTCATGGACAACCTCGAGCCGGGCGGCTCGGATCGGGCGTTCATGCGAATGGTCCTCGACCTCGCGGCCAACCTGGAGCTCGGCGTCGTGGCCGAGGGCATCGAGTCCGCCGGCCAGCTCGCGTCGCTTCGCGAGCTTGGGTGTGAGTTGGGTCAGGGCTTCTATCTCGGCCCGCCGATGACGCGGGGTCCAGACGAGGTTGCGCCGCAATGCATGGCCATGCGCTAGCCGCCCTCGTTCTCCTCGCGTTCTGCGGCCTCTTGCGACCGCTGGGCTGGCGAGCTCGCGCGCTCGTTCGCAACGCAAGTTCGGCGTCTGGCGGCGTCAAGCTGCCGCCGGGTGCCTCGCCCGATCCGGGTCCGCGGCCGCCAACGCGCCTCAACGCGATCGAGCTCGCCCTGATCGCGGAACACAGCCGTGAGATGGCCCGCGCGAACGAGGCGATGGCGAACGACACAGGTCAGCGGCTCGAGACGCGTCGAACGGCGTCGGAGCTGGCGGCCGGTTGGCGCCGTCGGGCGCATCTGTTTCAGATGCAGGCACAGCGCGAGAGCGCGCAGCCGATTGTCCCCGGTGAGCACCCGGTTTGCGCCCGACCTCAGGCGTACGTCGATCCCGAGCGCCGACAGCACAGGCGCCGGTCGCAAACGCGCCGAACCGATACGGCGTCCGTGGATGCCGGCCACGACCGAGACCGGCGGGCCGGGCCCGAGCGCCGCCGGCACGATCGACGGCGTCCTCTTCGCGTGCCGCGGTAGTCTCCGCCTAGCCGTCCGGGAGCTGACAGATTGGCCCGCGCGGCCACCTGATGAGCTTCGAAAGGACTGACATGGGCGTGCAGGAGCAGCAGCAGCTGTGGGGCGGCGAGACCACCAAGGCGGTGGACAACTTCCCCGTTTCGGGCGAGCGTATTCCGGTCCCGGTCATCCGCTGGCTCGGGCGGATCAAGGGCGCGTCCGCGCGCGTCAACGCCGAGCTCGGCCTGCTCGACAACGACAAGGCGAACCGGATCGCCGCCGCCGCTGACCGCGTCGCCGAGGGCGAGTTCGACGACCAATTCCCGATCGACGTATTCCAGACCGGGTCGGGGACCTCGTCGAACATGAACGCCAACGAGGTGATCGCCGCGCTCGCCGGCGAGGACGTCCACCGCAACGACGACGTGAACATGGGTCAGTCGTCCAATGACGTGTTCCCCTCGGCCGTCCATCTCGCCGCCCTCGACACCGCCACCAACCAGCTGCTGCCGGTGCTCGAGCAGCTCGAGGCATCGCTCCAGGCCAAGGCGGGCGAGTTCAAAGACATGGTCAAGTCCGGGCGCACCCACCTGATGGACGCGGTGCCGGTCACGCTGGGCCAGGAGTTCTCGGGCTACGCCGCCCAGATCCGTCTGGGTCGCGAGCGGATCTCAAATGCCCTGCCCCACGTGGCGCAGGTCCCGCTCGGCGGCACCGCCACCGGCACCGGCCTCAACACCCACAGGGAGTTCGCCGCCCGCGTGCGCGCGCGCCTGACCGAGGCGACCGGGCTCGAGATCCGAGCGCCCGAGGACCCGTTCGAGGCGCAGGGCAATCGCGACGCACTGGTCGAGCTCTCAGGCGCGCTCAAGGTGCTGGCTGTGTCGCTCACCAAGATCGCCAACGACCTGGCCTGGATGGGATCAGGGCCGCGAACGGCGATCGGCGAGATCTTCCTGCCCGAGCTCCAGAAGGGCTCCTCGATCATGCCCGGCAAGGTCAACCCGGTGATCCCGGAGGTCGTGCTCCAGATCTCGGCCCAGGTGATCGGCAACGACACGGCGGTCACGGTGGCCGGCACCCAGGGGAACTTCGAGCTGAACGTACGGGTGCCGCTGATCGCCCGCAACCTGCTCGATCAGATCAGGTTGCTGACCAGCGGCTGCCGGATCTTCGCCGAGAAGTGCATCGACGGGATCGAGGCCAACGACGAGGGCTTGCGCCGCTCGGCCGAGATGACGCTCTCAGCCGCCACCGCGCTCAACCCCCACATCGGCTACGACAAGGGTGCCGAGATCGTCAAGCAGGCCTCAGAGTCCGGGCGGCCGTTGCGCGACGTCGCGCTCGAGCTCGGCGTCGACGAGGAGACCTACGACAAGGCGATGGACCTGCGCGAGATGGCGCGCGGCAACACCTGACGCCTCGCCGCAAACCCGCCTGCGCCGGGTCAGGATTCTGACTCGGAATCGCCCGCGAACCGGGGAGACGCGAGCGTGCGCGTGAATAGAATGCGCGCCGTCGATTCACCACTAAGCGGGAGGGGTTTTGCTCAAGAGGGCTTTACTGGCTCTGCTCGGAGCCGTCATCACCATGGCGCTCGCGGCCACGGCCGCGTCCGCCGAGCCGTTTCACATCCTGGCCGGCGGCCGCACTGCGCAGCCGCCGCCGCTCGCATTCTGCGAGGCCAACTACGGGATCGCGTGCTACGGCGCGCCGCAGATCGAACAGGCGTACGACATGAAGCCGCTATACCGCGCCGGGCTGACGGGCGCGGGCAAGACGATCATCATCGTCGACTCGTTCGGATCGCCCACGATCCAGAGTGACCTGCAGACGTTCGACCAGGCGTACAACCTGCCGGCGCCGCCGCACTTCGACATCATCACGCCGGACGGGCCGGTCACCCAGGACGAGAACGACCCGACCGGCACGACCCAGGGCTGGGGCGAGGAGACCACGCTCGACGTCGAGTATTCGCACACGATGGCGCCGGGTGCGAACATCGTCCTGGTCGAGACGCCGGTGGCCGAGACCGAGGGCATCGTCGGGATCCCGGAGATCGTCGACGCCGAGAACTACGTGATCAACCACCACCTCGGCGACGTCATCTCGCAGAGCTTCGGGGCGACCGAGCAGACCTTCACGAGCCCGCAGCAGCTCCTCGGCCAGCGCTCCGCTTACTTGAACGCGCTGGCGCACAACGTCTCGGTGCTCGCCTCGACAGGTGACACCGGGGCCGCCAACTACGAGTTCGACGGGTCCGATCTGTACCCGTTCCCGGCGATCGGCTGGCCCGCGAGCGACCCGCTCGTCACCGCGGTCGGCGGGCTCCAGCTCCACCTCGACGACAACGGTTTCCGGACCCAGCCCGACAACGTCTGGAACGACCCGGCGTCGGTCTGCAGCCAGCCGTGCGCCGGCAGCGGCGGTCTGTCGTCGGTGTTCGGCCGGCCGTTCTACCAGGACCGCGTGCGGTACGTCGTGGATGGCCGGCGCGGGATTCCCGACGTCAGCCTGAATGCGGCGGTCTCGTCGGCGGTGAACATCTACCTGAGCTTCCTCCCCAACACCCCGGGCTTCTGGACGCCGATCGCCGGCACGAGCGAGGCCTCGCCGCTGCTCTCGGGAATCGTGGCCGTCGCCGACCAGGCGGCCCGCCACGACCTGGGGCTGCTCAACCCGCGGCTGTACCGGCTCGGTGACCGATTCCTGTCGCCGATCCGCGACATCACGCTGGGCAACAACACCGTGACATGGGTGCAGCCGAGCACCGGGCAGACGATCACGGTGCAGGGCTACAACGCCACGCGGGGCTACGACCTCGCCAGTGGCCTCGGCGAGCCGGACGGTGCGGGACTCGTGCTCGCGCTCGCCGGTTTCCGGCAGGACCACCTCCGCCGCTAGCGGCAGCCATTCTGCGCTCACCCGGCCGCGCAGGCCGGGTGAGCGCCGGCGGCCGCCGTTCGTGTTAGACGGCCGCGGCGACGGTCCCGGGGGCGAGTTCCTCACAGCGGCAGCGTTCGCGGCAGGCCGAAGCTGGCGAGCAGCGCGGCTCCCCCGAAGCGGGTGAGCTGAGCGATCCGGTCGCCCTCGAGCGTCATCACGATCACGCCCACCCCCCGGACGACGGGCGCGCTGGCGTCGCCGACGTAGTGCCCGAACGCGGGCTGCCCGTTCGCGCGCGTGGGCACGAGCCGGTCGAAGCGGTCGCGTGGGCGGGCTCCGAACGCCTGCGTGAAGAACTCGGCGATCGCCGCTGGGCCCTGATACTCGAACGGCTCGGGAGGCATCGTCACCCACGCTTCATCGGTCAGCAGCGCGACGACCTGCTCGACCCGGCCGTTCTGGAACGCGTCCGCGAACTGCCCGACGAGCTCGCGCTCGATCGCCGAGCGCGGTAGCGGCGCCCGCTCGCGGCTGGGTGGCACCTGGGCCTCGAGCGTCGCCCGCGCTCGTTGCAGGGCGCTGTTGACCGAGGTCTCGGTCGTGTCGAGCATGGTCGCGACCTCGCCGGCGCGGTATCCGAGCACGTCTCTGAGCACGAGCACCGCGCGCTGCCGGGGCGGGAGGCGCTGGAGCCCGGTCACGAACGCCAGCGCGACCGACTCGCGCGCCTCGTAACGGGCATCGGGGCCGGGGGCGGCGTCGGGCACCCCCTCGAGCAACGCATCCGGATAGGGCTCGAGCCACGGCACTTCGCCGTATCGCGTCGGGTCGGGCGGCTCGAACGACAGCGGTCGCTGCTCCTGCGGGCGGCGCGAGCCGGCGCGAAGCACGTTGAGGCACCGGTTCGTCGCGATCGTGTACAGCCACGACCGCAACGAGGAGCGCTCCTCGAAGCCGTCAAGTCCGCGCCAGGCCGCCAACAGCGTCTCCTGAAGGGCGTCCTCGGCGTCCTGAACCGAGCCGAGGATCCGGTAGCAGTGAACCTGCAGCTCCCGGCGGTGGACGTCGGTCAGCTCGCGGAACGCCTGTTCGTCGCCGGCGCGGGCCCGGGTCAACGCGCTGGTGGTCACGGTCGCATCCTCGCACGGGGCATCACCGCTTCACGACACCGGCGGTCTTCGAAATTCATCGGTCAATTTGCGCGCGCGGCGGGGGTCTCAACGTGCGAGACCGGAATCGACTCTCAGGAGGGACAGATGCGCAAGAGACCAGGCTGGGTGCTGGCGGTGGCTTCCATAGCGTCGCTGATGGTGGCGCTCGACGCGCTCGTGGTGACGACCGCGCTCCCGACGATCCGGGTGCACCTCGGTGCGTCGATCGAGCAACTCGAGTGGACCGTGAACGCGTACACGCTGAGCTTCGCGGTCCTGCTGACGGGAGCGGCGGCACTCGGCGACCGGTTCGGCCGCCGGCGGCTGTTCGCGGCCGGGCTGGGGTTGTTCTCGCTCGCTTCGGCCGCCTGCGCGCTCGCGCCGAGCGTCGGCGCGCTGATCGCCGCGCGGGCGATCCAGGGCGCGGGCGCGGCGCTCGTCATGCCGCTCGGGCTGACGCTGCTGACCGCGGCGTACTCGGCCGAGCGGAGGGCGCGCGCCCTCGGGATCTTCAGCGGCATCACCGGGCTGGCCGTGCTCGGCGGCCCGGTCATCGGGGGGGCGATCACGCAGGGAATCGCCTGGCAGTGGATCTTCTGGATCAACGTCCCGATCGGCCTGTTGACGATTCCGGTCGTGCTCCGGCGCGTCGAAGAGAGCTACGGCCCGCGCACCGCTCCCGACATCGCCGGCCTGGCGCTCGTCACCGGCGCGGCGCTCGGGCTCGTGTGGGCGCTGGTGCGCGGCAACTCGGCCGGCTGGGGCAGCGTGGAGGTGATCGCGGCGTTCGCGGTCGGCGCGCTGCTCGCGGTGTCGTTCGTGGTATGGGAGCGGCGGACGCCCGAGCCGATGCTGCCGCTGGGGCTGTTCGCCTCGCGCCCGTTCTCGTCGGGCAACGCGGCGATGTTCTTCCTGTGCACCGCGCTGTACGGAGCCGTGTTCTTCATGGCGCAGTTCCTCCAGACCGTCCAGCACCATGGTCCGCTCGACTCCGGCGTCCGGCTGCTGCCGTGGACCGCGACGCTGTTCATCGTCGCTCCGATCACGGGCGCGCGGATCTCGCGCATTGGCGAGCGCCCGTTCGCGGTTGCCGGGCTGCTGCTCCAGGCGGCCGGGATGGGGTGGATCGCGCTGATCGCGAGCCCAGAGATCGCGTACTGGCGCCTGGTGGCGCCGCTCGCGATCGCCGGCTGCGGCGTGTCGATGGCGATGCCCGCGATCCAGAGCGCGGTCATGGGCTCGGTGGCGCCGGCCAGCATCGGCAAGGCCTCGGGGACGTTCAACATGCTGCGCCAGTTAGGCGGGGTGTTCGGGATCGCGACGCTGGTCGCGGTGTTCACCGGCGCCGGCAGCTACGGCTCGCCGCAGCTGTTCAGCGACGGGTTCACCGCGGCGATCGGCGTCGCCGCGGGGCTGTCGCTGCTCGGGGCGGTCGCGAGCGTCGGCCTGCCCCAGCGTCAGGTCGCGACGGTCTCGGCGCCGAGGGTCTCGGAGATCGCGACGTCGAGCGAGTAGTCGATCGGCACGACGATCAGCGACGGCACGTCCTTGGCGAGCGCGCCGGTCAGCAGACGCGGGAATTCGTCGGCGCTCTCGCACCGCCACGCCGGGAGACCGAACGACTCGGCGAGCTTGACGAAGTCCGGATTGCCGAAGTCGACGCCGAAGTGGCGGCCGAACTTCTTGTCCTGCTTCCACACGATCGAGCCGAACTGGGCGTTCTCCCAGATCACGTTCACGACCGCGGTGCCGAGCCGCGACGCGGTCTCGAGCTCCTGCATGTTCATCAGGAAGCCGCCGTCGCCGCTGACCGCGACCACCTTGCGATCGGGGTGGACGAGCTTCGCGCCGATCGCTGTCGGGAGGGCGAAGCCCATGCCGGCGAGGCCGTTGGCGATCAGTACCGTGCCGGGCTCGTGGGCGGGGAACATCCGCCCGATCCACAGCTTGTGCAGGCCGACGTCGGAGACCAGGATGTCGTTGCGCCCGAGCGCCTGGCGGAGGTCCCACAGCGCGCGGGGTGGCCGCACCGGAAAGTGGTCGTCGTCGCAGGCCTCGTTGAGCGCGGCCATGACGACCTCGTGGAGGCGGCTGGTGCCGGCGGTGGTCTGGCTACGCGAGCAGTCGGCCGCGAGTCGCGCGAGCACGTGCGCGATGTCGCCGATCAACTCGACGTCGGGGACGAAGTTCTGGTCGACCTCGGCCGCGATCGAGTCGATCACGATGAGCTGCTTGTCACGGTTCGGGTTCCAGTGCTTGGGGGAGTGCTCGACCAGGTCGTAGCCGATCGCGATCACGAGGTCGGCGTCGTTGAACCCGGCCATCTCGTAGTCACGCGCCTGGAGCCCGACGGTGCCGAGCGCCTTCGGGTCCTCGTAGTCGACGAGGCCCTTGGCCATGAACGTCTCGGCCACGGGGATCCCGGTGTTGTGGACGAATGACCTGAGGGCACGGGCGGCGTGGCCGCGGATCGCGCCGTTGCCGGCGAGCGCGAGCGGGTTGCGGGCGGCGTCGATCATCTCGGCCGCGCGCTGGAGGTCGCGGCCGCCCGGCTCGGGCTGCACGGGGGCGTGGCGGGGCAGCGGCGAGGCGTCGAGGGGGCGCTGCATGACGTCCTCGGGAAGCTCGAGATGGGTGGAGCCCGGCTTCTCGGACTCGGCCACCGCGAACGCCTTGCGCACGACCTCGGGGATGATCTCCGGGCTTGCAACGCGGGCGTTCCATTTAACGATCGGCCGCATGATGCCGATGAGATCTATGTACTGGTGCGATTCCTTGTGCATGCGGTCGATGTCGGACTGGCCGGTCAGCGCGACCAGAGGAGCGCGATCCAGGAAGGCGTCGGCCACGGCCGTGACCAGGTTCGTCGCTCCTGGGCCAAGGGTCCCCAGACAGACGCCCGCTCGCCCGGTCAGGCGGCCGTAGGCGTCGGCCATATACGCCCCGCCCTGCTCGTGGCGGACGGGAATGAACTCGATCGTCGAGTCGGCCAGCGACTCGTTCAGGTCGAGCGTTTCCTCGCCCGGGATCCCGAAGACAAACCGAACTCCTTCCGCCTCCAGGCACTCGACGAAAACTTCAGAAGCTTTGCGCTCGCTCATATCCGCACCCTACCTAACGAAATCACCATGGAAACACGCCGCACCGCGGCTGCGAGTTATGTGTCTGGCTAACAAGATGCGCGCTGGGGTATTGGGCCTGTCGATGGCGGCGATGCTGGCCCTTGCCGGGACCGCGTCGGCCGCGAGCACCACCGTTTACGTGAGCGGCGGCGGCTTCGGCCATGGGATCGGGATGAGCCAGTACGGCGCGTACGGCTACGCGCTCCACGGCTGGACCTACCCGCAGATCCTCGCGCACTACTACACGGGCACGGCGCTCGGGAAGACCAACCCTGCTGCTGCCGTTCGTGTGTTGCTGGGCAGCGGATCTGCCGCGTTTGCGGGTGCTGATCGGGTCGGCAACAGGTCGCTGAACCCGAGTCTCACGTATGACGTGGTTCCGCTGGCGAACGGGTCCTTGAAGATCGTCAACCAGTCTGGCGGGAAGGCCGTCGGGACGTTTTCGGCGCCGTTGAGGGCTGCCGGACCGGGCTTTTTGAGCCTCGCCGGCGTGGGCACATACCGCGGCTCGCTCGAGTTCAGGCCCAACGGATCGGGCGGCGTGTACACCGTCAACGTCGTCGGGCTCGACGACTACGTCCGGGGCGTGATCGCGGCCGAGATGCCGTCGAGTTGGTCTGCCGAGGCTCTAAAGGCGCAGGTTGTGGCGGCGCGGACGTACGCGATCACCACCGACGTCGCGGGCGGGTTTTACAACCTGTATCCGGACACTCGATCGCAGATGTACCGGGGTGTGGCCGCCGAGACGCCGGCTACCGACGCCGCGGTGGCCGCGACCTCGGGCCAGATCGTCACCTACCGCGGCGCGCCGGCCGTGACGTACTTCTTCGCGAGTTCGGGCGGGTACACCGAGAACGTCGAGGACGCGTGGCCGGGCGCGACCCCCGATCCGTGGCTGCGCGGAGTCCCGGACCCCTACGACAACGCCGGCGGCGACCCGTACCACCACTGGACGCGCAAGCTCGGCCTGACCGCGGCGGCGAAGCGGCTCGGAAAGCTGCTTAAGGGGCAGCTCGTCGGGATTCGCGTGACCAAGCACGGCGGCGCGTCGCCGCGGATCATGACCGCCGACGTGATCGGGACCCGCGGCACCACCTCGGTCACCGGTAGCCAGCTGGAGCGCGCGTTCGGGCTGCTGAGCACGTGGGCGACGTTCACCACGATCTCGTCTTCCGCCGGTCCGACGCCGACGGCCAAGCCGGGCCGAGCCGAGGGCGACCTCGCGATCATCGCGCAGATGAAGCGCGCGTTCGGGCAGATGGACAACTCCTCGCAGACGCTGAGCGGCGCGGTCTTCCCGGGGCGGAGCGGCACGCACGCGACGGTCGAGGTCCGTGTCGGGAGGGGCTGGCGGCGGATCGGTGCCGTCCGGCTGGGGGTGGGCGGTCACTATTCGGCCCGGCTGGTCGCGGGCGGCGTTTATCGGGTCGTGTACCACGGCCTCGCCGGGCCGCCGGTCGACGTGCGGTAGCAGCGCGGTCGTCGCTAGGCTCGGGCGTCGAATGCCCGGACCGCTGATCGCCGTCGACGCGCCGTACGTGCTGTACCGCTCGTTCTACGCGCTGCCGGACACGATCCTGGGGCTCGACGGGAAGCCGGTCAACGCGCTTCTGGGCGCGGTGAACCTGCTGTTGCGGGCCGCCGCGGACTTCGGGCCGCGGGCGATCGTGACGTGCTTCGGGGCCGAGGCGGCGCCGTACCGGGTCGAGCTGTTCCCGGGGTATCACGCGGACCGGCCCGAGGTTCCCGAGGCGCTCGCGTGGCAGTTCTCGGAGGCGCCGGCGTTGTTCTCGGCGTTCGGCTGGGGCGTCTCGTCGGCCGACGACGTCGAGGCCGACGATCTCCTTGGATCGCTGGCGCGTGTCGAGGCGGATGCGGGCGGCCGGGCGCTGATCGTGACCGGCGACCGCGACATGTACCAGTGCGTCTCTGACTCGGTCTCGGTGCTGTTCCTGAAATCTGGCGTGACCGGCTTTGCGGAGGTGGACCCGGCCGAGGTTCACCGCCGCTACGGGGTCGGGCCGGAGCTCGTTCCCGACTTCATCGCGCTGCGCGGCGACCCGTCGGACGGGTTGCCGGGAGCGTCCGGGATCGGGCCGAAGACAGCCGGCGGGGTTGCTGTCGAAGTACGGGTCGCTTGACGGGGCGATTGCCGGCGCTGCCGGCGAGCGTCCGAAGGTGGCTTCGGCGTTGAAGGACGCGGCTTCGGAGCTGCGCGCCTTCCGGGACATCGCGACGCTGCGCACGGTGTCCGTTCGGCGGCCTCCGGATCGGAACACGGATCTCGTCGGCGGCGCCGCGGCCGCGCGCGAGTTGGGATTGCGCCGGCTGGCGGCGCGGCTGGACGACGCGGACTCAGTCGCGGATTTGTAGGCGCCGAGCACCGACCCCACCGACCCGCCCGGCCCGATAACCGCTCACTCGACGCCCGCGCCGAGCCGAATACACGATTCGTCCCGGTATGGCACCGGTTTTCGCGCACTCGAGGCGGTCGCGACACCGAGTGCGGACTTGTCGGGGCTAGGGCGTGAAGCGAACCGTGATGACGTCGCCGTCTGCGACGACGTAGTCGCGACCCTCCAGGCGAAGCGTCCCGCGGTCGCGGGCGCCGGCATACCCCCCGGCGTCTAACAGCTGATCCCAGCTGACGACCTCGGCGCGGACGAACCCGCGCTGGATGTCGGAGTGGATCATGCCCGCTGCGTGCCACACCGACAGCCCGTTCCGCAGGTGCCATGACTGCGCCGGCTTGTCCTCGCCGGCGGTGAAGAACGCGATCAGGTGCAGCAGCGAGAACGCGCCTCGGATGACGGTCTCGAGGCTGGAGTGCTCGACGCCGAGCTCCTCGCGCATCGCGGCCGCCTCCTCGGGATCGAGTTCGGCCAACTCGGCGTCGAGGCGCGCCGAGATCGCGACCGCTTCCGCCCCCTGGGCGCGTGCGTGCTCGAGGATTGCCGGCGGTACCTCGCTTGCACCCTCGTCGACATTGGCGACGAACAGGACCGGCTTCGCGGTGAGCGGCGAGAGCAGCGTCATCGCGTCAGGGGCGTCCGCCGGCGGCGGCACCGTGCGCGCCGGCCGGCCCGCCTGGAGCGCCTCGATCAGCCGCCCGAGCCACGCCGCCTCGGCGACGGCGCGCCGGTCGCCGGACTTGGCGGTTTTCGACACGCGCTCGAGCCGACGCTCGGCCTGCTCGAGATCGGCATAGACCAGCTCGGTCTCAACCGTCTCGATGTCCGCGAGCGGATCGACCCGTCCCTCAGGGTGGACCACGTTCGGGTCGTTGTGGACCCGGACCACGTGGACGATCGCGTCGGTCTCGCGGATGTTCGCCAGGAACTGGTTGCCAAGGCCTTCACCGCGGTGGGCGCCGGCGACCAGGCCCGCGATGTCGTGGAACGCGATCGTGTCGGGGACGACCTTCGATGCCTTGACCGTCTCCGCCACCGCGTCGAGTCGCGGGTCCGCGACCGGGACCACCGCGATATTCGGCTCGATCGTCGTGAACGGGTAGTTGGCCGCCTCGGCGGCGACGCCGGTCAGCGCGCTGAACAGCGATGACTTGCCGGCGTTGGGCATGCCCACGATGCCTACCTTCAAGGCTGTACCCCGTCGCCGAGACCCAATGGTGACACGGGCCGGGAATGTACGCGCCCCACCGCGCCGGCGTCTCCCCGCGGGTCCGGACGCGGCTTAAGTGCGACCGGATCGCGAGAAAGAGGTTTAGGCGGCTTTCGAGCGGGATAACTAAATAACCGGCAGAAGTCGATTTTGTAGCTTTAACGTTCCCGGGAGGGAGATCGGGTCGGGTCGTGCCGTCAGTTTTGGCAAGGAAGTGGTTGGTCAGGGGCGTTCGGCCCAGAGTGAGAGTCCTCCTTTCGCTGCTGCTGGGCCTGATCGCGCTCGTCGTCGCGCCGATCAGCATCGCGTCTGCCGGCAGCCTCCCGGGCGCGGTTACGAGCGCCGCAGGGACGGCGATTACAGCGGTCGCGCCACCCGCCGCAACGGGCGTAGCGGGGACGGCGGCAGCGTCGGTCGTGTCGGCGGCAGCCCCTGTCAGCCAGGCGGTCGCCAAGCCAGCCGCTCCGGCGACCCCGGCCGCCGCCCCGACTGCCGCTCCGGCGACCCCGGCGGTTGCGCCGACCGCCGCCAAGGCGGCCGCTCCGGCGCCGCTCCGGTGACGCAATCCGCGGCGCCCGCGACGCAGACGGCGGCGAAGTCGGCGGCCCCCGCCACGACGTCGGTGGCGCCCGTGGCCAAGACGGCGGCGCCGGCGGCGCAGACGGTCACGAAGGCGACGGCTGCCCCGGCGAGCCCGACGGTGGCGAAGCCGCCGGCGCCGGTGACGCAGGCGGCGGCTAAGTCAGCGGCCCCGGCCGCGCCGTCGGTGGCGCCTGTGACCGAGGCGGCGAGCGCCGCGTGACGCATGCGGTAGGCGAACGCAGCGGCCCCGCTCACGGCATCGGTGGCGCCTGCGACCAAGGCGGCAACGCCGGCGCCTCAGACGGTCACGAAGGCGGCGGCTGCTTCAGCGACCCCGGCGGCGGTGCCGACTGTCGCGCAGGCAACCGCTTCGGCGAGCGCGAAGGTGGCGACGACGACGGCACCGGTGACCCAGGCCGCGACGCAGTCCCGGCGCCGATCACGACCTCGGCGATGCCTGTGACGCAGACGTCAGCGCCGGTGGCGCCGAGCGTCACGAACGCGGCCGCTCCGGCGATCCCGCCCGTGGCGCCGCCTGGCGCGAAGGCGGGCGCTCCGGTGATTCAGACCGTGACGAAGTCCGCAGTGCCGGTGGCACAGACCGTCATGAAGGCGGCCGGTTCGCCGTCCTCAGCGGTGACGGAGTCGGCGGCGCCGGTGACGCAGGCAGTGACGAAGGTGACGGCACCGGTCACCAACTTGGCCGCTCCGGCGATCAAGGCGGTGGCGCAGACCGTCATGAACGCGACTCTTCGGTGGCCCAGACGGTCGCGAACCAGACGGTGACGCCCGCGGCTGCGCAAGTGGCGTCGGCCGGTGTGCAGGCCGCGACTCCGGTGACGGCGGCAGTGGTGAAGTCGGTGGCGCCGGTGGCCAATGGCCGTCGCACCGCTAGTCCAGACGGTCGCGCAGTCGGCGGCTCCGGTGACTCAGACGGTCGCCAAGGCCGCCGCTCCCGTGGTGCAGACAGGCGCCATTTCGATCGCGCCGGTGGGTCCGGCCGTAGCGCCGCTCGCTCTGGCGGTGGCACGGAGCGCTGCTCCTGCTGTCCAGACAGTGGCGCCGGCGGTGGCGTCGGTGACCCAGGCCGTGGCGCCGGTGGTCCAGGCGGTAGCGAACAGCGCCACACCGGTGATACAGACGGTTGCCAAATCGGTCGCTCCGGTGACTCAGACGGTCGGCAAGATCGCGGCGCCGGTGGTGCAGACGGTCTCTACGGCGGTAGCTCCGGTGACCCAGGCGGTGGTACCGGTCGTCGCGGCGGTAGCGAAGACCGCCGCGCCGGTGGTCCAGACGGTGGCTCAGTCGGTGGCTCCGGTGACCCAAGCCGTGGCGCCGGTTGTGCAGGCGGTCGCGAAGACCGCGGCGCCGGTGGCCCAGACGGTTGCCGGTCGGTGGCTCCGGTGGCGCAGGCTGTGGCACCGGTGGCACAGACCGTGGCGAAATCAGCCGCGCCGGCGACCCTGGCGGTCACGCAGGTCGTTGCTCCCGTGGCGCAGGCGGTATCGCCGGTGGTGCAGGCTGTGTTGCCGGCCATCCAAGGCGTGGCGAATACGGTCACGCCGGTGGTCCGGCCGGTGGTGCAGGCGGTGGCGCCGGTGGTGCAGGCTGTGGTGCCGGCAGTCCAAGCCGTGACGAACACCGCGGCGCCGGTGACCGAGGCCGTCGCGAAGGCGGTAGCGCCGGTGATGCAGGCGCTGGCACCGCTGGTACGAGCGGTGGCCCTTCCGGCTGCGGTTGCTCCGGTTGCTCCGGCATCGCAGGTCGTCACCGATTCTCCGAGCACCGCGGCCGTGTCGGGACCCGACACGGTGGCGTCCCCAACACAGGGAGCCGCGTCGCTTCAGTCGCCGGCGACCGCGCCGGCCAAGACAGCGCCGGGAGCCGCCCGGGTGCGCCACGCACAGGCGACGGCACCAAGCGCCTCCATGATGGCCTCGACGACCACGCCGGCCTGGGCAACGGGTGCGCCGGCGGCTCGCTCGGCCGGCTTGACCGCGCAGCTTGGGAGCAGCGCTGCGGGCCGGCGTGGGTTCGATGGAATGGCGCGACGGGACAATCGTGCGCCCGCCGGTCCGGCGGCGCCGTTCCCGTCCGCGATTGGATTTGGAAATGGTGGCGAGGGTGCCACCGGTGTCGGCGCCGGCGGATTCTCGGGCGCCGCTGAGATGTCGTGGCGGACGGCCGTGCATGTGCCGACCGCGACGGTCCCCTTGCGGGCGTTTGCGTGGTCGCATGCGCCCGAGCCGTTTCTCCTCCTGCTAGAGCGGCCTGGCTAAGACCGAGTTCGGTCCCCAGGTAGTCGCAGCCGGGCCTAAGCCCGGGTGCACCTTCATCTAGCAACAGGAGAACGAACTCATGTCACGCTCAACTTGGGCGTTGGCTGAGGCTCGGCGGCGTGGCCCAGTGGTCCGCGTCGCCGGGGAGCGGCGTCGGTTCGACGGTCGGTCACGACGCGGACCGCGGCTCCTCCCTTTCGCAGTCTCGGCCACGAAATGCGCCGCCGTATTGGTGGCGAGCGGAATGTTGGTCATGGCCGCTGAGCCGGCCCGGGCGCTCGCCGCTCCGGGTCGGAGCACCCAGTCGAATCAGGCGGTCAAGCAGGTCGTGCTGGCGCCGGGCAGCGGCTACGGCGGCGGGAAGGACGCGGCGCTTGTCCGCTCGCTGCAGCGCCGCCTCGACGGCCAGGGATATTCGCCCGGGCCGCTGGACGGGCGTTACGGTCCGAGGACGGAACACGCCGTCGAGATGTTCCAGAGTGCGCGCGGTCTGCGCGCGGACGGCATCACCGGGCCGCTGACGCTCGCAGCGCTGCGGACGACCGTCATCTACCCCGGGACTGGCTACGCCGGCGCGGCGTCGTCGAAGGTCCGAGGGCTCCAGCGGCAGCTTCGCCGCGATGGATTCAACCCGGGTCCGATCGATGGTCGCTACGGACCGCTGACCGAGGGCGCGGTGCGCCGCTTGCAGGCAGCCCACGGGCTCCAGGTCGATGGGATCGCCGGCTCTCACACGTTCGGCGAACTGAAGCGCATCGCCGGTTCGAAGCGGCTGGTCACTCGGCCGGCGCCGGGTGCACGCCGTACTACGCCGGCGCGTCCGCGTCCGCGGCGCAACCAGACCACGAAGCCGTCCCACCCGGTCGCCCCCCGAGCCACGAAGCCAGGCGGAGCTGGATTGCCGGTGGTGCTCGTGCTAGCAGCCGTGCTCGCGCTGGCGGCGCTCGCGAGCGGGGTGTGGCTGATCGATCGGCGCCGGCGAACGCGGGCGATCATGCTCGAGCCCGAGCCCGCGCCCGAGAACGGTCATGCAGGCCGGTTCAGCCCGAGCCCGCGCCCGAGAACGGTCATGCAGGCCGGCTTCAGCCCGAGCCCGCGCCCGAGAACGGTCATGCAGGCCGGCTTCAGCCCGAGCCTGCATCCGAGAACGGTCGTCCAGGCCGGCGCGAGCCCGAGCCCGCATCCGGGAACGGTCATGCACGCCGGCCCGAGCCCGAGCCCGCACCTGGTGACGGTTATCCCGACGACCCGTTTGACGATCCAGCCGCAGCCGAGCTCGCCTTCCGTCTGGCGGACGAGCGCGGCGACGCAGGAGCCGCCAGCAATCTCGGCGTCCTGCTCGAGCAACGAGGCGACACAGCCGGCGCCGAGGCGGCGTACCGCCGGGCCGACGAGAGGGGGAGCGCGGAAGGCGCGTTCAACCTCGGCGGGCTCCTCGTCGAGCGGGGCGACGTGGAGGGCGCGATCAGCGCGTATCGTCGCGCGGACATGCGCGGCGATGCGGCGTCGGCCTCGAATCTCGGGCGGCTGCTCGTGAGTCGCGGCGACGAGGCGGGTGCGCAGGATGCGTTCAGCCGGGCTGAGGAACGAGGTGACGCGAGTGCCGCAGCCGACCTCGGCGTGCTGCTCGAGCGCCGAGGAGACCTGCGCGGGGCGGAGGCGGCCTACCGGCGCGCCGATGCCCGGGGCGACTCCGACGGTGCGCGCAACCTCGCCGAGATGCTCGAGACACTCGGTGACCTCGACGGTGCCACCGCCGCCTACCGCCGCGCCGATCAACTCGGAGACCACGGCGCGGCAGCGAAGCTCGGGATGCTGCTCGAGCGCCAGCACGACTATCCCGGTGCGCTCGAGGCATACGCTCGAGCGGAGAGGTCCGACCAGCGGGAAATCGTGGAGCTGGCGACGTCTCGGGCGCAGGCGCTGGCGTTTGGGCTGAGCCTTGCCGAGAGAGCTCAGCGATGAACGGGCCACGGAACATGTCGCCATCGGCGACGGTGTTGAGGCTGCCCCAACCGCGAGCGGACGCTGAAGTCGGCGTGCGCGTGCTGATCGCGGAGGGGGACGGGCTCGCTCGCGGGATGATGCGGTTCGCGCTGACCAACAGCGACCGGATCGGGGTCGTGCACGCTGCCGGGAACGGCCGCGAGGCGCTCGAGCTGGCGCGCTACTTTCGTCCCCGCGTCGCGATAGTCGACACCCTCGTGCCGCCGAGTGGCGGACTCGAGCTGATTCGAATGCTCCTGCTCGCGGTCCCGGGCATCCGGGTGATCACGGTATCGGTCGACGATGACCGGACTGCGATCGCCGCGCTGCGAGCAGGGGCGGTCGGTCACATCGCCAAGGACATCGACCCGGACGGACTTCCGGAGCTCGTCGCCCGCACGGCGGACGGCGACGTGATCGTCCCGCAGCGGCTAATGCCCGCCCTGCTCGACGCGCTGCAAGAGGTTCCGGACTCCGGGTGGAGGCCGCTCCGCAGCCGATTGACGACCCGCGAATGGGAGATCGTCGAACTGCTCGGCGAGGGCGCGACGACCCAGCGGATCGCCGACCGGCTGGTGCTCTCGCCGATGACCGTGTACAGCCATACCAAGAGCATCCTGCGGAAGCTCGGCGTCAACTCACGCCGGGAGGCCGTGGTCGCTGCAGGACGACTACGGAGAGAGGAGGCCCTGACCCGACCCCCAACCTAGCCTAGCTACTTCCCGCGGAAAAACTCTTGATCAACGAAACGGCCGCGTGGTGGTCAGCGCGGCCGTTTGCGTAGTGAGTGGGTTTGCTCTGGTGGAGTGAGCGGTTCGGAGTGTTTCACCGGGCCCGGACGGTGAGGGTGTCGAGGTTGTAGGCCAGGATTCCCCATTCAGTCCAGATCTGCCGGCCCTGGTCGCCCTTTAGCCGGGATGCGGTCGAGCCCGTAGCGGCGTTTGAGGTGGCTGATTCGGCCCTCTTCGCCGGTGCGGTAGCGCCGTAGCCGGCGTTGGGTACGTTTGGAGGCGGGTTCCTGGCGGCCAGCGATGAATGTCTGTTTGGGCTGAAGGTCCGCGAGCGCGGTGTTGGTCGGGCCGGGCTTGAACCCGCCGTCCACGGCGATCTCGCGTGGCCGGATTCCCAACCGCTCCAGCTCGGCGACCGTGCCGGGTAAGAGTGTCTCCTCGGCGGGGTTGCCCAGCTCTGTGGAGGCTGGCAGGATCAGCCCCCTGGCGCCGCGCTTGGTGTGCTCGGTCACCTCCGCCAGCTGCGACACGTACCCGAATTCGTTGGGCTTCCCCAGCTTCCCCTTGCGGATCGGGCGGGCATCTGGGTCGAACAGCGACACGAGCCGGTCCTTGATCGGCTCTCCCGCGACCCGCTGCTTGATCTGCTTGGTGACCTTCTCGCAGCGGTCTGCCAGCTCCTCGAGCTTCGCCGCTGCTTTCAACTTTGCCTTCGCTCCGCGCCCGCGCGCCGTGCGCCTGGTCGCGGCTGCGAGCTGGCGTGCCTCGACGATCGAGCGCTCGAGCAGCTCGCCGGTCTGCTCGGTCAGCTTCAGCACCTCCGCCTTGGCCTCCCCGGACCGGCGGCGGATCGTACGCGAGATCGCGCGCAGCTTCACGCCCATCGACCGCGAGCGATCCCGCACCCGCGCCTTGTTCTCCTTGATCAACTTGGCGAGCTTGCGACCCTCCCGCGCCAACACCTTGACCCCGCTCGATGCCAGGCCCGCGTCGGTCGGGTAGCGCACGTCGGCCTCGATCACCGTCGAATCGATCCTCACCGCCCGCGGCCGAAACCGCTTCTCCCTGGTCGCCTTCGCGATCAACGCGCGCGTGAGCTCGGACACCGTCTCCGCCCCGATCCGCCGCGTCAGCTTGCGCACCGTCGACTCGTCCGGCACCCGCTCGGTCAACGAGATCCGGCAGAACCGCCGCAGATGGATCGAGTCCGACACCTCCGCGACCAACGTCCGATACCCCCACCGATACCGCTGCTTGAGCACCATCAACCGCACGAACGTCTCCAACGCGATCGTCGGCCTGCCCTCGGTCAACACCAGCCGCCCCGTCTCCCGGAACTCCTGGCGCCAGCGCTCCACCAACGGCCACAGCACCTCGTCGTCCGACAGCAGCACGTCCACCGCGGCCAGATCCTCGGGCAGTTCCTTCACCTCGACCGGCAACACGTCGTCCCACAGGCACTCCGGCTGATCCGCCAGCAGCGTCAGCATGCACACCCCTTTCGATCAGAAACCTGCTCACTAGCAGGTAATTCTGGGTGTCACACCGGACGGAAAGCCCCTCACCACCCCCCTGACTTTTTCCTCGGGAAGTAGCTTAGCTAGCTAGTCCTCCGGTCCTGAAGTCGTTTGTTGTTTGGCGGCCTTCGCGAGGACTTGCTCGGGGGTCTTGGTCCAGACGAATGGTTGCGCCCTGTTGGTTCTTGGGGCAGGTTTCCGCGACGTTGCGAAGGCGTCTACCCCGGTCAGATGTCAGCCGGTAGATAGGCCAGATTCGCTACATCTGGCAGGGCTGAAGGAGAGCGCCGCTGCCTGTTGGGCTCACCGATTCCGATCAGCCTCCTCGTCGGCGACCTTGAGCGCCTTCCGCCAGCGCGTACGGCTGATCGCCGATCGCGCGGAGTTGCGCGGCGACGGCGCGCATGGGTACGGATTGTCGTCGGCGGCCATCGCCGCGCGCATCAGCGCGGCTTTGCGGACGAACTGCGAGACGCTGGCGCCTTGGCGTCTGGCCGCTTCGCGAATCAGCTGCATTCCCTCGCGGGTGAAGCTGATCGTCGTACGTGTCATGGGCATGGCGAAGAGTTAGCGAAGAGGTCCTCAAGTGATTGTGCGCTAGCGTCGATGCTTACACCAGCGACGGCACGCACGCTGCCCGGAGTGCAGCGACGAACTTCGTATGGAAGGGATCTCGTGCCGACGCCGCCGCTAGCCAGGCGCTGCACGCATGCTGTCAGGCGGCCCGGGCCGGCCGCCCTTGGGGGTTCCATCCGCTAGCCATTCGCTTGCGCGTCCTCAAGGACGAACTATCGCAGTTCACCGAAACGGAGTTCACGCTTATGCGCAAGTTTATTCTCGGCGCGACACCAGTCGCGGCGCTCGCAGTCCCGTCCCTCGCCGCCGCCGCACCGGGGGGCGTGACCTCATGTATCGGGGATCTCGCCTCAGCGACGATCAACACAAACCTCGACGTGCCCGCTGGTGCCACCTACAAGATGGTTTGCGGCGAGGTGAAAAGCAACGTGACGTTAGAAGGTCACCGGCCGGAGTTCAAATGCCTCTCAATCGAAAGACCATCTCACCGATCCATTCTCGGGCTGGACCTACGCTGGCACCGCTACCTCAGCAGAGCATCAACGTCACTAAGGACATCTCGTCCTCGCCGGCAGGGATGGCGAAGTTCTCGGTCCTGGACGACTCGCGTCAGGCACCGGATCGGTGTCTGGCGGCGATCCACTACTACGGCAAGACCAATGACAATGACTAGACACACAGAGATGGTGTACAGATGTGCGGCGTAATCGGATACGTAGGGCGGCGGAACGCCGCAGCCCGACTACTCAGCGGGCTTGAGCGCCTCGAGTATCGCGGCTATGACTCGGCGGGGATCTGCCTGCTGGAGGATCGCCGGCTCGACCTGATCAGGGCTGTCGGCAAGCTCGAGAACCTCAAGCGCAAGGCCAACGGGAACACGAACGGCTCGATCGCCGGCATCGGTCACACGCGTTGGGCGACGCACGGGCGGGTCACCGAGGAGAACGCCCACCCGCTGATGGCCGGCGATCATGAGGATGTCGCGATCGTCCTCAACGGCATCATCGAGAACCACGGCGAGATCCGCCGGCGGCTCACCTCGGAGGGCGAAACGTTTGGGTCCGACACGGACGCTGAGGTGGTCGCCCATCTCGTGCGCCGCGCGTATCAGGGATCGCTCGCGGCCGCTGTCCGGGACGCGTGCGGGAAGCTGGAGGGTCACTTCGCGTTCCTGGTCGCCCACCGCGACCAGCCGGGGCTCCTGGTCGGCACGCGACGGCTACTGCCCGCTGCTGGTCGGCGTTGGCGAGGGTGAGATGTTCCTCGCCTCCTCGGCGACCGCGTTCGCTAGTGACACCAAGCGCGTGATGCTGATCGAGGATGACGAGATCGTTGCGATCACCGCCGAGCGTGCGCGTGTGATCGCCCCCAACGGCCGGATCCAGCAGCGCGCGGAGATCGTCATCCCCGGCGACGCCGCGGCCGCGGAGCGGGACGGCTACGACACCTACATGCTCAAGGAGATCAACGAGCAGCCGGTGGCCGTGAACGAAACGATCACCCGGAATATGGGCATGGATCTCGGCGACCTCGTTGGACAGAACGTGCCCGATGCGCGCAACCAGATTCGGCGGATCGTCATCGTCGCGTGCGGGACCGCCTACCACGCGGGCCTCGTCGGGCGGTTCGCGCTCGAGGAGTGGGCGCGTATCCCGTGTGACGTCGAGGTCGCGAGCGAATGGCGCTACCGCAATCCCTACGTCGACGAGCAGACGCTCGTGATCGCGATCTCACAGTCGGGGGAGACAGCGGATACGCTCGCAGCGGTCCGGCTCGCGCGCCGGCTCAAGGGGCGCACGATGGCGATCACCAACTCTCCGGGCTCGCAGATCACACGCGAGGTCGACGTCGCGTTGTACACCCACGCCGGCATCGAGATGGGCGTCGCGGCGACGAAGACGTTCACCACCCAGATGACGGTCCTGTATCTGCTTGCGCTGCGGCTCGGCGAGGCCCGTGACGTCATCGCGGACGCCGAGCGCGCGAGGCTGATGGCAGAGGTGTGTGCGCTGCCGCAGAAGCTTGTCGCCTGCCTGGAGGGGACCGGCGCGGTCGAGGCTATCGCCGAGCGCTACCAGGACAAGCCGTTCTTCTTCTACCTCGGGCGGCACGTCGGCGTCCCGGTGTGCCTGGAGGGAGCGCTCAAGCTCAAGGAGATCGCGTACATCCCGACCGAGGCGTACCCCGCGGGCGAGATGAAGCATGGGCCGATCGCGCTGCTCGACGAGCGGACGCCGGTCGTCTGCGTCGCGACCGCCTCGCACGTCTCCGACAAGCTTCATTCGAACCTACAGGAGGTCCGCGCTCGGGGCGCAGAGGTCATCGCGATCGCGACGATCGGTGATCCCGACATCGCGGACGTGGCGGATGACGTGATCGCGGTGCCGCGCACTCATCCGCTACTGCAGCCGGTGCTCGCCGTCGTTCCGCTCCAGCTCATTGCGTACCACATCGCGCGGGGCCGCGGTGAGGACGTCGATCAGCCCCGCAACTTGGCCAAGACGGTGACGGTCGAATGAGGACCGCATCGAAAGTGACCATCGGCGAGCGCCGCGAGGCGTTGCCGAGGTGGTTCAAGCTCGCCGGCCCGGGGCGTTCTGCCGCTGTGCAAGGTCCCGAATCCGATCACGGTCGGCCTGGTCCGCATGAGGAGAAGAAAGGAGCACACATTACGACTGAGTGCCGGCAGCCTGGCAACCCGGGACGCTGCGGCTCCATGGGGGCAGTGCGCCGCGAGCCGGCGGGTGTATGTGTCTCGATGACCGAGCCTGCTGATGACATTCTTTCACTGCGCAAAGCGTCGGCGGACGCCGATGCCGATATCGAACAGGAACGTTTGCGCTCTCAAACAGTCAAGGACGACGGCCAATGTCGCGACCCCGCGGGTATTTGAACCGTGCCGCACGGTGGACGGCCGCACTAGTCGCGACCGGGTTGTCCGGTCTGCTGGTCAACCACATCATCGGGCAACTCCGACATTCCGGACTTGCCAACGTCAGCGGCATCTACACGATCATCATCGCTGTCTACGTCTACAGTCGGTTTGTACTGGCGGCGATGTACCGGCCACCGCGCAACGCCGGGATCGAACCAACGGTCGCCATCGTCGTGCCCGCCTTCAACGAGAACGAGGCCGTCGAGCGCACGATTGACTCATGCGCTAACACTGCCTACCCACCAGACAAGCTAGAGATCGTTGTCGTCAACGACGGTTCGACCGACAACACGTGGCAGCACATCACCCGCGCCGCGGCCCGTCACCCCAGCCTGGTGACCTGCATCGACCTGGGCGCCAACATGGGTAAGCGAGCCGCCGTGACAGCCGGCATCCGCGCGACCGAAGCCGAGATCATCGTCTCCGTCGATTCGGACTCGATACCCGCACCGGAAGCTATCCGGAAGCTCGTGCAGGGCTTCGCCGATCACAAGGTCGGAGCGATCTCGGGACTCACCAACGTTCGGAACGCGACTACCAACCTCCTCACACGTATGCAGGCGGCGAGCTACTACGTCAACTTCCAGCTCTTCAAGGCGGCCGAATCTGTCGTCAACACGGTGTCGTGCGCGAGCGGCTGCTTCTGCGCCTTCCGACGGGCTGCAGTCATGCCGGTCCTCGACGATTGGGAGAACCAGAGGCTGTTTGGTCGCCCATGGTCACATGGTGACGATCGCGCGCTGACAAACATGATCTTGCGCCACTGGAAGGTGATCTACGACGGCGAGGCCGAAGCCTGGACCGACGCGCCGGACGACTACCGCAAGTTCTTCAAGCAGCAGTTGCGCTGGGAGAAGTCGTTCGTTGGCGAGAGTCTCGTCCTTGTCGGTCACACGTGGCGCTCGCATCCCATCGCCTTCCCGGCCGTGCTCGTCGCCACCGTATCGGGCATCGTCAGCCCGTTGGTGATGCTCTACCAACTTGGCTGGGAACCGATCACCGACGGAACGGCGCCCGTCTTCTACCTGATCTGCCTGTACCTACTGACCGCGAGCTACGCGCTGTTCTACCGAAGCCGTCGCACCGACGGCAACTGGAAGCACGCGATCATCTCCGCGTTCTTCTACATCGGCTTCTCGATGCAGATCTTCTGGGCGATCATCCGCATCGGCGACAGCAGCTGGGGCACGCGGGTCGCCGAGCAGCCGGCCGAGGAACTCGCCGAGGTGGTGCCGTTCCCCCTTCCGCCACGAGCAGCAAGGCAGCCGGAGCTGGCCGCGGAAAGCGTGGGAGGGGGATGAGACTACTGAAGTTTGTCGGTAGGGCCTGCGTCCTGCTCGTGCTCTTCGTCGTACCGACCGCGGCGTTCGTCAACTCGTCGAGGATGCTCGAGCATCCCGTCAAGCCTGGGCCATGGCACCCCACCCCGCCGCTGATCATCTTCGCCAATCGGGGCAACATCGGCTGGGCGACTCATGATCACAAGCCCACCCCTGTTGAGCTGAAGTACCTGTACCTGATAGGCGTCCTCCCGTACACGCCGCCTCGTCACCGCACGCCGCCACTCACGCCCATCCCGCCGTCGCTCGCGGCGATGCCGACAACCGGGTGGACGCTGGACAACGGCGCCCTGATCGCCACCGACAGCAACGACATTCTGGTCCTACGGCCTCTTACGTACGGGCGGCCGTCGCTTCCTGGGCAGGGACAGGGGTGGCGAGGTGCCTACTGGCAGCCTGCGCGCACTAAGCAGTGGCACAACTACACCCTCGGCGCGACGGTCACGAATCTCGGCGGCCAGGGCTCCGGCGGAAACGCCACGATCGTCGTCGGTTACGCGATCACGCGCGCCGGCTACGCCGTCTCGATCTCGGCGGCACGCATCACCATCCAGAATCCGAGCGGCGCCCACATCTACAGCAAGGCCATTCCCTCGGCGAAAAGGCACCACGTCGTTGTGAAGCTGACCAACCGGCTCAGCGTCACGGTCGACGGCGCCTCGATCGCCAGCCTCCCCGTCGGCCACGTTCACGGCGGCATGGGCTTCGGCGTCTGGAAGGCAGCAGTTAGCAGCAACCTACCGTTCTTCACCAACCTACAAGTCAACCAGTAGGGACAAACGCATGATCAAACGCATCGCCCCCATCGCGCTCGCGCTAGTGCTCGGCGCTGCAGCAACTGGCTGCTCGCTCAACGGTGGCGGCAAGTCGGCCACGACCACCGTATCCACCACCGCGACGGGCGCAGCTCCGTGGTACGCGCCATATGTCGACGCCTCGCTCACCATGCCCAAGTTTCCCAGCCGGCAGGTGGTCCTGAGCTTCATCACCGGCAACGGCTGCACGCCAACATGGAATGGCACGCCGTTGGCACAGGCCACGGCCATCAACACGCGCATCCAGCAGACGCAGACGCTCAACGATCAGGTGATCGTGAGCTTCGGCGGCAAGACTGGCCCGGAACCCGCTGTGAGCTGCAGCGACCCGAAGCAGCTTGCCGCTTCCTACCAGACGGTCGTCAGCCGGTACAACCTGAGCACGATCGACCTGGACATCGAGGGGTCCGCGTCGCTCAACTCGACCGTCAACGCTCGTCGCGCGATCGCCATCGCCACCGTACAGAAGGCGCAGGCGAAGGCCGGCAAGAGACTCGCCGTCTGGCTGACGCTGGCAGTGACGCCATCCGGCCTGCAGCCTGACAGCCTCGCCGTCGTCCAGGAGATGATGTCCGCAGGTGTGACCATCTCCGGCGTCAACGTGATGACGTTCGACTACGGGCCTCTGGGCGGCCAGACGGTGCTCAGCGCCAGCGAGAGCGCCCTGACTTCCACCGCAGCGCAGATCCAGTCTCTCGGGCTCAAGTCGTGGTCCGAGCTGGGCGCGACGATCATGGAAGGCCACACCGACACCGCTGGTCAGGTGTGGAACCTCCCCGACGCCCAAGCGTTCTGGAACTTCGCCTACACACACCGTCTGGGACGCCTGTCCGAGTGGTCGCTCCTCCGCGACAAACAATGCTCCGGCAGTCCGCCGCAACCAAGTGACTCATGTTCAGGGGTGACCCAGCAAACACAGCAGTTCTCGAAGATCCTCGGCAACCAAACTACCACATAGGAAAGAACGTAATGAGAAGCACCATCTACGCCCTAATGGCGGTGGGAGCCTCCCTGCTCATGGCAGGGCCGGCGCTCGCTAAGACGCAGTCATGTGCCAACGTGACCGTCGGCCAGTACAGGGCAACCAACATCCGAGCCACCTCGAATCTCGGCTGCAAGGCAGCACCGGCCGAGTTGAGTCTGTGGCTAAGGCACGGCAACAAGCTGCCCAACAGCAAGAACGCCTGGCACGCGAAGCTCGTCAAGGGCACGTGGCAGATGGCGTATGGCAAGCACCCCGTGAGCTTTTACTTCAAGCTCGTGAAGCTGACGCCACCCAAGCCGACGCCGAAGCCGCCACCTACGCCGACGCCGACGCCTACTCAGACGCCGACGCCTACTCAGAGACCGACGCCTACTCCGACACCGACGCCTGCGCCCACGCCCGTAGTGAGCGCTCCGAGCGCGTCGATCAGCTCACCCGGCGACAACCAGACCTACACCGTGGGCCAGTCGGTAGCGACGAGCTTCAAGTGCACGGAAGGCGCCACTGGGCCGGGCATCGACAAGTGCGTGGACAGCAACGGGTCCGTGAGTCCCGGCAAGCTCGACACCAGCAAGGTCGGGGTCCTCACGTACGAGGTCACCGCGACGAGCGAGGACGGCAAGACCGGGACCGCGAGCATCAGCTACACGGTCACCTTGCCTCCGTCCAACCTGCAGCTCTCACTGAGCGTCAACGGCCAGCCGATCGGCACCGGCATCCCGTGGGGCACGGCCGGGCGGATGGGCGTGGCCGCAGTGACCGACACCGCGGGCCTCACGCCGACGATCTCGGCAACGCTCGACGGCACCCCCGTGGCGTCACCC
The DNA here is from genome assembly GCA_963777335.1 of uncultured Solirubrobacterales bacterium. GTDB lineage: Bacteria > Actinomycetota > Thermoleophilia > Solirubrobacterales > Solirubrobacteraceae > Palsa-465. Next base: position 197,537 of record CAVZQD010000007.1, read on the forward strand.
GCCGCGATGTCGCTGCCGACCAACATCGCCGGCAAGTCGCACACCGTCGTTCTGACGGCGACGGACAACGCTGGCGGCAGCGTGTCGAAGTCCTACTCCTACAACGTGACGGCAACCGGGTGGTACGGCATGGCGTTTGACGACGGTCCTAACCCGACCTACACGCCACTCGCCATTACGGCGTTGCAGAACCCCGCGCTTCCGGGCCTCATCCCCGGTCCCAATGGTGCGCCGGCACACATCCCCGCCACATTCTTCCTGTGTGGTGGCAATACGTGCGGCACGAGTGGCCTCGCGGGCATTGACAGCGCCCAAGGTGAGGCACTGGCAATACAGCAGGTTGCCGACGGGTTTGTCATCGGCGACCACACCTGGGACCACCTCAACATCGGCGATAGCACCGATACGGTCAACCCGTCCGATGGTATGCCGTGCGCGACCGGGCAGACTGCCACGGTCACCCCCGCGCTCACCACGTGGCGAGCAAGCCTCCTCTCTCCGAGCATCACGGGCCTTTGCCCGCAGTTCGAGATTGAGGACACGGCGTACATGATTCACAGCGTGACGGGAGTCTGGCCGCAGTTCTTCCGCCCGCCGTTCGGCGACTACGGTCCGGCCACCGGGCCGTCGGCGAATGGCCAGACGAATACCCAGAACACGACCACGCTGCTGAACACGGTAACGAGCGACCTGACGGCGAAATACGTAGCTCCCGCCGGTTACTCAATGGCGCTCACCGCTTGGTCGGTGGACTCCACCGATTCGGACAGTCCAGCGCCTACGCTGGCCGCGATCGTCGCTGCAGCCGCGAAAGTGCAGAACGGGGGCGTCCTCCTGATGCACGATGACAATCAGAACACGGTGGACTCGATTCCGCAGATCGTCAACGCTCTGGCGTCGAAGGGCCTGCTCCCGGGCAAGCTCGCGACGACCACGGTGCCGCAATTCGGTCCGTGGAGTCCGCTACCGCCCTATTACGTGACAGCAGTCGCCCCGTAGGCCACCAACAACCAATCGAAGAACAGGCGGCGGGGCTCCAAGTCCCGCCGCCTGTGGTGTATACCGAAGGGACCGGAATATGTCGCTATTTGGAGGAATCAACTCGGGACGCCGGCCAATCGCAACCGCCTCGCCCTAGCTTAGCTACTTCCTCCGGATAAACGCCGCGGTCGCTACTGACGGGTGAGGAATGGCGGCGATAGTAAGGTCGTTGTGGAGGAGTGGTCGTCCTTTCGGCAGCTTCCTCTGAGTTTCTCTCCCGTTCCTCCTCGGTTGAGGGGTGTTCCCTCAGGGGAGGGTGGTGTAGGTGTCGGCGTTGTAGGTGAAGGTCGCCCATCCGTCCCAGATCCGGTGTCCTTCGTCGCCCTTGAGCCGGCTGCGGCGCAGGCCGTAGCCGCGTTTGAGGTGGCTGACCCGGCCCTCCACGCCGGTCCGGTAGCGCTGTCGCCGGCGGCGGGTGCGCCGCGACCCCTGCTCCTGGCGGCCGGTGATATGCACCTGGTCGGCCAGGCCCTCGAGCGCGGTGTTGGTCGGGGCCTGGTTGAACCCGCCGTCGACCATCACCTCCCGCAGCTTGATCCCGAGTTGCTTGAGCTGCTGGGCGGTGTCCGGCAGCAGGGTGTCCTCGCCCGGGTTGCCGGGCTGGCTGGCGGGCGGGAGGATGAACCCGCGCGCGCCCGGCTTGGTGTTGCGGGTGATCTCGCACAGCTGATCGACATAGCCGAACTGATTGGGCTGTGAGAGCTTGCCCTTGCGGATCGGCCGGGCGTCCGGGTCCCACAGCGAGATCAGCCGGTCGGTGATCTTCTCCCCGCGGACGCGCTTTTTGATCTGCTCGGTGACCTTCTCGCAGCGGTCGGCCAGTTCCTCGAGCTTGCGCGCAGCCTTGAGCTTGGCCCGGGCGCCGCGCCCCCGAGCGCGGCGGCGGGCCTCCGCGGCGAGCCGCCGCGCCTCCTTGACCGAGCGGACCAACAGCTCGCCGGTCTGCTGGGTCAGCTCGAGCACCTCCGCCGTGGCCTCGCCCGAGCGGCGGCGCATCGAGCGCGTCAGCCCGCGCAGCCGCCGGCCGGCCGCGCGCGAGCGATCCCTGACCGCGGTGCGCTTGGCCTTGACCATCGCGGCCAGCTTGCGCCCCTCCCGAGCCAGCGCACGCACTCCGTCCGCGGCCAGTCCCGAGTCGGTCGGATAGCGCACATCGGCCTCGACCACGGTCGAATCGATCCGCGCCCCCCGCGGACGAAACCGCTTCTCCCGCCGCGCCTTCCCGATCAGCTCGCGCGTCAGCTGGTGCACCACCTCCGCCCCCAGCCGGCGGGTCAACTTCCGCACCGTCGACTCGTCCGGCACGCGCTCGGTCAGTCCCAGCCGGCAGAAGCGCCGCAGATGGATCGAGTCTGAGACCTCGCGCATCAACGTCTCGTACCCCCACCCGCACCGGTGCTTGAGCACCATCAGCCGCACGTAGGTCTCCATCGCCAGCGACGGCCGCCCGCGATCGGAGAACTTGCTGGCCTCGGCCAGCTCCCGCTCCCACCGGATCGCGATCGGCACCAGCAGCTCCGGATCGGACAACAACTCGTCCAGCCGGGCCAGATCGCCGGGCAACACCCGCACCTCCTCGGGCAACAGCTCGTCCCACAACGACTCCGCACCGTCCGCGAACAGCGTCAGCACGCGCACCTCCAAAGTCAATGATGAACACCCGCATTTGCAGGCACATCATGACCTTGAGGTCGGACGGAAACTGGAGTCACACCACCGTCACCTAACGGATTCACCCCGCCGAAACCGATTCACTCCCCCTGATTTTTTCCGGGCGAAGTAGCTAGGCGATGGGTAGAAAAATCCCCATACCGGTCTCAGACATCTCCTCAGTTGCTGCGCCGGCGGCACGTCACACTCTTCGTGTCGGCGAACGGAGTTATCGAACGCCGCCGCGGGGGGCATTGCGAAGCACCACAGGCTGCTGGGGGCCGAGCAGGGGGCGAAAAGCTCGGGTGGGGGCGGGAAGGGACCCGCCCCACCCCGAGGCTAGGCCGTCCCTGACGCCTTACGAGCCGCGGGCGCCCGGCCACGCCTCCGGCCCCTGACGCCGCGGCTACTCTACGTCGCCCAGCGAATCGGGAGCCCGTGGTCGTCGCACACGGCCAGGACCATTTCGGGCGCTCCGACCGGGTCGTACACCGTCAACCGCATCCGCGCGTGCTGGCTCCGGGCGGGCTCCATGCTCAACCGCACGGCGCCCGGCCGGTCCTCGAGCGCCCGCTCGATCGCATCCCATTCCTCCTCGTCGACGTACTGGCGCATGACCGAGTGCCACACCACGGTCAGCGCGTCCTCGCCGCCGGTGTTCAGCGCCTCGGTCAGCCACTCCGAACCGCGTCGCGCCGCCACGGGAACCGGACCGCGCTCGGCCACCGACAGGGCGGCGCGCATGCGATCGATCCGATGCAGCTCGTCGGGCCAGATGTAGGAGAGCAGCGTGAGCTGGTCGTCGGGCCGGGTCGGGTCGAGCGGCGAGAGATCGCAGCCGGCCCGCGCCACGACGCGAAGTGCGGAGGCCGCGGCCGCGAGGTCGATCGGCGGCGGTGGTGACCACGGGTCGACGAAGCGGAGCGTCGATGCCGGATCGCCCAGCTCCCGCCCATCCACGACGTACGAGAAGCGATCGGCCAGGAGATTCAGGCCGGCGCTGGCGCCTATCTCGAGGAGGCGGATCGGGCGCCGGTGGCGGTCGGTAAGCCACAGGAGACCCGCGAACAGGACCGCGGAGCGACCGGGCTCGTTGGTCTGGACGATGCGGTGCAGGCGCGCGCGGACCTGATCGAAGTGCTCCTCCATGGCTGCCTCGGCGACCGGCCAGACGTCGTCGACCGGCCGATCGCCGCCGGCGCTGGGGTAGAACGCGGCGAGCGCGGGAGCGTGCCCGGCGAGGACCAGGTAGTGCAGCGCGCCCATCAGGCGCAACTGCGGCACCGAGCCGGGAGGCACGGGAATGCCGGCGAACAGGCGAGCCACGACGCCGCCCGCGTCGATGTCGTCGGCCGCCGCCCCCATCAGGCGGATGTAGAGCGGCGAGCGCTCGGACCGCACGAGGGCGTCGGCATGCCCGCGAAAGCGCGCCGAGAGTCCGAGACGCCCGGCCTCGGTATCGCCGGCGCCGCCGTAGGGAAGCTGTGGTGTCTGGCTCACGGTGGTTAGTGTCCCGGACGTGCCTCCTCGGATCACGGTCGTCGGCTCGGCGAACATCGATCACGTCGCCCGGTGCGAGCGGCTGCCGCGCCCGGGCGAGACGCTGACCGACGCGGAGTTCGAGCGCGTCCCGGGCGGAAAGGGGGCCAACCAGGCCGTCGCGGCGGCGCGGCTCGGCGCCGAAGTCAAGTTCGTCGGTCGGGTCGGCCGCGACGACCTCGTGCTCGGATCCCTCGAGCGGGAGGGCATAGACATCAGTGGGGTTGTGCGCGACGACGGGGAGACCGGGGTGGCGCTGATCCTGGTCGACGGCGACGGCGAGAACGTGATCGTGGTCGCGCCCGGCGCCAACCGACGGCTCACCGCCGGCGACGTTGAAGTGGGCGATGCCGACGCCGCCATCTCCCAGCTCGAGATCCCGTTGGAGGCGGTGGTGGCCGTCGCCGCGCAGGCGCGGTTCTTCTGCCTGAACGCCGCGCCGGCCCGGCCGGGCCTCGAGCTCGAACGGCCACCGGATCTGCTGATCGTCAACCGCTACGAGTACGAGCAGATGAACGCGGGCGAGGGCCTGGTCGCGCTCACGCTCGGGGCGGAGGGCGCGGTGCTGCTCGAGAACGGACAGGAGATCGCGCGCGCCGTCCCGCCGGCGGTCACCGCGGTGGATGGGACCGCCGCCGGCGACTCGTTCTGCGCCGCGCTCGTCGTGTCGCTGCTCGAGGGCCGGGAGCGCGGCGCGGCGCTCGAGCGCGCGTGCGTCGCGGGCGCGCTCGCGGCGTCCCGCCCGGGCGCTCAGCCGTCGCTGCCGACGGCCGCCGAGGTCGACGCCCTGCTCAAGGCTTGACGACGTGCGCGGGGTCGGGCCGGCGGCCGGCGCTCGCCATGCTGTAGTCGCCAAATAGGGCGTCGCGTTGCTCGGTGGCGGCGCGGACCCCCTCGCGGGTGGCCTTCTCGATGAACGCTTCGGCGGCGGGCGTGTTGCGCATCAGCCCGTCGACGATCGGGCCGAGGGTCTGGGCGGCGCGCAGGCCCATGTTCTCGTACGCCTGGTTGACGACCAGCTTCATCGCGGCGAGCTGCGAGGACGGGATGCTCGCGAGCTGCTCGGCCTGCTTGGTGACCGTGGCCTCGAGCGCCTCGAACGGGACCGCCTCATTGATCAGCTCTATCGCGGCCGCCTCGCGTCCCGACAACGGCCTGCCGGTCAGCGCGTGCTCCTTCGCCTTGGTCAGCCCGAGCCGGTACAGCCACATGCCCGACAGGTAGCACCCCCAGATGCGCGAGTACGGTGTCCCAATCTGCGCGTCCTCGGACGCGATCACGAGGTCCGCGCAAAGCGCCATGTCGCTGCCGCCGCCGACGCACCAGCCATGGACCTGGGCGATCACGGGCTTCGGCGTCCTCCAGATGCTCGCGAACTTCTGCGTCGGCCCGTACGGCGACGCGGCCCACGCGAAGTCCTTGCCGGGGTCCCAGCGCGTATCCGTTGTGACCATCTCGTCCCAGTGGTGAAAGCCGCCGGAGAAGTCGTAGCCGGCGCAGAACGACCGGCCGGCGCCGCGGAGCACGATCACCTTGACCTCGGGATCGAGCGTCGCGTCGCGCACCGCGGTCTCGAACTCGTCGGGCATCGGGGGCACGATCGTGTTCAGCCGGTCGGGGCGGTTCAGCGTGATCGTGGCGACCTGACCGGCGACGTCGTAGAGCAGGGTCTCGTAGCTCACGGTGCATACTCCTTGTCGTTGATTGCCAAGCGGCTGTTCGCGTTGCTGGTCGTGGGCATTGTGGCCGTCGGCTGCGGTGGCGCCGCGGCCCGGACGGGAACTGATGCGCACGCGCCGACGTTCGCGCGGTGGGCGCCGTACATCCACGTCGACAGCCCGATCGACGTGGTCGGGCCGCGCCGCGACGGCGCGATGGTGGTCGCGGCCAACGGGCGCCTGTGGCTGCTCTCGCCGCGAGGCACGCTCCGCGCGTTCGCGCCCACGTACCACTCGAACCCGGGACTCGAGGCGTACATCGCACTTGCCGCCTTCGGGCACGCCGGCTGCAGCTTCGGGACGGGCACCGTGTACGCAATCAGCTTCGGTAAGCCGCGGGGCGTGCTGGCGATCGATGCCCGGGGCGGGGTGCGGCCGTTCGCCACGATCAGCGGGCTGGGCCTGATTGACGGCATTGCCTTCGACGAGACCGGTGACTTCGGCCATCGTCTGCTCGTCGCCACCACCGCCGGCAAGCACACCAGCGTCGACGCGGTCGACTGCCATGGGGCGGTGACGCCGATCACCCGCAGCGCCCACCGAGTCGAGGGCGGGATCGCGGTGGCGCCGATGACGTTCGGGCGGTTCGCCGGCGACCTCATCGCCCCCGACGAGCTCGGCGGCGGCATCTGGGCGATCACGCCCGGCGGCCGTAATCTGCTGGTGGCGCGGTCAGGCCTTCCTCACGGCCAGGACACCGGGGTCGAGAGCGAGGCGTTCATGCCAGACGAGGTGCAGGGGCAGATGTTGCTGGCGGACCGCCTCACGCCCGGCAATCGTCACCCGGGCGACAACGTCCTGCTGCGGGTGAGTTTTGCCGCGCTGCGGGCGGTCGGAGTGCGGGCGTTCGACCTCCTGGTCGCGACCGAGGGTGGCGCGAAGACCGACGCCGTCAGCTGCGGTGAGCGCGCGTGCACCGTCCGGCACGTCGCCGCCGGGCCGGCGACCGCCCACGCCGAGGGTCACATCGGCGTGGTGCCGTGAGGGTCCGGACGGGCCTGCCCGGCCCCACGGACGCCGAGCGCAGCGAGGCCCAATATCGGCGCTACCGAGTGCCGAAGCCGACCCGGTGGTCTTCGTGGTCGACGAGCACGTACAGGACTCGGCTCAGGTCGAGCGCGACCGTGCCGTCCTCGGCGGTCAGCTCGTGCCAGCCCATCGACCCGAGCGACTTGCGAAGCCCGGCGAGCGCGTCGGGCTGTACGCGGGCGACCAGGACCTGTCCGCCGTCGAATCCGATGCTGATCTTCTGAGGCTTTTCGTCTGGCATGTCAGTGGGCGGGCTGGACGATCTCGGTGAGGACGCCGCCGGTAGAGGAAGGATGGAGGAAGGCTACCTGGGAGCCGCGAATGCCGGTCCGCGGCCGCTCGTCGATCAGCCGGACGCCGGCGGCGCTGAGGGCCTCGAGCGTCGCTTGCACGGACTGGACGCGATAGGCGACGTGGTGAAGACCGGGGCCGCGGCGTTCGAGGAACTTGCCCACGGCGGTGTCCGGTCCGAGCGGCTCGAGCAGCTCGACGTGGCCGTCGCCGACGTCGAGCAGCGCCGCGTCGACGCCCTGTTCGGTGACGGTCTCGCGATGGACGAGCGGCATCCCGAGGGCATCGCGGTAGATCGCCAGCGCGTCGTCGATCGATTCGACGGCGACGCCGACGTGGTCGAGGGCGGACAGCATTGCGCGCCGGAGGATAGTCAGGCGTCGCGCAGGGGGCCGCGCCGGGCGGGGTGCGTAGCCGGGTTGACCGCGGTCGCGGCCGCCACCGACAGCTCCCCGATCCGGGGTGGCGCGGCCCGTGGGACCTGGCCCATGATCCGGTCGATGTCAGGCCGCTCGAGCACCTCGTTGGCCAGCAGCGTGGCCGCGAGGTCGTCGAGCTGGACGCGGTGGCGGTCGACCAGCGCCTGGGCGGCCCGGTAGGCCTCGTCGGCCAGCTCCTGCACCTCGGCGTCGCGGACCCGGCGAGTGGCTTCGGCGGCGCCGTCGTCGATCGCGCGCAGCGAGCTCGAGCCGGTGCCCATCGCGTAGTCGTGGACCATCGAGCGGGCGATGCCGGCGACGCGCTGGAGGTCGTCGGAGGCGCCGGTGGTGATCGAGCCGAACACCAGCTGCTCGGCGGCGCGGCCGCCCAGCAGCATGGTCATGAAATCGATCAGCTCCTCGCGGGTTTTCAGGTACCGGTCCTCCTCGGGGAGGTTCAGCGTGTAGCCGAGCGCACGGCCACGCGGGACGATCGAGATCCGGTGGACCCGGTCGACCGACGGCAGCAGCTCGCCGCACAGGGCGTGGCCGGCTTCGTGGTAGGCGACGACCCGCTTCTCGTGGTCGGTCAATGCCCGGCGCGACTGCATGCCGGCGACCACCCGCTCGAGCGCGGCGTCGAAGTCCTTCATCTCGAGCCGGCCCGCGCTCCGGCGCCCGGCGAAGATCGCCGCCTCGTTGCAGATGTTGGCGAGGTCGGCGCCGGTGAGGCCCGAGGTCTGGCGCGCGAGCAGCTTGAGGTCGACGCCGTCGGCGAGCGGCTTGTTGCGGGAATGGACGTGGAGGATGCGCTCGCGCCCGATCACGTCGGGCGGCGAGACGAAGATCTGGCGGTCGAAGCGCCCTGGGCGCAACAGCGCCGAGTCGAGCTTCTCGAGGAGGTTCGAGGCGGCGATCACGACCACGTCCTTGCGCGCGCTGAAGCCGTCCATCTCGACCAGCAGCTGGTTCAGGGTCTGGTCGCGCTCGCCGGAGACGTCGAAGCCGCGGTGGCCGCCGACCGCGTCGAGCTCGTCGATGAACACGATCGCCGGCGCCTTCTTGCGCGCGGCCTTGAACAGGTGGCGGATGCGGGCGGCCCCGACGCCGACGAACGTCTCGACGAACGAGGCCGCCGACTGGGCGAAGAACGTGGCGCCCGACTCGTGGGCCACGGCCTTGGCCAGCAACGTCTTGCCCGTGCCCGGCGGTCCGTGCAGGAGGATGCCCTTGGGAACCTTGGCGCCGAGCTCGCGGAAGCGCGCGGGGTCGCGGAGATAGTCGACGACCTCGCGGAGCTCGTCCTTGGCCTCCTCGGCGCCGGCGATGTCCGCCCACGCGATCGGGGGCGCGGAGTCGGGCTTGATCTCGGCCGGGCGCGTGCGCGGCATGAACCGGATCAGCGCCAGCACGGCCACGACCAGGACGCCCATGAAGATGATTGGGAGCCAGGCCTGGAGGAACGAGGTCAGGTCCGGGTAGCCGAGGAACGTGCTCGGGGCGTGCAGGATCGGGAACACCAGGTGCTGGGTGGTCGTGTGCGCGAGCTTGGAGCCGTTCGGCGCACCGTTGATCATGCTCGGAGCCTGGATCATGGGAGCGACAAGCTCATCGGCACGTGTTCGCGATTACTCAACCTTCTCCAGGCGGGGGTTAGGCGAATAGCGCCTGCCCACCTTCGCGCACGGCTGTCCGTCCACGGACACGACGTCGGCGGTGAAGTCGTTGTCGCCCCGGATCAGCGATGAGCCGACCCCGTAGGCGTCGACGGGGACGCCGGCGGCCTCGAACTCGCGGATCCGCTCCACGGTGAAGCCGCCGCTGGCGACGATCCGGACGTCGGGGAAGCCGGCGCCGTCGAGCGCGCCGCGCACCTTCTCGACCAGCCTCGGGTTCACCCCGGTGGGCTTGAAGCCGCCCATCTCCTCGAACAGCGAGCGGTCGACGAGGTCCTCGCTGGTGTCGAGACGGACGCCCCACAGCTTGGGCCCGAGCGCTTGCGCGACCTCGAGCGCGGTGCGGACCGAGTCATTCTCGAAGTCGACGAGCACGGTGATGTTCATCTCGCTGTGGTACCGGTCGGCGAACACCTTCGCGGCCTTGACCGTGTCACCTCCGTACGCGGCGATCAGCCCGTGCGGGACGGTGCCGATCCCGCGGCCGCCCCACCACGACGCCTGGGCGTCGGTCGAGACGCCGATCGCGCCGGCGACGTGCGCGCTCCAGCCGTCGCCGGTCTGGACCAGCCAGTGGTCGTGGCGGGCGGGGAAGTAGAAGATCTGCTTGCCGCGGGCCGCCTCGACCACCTGGAGCACGTTGCGCATGATCAGCGAGCGGCGTGCGAGCGACCCGAGATAGACCGTCTCGAGGTGCGCGAACAGGCTGTAGTCCCCCTCGATCGTCATCACGGTCTCGCGGGGAGCGATCTGGTCGCCCTCTCTGAGCGCGTGGACCTCGAGGTCGTCCCAGCCCGAGATCCACGCGCCGTCCTCCTCGCGTCCCGAGCACAGCTTCAGCACCGCGATCGCCTCGTCGATGCCGCCGAGGACGGACTCCTTCTTCTGGAAGACCTGCATCACGACGCGCGGGTGGTGACCCTCGGCCTCGAGCACCGCCTTCGTGTAGACGAAGTACTGATCGGAGTAGTACCCCTGCCTGATCCGGTCGACGGGAAGCCGGAAGATCGACGGGTCGAGCCGCGTCGAGATCTGCGTCGCCATGGGGGAAGTCTAATTGCGGTTTGCGGCTCGCCACCCGGTGATCCGAGTCTTGCCGTCCGTGCACACCCGTTTGCGGTGCGTGCAGGCCGGGGAGAGGAATTCCTGGGATCGGTCCAACGAGGGAGGACAAGATGCTCGGGCGAATCCGTGCTCGTCATGCGTGGGCCCTGTGCGTGCTCGCGCTCACTGCTACCGGTGCACTGGTGGTGATCCTCGGCTCCGCCGGGGGCGCAGCCGGGGCTCAGAATCAGAGGCTCGTCGCGGACTCGGCCAAGCTCGCGGCGACGAGTCACACAATCAAGGCCAAGCTCCCGAGCTGCGACGCGATCAAGACGCTTACCGATCTCGCCGCGAATCCCCAGTACCCGACCGCGATCACGCAGGTGACGGACATGGCGGCTTCCGGCAGCAATCCCGAGTACTGCGATGTCCAGGGAATGATCGCCCCGCAGACCCACTTCGACCTCAAATTGCCGGTCAGCACCTGGCAGGGCCGGTACCTCCAGAACGGCTGTGGCGGCTATTGCGGATCGGTCACCCCCCAGTCGTTCCCGGCCTGCGACGCGCAGCTCGGCGGCGACTTCGCGATGGCGACCGACGACGAGGGCCACACCGGCGCGACGGGCCAAGCCGGCGCACTCGCGCTCGGGGGCGGCGGGCTGTTCGCGTTCAACGACCAGAAGCTCCGGAACGAGTACGGCTACGAGTCAGAGCAGGCGTTGTACGAGGTGTCGCGGGAGATCATCAAGGACTACTACGGCGTGTATCCCAACGAGTCGTACTACAACGGCTGCTCGGATGGAGGGCGCGAGGCGATGGAGATGGCCGAGCGCTATCCCGACGACTTCAACGGGATCATCGCCGGCGCGCCCGAGATCATCGCGGGGCCGCTGAACGCGGAGAACCAGACCTGGGACGTCAGGGTCAACACGGATGCTCAAGGGAACGCGATCCTCACCGACGACAAGCTGCCGGGACTCCACGCAGCGGTGCTCGCCGCGTGCGCGGGCGACGACGGGACAAACGACGGGATCGTCACCGACCCGCAGGCCTGCTCGCGGCACCTGAACCAGATCCTGGAGAGCGTGCAGTGCCCCGGAGACCACGCTACGCCCCGTGCCTCACGGCGGCCCAGGTGAACGTCGCCCGCGAGATCTACGACGGACCGAGCGACCCCCAGGGTCGTCTGCTGTATCCGGGCGGCATGCCGCTCGGATCCGAGTTGGGGTGGTCGGTGTTCGAGCTGCCGCCGAGCCAGAACGGGGGAAGCGTGCCGACGACCGAGTCGCTCGACTACTTCGGGCTGTCGCAGCCGTACCTGCGCTACCAGCTTCTGCGGCCCGGACAGCTCGGTCCCGACCCGTTCCAGTGGCAGTTCACCGACCGGGACTTCGACTCGATGTTCCCGGCGGCGAACAGCGCCGACGCGATGGACACGAACCTGAGCGCGTTCCGCCGGCACGGGGGCAAGCTGATCATGTGGCAGGGGTGGGCCGACAACGGCATCCCGCCGACGGGCACGGTCGACTACTACGACATCCTCACCGCGAGAAACGGCGGCCAGGCGTCGACGGAGAGCTTCGCCCGGCTGTTCCTGTACCCATCGGTCTACCACTGCGGTGGCGGCTACGCCGGGGCGGCCGTTCCCGACATGATCTATCCGATGGTGCAGTGGGTCGAGGACGGCACCGCGCCCGACTCGCTGACGATCGACTACAACAACGACTCGTTCAGCCGGCCCGTGTATCCGTATCCGGACATACCGCAGTACAACGGCAGCGGCGATGAGAACTCGGCCGCGAGCTTCCACGCGGTCGTTTCGTCCGCCGGCTCGCTACACGCGCTGGATCGGCACGTACCTGTTCTTCCAGCCGATTAGTGGTCGCGGTTCGGATCGGGGGTACACCCGGCACTGATGACCCGTGAATCGATGCGACTGAGGTTTTCACTGACCGTCAGCGAAAATCTCAGTCGCGTCCGGGTTTAGCCGAGGAGGTCGCGAGCGAGATCGGCGTAGCAGGCGGCCGCGAACCCTAGGTCGCGGACGTCGATCCGCTCGTTCGCGCTGTGGACGAGCGGCGCGGTGTCGAGCAGCGTCATGTGGCGCTGGGGGAAGAAGCCGTAGGCGACGCACTCGGGGAACTCGTCGCGGAACCAGCGCGAGTCCGAGAAGCCCGGAAGGATCACCGGCACGGTCTCGGCCCCCTCGTCGTTGACCTTGATCCAGCGCTCGATGGCGTCCATCAGCGGGCTGTCGATCGGCGAGGCGTTGCCGGTGACCATCTCGGTGAACTCGATCTCGAGCTTCTCGGCCTGTTCGCCGAGGACGTCTTTGATCCGCCGGCGCGCGGCGTCCTCACCCAGACCTGGAGGCACGCGGCAGTCGATCTTCAGGTACGCCTGTGAGGGGATCACGTTGATCTTGTCGGAGGCGTGCGCCATCGTCGGGGCCAGGGTTACGCCCAGCATCGGCTCGACCAGCGTCAGCAGCCTCGGCTCGACGGCGGCGATTCTCTCCAGCGCCTGCGCCGGGTCGTCCGGGTCCGCGCCGATGCCGGCCAGGAACGCAGCGGGGGCCTCGGTCAGCTCGAATGTGGGTTTTGCGTCCGCGATCCGCTGGAGGGCGGGCGCGAGCTTGAGGAGGGCGTTCTCTCCGGTCCTGGGGAGGGAGGCGTGGCCGGCGACGCCGCGCGCGGTCAGCTTGAAGCGGAAGATCCCCTTCTCCGCGCAGCACACCCCATAGCGCCGGCCGCCGTCCCACTCGAACACCTCACCGCCGCCCTCGTTGAGGAGCATGTCGCAGCGGACGCGGTCGGCATGGGTGGAGGTGAGCCAGTGGGCGCCGACGTCGCCGCCCGTCTCCTCATCGGAGACGAACACGAGCTTGAGGGTGCCGTGCTGCGGTCGCCAGCCGTTCTTGGCCAGCGCGGCGGCCGCGACCGCCTCGGCGGCGACCTGGGACTTCATGTCGAGCGCGCCGCGGCCCCAGAGGAAGCCGTCGACGACGTCGCCGGACCAGGGATCATGCTTCCACTCCGACGGGTCGGCGAGCACGGTGTCGACGTGGCCGAGGTAGCAGAGCGTGGAGCCTGTCTCGCCGGCGCCGCCCGTGGCGTCGGCTTCGAGGTCCGCGACGAGATTCGGCCGGTCGTCGTCGTCGGCCAGCAGCTCGGTCTTCAGGCCGGCGTCCTTCAGGTAGCCGGCGAGGAACTCGATCGCGGCCCGCTCGTTGCCCGGCGGGTTGACGGTGTTGAAGCGGACCAGCTCCCGGAGGACGTCGGTCGTCTCGCCCTGGAGGTCGTTGGCGGCCATGTGGGCCGTGAGCCTAGCGATCGATGCGTAGGATCCGGCGTGATGCCTGCCGCTTCCGAGGACCTGACCCTCGCGCTCGAGCTCGCCGACGTCGCCGACTCGATCACGCGGGCGCGGTTCCGGGCCGCCGATCTCGTGGTCGAGACCAAGCCCGACCTGACGCCTGTGAGCGAGGCCGATAAGGCCGTCGAGAGCGCACTGCGGGACCGGCTCGGGGCGGTGCGCCCGGGAGACGCGATCCTCGGCGAGGAGTACGGGGTTTCCGAGGGTTCCGGTGGCGGACGGCGCTGGATCGTCGACCCGATCGACGGGACCGCGAACTACGTGCGCGGGATCCCCGTGTGGGCCACGCTCCTGGCCCTGCAGGAGGGCGATCGGATCGCGGTCGGGGTGGTGTCCGCGCCGGCGCTCGGGCGTCGGTGGTGGGCCGCTCGAGGGGTCGGCGCGTTTGGGACAGACGGGCTATCCGAGCAGCCGCGCCGCCTGCGGGTCTCGGCCGTTCGCGCGCTCGAGGACGCGCAGCTGTGCGTGTCCGGGTTCGACGGGTGGGAGGACAACGGCCGGCTCGAGCAGCTGCTGACGCTGAGCCGGCGGTGCTGGCGCACCCGCGGGTTCGGCGACTTCTGGACGTACATGATGGTCGCCGAGGGCGTCGCCGAGATCGGCTGCGAGGCGATCGTGTCGCTGTGGGACCTCGCGGCGCCGCAGGTGATCGTCGAGGAGGCCGGCGGCACGTTCACCGACCTCGGCGGTGTGGCGACGCCGGATGGTGGCGACGCGCTTGCGACCAACGGGCTCTTGCACGGGCCGGCGCTGGCGCTCATCCGGCGGTGAGTCAGAATTGACTAGTCATGACATAACTAGTCCGAAGTTCCCGGGAACTTCGGACTAGTCAGCGAAGGCGTCTGGACGTCAGGCCGGGAACGTGCGCGCCAGGAAGTCCTTGGTGATCTCCCATGCCCGGGCGGCGGGCGCGGGCTGGTAGAACATCGGCGCCTCGTGGTTGTCGAACGCATGACCGGCGTCCGGCTGAATGTGGCATTCCATGTCGTCGCGTCCCGCGGCGAACGCCGCGACGCGTTCTGACTGCTCCCGTGGGATGTATGGGTCCTGCCCGCCGAAGTGGAAGAGCACAGGACACTCGATCCGGTCGCCCTGGTCGAGCATGCCGGCGATGCCCGAGCCGTAATAGCAGACCGCGACGTCCGGATCGGCTCCGATCGCCACCTCGAAGGCGAGCGTTCCGCCGAGACAGAAGCCGAGCACCCCGGCCCTGCCATCCGTGACCTCCGGGAGCGCACGGAGCGCGGCGAGCGCGTCGATCGAGTCGATGACGGCGAGGCGGTCGTCGAGCTTCTGGGAGGTCTCGAACGCCCGGCCGAGGCCCTCCTCGTCGTGATCGAGCGCGATGCCCGGCTCGATTCGCCAATACAGGTCGGGAGCGAGCGCGACGTAGCCGAGGCCGGCGAGCCGCTCTGCCGCCTCCTTGATGTAGCCGCCCACGCCAAAGATCTCCTGCAGTACGACGATCCCGGGTCCCAAGCCCGATTCGGGCAGCACGACGTGGGCGTCGAGCTCGCCGTCGGCGGTGCGCACCCTATCGACCCGGGACGTAGTCGCCACGGGCGGGAAGACTATCCCCCGTCGGTGGTCCGCAGCTCCATCCGGTAGTGCGGGCCGATCCGGGGCGTCTCGAACTCGTCCGAGGTCGCGACGAATCCGGCTCGCTCGTACAGCGAGCGCGCCGGCGTGCGCGCGTTGCACCAGATGCGCGTCGCGCCGTTGTCGGTCGCGTGCTGCACGAGCGCTTGCAGAACCTTGGTTCCGGCTCCGTGCCCGCGGGCGTGCGGAGTGGTCGCCATCCCGCGGATTCGCCAGTCACCGAGCTCTTCGCCCTCGGGGCCGGCCAGTCCGACCGCGACGAGCTCGTCGCCTTCGAACACGCCGTACGCGACCGCATCGCCCGGCTCGTGCCCGGCAAGCTCGTCGACGCTCATGTACGGGCGCAGCACCTCGCGCCGGAGCGCGCGGGTCTCCGCGAGCGGGATCGAGCGGAGTTCGAGCGTCGGCATGTCCACAGGGTAGGGGGATCGGGAGGGGCGCCGATTGGCATGCATGGAATGCACGGGGGGTAACGTGAGTGGTGGAGCGTTTTGTATGGGCGGCGAAATTCACCCGACGCAGGACCGTGACGAGCCGGTCACCGCCTGGGAGCAGCCGACCGACTCGCACGTCGAACCCGGCTACGAGGGTGAGGACATCCCGATCCCGGAGATGCCGATGGAGGGGCCGACCGGTCCGCTCACGCGGCGAAAGATCGTGTTCGGGGCGCTGTTCATCACGGCCGCGCTGGTCGGGCTGTATTTCCTGGTCCCGAAGCTCACGGGTCTGAACCAGACCTGGGGGCGGCTCGAGAAGGGCGATCCGGTGTGGCTGGCCGTCGCGGCCGGCTTCGAGTTGCTGTCGATCGCGGGGTATGCGGTCCTGTTCCGGACCGTGTTCTCGCGCGGCGTGTCCCGGCTCGGCTGGCGCGCGAGCATCGAGATCCCGCTCGCCGGGATCGCGGCGATCCGGCTGCTCGCGGCGGCGGGGGCGGGGGGCGTCGCCGTCACGGTCTGGGCGCTGCGCCGCGCCGGCATGGTTCCGCGGGTGATCGCGTGCAGGCTCGCGGCCAACTACTCCATTCAGTACTCGCTCTATCTGCTGGCGATGGTCGTGTGCGGGTTCGGACTGTGGAGCGGCGCGTTCTCCGGCGGAGGACCGACCGCGCTCACCCTGATCCCGGCGATCCTGAGCGCGGTCGCACTGATCCTGGGGGCGGCGATGGGACTCGTGCCGGGCGACTTCGAGCGGCGGCTGGAGGATCTCTCGCACCGATCCGGGCGAATCGGCCGGCTGGCCACGCGGTTCGCGACGCTTCCCGCGACGCTCGGCTCCGGCGTGCGCACCGCGCTCGGCCTGATCCGCGATCGCCACTGGGGCCTACTGGGGGCGGTGGCCTACTGGGCGTTCGACATCGCGTGCCTCGGGGCGTCGTTCCGCGCGTTCGGGACGACCGTGCCCGTGGCGGTGCTCGTCATGGGCTACTTCCTCGGCACGCTCGGGAGCCTGCTGCCGCTGCCCGGAGGGATCGGCGGCGTCGAGGGCGGGATGATCGCGGCGTTCGCGGCGTTCGGCGAGCCCGCCGGCCGTGCGGTGATCGCGGTGCTCGCGTACCGCGCGATCTCGTTCTGGTTGCCCACGCTCCCTGGCATCGGGGGCTACGTCGGCTTGCGTTCGACGGTCCGCGGGTGGCGGACGGCGGACGAGGCGATACGCGAGGGGCTCGCCGAACCGGACGCGCGCGAGGCGCTGAGCGAGGGCTGACGCGGTGTCGGGGGGCCGCGAGGAGCGGGGCGCGGCCGGCCGGGCCGCCCGTGCCGCGGGTCGGGGAGCGCGGTGGAGCGGCCGGCTGCTGCGTGGCGAGGTCGTCAAGCGCGTCGGCGGGCCGGCGCGCGCACGGGTGATCGTGTTGTTCGGCGCGGTGCTCGCCTTGAACGGGGCGGACACCGCGACGGTGGGCGCCGTGGCGCCGCAGCTCGAGCACGCGCTCCACATCGGAAACACCAAGATCGGGCTGCTCGCCTCGGTTTCGCTGCTGGTCGGAGCCGTGTTCACGATCCCGGTGGGGCTCCTCGTCGACCGCTTCAAGCGGATGCCGATCCTCGCCGGGAGCATCGTGCTGTGGAGCGTCGCGTCGCTGCTGAGCGCGTTCGCGGGTAGCTACGGGGGCCTGCTCCTGACGCGTGTGCTGCTGGGCGCGGTCGCGGCCTCGGCCGGTCCGGCGATCGCGTCCCTGACCGGCGACTATTTCCCGGCACGCGAGCGCGGCCGCGTGTACGCGTTCATCCTCGGCGGCGAGATCGCCGGCACCGCCGTCGGCTTCATCATCAGCGGCTCCGTGGCCAGCGTGATCGACTGGCGGGCCGCGTTTGTGCTGCTGGCGATCCCCGGGTTCTTCCTCGCGCGGACGCTGTGGCGGACCGTCCCCGAGCCGGTGCGGGGCGGCCAGAGCCGGCTCGAGCCCGGCGTGATCGACCTCGGACAGGCGGTGGCCGAATCGCACGCTCAGGCCGAGTGGGAGTGGGAGCAGGCAGGGCCGCCGCCCCCGAGCGAGGACGACCTGGCGGCCGAGGCCGCGCGCAAGCGTGGAGTCGCGCCGAATCCGGAGCGAGTCCTCACCGCGGATCCGCGGGGGATGCCGCTCGGGCGCGCAATCCGCTACATCCTCGAGGTCCCGACCAACCTCAACCTGATCATCGGGTCCTCGCTCGGCTACTTCTACTTCGCGGGGCTGTCGACGTTCGCGATCCTGTTCGTCAAGGGCCACTACCACGTCAACCAGGCGACCGCCGAGGTTGTGCTGCTGGCGCTTGTCACCGGAGCGATGGTGGGAACGCTTGTCAGCGGCCGGGTCACCGACGCGATGGTGCGCCGCGGCTTTCTCGAGGCGCGCGTGTGGGTCCCGGCGATCTGTTACGCGGGCGCCACCGTGCTGCTGATCCCGGGAGTGCTCGGCAGCCACCTGACGCCGGCGCTGTGGTTCGACGTCGCCGGCGCCTCGCTGCTGTCGGCCGCGAACCCGCCGCTCGATGCGGCACGGCTCGACATCATGCCCGCCGGATTGTGGGGTCGCGCCGAGAGCACGCGGACGCTGGCGCGGTCGCTGGCCCAGGCGCTCGCCCCACTCGTGTTCGGCGGCGTGGCCGACCTGGTGGCGGGGATCGCTCCTGCGCAGGCGCCGATCGGCACGCATACGGGCGGCGTGTCCTCGAACACCGCTACCGGCCTCGAGGTGAGCTTCCTGATCATGCTGGTGGCGCTCGCGGCGGCGTCCGTGTTCCTGGCCCGGGCGCGCTCGACGTACGCGGAGGACGTCGCGACCGCCGGCGCCTCGCACCAGGGCGGCGGGCGATCAGCCGCCGAGGCCGCCGAAGATCGCGAACGAGCCGCGTGACGGCTCGTCGTCGTAGGTCTGGCGCAGGCTCGCCTCGGCGGTGACGCTGGCGCCTTGCGGGACCTCGGCCCGAAGGCGCTCCGCCAGAGCGTTAGCGCTGTCCTCGTCGTCGGCGCCGACCAGCAGATACTTCCAGCGGCGCACCGTCGGGAATCCCTCCTCGTGGAGGCGCCTGTCGAGCTTGACCGTGTCGCGGTGAGACGGGCACTCGATCCTGACCTCGTACTCGGGGTAGCCGCGGATGTCGGAGTCCTCGCGCTCGTGCTCGAGCAGCTCCTGGTGCTCGGCTTGCTTCTCCGCATCGGTCGTCGGCAGGGGGTTGTCCGGGTCCTCCCACTCCTCCGCTGTGGGGTGCCAGTGCCTGAGCTCGATCTCGATGTCCCAGCCGTGCTCGGCAGCGACCTCGCGGATCTTGGTCTCGGCGTCCTGCGCCTGTTCGCGGTCGCCGGTGTAGACGAAAACGTTCGGCGGGTCGGCCGAGACGACGAGGCGCTTGCCGAACGCCTCCTCGAGGTCGTCGCTCAGCTTCCCGGCCGCCAGATGCTCAGTCAGCGCATGCGCCCTGCCGTGCTCGAACAGCCCAACTTCGATTCGCCAGTCGTCGCCCATGGCATCAGACTACCGCCGACGAGTGTACGAGCGGCACGAGCGGGGTCCGGTCGGTGGCGAGCAGCGCCACCAGCGACGGTGGCGTGATCACTGCCGCTCGCGTGCTCTTGGCCCTCTTCGGTGCGGGCCGTGTAGCCGGCGGGCGACCAGCGCAGGAGCTGCTTGCCGAGTACCAGGTGGGGCTGGTCTTCGACGAGAACGAATGTCCCGTCGGGAAGGTCATCGGTCGGCGCTTCGTGGAACCGGCGCTGCTTCGTGCCGGGGTCGCGCCGCTCGGCGTCGAGCTGCTCGTCGATTGCGTCGGCGCCGATTTGGCCGGGGTGGAGCTCGTCCCACATCGCCGTCAGATGCTCGTAATCCCGGTGCCGGCACTCGCCGCAGGGCCGGTGGCCGGCGGCGAGCGCGGTCGCCTCGTCGAGGAAGAACAGCTCGGTGAACTTGCCGGGAGCCATGAGCGGCGTTCGGTTCCGGCCGTGGAATTCCAGCCGGCACGCGATCCAGCGCCTCGTCGGGTAACGGTCGCGGATCCGGCCGTGCTCGTCGTGGATGCAGCCGCGGTTGGCGTAGACAAGCCCGCGGTCGGGCGTGGCGATCACCTCGCCGAGGGGCGTGACGCGGTTCTGGAGCGGCATGTGCTCAGTTTGAACGTCCGGGGGTCGCATACTTGTGACATGGATCGATTGTTTGGAGAGGACGACTCGCCCGCGCCGGCCGGCTCGGCGACGCTGCCGGGGGCTCCGCTCGCCACCCGGCTACGGCCGCGGACGCTCGACGAGTTCGTCGGCCAGGATCGGCTCCTGGCGCCGGGATCGTCCCTGCGGCGGGCGATAGAGGAGGGGCATCCGCACTCGATGATCCTGCACGGTCCGCCGGGCAGCGGCAAGACGACGCTGGCTCGGCTGATCGCCGACGCGTCGGACGCGGCGTTCGAGGAGGAGAGCGCGGTGCAGGCGGGCCGGGCCGAGGTGCGCGGAGTGATCGAACGCGCGCGCGAGCGGCTCGCCACCGGCGGCCGCAAGACGATCTTCTTTCTCGACGAGATCCATCGCTTCAACAAGGCCCAGCAGGACGCGCTGCTGCCCGCGGTCGAGGAGGGGCTGGTGACGCTGATCGGGGCGACGACCGAGAACCCGTACTTCGAGGTCAACTCGGCGCTGCTGTCGCGGTCGCGGATCTACGAGCTCGAGCCATTGTCGCCGTAGCACGTGCGCGTGCTGCTCGATCGCGCGGTCGAGCGTGGCGAGTGCGGGCGCGGGCTCGCGGGTCGACCCGGCCGCTCTGGAGTTTCTCGCTGCCCGGTCCGGGGGCGATGCCCGAACCGCGCTGAACGCGTTCGAGTTCGCGTGCCAGACGGCAGGGCCGGACGGCGCCGGTCGGGTCTGCAGCACGCCGAGGACGCACTGCAGCGTCGGGCGCTCCTTTACGACCGGCAGGCCGACCGCCACTACGACACGATCTCGGCCTGGATCAAGGCGACTCGCGGGTCCGACCCGGACGCTTCGCTGTACTACCTGGCGGTGATGCTCGAGGGCGGCGAGGATCCCCGGTTCATCGTCCGCAGGATGGTCGTGCTCGCCTCCGAGGACATCGGCAACGCCGACCCGGTGGCGTTGTCGGTGGCGACCGCCGCGGCCGCGGCGGTCGAGCACGTGGGCATGCCGGAGGCGCAGTTCGCCCTCGCGCAGGCGGCTGTCTATCTGTCTTTGGCTCCGAAATCCGATGCGGCCAAGCGGGCGGTGTCTGCGGCGCGGGGGTTCATCCGCGAGCACGGCGCCGAGGTCCCGCCGCCGTCGCTGCGCTCATCGACGCGGAGCGACGGGGGTTACGACAACCCCCATGGAAGGCCGGGGCATCTCTCGCCGCAGGAGCTGATGCCGGACTCGGCGATCGGGCAGCGGTTCTACGAGCCCGACGACGCCGAGGCGGCACTGCGCCGGCGGCTCGACGAGATCCGGCAGGCACGCGGCCGGGCGTAGCGCTGGGCGTTGAGCACGGCTGCGTGCTTGGGTTCGGGTTCGGCTTTGACCGCTAGTCTCGGCGGGATGGACACCGCTATCGCCACTGCCCAACTCGAATCGTTCAATCCCGCCACCGGCGAGCCGATCGGCTCGGTCCCGGTCACCGCCCCGGAAGACGTGCAGGCGGTCGTCGACTCGGTCGCCGCCGTACAGCCTGCCTGGGGCCGGCGGTCGCTCGAGGACCGCGGCCGCTACCTCCTGCGCGCGGCCGAGGTGCTGCTCGAACAGTCCGACGAGATCCGCGACCTGATCGTCCGCGAGCAGGGCAAGCCGCGCAACGAGGCGTTCGCGATGGAGCTGCTGCCGACGATCGACGCGCTGAACTGGATCGCGAAGGCCGGCGCCGAGATCCTCTCCGAGGAGAAGGTCCCGATGCCGCAGCTGTTCCTGAAGACCAAGCACTCGGCGTTCGTATACGAGCCGCTCGGCGTGATCGGGATCATCTCGCCCTGGAACTATCCGTGGAGCATTCCGTTCGGCGAGGTCGCGCTCGCGCTGATGGCCGGCAACGGGGTCGTGCTGAAGCCGGCCTCGCTGACGCCGCTGATCGGCGAGCGGATCGCTGAGGTTTTTGCGCGGGCTGGAGTCCCCGCGGGTCTCGTGCGGGTGGTGCACGGGCCGGGTACGGGCGCCGCGCTGGCCGAGTCGAGCGTCGGCAAGGTGTTCTTCACGGGTTCGGTCCAGACCGGTCGGTGGGTCGGCGAGACATGCGCGCGGCGGCTGAAGGGCTCGGTGCTCGAGCTCGGCGGCAAGGACCCGATGATCGTGTTGGCGGACGCGCACATGGAGCACGCGATCGCCGGCGCCGTCTGGGGCGGGTTCGCAAACGCCGGCCAGACCTGCTCGGGGATCGAGCGCGTGTACGTCGAGCGCTCGGTGGCGGACCGTTTTGTTGCCGGCGTCGTCGCCGGCGCCCAGCGGCTGCGCGTGGGCGACCCGATGAGCTGGGACACCGAGATCGGGCCGATGGTGTCCGCCGAGCAGCTCGAGATCGTGCGCTCGCTCGTCGACGACGCGGTGTCCTCCGGCGCCGTGCTGCGGTGCGGCGGTCCGGCCGATGCGCCGGCGGGGCTCGCCGGCGCCTTCTACGCGCCGGCCGTGCTCACCGGGGTCATGCACGACATGCGGATCATGCGCGAGGAGATCTTCGGGCCGGTCCTCCCGATCGTCGTCGTGGACTCCGAAGCCGAGGCGGTGGCGCTCGCCAACGACTCCGAATTCGGGCTGGGCGCGTCGGTGTGGACCTCGGATCGCGGCCGGGGCGAGCGGATCGCCGGCGAGCTGCAATCCGGAATGGTGTGGATCAACGACCACATGTTCAGTCACGGCGCCTGTCAGTGCGCCTGGGGTGGCGTGAAAGACTCCGGGCTCGGTCGCACCCACTCGAAATTCGGGCTGTACGAGTGCGTGAACGTCAAGCTGCGCGTGTGGGAGGGCTCGGCGATCCGGGACGCCTGGTGGCATCCGTACGACGAGACGCTCGGTAAGGCATTGCGCGCCACCGCGGAGCTGCTGTACGGGCAGTCCTCGGAGCGCAGGCGCGCGCTGCGAGACGGTCTCGCTCCGCTGACGCGGTTAGGCGCGCGCCTCGCTCGCGATGCAGTTCGTCGGTAGCGCCTGACGGACTTTGGCGTTCCAGCTGGCAAATACGCAGTCCCAGCGCCAAAGTTCGTCCGCGATACCCTCGTAGACGATGCCTGCCCAGGCTTATCGCGGCAAGGAGTGTGTCTGCCAGCTCCGCAAAGGGACGTGCGATCAGTCGTGCGTGCAGGGGATGCTCGAGACGCCGTTCTACATCGCGTGCCTGCGCCTGACCGGCCGGCGGTGCGTGGTCGTGGGTGGCGGCGAAGTCGGG
Source organism: uncultured Solirubrobacterales bacterium (assembly GCA_963777335.1). Classification (GTDB taxonomy): domain Bacteria; phylum Actinomycetota; class Thermoleophilia; order Solirubrobacterales; family Solirubrobacteraceae; genus Palsa-465. The sequence continues at coordinate 220,734 of CAVZQD010000007.1, forward strand.
CTCGAGAAGGTCGAGGGCCTGCTGGCGTGCGACGCCGATGTGACGCTGATCGCGCCCGACGCCCATCCCGAGCTCGTGCAGCTCGGGCTCGAGGGGTCGATTCGGTGGGAGCCGCGCGAGTATGAGTCGGGCGACCTGGACGGCGCGCTGATCGCAATCGCCGCCACCGACGACACCGACCTGAACATCCGCGTGTTCGAGGACGCCGAGGCGCGGGCGATGCTCGTCAACGTCGTCGACGTGCCGCCGCTGTGCAACTTCATCCTGCCGGCGATCGTGCGCACCGGGCCGCTGGCGGTGGCGATCTCGACCGCCGGCGCCTCGCCGGCGTTGGCCAAGCGGATGAAGCGCGAGATTGGGGAGATGTTCGGCGAGCCCTACGCGTTGCTGGCGATCCTGCTCAACGACGCGCGCGGTTGGGCCAAGGCGACGCTTCCCACCTATCAGGACCGCAAGGAGTTCTTCGAGTCGATCGTCAACGGCGATCCGGACCCGGTCGAGCTGCTGCGGGCCGGCGATGTCGATGGCGTCCGTGCCCTGATCGCGGACGCGCAGCGCGCCGTCGCGGTGTGACCGAGCTCACCCATCTGGATTCCTCTGGCCGCGCCCGCATGGTCGACGTCGGCGACAAGCCCGCCAGCGAGCGGCGCGCGGTGGCGCGGTCCGTCGTGCGGGTTTCGCAGGAGACCGCTCGTAAGGTCGCCGCCGGCGACGCACCCAAGGGGGACGTGCTCGGGGTGGCGCGGATCGCCGGCATTCAGGCGGCCAAGCGGACCGCGGAGCTGATCCCGCTGTGCCACCCGTTGCCGCTCACTTTCGTCGGCGTCGAAGGTTCGGTCGACTTGGACGCCGGTCGGATCACGCTCGTCGCCGAGGCGCGGACGACCGGTCAGACCGGTGTCGAGATGGAGGCGATGACGGCAGCGTCGGTGGCGGCGCTGACCGTCTACGACATGGTCAAGGGACTCGAGCGCGGCGCCGAGATCGCCGAGGTGGTGCTGCTCGAGAAGTCCGGCGGCCGGTCGGGTCACTGGACCCGCGACGGCCAGGGCTAGCGTCGCTCAGTGGCGCCGCGGCCGCAGCCGGGGTGCAAAACGTGACACAGCACCTCTCTCGTCGTCCGACGGGCGCACATAAGCACCTCACGGATGCTTAGGTGCGCACGGCGGGTGCGGGCGGGGAGGTTTGCTGCGTTTTGCATGGGCGGATGGACGCGGTCGCCGGCGGTCGGGCGGATGGACGCGGGCGGTCGGGCGGATGGACGCGGCGCCGGCGGTCGGGTGACCGGTCCCATCGCAGCGGCGGCGCATCTAACGGAGCAGCTCGGCGACGGCCTGCGGCGTGCGCGCGCCTTCTCTGAACGCTCGTTCGGCGTCCAGCTCGGCCGCGCCGCCGGCGCCGCCGATCACGACGTGGGGCCTGCCGGCGCCGGCAAGGGAGCGCGCCAGCGCCGTCTCGGGCTCCTGGCCGGCGGCGATCACGACCGTGTCCGCCGCCACCCGCCGTTCGCCGCCCTCCGCATCGCGGATCACGACCGCGCCGGGCTCGATCCGCTCGTAGGCGACCCCGGTGAGGATCTCGACGCCGGACATCCGCAGCTCCTGGACGACCGCCCAGCGCGTCGACGGGCCGATCCGTTCGCCGACGCGAGCGCCGCGGCGCATCAGCGTGACCACCTGGCGCGGGGGCGGGCGGCGCGGGGCGGCCGGACGGCGACGGGGCCGCCGGCGAGGCTCGAGGCCGTAGGCGGCGTAGAAGTCGCCGTCTCGGTGGCTGACGAGGTGCGCGACGTCGACCCCGATCCCGCCGGCGCCGATGATCGCGACGGTCTCGCCCCAGCCGCGGTCATCGTGCAGGAGCTCGGCGTAGCTGACGACATGCGGCAGGTCGGCGCCCGCGAGGGCGATCGGCCGGGGCAGGACGCCCGTCGCGACGACGACCGCGTCGAACCCGTCGAGCGCGCCGGCCTCGCGGACCGGGCTGTCGAGGCTCACCGTTACGCCGAGACGCGAGAGCTCGGCCTCGAAGTAGGAGATCGTCGCCGCGAAGTCCTCCTTGCCGGGGATCCGGCACGCCATCCGGAACTGACCGCCGAGCCGCTCGGAGGCCTCGAACAGCGAGACCCGGTGGCCGGCGGCGGCGAGGGCGCGGGCCGCCTCCATGCCGGCGGGGCCGCCGCCGACGACGGCGACCGGCGCGAGCGAGCCTGCCGGCGCGCGGGATGCGCCGAGCTCGAGCTCGTAGCCGGCGCGCGGGTTGACCACGCACGAGACGCGCTTGTCGAAGATCGAGCGGTCGATGCACGCCTGGTTGCAGGCGATGCAGACGTTCACGACGCGACCGTCGGTCCGGTCCCGCGCCTTGCTCACGATCTCCGGGTCGGCGAGGAACGGTCGCGCCATCGATACAAAGTCCGCGTCGCCGGCCGCGACCACCTCCTCTGCCAGTGCGATCGTGTTGATCCGGTTGGACGCGATCACCGGGACAGAGACCTCTTCCCTGATCGCCCGCGCCCACGGGCGCCACGCGCCGTGGGGGACGAGCGCCTGCACCGTGGGCACCCGCGACTCGTGCCAGCCCATGCCGACGTTCAGAGCGTCCACCGAGCCGCCGGACGCCAGCCGCCGCGCGAGCTCGAGCACCTCGTACCGCGCGGGGCCGCCCTCGACGAGCGAGGCCCCCGACATCCGGAACACGACCGCCTGCCCTGGCCCGCCGGCCGACCGCACGGCGGCCGCGACGTCGAGGGCGAACCGCATCCGCCGCTCTGCGTCCCCGCCCCACTCGTCCTCGCGGAGGTTCGTCGCCGGCGCCAGGAACTGGTCGATCAGGTATCCCTCCGAGCCCATGATCTCGACGCCTACGAACCCGAGCTCGCGGGCGCGCCGGGCGCCGCGCGCGAAGTCGTCGATCGTCTCGAGCACCTCGTCGCCGGACAGCGCCCGCGGCTCGCACCGGCTGTAGCGCGAATACACCGCCGACGGCGCCACCGGTGTCAGCCCGAACGACGACTCGTACGCGTACCGGCCGGCGTGGAACAGCTGGAGCAAGACGAGGCCGCCGGCGTCGTGCACCGCTGCCGCGACACGTTCCAGTTTGACCCCATCCGAGGACTCGTTGATGAAGCTGTAGTTGCGCCCGCCGGCGCCGACCCGGCTGACCGCCGAGCCGCCGGTGACGATCAACCCCGCTCCGCCGCAATGCACGCTCGCGGTAGAACGCGGCCAGCGCCGCCCCGCCGTCGTCGAGGCCCTCGAGCCCGAGGTGCATCGACCCCATGATGATTCGGTGCGGCAAGGCCAGCGGGCCGATCTCGCCCGTCCGCCACACGTGCTCGAACACGCGAGCTCGGGGTTAGCGGAGCGCCTCGGTCAGCGCGTCGAGCGCCCCGGAGCCCGCCGCGGCGGCCATGTCCGAATGGAACGGTGGCGCGATCGCGGTCAGCCCGCCGTCGACGATCAGCGTCGTCCCGGTCACGTACTCGGCGCCCGGCGAGAGCAGGAACAGCACGCACTCGGCGACCTCGGCGGCGCTGCCCATCCGCTTCTTGGGGATCTTCGGCAGCACCGTGTCGAGCGACGGGACCCGCCCGGTGGAGTAGAAGTAGCTCGAGGAGTCCGTCTCGATGATCCCGCCGTTGACCGCGTTGACGTTGACGCCGAGCGGCGCGAGCTCGACCGCCATGTAGCGCGCCCAGGTCTCGAGCGCGGCCTTCGCCGACCCGAGGTTGGCGTAGGTCGGGAACGTGCGGATGCTTCCGTAGCTCGACAGCACCACGACCCGCCCTCCCTCGGGCATCAGCCGGACCGCCCGCTGGGTCCCGACGACGAACGCGCGGACGTTCAGGTTGAACGTGCGCTCGAGATGGTGGGGCTTGAGGTCCATGAAGTGGTGGAAATTGCTCGCCGAGGCGTTCGAGACGAAGAAGTCCAGGCGCCCGAACCGCTCCTGCACCTGGTCGAACATCGCCTCGATCTCCTCGAGGCTCTCGAGGTCGGCTCGGATCGCGAGCCCGGTGACGCCGAGGCGCTGGATCTCGGCGAGGGTCTCGGCCGCGGCCTCGTGGTTGACCTTGTAATTGATGATCGGCGTTGCGCCGCGCGCGGCCAACCGCAGCGCCAGCGCCCGGCCGATCCCGCGCGAGGATCCCGTGATCAGCGCGACCTTGCCCTCGAACCCGCGGCGCGGATCGGGGAGGAGGTTCTCGTCCAAAGTGCTCATCGTCTCAGCAGGTCCCGTGCGATCGTGGTCTTCTGAATCTCGGCGGTGCCCTCCTCGAACCGCTGCGCACGCGCGTCGCGGTACACCCGCTCGATCGGGCTCGTGGACCAGTAGCCGATCCCGCCGTGGACCTGGAGCGCCGCGTCGGTCACGCGCTGGAGCATCTCGCTCGCGAACAGCTTCGCCATCGCCGCCTCCATCGGCGCGTGCCCGGTCTGCTCCCACTTGGCCGCCGCGTGCCACACCAGCCGCCGGCCGGCCTCGACGTCGGTCGCCATCTCGGCGAGCTTGAACGCGATCGCCTGGCGCTCGGCGATCTTCTTGCCGAACGTCTCGCGCCGCTGGGCGTAATCGAGCGCCAGGTCGAGAGCCCGTTGGGCCAGCCCGACGCAGGTCGTGGCGAGTGAGATCCGGCTCGGGCCGAGGAACCCGCTCAGCGCGATCTCCACGCCCTGGCCCTCCTCGCCGAACCGGTCGGCGACCGGAACCGGCGCGCGGTCGAACACGATGTGGCCGTGGTCGGTGCCGCGGACCCCCATCGTCTCGGCCATCTCCCGCGCGTCCACTCCCTCGCCCCGGGTCGGGACCATCAGCGCCACGGTCCCATCGGTGCCGCGGGTGCCCTCGACACGCGCGAACGTCAGCAGGTGGTCCGCGATCGTCCCGAACGTGATCAGGTGCTTCTCGCCGCTCAGGTAGTACGTGTCGCCCTCGCGGACGACGACGGCGCGGATGTCGGCTCCGCTGCCCGCCCCGGGCTCGGTCAGCGTGAACGCGACCTTGATGTCGCCCGCGACCGCCGGCTTGATGAACCGCTCGCGCTGGTCGTCGTTGGCGTGGGAGTCCATCGGCCGCCAGATGCCGTTGGCGACGTGGACGATCATTCGCAGCGACGCGTGCGACATCGAGAACAGCTCGAGCAGCTCGAGATAGCGCGTGAACTGGATCCCGGCCCCGCCGTACTCGACGGGCGCGGCCAGCCGGAGGTAGCCGCGGTCACGCAGCTCGTCCCAGAGCGCGACCGGAACCTGGTGCTCGCGCTCGATCAGCTCGGACCAGCGCTCGCCCTCGTCGTCGACGTACCCGCGCACCTCGCCGCGCAGCGCTTCGAAATCTGTGGTCGGGGCGGTGGTCATATCGTCACGAGCTCGCGGGCCTGCGCGCGCAGGATGAACTTCTGGATCTTGCCCGATGGCGTCCGGGGAAGCGTGTCAACCAGCTCCAGACGCTCGGGCCAGTACGTCTTCGAGACGCGACGGGAGTCTAGGTACTCGAGCATCGAGTCGAAGTCCAGCTCGGCGGTGTCGACGAGGACGACAAACGCGCACGCGCGCTCGCCGAGGCGCTCGTCGGGCATCGCGACGATCGCGACGTCGCGCACCGCGGGATGGGCGTGCAGGAGCTGCTCGATCTCGGCCACCGGCACCTTCTCGCCGCCGCGGTTGATCACGTCCTTGACCCGGCCGGTGATCCGGACGTAGCCGCTCGAGTCGATCCGGGCCAGATCCCCGGTGCGGTACCACCCGTCTTCGGTCACCGCCTCGGCCGTGAGCTCCGGGCGGTTCAGGTAGCCGACGAACAGGCAGTCGGTGTGGACCTCGAAATTGCCCTCCTCGCCCACCGACAGCGGCCGGCCGTCGTCGTCGACCACGCGCAAGCGCACGCCGTCAAGGGCTCGTCCGTCGGTTCCCCAGGCCCGGTCCGGCGGATCGCCCGGCGCGAACGCGCAGCCGAGGCAGCTCTCGGTCGTGCCCCAGGCACCGCCGACCTCCGCCACGAGCACCTCGCGCGAGCGCCGCGCGAGCTCACGCGGGATCGCCGCTCCGGTGGCCACGAACGTGCGCAGGCTGTCCGGGGCGTGACCGAGATCGGAAGCGATCCGGGTCAGATCGGCCAGGAACGGAGTCGCCGCCTGGACGAACGTGACACCGAAGCGCTGCATCGTGTCGAGGCCGACCTCGGCGTCCCACACCTCCTGGAGCACCTGCGGCACGCCGAGCCGGATCGCGATCCACATCCCGTACAGGAAGCCGGTCTGGTGGGCGAGCGGCGAGGGCACGTAGACGACGTCGTCGCCGCCGAGTCCGAAGTGGTCGATGTGGTGATCGGCGGCGCGCATCAGCACATCGTGGCGGTGGAGCGCGCCCTTGGGCTCGCCGGAGGTCCCCGAGGTGAACAGCAGCTGCGCGATCTGATCGGGACGCGGGCCCGGCGCGGCCGGCGCGGCCCCGCTGCCCGCGAACGGATCACCGTCGAGAACGATCACGTGCTCGAGCGCCGGCAACTCGCCGCGGAGCCCGTCGGCCATTGCGGCGTAGTCGTGCCCGCGGAACACGCGCGGGACGAACAGAACTCGGGCGCCGCTCTCGCGCAGCATGAACGACAGCTCGCGCTCGCGGAAGATCGGCATCAGCGGCTCGCACACGGCGCCCGCGCGCAGCGTGCCCAGGGCGATCGTCACGAACTCGAGGCGGTTCGGGAGCTGGAAGGCCACGGGCTCGCCCTCCAGCACGCCGAGCCGGAGCAGCTCTGACGCGACCGCGTCTGAATGCATTCTCAAAGCACCCCAAGTCAACTCGCGAACGGTGCCGTCGGCGCTGATCTCGACGACCGCGCGCTCGCCCGGCCGTTCGCGGGCGTGGCGGTCCAGATCGTCGAGGATCATCCCGTTTGTCCCAGCGCCGGCACGCCGCCGGACACGGCGGCCGGGATCCCGAGCGCATTCATGTGGTCGAGGAACTCGGGGTACGAGATCCGGTAGGCGTGGGGGTAGGACAGCTCGGTCACGCCGGTGGCGATCGATCCCGCCACGGTCAGCGACATCAGCACGCGGTGGTCGTTGAACGAGGACAGCGTCGCACCGCGGAGCCGCTTGACCCCCTCGAACGTCATGTCGTTGCCGTCGAACTCGATCCTCGCGCCCATCTTGCGGAGCTGGAGCATCGAGGTGACGCGATCTGACTCCTTCAGGCGCACGTGCGCCACGTGGCCGAGGGCGCTCTTGCCGCTCGCGCGGCTGGCGAGCACGGACAGGATCGGGACCATGTCCGGGATGTCGCGGCAGTCGAGCGGGCCGCCCTCGGGCGGGGTCCCGTCGTGGTCGATCGAGACCGACAGGCCGTCCGGCGCGAACCGGAAGGGCACGCCCGCCGCCATCAGCGAATCGAACACGGACGCCTCGGGGTGTCCGGAGATCGGCGTCGAGCTGCGGAACGTGACCCTGGAGGGGTTGAGCGTGCAGGCGGCGAGCCCGAACACGGCCGAGCCGAGGTCGGGCGGCAGCACGACGTCGGTTGGCTTCGGCCGCTGCTGCGGGGCGACGTAGAACTCGCGCCAGTCCTCGCGCGCGCTGACCTCGAGGCCAAACTGGCGCATCATGTCGATGGTCAGCTCGAGGTAGGGACGCTCGTTGAGCTCGCCACGGATCTCGATCGTGGTCGGCTCGAGCGCGTACGGCGCGAGCATCAACAGCCCCGAGATCCACTGCGAGAGCGTTCCGTCGATCCGGATCCGGCCACCGTGCGGCACGCCGGGATACACCGTCACCGGCAGGTGCTGGCCCTCGTACTCGAGCCGCACTCCCATCCGCTTCAGCGCCCGGAGCAGCGGCCCGATCGGACGGCGGCGGAAGTACCGCTGACCGACGAACGTGACCGGCCGGTCGCCGAGCGCGGCCAGCCCGAGCAGGAAGTACAGCGTCGTCCCGGAGCTTCCCACCGACACCTCGTCGCTGACCGGCGAGAACCGCCCGCCGGTGACCCGCCACCCGCTGCCGGCGTTCTCGATCTTCGTCCCGAGGGCGCGGAGCGCCTGGACCGTGAACGACACGTGGCGCGCGGAGGTGCGCTGCACGATCGTGCTCTGCCCAGGGGCCAGCGCCGCGAGCATCAGGGCGCGGTGGGCGTGGTACTTCGAGGGCGGGATCGCAAGCTCCCCCACCAGCGGAGCCTGGGCCTTCGCTACGAGCAGCCGCACCGGCGGCAGGATAACGGCGCCCTCACACGGCAAACCTGCCGCCGGACATAGACCCCCGAATGGGGGGTCGACGCCGCTCGGGCCTGATCAGCTCTTCTTGAACTTACCGGCGGTCAAAACGTCGCGCCGGCCGACGCAGCCAGCGTTCTTGTCGCTGACCAGCGTGAGCTTGAGCGTGTTGCCTTCCGGTAGACCGCGCGGGACCGTATCCGCAGGCGGATTGCGGTTGTGTTAGGCGAGGTTAGGGTCGTCCGGGCGCGCGAAACCCTACCCTTGTCGCGGATGAAGACCGCGATCATCACCGTCTCCACTTCGGTCGCCGCCGGCCGCGCTGAGGACCGCTCGGGGCAGGCGCTGGCCACGCTGGCCGAGGCCGCCGGCGCCGAGATCATCGCCCGCGAGGTCGTGGCCGACGACCGCAAGGCGATCGAGAAGGTGCTGCGGCGCCACACGCGCAACGGAACCGCGCTGATCTTCACCACCGGCGGCACCGGCTTCACCCACGACGACGTGACGCCCGAGGCGACGAGGGCGGTGATCGAGCGCGACGCCCCCGGGTTCGCCGAGGCGATGCGCGCGGAGGCGCTCAAGCACACCCCGATGGGGATCCTGTCGCGCGGCGTATCGGGGATCGCGGGCCGCACGCTCATCGTCAACTTCCCGGGCAACCCCAAGGCGATCGACGAGCTGTTCCCGGTCATCGGCCCGACTCTCGGGCACGTGGTGACGACGCTGCAGCACGAGGGTGGACCCACCCCCGGCCATTGAGCTACGGGGCCTCTCCCGCCACTTCGGTGAGCGGACGGTGCTCCGGGACGTGTCGCTGCAGGTGCCCGCGGGATCGACGCTGGCGGTGCTCGGGCGAAACGGCGCGGGCAAGTCGACGCTGCTCCGGATCCTCGCGACGCTGCTTCGGCCGCATGCGGGCGAGGTGCGCGTGTTCGGCGAGGCCTTGCCGCATCGCGGGTTCGCGGTGCGCGGACGGCTGGGGCTGCTGGCCCACGACCCGCTGCTGTACCGCGACCTGAGCGGTCGCGAGAACCTCTCCTACCACGCGCGGCTGCACGGCGTGGGGAACGAGCGGGTCGAGGAGCTCCTCGACGCGGTCGGGATGGGGGACGGGCCGACGATCCGGTGCGCCTGCTCTCGCGGGGGTTGGTCCAGCGGGTGGCGGTGTGCCGGGCGGTCCTCCACGCGCCGGCGCTGCTGCTCCTCGACGAGCCGCTGGCCAATCTCGACCCCGCCGCGACGGAGCTGGTGGCGCCGCTGATCGGGCGCGAGTCGGGGGCCACTCGGGTCCTGACCAGCCACGACCCGCACGCCGCGGTCGCCGAAGCCGACCTCGTGCTCGGGCTCGAGGACGGGCGGGCGGCGTTCCTGACCGGCCCGGACAAGGTGGACCCGGTGGCGGTGAAGCGCCTTTATGCGTGAGGGACACGCGATGTTGGTGTCCGCCCGATGAGGACAATCCGCACCGTCCTGCGCAAGGACCTGCTGCTCGAGCTGCGCGGGCTCGAGACGCTGCCCGCGATGATCCTGTTCGCGATCGTCACGTTCGTGATCTTCCACTTCGGGCTGGATCGCGACACGATCGACGGCCAGCTGGCGGCGGGCGTCCTGACGGTCACGCTGCTGTTCGCGTCGATGCTCGGGATCAACCGGCTGTTCGTCGCCGAGCGTGAGCAGGGTGGCTTCGACGCGTTCCTGCTGGCGCCGGTCGACCGCTCGGCGCTGCTCGTGGCGAAGGCGACGGCGCTGTTCCTGTTCCTGGTCGTGCTCGAGGTGATCGCGGTTCCGGCCTTCGGACTGCTGCTCCTCGGCCCGTCGCTGGGTCCGGCGCTGCCGGGCCTGATCGCGGTGCTGGCGCTCGGCGACGTGGCCCTGGCCGTGATCGGCACGCTGGTCTCGGCGATCGCCGTGCAGACGCGGGCGCGGGACCTGATCGGCCCGATCATCGGGCTGCCGCTGCTGCTCCCGGCGCTGATCGGGATGGCGCGCGGGCTGGGGCCGCTGCTCGTGGCGCACGCGTCGGGCTCGCCGCCGGGGAAGTGGGTGGCGATTCTGGCTCTCTATGATCTGGTGTTCGCCCTCCTGTCCTACGCTGTGTTCGACTTTCTCCTGGAGGACTAAGGCTTTGACGACTTACGGCCGCGGCCTTCGCAGCCTTTCCCTCGCCGCCGCCGCGACCATTACGGCGGCGCTCGCGCTGACGTTCTTCTACGCGCCGCTCGACGCCAACCAGGGCTTCATCCAGAAGATCTTCTACATCCACGTGCCGCTGGCGATCACGGCGCTTTGCGGGTTCGTGTTCGGCGGCGTGCTCGGTGCGATGTACCTGCGGACGGGCGACCGCAAGTGGGACATCCGCTCCTACGTGGCGATCCACATGGCGCTGATCTTCGGAATCGGGACACTGCTGACCGGCACGATCTGGGCCAAGGCTTCATGGGGCCACTGGTGGGTATGGAGTGACCCGACGCTGACCTCGTTCCTGATCGTGATGCTGCTGTTCGCGACGTATCAGCCGCTCCGGTTCTCGATCGAGGATCCGGAGCGCCAGTCCCGGTACGCGAGCGTGTTCGCGGTCGTGGCGGGTGCGTTCGTGCCTCTGAATTTCATCGCGGTCCGGGCCGCGCAGGCGTACGTCCACCCGCGCGTGCTGACCCTTACGGGTGGGAACCTCCCGGGGTCGATGCGATTGACGTTCCTGGTGGCGCTGGTCGGGATCGCGTTGCTGTACGTGACGCTGTGGAAGTACGAGATGGCGGCGAAGAGCACCCGCATGCAGGTCCGCGCGCTCCGGCGCGCTCTGTTGGGTGAGGAGTCGGTGGCGCCGCTAAAGAGGAGCGCGGCGCCGTCGTGAGTGTCTCTGCGATCTTTGCGGTCGCCCCGGCCCTTCCTCTGCACACGGCGGGCAAATACGTGGCCGGCGCGTACATCGTGTTCCTGGCGATCGTGCTCGTCTACGTGGGGATCATGGCCACGCGGCTGTCCCGGACCGAGCGCGAGCTGATCGAGCTCCGGCGCGACGTCGAGGCGCAGCGGGCGGCCCGCGATTCGGAGCGCGCGCGAGAGCCGGTGGCGTGAGCGAGCTGCTCGCGATCGGCGTCTCGCACAAGACCGCGCCGGTCGAGGTGCGCGAGCGAGTGGCGCTGCCCGACGCCCGCGGCGCCGAGTTCGTGCGCGATCTGCGAGGGACCGGCGAGGTGCAGGAGGCGGTCGCGATCTCGACCTGCAACCGCACCGAGCTGTACGTGGTCGTCGGCAGCCCGGTCGAGGCCGAGAGCCGCGCGCTGGCGATGCTCGCGAGCCAGGCCGGGATCCGTCCGACCGAGCTGGCGCCCGCGATCTACTCGCTGCGCAACTGCGACGCCGCCCGCCACCTGTACCGGGTGACCGCCGGCCTGGATTCGATGATCGTCGGCGAGGCCGAGATCCAGGGCCAGATCAAGCGCGCCTACGAGACGGCGATCGCCGGCGACGCCGCCGGCCCGCTCACCAACCACCTGTTCAAGGCGGCGCTCGCGACCGGCAAGCGCGTGCGCACCGAGACTGCGATCGGCGAGCGAGCGCTGAGCCTGCCGGCGGTGGCGGTGGCGCTCGCGCGCGAGCAGCTCGGCGAGCTCGTCGGGAAGATGGTCGTGATCGTCGGGACCGGCGAGACCGGGGAGCTGGCCGCGCGGGCGCTGTCGGACAGCGGCGGCCGGCCCGTGTTCGTCGCGAGCCGCCGACGCGACCGCGCGATCTCGCTCGCGCGTCGCTATGGCGGCGAGAGCATGAGCTTCGACGAGCTGCCCCAGGCGCTCGAGCGCGCCGACATCCTGGTCGCCGCGACCGCCTCGCCGCATCTCCTGCTCGAGGCCGCGGAGCTGTCGGAGGTGATGGCCTCACGCCGGCGGCGGCCGCTGCTGCTGATCGACCTCGCGGTCCCGCGGGACATCGACGCCGCCTGCGGCGAGCTCGACCGCGTGTCGCTGTACGACATCGACGACCTACAGGCCGTGATCACGCGCAACCGCAAGGTCCGCCAGGCCGAGGCGCGCAAGGCCGAAGGCATCATCGAGGAGGAGATCCAGCGGTTCGCCGTGTGGCTGGGCTCGCTCGAGGTGCTCCCGACGCTGGCGGCGCTCCGGGCGCACGCCACCGAGATCGCTTCCGAGGTCGTGGCCGAGAACGCCGGGAAATGGGAGCGGCTGTCGGCGCGCGATGCCGAGCGCGTGGACGCACTGGCACGCGCGATCGTGAACCGCCTGCTGCACGCTCCCACGGCACGGCTGAAGGAGCTCCAGGACGACCGCGTGCACGCCCGCATGGCGCTGATCCGGGACCTGTTCGGCCTCGAGGTCGAGAGCGGCGCGCCGGCTTCGGCCGGTGAGGTCCGCGACCTCGCCTCGCGGCGCCGGCTTCGCCAGCCGGGGCGTTGATCAGGGTCGGCACGCGTGGGAGCGCGCTGGCGCTCGCGCAGGCGGAGTGGGTGAGTTCGCGCCTGGGCGTGGAGTATTCGCTGGTGACTGTCGAGGCGGTGGGGCCTTTTGGCGACAAGTCGCGGTGGGTCTCGGAGCTCGAGCGTGCCTTGGTTTCCGGCGAGATCGATTTGGCTGTGCACTCGGCCAAGGATGTCCCGGCGGAACTGGCGCCGGGGCTGGAGCTGGTCGCGATCCCGCCGCGCGAGGACCCGCGCGACGCGATCTGCGGCGCGCCGTCGTTGTCGGCTTTGAGGCCGGGCGCGCGGGTGGGAACGAGCTCTTTGCGGCGGGCGGCTCAGATCCTGGCGTCGCGCTCGGACGTTTCGGTCGTCGATGTGCGTGGGAATGTGGACACGCGGTTGCGGAAGCTGGCTTCAGGCGAGTGCGACGCGCTTGTGCTCGCGGTCGCCGGGCTGGCGCGGCTTGGGCGGCTCGACGCGGTGGATGGCGTGTTGGACGAATTCGTTCCGGCGGCGGGGCAGGGGGCATTGGCTGTTGAGGCTCGTCCTGAGCGGGTGAAGGTGTCGGTGCTCGTCGACGCGGAGGCGACGGCGTGCGTGACCGCCGAACGGTCGCTCACGCGCGCGCTCGGCGCTTCGTGCAACACGCCCGTCGGCGCGTTCGCGCGCGTGGTCGACGGCGGCGAGGTCGAGCTCACCGGCTGGGTGGGGCGCGCCGACGGTTCCGCGTGGGTGAGGGATGTGCTCCGTGGCCCGGCTTCGGAAGTCGGCGGTGCGGTCGCGGAGAGGCTGCTGGCGGTGGGCGCGGCGGAGTTGCTCTCGTGACCGTGTACCTGGTCGGCGCCGGGCCCGGCGACCCGGGGCTGCTCACCGCTCGCGCGCTCGAGCTGATCGCGGCCGCCGACGTGATCGTCTACGACCGGCTGATCCCGGCCACCGCGCTCGATGGGGCGCGGCCGGACGCGACGCTCATCTACGCGGGCAAGGAGGGCGGCGGGCCGTCGATGTCGCAGTCCGATATTTCTGCGCTGCTGGTCTTGCACGGTCGGTCGTCGGGGATCGTCGTGCGGTTGAAGGGCGGCGATCCGTTCGTGTTCGGACGGGGCGGCGAGGAGGCCGAGGCACTGCGTGACGCAGGAGTGGGGTTCGAAGTCGTCCCGGGTGTGACCGCCGGCGTGGCCGGGCCAGCGTACGCGGGGATTCCGGTCACCCATCGCGACGCCGCCAGCGCGGTCGCGTTCGTGACCGGGCACGAAGACCCTTCGAAGCCTTCGGGGTCCGCGCTCGACTGGGGGGCGTTGGCGGCGTTCCCCGGGACGCTCGTCTTCTACATGGGGGTCCGGCAACTGCCGGCGATCGCGTCGTCTCTGGTTGCCGGCGGGCGTGACCCGTTCGAGCCGGCGGCGGTGGTCGAACGGGGGACGCTCCCCGAGCAACGGGTCGTGGCCGGGACCTTGGCGACGATTGCTTCGGTTGCCGCTTCCGCGCGCGTTCGCGCTCCGGCGGTCGTCGTGGTCGGCGCGGTGGCGGGGCTGCGCGAGGCGTTGGCGTGGTTCGAGTCGCGGCCGCTCGCCGGCCTGAGCGTCGCGGTGACGCGGGCGCGCGCCCAGGCGAGTGGGTTGGCGAGGCGGCTGACGGATCTCGGCGCGACGGTCGTCGAGGCGCCGGCCATCCGGATCGTGCCGCTCGACGGGCCGGCGCCGTCGCTCTCCGGATACGACCTCGTGTGCCTGACCAGCCCCAATGGTGTCCGGTTGCTGTTCGCGCGGTTGGAGGCGGGTGGTCTGGATGCGCGTGCTTTGGCGGGCGCACGCGTGGCGGCGATCGGTCCCGGGACGGCCGCGGCGTTGCGTTCCTTTGGGGTGATCGCGGATGTGGTTCCGGAGCGGTTCGTGGCCGAGGGGCTGATCGATGCTCTGGCGGACGTCCCGGTTCGGCGCGCGCTGGTGGCGCGGGCGGCGGAGGCGCGGGACGTGCTCGTCGACGCGCTCCGCGGGCGCGGCGCCGAGGTCGACGTGGTGGCGCTGTACGAGACGGTCGCGTCGCCGTTGACCGACGCTCAACTCACTGCTGTCGCGGGCGCCGACTACGTCACGTTCACGTCGTCGTCGACCGTTCGGTTCTTCCTGGAGTCCGTGGGTGATCTCGGGTCGCGTTTTCGGGGCCGTCTCGTGAGCATCGGTCCGGTCACGAGCGCCACGCTCCGCGAGCACGGGCTCGAGCCCGACGTCGAAGCGAGCCGCCACGACATCGACGGTGTTGTCGATGCGTTGATTCGAGACGCCACGGCCTCCGTGTCTCGATAAATCGCGGCTCGTCCAAGTGGAGGGATGCCGAGCCGAGATCGCGGACGTCAGCTGCTGGGGCTGGTCGTTCCGCCGCCGGCGAGCAGCGGCTGATCGCGCGCGTTCGGCTCCGGGTATCGCTCAGAATGTTCGGTAGTGGCCGTCGCCGATCACGAAACCGTGGTTGTCGCCGTTGAAGCACATCACGTTGGTGGCGGCGATGTGACAGGTGACACCGAGCTGGTTCCACAGGCGGCCGCGCCCGAGCTTCGCCGAGGTGCCCGCGACCCACGAGTTCTGACTAAGACGCAGCAGTTGCGGAATGCCCAGCACACCGATCTGGACGAAACCGCTGTCGCCCGGCCCCTTCGTCTTCGGCGCGGGGATCCCCTTTGCCGCGCACAGGACCTCGGTGGCGGGTTTGCTCGGCGCATGGATCTCGACGCCGCACGTCACGCTCCGGCTGCGGTTCGTGAACTGGATTGATTTCGAGACCGGGGCAGCGGTGGCCACTGGCGCGAGCGCTGCTGCCGCGGCTGCGATCGTGGCAACGACTGCATAGCGGTGCATCATCGAGAGGCCTCCATATCGAGGTGGGTGGTTTGTTGTAGGACTACCCGTCGGGCGTCGACGTCACCGTCGCCGCGAAGATCGCCGAAGACGTGCTCGTACACGCGATGCGCCGGCTGCCGGGTGGCGCTTCTCCGCCCACGGGGATCATCGGCGTATGGAAAGTGGGGTGGCTCGGGAGTATCGTCTCCGCGGAGCGGAGTTTGTGAGATCCGCGGGACGAGTGAAGATGCGCGTGGCCCGCTCGTTGTGTTGGCTTCGGTACCGGGTTGCCGGGCGCCAGTGTGCCGCTGGCTTGCTGACCTCGCTCGTCATCGCCGGGTGCGGGGCGACGGCGTCGACTAAGACGACGGCCTCGACGCCGGCGACGACGACGGCCCACGTCGAGCGAACCGAAACAGCGGCCGGCCCAACGGCGACCACGACCCACTCGTCCACGAGCACCCGGCCTGCAGCGAGGACGACCGGCGGCGAACCGTTGGCGCAGACTGGGACGGCGTCGGCCGCGCTCGAGGCCCTGCCGGTCAAGGGCCGCGCGCCGAAGACCGGGTACAGCCGGGACCAGTTCGGCGACGGGTGGGCGAGTGTGGCGGGGTGTGACACGCGGGATCGGATCCTGGCGCGCGACCTGACCCGGAAGACGTATGGCGCCGGGGACGACTGCCGGATCCAAAGCGGGGTTCTGCGCGATCCGTACACGGCGCAGACGATCATGTATGTCCGCGGTGGAGCGTCCGAGGTCGACATCGACCACGTCGTCGCGCTGGGAGACGCGTGGCAAAAGGGGGCCCAGCAGTGGTCGCCAGGCCGCCGCGAGGTGTTCGCCAACGACCCACTCGAACTGCTGGCGGTGAGCTCGACGGCGAACCGGGTCAAGGGGGACGGAGATGCCGCGACGTGGCTGCCGTCCAACAAGAGCTTTCGCTGCGACTACGTCGCCCGCCAGATCGCCGTCAAGCAGACGTACGGGCTCTGGGTCACGCCCGCCGAGCACGACGCCATGGCGCACGTCCTGTCGCGTTGCCCGGGACAGAAGCTGCCGAAGAGCAGCCTCCAGCCCCCTTCGGTCGCATCGACACAACCCGCTATTCCCGTCCGCCAGCCCCAGACGACATCCACCGCGCCGGCCGACACGAACTCCGGTCAAGGTCGCGTCTTCGCCAACTGCGCCGCCGTCCGGGCGGCGGGCCTGGCGCCGCTCCGGGCCGGCACCCCCGACTATCGCGCAAACGAGCGACTCGACCGGGACAAGGACGGTCTTGCGTGTGAGTAGCCCGCCGGAACGCAGGCGGCGGCGGAGACGGATGCGCTCGCACACCGTTTCCAGAACTTGGGGGCTTATAATGATGGGCGAGTGGGCGGTGGCGGCGACACGGGCGCAGTTGATTCCGACCGTAAGACTCGGAGCAGGCGCCGTGGCCTGCTGACATGGTTCGTGCTCGCGGCGCTGACGGCGGGATCGTTGCTCGGCGCCGCCCCAGGTGGCAGCGACGTCAGCCCGCTCGTGGCACGCGCGGTGGCGAGGGCTGACGTGCCTGCACGCGCTCCGGGCAAACTGGCGCTGGGCCCAAACCAGGCCGACGTAACCGTCCCGGGCCCGGGGCCGATGAAGGACATACCGAACCTGTTCCTGGGGCTCTCGACCGAATACTCGACGCTGCCCCTGGTCGAGCAGCACCCCGTTCTATGGGAGCGAGTGCTGTTTAACTTGGTCCAGGGCGGCAGCGTGCCCGCGCAGACTCTGCGCGTCGGGGGCGACTCCGCCGAGCACGTCATCTACGGCAGGAAGCCACCTCAGTTCGCGCCCTGGGAGGTTTTCTCGCCGACCGCCCAGCTGGTCGACGACTCAGCCCAGGTCATCAGTGCGTCCAAGTTGCAGGTCATCATCGACATCAACACGATCACCAGCCGCCCGCGAGAGGTGGCCACCTGGATGAAGCTCCTGTTGAGCTCGCTCTACAACGTCCTCGGGGGGAGAATCGCGGCCTTCGAGATCGGCAATGAGCCTGACATCTACAGCTGCACTCAGTGGGCAGGCGGCCTCCTGACTGCGGGCGATCAGTCGTCCGAAACGAAGCAGCAGTGCCCGGCGAACCTGCCGAAACGGATCACGGCGACGAGCTTTGCCAAGAGCTTCCAGGCATACGCTCGCGCGCTCTACTCCGTGGCCCCGTCCGTCCCAGTGATGGCTCCCGCGCTCGCAATGGCGACCGATCACCTGGGATGGATCAAAACCCTGCTGCGCTACCGAACCAAGAATCTGAAGGTGATCAGCGCCCACATCTACCCGTATTCGGCCTGTGCCCGGCCCGGGCAAGCCACCTACCCGACGATTCAGAAGGTCCTCAGCGAGAACGCGACAGCCGGGATGGCAAAGACGATCGCACCTGCTGTCGCACTCGCCCACAAGGCCGGCCTCTCGGTTCGGCTGACGGAGATCAACTCGGTGACCTGCGGCGGAACGCTGGGCGTGAGCAACACCTTTGCAACCGCGCTGTGGGCCCCGGATGCTCTGTTCGAGCTGATGAACGCCGGCGTGGCGGGAGTCAACCTGCACGCCCGCGTGAACTCGATTAACCGCCCGTTCTCCTTCACCCGGCAAGGGCTCGAGACCCGCCCGCTGCTCTACGGTCTGATCCTGTTCAAGAGGATGCTGGGTGGCGGTGCCCGACTGGTGCCCGTACAGCTGCGCGCCGGGCGATCGCTGAACCTCAAGGTATGGGCGGTGCGAGCGGACGACTCGACGGACGTGGGGAAAGGCTCTTTCATCCGCAACCCGCTGAATGTGCTGCTGATCAACAAGGGCCCCGGATCGGCCCGGATCACCCTGCACCTACCCACGCGCCACCGGGGCTTCGTCGAGCGCCTGCTCGCACCCTCGGCGTCATCAACCTCGGGTGTGACCCTGGAGGGCCAGCACCTTAACCACCAGGCGGAATGGCAGGGCAAGCCGAAACTGCAGATCATCAGGCCGACCCGAGACGGGTCGTACGTGCTGACGGTCAGAGGCGAAAGCGCCGCACTGGTGACAGTTCCCGTCGCCCCCAGCACGCTGAATTCGCCGGGCGAGCACGCCGCCGGTCCTGCGCCGACGTTTGGCTACGACGGTTAGCGAAACTGACTAACTACTTCGTAATTGACGGTTCCGACGGCGTCTGGACGCGCCTGGCGCCACCCGCTCGCCCTCATGTACCACCCAGTACTGTCGGGCGAGCGGGCGACGCCAGAGGGGCGCAACCACGCGCAGCTCAGGAGCCCTGGGTTACTTCTTGCGGACCTTGTGCACGGGGCACCACGGGTTGCCGGGTACGCCGGCGCATGGGTTCGGCATCGTCGGTTGCCGCGGCGCCATCTTCAGCGTGAACTTGGAGGCGGGCTGCGGATCGTTCGTGCCGGGCGGGCAGGGGACTATCTTCAGGGCACACCGGAGCTGTGCCGTGGCAGTCGGATCGATGCTGCCGTTCATCTCTCCGCAGGGGTTAAACGGAAAGGACTGAATGTTGGCCGGCTCGCTGCTCAGACCGTCGGGATCAGTGTTCCCGGCAAAGCAATTCCCTGGGTTGTGCCCTTCGGTGTTGAGTCCGATGTCCCCGTTCGTGGGGTTGCCAAAGCTGCCATTGTGCGCAAACGAGTTGTCCGCCACGACGTCGCCGAACGACTGGTAGTAGCAGAGCGGACTGGGCGCCGGCGGCGGTACCACGTACGTGCCGCCCTGACAGTGCGCGACGGGCGGGGGAGTCTCGCCATCCGCGAAGTCCGCAACCAGTACGCCCCAGGCGTCGTTGTCGACGATCCGGTTGTCCAGCAGCTCCGTGTAGCTAGCCCCAGCGAACACGACACCGATCCCTGCGACTATCTCTCCCGCCAAGCTATGGGCGAACCCGCTGCCGGGTACGTTCGGGTTGTTGTTGTCCTCGATCAGGTTGTGGCGCCAGATCGCGCAGATGCCGTTCCCCAGCGGTCCCGTGTTCGGACCGGGGCAGTGTCCGTTTTGCGGTGAGGGTGCGTCGTCGTTGTTCAGCGAGTTGATCACGGGGCCGTCCTTGTTGTGGTCGAACTGCGAGTTCTCGATGATCAAGTTGCCGCCGGAGTTCGTTCCCGAGTAGCCGAGCGCGCTGTCCTGGGCATGGGCGTGGTTGATCACGGCGTTACAGTTCGGGCAGGCACCGACGTAGTAGGACGAGTCCCCCATATTCGAGCCGTAGCTGTGGTCAATCGAACCGGGGCCCCGCGAATTGCTCACATAGATACCGTAGGCGCCGTAGGGAGGTCTGACGCCATTCGAGTACGTCGAAGTTGCCGTGAGGTAGTTGCCCCACCACGAACCCAATCCGATCTTGCCGGAACCGTCTCCCCCGTTCCACCAAATCTCATTGCCCTCATCTCCGTTCTCGGTGAAGAGGAAGTTGCAGACGGTCAGGTTCTCGATGTACACGCCGCTCGCTTTGAACACCTCGATCCCGTTGCGGCCGTCACGAGGGACCTCCTGGTCTCGCCGGCGCGACGAGCACGCTCGCGCCCCCGGTTTCGTACCGTCGACGATTACCGCGTTGCGGTTCATCCCGCGGATGTGCAGCCGTGCGGTCTCGACCAGGACACCTGCCGGCTCGCGCGCTCCTTTGACGCCCTGCTCGTGGTAGTCACCCGGAGCGACCAGGATCCAGTCGCCTGGCCTTGCTGCGGTGACGGCGGCCTGAATCGAATGGAATTGCCCAGCGATGCCGTGGTAGGTGCCCACCCGCAGCACGCTTGCGCTCGCCGCGGAGGCGATTGCCAGACCAAACACGGCCACAATCGCTGCAACTGCTGAACGGCGCATCCTTGTCCTCCTCCGTGTTAAGACTTCGGCCGTACGGGTGGGCATCTTACACTCGCGGACTCTTCCTGTTTCGGACGGATGGCTCTGCTACTACAACCACGAACGAAGGCGCCTCGGCCACAAGCCCCGGTCATCCGCCTCGACGACCGAACCAACCTTCCCGGGGGACGCTGTCGCGTAATTACCGTTGAGCGTGGCCGAGTCACCGTTAGCTTGAGGGGGGTGGACGAGGCCGACTCGTCGCTCGTGCCCTCTGCCGGCGCCATCCGGCAAATGCGTTGAGGTTCGAACCGGCCTGTCGATCCCCCGATCTGACGTCTCGTCCGTTTGTTCGCGCTTGCTTTGTGGATGGGCGGTTATCGTCGTAGGCGTCGACCGGTGGCTATCTCTGCCGTCTCGTCCTCCCGACGGGTGCGTAGAAGCAACGCGACCCAGCTGCGGTAAGGTCGCCAGCCGCCGGCGACGAGCTGCAGTGCGGCCAGTGACCGGTCGTGCAGCTCGTAGGCGCGGGCGATCTCCTCGTGCAGTCGGCGCTCGTGGGTGGGGAACAGGTCGGGGTGGGTAGCGCCGCGGATGAGAATGAGCTCGGCCCCGAAGGGGCCAATACCGGGCAGGCCTCGCAGTTGATCTTGCGCCTCGGACGGCTCAAGGGATCGCAGTCGGGCGCCATCGAGCTCGCCCTCGATCGCCGCGTCGGCGATCGCGCGCAGCCACGGCAGCTTGCGCTCGGCAATCCCCTCGAACGAGCGCAGCTCGCGCAGCACGTGTGGCGCTGGGAACGCGCAGAGTCCTCGCCCATTCAGCTCGATCTGCGTGCCGTACTGTTCGGCGAGGCGTTGTTTGATCTTGGCGGCTTGCGCGATCCGCATTCGGTGGCTGAGAATCGCCCACGCCGCTGCCTCATAGGGGGACCAGAAGCCGACCGGCCGCAGCCCCGGGTAGCGTCGCTGCAGCTCGCCCACGACGGCGTCGCGCTCGCCGACCGCTGGGAACGCACGCCCGTCGACATCCAGCGATAACAGCCGCCCGAGCTGAGCACGCACCGCCTCAGGATCCGCGTCGCCCCGAACGGTTGCGGTGACGCGATCACCCTGCTGGGAAACGAGCACGCCCGCCGTCCTCCAGTCGCCCTCGACCGGGAATGCCAGCGCAAGCGTCGGCCCGCCCGAAGCGTGGGTCCCGGCCGGCGCGAATCCCTCAAGGAACCGGGTGCTCGCCTCGAGCGAGAACGGACCTTGCACGGGCAGCTCCACCATCACCGGCAAGTCGGTCATTTCCATATCTTCGCGAGCGCGCCCGACGATCGCGCTCGTCGAAAGACCCAAACGACGTAGCTGTTCTCGAGGCACCCTGGCTACAGCGGGGTAACAGAGCAGCCCGCGCCTCGCCGACGCCCAGCTCGGCCTGGGCGTGACTCAACCTGATCGCGAGCGCGGACAAGGAGGCAGCCGTCAACATGGCGCACGGAGGGAGGTGACACACACCGTTAGGCTCCCAGGGCCGTGGGCCCCGTCATTACGTTCCTGTCCGACTACGGCTTGGAGGATGACTTCGTCGGAGTGTGTCACGCCGTGATCGCCGGGATCTCCCCGGAGGCGCGGGTGATCGACCTCGTGCACCGGGTGCCACGAGGGGATGTGCGGGCGGGGGCGGTGATCTTGCGTGGGGCGCTGCCGTACCTCCCGGTCGGGGTCCATCTCGCGGTGGTCGATCCGGGCGTCGGCAGCGAACGCCGCGGTGTTGCGTTGCGGGCGGCGGACGGGCGGTTGCTGGTCGGGCCGGACAACGGTCTGCTGTCGCTCGCGGCGGAGCGCGCCGGCGGAGTCGTCGAGGCGGTCGACATCGGGCGCTCGCCGTTCGCGCTTCCGTATGTCTCCGCGACGTTCCATGGGCGCGACCTCTTCGCCCCGGTGGCGGCGCGGCTGGCGGGTGGCGCGGCCCTTGGCGACGCGGGCGAGTCGTGCGATCCGGCGGGGCTGGTGGCGGTGGAGATTCCGGTGGCGCGGGTCGAGGATGGGATCTTGATCGCACACGTCCTCTACGTCGATCGCTTCGGCAACGTCCAGCTCGACGTGGAGGAGCCGTCGTTCGAGGTGGGCGCCGCGTTCGTGGTGACGACCGGCTCGGGCGGGTCCGAGCAGGCTCGCTACGTGCGGACGTTCGCGGGGGGCGGCGCCGGCGAGCTCATCCTCTATGAAGACTCCGGTCGACGGCTTGCGGTTGCGGTCAACGGTGGCGGCGCCGCGGACATGCTCGGCGTCGCCGCCGGCGACGAGCTAAGGATTCGTCCGCAATGACGCCGGTTTCGCCGATGAGGCGCGCGCTTAGAGATCCCGTTTTGTACAGCGCCGGCTCAGAGATCCCGATTGGTGCTGTATTACTACCAACGTGAAGGTCACGCAAAAGAGACAGATGGCCGTGGTCGAGCCGATTCCGTTCGCAACCGGCTTCTTGGGGCCCTAACGAAGCTCATCGCGCTGTGATCGCCGACGATTGGGACGCGCGGGAATCGCGGGCGCCAACCGCCCTGACGGAGGTTGAGCTGTGGACCGACGGCGCGTGCTCGGGCAATCCCGGCCCGGGAGGCTGGGCCGCACTCCTGCGCGCGGGAGAGCACGAGCGCGTGCTGTCCGGCGGCGAGCCACTCACGACCAACAACCGGATGGAGCTCAAGAGCGTCGTCGAGGGGCTGAGGGCGCTGAAACGCCCGTGCCGAGTGCGGGTTCACCTGGACTCGAGCTATGTCAAGAACGCGTTCACGAACGGCTGGCTCGTTCGCTGGCAGCGCAACGGCTGGACCACCTCCGGCAACCAGGCGGTCAAGAACCGGGAGCTGTGGCAGGAGCTGCTGGCCGAGGTCTCGCGCCACGAGATCGAGTGGGTGAAGGTGGCCGGCCACGCCGGCGTCGAGCTCAACGAGCGCGTCGACCGCCTCGCGTGCGCCGAGCGCGACCGCCAGGCCGAGCGCGTTGCCGAGACCGCGGCGCGGGTGGTGGGCCGTGGAGCGGCTTGATGGCCGACTCGGCAGTCCCCGGACGCATTTCCGCCTGACCGACTCGACCAACGCCCGTGCCCGGGAGCTCGCCGTTCGGGGCGCACCGCACGGAACCGTCGTCACGGCGGACGAGCAGTCGGCGGGCCGCGGGAGACAGGGCCGCGCGTGGAGCGCGCCGGCGGGGCGAGCGCTGCTGTGCTCGATCGTGATCCGCGAGCCACCGCGGCTGCTGCCGCTGGCGGCGGGGGCGGCGGTGGCGGAGCTGGTCGGGGCCGAAGCGATGATCAAGTGGCCGAATGACGTGCTCGTCGGTGGTCTTAAGGTCGCCGGCATCCTCGTCGAGGGTCGTCTCCAGGAGGGCTGGGCGGTCGTCGGGATCGGCGTGAACGTCGCGGTGGCGGTTTCGGAGCTGCCGGCCGAGGTCCACGCTCGCGCCGGCACGCTCGGGCTCGACCCGAGCGCGATCGAGCCGTGGCTCGAGGCGCTGTTGCGTGGGCTCGAGCGCTGGCTGGTCGTCGGCGATGAGGCTGTCCTCAACGGCGTGCGCGCCCGCGATGCGCTGCTCGGTCAGGATGTCCGGTGGCGCGACGGGGCGGGCGTCGGCGCCGGCATCGACCGCGACGGCCGGCTGGTGGTGCGCACCGACTCGGGGGTCGTCAAGCTCGACGCCGGCGAGGTGCACCTGACGGGTGCAAAAGTCCCCTAAGGGTCCGCGACTGCTAGACGGGGCGCTGACAGACGTAATGCACGGCGGCTAGGCCGCGGCCTCGGCGTCGTGAGGCTCGTGGTCCTCGTCCGCCGGGGAATCGACGTCGTCGTCATCGTCATCTTCTGCGGCTGAATCCTCGACGTCGTCGTCATCATCGTCGTCGGAATCGTCATCGTCGTCGTCGCGCTCGGCGTCGGTATCGAAATCGTCATCCTCGTCATCGTCGTCGTCCTCGATCTCGACCTCGACGTCGGTCTCGACGATGTCGTCGCCCGAGGGCCGCCCACTGCTCGTCGCCGTTCTGCGCCGCGGTCGCCACCATCGCCTCCTCTCCAGGAGCTCCGGTCCCAGGCGCCGCGGTCGGCGTCTTGCGCTTGCGCCGGCTCTTGCCGCGACGGCCCTTCGGGAAGTTGCGGAGCAGCTCGCGCGCGAGTGCCGCGGGCTTGCGGGCCATCCGCGTCCGCGCGCCGCGCAGGGCCTCCTCGGCCTCGGGCGTATGTGCCAGCGCCGCCGCCAGCAGCGCCGCCGACAGTCGGCGGTCCTCCTTACGCGTGGCGTGCACGAGCCGGCGCGCGTTCCGCGCGTGGGCGGCGCCAGACGAGTTGACGAGCAGCCCGAGCAGCCGCTTGGTCTCCGGCCAGCGCTGCACCGCGTACTCCTCGTGGACCTCGCGGGTGTACTCGGCCATCCGCCAGATCCACGCGTTGGCCTGATCGCGCCGGCCGATGCGGCGCTCGGCCAGCGCCTGGAGCATGATCTTCACGCCTTCGCGGCGCTCGTCGCGCGGCCAGCCGGCCATGATGTCTATCGCGGTGTCGAACGCCTCCGCGTCGCGCGAGGACGCGATCTCCTGGAGCGCGCGCAGCCGCAGCTGCGAGTTGCGGTTCCTCTGGACCGCGGTCAGCAAGAAGCGCCGTTTCAGTTCCCCGCCGCGGTCGAAGTGGAGCATCGCCTTGGCCCGGCGCCAGCCGTTGGGCGCGACGCGGGCGCCGGCGAGCGCCGCCCACACGTGCTGCTCGCCGTAGTCGAGGTGCTCGACCGCGATCCGCCAGAGCTCGCGCTCGAATACCTGCGCGCGCCGCTCGGGATCGGGCGTGACCGGCAGGACCCGGCGCTCGACCCGGACCCGCCGGCCGCGGCCGCGCCTCACCGGCCCGACGACGATCGCGCCGCCACGGTAGACGTCGCGATCCAGCAGGGAATGGAGCGTCACGACCGGATCGTCGTGCTTGGTCGCCGGGTGGACGAAGTCGACGACGATTCCCGCCTCCTTGCCCGGGTGGCGCCGGGTGACCCGCCCGACGCGCTGCTGATAGATCCGCTTCGAGGCGGTCGGCGCCAGGTGCATGCAGATCGTCGCCCGCGGGCTGTTCCACCCCTCGGCCAGCAGCTGGGCGTTGACGAGCACGTCGATCTTGCCCGACTCGTAGTCGGCGAGGATCCGCGCGAGCTGGCGCTTGGGCGTCTCGCCCGACACCCCCTTGGCCTTCATCCCCATGTCCTGGAAGGCCTTGGCGACGTTGTAGGCGTGGCGCACGCCGGCGGCGTAGACGACTCCGGGGACGTTGTTGAACCGGGTCTTGTACAGGTCGGCGATCGCCATGTTGAACGGCGTCTGGTCGAGCAGTTCGGCCAGCATCTCCTGGTCGAACTCGGTGTCGACCTCGCCCCGCCGGAGCGGCACCTTGGCGATCGTGCGCACGCCGGGCCCCGGCGGGATCCGGATGCAACGCAGCGGCGCGATCACCCCGCGCCGAGCCGCCTGCGCGAGGTCGAAGCGCGAGGTCTGGGTCGGGAACAGGTCGGTGACGTGCCGGGCGATGAGCGCGCCGGTGGCGGTCATGCCGATGAAGATCGGGCCTGACCAGGCGCGGATCGCGCCCGAGGTCTTCTCGCCGAGCGCGGTGTGGGCCTCGTCGCAGATGACGATCGTGTACGCGTCGGAGATCTTGCCGGCGTTGCGCACGAACCACTGGTAGGTCTCGACCGTGACGGGGCCATTCGCGGCATCGCGGCCGTTCATAAGCGGGGCGCTGATCCTGTCGCGGTAGCCGCGGTCGCGGAGCTCACCGTTGAACTGGTCGACGAGGTTGCGGCGGTGGGTGAGGATCAGCACGCCGCCGGTGCGCGAGGCCTCGACGAACCCGAGCGCGGCAACCGTCTTACCGGCGCCCGTCGCGTGCTCGAACCAGAAGCGGCGGTCGGCGTTGGGGTCCTCGGGGCGCTCGTCGAGCTGACCGTCGCCATCGAGGTCGTCGCCCTCGTCCTGCCAGTCCTGGGGCTCCTCCTCCGTCTCCGTCCCCGTCGTCGCCGTCGAGGTCGGAGTCCTCCTCGCCCGGAATCGACGCCGACGCGAGCTCTACCGGCGGTGGCGGCGCCGGCGCGGCCCCGTTGCCGTTGCCGTTGCGCTGGGCCTCGGCGAGCAGCGCGGTCAGCGTGCCCGACAGCGCGTCAACCTGATGGGCGGAGAGGACCGTGTCGTCGGCGAGGTGGGGCTCCTCCTCGGACAGCAGGCGCTCGAGCCCGAGCAGCAGCGAGTAATGCCGGCGCCATTCGATCGACGGCTTGTCCGCCCCCTCGTCCAGCTCGGTCAGCGCGGCGTCGAGCGCCCGCCGGCGCGCGGATCCCGGCGCGAGGGCGTCCTCGAGGGACTCGCCCTCGTAGACGTACCGTTCACGCGTGAACAGCTCCGCTCGCGCAATCGCGGCAGGACTCGGAAACGGGGTGGAATCACCCATGCAGATCGAAAGGTTGGAGTGTCGGAATGCGGAGCCGCGGAGGTACTGCCTGGCGACTCAGGCGGTCTCGCTAGAGGCCGGTCACGGCGAGGACTAACCCTCAGAGAAGCGGATGCCCCCTCGCCGCCACCCGGCTAGGAGGAATGGCTTTCCCCATTAAAGCAGGTTCGCTTCAGCTGCACGCGCCGCCCGGCAGACCGGCGCGCCTCCGGATCGTTGACGCGGGGCCAACGAATCGGGCGCGAGGGCTGCCGGACGGGCATCGCAGCCTCGCTCACAGCTTGGTCGAGGGCCAGCGGTACTGTCAGGATGGGGAACCTGGCGGTCGCGGCGACGGCCCCGCTCGGCATCCATGCCTCGAAAACGGGGCCCGCCGCCACATCCGACGGACGCTGCGCGGGGCAGCCCCTAAGCTGTTGAATGATGACCGGGACGGCGGTGACCGAGATCCGGCGGGCGAAGACTCGCGAGGAGTTGGAGGCGGCGCTACAGCTCCGCCACGCCGTTTTCTGCGTCGAGCAGGGGGTGCCCGAGCGTGACGAGCTCGACGGCCGCGACCACGAGGGGATCCACCTGGTCGCCGTCCGCGACGGCGAGCTGCTCGCCACCTGCCGGATCCTGCTCGTCGGGAGCACTGCACAGTTCAGCCGGCTGGCGGTTCGCACGACCGCGCGCCGGCAGGGGATCGCGACCGCGCTGCTCGAGGCGGCCGACATCGAGGCGCGCGCCGGCGGCGCGCGCCGGCTCGTGCTCCACGCCCAGACGTACGCCCGCGAGCTGTACGAGAATGCCGGCTACCGCGCCCGCGGGCGACTGTTCTGGGAGGCCGGGATCGAGCACGTCGCGATGGAGAAGCCGCTTGATTGAGGGCGCCGGGGGCGCCGCTCATGCTTGAGATCCGGATCGACCCGCTGACGGGGTTCCGGGCGATCGTGGCCGGCGACCGGGCGCACCGGCCGGGCGGCGAGCTGAGCGCGACGCCGGCGCCGGCACTCGACCGCGACGGCGACCCGTTCGCCGAGGGCCACGAGGACCGCACCCCGCCCGAGGTCTACGCCGTCCGGCCGGACGGAGGCGCGCCGGACACGCCGGGTTGGACGGTCCGGGTCGTCCCCAACCTCTACCCGGCGCTATCCGACGACTCGCCACAGCCGGAGCGGGATGCCAAGCCCGACCTGTTCTGGGCGGGCCCGGCTGCCGGCGCCCACGAGGTGATCGTCAACGCGCCCGACCCGGTGACCTCGATGTCGGATCTGACGCCGGCGCAGGTCGTCGCGGCGATGGACGTCTGGCGGGAGCGCATGCTGCACCACGGCGAGGCGGCGTACGTGCACCTGATCGTCAACGAGCGCCGCGAAGCGGGAGCGTCGCTCCCGCACACGCACGCGCAGCTGTACGCGCTCGACTTCGTGCCGGCGGCGATCGCCCGCGAGCGCGAGCGGTTCGGGGCGTACGCGACCCGGACGATGGGCGGCAACCTGCTCGCCGACCTCGTCCAGGAAGAGGTCCGCCGGCGCGAGCGGATCGTCGCGATCGACGACGAGGCCGTCTTGATGGCGCCGTACGGCGCGAGGGTTCCGTTTCAGCTGCTGATCGCCCCGCGGACACCGCGGGCGCGGTTCGAGGACGAGGGGCCGACCGGCGCCCGGATGCTGCACGAGGCGCTGTCGCGGCTGGCGCGCCGGCTCGGTGCGAGCCCGCCGCTCAACCTGTGGGTGCGGACCGCGCCGCGGGGCGCCGAGCACTTCGGCTGGCGAATCGACATCCTGCCGCGCCTCGTGCACCTGGCCGGGCTCGAGCTCGGAGCGGGCGTGAACCTGAACATCGTCCCGCCCGAGCAGGCCGCCGCCGAGCTTCGCGAGTGAGGGCTCTCGTACAGCGCGCCAGCCGCGCCTCGGTGTCGGTGGATGGCCGCGTCGTGTCTTCGATTGGCGCCGGCTTGGTGGTGCTGCTCGGCGTCACCCACGGCGACACCGAGCGCGAGGCGGACTGGCTCGCCGACAAGGTCGCGGCGCTGCGGATCTTCCCCGACGCCCAGGGGCGGATGAACGAGCCGCTCGGCGACCGCGAGGTGCTGTGCGTCAGCCAGTTCACGCTGTACGGCGACGCGCGGCGCGGCAACCGGCCGAGTTACGTCGCGGCCGCCCCGCCCGAGCACGCGGAGCCGCTCTACGAGCGGTTCTGCGCGCGCCTGGGAGCGAAGCGCGGGGTGTTCGGGGCGATGATGGCGGTCGAGCTGGTCAACGATGGGCCAGTGACGCTGCTGCTCGAGAGCCCTCGTCACGAAACCTGGATCGTCCCGACGATCCGGTTGAAGTTGCCGGCGAGGTCGGTGGCGGCGAGGTGGATCGTGTACGTGCCCTTGTGCTTGAGCGGCGGGACCGTGAAGGAGCGGGTGCCGTAGCCGAAGCTCGCGCTGGTCGCGAACAGCGTGTTGCCGCCGGGGCCGATCACGACGATCCCGACCCGCGAGACCTTCGATAGCTGGAACGAGATCGACGAAGTCTTGCCCTTGCGCACGTGCTGGGTCAGCAGCTGGAGCGTCGGCGGCGTCGTCAGGTACGCGGTGAAGTGCTGGGCGGTGACGCAGTACACCGGGGCCTGCGTCCGCGTGCAGAGCTGCTCGAGGAAGCCGGTGACGAGCTCGTGGTAGCTGAGCGTGTCCTCGATGCCCGGCTGGTACAGCGACCAGGCGCCGGTGTCGAAGAGCGGAACCTCTGCCTGCGCCTCCGCGTTGCCCGCGGCGAAGAGCTGGGCCGCGAGCGGGTCGTGGCTGACCTGCGCGTAGTCGTAGAGTCCGATCAGCGACTGCAGGAAGGCGTTGATGATCGATGTCCCCGGAGTGAACGTGTACTGCACGTAGCGCGCGCCGAGCGGCGTGGCCACACGCACTCCGACCGGCGGTGGCGCGGTGAACACCGGCAGGGCCTCGTGGGCAAGCGTCAGGTAGTTCGGATCGTTGAACGCCTCCGACGCGCGGGTGAGCGCCTCGATCCCGGTCCCCTGCGACATCGCGCTGGTCCAGGGCGGCACGCCGCCGTCGAATCGGAAGTAGTACTCCCACACGAGCCCGCCGGCGCGGTTGACCGCGAGCGGGATGATCTGCGAGAGCACCTGCTGCATCTCGGGGTAGTCCGCCGGTCCACCGGTGAACAGGCCGTCGGCCTCGCCGAACGTGGCCAGGACCTGGAGCTCGATCCCCTGGCCGGCGTAGTACTCCCACACGAGCTGAGAGCCCGAGAACTCGACGTACTGTCCGGAGCTCAGCAGCGGCCCGGTCGTCCACCACTGACGGTTCATGTTCAGCGTCAGGAACAGCACCGGCAGGCGGCCGGGGGTGAGCTTGCCGGCGGCGGCGATGTCGTGGAGGTTCTCGATCACCGCCTCGAGCTCGGTGGCGCGGGTTCCGCGCAGGCGGTGCTCGGAGCTGAGCGCGGCGTTGAAGCTCGAGCTGTAGGTCGCATACTGGGCGGCGGTGATCGCGCCCGAGCTGGACAGGCGCTTCAACTCGCTCGCCACGGTCTTCTGCGGCGGCTTGCGCGTCTTGGTGGGTTTTGCGGCGGCCGCGGTCGCCTGGATCGTGTTGGGGGGCGGCGTCGGGGCGGCGGCCGGGACGAACGGGTCCTGGCGGGCCGTCACGTGGCCACCCGGCCCCATCACGAGCACCTTCGCCGCCTGGGCGCCGGCCGGAAGGGCCAGCGCGACGGCGGCGAGGAGCGTCGCGGCGCCGCCGCGCACGATCCGACGGTGGACGGACGTCACGCGTCTTTAACCAGCGCCGCGGCCCGATGTTTCGGCCGCGCGCTCTGCCAGCAATCCGCCTGCACGGCTGCCTCGCGATACACCTGGAGCGTGGCTTCTGCCGCGTCCCGCCAGGTCCAGGCCGGCGGGGGCGGCGCAGGGCGCTCGGCGGATTCGGCCGCGGCGACCAGTCCGTCGAGGTCGTCGACGGCGCTGAGGGCCGCGCGGCCGTCGAGAACCTCGCGCAGGGCGGGGACGTCGCAGGCCGCCACGGGAGTCCCGCACGCGAGCGCCTCGACCGGCGGAAGCCCGAAGCCCTCGTCGTCGCTCGGGAACACGAGCGCGTGGGCGCCGGTGTAGATCGCGGCGAGCTCGTCGTCGCTGACCGCGCCGGTCAGCTTGACGTCCGGAAGCTCGTGGGCCCATTGCGCGGTCGGGCCGACCAGGACGAGCGGCATCGACCGCTGTGCACGGGTCAGCGCGGCGACCCGTTTGCGCGGCTCGGGAGTGCGCATCGTGCCAACCCAGACGAGGTAGCGCTCGGGGAGCGAGAACTGCCGGCGGATCGCCGAGACCTCCTTCTGGGAGCGAGGATGGAGCGCCGACGCAGGCGCCTCGGGGATCACCGCGATCCGCTCCTGAGGGATCTCGAGGACGTTCTTGACCTCCTCGGCGACGGCGTACGTCGGGACGATCACGCGCGTGGCGCGCTGGACCGCGAGGTAGCGGAGCTTGAAGCGGAGCATCGAGCGCAGGTACTGGCCATGGCGCTTGAGCGGGGCCAGGTCGTGCACGGTCACGACCATCGGGACCGGGCAGCGCAGCAGCGCGCCGTCGATCCATGGGGAGTGGAACACCTCGCAGCGCCGCGGCTCGTGGGTTTCGACGAGCTCGCACTCGCGGACCTCGCGCAGCGCCTCGAGCAGGCAGCGGGCGTAACGTCCAACACCATGGGTGCGCTTCGTGGGGCGGCTGTCGAAGGCGACTTTCACAGAGCGGCGTCCGGATGACGCACGATAGTCCGGCCTGCGGACTCTATCCGCGAACGGCCGCGCGTGTCGACTGGCGCAACGGGGGTGTCCGGATATGTTGGATCGTGCGGCTGCGGGGGGCCGGTCGCGCTCGCGATAGCTTCGGGCGATCAGGGAGTATTACGAAGACCTGTGGGAGCGTCTCCCGGCCGAGCTCGACCCGCCTTCGTTCGAGCGCCGGCTCGGCTTCCTGTTGGGGGAGGTCCGCGCCGGAGATCGTGCGCTCGACGTCGGTTGCGGGGCCGGCGAGTTCACGGCCGCGATGGCTGATGCAGGCGCGGCGGCGATCGGGGTCGACGTGGCCGAGGCGGCGCTGCGGCGGGCGCGGTCACGGCATCCGGGGCTTGAGTTCCGGCTTGTTCCGCTGGATGGCCCGCTGCCGTTCGAGGACGGTTCGTTCGAGCTCGCGTGGGCGAGCGAGGTGATCGAGCACGTGGCCGACACGGCGCGCTGGCTCTCAGAGGTCAGACGAGTGCTCACGCCCGGGGGTCGGTTGCTCGTGACCACGCCCTCACACGGACGCCTCCGGGTGGCGCTGGGCGGAGTCGAGCGGTTCTCCGAGCCGCTCGGAGATCACCTGCATCTCTACACGAAGCGCTCGCTCGGGTCGCTGCTTCAGGAGTTCGGGTTCGGGGAGGTGCGGGTGCGCGCGGTCGAGGGGCCGCCGCTGCTCAGCCGGATGCTGCTGGCGCGGGCGGTGCGCTGAGTCCTGACTTCTCGACCGCGCCGTCGGCGGCGGCGAGCTGCTGGTTGAGAGGCGCGGAGCTTTGGTCGAGAAGCTGTGCGGTCTGGAATTCGAGGACCGCCACGATCGCCTGGTTGTGGGCGAGGTCGAACTCGCCGAGCTGCTCGTAGGTCTCGGGGTTCGAGGGCTGCGTGTTCATCGCCTTCACGAGCTCCTGCCGCGCGGCGGTCGGGTTGCCGCGGGCGGAGTAGATCTCCGACAGCTCCCACAGCGGCTCGACCGAGACGGGATTGCTCGCGGCGGCGCTCTGGGCGTCGGCCAGGGCCGCCGTCGGGTCGCCGGCGGACATCGCGGAGATCGCCGCGTCGAAGGAGTTCTGGGAGTGGAGCGGCTGCCACACGAACCACGCGGCGGCGATCGTCGCGGCGACGATGCCGAGGCCGGCGGCGCCGACGCCAGGGGAGGTCGACAGGCGCCGGCGGTCGCGGACCCGTCCGACCGGCGCGTCGAGCGGACCGCGACCGGCGAGCCAGCCCGCGCACACGAGCGCCGGGACGGCCACACCGGGGACGAACCAGGTCCAGTCGATCAGCGACGAGATGCCGAAGATCACGACGGTCGCGAGGAGCGTGATCAGGCCGGCGCGTTCGGTGGCTCCGGGTGCGGTGGCGTATGCGGCGGTGGCGGGCGCGGTCGTGGCGTCGGCGGTGGGGGCGCCGCCGGCGATCGGCGCGCGGGCTGGGTGGGGGGCGGTGCCGGCGCCGTTGCCGGCGTGGGAGGCGTCCGCGACACCGGCGCCGTTCTGGTTCTCCACGGGCGTGTGGTTCACACCGGCGGCGTCGCCGGCTTCACCGGGCGCCCGGGCGCGGCGCCCGGGCCCGATCCCGAACGTGCGCCCCACCGCCAGCGCCCATGCGCCGAACAGCGCGAAGCTGACCGCGAGGCCGATCAGGCCGAAGTCGGCGAACGTCTCGATCAGGTAGCTGTGGGCGTGGGCGACGGCGAGCGTGCTCGAGCTGTAGCGGGTGCGCGCGGTGTCGAATCCGCCGGCGCCGGTCCCAGCGAGTAGCGCGTGCTCGCCGACCTTGAGGCCCTCGCTCCAGTACAGCGGGCGGCTGTTGCCAAGCTCGGCGATTCGCCCCGGGTTGTTGCCGACGCCGCTGGACGGACTCGTCAGTTCGCTCCACACGTGTGAGATCTCGCCCGTGAGGCCTCGCGAGGATGCGGCCACCGCGCCGATCGCCACGACGGGGACCATCGCCACGCCGACAATCAACGCTGTCCCGATCCGGCGCCGCACCGGCTCTGCCACCACGATTCGTTCGATCCCGTACGCGGCGGTCAGACCGGCGATCGCCATCACCGCCACCACCCCTAGAAGCACGACGCCGAACTCGTGCCCCGCGGTCGTGCGCGCCGCCAGCGTGGCGTAGTCGTGCGTGACCGCGTGGTGCGCGAGCGCCCAACCCGTCGCGATCGCGCCACCGATCGCACCCAGCGCGAGCAGCAGCGTCGCCCGGAGGCGGAACGGGACCAACACGAACCAGCAGCCGAGACCGACCACGACCGCGATCAGCGCTCCGCGCGAGAACGACAGCATCAGAGCGGTGACGAGAAGGGCGATCGCCGGCACGGTCAGCGCCCTGACCCATCTGCTGACAGCCGGGCGGGCGCCCGCCCACAGGCACGCGGGCAGCCCGAGCGCGGCCATCAATCCCGTCGCGTTCCAGTACGAGAACGGCACGCGCAGGCGTCCAAACGGGTCGCTTGCGTTGAGCGAGGCCGGAAACACCTTGGCGAGCAGCGCGTACCCGCAGGTCACCACGGCCACCGTCCCGACGGCCCACACGAGCGCCGGCCAACGGGTCGGGGCGAGCCTGGCCAGCGCCACCGCGGCGCCGAACGCGGCCAGGTACGACAGCGTGCGGTTCGCCTCCACCCAGGAGTTGGCCGGCTGCACCGACCACGCGATCGAGGCGTACGTGAGCGCGGCCAGCGCCGCGAACAGGGCTACGGTGACCGCGCCCCAGGCGCGTCCGCGAGCGCCGAGCAGGATGACGGCGATCCCGCAGCCGGCGCCGACCGCGATCAGCGCGACCTCGACCCAGGTATTCGGGGCCAGTTCGGTGCCGCCGGTAGCGGCGAATACGATCAACCCGAATCCGGCGGCGAGAGCGATCCCGAGGACCACATCGGCGACCACACCCAGGTGGCGAGCGCCCCTCGGGTGCGCCTCTCCGGCCGGCTCGGGCGTCCCGCGGGTGGGCGCCGTCGCGAGAGTCGACACGCCGCGAGAGTAGCAATGCACCACCGTTTCGGGTGATGCGCGGCGTTCCGGCATCACGGAGTCCTAACCATTGCCGGCGCAGGAGAAGGCCAGGAAAACCTCGGATATCGTCGCCTGGATGCCGGATTCGTCATTGGTTGCGGTGCAGGTCGTGAACTACCGGACGCGTCGGTATCTAGAACGGTGCGTGGACACCGTGGTTTCGGATCTGGTGGGCAGTTCGATGGCGTTCGAGATCAACCTGCTCGACGCCCAACGCCTCTCCACCGTCAATCCGCGCCGAGGTTTTCGAGCGAGCCGGCGGCGATGACGCAGCCCGAGCTGTCGATCGCGATCGTGCTCTACAACTCGGGCGCCGCCCTCCGGGACTGCCTGCGCTCGATTCGTTCCGAGCTCGACAGCGGCTTCGCCGAGCTGATCGCCGTCGACAACGCATCGCCCGACGACAGCGTCTCGATCCTGCATCGTGAGCTTCCCGATGCGCGGACCGTTGCGATGGACGGGAACCGCGGGTTCGCGGCGGGCGTCAACGCGGCCGTCGCGCGGGCTCAGGGCCGCTACTGGCTGCTGCTCAACCCCGACGTGCGTGCACCGGCCGGCGGGCTCCGGCGTCTCGTCGCGTGGATGGATGCACATCCCGCGCTCGCGATCGCGAGCCCCGATCTGGTCGACATCGCCGGTCGCTGGGAGGAACCGGGCCGCGCGCCGCCCTCAGTGGGCCGCACGTTGCTGAGGCTCTCGCGCCTGCACCGGCTGCTGCCGGTTGGCGTGAGGCGGCGGGTGTTCGCCGGCGGCTACTTGACCAGAGCCGACCAGCTGAACGTGGGCTGGGTGCCGGGGACGGCGATGATCGTCCGACCGGCCGCGGTGAGCGAGGTCGGCCCGATGCGCGAACAGCTGTTCATGTACGGCGAGGATCTCGAATGGTGCTGGCGGATGCGGCGCGCCGGGTGGCGGATCGGAGTCTGCTCGGGCGCCACGTTCATCCACGACACGAGCTCGAGCGCCCGCGTGACGTTCGGCGACGATGAGGTTCGGCGCCGGATCGCGGAGGGAACGGACGCCGCCTGCAGGCTGATGTACGGCGACCGGCACGCGCGTGCGCTGGCGGCGCTGACGGCCATATCGTTCGCACTCGACGCCCGAGTGCCAGGTAAGTCGCCGGCGCAACGCGACCGGGCGCGCGCGTCGGCGCGAGTGTGGCGCAGGCTGGCCGCAAGGCGATAGGCGACGGCTATCGCCCCGATCACGGTGAGCGGTGCCTCCGGCGCCGAAGCTCATATGAAGCTCGGTATCCCAGCTTCAGGGCACCGAAAACCGGTGCGGCGAGCCGACGGTGGGTGGCGAGCGCGAGCAGCGGTCGTTGGACGTCGGACGGCAGCTCTCCGTGAGGGCCGACCAGGCGGGCGGCGTCCTCGCTGAGCGAGCCCAACGCCAAGCCTCCGGCGGCCGCCGCGGTGAGGCCCGAGTTAGCGGGCGCCTCGGCGGTCGTCCGGTAGACCTCCAACAGCCGAGCGGCGGTCGCGTCCCAGGTCAGGCCGGCTGCGGCGGCGTCCACGGCGGACAGGTTACGGGCGCGCGCGTCGGGGTCGCGCATCAGCGCGAACGCCCGCGCGGCGCTCTGCTCGGGATCCCACGGGATGATCTCGGCGGCGGACTCGGGCAGCAACTCCCTCAGCGAGCTCTCAGGCGCCCACATGCAGGGAACGCGATGAGCGGCCGGCCTCGAACGGCACCAGCCCGAACCCCTCGACGACCGACGGGTAGACGACGAGCGCCGATCGCCGGTACAGCCATGCCTTCTCGGCCTCGCTGACCGCACCCACATCGAGTACGGAGGCGGCGAGCCCCGGGTGAGCGTCGAGCAGACGCGCCTCGCGCGGTCGAGACGAGCCCTGGCGGATCGTAGGGCCGGCGAACACGAGCATCCCATCCCACCGCGTGCCGAGCTTTCAACCGCTCGAGCATCCGCAGCACAAACAAGCGGTTCTTGTGGTGAAGGTCGGTCCCCAGGCACAGGATCACCTCGCCACCGCCCGCCCGGGCGCTCGGCGGCGGCCGGGGCGACCGGTGCCGGAGTGCGATCCCAGGGCGAGAGCGGATGATCGGCTCCCAGCCGAACGACGCTCGCGCGCTCAGGCGCCACCAACTCCTCGGCCAACGCGTCATCGCGCGCGAAGGCGGAGAAGAAAACGACCCGGTCGATCGCCGCCAGCGCCAGCCGCGTCAGCTGCCGATACCCCTCCCAGGCCTCGACGCTCGGGAAGTAGGCCGGGTTGTGGAACGCGATCAGATCCTGTTGGGTCAGGACCAGCCGCCGGCCGAGCGAAGCGAGGAATGCCAGGTCGCCGGCATTGGTGA
Organism: uncultured Solirubrobacterales bacterium; assembly: GCA_963777335.1. Lineage (GTDB taxonomy): Bacteria > Actinomycetota > Thermoleophilia > Solirubrobacterales > Solirubrobacteraceae > Palsa-465. The sequence goes on from CAVZQD010000007.1 coordinate 257,577, forward strand.
GCTGAAACGGCCGATGAACGACGTCGGCGGGTCGAGTCGACCCTGGTTCGGAGCCTCCCCATAAGTGATGAGCGACACCTCGGGGAGCGGCTGCAGACGGCCGAGCGCATACTCGCTTGGTCTATTCGGAACGATCACGGTCAGGCTCACTTTTCCAGTGCGGGCAAGTCCGGCGATCAGCTCGAGAACATGAACGGCGCTCCCGGTCGTGGGGCCGTAAAGGATGCCGGCGTCGATCACTGCTGACAGCCCGCTCAGCGCACGCCGGGCCGAGCCGAGGCTCCGCCCCACCGGCCCACGCCCGTCGTCGAGTGCTGGTGGTCGGTCGCTCGACGGCCGTGCGTCCAGCACGAGCACGTCGTCGGCGAGGACGTGCACGAGCCCAGTCTCGAGGCAGCGGCGAAGGAAGGTCTCGCCCCAACCGACCAACTCGATTGCGCTGCGGCGCACGTACAGGCAGGCGGGCTCGTGATGATCGGCAAGCCGGGGACGCAGCCGCGGCGCAGCGGACCGGATCGCGGCGGCGGCTTCCTCGAAACCCACGGCGTCCAGTTCCAGGGCTGGGTCGAGATCGCGTTGGGTAACTGCGGCCGCTGTGGCGGTGGTGCTCGTGGCCAGCGCCGCCTCACGTAGCGCGTCCAGCCATCCCACGGTGACGACACACCCAGGCTCGAGCAGGACCACGTCGGCCGGCGCGGCGCTGGCGAAAGGATCCTCTCCTGGTTCGATCATTAGAACCGGCACCTCGTTTGCGGTGCTGTCGCGGACGCTCTCGTGCGTCCGCGTCCGCAGCTGGGCGTCCCCCCCAGGCCGAATACACACGGCTACGTCACCCCGTTCGAGGTCGAGCGCCGGCGTCAGCGTTTCCTCCGGGCGATCAGCATCAGCGTGTGTCCGAACGGAGCCAGGCGCGGCCTCGAGCCGAGCGCGTCGAGCGGCGCCAACGCGCGTTGCACCGACGGGGGCAGTCGCCGCCAGCTGAACGTGACCGCGTGAAGCTCTGGGACAAGACCCGCCTCCCGCGCCTGGGATAGCAGCCGCCGCGGCGACAGCGGAATGTCATCGGGGGTGCCGTGGATCGCGGTCGCGGCACCGGCCGAGTTGGCCAGGGCGAGGCCGACGCCTACCGGATGCCAGAGCCCCGGCTCGACTGCGACCATGGCGCCGCCGGGACGCAAGAGGTCCGCGGCTTCGGCGAAGCAGGGGTTTAGCGGGCCCTGGTAGGCGATGTGGTGCAGCACCAGCCGGTATAGGACCACATCGAACGAGGCGGGGGGCATCCCGAGCCTGCCGGCGTATCCGACGTACGCCTCGTCGGCTTGCCCGGTCGCTACGAGCCCGGCGACGCACTCGGGATTGGAGTCGACCGCGACGAGCCGGAATGCCGGCGCCGGAAACAGGTGGCGGCCCGGATACCAACCGCATCCGACCGAAAGCACATCGCCACCCGCGATGCCGAGCCGTCTGGCGAGGAGCAGCTGCTCGCGCCGCATGATCTGCCGATAGTGGATCCCCAGCGTCGACGGCCGGCTCAGCCGGTCCAGGAGGTTCTCCGGGTCGTGCGGTGCGGCCCGCGCGTATTCGGAGCCGATCACGTCGACGCACCGTCGCGCTGCGCGAGGAACGCGAACTGTCCGCAGAACAGCAGCTTCGTCGTATTGAGCGTCACGGACGTCCGCCCGAAGCAGCCGTGCGCTCGCGTTCAGCGCGCGATTGAACGGCGATTCTCGCCCCCACCACCTGTGAAAGCAGCGATGAAAGCCAGCCAGGCGCCACGCAATCAGCGTGAACCCGTCGATCCCGGGCCGCAGCTCAACCGCACGCAACCCGGCGTGCTCGAGGAGCTCGACCATCCCCAACGGCGTGTAGTTCCACATGCTCAGCGAGTGATAGGTCTCGAACTGGGAGGTCGAGCCGGCGAACCATCCGATCGGCGACGAGGACCCGGCGGACCTCGGCGAGAAGCGGCTCGGGATGCCGCACGTGCTCGAGGACCTGCTTGCAGTACACGAGGTCGAAGGCGCCGTCGGCGAAAGGCATCGACACCCCGTCGAAGGTCTCGAACCGCGCGTCGGTTCGCGTCCGGAATCGCGCCTCGGGCGAGCCCGGAACGTCGATGCCCACCCATTCGACTGCTGGATCGCGGGCGCGAAAGACGTCGACCGAACTGCCGGCACCGCACCCCAGATCGAGCACCCGCCACGGCCGTCCGTCGCGGCGCCCGAGCTCCCGTTCGATGTACCGATCGGCGAGCGTTTGCCGAGCATGATCATGGGGCACGGCGTCGCCGAGCAGCTCTTTGAGGTCACGGCCTGGGAGCCTCACCGGTGGTGGGGTTCAGGACTTCTCGCCGCCTGAGCGGCGATCGGCGAGCTGGCGCGCGAATGCGCCCACGAATCGAGGGTTGTACCGGAGGTACCGGCGCCACAGGCGCCGCGGTTCGTGAGCGAGACGGTAGGCCCATTCGAGCCCGGCGCGTTGCAGCCACGGCGGAGCCTGCGGCACGAGGCCGGCATGGAAGTCGAACGCAGCGCCGACGCCGATCAGCACTGGAGCGTCGAGGCGGGGACGCAGCGCCGCCATCCACTTCTCCTGCTTGGGGACCCCGATGCCGACCCACACGACTGCAGGCTTCGCGTCATTGATCTCGGCGACGACCGCGGCCTGCTCTTCCTCGGTGAGCGGGCGGTGCGGTGGCGAGTAGCCGCCGACGATCCGGACCCCTGGGTAACGCTGGCGAAGATTCAGCGCGAGCTGCACGAGCGCTCCTTGATTGCGGCCGCCGTATAGGTAGAAACGCTGGCCGCTCGACGCGGCTCGCGCGCACGCACGGGCCATCAGCTCTGGGCCATATACGCGGTCTGAGAGCGAATGACCGAGCGCGTTCAAGGCCCACACGAGCGGCTGGCCGTCGGGCACGTTCAGCGAGGCCCCGAGCAGCGCCGACCGGAGCTCGGGGTCCTCCTGCGAGGCCATCACGGTATGGACGTTGCATACGCAGACGTACCCGCGCTCGCGCTCGGCCGCCATCGCGTCGATCCAATCGAGCGTCCGCTCGTAGTCGATCAGACCGAGCGGGACGCCCAGAATCTGGTCGGTCGCGGGGGTTGGGATCGGATCCGGGCGGGGCTGAACGGGCGTGTCCTGGCGCATTGCTCGCTGCTTGGCCGCTGTCGGCTGGAAGCGGAACGGTCGCGGTCTCAGAACGGAAACGAGACCGGGGCACGCAGGTTGCGTGTTTTCGGCTCGTCGCCAGTCGAATGTATCCGCGCCGAGGTTGGCCGTCCGACACGAAGAAGTGTCCTACTTATGTCCAAGATGCTTGACGTGCCCTGTCCTGGCAGCGCTATGCTAGGCGGTGACACGGAGGTCACACGGGCCCGCGAGCATCGCCCCCTTTCTCGCGGGTCTTCGGACGGCCCCCAGCCCTACCAGGGTCGTCCTTCGGTCGGGCCCGTACCGCCTTCGCGGTGCGGGCCCGCCACCCTTGCGGGCGGGAAAGTCTGGGCCCAGCGTCTAACCTGCGCGGTCGTATGAACTGCATCGTGACCGGTGGCGCCGGATTCATCGGATCCCACGTCGTGGACGCCCTCGTCGCCCGGGGCGACCGTGTGACCGTGATCGACAATCTATCGACCGGAAAGCGGTCGAATTTGGAGCGCGCGGTTCAGGGCGGCGCTAGCCTGGTCGTCTCCGATGTACGGGATTCCGGGGCAGTCGCTGAAATCTTCGACACGGCGCGGCCCGACGTCGTCTTCCACCTGGCAGCACAGATCGACGTGCGTCATTCGGTTGAGCAGCCGGCGGACGACGCCGACTGCCAACGTACTCGGAACAATCGCCGTGCTCGAGGCGGCGCGGAGAGTGGGGGCCGGGCGCGTCGTAAACACCTCCACCGGCGGCGGCTTGTACGGCAACGCCGACATCTCCGACCCCGGAGGACCACCCGATCAGACCGCTCGCGCCGTATGGGCAGGGCAAGTACGCCGCCGAGGGCTATTGCGAGCTGTACACGCGCCTGCATGGGCTCGCGACCGTCTCCCTCCGCTACGGCAACGTCTACGGCCCTCGCCAGGATGTGCACGGCGAGGCCGGCGTCGTTGCGATCTTCTGCGGCGCGCTCATCGACGGGCGTCGCCCTACCGTCTTCGGAGACGGACGGCAGACGCGCGATTGGGTGGACGTAAGCGACGTGGTCGGGGCGAACCTGCTCGCCGCCGCGTCGGAGTCTGACCGGACCGTTCAACATCGGCCAAGGCCGCGAGACATCCGTCCTCGAGCTGCTGGACGCGCTGAACGCGGTCGGCGAGCGCGGCCGGCTCCTGGAGCCGGAATTCTCTCCAGAGCGTCCGGGGGAGGTGCGCCGGAGTTGTCTGGACCCGAAGCGGGCCCGGCAAGAGTTCGGTTGGGAGGCCCAGGTAGAGATGCGCGAGGGGCTGAGACGTATTCTCGCCGGGCACTAGCGGGCGTGGGCGCTGCGGAGCGCGAGCCCACGATCGCCTAACGCACTACCAAACTGCTCCAGCGTGTCCTGCGAGCGCTGTCGGGTACCCTCTCGGCCATGCCTACTCCAGCCGTCGGCCGAGAGCGGCTGCCGGTGGTGGTCGCGCGGTCGGTCAGCAAGTCGTTCACCGTTCCCGAGGAGCAGATTCGCACCCTGAAGGAGCGCGCTCTCCATCCTCGGCGTCGCATCCGCCAGAACACGTTCAACGCGCTCAACGACATCTCATTCGCCGTGGAATCGGGCGAGTTCTTTGGGATCGCCGGTCGCAACGGCAGTGGCAAGAGCACGTTGCTGAAGTGTCTGGCCGGCATCTACAAGGCGCGGGGGGACATCTGGCGCCAGGGACGATTGTCGACGCTGATCGAGCTCGGCGTGGGTTTCAACACGGAGATGGGGGCACGAGACAATGTCGTCATGAACGGGATCATGATGGGCCTCTCTCCGCGCGAGGCGCGCAAGCGTTTCCAGGGCGTGATCGAGTTCGCCGAGCTTGCGGAGTTCAAGGATCTCAAGCTGAAGAACTACTCGTCAGGGATGCTGGTGCGCCTGGCGTTCTCGGTGGCCATCCAGGTCGATGCCGACATCCTGATGATCGATGAGGTGCTCGCCGTCGGCGACGCGGCGTTCCAACAGAAGTGTTTCGACGTCTTCAACGATCTGCGTGACCGCGGCCGCACGATCGTCTTCGTCACCCACGATATGAGCGCGCTGCAGCGTTTTTGCCACCGCGCGCTGCTGCTGGAGCGTGGGAATGCGGTGTATCTCGGCGAGCCGCACGAGGTTGCCGACCGTTACTTGGAGCTGAACTTCGGCCGCGACCCTGAGTCGATGGAGCTGCGGCGGATGGTCACAGCGGCGATGGCAAGCCCGGATCGTCGACGTGTGGCTCGAGAACGAGATCGGAGAGCGGCTGTCGAACGTTCCCCAGCAACAGCGGGTGACGCTCAAGGCGCGAGTGTCGTTCACCGTCGCCGTCACGGACCCCTCCGCCAGCATGTACATCTACAACGACGAGCACCGAGCGGTGGTAATCGCCACCACGTGGGTGGACAACGAACGCACGGGTCAGTTCAACGCCGGCGATGAGATCGAGGTCGTCGTTCACGTTCGACAATATCCTTGCCCCCGGACGCTACAAGCCGGTGCTCCAGCTCGCTCACCGAGGGTCGGGGCTCGACATGATCGATCGATTCGAGGGTGGCTTCTCGTTTGTCGTGACCGGACCCGGGGCGCTCGGTGGGCTGGTCGACCTCCCTGTCACCTCCGCGGTCAGCCGTGTTACCGCCCCCGTCACGCAGCGGACGCGAGCATGAGCGCACAGGCTCCGTCTTACGAGTTGCTCGGGCGACCGATCTATGGCCCGGGCGCGCTTGGTGGGGACTGGCGGCGATTCTGGCACCTCACCTTCAACATCGCGGTAAGCAGTGGAAGGTCCGTTTTTACGGCTCCGTGCTCGGCTACCTGTGGCAGTTGATGCGGCCGTTGCTGCTCTTCCTCGTGCTGTACATCTTCTTTACGAAGGTCGCCAAGGTAGGGGATGGCCTCGGCCCGAGCTACGACTACTACGGCGCCCAGCTGCTGTCTTCGATCGTCCTGTTCACGTTCTTCAGCGAAGCGACGATGGAGCTGTCGGCAGGTTGTGAGCAACGAGGCGTTGGTTCGCAAGATCCAGTTCCCGCGCATGGTGATCCCGCTGTCGGCCGTACTGCTCTCATGCTTCAACCTGGGTCTCAATCTCATCGTCGTGATGATTTTCGCCGTGGCATCCGGAGTACGGCCGATGCTCACATGGCTGGAGGTGCCGCTGATCCTCGCCTACTGGTGGTCCTTACGGCCGGACTCGCGATGCTGCTGTCCTCCCTGTTCGTCTACCTAGGGACATTCAGCCGATCTGGGAGGTGCTCAGCCAGGTGTTGTTCTATGTCGGTCCGGCGATCATTCCGATTGAGAAGGTTCAACAGTCGCTGGGCCCGACCTTGACCAAGGTGTACATGCTCAACCCGCTGGCCGTTATGTTTCAACAGTTCCGCCACGCCTTCATCACCCACGCGACCCCGAGCGTCGGAGCGCTGCTCGGCTCGATGTCAAGGGTCGCACTGCCGGTGGCGATCGCCGTGGCGATTTTCGCCCTCGGCTTCTGGGTCTTCAACCGAATGGCCCCGCACGTCGCCGAGGACCTCTAGGGTGACTGCCCCCGCGGACGCCCAACTGGCCGTGAACGTCATCGGCTTTCTCGATGACTCCCTGGGACTCGCCCAGGCGGCGCGGCTGTACATCGCTGCGCTACGCGCCGGCGACGTGCCGGTTGCGACGACGGCCGTCACTCCGGACGGTCCGACCGCCCCGCGCGGGAGCGCGATCACACGCTATGGCAACCGACCTCACGATCAGCTGCGCACACCGTTTGAGCCCGCATTCAACCTTGCCTGCGTAAACGGCGAACATCTCGTCACGATTGCGCGCGCCAGGGGCGGGGACGTGCTCGCGCGGCGTCCGACGATCGCGCAATGGGCTTGGGAGACCGACGTCCTCCCGCCGAGCTGGTTCCCGGCGTTCCGCTACCTGGAGGAGATCTGGGTGTTCTCGTCGTTCGTCGCCGAGAACCTGGGGCGCCTGTCGCCTGTGCCGGTCGTGGTGATTCCGATGGCGGTGACGCTTCCTGAGGGATCGGGAACCGCGCTGCCGATCGCCAACGACGACCGGTTCACGTTCCTGTTCATGTTCGACTTCCTCAGCACGCTGCGACGCAAGAACCCATTCGGACTGATCGACGCTTTCGCGCGCGCGTTCGCCCCGGGCGAGGGGCCGCGACTGCTGCTGAAGACGATCAACGCCCGGCTTCGCCCGGAGGTCGAGGCGGAGCTTCGCCGCAGGATCGCGGAGCACCCCGACATCGACCTGATCGACACGTACCTCGAGCCTGCTCAGAACGCGGCCCTCCTCGCCCGTGCCGACTGCTACGTGTCGCTGCATCGCAGCGAGGGCTTCGGCCTCACGCTCGCCGAGTCGATGGCGCTCAGCACCCCTGTGATCGCGACCGGGTACTCGGGGAATGTGGACTTCATGACGCCGCACAACAGCTACCTCGTGGACTGGACGCCTACCCACGTCGGGCCCGGGTGCGAGATCTATCCGGCGGAGGGCATATGGGCCGAGCCGGACCTCGGTCATGCCGCCGAGCTGATGCGTCGGGTCTGGCAGCGGCCCGAGGAGGCCAGCGCCAAATCCGAGCGAGCGCGACTGGACATCCACCGGCTATATGCGCCGGAGGTCGTGGGCCGCTTGGCTCGTGCTCGCTTGGAGCGCCTTCAGGCCAACCTGGACCGGCGCCGCACGAACGCGCTGCCGGCTCGCTCGGCGGCGCGCGGAGCCGCGATGACGGACGCCCGTCTGGACGTCGTCGAGGTGGAGCTGGGTTTCGACCTGTGGGGCGGAGCGGCACCGACGCCACCCGGGCTCCGGGGTGCGCTCAGGCGCCTGCTGATGAGGATGATGCTCCCGTTCACCATCCACGAGCGCAAGCTCGACCGCGCCATGGCCGACGCCCTGCACGGGCTCCACGCCGAGCTGTCCCGCGAGCGCGCGCTGCGCGTCGAGGATCGGGACCGGGTTGAGCGCTTGGAGGAGCGGCTGCGAGCGCTTGGGGATCCGCCTTCCCGGCGTAGTCGCCGGTGCTGACGTCGGCTTCAGCCCGCCGCATCTGCGCTCGCTGGTTCGTTCACTCGGGCAGCCCCCGGAACGTCCGCCTCGTCATCGTTGCTCATCGCAACGCCGCTCTCGGCGACGATCGCATAATCGCCGCGCTCCAGCCGATCGGCGTCGACGTCACCCGTCCCACCAGGGTGGAAGATGTAGGCGGACGCGAATCCAACGTCCCGGCATAGCGTCAGCAGTACCTCGGGAAAGAGGGGGTGCTGATGTGTCGGGTCGGTCCAGAAGCTTTTCAGCGTCCCCGGCGCGTGCGGATTGACGGTCTCGGCGATCAGCAACCCGCCCGGCTGTAGCTTCTGGCAGGCGAGGCGAAGAAACGCGAGCAGCTCCGAGTATGGGAGGTGCTCGACCACCTGCGCGGCGAACACCACGCCCAGCGAGCCGTCGGCGAGGCGCTCGAGATGCGCGACGAGATCGCCCTGCTCGACGTCCACGCCCTTTCCGCGGGCGCGCGCGACCATCCCGGGATCGAGGTCGACACCGCGTGCCGGCACCCCGGCACCGCGCAGGAGTTCCAGGAACTCGCCCCTGCCGCAACCGGCGTCGAGCACGGGCTGCCGTCCGCCCAGCAACGACAGGTACGGGCGCTGTCGCTCGCGTATCACATCCTCAGAGAGCCTGAAGACGTCCTCGAAAGCGACGTAGTCGTCCTCGGCTGAGACTGGGGAAGTGGCGTGGCGGTAGCCGATCACGCTTCCTGCCTCGGCGACCTCGAAGCGCTCGAGTCCGACACCGCCGGGCTCTGGCACGGCCTGGATCTGCCGGGCAAGTATCTCGAGCGGGCCGAGGCGATGCTCGAGTTCACGGACCCCTGCGTCGAGGCCGCCCGCTTGCTCAGCGAGAGCCGCGGCCTGCTCAGCGACGGCGCGGCTCAGCTGCTCCGCGACTCGTTCCAATCCGGCGACGCGCGCGTCGGTGTTCCCGAGCCGTGCTTCGAGCGAGCCGATCAGCGCCAGGAGCTGACGGTCGATCTGCTGCTGGTGGCGAGCATGACCTTGTCCCAGGCGCAGCAGGAGGCGACGCACGAACCCCCGCAGAACGCCGAGGCTTACAGGTGGCGGAGGCTGGAGTGCGAGTTCAATCGACTCGCGGGCGGCGTCGAGTTCGGTCACGCGCGATCGAGCGGGATGTCGCCCAACGCCATCGGCTTCAGACCCGGCGCACCGAGCGCACCCGGCCATCGCCGTTGTGCCGAGGGACGCGGCGTGGTAGCCACTTAGTCTTCATCGCGCCGGCCGAATCATAAACGTGGCTTCCCGATACTGTGGTCGCTAATGGAGCTCCAACGTCTGCAACAGCACTGGAACGCGTTCGGCGAGCAGGACCCACTGTGGGCGATTCTCTCCGACCCGGCCAAGCGGGGTCGCGGTTGGGACCAGGACCTCGAGGAGTTCTTTGCCAGTGGCCGCGCGGAGGTCGCTGACGTGCTCCAGGTGCTCGGCGACCGCGGAATCGCGGTGCAGAAGGGTCGCGCACTCGACTTCGGCTGTGGCGTCGGACGCTTGACCCGGGCGCTAGCCGATCGCTTCGACTCGTGCGATGGGGTCGACTTGGCGGCGTCGATGATCAACCGCGCTCGAGAATTGCGCGAGGATGGTGAGCATGTCCGCTTTCACCACAACCCCGCTCCGCACCTGCGGCTGTTCGACGACGAGAGCTTCGACTTCATCCTCTCCCTGATCGTGCTCCAGCACATGGAGCCGGGGCTTATGCGGTGTTACATGCGCGAGTTCATGCGCGTCCTACGTCCGCGCGGCGTCGCGTTCTTCAACGTCCCCGAGCGCTTCCTTCTCGACGAACCGCTGCCGCCGGAGGCTTGGCGCGCGTCCCTGACTCTAATCGGAACGATTCCGCCGTTCGTAGCGGGCCGGACCAGTCGGATGAGGGTCAGGGTGAGCAATGAAAGCCCCGTTCAGTGGCCCAGTTCGGCGCGGGTGCGAGTTGCCGATCGCTGGTGTGCTCCCGATGGGAGGCTGGTGGTGCGCGACGACGCCCGGACAGTGATCACGACGGCCATGGATCCGGGCGCGGCGTGCGACGTGGAGCTAGCCGTGCTCCCACCGGTCCAGCCCGGTCAGTACGAGCTCGAGGTCGACCTGCTCCAGGAGATGATTGGTTGGTTCGCCGATCAAGGCTCCAGCACGCTGAAACTGCCCGTGGCGGTCACCGCTGAGCCCGAGGGGGGGGTGGACGAAGGGGAGCGGCCGAAGGAACCAAAGACGAGTGAGAACAGTAAGGGAGCCTTTGCGCCGGTGATCGAGATGCACGTGATGTCGCGCGAGGACGTGGTCGCGGTCCTCGAGGATTCGGGCGGCGTCGTACTGGACATGATCGTCAAGGACCGATGCGGTCCGTCCACGCCAAGTCTCGATTACGTCGTCGCACGAGCAGCGGCTCCGCCGCGACTGGTGCCGCGGACGGAACGACACGACGCGCATGGCGCGATCGAGGCCCGCATCCGGGAAGCACTTCAGGAAAGCACCCGCGCATTGCGCTATCCGGCGAGGAGCCTGGTGGCGGCGGATCCGAGGCGCTCGGAACGCAACCGGCTTGAACTGAGCACGATGGAAGATCGAGTCGATCTCGTCGGCTTTCGCCTCACCAGCAGGATGAAGGGCCTCGGCCGAGCCAGCACGGCGGTGCGAGAAGCGCTGCGCCGGTTGATGTTCCAGGTCCTACATCGCCAGACCGAGTTCAACCGGGCCGCGATCGAACTAATGCGCAGCCAGCAAACCCAGATCGAGACGCTCGGCGCAACTGCCAGGGCCCAAATCGACATCCAGGCCGACGCTGACGAGCGTCTGGATGCCGTCGAGCATCGCCTGCCGGTGCGCTCAGGTCTCACCGAGCTTGATTACCAGTCCTGCATGGGGCCTGTCCACCGCACCACCCAGGAGCGCCGCGAGCACCTAAGCAGATTCGTGCCGCGGTTCGCGGCGTGCTCGGACGTAATCGACGCCGGCTGTGGTGCGGGCGAGTTCCTAGAGCTGCTACGGGATGCGGGCGTCGTCGCTGTCGGCGTCGACAGCGACGCGGCGAGGGTAGACCGTTGCCGTGCGCTGGGGCTCGACGCGATCCATGACGACGTTCTGCACTTCCTCCGCGGTCGCCCGGACGAGTCGCACGGCGGAATTTTCGCCGCGAACCTCGTCGAGCACCTGGCGGGCGCCGAGGTCGTCGAGCTGGTGCGATTGGCCTTCAGCAGGCTGCGTCCCGGTGGTGTGCTGGTGATGGCGACCGTCAACCCTTCGTGCCTGCTCACGTACGCTGGCTTCTACGGCGACTTCACGCACGTCGCGCCGGTGCCGCCGCTCGCATTGGAGTGGCTGGCGCAGTCGTGCGGCTTTGCCTCAGCCGACGTCGAGTACGCGTTCCCAGTCCCGGCCGATCACAGGCTCAGGCCGCTACCGGCATCGGCGGGTCCGGATGCGGAAGTGGAGGCGTTCAATCGGGGTCTTGACGCGGCCAACGAGCTGCTGTTCGGCTTTCAGGAGTACTCGCTGATCGCTCGCAAGCCGGACTGAGACTTGCATGATGATCCTCGTCGCCAGCGAGTTCCGGCCTTCCGCGAAGCCGGGCCAGGAGGACCTCGGTCGCGCACTCGAGGTCGCGTTGCGCGAGCACGGCCACGAAGTGGAGTCGCTCCGGATCCCGTTCGATCGCGATCGGCGGACGCCTGTGGGCGCAGCTGTTCGCTCTCCGGCTGACGAATATCAGCGACGTGGGCGAGTTACTGGTCGCCACCGGCACTCCGTGCCACCTCTTCCGTCATCGACGCAAGGTCCTGTGGCTGACCGAGCATTATCCCTGGCTCGAGGACGGGAGCCCCGCGCTTGTCTCACTCAGCCCGGCCGACCACCAGGCCTGCGGTGAGGCCAGTGCGGTGTTCGCCGTCTCGGAGGGTCTGTGCAATCGCGCCGCTCGCTCGAGCGGCCGCGCCGTAACGCTGCTGCCGCCGCCACCGCAGGGTTCCTGGGAGGCTGTCGTCGCGGCGCTGACCGGGCGGGTTGGCGCCCGGCCCGATCGATGAAGATCGCGGTCGTCAACACCCAGGTGCCGTTCGTGCACGGGGGTGCCGAGCAGCTCGCGGAATGGCTCGTCGACCAGCTCCGTGAACACGGCCACCAAGCCGAGCTTGTGCTCTTACCGTACTGGGTTGCGCCCCCACAGACTGTGCTCGAGAATGCGATCGCCGCCCACTTCACCCGGATCACCGGCGTCGACCGGGTGATAGGGCTCAAATTCCCGTCCTACTACGTCCCCCACGACGACAAGATCCTGTGGGTCTTGCACCAGCACCGGCCAGCGTACGAGCTCTGGCGCAGCGAGTTCCAGCAGGAGCTGCCGGATACGATCGAGGGCCGGTACGTGCGCAGAGCGATTATCGACGCCGACAACCGGATGCTGCCCGAGGCCCGGCGCGTGTACGCGATCTCCGGGTGATCGCCCGACGGATGCGTACATTCAACGGCCTCGAGCCGACCGTCCTGTACCCCCCGGTTGGCCATGAGCAGTCCTACTACTCTGACCAGCCCGCGAACTACATTTTCTTTCCGAGCAGGGTTGCTTCGATCAAGCGCCAGCACCTCGCCGTGGAGGCGATGCGCCACGTTCGCTCCAACGTGCGGCTGGTGATCGCGGGCCCCGGGGACCACGGACAGCTGGCGAGGCTCGCGGCGGAGTACGACGTGGGCAGCCGTGTCCAGTTGCTTGCGGGATGGCTGCCGGAGCAACGCAAGCTGGATCTGCTCGCGCGCTGCCTCGGTGTCGTGTTTCCCCCGTACGACGAGGACTACGGCTATGTGACGCTCGAGGGCTTCCTCGCATCGAAGCCCGTGATCACGTGCACCGACTCTGGGGGACCAGCTCGAGCTGGTGCAGGACGGAGTATCCGGCTGGGTCGCGGAGCCGGACGCAAGGGCGATCGCCGAGGCGATCGATCGGCTCGCCGGAGGCCGTGAGCGTGCCGTGCGGATGGGCATCGCCGCGCGCGAGCGGGCGCGGGAGCTCGAGATCAATTGGGGTCACGTGGTGCAGGAGCTGACCGCTTGAAGATCGCCTGGTTCTCGCCGGTTATCGGGGACACGGAGGCCGTCGAGTACAGCCGCTTGGTACTCGAGCAGATGGCGCACCTTTGCGAGCCTCGCCTATGCTGTTCCGGTCCGCCCGACCGCTTCCCGCTTGCGGTCCCAGTTGTGGACCTCGGCGCCCAGCCCGCAGCACTGTGGGATCTCGGTCCGCTCGACGCCGTGTTCTACGTCCTCGGTAACGGTCTTCAGCAGCACGCATGGACCTTCGAGATGGCCCGGAGGTACCCGGGCATCGTCGTGCTGCTCGGCCCGACCCTGCACCGGTTCTTTCTCGACTACTACGTTCAGCACCTGCGGCGGCCCGATCTGTACGTCACAAGGATGTCCGAGCACTACAGCCTCGAGGGACTGACCGCTGCGCACCGCATTCTCGGGCCGTCGTTCGATGCCGTCGGCGCTCGAGTGGACGCTGCGGATCTTCGCCGCTTCACGTTCACCGAGGAGGCGCTTCGCTCCGCGAGCGGGGCCGTAGTCCACTCCCGGCGGCAAGGTGCGCTCGTGCGGCGAGCGTGGGACGGGCCGGTGTACGAGACATGGCCGCCGGGGGACGCGGGGATGGGCTCAGCAGCCCAGCTCAGCGCGCATGAGTACGTCCAAGGGCTGTTGCGGTTCGCAGAACAGCAGGCGTTACGCGGCGCCGGCAGTTACTTTGCCCAAAGCGAATCGCACGCGGTCGCCGAGCGGATGGCGATCCAGATCGGGCGCATACTCAGCGGACTAGGGGCAAAGCCGGGCTCACCGGAGGTGGAAGCAGTGATCGCGGAGGCGAGCCGCCTGCTGTCGCCACCACCGGAGTGACAGCGGCTCGCTACCCTGTCGCCCGTGTCTAACGCGAACCACGTATCGACTCTCAAGCGCGTCGCGAGACGCGTGGCGCGACCGGTCCTCTCGCCGATCGACGGACGGGTCGCCGATATCAACCGTCGCGTGGAGCACGTCCAGGCGAGCACTGAATCCTCGCTCGACGCCTACGCCCGAAGCGCAGCCGAGTCTTCTTCGTACATCGGCGTCGAGTTGCGACGGCTCCAAGATCTGCTGGCCGAGTTCGGCGAGCGGTCGCTCCAGGAGAACTACGAGCTGCGGCTTAAGCGCGCCTGCGATGTTGAGCTCGAGGACCTGGACGAGTCACTGGCTCGGGTGATCAACTGGGCCACGGGCCGTCGGGGCTTCTACGCTCAGGCCGGGCTGTGGTTCAACCCGTCGGTTGAGGTCGCGTTGTCGGCGGGGGCTGCTGCTGCGGTGCGGGTGAACGAACGGATCGTCGAGGTGCCGTTCGCGATGGCGGCGCTGAGTCGCATGGAGCAGGGTGCTCGAGTTCTCGACATCGGCGCTGCGGAGAGCACGTTCGCCCTTTCGGCGGCGTCACTCGGGTTTGCGGTCACCGCGGTCGATCCGCGTCCGCTGGGCTATTCGCACCCCAATCTGGATAGCTATTCGTCGTTGCTCGAGGATTGGGAGGCTCCATCTGCTCCGTTCGCGGCGGCATTCTTGATCTCGACGATTCAGCATGTCGGCCTTGGGACGTACGGGGAGCCGGCATACGGCAGCCGCGAGCATGGCGCCGGCGCGGATGTGGAACTGCTCGACCGCGTTCACGGATTGCTATCGCCCGACGGGCTGGCGATTCTCAGCGTGCCTTACGGCAAGCGCGAGGGCACCGAGCTCGGGCGGGTCTACGACGCTGAGTCCCTCAGCCGGTTGCTGGCACGCTGGGACGTCCTCGAAAGACGAGTCGCGGTGCGCCGCGACCCGCTCGTGTGGGAGCCTGACGAGCACGTCGAGGGTCCCGGTGGGGGTGTCGCGATGGTGATCGCGTCGCCGAACCGGCCATGACGCTCTGTACGAGCGTGTAGCCAAAGTGACGCTCCCGGGCCGTTCCGTTTGCCTATACGTCGATGGGGCGCAGAATCCCGGCCAACTCGAGCGCGGAATCGGACGACTGGTGTCCGAGCACACGCGTGCGCTATACGCGCTCGCACCGTCGCTCCTGCACTCGCTCTTGCTCAATCCCCGCCTTTCGCTGACGGGAAACCTCACCCCATTTCTCGGCAAAGGGCTCCTCGCGTCAAGTACTGGGGCCCGAGCATCGCAGGCTGGTACGAGCATGTCACCACGTGTGTACCACATCATGTCGCCGTTCGAAGCGACCACACCGATCAATGTCATGTGGCCGCGCTGGGCACGGGACCCGCGGATCGCGACCGTTGTCACCCTCTACGATCTCATCCCGCTGGTGTTCCCCGACCAGTATCTGTACGACGCTGGCATGCGCGCGTTCTACAACGCGCGCCTCGACCTGATCCGCCACGCCGATGGCATTCTTGCGATTTCGCAGTACACTGCGTCGGACGCGATCGAATTGCTGCACGTTTCACCCGAACGCGTCCACGTGATCCACGCGGGCGCGAGTGAGCACTTCGCGCGGATGTACTCGTCGCCGACGGCCGCGTGGGTCCACCTCTCACGCCACCTCAAAGCGGTGCGACCTGGCTTTCTGCTGTACGTAGGTTCCGCTGACTTCCGCAAGAACCCGGGCAAGCTGATCGCCGGCTTCGCACGGCTACCGGCGGCGCTGCGTGCCCAGCACCAGCTCGTGATCGCGGGCTTTCTGAATCCTGGGCAAGCTGAGACGCTCCGCGACGAGGCCACCCTCGCGGGGATCGGGTCTGATGAGATCGTCCTCACTGGGCACGTGAGTGAGTCCGACCTCGGCGCTCTGTATCACGCCTGCACCCTGTTCGTGTTCCCATCCTTCTACGAGGGATTCGGCTTGCCGATAGTCGAGGCCATGGCCTGCGGCGCTCCAGTGGCTGCCAGCGCCACCACGTCGCTGCCGGAAGTGCTCGGTGATCTCGAGGGCACGTTCGAGCCTCACGATGCCGACTCGATCGCAGCGTGCCTCGGCGGCATTCTTACCTCGCCTGACGTTCTGGATCGCTTGAGAGCGCGCTCGCAACGCCGTGTCGCCGAGTACACGTGGAAACGTGTTGCCGAGCACTCAATCGAAGCCTACGAAAAGGCGGTTACTCGCACGGCCAGCCGTCGGTCGCGAAGGCCGCGCATCGCACTCGTGACGCCCTGGCCGCCCGAGCATTCGTCGGTGGCTGACTACAACCAGAAGCTGGCCGAGGCGCTGGGGCAACGCGTCGACGTTGATGTGATCGTAGGGCGCCACGTTGATCTGTATCCGAGGCCGACAGCGCGCGGGGTCCGGCTGATGGCAGCTCGCGACTTCGAGCGGGCGGGTGATGTGCTTCAGCACGACCGCGTTGTCTATTGCATGGGTAACTCCAAGTTTCACGGTCATGTGTACGAGCTGCTCCGCCGTCGCCCGGGCCCGGTCGTGCTCTACGATGTTCGGTTGACCGACTTCTATCGCTGGTACGCGGGTATTGAGCGTTCCGATAACCCCGACGATGAGCTTGCCGAGCGCATCCGGGCGATGTATGGTCAACGCGTGCCAGTGGGCGTCACTCAGAACGGATCGCTACCGTTCGAAAAGGAGACGGCGCTCGGCATCTACATGACGGCAGAGGTGCAGGGCTGTGCCGAGCAGTGCTTCGTTCACTCGAGGTTTGCGAGCGAGGTGCTCGAGCTCGACCGTGGGGCGAACTGTCAACACGTGCCGGTCTCGATGCTGCCGTTCGGGATGCCTACCCCGGCCCGGATGCGGCAGCAGAATGCAGCCACGGATCCGCTGATCGTCAGCTTCACCCATAAGGACGACGCGAGCCCCGTGGCCACCCTGATAGACGCCTTTGCGCTGCTCACCTTCAATATGCCGACCGCGCGGCTCGTGATCGCCGGGCCTGCCGGCGCCGCTGCCGAATCCGGGCACTGGGGCCGCTACGTGGTCGAGCGCGCCCCGGGGACGAACATCAAGCTTGCTGACGACATAAGGGCGGATGGATACATGCGAGCTGTTGCGCACCGCCGACCTGGCTGTACAACTGCAGCCTGTCTTTGGCGGCGAAGGGACGGCAGCCGTCGCTGATTGTGTCGCCAGCGGCGTTCCCACGATCGTCACCGATCTTGGCTGGGCGAGCGAGTTGCCGCGCGATGCGGCCGAGACGGTACCGCTCAACGTCGCGCCGCACGAGCTCAAGGATCGTATGGCCAGGCTGCTCGCCGACCCCCGTGAGCGGGCTGCGCTGAGCCGAGGGGCGCGCGAACACGCGCGCGGCTGTAGCTTCACTAGAGTTGCGGACGCCTACTTGGGCGCTCTAGGGCTGAGCTGAGGCGCGGTCGCATCAAGCACCCGGCGTCGCCGCTAAGCTTTCGCGCGCCATGCCGCGCGTCTTGATCGTTCGGGCCGTTTGTTGACGCTGTAGGGCATTGCTGAGATGACGACATTCCGGATTGATGGACAGGCCCGCTGGAAGCGCTTGGCTGCGTCTCCCCTTACAGGCACTGCCAGGCGGTGGTGGCGATTCGGCCCGCTCCCGCTCGCGCTGGGCTACTTGATCGCCCTGGCAGTGCAGTTCAGGCATGTCATAGCGGCGGCGTACCTCAATGCCGACAACGCGTCAGGCCCCGTCATCGGCCAGTTGTTCGGAGCTGCTCCGGCCAGCGCGCACACCATCGTGGCGGCGCACGGCTGGTACTGGACGTTACTTTTTGAGCTAGCCACGAAAGCGCTCTCGTTTCACCGTCAGCTCTGGGAGGCCTTTCCCTATGCGATGACGCTTGCGAGTGCGCTGTTCACCACCGCCGCTGTCTGGCGCATCGCCGGACGTGCTGCGGCGTCCCTCACGGGGGTGCTGTTGATATGTGCATCGCCGTGGGCGCTGTTCTGGTTGATGTCGCCGGTCACCCACGGGCAGACGTGGTTCTGCATCGCGGTGCTCGGCTGGTGGCTCGTCGAGATCTCGCTCGGAACCTTCGACGCCCGTCGAGGACTCGGGCTCGTCCTCGCGCTCGCCGTAGGGGTACTCATGGGAGTTGCAGCATCGGACCCGCTGGCGATGATCGGAGGCCTGGTGCCGTTCCTACTGGGGTTGGTCGTCGGTTGCCTACCGGCGATACGGCGTCGAAACTATCGGCCTGGAGTGCTCGCATTGGGGACCCTGATCTTCACCGCCGCCGGATGGCTCGGGATCAACGTCGTCATGTCGGCCCTCCATGTCGAAAGAGAGAGTGGAGTGGGCCTGACCGGCCTTGCTACCGGCGCCCAGATGACACACAACTTCGCGCTGTGGTGGCAGTCGATCGCAATACTCGGAAACGGCAACTTCTTTGGTATGAACGCGACTTTGACCTCAGCGCTGGCCCTGGTGTGTGCCGCCTTGAGCGTCGGAGCCGTCCTCCTGATACCCCGTATCGGCCGGCACGAGCTCCGAGAAGGAGCGTGGACTGAGCCGACGAGCTGGGCGACTCCACGCCGAGCGTTGCTTGTCTTCTGGTCGTCTTCTGCGGTACTCCTCAGCATGGCCTTTATCGTGGGCAACGCCCCGGTCGACGTCACGTCCAACCGGTATCTCATAGGGGTGATCTACGCCGTCGCAGTCGTCATCCCGGTCGCGGCGTCCGGCCGGTTGCTCACCGAGGCGCTTGCGGTCGGGGGAACGATCCTAGTTGCGTTGTCCGGCACAATTGCTATGGGTCGAGGAACCGTTATCAACTTGACCGTCGGATTACCCTCGGACTCTGCCATTTCACAAGTCGAGCGGCTCGCCGCTCGCGAGAACTTCGCATCGGCTATGCGGGGTATTGGGACGCGTCCCCGATGACGTGGGTGAGTCACTTCCGGATCCGGGTGTTTCCCGTTCAGAGTTGCTATGTGGGCCACCAGGTCTGTGCGTTTTTTGTGCACACCATCAGCAGCTGGTATGCTCCTCAGCCGAACGTCAGGACCTTCGTCCTCGTCGACCCTACACTACCGTTCCTGCAAGCGGAGCCAATGGTATTCGGCAAGCCAGTCGCCACCTACCACATCGCCGAGCTTACGATGTACGTATATTCCTACGACGTCGCGGCGAGGATCCTTCCTTACCATCCGTAGCGGCGGCGGTTCGCCGCGGACTAGATTAGATTAGATTAAGCTGAGTTAGACGGCCGACCCTGCGCCAGTCGGCTTGCGCGCTTCGATGTAGACAGTTCCGCCGGAGCGAGCGGCTATCTCCGCGGCGGCAAGAGCGCCGGCCGCAGGCGCAAGCACGGTTCCGGCAATAAGGGCGGTCATGCGGCGCCTTGAGCTCATCGTTTCCGCGCGAGCTTCGGTTTGACGAATCGCTTCGTACAGGCTCGGGTGGCTCGGCAGCGTCGAGACGAGCCCGTCGAGCCAGCCGAAAATAACCTGGCCTCCACGCCAGTAGCTGATCCGCTCGACCGTCAGGCCGCAATCGCGCACGCCCTCGACGAGCGTCCGTGCCGGTAGGTGCACGAGGTGGCGGGGCAAGTCGAGTGCGAACCACCGGTCCTTGAGGGCCCTCGCTTGCCAGCTGTCTCGATTGGGTGCGGCGATGACCAGCAGCCCCGACGGCGCAAGCAGCCTGGATGCCTGACGAATGGCGCTGCGCGGGTCACGCAGATGCTCGAGCGCGTGCCAGAAGACGACGGCCCCCCACCCTCCCAGTCGATCGTCGAAGTCGACGATCTCGATCGCCCGGACGTCCAGGCGGCTCCGGGCCGCCTGCTCGCCGTGCTCGAGGCCGACTGCGGCCCGTCCGCGGGCGATGAGCGCATCGAGCAGGGCACCGTCGCCGGAGCCGACATCGAGGATTGGCCCGGGCGGCGTGAGCCGGTCGAGTCGGCCGGAGAGGACCCCTCGGGTGTGGCGGAGGATCATGTCGCCGCCGCCAGAGAAGCGTCCGGATGCGGGCCGGTAGAAGCCGGCGTAAGCGGCCTGGAGCTCCTCGTCGTCCGGCGACGGCCAGGTTGTGGCCGCCCCGCACGCGTCGCATTCCGCGAGTCTGCCGGCGGAGAGCCGTGCGACAGCTCCGCACCACGCGCAGCGCGGGGCGCCTCCCGAACTCACGGCAGGCCGGCGCCGGACGGGGACGGCCTTGGCGTATCGCGTGCGAGGGGAGCGACGTCGAGATAGGGGAAGCGCCGCACTCCGTCCAGGTGAAGCCGGTACTCGACGGCGGTGCGTAGCACGCCGGTGCCATAGCGGACGCTGCGCGCGAACCCGATCGATGAGGCCTCGGTGTGATATCGAGTCGGGCACGAGAGCTCGCCGATTCGCGCGCCCGCTGCCAGGGATTGCGCGATGATCTGGTTGTCGAACACGAAATCATCGGAATTGCGGTCGAGCGGGAGCGCGGTCAGGAGCTCACGGCTATAGGCGCGAAGGCCGGTGTGGTATTCGGAGAATTTCTGGCGCATCAACAGGTTCTCGATGGCTGTCAGCGCGCGGTTCGCTACGTACTTGTATCTCGGCATCCCCTGCGCGACCGCGCTCTGGGCCAGAACCCGAGAGCCCAGCACGAAGTCGTATTCGCCGTAGCCGATCATCGCCGCCATCGAGGGCACAAGCAACGGCGAGTACTGGTAGTCGGGATGCACCATCACGACGATGTCGGCTCCGAGCTCGAGCGCCGTCCGGTAACAAGTCTTCTGGTTGCCACCGTATCCGCGATTCTTCGGGTGCTTGACCAGCGTCAATTCGAGAGCTTCTGCCACGGTGGTCGTGGCGTCCGTGCTCGCATCGTCGACTAGCACAAGGTCATCGACGACCGCCCGATCAAGTTCCTCGACCGTGCGGCTCAGCGTGGACTCCGCGTTATACGCCGGCAGGACAACCGTGATGTGCTTTCCATTGAGCATCTGGCGATGATATGCGGCTCGGCCGAAGCGTGAACCGCCCCCCGGCCTGGCGTCGGTGCATTCGGCCGGCTCGATAGTCTCCTCGAGCATGTCGAACCGCCCGTCTGCGCTCATCACCGGGATCACCGGCCAGGACGGCTCGTACCTCGCCGAGCTCCTGCTCGAGAAGGGCTACGAGGTCCACGGCATGGTCCGCCGCTCCTCGACCGAGCGGTTCGAGCGGATCGAGCACCTGCGCGACCGGGTCACGCTGCACCAGGCCGACCTGCTCGATCAGCGCTCGCTGGTCGACGCGCTGCGTGCGGCGCAAGCCGGCCGAGATCTACAACCTGGCGGCGATGTCGTTCGTCGCGGTCTCGTGGATCCAGCCGACGCTGACCGCTGAGTTCACCGGTGTCGGGGTGACGCGGATGCTCGAGGCGATGCGCGAGGTCTGCCCCGAGGCGCGCTTCTATCAGGCCTCCTCGAGCGAGATGTTCGGCAAGGTCCGCCAGGTCCCGCAGAACGAGCTGACGCCGTTCTATCCGCGCTCGCCGTACGGCGTGGCCAAGGTCTACGGCCACTTCATCACGGTCAACTACCGAGAGTCGTACGACCTGCACGCGAGCAGCGGGATCCTCTTCAACCACGAGAGCCCGCGCCGCGGGCTCGAGTTCGTCACCCGCAAGATCACCTGGCACGCGGCAGCGATCAGGCTCGGACTGGTTGACAAGCTGCACCTCGGCAACCTCGACGCCGAGCGGGACTGGGGGTACGCGAAGGACTACGTCGAGGCGATGTGGCTGATGCTCCAGCAGGACGCGCCGGGGGACTACGTGGTCGCCACCGGCGTCGCCCACTCGGTGCGCGACTGCCTCGAGATCGCCTTCGACCAGGCCGGGCGTGGACGTCGATGACCACGTCGTGATCGACGAGTCGCTGAAGCGCCCGGCCGAGGTCGACCACCTGATCGGCGATGCCTCCAAGGCCAGAGCGCGAGCTCGGCTGGGAGCCCCGGACCAGCTTCGAGGAGCTGATCCGGCTGATGGTCGACGCCGACTACGAGCTGCTCAGCGGAGGCGGCCAGGCCAGCGCGGGCGCAGCTCGGCCAGGGCGCGATCGAAGCCAAGCCCGTCGCCGATCAGCCGTAGGCGTGGCCGCCGGCCGCGAGCCTCGGCGGGCGCTGGTGACCGGCATCACCGGTCAGGACGGCTCGTTCCTGGCCGAGCTGCTGCTCGAGCAGGGCTACGAGGTGACCGGGATGATCCGCGGTCCGCCGACGCGAGCCGCTCGGCGCATCCGAGCACCTCCGGGGGCGGATCGAGCTGGTCCGACGGCGACCTGCTCGACCCGCCCAGCCTGCAGCGCAGCGGTGGCGCGCGTGCGCCCCGACGAGCTCTACCACCTCGCGGCGCCGTCGTTCGTGCCCGACTCCTGGCGGCGACCCGGCCGAGACGCTCGCCGCGATCGCCGGCGCGACCGCCGACGCTGCTCGAGGCGGTGCGCGACCACGAGCGAGCGCACGCGCGTGTTCGTCGCCGGCTCGGGCGCGATGTTCGGCGCCGCCCCCGAGAGCCCGCAGCGCGAGGACACCCCGTGCCGGCCCGGAGACGCCCGTACGCGACCGCCAAGCTCGCCGCGCACCAGCTCGTCGGGCAGCTGCGCGCCCACGATGGCGTGTTCGCCTGCTCCGGGATCCTCTACAACCACGAGTCCGAGCGCCGACCGGAGTCGTTCGTCACCCGCAAGATCACCCGCGGCCGCGGCGGCGATCAAGCTCGGCCTCGGCGACGAGCGTGGTCCTCGGCGACTTGGGCGCGGTGCGCGACTGGTCATTCGCCGGCGACGTCATGCTCGGGGCGTGGCTGATGCTCCAGCAGGACCGAGCCCGACGACTACATCCTCGCCAGCGGGACCGGCCACACGGTCGAGGAGTTCGCCGAGGTGGCGTTCGCCCACGTGGGCCTGAACGCCGCGGACCACATAAGGGTCGACCCAGGTCTTGTCCGCGCGCTCCGAGCCCACCGCGCCGGTGGGGGATCCGAGCCGTGCCCGCTCGAGCCTGGGCTGGCGGCCGACAATGACATTCGAGCAGCTGGTCCGCCGGATGGTCGACGCTGATCTCCGAGCCTTGACGGAGAGCAGGTTACAGCGGCCGGCTGAGTGAAGGACCAGAGGTGCCGTCCGAACCGGGGACGGTCCGCGGCTCTTCAGCTTCGACGCGATCTCGTTAGCAGGCCCCGCAGCGTCCGAAGACTTGGCGCAACTGCGCTGACTTCGGTGGCAGGCTCCCGGACTGTGAGCGACCGCAGCTGCACCCCTAGGAGCCGAGGATCGCTGCTTACCCCCAGGTCCGCCGGACGCGCGGGGCGGCGCAGGCGGATGTCGAGCTGAGCTCGTCTTTCGGTATCGATGACGCCGTTAGACAAATGAACAAGTACAGGTTTTAGTGCCTTACCGTAACGCAGCGTTTGCACAGCGACGCGCTGCCCACCCGCCCATACCTCGAACGTCGAGCGCGGAGTGGTCAGCGGTAACGAACGGGACTATGTCTAGGACGATCTCCACGTCCGCGGGCACACCGTCGGCCAGCCGCAAAGCGAAGCGCGCCTCCTCCGCGGCGGTCCATACACCCGCCGCGTCGGGCGTCGACCAACCTCTCCCAAGGAGGCGATCTGCTCCCGATCCTTGGCAAAAGACGACCTCGTCTCCAACCTCAACGCACCGGTCGACCGGTTCGACTGCCAAGCTCCGGATATAGATGCCGAGAGGGCGATCGTCGGTCGACCATCCGAGGGCGATCGGCGAGCGCGGCTCGTCGACGAGAAGCGCGAGCTCGACCTCGCGATCTGCCCATATATGCGCGGGTAGCTCGATGCGCCAATCGAATGGCGCATCCGTGTGGACCAGTTCTCGACGTTGCCACTTCATCGCCGTTCGCGAGTACCACAACCCGAAGCAGTTCATCTTTTGCGACGCAGATATTTACGACCATCAGGCTTAGTACATATTCGCCGTCACCGATCTCACCGAGGCTGATCCTCGACTCCGCCCGCGAGCCGACCGTCCAGATACCATCTTCATCAGGGGGCGCCCATCCCCTGCCGAATCCGCCGTAATCCTCAAGTTCGCCGATATCAACGCTCTCGCCCGGACGGACCGCGACACGTCCTGTGCGCGCCTCGTGACGCCTGGACCAGCGCCGCAACCGGTAGGCCCTCGCAAGTCGGCGATTGACGTCATGCGTGTCAACCGCGTGAGCCGGCTTCACCGTCGCACGCCGGACGCGCGAGTGAAGGGTGGTGTGGCTGCAGTCGAATTGCGCGAGCACGTACCAATCGGAGAACGCTGCCGAGCTGTTCACTAGCATCATCGGGCGCGGATGCTTCACCTGCTCGGACCGCGCTCTCTCGACCTCGATCAGGTGCTGAAGGGCCTGCAGCGCGTAAATGAGATCGGACGGTAGCTTGTAAACCTCGCTCTCGAGGAGAGCGTCAGCCGATATTTCGGTTAGTCCGGGATGTGAAACGTCGAGGCCCAGATCGACGATGAACACGTCGGCCTCCTCCGCAAGCTGTTCGACGGCGGTCATATCATCGAACCCTGTCGCTGCAAGTGCGTGCTCGAAGCCGAGGCGCTCGATCACTGTGCTGAGCATCCGCTGCAGGACCGGGTTTGCGCCTATGTACCCGATTCTCGCGCCGAGGGGTGACACGACGAGCATGTCGATCACGTAGGAGAGCACGTGACCAGAGTCGTAGCTCAGCGTGTGAGCGACGAACGCTCTCCGGGGTCCGCTCGGAATCACATCACTCAGAACTGCGGCATAACGCGTGCCGACGCCGTGTCGCAACGGCACCTCTTCGACCGTCGCGTCCGGCAGCCCCCACGTGCAATCGTTGTAAGGGCAGAGCAGCCTCGTCCACCGAGTAGAAGAATCTCTTCAGGTCGTTTGTGACACCCGGCCCGTGGTAGACAGTTCGGGTCCGATTGTGGTTGCAGTGGTAGCCCGAGACTTGTTCTTCGAGACTCTCGATCGATCCGCGTCTAAGGAGCAGGCGGCGACTCATGTTCGAGTCCACGTGCCAGCCGAGGAGCATCTCCTCGTCGAACCCATCGATGGCCACGAAGTCCTCGCTGAGGATCAGCTGAAAATCGCCCGGTGCATCGAAGCGGATCCACTTATGTCCGACGGCGTGTTCGTCGAGCCCGATCCCAGGACCGAGCCGGCTGATTTCCGCCATCGCGCGCTGCGGATCGCTCCTCGGAAGTCCTTCCCAAAGCCACTCCGGAAGTTCGAATCGCGGCAGCGCGTAGAAGCCGTCCGCGAGATCGCGGCAGACCTGGCTCATGCTCTGACCTCGGGGCGGGACGAGGATCATGTCGGTATTCGTGGAGAGAAGCCATCGATTCGATGGGTTGGCACGCCTCGCAGCGACGTTCCGCGCGACCGGTTCGACCGCAGGCAGATGCGTGCGCTCGGCGAATCGCTCGTCGTGAATTGCAGCGGGTACACGCAGAACTCGGAGAAGGTCGACGCACCGCTCGCTCAGGGTGTCCGAGATCGCCTCGATGAAGGTCGGTAATTCGTCGGGAGTGTTGTAGTCGACGAAGATCAGCTCGTCGTCGGGATCCGTCAGGACCTCCGCGATGCAGTTCAGGCTGAGCGCAGCGCGCCGATGGAGGTTGTACCCATGTGCGTCGTTGCGACCGTAGAGGATGACTGAGATCATGGGCGTGAGGTCACGCGGAGATCACGCCTCGACGCGATCAGCCTGACCGAATGGCGATATGTTCCGGGACGCCAGAAGATGCCGCCAGGTGGTCGTAGATCCAAGCGTACGTCTTTTCCATCCCGTCCGCGAGCGGCATGTTCGGCTCCCAGTCTAGGCGCTCACGGATTCGCGTGTTATCCGAGTTGCGCCCGCGGACGCCCTTCGGTGCGTCGAGGTTGTAGCTGCGCTTCAGCCGAACTCCGGCGATCTCCTCGACGATGTCGACGAGCTGGTTGATGGTCACGAGTTCCGCCGAGCCGAGGTTGATCGGATCGAGGATGTCGCTCTCCATGACCTTCCGTCGTGCCGATCAGGCAATCGTCGATGTACATGAAACTGCGGGTCTGCTCGCCGTCGCCCCAGATCTCGATCTCGTGCCGTCCCGACAGCTTCGCCGCCGCGACCTTGCGGCAGATTGCGGCGGGTGCCTTCTCGCGACCGCCGTCGTAGGTCCCGTACGGGCCGTAGACGTTGTGGTAGCGCGCGACACGCGTCTCGATGCCGTAGTCGTCCCGGAAGTTACGGCACATGCGCTCGGAGAAGAGCTTCTCCCACCCGTAGCCGTCCTCTGGCATCGCCGGGTAGGCGTCCTCCTCGCGCAGGCGTGTCACGTCAGCGTCCTGCTGATATGGATGTTGTAGACGCAGGCCGAGGAGGAGAGGAAGTGCCGCTTGACGCCGGCTTCCTTGCCGGCCAGCAGGAGGTGGGTGTTGATCAGCACCGAGATCATGCACGCAGCCCTGTTCGCTTCGATGAAGCCCATGCCGCCCATGTCGCACGCGAGGTTGTACACGTGTGCGACGCCGTCGACTGCTCGCTTACACGCTTCCAGCGAGCGGAGGTCATCAACGCGGTTCTCGACATCTTCGAAACGCTGATACCACTCTCGAAGGGCTTGATGTCAACGGCGCGAACCGTCGTGAAGCCACTCTCGCGGAGGTGCCGCACCAGCCAGCCGCCGATGAATCCGCCAGCGCCGGCGACCAGAATGGAATCTTTGGGCGAAATGCTTCGGTCCATTTTCATCACCCTTAGGCACCCATCTTGGTCTGAACTTGATCCTCGAGCGTTCGACCGAGTCGGACGATTTCGATTGCCTCTCCGTACCGGTCCTCGGAGAGGATTCCCCAGCAGTCAATCACGACGCGACGCTCCGGCCGGGTGTCGAGCGACCCGAGCGGGAGGTCGGCGAACTCGGGCCACGGCGTCGTGATCACGACGACGTCGGATCGCTCGAGCAGCTCGGCGGCCGATGCGCAACCATGAATGTCCTCCGGTAGGGCGCGTAGAGCGGAGTCGACCGCGACCGGGTCGTAAACGCTCACGTCGTAGCCGTCTCGCGCTAGAAGGGCCGCCAGAGCGACTCCGGGGCTCTCGTCGATCACGCCGGTATCCGGCTTGTAGGAGAGCCCGAGCACTCCGACTGCATTCCGGCCTCGTAGGCGCGACCCGACGATCCGAGCGAGCCGCTCGGCCTGGGCGACGTTGATCGCGTCGGTAGCTTCCGCGAGGGCAGGGTCGGCCCCGATGTCGCGTGCAAGCACGGCAAACGCCTTGTTGTCACGCGGGAAGCACGGACCGCCGTATGCGAGCGCCCCCCGGAGGTACTTCCCGCCGATCCGCGTATCGAGCCCGAGCGCATCGGTGACGCTGTCCACATCGGCTCGGGGTAGGCGCTCGCACATGTCGGCGAGCGCGTTCGCGTAGGAGATCTTCATCGTGACGTAAGTGTTCACGGCGATCTTGGTCAACTCGGCATTGACCAGCGCCATGTGACGGAACGGCGGATCGTTCTCGCACACGCCCGAATAAAGCCGCTCGAGTACCTTACCCGCCCGGGAGTCGGATTCTCCGATCAGGACCATGTCCGGCGCGAGCATGTCGCGGATCACGTTTCCGAGGGCGATGAACTCGGGGCTGTAGCAAAGGCCGAGCGACTCACCTACCTGACGCCCTGACAGTCGCTCGAGCACCGGCCCGATTTCCGAGTCGCATGACCCGGCATCACCGTGCTACCGATCACGACGACTTGATACTCGTCGCGTCCTCGCAGTTCCGGTCCAAGCTCCTCGAACGCAGCCAGGATGTGAGCGTTGGTGAACGCGCCTCGCTCATCCGATGGGGTTGGGACGAGGAACATGATCACCTCGCTATCCGCGGCGGCGGCAAAATCTGTAGTGGCCCTGAGCCGCTCGTCCGTGAGGTCGAGACCAGGTCCTGGAGACCAGGTTCATCGACCGGTGCTCGTCCTTCGTTCAGCAGCCGGACGACCTCGGGGTTGACATCGACACCAAGCACCTCGTTACCTTTGCTCGCGAGCACGGCGGCGAGTGGCGCTCCGAGCTTTCCAAGTCCGACGACGGCGATCCTCATACGGCTACGCTATACGGCCTGCGCCGTGACCAGCAAGTGCCAACCAAATTGACGCTCAAAGGCGCGGAACAGAGGTTCGGGCATCCAGCGAAAGTACGGCTCTTTCACGTAGCGGTACTGGACGTAGTCGCGAACCCGGTACGGGAAGACGTGATCGACCGAGAGCTCCTCGACCCGGAACCCGCTGCGCTCGACGAGCTCTCGACCTTCGCGCCGGCTGTAGGAGTAGGTGACCGGGCATCCGGTCTGTGCTTCGGAGTACTCCGCGATGAGCGCGTCCGCGTTCCAGAACCTTCCGCGTCCCTCCGCCACCAAGATCCACAGGACCTTCCACGAGTGGCGATGGTAGACCATCACCTTCAGGGTCCCGCCTGGCGCGGCGAGCGTCCGCATCTCTGCCAGCGCGCGTTCCGGCCGGGGAGTGTGGTGGATCACGCCGAACGAATAGATCAGGTCGTACTGGGTTCCTGAAACGGCCGAAGTCAGTTCCTCGGCATTCGCCTGCACGAACTCGATCCGGTCCTCGACGCCCATAACGCTCGCACGCTGCTGGGCGATCCGAAGCGACTCGCCTGAGAGGTCAACGGCAGTCAGCTCGGCGCCGGCCCGGGCAAAGTTGATCGAGTCGGTGCCGATCCCGCACCCACCTCGAGGACCCGCTTTCCCTTCCACCGCTCGAACTCTGCGAACACGGGAATATGTGGCTCGACAAAGTACTTCCGGGCCTCGACCTCGTCGAAGTACTCGCGCGAGCCAACCTGCTTCGGCGAGTGCCGGATGTTACAGGGACGATCGTCCCAATACCTGCGAACGTCGGCGATCGACTTTGAGGCTGCGCTACGAGGCGTCACGGCCGCTCATAATCAAGGGCTCTCGGAGCCGCGGGGGGAGAACAGCCTAGCGATCCTCGAGCGCCAGTGGTCTCCCGAACGACCCCGCTCAACCGGCGCTCTCAAAGTAATCCATCGGTCTGCAGAATCGTAGTCTACCCGTCGCTCCGACGGGTACTCCCAGAGCGGGGGGACCTCGTCGAACAGGGACCACAGGGGTCGCGCCTGGCACTTGCGCACAGGCCATACCCCGAGGGCGTCGACCAGATGTCGTTCACAACGATCCGGTTCGCCGACGGGAGCACCGGCACGAGCCGGTTCAGCACGGCATCCGTCACATCGGTCCCATGGGCGTCCCAGAAGACCACGACGCGACGGCTTCCATTGACAAGCGCACGAAAGTCGGTCTTCGTGAGGTCCTCCTGGAGAACGACGAGCGGCGCAAACCAATCCTGCCCGCGACCGGCAGCAGCCGCTGAGCCCTCCCATGCGTGGTCCGAATCAAAGCCGATGCTGACGACGCGACATCGGATCGCGTGGGCTGCTTGGGTGAAGATGCCATGTCGAATTGCCGTAGCCCCGGCCGAGCTCCAGGACGAGGTCGGGCTTGAATGCCACTGTCAACTCATAGAGCTGTTGCCAGCTCTCGAGCGGGAAGTCGAGCGCCGGAGAAACCGACGACCCCGTGCAGCAGCTCGAAGCGCTCCGGCGGCACGGGCGGCCATGATAGATCATCTACTGTCCGAGTCCATCCGCTGGCTAGCCAAGAGCCGGCGGCCTCCACCCTCGGGGCGCGGCGATTGCGTTTCCCGCCGGCTCGGCGGGTAGCTCCGCCGGGCGCAGCTGTCCCGTGCCGGTGTCGAAGACCCAGAGCTCGTAGCCGAGTTCGTGCACAGTCCGCACCAGTTCGTCCTTGGTTCGGCCCTGGCTGGCCAGACGGTCCTCCTCGGCTTCGACCAGGATCGTCGGGCGGAAGCGCGAAATCGCCGTCGTCGCGCCGTCCAGCGCCTCGAGCTCCGAGCCCTCGATGTCGAGCTTTACGACGTCCAGTCGCTCGAGCCCGGATCGGGCGACGAGGTCGTCGATCGTCTCGAGGGACACTGTTTCCCTCGATGAGGTCCAGGGAGCCGTGTTTTCGCCCGCGTCCCCCGCCTCGATCGCGTTCATTCCCGAGTGACGCGCCTTGGCGACCGAGAGGAGCGCTTCACCGACCCGGCTTCCGAGAGCCACCTTGAACGTCTTCACGTTGTCGAGGCGATTGAGCGCGATGTTCGCCTCGAGCCGTTCGAATTCCCGTGTGCTCGGCTCCACCGCCAGCACCGCGCCTCGGCATCCCTCGCCGCGCCGCATAGAGACTAAACAGGCCCTCGTTGGCTCCGCCGTCGAGGACGACCATGCCGGGCTCGAGCACACTTCTGAGGAACACGAATTCGTTTGGCTCGAACGCGCCCAGGACGTAGAGGCAGAGACTGAGATCGTTGCCGAGGTAGAGGCGGACGCGGAGCCGCTCATACCAGCGGAAGATGATCGGTCTGTCGATTCCGTGACGGCGATAGTGGGCCCAGATATCCCGTCTGAGCAGCGTCAACTGCCCTTCGTCGTCGCCGGGCACATGCTGGTGCCAGCCCGGGTCGAGCGCGATCGGCCGGCCACGAGCGAGTTCGGCGGCGACCGAGTGGACCAATCCGTCGGGTGCCCGCTCGAGGAAATCGGAGCACAGCCGACCCGTGAGCGCCCGCGAGTCACAGGTTGGCGTCGGAGCGAGCTGCGGGTCGAGTACTGCCAGGGGATCCGCCCTTTGATGCGATCGAGGAGGCTTCGGGAGGCCGCACCCTTCGGCGCCGGAAGGCCGGGTTCCGCCGACGAGGGAGGGCTCGACGGGGCCGCCGCGCTGGGGAGGAAGAGCTCGGGCTCGCGCTTGAACCGGGCGATGTACTGCCGGTAGGAGAGCTGCTCGCCCAGCAGGGGGGGCGTCAGAGCGTCGAGGAGAGACGCGCGGTCACCGAACCCCCTCAGGCGCCGCGCGAAGCGGTTCAGTACCTCCGACGCGCAATCCGGCAGGCCGGCCAGCTCGTAGATGCATGCCAGCTTGATCAGTTTGTCCGGTGGGTAGTCGGCAGCGATGTCGGCGAGATGATCGGCGGCGAGGTCCCGCAGGTAGATCCCGTCCCCCTGATAGGGCTGCCCGAAGAGGGTACGGGCGAAGGCTTCATTTTCGAACGGCGCCGGCAGGTCGGTGCGCGAGTATCTGCGAACTGTCAGGCCGAACAGTGTGAACCCCTCCTCCCGTAGGAAGCGGTCGGTGTTGTGGAAGGTGTGCTCGGTAGGATTGGCTGAACCAAACCAGTTCACCTCCATCCCGACACCGAGGACACGGCTCGCACAGAGCACCTCGCGGGCCGACGCGAGTACCTCCCGGTCGGGGTCGTGGACGTCGATCTTCAGGAAGTCGACCGTAGGGAGAGTTTCGGCGCGGACGATCTCCTCCACTCCGATGACAGTGCTCGGGTCGGCCATGCTTGGGAGGGCCGCTGGTGGCTCGTTGCGGGCGTGCTGAGCCAAGTAACCTGCGCTGATACGGTCCCAGATATTGGTGTTCGGCCAGCGTGTCGCCTCGTCTCGGCGGCGCTGCACGAACGGATGGGTTTCCGGCAGACCCACGTGGCGAGCGTGGTACCGAACGTTGCTGAACGGCTCACGGGCCTGAGCGTCCTCGCAGGCGGCGCCGTCAGGATCGTAGGTGTGCGCCACCAGGGAGGGGCCGAACGCACGCCACGCGTCATCGATCCCGCCGGCCCAGCCCACATTGATGAGCACGAAAGGGTAGCGGTCGAATACGCCGCGTTCACGCAACAGGTGCGTCATGGGCGTGTGAGTAGTCAGGCCGTCCATGAACGTCGTCAGAGAGAACGCGTGCGCCGCTCGGTCTCACCGTCGGCGACGCCGCGCGCAGCTGGGCGGGTGAAGACCGAAGCGCAACGTCACGAGAGCTGCCCCCGGGTTAGTCACGAGAGCTGCGCCCGGGTTAGGAACCAATCTGGCGTGCTGCTGCGCGCACGGCCGATGCCTCGTGCGCGCGGCCGAGGAGGTAATCGAGCGTGGGCAGCGGCCGGGCGACCACGAACGACTGGTACGCGAAGAGCTGGGGGCGGAGCTTGATGAGGGCCTGATTCACCGACAACACGCTGCGGCTGGCCGGACCAGCGCCGAGCGCGAGCGGAAACGGCGCCGGGATCCCGCCATCCTCGAGGATCTCGAAGCCGGCGCCATGCAGGAGCCGACGGAACGACGCGAATGTGAAGAGCCGTGTATGCGTGAGATCGAGGATACCGCGCTTGCCGTAGTTGAACTGGCCTACCAGGAGCAGGAGCCGCGTCAACGCGAACCCGATGTTCGCGGTGCTCATGATTAGTCGCAGCGAGGGATTCATCTCGCACGCGCTATGCAGTTCGTCCATGAACGCTTCGGGATCGAGAAGGTGCTCGATCACGTCGAGCATGAGAACGTAGTCGAACGACTCCGGCGCGACGGGGAACGACATCTGGTTCAGATCGTGCCGGTGGAACTCATCTAGCTCAACGCCCTGCGCAAGCGGGAAGAGATCGACCCCTACGACGTAGCAGTCCTTCCGGCGGCGCAATTCAGCGCCGAGGGCGCCCCCGGCACAGCCAAGATCGAGCACCCGCGACCCGGGCTCGATGAGCTCGAGCGTGACCGACTGAGGGCTCTCGTGCTCGAGTTTCGAGGTGTAGCGGGCGTTTCCGTGTTGCTCGACCGGTTTGACGTCGAACTTACGGTCGTACAGGAGGCTCAGCTCTTGCACGCGCGCCTTGGCGGTCGATGTGGCGACGTCCCATCCGTATCTAATCCCGTTGACGGGGCAGATCTCGTCGCCGTAATAGGTCGGGATTGGGACCTCGACGATCCGCTGCCCGGCGATAAGGAGCTGGATGATGATCTCGGTGTCGAAATGGAACTCGTTCGAATTCAGATCGAAGGGGATGGCGCGCAGCGCCTCGGTCGAGTAACGCGATAGCCGGAATGGAATTCGCACAGCTTCGCCCGTAGCAGCCGGTTCTCCCACCAGCTGAGGATTCGGTTGCCGATGTACTTGTAGGCGGGCATCCCTCCCTTTCGGGCCGCGCCCGCCTCGATCATCCGTGATCCGAACACGGCGTCGGCGACGCCCTCGGAGAGCGGTTTGACAAGCTTCGGCAGCACTCCGGGGCATACTGCCCGTCGCCGTGGACGAGCGCGACGTAGTCGAAGCCCTCGCGGATCGCGAAGCGGAAGCCGATCTTCTGGTTGCCTCCGTATCCCTGCTTGACGGGATTGAAGAGGACGTGGAGCGGAAACGGGACGATCGCCGCGTCGCGAACGGCGTGACCGCGCTCGAAGGTCGAATCCGAGGAGGCGTCGTCAATTACGAGCACCTCGACCTCGTACTCATCCTCGAGCACGCCGGGAATCCGGTGCAAAACGGATTCGATCGTCCGCTCGGCGTTGTAGCAACGATGAAGACGAGCAGTCTCTCCCGGGTGTCGCCGCCATCGGCCGGTCCGGCGTCGATCGACTCGGTGACGGCAGCCAGTGGGGTCACAGTTGCGGTATCGGGCCGTACCGGTGGCGAACGAGCGCCGGAGGCGGCCCTCCCTCGATTCGAGCCAAGGGATCGTACGTCGCCGCTAGCCAGGGGTCCCTGCGGGAGAGGAACGCGGGGATTTTCGATCGATGTGGCCGAGGCCGGAAGTTGAGTACTGGATGACCACGGTGTTGGCGACCGGGACGCGTGGCAAAAGCGTCGGGTAGCCGGTCGCGTTGTACACCCACTGGTCACCTTCGGGCACCATGTTCTCGCCCGGCGCAGGAGTTCCGTCCGAGTAGAAGTAGATGCCGACGACCGGAGTGTGCGGATACGCGAGCCTGAGCGACAGGTCGAACCACATGTTGTCGGCGGTGAATGGATCGAGAAGGCCGAGGGCGGAATCCTTCGGGACGCCCGTCACGACGACCAGCGTGTCCGGTTTCAGGCGCGGCGCGAAGCCCACGACCTCGGCGATCGCGGTACGGGTGCGTTGCCAGTTGGAGTAGTGAAAGCTCGCCATCGTGAATGAGGCGTACACCCCGAAATAGCTGACGACGCCGGCGGCGACCGCGGCGACAGCGACCTGGAGCACTCGCTGCCGCACCGCGAGCGCCAGCAGTCCCGCGATGGCAGCGAGTACGACGGCCGCGCCGATTCCGCCGAGGAACTGCGTACGCCAGAGTGAGTCAGCGTCCGCTAGGACAAGGTAGGCGGGGAAGCTCAGCACGAGCAGGATGAGCCCAACGGCGAGCCCGAGAAGCAGAGGCCGGCGCTCGGGCACGATCGGCTCGCGGCGACGCAGAACGCTGTAGCCGACCGCCGCAATCCCTGCCGCGGCGAGGATCCCACCTCCGAGGCTCAAGAGGATCCGCTCACTTCCGGCTGTAACCGGTGGTATTTTTGATCCCCAACTTGTGAATTTGAGCCCCGCCCACACGTTGAACCAGAGGTCGTGCAGCAGCGGCCCCAGCGCATAGCTGCTGCGGGCAACGGAGTCCTGGTACGACGCGCCGGACCCCGAATACCTCTGGAAGTTCTCCCACGCGTAGATGAGCGGCACGACATAGAACGCCGCGCTGATGGCGAGGGTTCGCCGTGACCACCCGAATCGCACAGCCAGGACGATCACCGGAAACGCCAGGATCATGAATAGCGGGCTCTCGTAGCTCCACAGTGACAGGTACGCGAACAGCATCGCGAGCCCGGTACCTATCACCGCGCCTAGCGTCGAGGGCGTTCTAAGCGCCCGGACGAGCGCATAGAACGCGAGCATCATCCAGAAAATCATCCCAAACTGGTTCATTTGCCCGACCCAGTTGAGCGCGTCATCGGAAGCCTGCACGAGCACGAGCACACCCGTCAGCGCAGCGAGAAGCTGGTGCCGGGGGAACAGCACGCGCATGATGAGGTAGGCGAGGAGACCGCGTGCCCACCAGAGCACCGCGTAAACGATCTGGTACCCCACGAGCTGCCCCGCTGGCCAATCCACGCCGAGAGGTGGTAGCCGAGGTTGTAGAAGACGTCGGTGTAAATCCGGAGTGGGTCGGCGGTGTAGAAGAACCCGTGCCAGAACGATGTCGTTTCGCTGTTGTACGGGAAGCTCGTCTCGTACCCAGCCCGTTCCTGGGACCAAAGGGCAGCCAGAGCAGTAACACGAGAGCGACGTACAGGATCGCGACCGGGCCGGTGGCGCGCATACCATCGGCGAGGGCAGCAGCGACCGGGAGACGGGATGGGCGGGAGACAGCCGCAAGCCCTGAATCGCGAGCGGTCAGCCCTTCCGCAGACGGAGCTTCGAGAAGCAGAGTCTCCCTCGGCTCGGTCAACCTATCCGATCCTGATAGCTCGCACGTCGATCTGGCGAAGGGTACCGGGAGTCTCAAGCCTGACGAAGGCTCGGCCACCTACCGCTCGCGAGCGTGCCCACTTCCACGTCCTCGCCCTTTTTCTTTCCCCTAGCAGCCGGTCCGTGAGGGGCAGGAGGGGCCTGTGCCGGGCGACGGGGTTGACGACGAGACGAGCGAAGCTTTCGAGTCCAACAGGATAGGGATCGGTCTCAGGAATCCGGCCCCCGGGCGGGGTCTAGCCATAAGCTGGGGGCATGGCGCGCGTGGCGGTTCGGACCATCGGTTTTCTGGTCTACCGGGTGGTAGTGGCGTCGATCGCCCTTGGCATGCGCCAAGCCGGCGAACACGGCGGGGTGCTGGCCGAAGTTCCGGGCCAAGCGGACGACCGTCGTTGTGGCGATAGGAGCGCGCGGGCTCGGAGGCGTATGGGGTAGTCCCGTCGTGGCCGCCATCGCGATACCGAAGCTCCTGGCTGAACTTTCTGAAAAAGTCTCTTAGCTTGGCGCCAGTCCGCGAGTTCAACCAGCGAGTGAGGCCGGCCGTCACCATCCGTCGACCGACTGGATCCTCGACGGTCTCGCGCTTGTATCACGATGTCGAAGCCGCGCAGATCGGAGTCCAGGGCCGCAACGTCCCCAACGCGAAAGTGGCGGCGGCCGTTACCGAACCGTGCGCGCGCACTGGCGATGCAGTCGGGGTTGAGATCGACTCCCACATACTCGACCGCCGGCGGCGGGTACTTGATCAGCTTCCGGGTCCACAACCGAGATCCAGGATCCGATCTCCATCACGTGGGCGGAGGTGGTCACTCACCAGGACGCGGCGAGCGCGCGCGCCTCCGAATGCACGTGTCCAGAGCTCGTAGACCAGGGGGTGCCCCAGGACCGCCGGTATCCCTGTCGTGACTTCGGTCACGCGCCTAGAGTCCGTGCAACACTCTCCACCACTCTGTCGCCGCCTCGGGGATCGTCGTCGTGATATGCGCAAGCTGCACGCGCTGGTGCTCCCGCCACGGCGACCTCTGACCTCAGTCCACCACCTCTCACCATTGGCTGGTGTGGAGTTTGATGAGCACGTAGTAGAGATGACCTCCCGCCCAGCCCTCGGTCTCCAAGTTGGGG
Source organism: uncultured Solirubrobacterales bacterium (assembly GCA_963777335.1). Lineage (GTDB taxonomy): Bacteria > Actinomycetota > Thermoleophilia > Solirubrobacterales > Solirubrobacteraceae > Palsa-465. The sequence goes on from CAVZQD010000007.1 coordinate 294,159, forward strand.
CCGAGGCCCTCCCTGCCGAGGGCGGGTACCGCACCCGCTACCTTGGCCGTGCTTTCCGAGACCGCCAGCACGCGGGTGGTCACCGGATCGCGCAACGCCTCGAGCTCTAACGGCGTCAGCGCTGGAAGCGGCGGCACCGCGGAGTCGCCAAGGCCGATGTGACCCGCCACGGTCACCATCCCGCGTCGCCGAGGCCCTGCATGTCGTCCAGAGGAGAACACGCGAGGATGGACGGTCGTACCTGGCGATCAACTGGGTCATGTCATAGCCGGCCCGGTATGCCTCAAGCTCGGTCGTGGTGCTGGAGAGAAAACTCACGTAAGGGAGAGTCGCCTGTCCGGTGCCAGAGCGATCGCCGCCACGATCGCGCAGAACACGCCGACGGCGATCAGACGCGCGGAGTCCTGCTTCAGCACAGCGACGGCATGGTCGAGACAGCACGCGACCAGCACGCTCACCAGCACGACGGTATCCGTGTTGCAGATGTTCAGGGCCGACTGGCCCATGGTACGGATGACGAGATCGATCAGGGCGGCGGCGGCGATAGCCACGCCGGCGACCACCAGCCACCTTGCCCGAACGGACCGCCGCCCGAGCTCATCCAGGATCGCCGGCATCGCGAACGCCGCTGTCACCGCAGTCATGTTGTAGTACCACCAGAGCTCCACAACGTCGGACCTCAGCCCCGAACCGGTACACCCAGAACACGAGCGTGTAGGCAATCGCGAACTGCGCCATCCGCCCCCCGGAGGGTGTTGCTGAGCAGGCTCGGCCAAGGACAATCACGGTGCCCACGCACACAAGCACCGGGGCGTAAATGTGCGGGTCGGTCCGGAGCAAGATGCTCGGCGCTACCCGGTACGCAGCCAGGGTCTGGCTAGCGGAACGGATGAAGTCGATTGTGGCCTGAAACATCAGCTTGAGCGGGAACGAGCCGATGTACGCTCGATAGCCCAAGTAGCCGACGACCAGGACGAGTAGCGCGCCCGCGGCAATGGCGCAGCCTCGCAGGACAAGCATGATGACGTCTCTGCGTCCGCCACGGATGGCGGCGATGGCCTCGACGCCGATCAGCGCCGGGAGGACCAGACCCGCCCCCAACGTTGGCGTATATGACAGCGCCCAGGCAGATGCCTGGCCCGAGTGCTGTCCAGAGCGCCCGGGCTCGCGTCGAGCCGAGATACCACAACGCCGCGCCGGCGATGGTGCACGGCAGCGACACAAACGTCGTGTAGTCCCAGATCATGAGACGCACGAAGAACGGATTCAGCATGACCAGGCACGCCGCTGCGACTGCGACCGGCACCAGGCACGAAGCGCCGGACAGCCAGATAGAGCAACGCTCCACAACCGGCCATCAGAACGTAGTGCAGCACGAAGTAAGCCAGTACCCGGCCGAGGAACCCAGTAGACACGGCGATGGGGAGGACCACCGTGAAGCGATCGACGTAATAGGGCCAACCAAAGATCGCGACGTGATGCGCCAGCGTCCAGCCAAAGCCTGAGTAAAGCCACGGTCCACTCGTGACCTGCGGAGCACGCCTTCCTCGAGGCTGGCAAGGCCGTCATGCTAACAAGACCAGATCCCCACTCGGACTGGATTTTTCGCCGGCTCGCCTGGCGCAGCGTCAGCGCGTGAAATGGGCGGAGAGCGTCGGCAGCCTAACGTAACCGCCGCCGGCACCGCTTCGCTCGGACGGCCGCCAATACCATGTCTTGACCGAAGTGCGCGACCGCCTCGCCGTAACCCCGACCCAGTACCGCCGTGTCGCCTACGTGACCCTGGCGTCGCTCACGCTGATCGTGCTGACCGGCGCCGCGGTGCGGCTGACCGACTCCGGGTTGGGCTGCGCAAACTGGCCGAAATGCGGCGGAACTCCGCTGCCGCCGCTGAGCTCGCACGCGCTGATCGAGTTCGGCAACCGGGCCGTCTCGGGTGTCGTGGGGCTGATCACGGTGGTCGGCGGCGCTGCTGGCGTGGACCAGGCGGCCGTTCCGGAGAGACCTGCTGTGGCTGGCGGTGCTGCTCCCGCTCGGCGTGGTCGCACAGGCGGTGCTGGGCGGGTTCACGGTCCTCAACCACCTGGCCCCGGGCTTTGTGATGCGCACTTCAGCCTGTCGCTGCTGATCCTGGTGGCCGCGTTCGCGCTGGCCTGGCGGAGTACGTATGAGCCCGGGACGCGGCCGCGTCGACCGACCGGGGTGCGGTGTGGTCGGTGCGAGGGCTGCTTCCGCTCGGGGCGCTGACGATCTTCGCCGGCACGGCGGCCACGGCTGCCGGACCGCACTCCGGCGGGTTCACGGGGCAGGTGGTCCATCGCCTGCACTTCAAGGGCGCCGGCACGCTGGAGTGGACGATTCACCAGCACGCGACGATCGCCGCGATGTTCGGCGTGGCGGTGATCGGGGTCTGGTACCTGCAGCGGCGCCGCGGCGCCTCGGCGCAGGAGCTGGAGCCGCTGACCGTGCTCGGCGTGCTGCTGGCCGCCCAAGGTCTCGTGGGAAGCGTCCAGTACGAGCTGAAGCTGCCGAGCGAGATGGTCTGGGTCCACGTGTCGCTGGCGACGGTCACGTGGCTGGCCTGCTGTGGGTGGTGGCGGCGGCCGGGCGGCTGGCGCCGCGCGCGGTCGAGGTGCCGCGCGGCGACCGGACCGCCGGCGCGCGGGAGCTGGAGCTGGTCGGCCGTATGGAGTAGCGCCGCCGCCGGCGCTACGATCGGCGTCGGATAGATGTCAGCGCGACGCAGCACGACCCAATCGCAGGCCTCGGGCGGGCGCAGCGCCGATGCCTCGCTGATCATCCTCGTCGTCGACGACGAATCGGACCTGCGCGAGATGCTGACGCGGTCGTTCTCGCGCGAGGGTCATCGGGTGATGGCGGTGGGCCAAGGCCGCTCCGCGATCGACCGGGCGAGCGCCGACCGTTTCGACATCGTCCTGCTCGACGTCGCGCTCGGCCCCGGTCCGGACGGATACGAGGTGTGCCGGACGCTGCGGGCGCGGCGCAACGTCGTGCCAATCCATGTTGCTGACCGCGCTCGACTCCGAGGCGGACGCGGTGCTCGGGCTCGAGGCGGGAGCGGATGACTATGTCGACCAAGCCGTTCGGCCTGGCCGGCTACGCAGCCGGATCCGGGCGGTGCTCCGGCGCGCCGGCACGCGCGCGATGGGCGACGAGGTGCTGTCGGTGGGCCCGATCGTCTTGATCGAGCCCAGCGCGAGGTGATGATGGACGGCCGTTCCGGTGCGCCTGACGTTCTCCGAGTTCGAGCTCCTGGACGCGTTGATGGCCGATCCGGGGCGGTTGCTGAACCGCCAGGAGCTGCTGCGGGCGATCTGGGGTGACAGCGCCTACCGCGATCCGCGCGCGATCGACGTCCACATCCGGCACCTGCGCGAGAAGCTCGAGCCCGAGGCCGAGAAGCCCCGCTACATCCAGACCCTTCGCGAGCTCCGCGACTACTTCGACGTTGACGCGAGCTGCACCGCAACAATCCACGATCGGAGCACGTCCGCAAGGCCCTGCACCACGCGGCGCCCTACACAACCGACGTCCATCGCGCCTACCGCGGTTCTGCGCCCGAGCGCGTGGTGGTCACCGGCCGGATGCCTCACGACCTGAGCATCCTGACGACCTGAACAGCGACATCGGGGCACATCAACGTGGTCCGGCTTACGCCTGACGAGACGTTGCGCCTGGTGCACGATGCCGATGTTTCTCTGATCGTTGCGGCCGCCGGCCGATGACGCCAGGCTGGTCGTGCTGAACCACCCGCTCGAGGCCTGGACAGGCTTCACGGGTATGCTCGCGGCGCGCCTGCCCAGCCGGGCGGTTACTCGTCGTCGCATACAGCAACACGACCTCCCTTCCGAGACGCTTCCTGCGCCCGACGCTGGCGGCGCGCGGGTCTCAACGCCGCAACCCTCCGCGCCCCGACGGGGAACTGTGTGTCGATCTTCGACGCGGAAACGAACCGGAGGTCGCCAAGCTGTCGTCGGTCGTCGTCCCGTGTTCAACGAGGCAGCTTACGTGCGAGGGGTGCTAGACGACCTCGTGGCCAGGGACTTCGTCATCCCGCACGAGTTCAGCGTCGTCGAGAGCGACAGGACTGAGGGCAGACGCGAGATCGTGCAGCGCTACGAGGCGCACCTCGGACTACAAGGGACCGGCCGCGCCGCAAGGGTCCGCCGGGCGCATGAGCTTAGTGCTCGGCTCGCGGTCGCTGGGGCTCGACGACTGGAAGGTCCGTCGCTTCGCGCGCTCGCGCGTGAAGGGTTTCTCGTTAACGCCACATCTGGGGTTTGCGCGCATCTTCGACTTTCTCGTACCAACAACGGGTGACCGACGTGACCACGATGTTCAAGGTCTTCCGTCGCGAGTCCGATGTTCGTCAGGCGTCGCCTCGGCCGTCGAGGCCGGCGGCCGCTCTTGCCTCCCGGGGGGACGAGCTAGGAGTGTCAGTCGCGTTTCGCGCCCGAGTGACGCACCGCCGACTGCTGCTCCCGCACTCTCGGTTCGGTTGCATCCGCGACTCGGTCATGTCGTTCTTGGGCACGCCGGCCGAGCTGGCCAGCCTGACCGAAACGTCGCTCAGAGAAGAACGGGGGGCTCGTTCGGTGCCGAATTGCTAGAACTGGAGGCCAAGGCGAGCGCGGAATCTGGCCGGGGGCCTCGACCGCGGCGTCCAATCGCCTCCCGATCATGGTGTTTCCATCCGCAGCGCCCGTTCGGTATTGCGCTCGTTGCGCCGCTGGCGCTGGCGGGGCTGTTGGTGTTGTTGTGCCCGGTGGGGCGGGCTTGGGCGTCTGCGGATCAGTCGGCCATGTTCCAGGACAACGAGTTGCTGCTGGACGACCCCGGGCACCTGGATCAGACGCTCCGGACGCTGAGCTCGTTGGGGGTGCAGCGGTTGCGGATCACCGTGCTGTGGGACGCGATTGCTCCGGATCCCAACTCGCGGCGTAGGCCGGCGCGATTCGATGGTGCCGATCCGTCCGCCTATCCGCCGGGGGTTTGGGCGCCGTATGACGCGATCGTGGAGGCGGCGGCGCGATACGGGCTGGGGGTGGACTTCAATGTCACCGGCGGCGCTCCGCTGTGGGCGGCGGCCGGGGGGCTCCGCCGAACATGGCGCATGTCTGGTATCCGTCCGCGTCGGCATTCGGGGCGTTCGTGAGGGCGATGGGAGTGCGCTACAGCGGCGATTACACGCCGGCGGGCGGCTCGGAGCCGCTCCCTCGGGTCGCCTATTGGAGCGTGTGGAACGAGCCGAACGTCGGGTCCAGCTCGCTGTCGCCGCAGACGGTGAGCGGGGTGGAGGTGGCGCCGCGGGTGTACCGGGGTTGCTGGACGCGGCCTACAGCGCACTGGTGGCGACCGGCCATGGCCGGGACACGATTCTGATCGGGGAGCTGGCGTCGACGGGCCATGCGGATCCAGGCAGCGGGCTGGGGATGCAGCCGTTGCGGTTCCTGCGGGCGCTGTACTGCGTGGATTCCGGCTATCGGGCGCTGCAGGGCGCGGCGGCGGCCGCGCGCGGGTGCCCGACCAGCGCCGCGGGCTCGGCCAGGTTCCGGGTGCAGAACCCGGCTTTGTTTGAGGCGACCGGGATGGAGCCATCATCCCTATCACCTCGACGCGGCCCCGAATGTCCCTCGCCGCCCTTGGGGCCTGATTGGGTGACGCTGGCGAACCTGTCGGACTGGGAGCGCGCTGGATCGCATCCAGGCCGTGTACGGCTCGGAGAGGCGCTTTCCGATCTACCTGACCGAATACGGGGTGGTGACAAACCCGCCGCTCCCGGAGTTCCAGACCACTCCGGCGCAGCAGGCGGTGTACCTGAACCAGGCCGAGTACATGGCCTGGCGCGACCCTCGCGTGCAGACGCTCTCGCAATACCTGCTCCAGGACGCCCCGCCGGGGGAGGCTCACCGATCAGCTCCTTCGCCAGCGGGCTCGAGTTCATCGGCGGAAAGCCCAAACCGTCGTTGGCCGCCTACCGTTTGCCGATCTGGATGCCCCGCGGGCGCGCACGTCATGGACAGACGCTCGAGGTATGGGGATGCGTTCGACCGGCCAAGCGCTACGGCACCGGGCGTCGGTGCGGTTCTGATCCAGCTGAACGGGCGTACGGTGCGCTCGGTCGAGATCACCAATCCCGAGGGCTACTTCGACGTCCACGTGGCCTTCCCCGCAGCGGCACCGTGCGGCTGGCCTGGACCTACCCGCACGGTGCCACCGTCCACAGTCGCGCTGTGGCGATCGAGGTCGCCGCCGCCGGCGGTTCCAGTCCGACCGCCCTCATCGCCGCGATCGCCGGCCTGCTGATGCTGGGCTGTCTCGTCTTCGTGCGCCGGCTGTTCCGGCTGCCGCGAGAGCGACGAGTGGCCGGTCGACGCTGATGCGCCTGGCCGCCACGGCTCCGCGCTCCCACCCTGCTCGCACGGCACCACCGTCACCGGTCGGGGACGCTAGTCAACGCTGACCCTGTCACAGACGCCGTAACTTTGGCCGGGGCATCGTGTTTGATGCCCACTAGTGGCGTCTTGCCTTCCTTCGAGTCCCGTTTCGCGCTTGTGGCGCCTGTTGCTAGTGGCCGGCTTGTTCGTGCTGCTGATGCCCGCCGGCGCGCCTGGGCGTCCGCGGGTCAGGGGACGATGTTCCAGGACAACCGGTTGTTGCTGGCTGACCCGGCGCATCTGGATCAGACATTGCGGACGTTGAGCTCGCTCGGGGTGCAGCGGTTGCGGATCACGGTCGAGTGGGACGTGATCGCGCCGGATGCGAACTCGAAGCAGATGCCCGCAGGATTCAACGGCGCGGACCCCGCCGATTATGCGCAGGCCGCGTGGGCGCCATACGACGCGATCGTGGAGGCGGCGGCGCGGTACGGGCTGGGGGTGGACTTCAATGTGACCGGCGGCGCCCCGTTGTGGGCAGCGGCCAATTCGGCCCGCCATCCGAGCCTGGCACACGTCTGGTATCCGTCGGCTTCAGCGTTCGGGGCGTTCGTGACGGCGGCCGGGTTGCGCTACAGCGGGACCTACACGCCGCCGGGGGGCTCGGCGCCCCTGCCGCGGGTGAACTATTGGAGCGTGTGGAACGAGCCGAACGTGGGATCGAGTTCGCTGTCGCCGCAGACGATCAACGGGGTCGAGGTCGGGCCACGGCTGTATCGGGGCCTGCTCGATGCCGCCTACGCCGCGCTCCAGGCGACGGGACATGGCGGGGATACGATCTTGATCGGGGAGCTGGCGTCGACGGGCCACGCGAATCCCGGCTCCGTGCTGGGGATGCAGCCCTTGCGGTTCGTGCGGGCGCTGTATTGCGTGGACTCCAGGTTTCGCGAGCTGCGCGGCGCGGCGGCGGCGGCCCGCGGGTGCCCGACCAACGCCGCGAAGTCGGGGCGCTTCCGCGCCCAGAATCCGGCGCTGTTCCAGGCGACGGGATGGGCCCTTCATCCCTATCACCTGAATGCCCCGCCGAATGTCCCCTCCCAGCCGGATTGGGTGACGCTCGCGGACCTGCCGAAGCTGGAGAGCGCTCTTGATCGGGATCAGCGTGTATACGGCTCCCACAAGCGCTTCCCGATCTACCTCACCGAATACGGCTTCGACACCCACCCGCCACAGTCAGGTCAACTCGGTGTCGCTCGCGACGCAGGCGGCGTATCTCAACCAGGCCGAATACATGGCCTGGCGCGACCCCCGCGTTCAAACCTTGTCGCAGTACCTCCTCAGGGACGACCCTCTCGGTCACGGCGCCGTGTTCACCACCTACGCTTCCGGCCTGGAGTTTCTGGATGGGAAGCAGAAGCCCTCGTTCGCCGCGTACCGTTTGCCGATCTGGATGCCGACCGGGCTCGCTCGTCGGGGGCGATCGCTCGAGGTGTGGGGATGCGTCCGGCCGGCCAAGCGCTATCCGCCAGGCGAGGTCGGCCGGTGTCGATCCAGCTCAACGGCCGCACGGTCCGCACGGTCAAGATCACCAATCCCGAGGGCTACTTCGACGTCCACGTGGCCTTCCCGGGCAGCGGCACCGTCCGGCTCGCCTGGACCTACCCGCACGGCGCCAGGGTCTACAGCCGGTCCGTGAAGGTGACCGAGACAGGCTGATCTCGACCGAGGCGGGCCTGCGATCAGCCGCGCTTTACGATCAGGTTTGGTGCCAGTTCGGCGAGCACTTCGAAGTCCTCGTCCTGGGCCCAAACCACGAGGCCGTGGCGAGGGCGCCTGCGCCCGGCGGAGGCCAACGCCAAGCTCGGTGAGGGTCGCCACCGGGATGCGAGCGTCCCGTCGAGGCGGGTCGCCGAGCTCGCGGCCGCGCTCATGGGCGACGAACACGCGCGTGTCGGCCAGATATCCGGATTCGATCGCGGGTTCGGCCCTGCGCTCGGCCCGTTGCGCGTGCGGCACGATGTCGGCGACCGGACGGCCGCGCCACCCGCACGGCGCCTACCATGTCCGGTTGGAAGTGCGCGACCGTCTCGCCGTCACCCCGATCCAGTACCGCCGCGTCGCCTACGTCACGCTGGCTTCGCTGACGCTGATCGTGCTGACCGGCGCGGCGGTGCGGCTGACGGACTCGGGGCTCGGGTGCGCGAACTGGCCGAAGTGCGGGGGAACGCCGCTGCCGCCGCTGAGCTCGCATGCGCTGATCGAGTTCGGCAACCGGGCGGTGTCGGGGGTCGTCGGGGTCATTACCGTGGCCGCGGCGCTGCTCGCCTGGACGAGGCGGCCGTTCCGCCGAGACCTGCTATGGCTGGCGCTGCTGCTGCCGCTCGGCGTCGTCGCGCAGGCGGTGCTGGGCGGGTTCACGGTGCTCAACCACCTGGCGCCGGGGTTCGTGATGGCGCACTTCAGCCTGTCGCTGCTGATCCTGGTGGCCGCGTTCGCGCTGGCGTGGCGGGCCACGTATGAGCCGGGTACGCGGCCCCTGTCGACGGACCGCACGGCCGTGTGGTCGGTGCGGGGGCTGCTTCCGCTCGGCGCGTTGACGATCTTCGCCGGCACGGCCGCGACCGCGGCGGGGCCCCACTCCGGCGGGCTTCACGGGTCAGGTGGTCCATCGGCTGCACTTCAAGGGCGCCGACACGCTGGACTGGACGATTCACCAGCACGCGACGATCGCCGCGATCTTCGGCGTGGCGGTGATCGGGGCGTGGTTCCTGTGGCGGCGGCGCGGCGCCTCGTCCCAGGAGCTCGAGCCGCTGACCGTGCTCGGCGTGCTGTTGGCCGCCCAGGGCCTCGTCGGGAGCGTTCAGTACGAGCTGAAGCTGCCGAGCGAGATGGTCTGGGTCCACGTGTCGCCTGGCGACGGTCACGTGGCTGACTCTGCTGTGGGTGGTGGCGGCGGCCGGTCGGCTGGCGCCGCGTGCGGTCGAGGTGCCGGCGGGCGGCCGGACGGCCGGCGCGCGGGAGCTGGAGCTCGTCGGCCGTATGGAATAAGCCCGACCGCCGGCGCTACGATCGGCGTCGGACTAGATGTCAGCGCAACGCAGCACGACCCAATCCCACGCCTCGGGCGGACGCACCGCCGACGCCTCGCTGATCATCCTCGTCGTCGACGACGAATCGGACCTCCGGGAGATGCTCACGCGGTCGTTCTCGCGCGAGGGCCACCGGGTGATGGCGGTGGGCGATGGGCGCTCCGCGATCGACCGGGCCAGCACCGACCACTTCGACATCATCCTGCTCGACGTCGCGCTCGGTCCCGGTCCGGACGGATACGAGGTGTGCCGGACGCTGCGGGCGCGGCGCAACGTGGTGCCGATCATCATGCTGACCGCGCTCGACTCCGAGGCGGACGCCGTGCTCGGGCTCGAGGCCGGCGCCGACGACTACGTGACCAAGCCGTTCGGCCTGGCCGAGCTGCGCAGCCGGATCCGGGCCGTGCTCCGGCGCGCCGGCACGCGCGCGATGGGCGACGAGGTGCTGGTGGTCGGCCCGATCGTCCTCGATCGCGCCCAGCGCGAGGTGATGATGGACGGGCGCCCGGTGCGGCTGACGTTCTCCGAGTTCGAGCTGCTCGACGCGCTGATGGCCGATCCGGGGCGGCTGCTCAACCGCCAGGAGCTGCTGCGGGCGATCTGGGGTGACAGCGCCTACCGCGATCCGCGCGCGATCGACGTGCATATCCGGCACCTGCGCGAGAAGCTCGAGCCCGAGGCCGACAAGCCCCGCTACATCCTGACCGTCCGAGGCGCCGGTTACCGACTCCGGGGGCCGTAGGTGTCGCTCGGGAGGTTCTAATGACGAGGCGAGCGCGATCGCGACGCGGCGCGTTCGGTCTGCAGGGCCGGATCGTCGGTGCGTTGCTGGTGACAACCGTGGCGACGCTCGCGGTGGCGGCGCTTGCGCTGCTGGGACCGCTCGAGAACTCGCTGCGCAACGCCGAGCTGAAGACGCTCAAGACCGAGGTTGGACTCAAGAAGGCCACGATCGAGAAGACGATCCGTCCGTTCAAGAGCCTCGATCTCGGGTCGATGTCCAACCGTAACGTCAAGCCGCCGACAACATCGGGACCGGGAACCGGATCGACAACGGGCGGCGCGGCCATCGGACCCAACCCGAGCGCGGCCATCACGGAGGACCTCAGGCTCGCCAAGCAGGGGCAGGCCGTCCACGACGAGGTGGTGGCTCGAGAGAAGAGCCTGGAGTTCTCCACGAGCGCCACCAAGGTGGCGTTGCTCGGCTATCCCGATATCTCCGGGCGCAACGCGCAGCCCCTCGTGGTCACGCCAGATACGCCCAGCGCGAGGCCCGATCCTTACGACGACGTCGCCAAGGCGTTCAGCACCGGCCGGCCGAACTACACGTTCGGCTCGATCGGAGATACGCAGTACGTGCGAGCGGCCATCCCGTTCACCACGCCTGGTCTGGAAAAGGGGACTCCCGAACGCTGGGTGCTGGTCATCCGCAAGTCGCTCGACACCCTCAGCGAGGCCGTGTCCACCGTGCGCCGGGCGTTCCTGTACGCGGCCCTCGCCGGCCTGCTTCTGACGCTCATCCTCGGGATCCCGCTGTCGGCCACGATCGTCCGCCGCCTGCGCCGGCTCCGCGAGGCGGCCACCGAGCTCGCGCACGATGGGCCGCCGGTCGACGTCCCGGCCGTCCGCGCTCGTGACGAGGTCGGAGACCTGGCCCGCGCGTTCGCGCAGATGCAGCAGCGGCTCCAGCAGCAGGAGGAGGCGCGCCGGGCGTTCGTCTCGACGGCTTCGCACGAGCTGCGGACGCCGCTGGCTTCGCTCGACGGGATGCTCGAGCTGCTCGACGACGATCTCGGGAGCGGCAATCCGGACCTCGACGACGCCCGCTCGCTGCTCGAGCGGGCCCGGACCCAGTCCCGCCGGCTGTCGCGGCTGGCGGCGGATCTGCTCGACCTGAGCCGGCTCGACGCCCAGGTGCAGCTGCGCTCGGAGCCCGTCGAGCTCGGGGAGCTGAGCCGCGCGGTGCTCGCCGAATTCGAGCTTGGCACCGACGAGCGGGGAATCGTCTCGACCCTCGACGACTCCGGCGGCCAGGTGTGGGCGCGCGGCGATCCGGGCGGGATCGCGCGGATCGTCCGGATCCTGCTCGACAACGCGGTCCGCGTCAGCCCCCAGGGCGGCGAGATCACCGTCGAGCTGCGCAACGGCGACCACGCCACGCTCACCGTCCGCGACGAAGGCCCCGGGGTGCCGCCCGATGAGCGCGATCTGATCTTCGAGCGGTTCCAGCGCGGGCGTGGCGCCGGCGGCACCGCCGGGTTCGGCCTCGGCCTCGCGATCGGCCGGGAGTTGGCGGGCCGGATGGGCGGAGAACTCGTGCTGGAGAACTCCGAGGTCCCGGGCGCCAGGTTCATATTGCGGCTGCCGGTGGCGCCGGCACAGGCGGAAGAGCCGCTCGCCGTGGTTTGAGGGGGCCGCTTCGCGGCATCCGTGGGGCCGGGTGCCCCGTCCGGACAGCGTTCGCGTCCCGCCGGGCACGGATGCCCGGCGGAACGGCCCCAGGGACGCCGAGCGAAGCGAGGCCCAATAACACCCGCGCCGGGGCTCGGACCCCTGGCTTGACAGGATTGGATCTATGGACGAACGCTTGATGAACGCGATGCTGGAGCTCGACGACCGCCATTGGTGGTACCGGGGGCGACGCCGCATCATCCGCGCCGAGCTCGACCGTCTGCCGCTGCGGGCGGGCGCGAGCGTGCTCGATGCGGGTTGCGGCTCGGGACGGACGCTCGAGGAGCTCGCTCCGTACGGGGACGTCTACGGCATCGAGCTCGACCCCGGCGCGGCCGACGTGGCGCGGGCCCGGGGCCGGGGCGAGGTCCAGATCGGCCGGCTCGAGGAGCTCCCGTGGGAGGACGGCCGGTTCGATCTGATCACGTGCCTGGACGTGATCGAGCACACGCCCGACGACCGCGTGACGCTGCGGGAGCTTCGGCGCGTGTGCCGGCCGGGCGGGTTCCTGCTCGTGACGGTGCCGGCCTATCAGGGCCTGTGGTCGACGCACGACGTGGCCAACCACCACTACCGCCGCTACTCGCGGTCGCGGCTGCGGGCGGCGGCGCGCAACGCCGGCTGGCGGGTGGTACGGATGACGTCGTTCAACGGGCTGCTGCTGGCGCCGGCGGCCGCGGTGCGGCTCGCCGAGCGCCGCCGGCTGCGCGAGCCCGACTCCGACTACAAGCCCGAGCTGACGCTCGGCCCGGAATGGCTGAACTCGCTGCTCGAGCAGCCGTTGCGGCTCGAGGCGCGCTGGCTGTCCTCGGGCCGGACGATGCCCGCGGGGCTGTCGCTCCTGGCCGTGCTCGAGAACCCGGGCGAGGCCGCCTGACGGCGGGGGTGGTCTGATGGGGGGTCTTGCGGCGATCTTCGGCTCCCTCGCCGCGATCCTCGGTGTCTCCAACAGCCTCGGCTACCTGCTGCCGGCGATCATCGGGCTCGAGTCGATGGGGATCCCGTCCCCGGGGGAGACGGCGCTCGTGGCGGCGGCGGTCCTGGCCAGCCAGGGCAAGCTCGAGATCTGGCTGGTGATCCTGATCGGGGTGTGCTCGGCGATCGTCGGGGACAACATCGGCTACCTGCTCGGGCGCCGGTTCGGCCGCAGCGTGTTCACCGCGCCCGGGCCGTTCATGCATCACCGGATCCGCGCGATCAAGGCCGGCGACGGATTCTTCAAGCGCCACGGTCCGAAGGCGGTGTTCATCGGGCGTTGGATCGCGCTCGTCCGCTTTGCCACGGCGTGGCTGGCCGGGATCAACCGGATGCGGTTCAAGCAGTTCTTCTTCTGGAATGCGCTCGGCGGGATCACCTGGGGGGTGACCTACGGGCTCGTCGGCTATTACGGGGGCCAGGCGGCCGCGCACGTGCTCGCGGAGGCCGGCATCGTCGGCTTCGTGGTACTGCTGGTGCTGCCGCTGGTGATCTACGTGATCGTCAAGCGGCGCGAGCGCCGGACGGTGGAGCGCTCGGACTAGCCGGCTAGGACTTGTTCGGGTCGAACTCGAGCGCGCACGAGTTCATGCAGTAGCGCTGCCCGGTCGGCGCGGGGCCGTCGTCGAACACGTGGCCGAGATGCCCGCCGCAGTTCTTGCACAGGACCTCGGTCCGCCGCATGAACAGGCTGCGGTCCTCGCGGAGCTCGATGTTCTCCGCCACCGCCGGCTCGTAGAAACTCGGCCACCCGGTGCCCGAATCGAACTTCGTCTCAGAGCTGAACAGCTCGGCGCCGCAGCCGGCGCACCGGTAGGTGCCGTCGTCCTTGACGTGGACGTACTCGCCGGTGAACGGGCGCTCGGTCCCGTGCTGGCGCAGGACCTGGTACTGCTCGGGCGACAGGCGCTCACGCCACTCCTCCTCGGAGAGCTGAACGTCCCGCGCGGTGTCGGTTTCGCGTTCGGTAGCCATGGGCACTACGGTAGCGCGGTGCCCGTGTCCGATACGGTGAACGAGCGATGAACTTCGGCGTGGCGATCTTCCCGACTCGTGAGGTCCAGCCGCCGGGCGAGATCGCCCAGATGGCCGAGGAGCGGGGGTTCGAGTGCCTGCTGTTCCCCGAGCACACGCACATTCCGGCCGCGCGGGAGAGCGCGTGGCCGGGAGGCGATGAGCTCCCCGGGTACTACGCGCGTACGTATGACCCGTTCGTCGCGTGCACGGCCGCGGCGGCGGCGACCGAGCGGCTCCTGATCGGGACGGGGATCTGCCTGGTGATCGAGCGCGACCCGATCGTCACGGCCAAGGAGGTGGCGTCCGTCGACGTCCTGTCCGGCGGCCGGTTCCTGTTCGGCGTCGGCGCGGGTTGGAACGTCGAGGAGATGCGCAATCACGGCACCGACGCGTCGCGGCGGTTCGGCGTGATGCGAGAGCGGATCGAGGCGATGAAGGCGATCTGGGCCGAGGACGAGGCGAGCTACTCGGGCAGGTACGTCAACTTCGATCGGATCTGGTGCTGGCCGAAGCCGGCGCAGAAGCCCCACCCGCCGGTGATGGTCGGCGGCAACGGCGCACGGGTGCTCGACCGGGTGCTCGCGTTCGGCGACGAGTGGATGCCCAACCGCATGTCCGATGAGGACCTGGCGGCGCGGATCGCGGAGCTCGGTGCCCGCGCCTCGGAGGTCGGCCGCGGTCGGATCCCGGTTACGGTCGTCGGCGCGGTTGCCGACCCGGCGCGGATCGAGGCGCTCGCCCGGATCGGCGTCGATCGCGTCGTGTTCTGGCTACCGCAGGAGAGCGCCGGCGCGGTGCGAGGAGGGGTTCGCGCGCTACGCGTCGGCGATGAGCCAGTTCCGACGGGCTTGGTCAGCCGGCTAAGGTAGCTGGCCGCCGCGGTCCCGTGGTCGGCCGCGAGCATCTCCATCACGAGCGTCGACCAGGCGAAGTCGATCGCGCCCATCCCGCGCCCGGTGTAGGGGTCGTAGTACTCGCGCAACCCGTGGGCGAGGACCGCGGACATGATCCGGTCGCCGAGCGTCTGCGCGTGCTCTGAGTAGCCGAGCCGGGTGAGGCCGAGCCACACGAGCCAGGCCGCGTTGATCCACGTCGGCCCGCGCCAGTAGCGGCGGATCCACAGCCGGTGGTCGTCGCGGAGCGAGAAGGAGGGCTCGGTCGGAGGCACCGACGGCGGGGGCACCGGCAGCCAGAACCGGTTGACGTCGAGCAGGTGCTCCTCGACGAGCCGGCGGCCGATGTGTTCCGGCAGGTCCGGGAGCGCGAGCGGCGCCAATGCGGCCCACGTTCGCGCCGGGGTTTGTCGTGGCGTCGGGTGGGCGAGCGGTTCGAACAGGCCCGTCGCGTCGTCGTACATCCGCTCGACGATCGTCGGTGTCAGCGACGGGCGCCCGAGCGCCAGCAGCGACAGCCCGTGCAGGACGTTCATCGCGACCTCGCAGCACACCGGCCCGCCGGCGCCGGCGATCCGGCGGAGGTCGTACCCGAGCTTGCGGTTGCGCCGGACGAGCAGGATGAACCCGGGCCGGTCGTGAGCGCGCCGTCCCCAGATCGCGTCGAACTGCGGCGATGCGTCGAGGCCCGACTCGTCGGGCTGCACGATCCAGATCAGCCCGTCGCCGTCGAGGTCGCGGTTGGCGCTCAGCCAGTCGTAGTGGCGGCCGATCGCGGGCACGGTCGAGGGGTCGCCGACCGCGATCCGCCACGCCCACGCGAGCACCGCCGGCTGGATGCTGGCGGTCATCGAGGCGTTCGGCGAGGTCACGTTGTACGTGAACCGCCGGCGGCCCGTGAGCGGCGTGTTCCAGAAGATCGTGTGGCCGATGAACCCGTCCTCGCGCTGGACGGCGAGCAGCGACTCGAGCTCACGGCGCGAATGCGAGGGGTCGAAGTGGCGCCAGGCGATCGCGGTGAAGCACGAGTCCCAGTACCACTGCCATGGGTAGTGACCGGGACTCGGGCAGGTGTAGGCGAACTGGACGCGGTCGGTCGCGCGCGCGCCCTCGCGCCAGTTCTGGCGAAGGGTCGCCTCGCACATCTGCCGGAGCGTCGTCATGTCGCCGTCGGCCAGCATGCGACCGCAGATCCTCGCAGCCGAGGCTCAAACCCGGCGTTGTCGCCTGGTTCAGGCGTGGTGAAGAGCTTTGGATCCCGGTCTGTCGAGCGCGCTCGCGCTGGCAACAAGCGTTGCTTGCCTGAGTCCCGGGACGTTCACGTCGGGCCGATACTCGACCCGCCCGAGCTCCTGGCGCTCCGCACCACACCGGTCGCACAAGAGCACGAGGCGCAGCACGCCCGCGTCGCGGAGATAGCGCGAGGCCCCGCTATAGGTTCCCGAGTGATCGCACGTCATGGGCGTGTATGGCTTAGCAGCGGCTCCGGCGGCAAAATTGCGTAGGCTCCCCGTCCATGGATATCCGCGCCGCCGTAACCGAGTCGAAGGGCGCTCCGTTCGAGATCAAGCGGGTCGAGTTGGGGGATTTGCGGGACGACGAGGTGCTCGTCAGGGTGGTCGCCTCGGGGATCTGCCACACCGACCTGATCGTTCGCGACCAGTGGTATCCGGTGCCGCTGCCGGCGGTGCTCGGGCACGAGGGCGCGGGCATCGTCGAGGCCGTCGGGTCCGCCGTCACCAAGGTCGGAGCCGGCGACCACGTGGCGATGAGCTACGGCTCATGCGGGTCGTGCTCGAAGTGTCACGCCGGCGAGCCGTGGGTCTGCCACGACTTCTTCGGACGCAACTTCGGCGCTTGCCGGCCGGACGGGTCGACGGCGCTCGCCGTCGACGGGCGGGCGATCCACTCGCACTTCTTCGGCCAGTCGAGCTTCGCGACGTTTTCGGTGGCCACCGAGCGCAACGTGGTGCGGCTGGATCCGGAGGTGCCGCTCGAGATCGTGGCGCCGTTCGGGTGCGGGATCCAGACCGGGGCCGGCGCTGTCCTGCGAGTGTTCCGCCCGGAAGCGGGCGCCAGCATCGCCGTGTTCGGGACCGGCACGGTCGGGCTGTCCGCGATCATGGCGGCGCTGGTCGCGGGGTGCACCACGATCATCGGCGTCGACGTGCGGCCGGCGCGGCTGTCGCTGGCGTCGGAGTTGGGGGCGACGGGTGTGGTCGACGCTCGTGTCGAGGATCCCGTCGAGGCCGTGCGCGCAGCCACGGGCGGCGTCGGCGCGGACTTCAGCATCGACGCCACCGGCATCCCGTCGGTGCTCCAGCAGGCCGTTTACTGCACCGGCCCCGGCGGCGTCTGCGGCCTGGTCGGGGCGCCCCGTTCGGGACCGAGGTG
>CAVZQD010000008.1:0-171779 GCA_963777335.1 uncultured Solirubrobacterales bacterium
CGGGAACTGACGGCGTGGCCGTGCCGCAGTCGATGTGAGCTCGGCGCGTGCTGATCGCGGCGGGCCCCAACGCCGCGTGCTGAGTTCGCCGTGTTGGCGGCCGCGGTCAGGCAGTTCATCCTTCGTCCACCGCCAGCACGGCGCCGGACATTTCGCTCGCGGCCGGGCTTTGAAGCATCACAGGGATCGCCGCCTCGATCACTTACCGCACGCCGTGACGTTCACGTCGAAGACGTCGCGCCACACGGTGTCCGGCGTCTCCCAGGAACTGGCCCTCCCACGATCACACCCGCGGCTGCGACGGCCGCATCGAGTCGTCCGTACCGCTCGATGGCAATTTCGACTGCGTGCCGCAGGTCGTCGGCCAACGCACGTCGCCGACCACGGGGACGCAATCGACCAGACCACACTGATTGACTACCGCTTCGAGCTGAGCAGCGTCCCCAGGCGTTAGGAGATCCGTCCAGACGCGGAGGAGCGTCGAAGAGCACGAGGTCCCAGTCGTCACGCGCAAGCCTCGCTGCGGCCGCTGCTCCTATCGCTCGCGCCGCGCCAGTGATCAGGCGACAGGCCTCACGCTCGGTCCCTGAAACGAGCCTCAACGCACGGGCTCGCCTTCCGCCACGCCCAGCCGCCGCGTGAATGTCGCCGGAATCAGAAGGTCGGCCGGCCTTAGGTCGCGGACCGAAGAGCGCCCCAACCCGAGCAGGGCCGAGTCGATCCCGCTGCGGAGGATGTCGAGGACGTTCTCGACGCCTGCTTGGCCGTTGGCGGCAAGGCCCCACAGGTAGGCGCGGCCGATCATCACGGCTCGTGCGCCCAGCGCCACCGCTTTGACCACGTCGCTGCCGCGCCGGATGCCTCCGTCGAGCAGCACCTCGACCTCGTCGCCCACCGCCTCGGCGATCGCCGGAAGTGCCCGGATCGCCGCTGGGGTGCCGTCGAGGTTGTTCCCGCCGTGGTTGGAGACGGAGATCGCGCTGACGCCGGCGTCGACTGCGCGCTTGGCGTCGTCGACCCGCATCACGCCCTTGAGCATGAAGGGACCGTCCCACTGCTCGCGCAGCCACCGCAGGTCCTCCCACGTTGGCAGGTGCGATCTGCATCCATGAGCCGTAGGCGCCGAAGAACGTCGGGGCCACCCCATCGCGCCGCGCCATGTTCGGCACGGTCAGGTCGGGTGGTCCACCGTCGCGCGCCCAGTCCATCAGCCACCGCGGCCTGCGAACCGCCTCGGGCGCGAAGCCGCAGCATCGCCTTCAGGTTCAGCTGCTCGGGAATCGTGGGGCTGCCCCAATCGCGGCCATGGGAGAACGACCAGTCGAGCGTGACGATCAGGCCGACGGCACCGGCCTGCTTGGCGCGCTCCGGCGCGCTCGAAGCATCTGCTCCCGCGAACCGACCCAGTACATCTGGAAGAAGGTCTGGGGGTTCGCGGCGACCACCTCGCGCAGCGGCTTGCTGGCGAAGGAGCTCAGGCCGATCGCGGTGCCCCGGGCGGCGGCGGCCCGCGCCACCGCTACCTCGCCTTCGGGATGCACTGCCTGCACGCCGGTGGGCGAGATCATCACCGGCAGCGAGATCTGCTGCCCCATCACGGTGGTCGCCAGGTCGCGCTCGCTCGGCAGCTCAGCGACATGCGGGGCGAAGCCCAGCTCTCCGAACGCCTCCGTGTTGTCCTTCAGCGTCAGGCCGTGTTCGGAGCCGGCGACCAGTGCCATGTAGACGGATTTCGGCAGCCGCTTGTGCGCCCGCCGCTGGGCCTCCGCGACCGTCTCGAACCAGCCGCCGGCCATCAACGTGCTCCGATCAAGAGACCGTCACCTTTTTCGAGTGCCCGAGTCCCGGCGACGGCTTGGGATTGCCCGCGGCTTGCGCCAGCGCCTCTTCGCCATGTCCGAACACGCACTCCGGATCGGGGCCCTCGAGGGGGATGCCGGTGAAGAACTTCGCGGCCATGCAACCGCCCTTGCACGCCGAGTACATACCGCACGATGCGCACGCCCCGGCGGGATCGGCCGGCTCCCGAAGCGACTGGAACAACTCTGCCTCACGCCACACGGCCGTGAACCCGCCGGCGCCCCGAACGCTGCCGGCCCGGAATTCGTCATGCATCACGAATGGACACGCGTAAACGTCGCCCACGGGATCGATCAGACATACCACCCGTCCAGCGCCGCAGAGGTTCAGGCCCGGCAGCGCGGAGCCGAGAGCGGAGAGGTGGAAGAAGGAATCTCCGGTGAGCACGTGCGGACGCTCTCGCAGCCAGGCGAAGATCTGGCGCTGCTGCTCCTGTGTGGGGTGCAGCTCACGCCAGATGGCTGCTCCTCGGCCGGAGGGTCGCAGGCGCGTGATCCGCAGTTGCGCGCCATAGTGCCCCGCGATCACCGCGAGGTCATCCAACTCGCCGGCGTTGTGGCGAGTTATGACGACGCTGATCTTGAACTCGCGGAAGCCGGCCTCGGCCAAGCGATCCATCGCTTGTCTCGCTGCGGCATAGCTGCCGCGTCCTCGCACCGGGTCGTTGGTGAGCGCGGTTGCACCGTCGAGCGAGATCTGGACGTCGACGTAGTCCATCTCGGCCAGGCGTCGTGCCTTCTCGGCGGTGATCAGCTTCCCGTTGGTCGAGAACTTCACCCCGACTCGATTTGCGACGGCGTGTTCGAGCAGCTCGAAGAAATCGCGCCGAATCAGGGGCTCACCGCCGCCCACGTTGACGTAGAAGACCTGCATGTCCCGGAACTCCTCAATGAGGCGCCGAGCCTCCGCGGTCGTCAGCTCGTTCGGGTCCCGCTTGCCGGATGAGCTGAGACAGTGGACGCAGGCGAGGTTGCAGCCGTACGTGAGCTCCCAGGTGAGGCAGATCGGTGATTCCAGCCCGGTTCTGAGCTTATCGACGAGCATCGATCATCCCCGACGTGTGGAGGTCATCGAGCGCCTCGATGGCGGCCGCCCGCATGCTCGGCGCCATGTGCGCTTCGATTGCCTCGCTCGCTGACGGCGAGCTCTCGAGGGCACGCAGAAGGTCGACCAGGGCGTTGCTCTTGATGAACGTCAGGCGTCGGTTCCCGTAGTGGTAAGCGAGCGCGCCGAACCGTTCGGGCCTGATCGCGACGCGAGGGTGCAGGCGGTAGGCGAGCTGAGGATCGAAGGACGTCATGATGCGTCTAGGTCAATAGACGCCGCACATGCCGTCGATAGAGATGTCTTCGATGAGTAGGTCCTCCTTCACGAGGCCCTCCTCCTGCTCGCTCGCCGCCACCTGCTGTCCACCCTTGGGTGGCGGACTGGCTCGCGGCACAAGCAGGTCTCGATCGGCCGGTTTGGTCATGGAATCGTTCATGGTCCCTCCACTCTGATGGCGTATACGATCTCGTTGCCAGGGTCGTGCGTATCGACGCTAGCGGGGAGATATTAGGTAGGCGCACATGCACCGAGGGCGAGAGTCGCCGCAAGGAATGATCGGAACCCTATCGTATACGAAGCTTGATATAAAGGCACTTCTCTGAGCCGCACGGTCCAGACAGCACGTCTTAATCCTTGCCGGATGAGCCAGTTCGGCCTGAACGGAGAGTCGATCGAGATGGCGGAGAGCGTGTACCGAGTCACCGAAGTAATCGGTGTTAGCAACGAGTCGTGGGAGGCCGCGGCGCGGAGCGCCGTGGAGACCGCGGCGAATACTCTTCGCGACCTCCGAATCGCCGAGGTCCTGCGGCAGGACCGGACGATCGGAGATGGCGGTGTGCTGAACTACCGCATTCGGCTTGGGCTCTCGTTTAAGTACGAGTCGGGTGATTGAGTACAAATGTGCCGATCTCCGGCGAGTCAGGGGTAGGTCGCCTGGGGCGTTCGGCTGGTCTCTCTCCTCCCAACCGGACGCCCGCGACAAGACCTTGGCCATTCCGACGCCAACTCCCCCGCAAGAAAGCGAGCGATGACTGACACGCGACAATCGCCGCTGCTGGGACGTGGCGGAGGTCGCCCCCCGGACCGACGGGCCGGGGATCTCGCCGGCGTCCCTGGGGATCGTCCTGGCTACGCTGGAACGCAAGAGGCTGGTCGAGTCGGTGCACGGGGGCGGGCTTCGTCCTTTACGGATTGGTCCCGACCTGCCGCGGCTCCACGCTTCGCGGCTCCACGGCATCTATGCCGCTACAGCTGACCACCTCCCAGTTCCTCGCCCGCGCCGCCCGCGCACGGCGCCAGAGCCCTATCGCGGAATCCGCTCAAGGGAACGGCTAGGGAACGAGACACCTTGAAGGCTGAATTCGGCTGACTTCGACTGACCCACGTGCGGTTCGGACACCCGGTCGGAGGACTCCCGGGATTCCTGGTGTTAGCAGGCAATTCCCCATGTCCATTGGCTTTGCGGTACCGTCGCTCGGACCCGGAGGGGTGGCAGAGCGGTCGAATGCGCTGGTCTTGAAAACCAGAGTCCGTGCAAGCGGACCGCGGGTTCGAATCCCGCCCCCTCCGCTGATCTGGGATCTGGCGTTCCGCCGGCTCCTCTTTTCACCAGTGCCGGTGCTTGTACGAGGACGGCACGCCTACGGCCGCCGTGAACGTCTCCTGGTCGTTCGCGACCTCGCCGTTCGGCTCCGTCGCACCGCACACCGCCGGCGGCTTGTCCGGTGTCCCGGTGCCCGGACACAGGAACAGGCCAAACGCGCGCGTGTCCGACCAGACCGGGTAGGCCTTCCTATTCGCGGCGAGGCCGATGCGGTCGCCGTAGAGCTGGCCGCCGAACTGCGTCGGTGGCGGCATCGAGCTCGACGTGACGCGCGTCTGCCCGAAGCGGCTCAGATCGTCGCTGCCGGACAGGCTGAGGTCCGAGGAGCCGGTCGTCTCGTCGTCGCCGTACTGGCGGTCGTAGTAGTCCACCGCCAGCCTGCCGTAGTTCGTGAACGCGGCCCACTGCCAGAACTGGTCGGCGTCCGCCTGACCGCGCGACCCGGTGACGACCGTCTCGGTACGCGGATCGGCGGGGGTGCCGGGGAACGAGGTGCCGCCGGTGCGCGAGACGCTCAGCAGGATCTTGTTGGCGCACGCACCGGGCGTCTTGACGCCCGTGTATACCGGGTTGCCGTCGCTGGCGAAGCCCATCGGGACGCACCCGTTGGTCTCATTCGAGTCCTTGTTGATGTACGAACCGAACGTGACCGCGACGACGTTCGGGTTGCCCGGATCGACCGCGCCAGACGGATAGTTCGAGGCGCGGAACACCGACAGCGACGACGAGCCCTTCTCCGGTATGCACGAGTGTCCGGGGTTGGCCCCGGCTCCCTGGTAGGTGTCGCAGTCGGGCAGGTCGTAATACGGGCTGACCTGGACCGGCGGCGCAAAGCTCTGGCCGCCATCGGTCGACTTGGCCAGCAGCACTTGGTAGTTGTTGTCGTTTCCGCTTGTCGGCTGGTTGTTGAAGTTGTCCCAGGCGACGTACAGGCTGCCGTCAGGGCCCACGAACGGGTCCGAGAACTGGTTCTCGTTGCACGTCCCGCCGGGCGTCGGCACCCCCATCGTGTTCGTGCAGGTCGGGCTGCTGGCGCTCACGAGGACCCGGTCGCTCCAGGTCTCGCCGTAATCGTCGGAGTGGACTTCGTAGATGTAAGCGGTCCCGTCCGCGGCGAGCTCCGTCCAGGTCACGTAGATGCGGTCGCGGTAAGGGCCGGAGACGTTGTCGTCGATCGCGATCCGCGCCTGGTCCACGAAGACATCGGCGGTGCCGTTCGGATCGAACGACACGGTCGTGTAGCGGCCCGGGAAGTTCCACGACGCGCCGTCGTTCTGGGTCGCGCGGAACACCACGAACGCACTCGACTCGTCGGCGTTCGGTGACGACCCCGAGCCGCGGTTGAACAGCTGGCAGCTGATGTAGGCGTTGCCGCGTGTGTCCCACGCCACCGACGTGTTCCCGCCGGCCTGCCAGTACTCCCGCGCGACGCCGGCGGGACCGTCGGTGAAGCCGTTGGGGAGGGTCGTGTTCGTCCACGTCCGGCCACCGTTGAGGGAGAAATACGAGCCGCACGTCTCGTCGCCGCGGATGTAGCTGGTGTCGCTCGCGACGAGGTGCCGAGGGTCGAGCGGGTCGACCGCGATCGAGGGCTCGTTGTTGGCCTGTCCACTTCCCTGCTGGTCGGCGTCGGCGAGATTTAGGCAGTTCTGATTAACCTTCACGTTGTCGCCGAGATTCGCCGAGCAGTTCCCTCGATAGGACGGGAAGTAGTTGGTTGTCGAGCGGGCGCCGCCGGAAGATCCGAACCATTCCGACGGGCTGGAGGGCACGCCGTTCGGCCCGCGGCCGTCGTCGGAGATCGGCGCGGTGGCGTGCGGCCGAATGCCGTTCGTTTGCGGGCCGAGCGCACTCGCCAGCGTCTCAGAGACGATCCGCTTCTGGATCTTGTTCAGATGCGCGTAGTTCATGTGTACGCGCGCGCTGGCGTGCGATTGCAACAGCAGAAAGCAGACGGCTCCGACCACGCCTACGCACGCGACCGGCAGCGTCAAGCGGAGCTTTGACGACATGAGACTCCTAGCAGAAACGCTTGCGGGTTATCGGCGATCCTCGCCGACCTTCGGCTCTTCGAGCCCACCGTCGCCACCCCAACCGGCTCCAGCGTAGGCCCGGACCTACCTCCCTCTCCTTTCGTCACGCCCGATTTTCCCCGGTTCGCCGGAATCGTAGCCCCCGGGCGACGGTCGATGGGAGTTTTCAGATTCTTTGCGAGCCTCCGCCGACCTCGCTACGATGCTCATACCAAGGGAGCTCGCTCGGACAGCGAGCATGATTGGTCAGCTTGAGCGCGGCCGGCGCCGTAGCTGGCGTGCCGGATGCGTGGATTGCCCCGACTCCGACTGCGACTCACACTTACGACGCTGGCGCTGCTGGTGATGTTCGTGGCCTCGAATTCGAGCGCCGCCGCGTCCACACGCTCGCATGGCCCGGCCACCAAGGTCGTGCGCTATCACGGCCGCGGCTTCGTGGTGCCTGCGTCGTGGCCCGTGTACAACCTGGCCGCCGATCCGGCGGTGTGCGTACGGTTCAACCGCCACGCGGTGTATCTCGGCCAGCCGAGCTCTCGCCAGCGCTGTCCCGCGCACGCGGTCGGGCGCACCGAGGCGATCCTGGTGTCGCCGCTGGCGGCCCACAGCGCGGCTGCGGGCGCCGGCGCCGGTCCCGCCCTTCCCCAGGTCGCCGATCCGAACGCGCAGCCCCGGGACGGATCGTCCACCCAGCTGGCGATCCCCTCCTCGGGCGTCGTCGTGACCGCGACCTGGCGCGGCGACCCGGCCGTGGTGGCGCGCGCGCTCGGCGTGCGCGCGCTCCGGTCGAGCGGTGCCGGCGGGGCGGCCGCTCACGCCTCCGCCGCGAGCCCGCGGGCGACTCATCGGGCGGGCGATCCCGTCTACACCGGACTCGGCTTCGATGCCTGCTCGACCCCGAGTGCGTCGGCGATGTCGGCGTGGGGCGCGTCGCCCTTCCGCGCGGTTGGCATCTACGTCGGCGGCGTGAACGAGGCCTGCGCGCAACCCAACCTGAATCCGACGTGGGTCGACGAGGAGTCCGCCGCCGGCTGGGTCATGCTCCCGATCTACGTCGGGCTCCAGGCTCCGAGGAACGGATGCGGGTGCGCGGCGATCGTGCCCTCGCAGGCGTCGTCCGAGGGTGCCGCCGCCGCCGACGACGCGATCGACCAGGCCGAGGCCAACGGGATCTCGCCCGGGAACCCGATCTACGACGACATGGAGGCTTACACCACCGGCGCCACGAATACGCCGGCGGTGCTCGCGTTCCTGTCGGCGTGGACCGCCGAGCTCCATGCCCACGGCTACCTGTCGGGCGTCTACAGCAGCGAGAACTCCGGCATCCGCGATCTCGTCAACGCCGATGGCACCGGCTTCGTCGAGCCCGACGAGCTCTGGATCGCCAATTGGAACGGCCAGGCGAACACCAACAGCTCCGCGGTCCCGAGCACCGAGTGGGCCAACCACCAGCGCCTCCATCAGTACCAGGGCGGTCACAACGACACCTACGGCGGCGTGACCATCAACATCGACAGCGACTACGTGGACGCCGGCGCGGCGGCCGGGAGCGCCCTGTTCCCGAACGGCTCGTACGTGCAGGTGAGCGGATCGCCGTACATGTACGAGATCGCGGGCGGCGCGCCGCTGCTCGTGAGCGACTGGAGCGACGTCGGTGGCGCGCAGACCTACACGGTCATCACCCCGCAGCAGTTCGACGCGCTGAATCCGGTGCCGGCCAATGGCACCTTGATCGAGACCAACACCGGCGGTGTGTACATGATCGCCGGCGGCGCGCCGCTGTTCGTCTCGAGCCTCGCGGTATTCGGCGACCCACAGCCGCTGCTCGTCGACGAGTGGAACATCGACAACGTCGGTAACCCGCTGTCACACCTGAGCGCACTGCCGTCGAGCGGCACGTTTCTGACCACGACCACCGGGACGACCTACCGGATCGCCGGCGGCGCTCCGATCGGCATCGGCAACTGGTCGGTGTTCGGAGGAGCGAAGCCGGCGGTGACGATCGACCCGTGGGACGTCGAGAACCTGTTCAACCCCGCCGCGCACATGCTCTACAGGCCGATGGTCCGGACCGTCGTCGAGGGTCTGCCGTCCGGTGCGTATTGGGAGTTCGGGCCCAAGAACCGTTACCTGGTCGCGGCGGATCCCGGTGCGGTGCGGGTCGCCGATCATGGTCTGGTGCAGTTCTCGGCGATCCCGTGTCGGGTGCCTGGACTCGGGCACATGACGCTCGCGCAGGTCAAGGCCGCGCTCCTGAAGGCGGACTGCCGCCTCGGCAAGGTGCACGATCGCCCGCTCACCCGGCGTCGTCACACGCTACGGGTGATCAAGCAGGCTCCGAAGGCGCACACCCAGCACGTCGCCTTCTACACGGTCGGGGTGACCCTGGGCTGACGCGCCCTAGTTGGCGTGGCTCGGGCTCCACTCGAGCACCGTCGCGCCCCACGTGAGCCCGCCGCCGAACGCCGCCAGCAGGATCCGCCCGTCCCGGGGGAGCCTGCCTTCGGCTTCCGCCACCGACAGGGCGATCGGCAGGGTGGCCGTCGACGCGTTGGCGAAACGGTCGACGTAGTCGACGACGCGCTCGCTCGGAAGCCCGAGGCGCTGGCCGACGCCGCGAATGATCCGGGAGTTGGCCTGGTGGTAGACGAACAGGTCGATGTCGTCGGGATCGCAATCGCTGGCGGCGAGCGCCTCCGTGGTGGCCTCCGACATCAACGAGACCCCTGCTCGGAACGACTCCTGGCCGTCCATCCGGATGAGCGCACCCCGGTCCAGCCGGATCAACTGCGATCCCGAGGGATCGGAGTGGAGCACGATCGGTCCGACCCGTCCGGTCGAGGCCTCGGTGGCCGACACCACCGCGGCGCCGGCCCCGTCGGCGAACAGCGGCGCGGTGTCGCGATCGGAGAAGTCCAGAAATCGCGACAGAGGGAAGTCCGCGCCGACGACGAGGGCGTGTTCGGCGCGCCCCGACTCGATCTGACCGCACGCCATCGCCAGCGCCGACAGCCACCCGGTGCATGCGGCGCCGACGTCGAACGCGCCGGCACGGTCGGCGCCGATCAACCCGGCGACGAGCGGCGCAGCGTTCGGCGTGATCTCGTCGGCGGTCGAGGTCGCGACCAGCACCAGGTCGACCTCGCCGGCCTCGAGGCCGGCGCGCTCGAGCGCCAGCCGGCCGGCATCCGCGGCGAGGTCGGAAAGGCGCTCCCCCGGCATCGCCCACGGCCGCTCCCGGGTACCGGTCCGCTTGGTGATCCAGTCGGCATCGACTCCAAGGCGCGCGGCGACCTGCTCGTTGGAGACGATCCGCTCCGGCAACGACATCCCGACGCCCGCAATGGACGCGCCCATGCTCACGGTCTCGACTCCCCGATCGATTTTCCGATCGGCGCCGCGCTAACGGGTCGTCTTCGTCGGCGCGGTTCCGAACAAGTGGTCCCAGAACGGCGCGCTCACTCCGTAACCGCGCTCGTGGTCCTGGAAGTGGTGGCGCATGTGCAGCTCGCGCAGCTTCTTGCCGAGCGCGGACTTGGGCCGGTGATGGTGCACGTGGTAGTGCAGCATGTCGTAGCCCAGATACCCGGCGAGGAAGGCGGCGCCGAACGGCAGAAACCCCGGACTGCCGATCACCAGGTAGAAGACGTACACGAACAGCGCGGCGAGCGGGACGCTCAGCGCCGGCGGCATCACCAGCCGCAGCGGGTCGTTCGGGTGGTCGTGGTGGACGCCGTGGATGATCCAGTGCAGCCGGGCTCCGATGCCCTTCTCGGGCTCGAAGTGGAACACGATCCGGTGCAGCCAGTATTCGGTCAGCGTCCAGAACACATAGCCGCCGAGGAGCCAAACCGGCGCCATCCAGCCGACGCCGTGAACGAACCCCTCGATCAGCAGGATCACGATCACCGGCACGAAGATGATCGGCGGAACGGTCCAGTGGACGCGCGAGAACTTCTCGAACAGCGCGGAGTCGAACATCCGCGGCGAGGCGCGGAGGACCTCGCTGCGGCTAAGGCCCTCGAGATCGTCTGCTTGGCGTGTGGCCATGCACACAACGATACATCCCATCCGGGCCGGAGTTACGGAGGTGGTCTGCGTCCTGAGTGCGCGCCGGCGCGTCAGTCGGCGCGTTCGCCGTCGAGCGGCATCGCCAGCACCACGTGGTTCAGCGACACCGCCAGGAACGCCCGCCGCTCGGGCTCGCCGCCGCCCAACGGCACGAGCTCGACGTCGGTCAGGGCCACGAACGCGCGTTCCGATGAGTTGAGGTAGTCGGTCAGCCGGCTGCGATAGCCGTCCCTGGGCAGGCGCAGCACGCCGCTGATCCGGTAGCGGTCGGTCTCGACCACGATCCGCTCGTCCCGATGCTCCATCGAAAATCGAAGATACCGTCGAGGCGGAGGTTCGATGCAATGCTTGGACGCATGGCCGACCGGCCCCCGCCGCGATCCGACCGCCCCCCGCCGCGATGGTGGTACGTCCGCCGTGCCCAGAACCGCAAGCCCGCGACGTACCGCTGCCCGCTGTGCGGGCGCCACCTGCCGGCGCTGAGCGAGCACATGCTGATGTATCCCGAGGGCGACTCGAGCGGCCGGCGCCACGCCCACACCGAATGCGTCCTCGCCGCCCGCAAGGCCGGCAAGCTCCCGACGCGCGAGGAATGGCTGAAGACCCAACCCCGGGGGCCAAGCGCCATAGAGCGACTGGTGGCACGGGTGCGCGGGCGGTAGGCGCGTCCGAGCGTGCAAACGTGGCATAGCAGGGATGCGCGCCACGACCGAGTGCAGATAAGCATCCCGGGGGTGCTTATCTGCACTCGTGGCCCGCTCGGGAGGGGGCCGCGTCACGTTTTGCACGGGGATCGCGGGCGCAGCCGGCGGGTCGGCCCCTGGATCAGCTTCCCCGAGACGCGGAGCCGTACGCTCGCACCCGGGAGGGGGTGGGGCTTGGCTGGAGAGGGAGGCGGCGATGCCGTTCGCCCGCACCTCGCGCTCGATACAGCCCGCCGGCGACGACGGTCGGCTGGCAAGGTGCGGTCGAACGGCGGCGCGACCGCTCAGGCGTCGTGATACAGCGCGAACTCCCACGGATGCGGCCGCAACCGGATCGCGTCGACCTCCTCTTCGCGCTTGTACCTGACGTACGCCTCGATCAGCCCAGGCGTGAACACGTCGCCCTCGTACAGGAACGCGTTGTCCGCCTCCAGAGCGTCGAGCGACGCCTCGAGCGACGACGGCACGGTGGCGATCTTGGCCAGCGTGTCGGGCGGCAGCTCGTAGATGTCGGCGTCGAGCGGCTCGCCCGGATCGAGCTCGCGCTTGATCCCGTCGAGCCCGGCCAGCATCAGCGCGCTGAACGCGAGGTACGGGTTCGCCGCCGGGTCGGGCGAGCGGAACTCGACCCGCTTGGTCTTGGGCGCCTCGTGGTACATCGGCACCCGCACACACGCCGAGCGATTTCGCGCCGAGTAGACCAGGTTGACCGGCGCCTCGAACCCGGGCACCAGCCGGCGATACGAGTTCGTCGTCGGCGCGCAGAACGCCAGGAGCGCCGGCGCGTGGGTCAGCAGCCCGGCGATGTAGTGCTTGGCCAGGTCGCTCAGGTGCGCGTACCCGCCCTGCCCGAACATCAGTGGATCGCCGTCCTTCCACAGCGACTGGTGGACGTGCATGCCCGATCCGTTCTCCTGGAAGATCGGCTTGGGCATGAACGTGGCGGTCTTGCCGGCGGCGCGAGCGGCGTTCTTGACCACGTACTTGTAGATCATCATCTGGTCGGCCATCCGCAGCAGCGGCTGGAACCGCATGTCGATCTCGCCCTGGCCGCCCGAGGACACCTCGTGGTGGTGGAACTCGCACCGGATCCCCAGCGACTCCATCGTCGCCACCATCTCGCTGCGCAGGTTGGCGAGCGAGTCGGCCGGCGGCGTGGGGAAGTAGCCCTCCTTCTGGCGCAGCTTGTACGCGAGGTTCGGCTTCACGCTCGCGAGACCGCCGGTGTTCCAGAAGCCCTCGCTCGAGTCGACCTCGTAGAACGCGCGGTTCTCGACCTGCTCGTAGGCGATGTGGTCGAACACGAAGAACTCCGCCTCCGGTCCGAAGTACGCGACGTCGGCGATGCCGCTGGCGACCAGATGCTGCTCGGCCTTGTGCGCCACGAACCGGGGGTCGCGCGCGTACGGCTCGCCGAGCACCGGGTCCGCCACCGAACAGATCAGCGACAGCGTCGTGCGCGTGTAGTACGGATCGATGAAGGCGGTCGAGGAGTCCGGGATCAGGAGCATGTCCGACTCGTGGATCTCCTGAAAGCCGCGGATCGAGGAGCCGTCGAAGCCCAGGCCGGACTCGAAGTCGCCCGCGTCCAGGGCGCCGATCGGCAGCGTCATGTGCTGCCAGGTGCCGGGGAGATCGACGAACTTGAGATCGACCATCTGGACGCCGTGCTCGGCGGCGAAATCCAGCACCTCGGCGGGGCTGGTGGCGCCGACGGCAATCGCCGTCTGTTCGCTCTCTGTGGTGGCCACTCTTTCCTCCTTTGATTCTTGGTAGGCAGCGAGCCTATCCGGGTTTCATATTCGTTCCGCCGCCGCGAGGATCTGCGCGGCCTTCAGCCCGAGGCTGAGGCGCTCGCGGCCGTCGGACTCGTACGGCGACAGCCCCGAGACCTCGTGTACGCGCGACAGCCGGTAGCCGACCGTGTGGCGGTGGAGCCCCATCGCCTCGGCGGTCTCAGTGGTCGAGCCATCGTGCGCGAGGAACGTCCCCAGCGTCGCCAGCAGGTCGGTGTCGTGCTCGGCGTCGTACGCGAGCAGCGGCGTAATCGTGCTCGACCGCAGCAGCTCGAGCTCCTCGGGGTCCCGCAGGAGCACCCCGATCAGCAGCCGGTAGGTCTCCTCCTGGGCGGCGAGCGCCGCGTCCGGGGCAGAGGCCAGCTCGGCCAGCAACATGGCCTCGCGGATGGCCTCGCGGAGCAGCGACGGCTCCCGGCGCGCCGCCGACACCGCCGCCTCGAACCCCGCGGCGCCGAGCCGCTCGGCGAGCGCCGCGGCATCGCGTTCAGGGTGCTCGCCGGTGAGCGGAACGAGCGCCACGACACGTCCGTCCCCGACCCTGGCGATGAGCTCCCCTTCGCCGTCCATGAGCTCAGCGTCGCCCGCCCCGCGGGCGCACACGGCGATCGCGCCGGCGCCCAGATCGACCCCGAGCCGCAGACCGTCGGTGACGAGCGCCACCGGATCCGGTGCCGGCCCGGCGACGAGCCCCCTCAGCAGCGCGCCCCCGGCGTCGCGGCGCCGGCCGTCGTCCATCAGCTGGGTCACCGCGGCAGCGGCGGCGGCCGCCTCGAGCCAGTCCGTCGCGTCGGCGTCGGCGCCGTTCACCCGGACCGCGGCCACGACGCCGACCACATCGGTCCCGATCCGAATCGGCACCGCGTCCGCGACCGCCGCCGGTTCACCGCCCGGCGCGCCCGCGGCGGCCGCTACCGCGTACTGCACCAGCTCGCCGAGCAGCGCCTCGGGGATCGAGTCCGCGGGCCACACGACCGGCGCTCCAAGCGACGGGAGCACGATCGCCACCGGACGCGCGAGCGCGTCGGAGGCGGCGCACGCGACGCGCTCCAGGCCATCGTCGCCGGCGACGGCCCGCGAGACGATCGCCAGAGGCGTGGGTTGGGAGGCGCTCAGGAGCGCCTCCCAACCCGATGGCCTGCTGCCGTCATGCGGTTGTCGGTGTGGCCGCCTGGCCGGCGGGGACGGCGCCGGGGATCCCGTTGGGGTACCCGAGCGACGGGACGTCGGACGGGTATACCTCGTGGCCGTGCTCGGCGACGTCGCCGATCTCCATGTTCTGGTCCGACATCCGCAACGGAATGAACAGGCCGACCAGCTTGAGTATCACGAACGTGATCACAGCCGTCCAGCAGATCACGAACAGCGCCGCGAGGAACTGCCACTTCAGCAGCGTCGCGTTGCCGTGCACCAGGCCGGCCACGCCGCCGGACGCGACCAGCCCGTGCGGGCTCGTCTTGTAGTACAGCGCCATCTCCGGATCGGCGAAGACCCCGACCAGCAGGCCGCCGGCGAGACCGGCGAACCCGTGGGTATAGATCACGCCGAGCGTGTCGTCGACGTTCCGGAAGGGCCGCAGACGGCTCAGGTAGTTGAGCGCGAAGTACACGATCGTCGAGGCGATGATCCCCATCGCGATCGCGCCCCAGCCGTTCACGTAGCCCGCCGCCGGCGTGATCGCGACCAGACCGACGATCATGCCGTTGACCGTGCCGATCAGCGACGGCTTGCGGCCGGTCAGGTAGTCCCACGCGATCCAGACGAGCAGCGCGACCGCGGTGCACAGGTTGGTGTTCAGCACCGCCGCCGCTGCCGACATGTTCGACGCGTACGGGTCGCCGCCGTTGAAGCCGTTCCAGCCGAGCCAGAGCAAACCGGCTCCGACCGCGACCATCGCGACGTTGTTAGGTGCGTCGATCTCGCGGTCGCGTTGCAGTCGCGGCCCGATCACCGCCGCCGCCACGAATCCGGCGACGCCCGCGGAGAGGTGGATCACATAACCGCCCGAGAAGTCGACCGCGCCGTGCTGGGCGAAGAAGCCGCCGCCCCACAGCAGGAACGCGTCAACCGCGTAGACGAACGTGATCCACAGCACGCAGAACGGGATCCACGCCTTGAAGTTCACGCGCCCGAGCACCGACCCGAGGGCCAGGATCGGCGTGATGGCCGCGAACACGAACTGGAAGTAGACGAGCGCGGACTGCGGGAATGCGGTACTCCCGATCAGGGGAATGTTCGCCTGGTGCTGGAGCTCGGTGTGCGACAGCACCGGCCCCGGTTTCCCGATGAAGTTCCCGAAGAACCCGGCGTGCGAAATGCCGTGGAATGGTGAGCCGAAGCCCATCTTGAACGCCCACAGCACCCAGACGACGAGCACTATCGAGAACGTTGCGAAGGTCAGCATCATGCTGTTGATCGACCAGCGCTTCTGCATCACACCGCCGTACAGGACGGCCAGGCCGGGCACGCTCATCAACCCGACAAGCGTCGCGGCGGTGATTTGCCAGGAGGTATCTCCTGAGTTGAGCCAACTGGGTGCTTCAAGCGGCAACTGGATCTCCTTGCACTTGAGGACGCACGTGCAGGCCACCCCGTTCCGTGGGACGTCCCAACACGCGAATTTCCGCGTGCAGTGTCGTCTTCGCCCGGAAGCGCTTCTATGTCCTCAGGTCCAGCAAACCGAGGGGGGTCCTGGACATTGGGATAAGCGGATCCCGCAATCAGCGGGTTTGCCGGGATTCAGGGCCCGTATCGGGCCGCTGCGCCGAGCGGAGCGACGCCCTAAGAAGGCCCGACCGGTAGCCCGGCCTTGCGGCATTCGGACGCGATCGCCTGAGCCGCCTGTGCCGCGAACGCGCCGGGTGTCAGGACCGTCGCGCACGTCGACCGCGCGCTGGCCCCGCACTGATGGATCTGCTCCGCGCCGGTGGCGGCGGGGATCGTCGCGTAGATGCACCCCGACGTCGAACTCGGGCTGCTGGACGCGAACGAGATCACGAGCACGACGGCCAGCGCGGCGACGACTCCGAGCACGCCGCCGATCATCCACTTCTCGCGCGTGGACATATGCCAGCGCGGTCGGATCGTTTCGGCGTGTCCGGGGGGGAGGATCAGCACCGCGCTGAGTCTAGGCGCTTGGCCGTGTGCCACGATCGACGCAGTTGCTCGTTTTCGCGCTCCATCTGTTCCACCACGACGTCGCCAGCCGCGCGCAGATCGACTACTTCGCGCTGGCTCTGGGGGCGTTCGCGAGCTGGGCCGGCGTACCCGGACCGGGCGAGCCGCTGCTGATCGCAGCGGCCATCGTCGCCGCCAAGCACAAGCTCGACATCAAGCCGGTCCTGTTCTGGGCGTTCGTCGGGGCGGTCACGGGCGGGATCGTCGGCTGGTGGGTCGGGAGAGTCGCGGGAAGGACCGTGATGATCGGGCCCGGGCCGTTCCGCCGTCTGCGCCTGAGGGCGGTCGAGCGAGGCGAGGAGGTGTTCCAGCGGCTCACGGTGATCGCGATCCTGCTCGCGCCGGCGTGGGTGGCCGGGATCCACCGGGTGGGGCCGGTCATATACAACGTGACGAACGTGGTCAGCGCCGCGGTGTGGGCCGTGGGAATCGGGCTCGCCGCGTACTACGTCGGGCCGCCCGTGCTCGACATCATCTCCGACGTCGGCTGGGTCACCGCGATCGGGCTCGTGTTGCTCGTGTTGTTCGGCGTTGGAATCGAGGTCGCGCGCCGGCGCCGGCACCGGGTGCGGTGAGCCGCGTTACAGGTTCGTGCCCGCCCAGGAGATCTCGTGGGGCGGCACGACCGGCGAGCCCACGTCGAGCTGGATCGAGGCGTGGGGGACGAGCGGGATCGCGCCCGGGTTCTTCCTCCACGGCTTGTCGTTGACGAACGCGGTGACCTTGCCCTTGTCGCCGGCCACCTGCGTGGCGCTCAGCGGCTGGTTCCACTCGTCGAAGAAGTTGCCGAGCGTGTAGATACGCGCGCCCGGCGACTCGATGTGGATCACGCCGTCGCTGGCGTGGGTGTGGAGAAAGTAGTAGCACTGCTGCGCCCCGTAGAACGGGCCGTACGGCGTCTGCTCGGAGACGGGCCCGACCATCCCGATCGCCGCGGGCAGCGCGCGCGGCTTCCCGTTCACGTACACCTGCAGGTGCGCATGGATGTGGTAGACGACCTGCTCCTGGGCCTCGCACTGCACCCCGTCGACCGTCGCGCCCTGCGAGGTGGTCGCGGCCGGCGCCAGGTCGGGGCCCGTCTCGAGCGGAATTCCCTCGGGACCGAGCGACGTCTTGGCGGCGGCGCTCGTGGAGGTCGCGGTCGTGCTCGCGGTGGCGGTCGCCGTCGAGCTCGTCGTCGGGGCGGCGGCGGACTGACTGCTCGTGGTCGTCGAGCTGCTTCCGCCGCAGGCCGCGAGCAGCGCCGCCGTGCCGAGCGACATCAGGAGCAGGACGCGGCGAACGGTCATCTACGACGCAATGTAGCAGGTTGTCGACCTCGGTCCGCTACCGGCGCGCGGTGATAACTTGCCGCAAATGTCAGAGTCCGTCCCCACCGCCGATCTGCCGATGACGACCGCACTCGAGCTTCCCGGTATGCGGATCCGCGAGAATCTCGGCGTCTGCTACGGGCTCGTGGTCAGGAGCATGGGCTTCACGGGCGGCGTGGCCGCATCGTTCAAGGGCCTGCGCCGCGGCGAGATCCCCGAGTACACGCAGTTGCTCGAGGACTCCCGGCGCCACGCGATCGACCGGATGTCCGACAACGCGCGCCTGCTCGGCGCCGACGCGATCGTCGCGGTCCGCTTCGACTCGTCCGAGATCGGGCAGCAGTTCACCGAGATCGTCGCGTACGGAACGGCGGTCAAGGTCGACCGCACCAGTTAGCCGCGGCCATGCTGCTGGGGGACGCGGATCGCGAGCTGCTGTACGAGACGCTGTCGCGCCACGCCGCCGAGGGGCGGCTGGACGTGGCCGAGCTCGAGCGCCGGGTGGCGCTGGTAGCCGAGGCCCGGACGCGCGAGCAGGCCGCCGCGGCGGTCGCCGACCTACCCGCGCTGACCGCGATCCCGGAGCCTGCGCCCCGGCCTCGCCGCGGCCGAGGCCACGGCGAGGCCGACAAGCCTGCGCCGGACTGGCGGCCCACCAGCGAGCGGTTCCGCGATCCGCGCACGCGCCGGGTGCTGCGCGTCTGGGTCGACGCCGCCGGCGACCGCCACTACGTGGCTGAGTAGGCCGGCGGCGGCGTCAGCGAGTGGCCTTCTTGACCGCGCTGCGGGCCTTCCCGACCGTGTTCTTCGCCTTACCCTTCATCTCCTCGCCGGCGCCGCGCGCCTCGGTGCCCTGGCGACCCGTCGCGGCGCCCGTCTCGCGCTTAGCCTTGCCCTTCAGCTCCTCGGCCTTGCCCTTGACTCGCTGCGTTCGATCTCCCATCGTTACTCCCTTTCTCCCGGTTCTCTAAGAGATGGCTACCCCGATTCGCCGGTGCCGACGCGCGCGAGTGACGTACGACTTCGGACAGGACGCGCGGCCAGTGCTCGCGGAGCGCCTCGTGCCCCATGAACAGCCCGAGGTGGCCGCCGGTGCTCATGTGCCGGGTGACGAGGTCGGCCGGCGTGGAGGCGTAGTCCGCCAATGCGAACACCTGGTTCGGCGGCGTGATGTGGTCGGTGGCGCCCGCGAGCAGGTTCAGCGGCATGTCGATCCGTGACAGGTCGACCTTCTCGCCACCGACCTCGAGCGCACCCGCGGATCAGCGCGTTGTCGCGGAACAGGTGACGGACGATCCAGAGGTAGAACGCCCCCGGGACGTCCTGGGTGTGCTTGAACCAGTCCTCGAACTCGCGGTAGCGCGTGACGTGGGCCGGATCGTCGAGGTTCAGCAACAGGTCGATCTGGCGCGAGATCTCGGCGCCCGGCTGGATCATGATGAAACCAGTGAGCATGTGCTGGCCGCGGAGGATTCCCCCTCCGGACGCCACCAGCGCCTCGTAGAAGCGCAGGTCGCCGTGCGGCCCGACGCGGCGCATCACCTCGTGGATCACCGGCTCGCCGGCGTGGAAGTCGATCGGCGCTCCGGCGATCGTCAGCGTGTTGATCCGTTCTGGACAGAGCGAGGCGTAGATCGTGGCGAGCCAGCCGCCCTGGCAGTCGCCGATCAGGTTGACCCGTCCGCCGCAGTGGTCGACCGCGCGGTCGACGACGTCGATGTAGTCCTCGACGGTCGCGTCCGCGGTCCCTTTGGTTGCGCCGACCCAGTCGAGCGACAGCGCCCGCTCGAGCCCGGCGGCGAGGATCGCCCCCATCTGGCTCTGCTCGGAGGAATAGTCGACGATGCACGAGTCGTGGCCGGCCTGCGGCGGCAGCACGAGCGTCGGCACCACGCGCCGCCGCGAGACCGAGAAGTCGCGAAGCCGCGCGAGCGGACTCTCGAACACGATCTCGTGCGGGGTGGTCCAGGACGGCGCGCGTCGCTGCGACGTTACGGCGAGCCAGCGCTGGAGATCGAGCGCGGCCGGCCCGCGCTGCCAGGTCGTGGCCCAGCATTTGCCGAGGCCCTCGAATGCGGCGGTGGCGCCGTCGAGCCAGCTGTCCAGGAGGCCCGAGGCCATGCTTGGCGCGGGAACCGGGGGGCATTGCGGCACAACGGTCATATTCGACCTCCTTGCGAAGAAACGGCGAAGTACCAGCCAAAAACCATTAAACGGTGAAGCACCGGCGGTACACCCACCGGTGCTTCTGAATAACGTTTGTTAGCGAACGCTACTAGCGCGCGCCGACGGAAGTGCTACTTGAGGAAGCTGCGCGCCGTCGAGGTGTAGGTGCCGGCCAGCTCCTTCGTGACGTCGACCTGGGCCTCGATGAGGCTCCTGAGCCACTCCTGCTGGGTCGCGCCGGCGAACTTCAGCTGAAGCTCGGTGGTCCGGTCGACGGCCTTCTCGTAGGAGTCGAGGTACAGGTTGCCGGCCTTGCGGGCGGCGGCGAGGAACTGCTCGCTCGAGTCCTTGACCTGCTCAAAAGCGGTCTCGAACGTAGGGATGCCGGTCTTGGGGGAAGTGGTGGTTGCCATGAATACGTCTCCTGGAATCGGGTTCAATTCTGCTTGCAGCTTAGCACATCAATTGCAAGCACGCAAGCACACCGCTA
Organism: uncultured Solirubrobacterales bacterium; assembly: GCA_963777335.1. Classification (GTDB taxonomy): domain Bacteria; phylum Actinomycetota; class Thermoleophilia; order Solirubrobacterales; family Solirubrobacteraceae; genus Palsa-465. The sequence goes on from CAVZQD010000008.1 coordinate 20,255, forward strand.
ATTGCCGTGCCGCTTGCGCGTTAGCCGCTGCGTCGCAAGCGGCTAGCAAAAATACGCTCTCGGCGGCGCAGGGTTACACCGCCGCGAGCAATGCCCTAGGCGTAGTCTGCGACCGCCCGTCCTTCTCATCCAGCGAGGAGCTTCCAATGTCCGACCACGTCTACTCCGTCAGCGAGATCGTCGGATCTTCCCCCGGGGGGATCGACCAAGCGATCGGCAACGCCCTGGAACGTGCGCGCAAGACGCTGCGCCACCTCGACTGGTTCGAGGTGACCGAGATCCGCGGAACCCTCGCGGAGGACGGCGGGATCGACTACTACCAGGTCGGGCTGAAGGTGGGCTTCAGGCTGGAGAACTGACCGCCACCTCGCGCGCCGGCGACGGTCCCGGCCCTCAGCCCCCGGGCGACACCCAGCGCGTCTCGCCGCCCTCGACGACGTCGGTGGCGGTCAGGCGGAGATGTATGGCGACGGCCATCGACGCCGCGTGGTCAGGGTGGATGTGCGCGACGAATGTCTCCGCCACGCGGACGCGGAGCCATCCCACCATCGCGGCGGCCGCCTCGCGCGCGTAGCCGCGGCGCTGATACGCAGAGGCGATGACCCACGCGAGCTCGGCTTCTGTGTGGCCGCCGATGACCGTGAGGGTCGCTTGCACCGCCCCAATCGCGGCGCCGGTCGCCCGCTCGCGGACGATCCAGTTGAGCCAGCCGTGGCGCCCGTCGGGCGAGCGACCGGCCACCTGAAGGGCATAGCGCTTCTCGAGCCCCGCCGCCGAAGGCGGCGTGCCCCCGACGTACTCGTACAGCCGCGGGTCGGCGAGAACGTCGGCCATCTCGCCGGCATGCTCGAGGCGGAGCGGCTCGAGCGTCAGGCGCGCCGTCTCGATTGGTTCTGCCGTCGGCCACTCCACGGTCTAACCGTACGGCGGCGACGCTGCTGCCGGCGCCTGCCGCGCCACTCCTCCCTCTGCCGCGCTACTCCTCCCTCTGCCGCGCTACTCCTCCCTCTGCCGCGCCACTCTTCCCTCAAGGCGACACCCCTCCCTCAACGCGACACCCTTCGCCGGCGCCGCGCAGACGCTCGAGGCCACTGACTTCGCCGACGCGTGCCCGATCGCGACCGTCGCCGGCGAGATCGCGAGCACGCACGAGGTGCTGCGCGTGGCCACGGCCGACGTGTTCGAGTCGTGGCTGGCGGCGGTGGCGGAGGACGCCACCGGGGCGGGCGTTCCCGCCGGCCGAGTCCGGCCGCTGGCGCTGAGCGTGCTCGCGATCCTGGAGGGCGCGTTCCTGCTCAGCCGATCCCTGCGTAGCACCGAGCCGATGGCGGCCTGCTCGGAATCCGCCGTGGCGCTGGTCGAAGCTGCCCTGACGCGAGAGCCCACGACCGGGGAGACGACCGCATGATCCACAAGCCCAGCCTGCTCGCCGGCGCCGGCGCGGCGATCGCCGTCCGCGCGCTCCTGCCGCGCCTGGCGCTGCTCAAGTTGCGCAGCGACGTCCGCCGCCTCAACGCCGGCGACTACAAGCCGCTGCTCGCCGGCTACGCCGACGACGCCGTGCTGTACTTCAACGACGGCCCGCACCGGTGGTCGGGCGACTTCCGCGGGAAGCCCGAGATCGAGCGGTTCCTGCGCGAGTTCACCGCCGCCGGCCTCAAGGGCGAGATCCGCGAGCTGTGGATCGCGGGGCCGCCGTGGGCGCTCACGCTGATCGCGCGCTTCGATGATCGCGCCACCGGCCCGAACGACGAGGAGCTGTATGCAAACCGCGTCACGATCATCGCCCGGACTCGCTGGGGCAAGATCGTCGAGCACGAGGACTTCTACGAGGACACCGGGCGGATCCTGGCCTTCGACGAGAAGCTGCGCGAACTCGGGATCGGACCGGTCACGCGCGAGAGCCCCGCGGCAGTCGCGCCCTAGTCGTCGTTCGCACGACGAAGGATCACGGCCCGATGACCGCTTGCGCCTGGGTGGTGTGAGTGACGAGGCGGCCATCGTCGTCCCGCAGTTCGGTCTCGACGACGATCACCGTTCTGCCGACGCGGAGAGGACGGGACGTCGCCGTGACGCTTCCCTCGCGCACGCCCCGCAGGAAGTTGGTCGACGATGAGATCGTTGCGGTGCCGGCGCCGGCGGGCAGGTTGAGGAATGCGCACGTGCCACCGGTGTTGTCCGCGAGCGACATCAACGCGCCGCCGTTCAGCACGCCCCCCGCGGTGCACAGCTCCTCACGCCACGCGAGACGCGCCACGACCTCGTCGGCTGTCGCCGAGACGACCTCGATGCCGAGCGTCGCAATGAATGGAACGGCGGCCCGCAAGTCGGCGAATCGGGCATCTATGTGTGGTTCGGCTGGCTCCATGGGCCTCCGAGTCACTCTACATTCCACCCGAAGTACACCTCGGCACCGCACACCTGGTCACCCCTGAAGGTGAGGACCTCGGTGTTCCTTCCCTTGTGGCCGTCGGGGTGTGTCACCTCGTAAGTCACGATCACCTCGTCGCCGGACGGCACCATCCGGATGAAATCGAACTCCTGTCCGAGACCCGCGCCCGGCCAGCAGCGTTCGAAGTAGCCGGCGCGGTCGAGGCCCACGTCGACTGGGCTCGAGAACGAGAAATCGTCGCTCAGACAACGCTCGACGGCCGCGCGGTCCCCGGAGGAGAACGCGCGGTACATATCGCGAGCGCGCTCGAGCCGGTCAAAAGGGGGCATGGGTCCTCCCGTCGGTTGGATTGCCGATCCGGGATTAGACCGCGTCGCGGTCCGATTGTCATCGGCGGCCGATGAGAATCGCCCGGGCGTGGGGTCTAGAGTCGTGGTGGCGACGACAACGACCGGAGGAGTGAGCAATGGCGCAGGAGCTCCAGACGCCGCATGACTTCCGATTCCCCGGCGAGTCGGACGAGTACCGGCGCGCCCGGGACGAACTGTTGAAGGCGGAGGTCGACCTACGTCGCCAGACCGAGCGCGTGGCGGCCCAGCGCCGCGAGCTACCGCTCGGCGGCCGCGTCGGAACCGATTATGTGTTCGAGGAGTGGGACGCCGCCGCCGGCGCGGCCCGGCCGGTCCGCCTGTCCGAGTTGTTCGACGACCGAAACGACACGCTGTTCCTGTACAGCTTCATGGTCGTACCGCAAGAGCAGGGCCTGCCGTTCGTCGGCCCATGTCCGTCGTGCACATCGATCATCGACGGGATCGACGGAGCGATCCCACACATCACCCAGCGGATGAGCTTCGCGGTCGAATCCATAGCGCCGATCGCGCAGTTCCGCGAGCACGGCTCGAGGCGCGGCTGGCGCCACGCCCGCCTGCTGTCCTCGGCCGGGAACAGCTACCGGAGCGACTACGGCGGCGCGGATTCGAACGGCTACCAGTGGCCGCTGGCGACGGTGTTCGTCCGGCACGACGGCGCGATCCATCACTACTGGAGCAGCGAGCTGTGGTGGGTGGGGCACGACGGCGGCCAGGGCCCGCGTCACGTCGACTTCATGTGGCCGCTGTGGGCGGTGTTCGATCGAACGCCGGAGGGGAGAGGCGAATGGGAAACGAAGCTCGACTACGAATAGCGCCGTCGACCTCGGCAGGGGCATCGGTCTCCGCCGCGGCGCCGTGGGCGCTCGCCGCCGTGCTCGCGGTCGCCGCTGCGGCGTGGGTCGCGACCGCGGTCCGGATGGCCGGGATGGACGCCGGCCCCGGGACCGATCCGGGCTCGCTCGGCTTCTACCTCGGCACCTGGACGGTGATGATGGCCGCGATGATGCTGCCCTCGGCGGCGCCGGCGGTCCTCGCCTACGGCGGCACCGCCACTCGGCGCGGTGAGCACGTCGGCGCCACGGCCGGGTTCACGGCCGGTTACCTGGCGCTGTGGGCCGCCTCCGGCCTGCTCGGCTACGGGCTGCTCGAGGCGGGCCGCTCGCTCGCCCCGGGCGCGTTCGCCTGGGATCGCGCGGGCCGATGGGTTGCGGTGAGCATCCTGGTGGTCGCCGCCGCCTATGAGCTCACGCCGGCCAAGCGCGCCTGCCTGGTCAGATGCCGCGGGCAGCGCGACGACGGCGCGGTCGGTCGCCGTGGTCCGGCGTCAGGGCTGCGCGCGGGCGTCGGGTACGGCGGCTGGTGCCTCGGCTGTTGCTGGGCGATGATGGCCGCGCTGTTCGCTCTGGGCTCGATGAGCCTCGTCTGGATGGCGCTGATCACCGTGCTCGTCGGCGCGCAGAAGCTCCTGCCTTGGACGCGGGCGAGCCTGCTCGGATCCGCGTTGCTGCTGCTCGCGCTCGCCGTCGGCCTGGCGGTGGCGGCGTCGAGCGTGCCGGGGCTGACCGTTCCCGGCGGCGGCTCGGCGATGCACATGATGATGACCTAGCGCGCCTGGTCGCAAGTGCAGTAGTCGCCGCCGGCGCGGTCATGCTGGCGCTTGGCTGAGCTCCTTCGAGTACTGCCACAGCGCTTTGTCGAGCGTGCGAAGGCTGACTTCGGCGCGACGTGAGAGCTCGCGGCAGGCGTCGAGGTACTCGAGCCAGAAGCTCACCGGGTAGGTCGAGCGGGGCTTGACCCCGAGCGACTCGAGCGCGCGGACGTCGAGGATCGGATAGTCGTCGGGAAACGCGAAGTACAGGAGCGTCGACGCGGTCGGCACCCCGACTCCTTCGAGCTCGAGCAACGATGCGATCCTCGTCGCCTCGTCGTCGGCGGCCAGCGCTCGACCGGTGGCGTCGACGATCGCGGCCTCGGGGTTCGCCGCGACCTTGGGGCGGCTGCGGACGGTCTTCCAGGCGCACACCTGGAGGAACTCCTCGCGCGTGTAGTGGCCCCGTGCTCTCGCGGCCACTCCGACCGCCAGGCGTGAAGGGTCGTCCGTGCCCGGGAAGCGGGCCGCGAGCGCCGGGATGTCGGCGAGCGGGAACTGCAGCGCGAACGTCCGGCGCGGGGCGGGCGTCAGTCCCGCCCGCCGAACAGCTGCAGGAAGAACAGGAACACGTTGAAGATGTCGAGGAAGATGCTCGCCGCGATCGGAACCGCCGCGTAGTTGTTGGCGCGACGCAGGCGATTGAAGTCGATGATCGTGAACCCGCCGAAGATCACCAGGCCGAGGACGCAGTAGATGATGTTCGCGTGCGGGATCGAGATGAAGATCGTCACGAGCCCGAACACGATCAGCGCCAGCAGAGCCCAGAACAGCGCTCTGGCGAACACCGACAGGTCTCGGCGCGTGGCGTAGCCGAATCGCGCCGGCAGCCGGCGATGAATGCGCCCGTCGCGCCGGCGGCCTGCCACAGCGCTGCGGGATCCGCGTGCGCGTAGTACGCGATCACCGGCGCGACCGCGAGACCGAGCAGCAGTCCGAGACCGAACAGGAGCCCGACGGCGAGCTGCTCGCGGCCGCGCGCGTTGGCGATGTTAAGGCCGAAGATGCACGCGAACGCGCCGATGAAGAACAGGATCCCGACGCCGCCGCTCAGGTTGCGACCGATGTACGCGCCGAGCGCGGCGAAACCGCACGGTGAAGGCGACCAGGCCCATGACCTGGCCGAACACCGCTCGCGACTGATCGCGCGTGAGCGCGGCGCCGTAGGCGGGTGAGTCGTACGTAGACATTGGGGCTGCTCCTGATCGCGTAGTTGGTCCCATACCCCCGCTGCACAAGGTAGACGATGGGACAAGAGATTGCGCCATGTCTTGACTAGTTAGCTTATGACTAGTATGGTGCTCGCCATGACGAAATCTGAAACGCCAACGCCTCGGCGCTCGGCGCTCGGCCTGATCGTGCTCTGGCAGTTGTTCGAGGGCCCGATGCACGTGTACCGGATGCAGAAGATGTTCGAGGCCCAGGGCAAGGACCGCGTGGTCAACATGCGGTCGCGGGCGAGCCTGTACCAGGCGATCGATCGCCTGGAGCGCCACGGGCTCGTCGAGGTGTCCGAGACACCGCGCACCGAGGGCTATCCCGACCGAGTCGTGTACGCGATCACGGACGCCGGACGCGCGGTCGCGCGCCAGTGGCTGCGCGAGATGCTGCACACCACCGAGGGCGAGTACCCGGAGTTCATCGCCGCGCTGTCGATCGTGTTCGGGCTGTTCCCCGACGACGCGCGCGCCGAACTGGAGCTGCGCGCGGAGGGGCTGCAGGATGCGCTGGCCGCCAGCGAGCAGGATCTGGCGAGCGCCCCACCCGGACTGCCGCGCCTGTTCCTGCTCGAGGAGGAGTACCGCAACACGATGCTCAAGGCCGAGCTCTCGTGGGTGCGCGGGGTGATCGAAGACTTGCGCGAAGGACGACTGACCTGGAGTGAAGAGTGGCTGCGCGAGCTCGCGGACAAGTTCCTCCCCACAGACGCTGACGATCAACAAGACGAAAAGGACAGCTAGATGACACCGATGATCGAGGCCCACGGCCTCACCAAGCGATACGGCAAGACGACGGCGCTCGACGGCCTGGACCTGGTCGCCGACGCCGGGCAGGTGGTTGCCGTGCTCGGCCCGAACGGGGCCGGCAAGACGACGTTCGTGCGCACGGTGGCGACGCTGCTGCGCGCGGACGCCGGAACGCTGCTGGTCGCGGGCTACGACGCACGCGACGAGCCGGCCGCGGTCCGGCGCGTGATCGGTCTCGCGGGGCAGTTCGCCGCGATCGAGCCGGCGATGAGCGGGCGCGAGAACCTGGAGATGGTCGCGCGCCTGTTCGGGCAGAGCCGGAAGGTGGCGAAGGCGAGCGCGGCCGCCGTGCTCGAGCAGCTCGGCCTGTCCGATGACGGCGACCGGCTCGCGCGCACGTACTCGGGCGGCATGCGCCGACGGCTGGACCTCGGCGCCAGCCTCGTCGGCGCGCCCCGGCTGCTCCTGCTCGACGAGCCGACGACCGGGCTCGACCCGCGGAGCCGGATCGAGCTGTGGGACGCGATCCGGTCGCTGGTGCACGGCGGGACCGACGTGCTCCTGACGACGCAGTACCTCGACGAGGCCGACCACCTCGCCAGCCAGGTCGTGATCATCGACCACGGCAAGTCGGTCGCCACCGGCAGCCCGAACGAGCTCAAGAGCCAGATCGGCGGCAGCATCGTCGAGCTGCACGTCCGGCACAGCGAGGACCTCGCGACGGTGGCGGGGATGCTCGGCCGGCTCGACCACGGCGAGATCCAGATCGACGAGGCGACCCGACGCGTCAGCGTCCGCGTGCACTCGGGCGGCCAGGGTCTGATGTCGGCGCTCCGATCGCTGGAGGCCTCGGGGATCGAGCTCGAGGACATCGCCATGCGCCAGCCGAACCTCGACGAGGTGTTCCTGTCGTTGACCGGCCGGCCGACCGAACACAGCGGCTCGATGGCGGCCCGGGCCGCCTGACCAAAACCGAAAGGAAAATCAAAACATGACAACAGCAGTCGCCTACGGCGCCGCGGACGGACGCGCGGGGCTCGCCAAGAGCACCGTGACAGTCACGCGGCGCGCGCTCCTGCGCTACGTGCGCACCCCGCAGCTGATCGTGCTCGCCACGGTCCAGATGTCGCTGTTCTTCCTGATCTACCGCTACATGTTCGGCGGCGCGATCCACATCGCCGGGATGTCGTACGTCGACTATCTCGTCCCCGGATTCATCGCCACCGGCGTCCTGTTCATGGGGATCGGTACCGCCACCGCGATGGCCGAGGATCTCGAGCAGGGGTTCGTCGACCGGCTGCGTTCGCTGCCGATCCCGCGGAGCTCGGTCCTGATCGCCCGCGCCACCGCGGATACGACGATCCTCGCGTGGAGCACGGCGTTCACCGCGGCGGTCGCGTTCGCGGTGGGCTTCAGGCTCCACGGCTCGGCCGTCGAGGGGCTCGCGGCGTTCGGCCTCGTGGTCATCATCGGCTTCGCATTCGAATGGGTGTTCATCACGATGGGCCTGTTCGCCGGCAACGCGCAGGCGGCCCAGGGGATGGGAATGATCGTGTTCCCGTTCGCGTTCGTCTCGAGCGCATACGTGCCGGTCAGCTCGATGCCGAGCTGGCTGCAGGTGTTCGCCGAGCATCAGCCGCTGACGTACATGGTCGACGCGGTGCGTGCGCTGACGCTCGGTCCGCAAGCCCAGGCGTTGCTGGGACACCCGAGCTCGTACTACGTCACGCGCTCGTTGCTGTGGGCGCTCGCGATCGTCGCCGTGTCGCTCCCGATCGCGGTCTGGAAGTACCGCCGCGGCTGAGCCGCTCGCCACGGGACCTCCCGCGCGTCCGAGGCTGTACAGCTCGGATGCGCGGTTCCCGCCCGAGTTGCAGAAGGCCTCCACGACCGATAATGCTCGCGGCATGTCGGTGCGCGGCTTGACGATCCGGCCCGGAGACGAGGCCGACGGACCCGCGGTGATCGCGATGTTCGACGAGGCGATCGCGTGGCTGGTCGAGCGCGGTCAGACGGGACAGTGGGGAGCAACCCCGTTCTCGGAGCGGCCCGGGATCCGGGAGCGCGTCTACGGCTTCAAGACCGACGGGGGACTGCACATCGCCGAGGCCAAGGGACAGCCGGTCGGCGTGCTCGTGGTCGGGCCGGCGCCCGCGTACGCTCCCGCGCCGCCGGTGCCGGAGCTGTACATCATCCTGCTGCTGAGCTCGCGGCGGCTGATCGGGCGCGGCATCGGTGGGGCGCTGGTCAACAAGGCGATCGAGGTCGCCTACGAGCGCGAGGCGGAGATCCTTCGCGTCGATTGCTGGGCGCACGCGCCGGGACTCGTGCGGTGGTACGAGAAGCAGGGTTTCACGCGGTCGAGCCGGTTCGAGCTGAACGGCTGGCAGGGCCAGATATTCACGATGGAGCTGTGAGCGGGAGCCACGACCTACGTTGGAGCCGGGAGCTGCCTATTCTGCGATTTCGCCGCGCTCGCGCAGGGGAATCGAATGCTCGCGACCGACCCGCCGCGGGGCTCGGCCTGACGGCGTGATCGCTCAGCCGGCTGAGCCGCCCGGGTTCGTGGCGGGCCCGAGCCGCGGTCCGGGCCGCTCGAGCTCGAACCACACGTGTGTGGTGCCTTCATGGATCCCCCAGCGGCTGGCTTCGGCGTCGACGATCGCGAGCCCGCGCCCGCCGACGCTCGTGAAATCATGCTCACGGACCGTCAGTTCGAACCCTCCGCCTTCGTCGATCACCTCGACCAGCACGCGGTCCTCGTCGAGCGTCGCTCGCAACGTGATGTCGCCTTGGCCGTGGACGACCGCGTTGGTGACCAGCTCGCTGACGAGCAGTCTTGCGGTGTCGAGCTTGTCGGAGTCGACGGCGGGCGCGAGCCAGTGCGCGAGCTCGCGACGGGCGATTCCCGGGGCTTGGACCGTGTGGGGCAAATTGACCTGGAGCATTTCGTCGGCCGCAGAGCGTCAAGGGCGGATGAGCCGAACGCCCATCGAATCTACGATACCCACGTACGGCGATCGCCATAGCCGTCATGCCGGCTCGGCCGAGCTCGTTCGCAGACGGTTGGCGAGCAGCTCGACGGTCACGCCCTGGATCAGCGTCGAGACCAGCACGCGAATGCGGACTCATGCACGTTCATGCACGAGAATGCATGAACGTGTAGTATCCCGAGGGTGCTTACCGACGAGCGACGGGCCCTGATCCTCGACCGGCTGCGCACGCAGGGGCGCGTGCTCGCCGGCGATCTGACCGCCGAGTTCGACGTCTCCTCGGACACGATCCGCCGCGATCTGCGTGAACTCGACGACGCCGGCCTGCTGCGACGCGTCCACGGCGGCGCGTTGCCACGCCACGGAGATGCCGCGCCGTTCGAGGCGAGGGCGCGGCGCGCGCCGGAGGCGAAGGCATCGATCGCGCGGCGCGCCGCCGAGTGCGTACGGGACGGCCAGCTCGTGGTGCTCGACGGCGGGACGACCACGCTAGAGGTCGCGCGGGCGCTGCGCCAAAAGCCGCAGCTGCGCGCGTGCGTGGTCACAACGAGCCCTCCGATCGCGCTCGCGCTGGCCGACCACCCCGGACTCGTGGTGACCGTGGTCGGCGGCACATTGCGTCCGGACTCGCTCGTGACCGTCGGCGCCCCCGCGATCGAGGCGCTGCGGTTGATCCGAGCGGATGTCGTGTTCCTCGGCGTGTGCGGCCTGCACCCCGAGATCGGCGTGACCACCTCGGACCTCGAGGAGCGCCACGTGAAGGCCGCGATGATCGAAGGCGCCGCCGAGGTCATCGCGCTCGCCGACCACGACAAGCTAGGCACGGCGATGTCGGCCGTGGTCGCGCCGCTCAGCGCCGTGACCTGCCTGGTCACCGACACCGATGCCGACGACGACGCGCTCGCTCCGTATCGCGCCCTCGGAATCGAAGTGCTGCGCGCGTGAGCGGGCGCATGAACGCCCGCGCCGGGGTCACGGCGGTGTTCTTCGTCAACGGCGCGCTGTTCGCGACGTGGGCGTCGCGGATCCCGGCGCTGTCGAACCGGGTCGGCGCCACCGCCGGCGATCTGGGGCTGGCGCTGCTCGCGCCGGCCATCGGCGCCATGGTGGCGATGCCGCTCGTCGGCCGCCTGCTGCCGGGCCGCTCGAGTCGGACCTTCACCCGGCTGGCGCTCGCCGGGTCGATGGGCGCGGTCGTGCTGCCGGCGCTGGCGCGCAGCGTGCCCGCGCTGGCGGGGGCGCTGTTCGTCGTGGGCCTTACCAACGCCGCGATGGATCTGTCGATGAACGCGCAGGGCGTGTCCGTCGAGCGCCACATGAAGCGCCCGATCCTCTCCTCGTTGCACGCCGCGTTCTCGTTCGGCGGGTTTGCCGGCGCCGGTCTGGGCGCTCTGGCGGCCGCGCTCGACGTCGCCCCGCTACCGCACTTCGCCGCGGCCGCGCTTCTGTTCGGCGTGCTCGGGCTGATCGCCACCCGCCCCCTGCTGGCCCAGGACGAGGACGCCGACGCGCACGCGCCGGTGATGCGATGGCGCGCGCTGCCGTCGCGGCTCGTACTGCTCGGGATCGCGTGCCTGTTCTGCCTGATGGCCGAGGGCGGCGCGTCGGACTGGAGCGCGAAGCTCGTCCGCGACGACCTGGCGGGGTCGGCGGCGCTCGGCGCGATCACGTACGCCGTGTTCAGCGTCGCGATGGGGATGGGTCGGTTGATGACCGATCGGCTGTGGACCCGATGGGGGTCCGTCGGGCTGCTCCGCCGCTGCGGCGCGCTCGCTGCGGTCGGGTTCACGGCGGGACTCGCGGCAGGCACGGCGCCGGCCGCGATCGCCGGCTTCGCCGCGCTCGGCCTGGGGCTCGCCGGCGTGGTGCCGACGCTGTTCCGCGCCGGCGCGGATCAGCCAGGCGTTTCGACCGGGCCGGCGCTGGCCGCGGTCACCTCGCTCGGCTACCTCGGCTTCCTCGGCGGCCCTCCGCTGATCGGCGGTGTGGCGCAGCTCACGTCGCTCCGCCTGGCGTGCGCCATCATGGCGTTCGCCGGGTTGCTCGTCGTGGTGCTGGCGCGCGCGGCCACAGTCCCCGTTCAAAGCTCGCGCGGGGGCGCGGCGGCATCGCTTGCGGGTAGCGCCGCGCTACGGTAGCCCCATGCGGATGACGAAGGGGCTGGCGGCCGCGGTGTGCGCGTTGCTGCTCGCCGGGTGCGGCGCGACGGCCCCGTTGCTGCTCGCCGGGTGCGGCGCGACGGCCCCGCCCGCTGCGGTGGACGCCGCCGCTCGATCGGCGGGTCTGCGATTGGCGCGCGTCGGGGTGTTCCAGCAGCCGACGTACGTGACCGGGGCCCCGAGCGACACGCGCCGGCTGTTCGTCGTCGAGAAGCGCGGCGTGATCGTGGTGCTGGTGAACGGACACCGGCTCGCGCGGCCGTTCTTGGACATCTCGAAACTCGTCAACTCGAGCGGCGAGGAGCAGGGGCTGCTGTCGATGGCATTCGCGCCCGACTATGCGCAGAGCGGGCGGTTCTACGTCGACTACACCGGCTCGAACGGCGACCTGCACATCGTCCAGTACCGGCGCGCAAGCGCCAATCCGAACCTCGCCGGCGCCTCGAGCGCCCGATCCGTGCTGACGATCCCGCACCACCAGTACTCGAACCACAACGGCGGCCAGCTGCGGTTCGGACCGGACGGCGACCTGTACATCGGGGTCGGCGACGGCGGCAACGAGGATGACCCGATGAACGAGGGGCAGAACACCGACGTCCTGCTCGGGAAGGTGCTGCGGATCGCCCCCGGCCCGAATGGTGGCTATTCGATCCCCGCGGGCAATCCGTTCCTGGGCAAGCCCGGCCAACGCCCCGAGATCTGGGCTTACGGTTTGCGGAATCCGTGGCGGTTCTCGTTCGATCGCCTGACCGGAGCCCTCATAATCGGCGATGTCGGACAGGATCAACAGGAAGAGGTCGACTACGCGCCTCGGGGCACGGGGGCCGGCGCCAACTATGGCTGGAGCATCTTCGAGGGGGACCGCCGCAACAAGCCCGGGAATGCTCCGGGCGCGGTGTTCCCGGTGCTCGTCACCCTCCACAGCCAGGGGTACTGCGCGATCATCGGCGGCTTCGTGGTCAGGGACCATTCGGTGCCGGCGTTGTACGGCCGGTACGTGTACGGCGACCTGTGCAAGCCAGGGATCCGCGCCGTCAGGCTCAGTCCGGGTCACGCTGCCGGTGATCACGCCACCGGCCTGTCCGTCCGGGACATGTCGTCGTTCGGCGAGGACACGCTCGGGCGCATCTACGCGGTCTCGCTCGACGGCCCGGTTTACCTCATTGCTTCGCGGTGAGTCGAGATGACCGAGGAAGCGAAGACGTCGGCCGATCAGGTCGGCGAGAGTCAAGAAGCTCGTCCAGGATGCGCAGGACACGCTCGATCAGGTTTCGCGGGCGTTGCGGACGCTCGAGGTCCGGCTCACGCAGCAGGACCGCGACGAGCCGGATCGGCATTGACCGCCAGCCCGCCCTCGAGCTCGATCCGGCACCCGGCGTTCACCGGATTGTTCGGGACGAACGCAGCGAGTTTCGTGGTCGGCGCGATCACGTCTAGCAGGCCGCGGGTCATGCCGCGGTGCAGTCCGCACACGACCTCGGGACGCTCGCTCGCCGCGTCGCGATACGGGCAGTTGCACAGGTGGTAGGTCATGCCGGCGGGTGGACTCGGCTCGCGGCGGGGTTGAAAGCCGAGCGAGGCGAGTACCGCGTGCATCGTTTGCTCAGCGGCGCCGCTTTTGCCGGCGGGGGCGAGCTCGCGTCCGATCTCGCGGCCGGTCGCCTCGACCGAGCGCGCGGTGGCCCGGCCGCTTGAGATCGTGCGGACGAGCCAGCGGCTGAGCTGTTCGTAGCCGCTGGGCGCTGCGCCGCCGGGGCGGGCGTCCGGGGCGATCGTCCACATGTCGCGCGGCCGTCCGCGCGGCTGGCGGATTCGCTCGCGCTCGACCAGCCCCTCGCTGCGCAGGCGCTCGAGGTGGATGCGCACTCCGTTCGGATGGAGCTCGAGGCGGTCGGCCAGCTCCTCGGTCCCGGCGGGGCGGCGCAGCTCGCCGAGCAGGCCGAACAGGCGCGCGCGCGTCGGCTGGGCGAGCGCATCGTCGGGCGGCGGCGCGGAGAGATCCATGGCCGACGGCAAGTTTTGCACACAGGTGGTTTGTAAAAGGCTCGCCCGAGCCCACCCTGCCGCCGGACATCATGCCGCGGTCTGATAATTTTCCTAGTCTCGCTGTGAAAAATGGAGGTCTTTGAATGGCTTATGTGATCGCTGAGCCGTGCATCGGGGTCAAGGACAACTCGTGCGTCGAGGTGTGCCCGGTCGACTGCATCCATCCAACGCCTGACGAACCGGGCTACGCGGAGGTCGATCAGCTGTTCATCGACCCCGAGGAGTGCATCGACTGCGACGCTTGCGTGGAAGCGTGCCCGGTCGACGCGATCTTCCCCGAGGATCAGGTCCCCGAGGAGTGGCAGCACTTCACGGAGCTGAACGCGGCGTACTTCCGCTCGCGTGCCGCGTGACGCGGTCCGGTGGCGGACAACTTCCGTTTCGACGAGGCGCGCTGGGCGAGACGGAAGTTGACCGCGGTAGCGGCGGCTAACTGCGGTTTCGTCGCGGCGGGCGAGGCGAGTTGGAAGTTAGCCGTCATGTGGTCGCGGGGGCGGGCGCCACGGCTCGCCAAACTGCCGCGACTGCTCGGGCCAGCCCTGCGCGGTCATCTTCAACTTGCGCATCGCGTTCCGCTTGAACTCCCACGGGACGCGCCGGTACAGCGGCACGAATACGAACCGCCAGAACGGGCCTTCGTCGGCGAGCGCGGACGGCACGGTCCGGCGCGGGTAGCGCCGCGCCACGGCGTCCATCGCGGCCATCCGCAGGACGTGCTCTGACCGGGCGCGCAGCCGGCGCTTGTGCTCGTCGAACGCCCGGGGGCTCATGCGGGCACCGCCTCGCGCTGCTTTGCCTTGTGCTCGGCCAGGCCGTTCTGGGCGGCGATCTGGATCGGCTCGTACAGCGCCCCAATCGGTGGCGAATAGATGTTCTCCATCCACGCGAGGTCCTCGAGCGTGGCGCCGCGCTTGCCCACGAACGCGAGGAAGTCGCATCGCTCCTTGATCCCCTCGCCGCCGTGGAGCTGGGCGCCGATCAGCCGTAGCGTTCCGGGCTCGGCGAGCAGCTTTACGTGCGTACGCGCGGCGCCCGGGAAGTAACGCGCGCGGGACACGCCGACGCCCTTGGCGACGACGTACGGGATCCCCATCGCCTCGGCCAGCGTCTCGCCGATCGAGAAGCCGCCGATCGTGTAGTCGCCGGACATGAACCCCCACGGGATCCACACCGGGTCATACACGCGGTCCTCGCCGGCGGCGTTCGCGCCGGCGACGCGGCCCTGGGAGTAGGCGTGCGAGCCGGTCAGCCCGCTGATCGGGAGCATCGACAGCCCGTGCGGCACCTCGATCACGTCGCCGGCGGCCCACACTCCGGGCGCGGACGTGCGCATGTGGTCGTCGACCACGACAGCCCCCGTCGTGCCCAGCTCCAGGCCGATCGACGAGGCGAGCGAGGTGTTCGGCAGCTTGTGCAGGCAGATCACGGCGACGTCGCACTCGAGCTCGCCACCGGACGTCGAGACCGCGCGCACACGGCCGTCGGCGCGCCCATCGAAGCCGAGCAGCTTCGTGCCCATGCGGACGTTGACGCCGAGCTTCTCGAGCGCCTCCTGGGCGGGTTCGGCGACGTCGGGGTCGACGAGCTCGGACAGCAGCCACGGCCCCTCGTCGATGAACTGGACCTCGAGCCCCCGCCGCGCGAGCGCACCGGCCATCTCGACGCCGAGCCACATGCCGCCGATGATCACCGCGCGCTTCATCGAGTCGAGCTCCTTGTCGAACTCCATCGCGCGGCGGATGTCCTTGACGTAGTGGAGTCCTTCGAGGTTCGCGCCGGGGACTGCCGGCTGCTCCCAATGAAACCCCGTGCACAGGATCAGCCTGTCGAACCCTTCGTGCTTGTCGCGGGCGGTGACCGTGCGGCGGTCGAGGTCGATGTCGGTGACGGTCGTCTCCATGTTCATCTCGAGGCCGTCCTCGACGTAGCGCTGGACGGTCGAGAGGAACAGGTTCTGGAACTCGGGGATCTCGCGGCCGTGGGCGTACGGGATCCCGCACGGCGAGTACGCGATATCCGGGAATTCGCTGAACACGGCGACGCGCATGTCCGGGTCGGTTCGCTTGGCGATCGTCGAGGCCGCTGTCCCGGCGCCACCGCCCCCGATCACGATGAGACGTTCGCTCATGAGGCTCCTCTCTCAGACTGATTTGTGCTGCCTGGCCACGGACGCCCGCCGATCTGGCCCGCTAGCCGCACCGCCCGTTCGGTGCCCTTGCGCTCGAGCAGCGCCACCACGTCATCGCGCCACCGTCCCGACGACGCTTCCTCGACCGCCTCGCCGAGCACGCTGCGCAGGTGGTCCATCGCCCACGCGTCCGGACGCGAGAGATTCATGCGGATTGTGGAGGCGGCGCCGGTGTCTCCGAGCCCATCGCCGGGATACACGGCGACGCGACGCGCGAACAGCGCCACCATCAGCTCCTGCGCGCTCGCGCCGGTCCCGGACACGTCGACCGCGCACGCGAGCCCGCGTTGCGGCCGGACGACGAGCCGGACGCCTGGCGTTTCGTCGAGCGTCGCCTCGAGGTGGCGAAGGTTCGAAACGATCGTGCGCTCAGCGCCCGCCAGGTAGGAGTGATCGGTGAGCGCCGCGAGCGCACCGTGCTGCGAGATCAGGTTCGTGTTGAGGCGGGTGAGCGCCGCCTTGAGCTGCAGGCAGCCACGGACGAACCCGGGGGAGCCGGCGAGGAACCCGATCCGCGCCCCCGCCATCCCGTAGCAGTGCGACACCGACATCGCGGCCACTGCGTTGTCGGTGAGCGACAGCGCCGGGAGCGACGCGAACTCCGCCTCGGGATCGACCGCCAGCGGGGCGTGGGTGACGTCGTGGACGAGCAGCAGTCCGTGGCGGTCGCCGAGCTCGGCGAGCGCCGCCAGCTCATCTCGGGTCTGGATGGTCCCGTACGGGTTGACCGGGTCGACGATGCAGATCGCACGGGTGCGGGGCGTGATCGCACGGGCGACGTCGTCGGGGTCGAGACGGAAGCCGGTGCCGGCCCCGATCGGCACTGCGACCGGCACGCCGCCGGCGGCGAGCGCCGCCGAGGGGATGTGGAAGTAGCCGGGGTCGGACACGATCACCTCGTCGCCCGGATCGACGGTCGCCATCAAGGCGAGCGCCACCGCTGCCTGGGTGCCCTCGGTGCCGACGACCTCGAACGCCTCGTCGCGCGAGCGCCCGAACACGGTCGCGGCGGCGTCGCGCAGCGGCTCGATCAGGTCGGGCGTGTACTGGTTGAGCGACTCGGCGGTGGCGGCGGCACGCATCGCCTCGACGGCTCCGGACGGCGGTCCGCAGAAGCACGTGAGCCACCCGAGGTCGGCCCACTCCGCCGGGTCGAGACGCGTCGAGCCCTGCGGATAGATCGTGGTGGGGTCGAGGCCGAGCAGCGCGATCGCGTCCCGGTAGGTGACGTAGTTCCACATGCCGTGGTGGCTGGCCTGAACGCGCCGCAGGCGCTCGCTGATTGGCAGGCCTCCGAGGGCTGGTGTCTCGGTCCACGTGAGGACGCTCACGCCCGCGCCCCCGTCCGCACCAGACGTCCGACGCGATAGATCCCGAAGCTGTCGGAGCGAACCGACGCCGGCTCGTAGCCCGCGGCCGCGGCCCACCGCAGGATCGACCCGACCGGTCGCAGGCGCCACACGCACCGCTCGCCGCGGTGGTCGCGCCACACCCTGGCGATGTGCTCGATCTCGGGATTCTGCGTCTGCACGTTGAACACGATCTGCTCGGGAGCGAGCGTCTCGGCGAGGTCGACGAAGTGGCGCTCGATCAGCGCGTCGTCGTGGTAGATGCCGTACAGCCCGAGCTCGGCGACGATGTCCGGCGGCGGGTCGACCCGCTCGAGCGCCGCGCGGTCGAACGCGCTCGCTCGCGTGAACGTGACCCGGTCGGCCAGACCGAGACGCGTGGCATGGGCCTCGGCCTGGGCGAGCGCGGCCGGGTCGATGTCGGCCAGGAGCGCGTGGGCACTCGGATGCGCGGTCAGCACCTCGAACAGGTACGGAGCCGGCCCGGCGGCGAGGTCGGCGATCAGCGGCTCCGGCGCAGCGGCCGGGCACGCCGCCACCGCCTCGTCGAGCGCACGGCGAGCCAGCACGCGAATCTCGCGGAACGCCTGGCACGTACGGCGCCCGAGCAGCCGGCGGTCGATCTCGCGTCCGAGCGCGGTCCGTCCACGCGGCTCGTTGCCGTACACGTGGTCCATGAACGGCCCCGAGTCGAAGCCGTGCTCGTGCCCGACGCGCAGGCCCTCGCTCAGCAGCGCGCCGGCGCGAGATGCGGCCGCGAGCGCGCGGAAACGCCACGCGCGCGGCGAGGAGGCGGGAAGGTCTCGCTGAAGGTCGGCGAACGCCGCGGCGTGCGCGCTGTCAGTGCCGGTAGGCATACAGCGGCGCCTCGGCGAGCTCGCGCACGCGATAGAGCTCGTGGGCGGTGGCCGCCGCGCTGCTGCCTTCGTGCCCCACGATCTCCCGCAGCTGTGCGATCGCACGGTCGTTGTCGGCGCGGACCACGGACAGCACCTCGGCATCGGCGAGCGACTCGGCGACCTCGGCGTACACCGCGAGCAGGTCGCCGAAGTGCTCGAGCGAGCCGAGCGCATAGGCGAGCGTCTCGTCGGTGTCGTGCGGCATCCCGTCGTAGGTCGCCTCGCCCTCGGGCGGGCACACGTACAGGTCGGGGTTGAGGCCGTGCTCGATCGCGCGCTCGCGGAACAGCCTCGCGTGCCGCGCGTTGTTGTGGACGATCTCGGCGACCAGCTCGGCCAGGTAGGCGTCCCTGATCTCCGGGATCCGCACGGCGAACAGGTCGACCCACCGCCGCATCCCATACGCGTGCCGCGCGAACGCGGCTCCGAGCCGGCCGCGAAGCACCTGTTCCAGCTGTATCCGATTCTCGACCACGCGCGTTTACCTTTGTGTACGAGCGTCTACAGAAGTGTAACCATAGCTGAGCTCCACACCGTGGGCAAGGGTGTTCGAGACCCAGCACACGCGGCGGGCGGGCTCCATCAGCGCCGCCAGCTCCTCGTCGGGCACCTCGGCTCGGGCTTCGATCTCGAACCGTCCGATGCGGAGCTCGCGGCCGGCGCGGACCCGCCGGACGGCCACTTGCAGGCCGGGCAGCTGGCGCCCGCGCTTGCCGGCGGTGAAGGCGAGCGCGAGGCAGAAGCAGCTCGCGATCGAGGCGGCGAGCAGTTCGGTCGGCATCGCGCCGGCGTCGGTCCCGCCGTCCTCTGGCGGTTCGTCGACCGCGATCACATGGCCGCGCGTCTCCACCCGGGCCTCGAACCCCCGCAGCCAGGTGGCGGTCACCTCGGCGGCTTCAGACACTGCGGGTACCGACGGCGTCGAATGCGACCAGCAGCTCGCCGTAAACGCGCTCGTGCTGGATCGCGGCGCGCTCCCAGGTGTACGTCGCGGCGACGTCGAGACCGGCCGCCCGGAGCGCGGCACGAGTCTCGGGGGAGCGCGCCAGCCGGGCCAGCGCGCGACCCAGCGCGTCCTCGTCCCCGACCGGGACCAGCAGCGCGCTGTGGCCGTCCGACAGGTACGTCGCGAACTCGTCGAGCGCCGAAGCCACCACCGGCACCCCGGACGCGAGCGCCTCGAGCGCGGCGAGCCCGAAGCCCTCCTTGGTCGAGGGAAACGCGAACGCGTCGGCGGCGCGATACAGCGATTCGATCTGATCGTCCGGCAGGCTCCCGAGGACCCGCACCGAGCTCCCGACCCCGAGCGCGGCGACGCGCGCGTCGAACCGGTCGACCTCGTGGCGGTAATCGAACAACGTGGCGCCGCCGGCCACGACCAGCAGCGGGTCGAGCTCGGGGGTGAGAGCGCGCAGCCTCGCGAAGCCCTCGAGTAGCGTCAGCGAGCCCTTGCGTGGTTCGATTCCTCCGATCGTCAGCACCGTGAAGCGATTGCCAAGGTGCAAGCGCGCCCGATCCGCATCGCGCTCGGTCGCGTCCCGCGGGGGGCGGTAGCGATCGGTGTCGACGCCGTTGCACACCAGCTCCGCGCGCATCCCGAACTCGTCGCTTACGCGGGCGATCCACGGCTCGGACACGCACAGCAACGCGTCCGGCCGCAGGATCGAGCGGTCCTGGCACTCGACCAGCGACGGCGAGGTGAAGTCGTCGACGTGATGGACGGTGCGGATCACATGCGGGACGACACCGGCGTCGCGGAGTTCGAGCGCCGCGTTCGCCGACAGGCAGTCCTGAGTGTGGATCAGGTCAAACCGGCCCTCGCCGAGCGGGTCGGCGAGGCCGTCCCGGTAGGCGGCGAGCATCGCCATGATCCGCTCGTCAAACGTCCCCTCGCGGATCGTCTGGTAGCGGACGATCCGCGTCGGGACCTTCGGCTCCCGGAAGAAATCTTCGCCCGGCGGACCGAGCGCGATCAGCTCGACCTCGTGGCCGCGGCGCGCGAGCGCCTCGGAGATCTCGATCGCGTGGACGACCCCGCCGCGCGGCCGCAGCGAATACGTGAGCATCGCCACCCGGAGCGGCCTCATCAAAGTGGCCTCATCAAAGTGGCCTCATCAAAGTGGCCTCATCAAAGCGGCCTCATCAAAGCGGCCTCATCAAAGCGGCCTCACCGGAGCGCTCTCAGCGCGAGCCGGGCGGCGGCCGCGTTGGATGGGGCGACGATCGCGCCGGCATCGGTGAGCGTCGCCGTCTGGCGGACCGAGTCCTGCGGGTCATCGGGGGTCCCGCACACGTGGGCGATGACGACCGCGCCCGAACCCGCGCGGCGGATCGCGTCGGCCAGCCCGCCCGCGGGATCGGGGTGCGACGCGAACCCGAGGACGACGTCGAGCAGCACGCACCCGACCCGCTCGTCGTCGGCGGCGCGCTCGAGCATCCCGGCCCGCACGTCGAGGTCGACCATCGGATGCGGCCGGCCCTGGGTGTACTCGGCCTCGCCGAGGTCGAACAGCGCGTGGCCGCCGTCAGCCCGCGCGGGGCCATGACCGGCGTTGCCGGCGATCGCGCCGAGTTCCGGTTCGAGCAGGGTGACGGCCTCGTGCGCGAGCGACCCGCCCGAGAACAGACCCAGGAGGGATCGCCCGGACGCGACGCCGGAGCGTGCGTCGACCGCATGTTCGAGGTGCGAGATGGCCGGCGGCTCTGTCCGGGCGGCAGCGGCAGCGGCCGCCTCGAGCGTGGGATGAACCTCGAACGGCGCCGGTGCGCCGTCCCAGCCGACGAACGCAGCGACGATCCGGACGCCGTCCGGAAGGTCGCCGGTGATTGCGGATACTCCGTCCGGCGTCGGCGACTTCGAGACGAGCAGGAGCGTGTCGGTCTCCGGGTCGGCCGCGACCATGTGCATCCCCGCGCGGAACATCAGCGCGCCCACGTCGGGCGACAGGTCGCGCCCGCCCACCCCGACGATATGCGAGACGCCCGCGCCGGCCGCGTCGAGCAGGCAGGCGGTCTCCTGTGCCCCGGTCCCGGCGGCGGCGACGATCCCGACCGAGCCGGGCCGGACCACGTTCGCGAACCCGAGCCCGATCCCCCCCAGCATCGCGGTCCCGCACTCGGGTCCCATCACGAGCAGGCCGAGCTCGGCTCCGCGCCGCTTGAGCTCGATCTCGGACTCGAGCGGCACGTGGTCGGAGAACAGGAACACGTGCATGCCCGACGACAGCGCGCGGTGGGCCTCGAGCGCCGCGTACTCGCCGGGCACCGAGATCAGCGCCACGTTGGCGCCGTCGAGCTCGCGCGCGGCCGCGACCAGGGAACGCGCACGCTGTTTGGGAGCGCCGCCGCCACCCTCGGGCGCGCGCGTGGAGAGTTCCGACTCGGCCCACGACAACGCCTCCGTCGCGTAGGCGTCCTCCTGAGCCTCGACTGCGATCACCAGATCACCCGGCGTCGCCTGCGCATCGGCCCCATACCCGGCGAGCACGTCGAGGTTCGCCGGCGTCCCCATCCCGAGCTCGCACCGCGTCACGCCGTCGCGCTCGCGCACCGCGCGCGCGATGCTCATCAACCGGACGCTGTCCGCGTACCGATTGGCGATCACGCGAACGTGCCAGCTCACGCCGCGGCGACCGAGGCCGGACTGGACCATGCGGTGGCCGACGGACCGTCGGCATCCGGCACGACCCGGGTGCCCGCGGCATCCTTCACCGCGTCGAGCAGGCGCTCGGCGCAGGTCACGATCGCAACGCCGCCGGTCTCGCGGACGAAGCGCGCCGCGGACTCCACCTTCGGACCCATGCTCCCGGCCGGGAACTCTCCCTCGGCGAGCAGCCGCTCCGCATCGGACACCGTGAGCCGCGCCATGTCACGTTGCCACCGCGTGCCGAAGTCGAGCGCCACGCACTCGACGCCGGTCAGCATCACGAGCAGCGATGCGTCGACCGCGCGGGCGAGCACCGCGGAAGCGCGATCCTTGTCGATCACGGCCTCGGCGCCGGCGAGCCCCCCGGCTCGACGGACAACCGGGATGCCGCCGCCCCCGGCGGCGATGACCAGGAATCCCGCATGCGCCAGCGCGGAGATCTGCTCGAACTCGACGATCTCCTGCGGCCGGGGACTGGGCACGACCGTGCGCCAGCCGCGTCCGGCGTCGGGCGCGACGCTCAACGCCGCGCCCGCGGCCCGGCGGGCGTCCCGCTCGCTGTCGAAGAACCGTCCGATCGGCTTGGTCGGCTGGGAGAACGACGGGTCGTCGGACTCGACCCGGACTCGCGTGAGGACCGTCGCGGTGCGCACGTCCGGATCGGCGTCCTCGATCGCGGTCTGCAGCAGGTAGCCGAGCTGTCCCTGGGTCATCGCCACGAGCGCGTCGAACGGGAGCGCGGGGACCTCGTCGCCCGCGCGCGAGTGCTGGACGTGCAGCGCTCCGACCTGCGGGCCGTTCCCGTGCGTGAGCACGAGCTCGTGGCCCGCGCGCTTCAGCGATGCAATTTCGCGCGCGATGACCGCGGCGTTGGCGCGCTGCTCGGCCCAGACGCCGCGCTCGTGCTCGGCGATGATCGCGTTGCCACCGATCGCGACGACGATGCGCACAGCGCCACCCCTCACGCACCGGCCTACGAGCCGCGGATCGCGAGCCAGATGGCGCGCGCCGGCCGGTCGTCGGGGTTGGCCCACGAGTGCGGGCGGACCGTGCGGAAGTGGATCGAGTCCTCGGTGTCGAGCTCGTAGGACTCGCCGTCGATCGTGAACGTCATCCGTCCGTCAAGCACGACCACGAGCTCCTCGCCGGGATGACTCATCGGCTCGGGGCCGCTGTCGGCGAGCGGCTCGAGGTGGGCCTCGGCGCCGGCGACCCAGAACGGGCCGTAGCGGCCCGAGATGTTCTGGAGCTCGAGTCCCTGCTTGGAGGTGTACAGGCGCGTGCGCTCATCGGCCCGGATCACCGTGACCGGGCGGGTCGCCTCGACCTCCTCGACGAAGTACCCGACGCTCTTCCCGAGTGCCGCGGCGACCTTCATCAGGCTCGCGATCGTCGGGGTCATACCGCTCTTCTCGATCTTGTGGACGGCGGCGGTCGAGAGCCCGGCCCGCTCGGCCAGCTGCGCGAGCGACCAACCGCGCTCGGCGCGCGCCTTGGCGACCTTGGCCCCGATCTCGGAGACCGTGCGCGCGATCTCGGGGAGCTGGCTGACCGGAGTGGCGCCGACGGTTGCGGTTCGGGTGGGCATCGCTGAGGCAGTCGCGCAGCCGCTCAGTAGCCGCTGTTACGTTCACCATAGTACATGCGCTGGCAAGGTTCTCGCGCGCCGAAAAAGTACGCGCGATTACGAGGATTGGCGATATTCTACGGGTGCCCTTGACCTCGGGAGCGCGCGGCGCTAAGAATGCCCGTCTACGATCCGATACGCGGACGCGGCGCGGTGCGCGGACGCGGAAAGACTCCGAAGGAGGCAGCAGTGGCGCAAAACAGCTCCCTCGCCGACGCCAAGTCCGCAGGAACCGAGCTCTTCGATACCTCCGAGAAGGTGTTCGAGGACATTCAGGCCGAGCCGGGGGAGAAGGCCTACACGTTCATGCACACCGTGCCCTACGAGGGGTCGGTTGGCCTGGTCAACCTGCTGACGACCACGCGCCTGCGCCGGAAGGGATTCGACACCAACCTGATCCTGTACGGCCCCGGGGTGCTGATGGCATCCGGGACGCGCGGGTTCCCGAAGGTCGGCGACGAGGCATTCCCCGGCCACATGGCGATCAACAACCAGCTCAAGACCCTGCTCAACGAGGGCGCGCACATCTACGCGTGCCGGTTCGCCTCCGGGGCGCTGTACGGGTTCCCCGAGGACCTGCTGCTGGACGGCGTCAAGCCGTTCCATCCCCTCGATGTGCTCGATTCGGCCCTGACGGCGTGGCGGCAGAAGGCATTCCAGCTCAACACCTGGACCGTCTGAGCATCGACCGCGAACAGGCTCGGGTCGCCGCGCTCGCGGCGTGGCGGCGCGCCGAGGCGGCGATCTATCCATCGGTGATGGTGAACGCCACCCTGTACCAGCAGTACATCCAGGTCGTGCGCGCGATCGTCGACGAGCTCGGCGACGTGCGCACGGAGGATGATCTCGTGGTGGCCTGGAACGAGCGGCGCGCGCTCGGCAACGAGATGGTCCAGCGGCTGTCGCCGTCGATGGGGATGATGATGGACCAGACCGCGGTGACCGACGCCGCCTTCTGCCAGCGCCACCGGGAGATCACGCGCGAGCGCGGCAAGGAGATCGCGCTCGAGCGCCTGGAGACCGCGCGACGCCGCAGGGATGAGTGGGTCGTGCTGTTCGACGACGTCACGCCGTTCGGATCGCATCGACTCGAGATGCACGTGCGCAGCGGCCGCGCGCTGCACGCCTCCGCCCAGACCGAGCCGACGGGGGAGGCGACGTACGAGCTCGAGGTCGTCCAGCTCGACCCGCGCGACGGCGCGTGGTTGCTCGACAAGCCGCCGCTGATGCCGAGCCGGCGGTACACGCGCCACGACGAGTGGGAGGCTCGCATCGCCCAGGCGCGCGAGCTCTTCGGAAAGGACTGAGGATGACGACTCACCCCAAGAAGATCATCGACGCGCACTGTCACATCGGCGAGATACCGCCGTGGAAGTTCTATGACCTCGAGCATCCCGTCAAGCCGACCGTGTACGACTATCGGAACACTCAGGAGTTCGTCAAGAACCACCTCGACGAGTTCAAGATCGAGCGGGCGCTCACGATGTCGAATTACGGGGTACCCGTTCACGAGATCTCGTTCGACCTCAACGACGTCGTGATGGACGCGGCCACCACCAACGACCGAGTGCTGGCCGCGATCTGGGTCTCGTTCCTGCCGCGCAACGCGGAGATGACGCGCAAGGCGCTCAAGCTGGCCGCCGAGTCGCGCGTGGTCGCTTTGAAGACCACGTTCCTGCTTGGCGGCAACCCGGATCCCGGCACGTGGGACGAGGAGACGCTCGCGATCGCCGACGAGTGCTTCGACGTGTGTGAGGAGCACGACCTCATATTCCACTTCCATACCAGCCCCGGTGGTAACTCGGACATCAACAACTTCATCCCGCTGGTCGAGAAGTACGGCAAGCGGTGCAAGATCTATCTGGTGCACTTCGGCGGCGGGGTGTCAGGTCACATCAAGCTCGTGCCGAAGTTCCTCCAGTGGGTGCAGGATGGCTATAAGGTGTACACCGACACCTCGTGGGCGATCGGGTTCGGCGCGCGCTGGCTGCTGACCGAGATCGAGAAGACGGGCGTCGGCGGGGACCGAGTGTTCTTCGGCTCGGACGAGCCGTGGTCGGACTTCGACAGCGAGTACTGGAAGATCAACGGCATCCGCACGATCTCGCAGGAGCTGAAGGACCGGGTGTTCTGGCAGAACTACGAGGAGCTGTTCGCCGGTCGTGGCTGACACTACTCTCACCCTTCCCGACCTCGACGACCGCCGGCTGCTGGTCGAGCTGCAGTCGTTGGGCGTGCACGTCCAGGACGAGCGCGACTGCAGCGGCGGTGGTCCGTCGGGGCGACGTGGCGGCGCCGGGCCGTCGGACGCGCTGTTCCTTTGGGTACGGGGGCTGCCGCTGACGGTGCCCTGGCACGCTGCATTCGTCGAGCGCTCTCCGTACACGATCCACGTCACCGAGGAACGTACGGATCTCTACCGGGGCGACGAGTTCGTCAGCCCGGTCAAGCTCCCGCGGCGGCCGCGGATCTACGACATGCGGACGGCAGACGGGATTCCGTACTGGAAGATCGCGCTGCTGCACCTCGACTCGATCGCCTCGACAGTGGTCCAGAAGTGCATCTACTGGGGGACCGACGAGCAGTGCGGCTTCTGCGGCATCGAGCTGACGCGCGGCGAGCAGACGATCCCGGTCAAGACGCCGGCGCAGCTGGCCGAGGTGTGCACGGCCGCGCGCGACTACGACGGCGCGGTTGATGTCACGCTCACGACCGGCTCGATCAACCGCCGCGATCGTGGCGCGCTGTACATCAGCCGCTGTGCGGCTGCGATCAAGGACGCATCCGGCCTGCCCATTCAGGTCCAGTTCGAGCCGCCCGACGACCTGGCCGTGCTCGAGCAGGTCCGCGATGCCGGCGTCGACGCGGTCGGTATCCACATCGAGACGTTCGACCCGGATGTGCTCCGGCGGGTCGCCGCCGGCAAGGCCAAGTGCGGCGTCGAGGGGTACTTCCGCTGCTGGGCGCGCGCGGTCGAGCTGTTCGGACGCGGACACGTCACCACGTACGTGATTCTCGGGATGGGGGAGCGACCCGAGCTGATCGAGGAGGGATGCCGGCGCGCAATCGCCATGGGCGTGTACCCATTCGTGGTTCCGCTGCGTCCCGTTCCCGGCACGCTGATGGCCGACACGCCGGCGCCCGACGCGCAGTACGTCGCGTCGATCTACCGGTCGGTGTCGGCGACGCTGGCGGAGTCCGGCCTCGACCACGTCGAGGCCAAGGCCGGGTGCGCGCGCTGTCAGGCGTGCTCGGGGCTGTCGGCGTGGGAACGGGTGTTCAAGCGAGAGGAGGCACGTGTCCGGGGCGAGCTCCCGATCCACTCCGGCGCGTGACGCCACGGCTATCGAGTGCCGTCTCGCTTCGTCCGGCGACGAGCTCGAGGCGCATTTCGAGCTGCGCCGGTCCGTGTTCGTCTCCGAGCAGGAGCTGTTCGCCGACGACGACCGCGACGAGCGCGACGACCGGGATGCGACCCTTCACGCGCTCGGCCTGATCGACGGCGAGCCGTGCGGAGCCGTGCGCCTGTACCCGCTCGACCCGGGCTGGCGTCAGTGGAAGGGAGACCGCCTCGCCGTGCTCCCGGAGCTTCGAACCCACCATCTCGGCGCCGAGCTCGTGCGGTTCGCGGTGGCGACGGCGGGCGGGCTGGGCGGGACGCGGATGATCGCGCACGTGCAGCTCCCGAACGTGCGCTTCTTCGAGCACCTGGGTTGGGAGGTCGATGGCAATCCCGCGCCGTTCCACGGCGTCGATCACCAGCTGATGTCGATCAGGCTGATGAGTCGAGGTGCGTGAGCGGCTCGACGTTCAGGTCCCAGAGCGCCGTGGAGTCACCCGCGCCATACAGTCGCAGCACCCCGCTGTCGTCAAGCCGGCCACAGGCCGCGCACGCGAGCCCGCGCGCTAGGAACGGCGCCGCGGCATCACCGGCGGCGCCCGCCGGCGCGACAAGCAGAAAGCCGAAGCTCGGGAACGTGATCAGCCAGCGCTCGAGGTCGACGCCGGCCGGTCGCGGGATCCGGTCGAGCTCGAGCGTGGCTCCGCAGCCGGCGATCTCGAGCAGCTGGAGCAGCGACCCGGCGATGCCCGGCATCGACACGTCGCGCGCGGCGTGGGCGGCGCCCGACTCGGCGACCTCGACGAGCGCCTCGCCGTCGTCGCGCAGCTTATCCGGCGGGCGACTGCGGAGCGAGCTGAAGAAGGGCGTGTTCTCCGTGTACCGCCCGTCGAGGCAGAACGCCGCCAGCAGCTCATCGCCGGGCCGGGCGTTGGTCGCTCGGAGCGGCCGGCGGGCGACGCCGGTACATGAGGCCGAAAGCGCGGGCTCGTGGCCGAGCGTCAGGTGGCCGCCGACGACGTCCACCCCGAGCAGCTCCGCGGCCCACGCGAGCCCGTCGAGGACCGCCTCGGCGTGGGCGCGATCGGGGCTGACGAGCATGTCGACCAGGCC
Source organism: uncultured Solirubrobacterales bacterium (assembly GCA_963777335.1). GTDB lineage: Bacteria > Actinomycetota > Thermoleophilia > Solirubrobacterales > Solirubrobacteraceae > Palsa-465. The sequence continues at coordinate 47,993 of CAVZQD010000008.1, forward strand.
GAGCGGCCGGCCCCCCATCGCGCGGACGTCCGACACGTTCGTGATCACCGCCGCGGCGCCGGCGGCATGGGGATTCGATCGCACGAACTCGGGGTGGATCGCCTCGCCGCATACGATCAGGTACTCGTCGCGGTGGGCGATCGCGGCGCCGTCGTCGCCGTCGAGCGGCGCGCGCAGGCGCGACAGCAGCGCCAGGTCGCGCTTGGCCGCGAGCGCGGGGGAGTCTCGGATGGTCGCCGCAAGTTGTTCGAGAGCGTTCATCGGTTGGCGGGTCTTTCGGAGGGCGCCGTGCACGGCGAGGTGCTAGCACGTTTGGCGGCGGTGAACGTCGGCTTGTCGTCGTTCGCCAATGCGGTCGAGTCCCAGGGGGCGCCGGTGATCGACGTCGAGTGGCGTCCGCCGGCGCGCGGTGATCGCGACACCGTGCGGGCTCTGGAGCGTCTGTGGGGTGCCCACGGGGACGTGGTCGCCCGCGCGAACGACGAAGTGATACGCCGGATCGAAGCCGCGCAACCGCGTGCGGTCACGGTCGCTCCGGCGCGCGAGATGCTCCCGGTTCTGTCCTCGGGGCGCGTCCTGCTCCACTCCGGGACCGCGATCGAGTGGGAGCGGATCTGCGACCCGCAGCGCCGGGCGCTCGCCGCCGCGTGCGTGTTCGAAGGCTGGACGGACTCGCCTGCCGAGGCGAGTGTGCTGCTCGAGCGTGGCGAGGTCCAACTTGCCCCGGGCAACGAGCACGGTCACGTCGGCCCGATGACCGGGGTGTGCTCACCGTCGATGCCGGTGTGGGTCGTGCTCGACGAGGCCTCGGGCGCGCGTGCCTACTCGACGTTCAACGAAGGCCCGGGGCGGACGCTGTGGTTCGGCGTCGGCGACGAGGAGTCGATCGAACGGCTGCGCTTCTTCCGCGACGCGCTCGGCCCGCTGATGGCCAAGCTGCTCGCCCGCGAGGGGCCGATCGACATCTTTGGCCTTACGGCACAGGGTCTGCAGATGGGCGACGAGCTGCACATGCGAAGCCAGGCCACCGGCAACCTGCTGATCCGCGACCTGGCTCCGGGCTTCGCGGCGCTCGGCGGCGAGCGCTGCGCCCGTTTCATCTCCGGCAACCACCACTTCTTCCTGACGCTGACGATGGCGGCCGCGAAGTGCGCCTCGCTCGCCGGCGCCGGCGTGCCGGGGTCGAGCGTGGTCAACCTCATCACGCGAAACGGCGCCGACATGGCGCTGCAGGTCGCCGGTCTGCCCGGCCGATGGTTCGGCGCGCCGGCCGCGCCCGTCCAGGACGCGCTGCTCCGCGAGGGCTACGGCGACGCGGACGCCGCGCTCGACATCGGAGACTCGGCGGTGATCGAATGCATCGGGCTCGGGGGGATGGCGGTCGCGGCCGCGCCGGCGGTGGCCGCGTTCTTCGGCGGCGGCGCCGCTGACGCGGTCGCGCGCACCGAGCTGATGGGCCAGATCACCGTCGGCCGCTCGCGCCGGTTCACGATCCCGGCGCTCGACTTCGCCGGGACGCCGCTCGGGATCGACGCCCGGCTCGCGGCCGAGCTCGACATCACGCCGCAGATCACGACCGGCGTGCTCCACGCCACCAGCGGCGCCGGCCAGATCGGCGCCGGCGTGGCGCACCAGCCGGTCGAGCCGTTCCGCGCCGCGGTGCTCGCGCTGGCGGCCGAGCTGGATCGATCGGAGCCGTCCGCGTGAGCGACGCCCGCGCTCTGTTTGCGGGGCCGGGCGCGCGCCGCGCGCTCGTCGAGGGGGCGTGCGGCGAGGTTGAGATCGTGCTGCAGGGCGGTGGCGGCTACGTGCGACTCGGGTCCTCGGGCTGGATCCTGCTGACGCGGCCGGACGCGCCGTTCGGGCCCCTGTCAGTAGCGGTCGACGGGCTCGACCGGCTCGAGTTGCGGTCCGGCGCGCCCGCTGAGGTGACACCCGGCAGGCTGCTGGTGGGCGAGCGGGCGCTGTCGCTCGAGCGGATGCGCCACCGGCCCTCGGCCGCTGCCGGTGGGGCTTCCACGGGGCCTTGCGCCTCGCTGCCGGCCCCACGCGTTCCGCTCGAGGCCGGGATCACCGCGCTGGCCGCCGGGCGCGTGACCGACGCGGTTCGGCTGCTCGCCGGCCTCGGCGACGGACTCACGCCTGCCGGCGACGACGTGCTCGCGGGCTACGCAGCGGCGCGCCTCGCGCGCGGGTCGCCGGTGGTCCCGGCGCTGTCGACGCTCGCGTCCGGCCGCTCGTCCCCGATCGGCCTCGCGTACCTGCGCTGCGCCGAGCGAGGCGAGCTTCCGGACGCACCTCTCCGATCGTGGGGCGCATCATCCGGCATCGCGATCGCGTGGGGAATTAATGCCGCCGTCTTGCAGCTAAGGAGAGGAGTTGGTGATGCCAGGATTCCGATTGGGGATCTACGTGTTCAAGGACGCGGAGATCGTCGATTTCGCCGCGCCCCACGGCGTGTGGTCGGTGGCGCGCCGCTATGACCCGGAGCTCGATGCGTTCCTGATCGCCGACGCGATGCGCCCGGTTCAGGCACAGGCCGGGTTCACGGTAGTCCCGAATTACTGCTTCGACGACCGGCCGGCGATGGACGCGTTCCTGATCCCGGGCGGCTTCGGCACCCGGCAGGAGATGTACAACCGCCGCCTGCACGAGTTCATCCGGTCGCTCGACGAGCAGATTCTGCTCACCAGCGTGTGCACGGGCTCGTGGGTGTACGGCCGGATGGGGCTGCTCGACGGCCTGGCGGCGACCAACCGCAAGGAGCCGGACAAGGTCGAGTCCGGTCCGTCGGGCAAGGTGCCGATCGATCGTCTCGCGGAGATCGCGCCGGACTGCCGGATCAGCCGGGCGCGCGTGGTCGACGCCGGGCGGATCGTCACCGCGGGCGGGATCACCTCGGGGATGGAGATGGGCTTCCACCTGCTGCGACGGGCCGGCTACGGCGATGAGTTTGTCGACGACGTGGCGCGCGTCATGGAGTACTCGGCCGCGTACGACCTCTACCGCGACGATCTGGAGACGGTGCAGGTGGCGCGCGCGCTATGACCAACGAACCCGATGTCCTGATCGTCGGCGGCAGCCTGGTTGGCCTGTCGACCGCGCTGTTCCTGCGGCTTCACGGCGTCAGCTGCCTGGTGGTGGAGCGGCACACGAGCACCGCGATCCACCCGCGCGCGGGCCACTTCCAGCTCCGCACGGTGGAGATCCTACGCTCGGCGGGGCTCGAGGAGGCGGTGCGACGCAAGGGGGAGGAGCAATACCACCCGGACGGCGGCATCAACAACGTCGAGTCGCTCGCGGGCCGGGAGATCGCGAGCTACTTCGCGAACCTGAACGCCGGGGTCGAGGAGTTCAGCCCGACCGTGCGGCTGTTCATCGATCAGGACGCGCTCGAGCCGATCCTCCGTGCCCGTGCCGAGGAGCTCGGGGCCGAGCTCCGCTACCGGGTCGAGTGCACCTCGCTGTCTCAGGACGGAAACGGGGTGGCGGCAACGCTGCGCGATCTCGACGGCGGCGGTTCTGAGCGGGTCGTGCGGTCGCAGTACGTGGTCGCCGCCGACGGAAACCGCAGCCCGGTCCGCGAGCAGCTCGGGATCGCGATGCGCGGTCACGGCCTGTTGTCGAACAGCGTCACGATCTACTTTCGCTCCGAGGTCGACCTGTCCCCGCTGCTCGAGGGGCGCGACCAGGGCGTCAACTACGTCACGAACCCGGTGCTGCGGGGGTTCTTCCGACTCGACCGAACCGGCAACCGCGGCTTCCTCGTCGTCAACCTGGTCGGCGACACCGCCCGGCCCGAGGTCGTGGCGGCGTACCCGGACGCGCCGTGGGCGAACATCGCCGAGAGGATCGACGAGCGCCGCGCGCTCGAGCTGCTCCGCGCGGCGATCGGGGTTCCCGACATCCCCGCGGTGATCGAGGACGTCGCCACGTGGCGAGCCGTGGCCGACAGCGCCGAGCGCTATCAGGACGGGCGCGTGTTCCTCGCCGGCGACGCCGCGCACACGATGCCGCCCAACGGCGGGTTCGGCGGGAACACCGGCGTACAGGACGCGTTCAATCTCGCGTGGAAGCTGGGACTGGTGCTCAAGGGTCTCGCGGGTCCCGGTCTGCTCGACACCTACGACGGCGAGCGGCGCCCGATCGGCGCGCTGATGGTCGAGCAGGCCTACACGCGCTACGTGACCCGCGTCGCGCCGTACCTGGGCACCGACGGCATGCAGCCGCTCGTCGACGACTTCTCGCTCGAGATCGGCTGCCGCTGCAACTCACCGGCGGTGATGCTCGAGCCGGGCCAAGAACCCGAGTTATACGAGCACCCGCGCGAGTCGAAAGGCCGCCCCGGCTCGCGCGCGCCGCACGTGGTCCTCGATCGCGGCGGATCTCAGGTCTCGACGCTCGACCTGTTCGGCCGCAGCTACGTGCTGCTGAGCGCGCCCGGCGGTGAGGCCTGGCACGGAGCGGCGGTGGCGGCGGCCGGCGAGATCGGATTGCCGCTTGACGCGTATGTCGTCGGCGGGGACGGGCTCGCCGACCCCGACGCCGCGTTCGCGGACGCGTACGGGATCTCCGCGGGCGGGGCCGTGCTCGTCCGCCCCGACGGCATCGTCGCCTGGCGCGCCGTCGACGGCGCCGGCGCCGGCGCGCCCGCGCATGAAGTACTCACAGCGTTGCTGTGCCGTTAGCGACCCAACTCAGGAGGGTGAGGAGAGATGACGACCGTGTATCGCGCCGACATCGTCGGCTCGTTGTTGCGCCCTGACTGGGTGGTATATGAGGGCGCGCGGGTGGCGCCAGGCGCGTCCAGACGCCGTCGGAACCGTCAATTACGAAGTCGCGGGCCCTAAGTCAGCACGGCCTGGTCGTAGCTCGAGCGCTCCTCGGGCGGCGAGTCGAACAGCCGCCAGCGCTCCATCCAGCGGTGGGTCCGATCGAACATCTCGCGCGTGTAGGGCTCGAACACGACCCGCTCGCCCGGCCCGAAGCGCCGCACGTCGGCCGCCTTGCCGAGGTCCTCGGGCATCTCGTTCAGCCAGTGGCGCTTGTACGGCTCGGGTTCGAGGTCGAGCTCGGCCTGGGCGCGCCGCAGCGCGCGGAAGTACCGCTCGAGGTCCTCGGTCTCGGCGCCCTCGCTCACGAGGAAGCCCATCATGAACGTGGTGTCGACGAGCTTGCGGAAGCCCCACTGCTCGAGCAGGTAGTACTGCGCTCCCCACACGTTCGCGGCCGGGATCGCGCGGTCGCGCATCAGCCGGACGCGGTCGAACGGGTAGCCCACGAACGACAGCCGGATCTCGTCCGGGTCCAGGAACGGCTCTAGGCCCTGGATCGCGGAGTAGTGGCTGCCCGAGTGGTAGCCAACACCGACCTCCACGCCGGCGAGGTCCTCGGGCCGCTGGTAGTCCGATTCCGGGGCGACGAAGATCCCCGAGGTGCAGATCGAGTACGCCTTCCCCCACATCCGGCCGTGGCTGGTGGACGCGGCTGCGTTGACCGCCCAGTGGCAGGCTCCCGAAACGTCGCACGACCGGCCCTTCTCCATGTCCTCGAACGCGCCGCTGCGAGCTTCCACGGGCGCGGCATCGGCCGGCTTCACCGACGAGGTCGTGATCGACCCCGCCGCAATCCCTTGCACGTCGAACTCGTACTCGAGCCCCTCGTCGCGGAAGAACCCGTTCTCTTCAGCCACCCATTCGTGGAGGCGGACATGAGGCTGGATCAGGAACTTGGCCATCGCGCTCTCCTCTACTCGCCGCGTGCTCTTCAGGTAAGAATTAGCACCTTCGCGCAGCCAACGGGTAATGCCCAGCCTCGCTGCTAGCGTGCGCGTGATGGAGGAGGCCCCTCCCGTCAGGTCCGTCGACCGCGAGGCCGAGGGTCGCCGCTGGATCGCCGCGCTGCGAGCCACCGGCGCATCTGCTGGCGGGGTTGCTGGGGCCGCCCGGTCCCGAGGTGACCTGTGAGGAATGCTTCGACAACCTCGACGTGTACCTCGAGCGCGAGCTCGACGGGGATGACCCCGAGGCGTTCGTGCCCGGCATGCGCGCGCACCTGGACGGTTGCCCGGCCTGCGCCGAGGAGCACGACAGCCTGCGGGATTTGATCGCGAGTCAGACAGGAGGCCGGACATGAGCAAGCAGACATTCGTGATCGCCGGCGCGAGCCTCGCCGGCGCCAAGGCGGCGCAGGAGCTGCGTGAGCACGGGTTCGACGGTCGCGTCGTGTTGATCGGCACCGAGTCCGAGCGGCCGTACGAGCGCCCACCGCTGACCAAGGACTACCTGCGCGGCGAGTCCGATCGCGACAAGGCCTACGTGCACGCGGCCGACTTCTATGACGAACACGACATCGAGCTGATGACCGGCACGACCGTCACCGCGATCGATCCCGGTGCCTCCCGCGTCACGCTCGACGGCGAGCGTGAGCTCTCCTACGACCGGCTCCTGCTGACCACGGGCTCAGAACCGCGCCGGATCACGGCTCCGGGCGCCCAGCTCGAAGGCATCTACTACATGCGGTCGCTGGCCGACTGCGACGTACTGCGGCGCCGGCTGGATGACAGCGGCCGCGTCGCGGTGGTCGGGGCGGGATGGATCGGCAGCGAGTTCGCCGCATCGGCGCGCCAGCTCGGGCTCGACGTGACCGTGATCGACCCCCTGGCGCTGCCGAACGAGCGCATCTTCGGCGCCGAGGTCGGCGGCTTCTATCGCGACGTCCACGTGGGGCACGGCGTCGAGATGCTCCTCGGCCAGGGGGTCGAGGCGTTCGAGGGCGACGGCGCGGTCGGGCGCGTGCGCACGAGCGCCGGCAAGGTGGTCGAGTGCGACTTCGCGGTGGTCGGAATCGGGATCACGCCGCGGACCGGTCTCGCGGCCGACGCGGGCCTCGACGTCGACAATGGCGTGGTCGCGAACGACCGTCTGGAGACATCGGCGCCCGGGATCTTCGCCGCCGGCGACGTCGCCAGCGCGTGGCATCCGTTCTACGAACAGCACATCCGCGTCGAGCACTGGGCCAACGCGCTCAACCAGGGTCCCGCCGCGGCCCGCGCGATGCTCGGCGAGGAGGTGAGCTTCGAACGGATTCCTTACTTCTTCTCCGACCAGTACGACGTCGGCATGGAGTACTCGGGATACGCGACGAGCTGGGATGAGGTCGTGTTCCGGGGTGACCGCGACGGCGGCGAATTCATCGCCTTCTGGCTACGCGACGGTCGCGTCGTCGGCGGCATGAACGTGAACGTGTGGGATGTCAATCAGCACGTCCAGGAACTGATCCGCTCGCGCCGCCCCGTCGACGTCGCCGCGCTCACCGATCTCGACACGCCGCTCGATTCGCTCGTGACCGAGTCGACCGCATAACGCACCCGGGGCCGGCGGCCGCGGGCCACTTGCGGATGGCGGCTGATCCGCGCCGTTTGGTCAGACCTCGGACACTCTGTCCGTACCTCAACATGGGCCCGAAGGCGCAGTTAGGCTTGCCCGCCCATGAGCATGATCTTCAACCCAAAGGACGAGCTCGATCACATCGCGGAGTTCGCCGACTCGGGGGTCCGGGTCTTTCAACGGCAGGGCTCGCTCGTCGGAATACCGGGCTCCTATGGGCTCAAGAAGTGGCTGTACCACAAGTGGCATAACCGCGGAAACGCGGTGTACACGTTCGCGGGGTCGCTCGTGGCGATCGGGCTGAGCGGCCTGTGGGCGTACATCGTCAAGCAGCCGCTCGTGTTCCCGAGCCTCGGCGCGACCGCGTTCCTGATCTTCGAGACGCCGATGGCCGAGGTCGGGACGCCGCGGAACACGATCATCGGACACACCGTCGGGGTGACCGCCGGCGTCGCCTCGCTCGCGATCTTCGGGCTGCTCGACGCCCCGAGCGTGTACGTCTCCGGGGTGACGCTCGGGCGGGTCGGGGCGATCGCGCTCGCGGTCGCGTTGACCGGCGGAATCCTCCGCATCGTACGCTCGGCTCATCCTCCGGCCGGGGCGACCACGATCATCGTCGCGTCGGGGCTGCTGGCCAAGCCGCGGCAGATCCTCGACATCCTGATCGGAGTGCTGCTGTTGACGATCGCCGGCTGGTGCCTCAACCGCCTGATGGGCGTGCCCGCGCCGATGTGGGCCGCCCCTCGATAATAGGTTTGACACGCGGCCGTCGCTGACGTACAAACCGAACGTGCCGGAATCTGGAAAGGGGAGCGGGCCCGGGTTGGCGGCGCTAAGCGATCTCGATCAAGGTCGTTGGACCCGCGCGGACATGGCGCCGGCTTCGGTTCTCGTGCTCGAGGCGGACCCCGACCTGGGCAGCGCGATCGACAAGGCCGAGTGGCAGCTGGCGGTGGCGGCGTCGCTCGCGCCGGCGTTCGAGCTCGACCGAGGCGCGTGGCGCTTCTCGCCCGGTCCCGATCCGGGCGCATTGGGGGCCCTGCTACTCGAGGGGCTGGTCGTGATTCGCATCAACGCGGAGACCCGCGCGCACATCGAGCTGCTCGGCTCGGGTGACGTGATCGGCCCTTGGGTCGGGTCGGGTCAGGAGCTCGCGCTCCCGTCGGTCCCGACCACATCGGTGGTCTCGAAGGCGCGGCTCGCGCTGCTCGACCGCCGGTTCGCGATCAGGACGGCCCGTTGGCCCGAGATTCACGCGGCGCTCATGCACCGGCTGATCGTCCGCGCGCGCCGGCTGAGCCTGCAGTCGGCGATCAACGCGCTCTCACGAATCGAGGAGCGGCTCGAGGTCACGCTGTGGGAGCTCTCGTACCGGTTTGGGAGGGTCACGCCGGACGGGATCACGCTCGACCTCCCGCTGACCCATTCGCAGATGGCGGAGATGGTGGCGGCGCAGAGGCCGTCCGTGAGCACCGCGTTCACGCGCCTTCAGGATCACGGCCGGATCGTTCACGTCGCCCGCCACCGCTGGCTGTTGCTCGGCGAACCGCCGTCGACGTTGTCGTCGCTGGCGCAGCAGACCGGGCTCGCGCCGTAGCGCTAGTGGCCGTCCCTCAGGCGGCGCTGCACGTCGGGATCGAGCTCGACATGAACGTACATCGCGCCGATCCCGTGCAAGTCGAGATCACGGCCCCGCCGGGCGAGCTGCCCGGCCATGGCGGCGAAGTCGCCCGACGCCACCTCCGCGATCTGCCGCTCGACCTTCGGCGCGTGGACGTCGCTCTCCACGAAGAAGCCGTCTCTTGACATCTCGAGCACCTCGTCTTCGTCGCCGGCGAGCTCGAGCGTGAGGTCGAGTCGGAGGATCAGCGCGTCGCCCCGCCCATAATCCGCGAGCCACTGCTCCCAGGACTCATCGCCCGACTCGGCCCGGGCTTTGGCGTGCGACAGCGCCACCGGGGACTCGTCCAGTCGGGCGCGCGCCGACAGTCGATGCACCGCGATCATCGCTGCACGATTTACCCCTCTGGCGGCGCGCCGATGCGCTGCCGGTCCGCCATGCGTCCGCGAGATGACACCCGATACGCGCGGCGGTCAGCGTGGGAACGCGCCGGCGCCGTCAGGGCGAGGGCGCCCGCCCGCGCCGCGCGCGATCCTCGGGCGACCGCCACCACGCGCTCAATTGCGGGATTCGAGCAGCCTCAGCCACACCTCGCTGACCGTCGGATAGGACGGGACCGCGTGCCACAGCGTCTCGAGGCGGACCTTGCCGACGATCGCGATCGTGGCCGAGTGCAGCAACTCGGCGATGTCCGATCCGACGAACGTCGCGCCGACGAGGGTGTCGGCGGCGCGGTCGACGACGAGCTTGGCTCGACCGCTGTAGCCGTCGTGGAGCAGGCTCGCGCCCGCGACCGATCCGATGTCGTACTCGAGCGCCTCGACGTCAATCCCCTTCGCGCGCGCGGCTGACTCGGTCAGCCCGACCGAGGCCACCTCCGGGTCGGTGAACGCGACCGCCGGCACCACGTCGTGGTCGGCGAGGTCTCGGTATCGAAGCCCGTCGGTTGCGCGCCCCTCGGCGCGGGCCGCGATCACGTCGCCGGCGACCCGCCCGTGGTACTTGCCCATGTGCGTAAGCAGCGCCCGGCCGCAGACGTCACCGATCGCGTACAGCCAGGGCTCGGCGCCGGGTACCGCCATGTGATCGTCGGTCTCGATGTAGCCGTGGGCGTTCGCGGCGACGCCGACCACGTCCAGTCCGAGCTCCGCCGAGGTCGGGGTTCGACCGGCGGCGACGACGATCTCGTCCACCTCGAACGTCGACCCGCCGGCGGTGATCGTCGCCGGGCCGCCGTGGATCCTGCCGATCCCGGTGTCCTGCACCGCGGGGCGCTCGACCGATTGCACCCTGGTGCCGACCCGGACGGTGACGCCGCGCCGTGAGAACTGCTGGGTGATGATCTCGCCGGCGAACGGTTCGAGATGGCCCAGGAGCGACGGCTCGACCTCGATCATCGTGACCTCCCGGACGCCGAGCCCCCCGAGCCACGTCGCCGACTCGCACGCAACGACCCCACCGCCGATGACCGCGACGCGTCCCGGGACCTCGCGGAGGTTGGTGACATCACGCGACGTCCACGGCCGGGCCTCGTGCAGCCCTTCAACTGGCGGAATCGAGGCGGTCGACCCGGTGGCCAGCACGACTGCATGCCGGGCGCGCAGCGTGCGGGTGGCGCCGTCGGGCGCCGTCACGTCGACGGTTCGCTCGCCGGTGAGCCGGGCGGTGCCGCGAATGACGTCGATGCCGTTCTCGCCCGCCCATTCGACCTGCCCGGAGTCGTCGTGGTCGTGGGTGAACCTGTCGCGCCTCGCGAGGATCGCCGGCACGTCGAGCGAACCCTTGAGCATCTCCGCCACGCCGGGCAGCGCGCGTCCGGTGTCGAGCACCTCGATCGGCCGGAGCAGCGCCTTGCTCGGCATGCAGGCCCAGTACGAGCACTCGCCCCCGACCAGCTCCGCCTCGACGATCACGGCGGTGCGATCGCTCCCCCGGATCGAGTACTGCGCCGCGTTCTCACCGGCGGCACCGCCGCCGATGACGATGACATCCCAGGTGTCAGTGAGTTCACTCGTGCTTGTAGACATGGCCTCACACTATTGCTAAAGCTCAGTCCCGCACTCCGCCACGCGGGCGGTGGTGCGGTGCCGGAACGCTCTCCATCGTCGGCCGTCGGTGCGGGGGTGTCGCTCGTACCAGCGGGCGTACCACCTCGCGAGCGGTGCCGCGGTGAGTCCGTGCGCAGCCACCGACAGGCCGACGGTCAGATATGTCGCGAGCAGGATCGTGTTGGATCCGGCGGTGTCAGCGCGCGGACAGTTTGCCGGCGGCCGACACGGCCGCTGGGCGACGCGGGAGGGTCCCAGGCGGCACCGCATCCGTAGTTCCACGCAGGAAATGGCGGGATTTCGCCGGTCCGGATGGCTTGGCGGGGCTTTACGTTCCGTCCATGCGCGGTCCGTGCAGTGTGCGTACAGTGGGGCGTCGAGCAATGGCTCCGCCGATCTCGATCGTGGCGCTGTGGGACCGGGTGATCTTCTCGGAGGGGGCGACGCCATGACCGACGTCGGCGGGCTCGAGCGGTCGATGCTGGCGGCGCATCGGTTCCTGCGGCGGGGGCCGGTGTCCGAGGAGGGTTGGAGCCAGCTGGTCGCGAAGGACCGCGATTGGGAGCGTTCCTACCGCGGTCGGTGGGCGCACGACAAGGTCGTGCGCTCGACGCACGGCGTCAACTGCACCGGTTCGTGCTCGTGGAACGTGTTCGTCAAGGACGGGATCGTGACGTGGGAGTCCCAGGCGGTCGATTACCCCTCGACCGGCGCGGACATGCCCGAGTACGAGCCGCGGGGCTGCCCGCGGGGAGCATCGTTCTCCTGGTATCAGTACTCGCCGCTGCGGTTGAAGTACCCGTACGTGCGCGGGAGTCTCCTGCAATTGTTCCGGGAGGCACGCGCGCGGCTCGGCGATCCAGTGGAGGCGTGGACGGAGATCGTCGAGGATCCCGAGAAGGTGCGGCTGTACCGCCGACAGCGGGGCAAGGGCGGATTCGTCCGGGCCTCCTGGGACGACGCGGTCGACATCATCGCCGCCGCGCACGTGTACACGATCAAGCGCTACGGCCCCGACCGGGTGGTGGGATTCTCGCCGATCCCGGCGATGTCGATGGCCTCCTACGCGGCGGGGAGCCGGTTCATCTCGCTGATCGGCGGGACGATCCTGTCGTTCTACGACTGGTACGCGGACCTGCCGCCGGCCTCGCCCCAGAGCTTCGGCGATCAGACCGACGTCCCCGAGTCGGGAGACTGGTGGAACGCCGGCTACCTGATCGTGTGGGGGACGAACCTGCCGACCACGCGCACGCCGGATGCGCATTTCATGACCGAGGCGCGCTATCGCGGCCAGAAGGTCGTCGTCGTCTCGCCCGACTACGCCGAGCACACGAAGTTCGCCGACCACTGGCTGCCGGCGGAGCCCGGCTCGGACGGCGCGCTGGCGATGGCCATGGGCCACGTGATCCTCAAGGAGTTCTACGTCGACCGGCAGGTGCCTTACTTCCAGGACTACGCGCGGCGGTTCACCGACTTGCCGCTGCTCGTGACGCTCCGCGAGCGCGACGACGGATATGTGAGCGACCGCCTGCTAAGGGCCTCCGACCTCGACGGCGCCGGCGGCGAGCCGGAGCATCCCGAGTGGAAGACCGTGGTGCTCGACGAGCGCACCGGACGCCCGGCCGTTCCCCGCGGCTCGGTCGGCCATCGGTACGGCGAGCCGGGGCGCTGGAACTTGCGCCTCGACGGGATCGAACCGGCGCTGACGCTGCTCGACTCAGCCACCGAACGGGTCGCGGTCGACCTTCCGCGCTTCGACGTCGGCGGCGAGGGCGGCGAGGTGATGCGGCGCGGTGTGCCCGCGATCCGCATCGGCGGTCGCCTCGTCACCACGGTCCTCGATCTGTTGTTGGCCCAGTACGGGGTCGCCCGCCAAGGGTTGCCGGGCGACTGGCCGTCTGGGTACGACGATGCCGAACAGCCGTACACGCCGGCGTGGCAGGAGCAGATCAGCTCGGTCGACCGGCACCTGGCGGCCCGGGTGGGGCGTGAGTTCGCTCGCAACGCCGAGATGACCCGCGGTCGGTCGATGATTGCGATGGGCGCCGGTACCAACCACTGGTTCCACTCCGACCAGACCTACCGCACATTCCTGTCGCTGGTGAAGTTGTGCGGCTGCGAGGGCGTCGGCGGCGGCGGGTGGGCCCACTACGTCGGCCAGGAGAAGGTCCGGCCGCTGTCGGGCTGGCAGGCGGTGGCGTTCGCGCTCGACTGGACGCGTCCCCCGCGCCAGCAGTCCGGCACGCCGTTCTTCTACCTCGCGACCGAGCAGTGGCGTTACGAGCGCGTCCGGCCGGCGGACTTCGCCTCTCCGCTTGGGAGTGGACTGCTGGACGGGAAGCACATCGCCGACGTCAACGCGCTCGGCGCGCGGCTGGGTTGGCTGCCCTCGTTCCCGAGCTTTGACCGCAGCTCGCTCGATCTTGTCGACGAGGCCGAGAACGCCGGGCGCGATCCCGCCGAGCACATCGTCGAGGAGCTGCGCGCCGACCGGCTGCGCTTCGCCTGCGAGGACCCCGGCGCGCCGGAGAACTGGCCGAGGGTGATGACCGTGTGGCGGGCCAACATCCTCGGATCATCGGGGAAGGGCCACGAGTACTTCCTCAAGCACCTGCTGGGTACCGCCGAGAACGCGGTGCGCGCCGAGGAGTCCCCGCCCGAGCTGCGACCGCGCGAGGTGACCTGGCGCGAGCAGGCGGCCGAGGGCAAGCTCGACCTGCTGACCACGATCGACTTCCGGATGACCAGCAACGCGCTGTTCTCCGACGTCGTGCTGCCCGCGGCCACCTGGTACGAGAAGTACGACCTCAGCTCCACCGACCTGCACCCGTTCGTGCACACCTTCAACCAGGCAGTGCCGCCCCCGTGGGAGTGCAAGACCGACTGGGACGCGTTCGGGCGGATCGCCGAGCGGTTCTCGGAGCTGGCGGAGACTCACCTCGGGATCCGCCGGGACGTGATCGCGGCGCCACTGCTGCACGACACGATCGACGAAATCGCGCAACCGTTCGGCGACGTGCGCGACTGGCGAAGAGGCGAATGCGAGCCGGTGCCCGGCAGGACGATGCCGAAGCTGATCGTGGTCGAGCGCGACTACCCGGCGGTGGGGCAGAAGTGGCACGCCCTCGGCCCGCTGGTGGAGGAGCTTGGGACGGCGGTCAAGGGCGCCAACTGGAAGCCGACCGAGGAGGTCGCCGAGCTTCGCGCCGCAAACGGCGCCGTGCGCGGCGGGGTCGCGGACGGACGACCGCGCCTTCAGACCGTGCAGCACGCGTGCGAGGCGATCCTGATGCTGTCCGGCACGACCAACGGCCGCCTCGCCACCGAGGGGTTCCGCTCGCTCGAGAAGGCCACCGGGGTGCCGCTCGCGGACCTGTCGGGGACACGGTCGGGCGACCGCATCTCATTCGGTGACGCCCAGGTGCAGCCGCGCACGGTGATGACCTCGCCCGAGTGGTCGGGGATCGAGGCACACGGGCGCCGGTACTCGCCGTTCACCATCAACGTCGAGCGCGACAAGCCGTGGCACACGCTGTCGGGGCGGATGCATTTCTACCTCGACCACGCGTGGATGCTCGAGCTCGGAGAGGGACTGCCCGTGTTCCGTCCGCCGGTGCACCAGCGGGCCATCTTCGGCGACCAGGGCGCGCAGGATGGCTCGGGGCGTCCGGAGCTGACGCTCAAATACCTGACGCCCCATTCGAAGTGGTCGATCCACTCCGAGTACCAGGAAAACCTCCACATGCTCACGCTGTTCCGCGGCGGCGGGATGCTGTGGATCAGTCGCGAGGACGCCGAGGCGCTCGAGATCAAGGACAACGACTGGGTCGAGGCGTTCAACCGTAACGGCGTGGTGGCGGCGCGCGCGGCCGTGTCGCACCGAATCCCACAGGGCACGTGCCTGATGTACCACGCCAAGGACCGCCATTTGAACGTGCCCCTGACCGAGCTTCAGGGCAAGCGTGGCGGCACCGACAACTCGCTGACGCGGATCGTGATGAAGCCGACCCACTTCATCGGCGGCTACGCGCAATTGTCGTTCGGGTTCAACTACTACGGCCCGACCGGGTCGCAGCGCGACGAGGTGACGGTGCTACGAAAGCGGCAGTCTCCGGTGGAGTTCTGATGCGAATCCGCGCGCAGGTCGGGATGGTGATGAATCTCGACAAGTGCATCGGCTGTCACACCTGCTCGGTCACCTGTAAGCAGGTATGGACCAACCGGCCGGGGACCGAGTACGTGTGGTTCAACGACGTCGAAACCAAGCCGGGCCTCGGCTATCCGCGTCGCTGGGAGGACAACGAGCACTGGCGCGGCGGCTGGGAGCTCGACAGGAAGGGCCGGCTGCGACTGAAGGCCGGCGGGCGGATCAAGAAGCTGCTCTCGATCTTCGCCAATCCCGACCTGCCCCAGATCGACGACTACTACGAGCCGTGGACGTACGACTACGAGAAGCTGATCACCGCGCCGCTGTCAGAGCACGATCCCGTGGCCCGGGCGCGCTCGCAGCTGACCGGCAAGGCGTTGCAGGAAATCCGGTGGGGGCCGAACTGGGACGACAACCTCGCCGGAGCGCCCGAGCGGATCCACCAAGACCCGCTCACGCGCGGAATCGAGGAGCAGGTCAAGGCCACGTACGAGCAGGCGTTCATGTTCTACCTGCCGCGGATCTGCGAGCACTGCCTGAACCCGTCGTGCGTGGCTTCGTGTCCGTCCGGCGCCATGTACAAGCGCGAGGAGGACGGGATCGTGCTCGTCGACCAGGCCAAGTGCCGCGGGTGGCGCTTCTGCGTCTCCGGCTGCCCGTACAAGAAGGTGTATTTCAACCATCAGACCGGCAAGGCGGAGAAATGCACTCTTTGTTACCCGCGGATCGAGGTGGGGCTGCCGACGATCTGCTCGGAGACGTGCGTCGGGCGCATTCGCTACATCGGCCTGGTGCTCTACGACGCCGACCGGGTGGAGGCGGCCGCCTCGGTGCCGGACCCGCGCGATTTGCTGACGGCCCAGCGCGAGGTGTTCCTCGACCCGTTCGACCCCGGCGTTCGAGAGCAGGCTTTGCGCGACGGGATCCCGGAGGACTGGCTCGACGCCGCCCGGCGCTCGCCCGTGTACGCGCTCGCGCACCGCTACCAGGTGGCGCTCCCGCTCCATCCCGAGTATCGGACGCTGCCGATGGTGTGGTACGTGCCGCCCCTCTCGCCGATCGTCAATTCGCTCGAGACCGACGGCTACGAGGCCGATCCCGACGACGTGTTCGGGGCGATCGAGCACCTCCGCATCCCCGTCGACTACCTCGCTAACCTGCTCGCGGCCGGCGACAGCGACGTGATCCGCGGCGTGCTCCGGCGGCTCGCGGCGATGCGCGGACACATGCGCAAGCGCGAGGTGCTCGGCGAGCGCGATCTCGATACGCCGGCCGAGGTCGGCATGAGCGTCGAGGACGTGGAGGACATGTTCCGTTTGCTGGCGATCGCGAAATACGAGGACCGCTACGTGATCCCCCAAGCGCACGCCGAGCTCGGCGAGCGGCTGATGCAGCAGCAGGGCACCTGCGGTCTCGACTTCGAGGGCGGTCCCGGCAACTGTGGGATGGTCGTGCCGGAGTCCGAGGCCGGCGCGGAGGGATTCATGCTCACCGAGCAGCCGGCGCAGCTCGACATCGTCCAGATGCTCGGCGACCAGCGGCGGATGGACGAGGGGGCGGGCTGATGCCGCTGCGTCGCCGCACTCGGGAGAGCAGGTGCACCGTCTACAAGGTCTGCTCGCTGCTGCTCTCATATCCGGACGAGGAGCTGCTCGCCGGGCGGGACGAGCTGCGTCTCGCGGTTCGCGAACTGCCGGCGGGGGTCGCGCGCGCGGCGCTCGAGCGCTTCTGCGAGTGGTGGCTTGCCGAGGATCCACTGGCGCTGCAGCAGGGCTACGTCGCGACGTTCGACCTCGACAAGCGGTGCGGCCTCTACCTGACGTTCTACGGCGAGGGCGACCGGCGCGACCGCGGGATGGCGCTGCTGCGGTTGCGAAAGCTGTACCGGGCCGCCGGCCTTCCGCAGCAGAACGGAGAGCTTCCCGATTTCCTGCCGGTTATGCTCGAGTTCGCGGCGGCGGCGCCCGGCGGACGCGGCGAGCTCGTCCTGCGCGAGCACCGCGCCGCGCTCGAGCTCGTCCTCCAGAGCCTCCGCGATCGCTCGAGCCCATACGCCGACGTGGTCGATGCCGTCTGTGTGACGCTCGGCGAGCCGTCGGCCGCCGATCGCGCCCGGGCGATCAAGCTGGCCGCGAGCGGACCGCCGCAGGAGCTGGTCGGGCTCGAACCGTTTGCGCCTCCCGAAGTGATGCCCGGGACCGGGCCGATCGGAGCGCGGCGATGAGCGCCGGCGACGTCCTGCTGTGGATCATCGTCCCGTACGTCGCGATCACGGTGTTCGCGGTCGGGCATGTCTGGCGCTACCGCGCCGATCAGTTCGACTGGACGAGCCGCTCGACGCAGCTGCTCGACCGCCGGATCCTCGGCTGGGCCAGCCCGATGTTCCACTACGGAGCGCTTGCGGCGGTGGCGGGGCACATCATCGGCCTGGTCATCCCGCCGTCGGTCACCTCCGCGGTCGGGATCGGGGAGAGCACCTATCGCTGGATCGCGGCGATCGCCGGCGGGATCGCGGGCGCAGTGACGTTGATCGGGTTCGTGGGCCTCGTGTACCGACGGATCACGAGCGATCGGGTCAGGCGGAACACGACGCGCGTCGACTTCCTCACCTATCTGCTTCTGACGGTGCTGATTGTGCTCGGTTGCTGGATGACCTTCGTCCACAACCTCGCCACCAACGCTCCCTACAACTATCGGGATTCGATCGGCGCGTGGTGGCGCTCGATCTTCTATCTGCAACCGAACGTCGCGGCGGCAACCAGCGCGCCGCTCGTCTACCAGCTGCACGCGATCATCGCCTGGCTGTTCTGGGCGTCGTTCCCGTTCAGCCGGCTCGTGCACGCCTGGAGCATCCCGCTCCAGTACCTCGGGCGGCCGTACATCCTCTACCGCCGCCGTTACTCGACCGCCCGCTGATGTCCGCCGTCCGCGCGACCGCCGGCGGCACGGACCGCGTGCTCGACGCGATCCCGCCCGCCGCCGGCGCCGAGGTGATGGGGACCGGGATCGTGTCGGTGGCGCTGACGCTCGACCGCCACGAGACGCTGTCGCGGATCCTGCTCGTGATCGCCGCGGCGATGTGGGTGACGCTCGCGGTGCTCGTCCCGCTGCGAGCCCGCCACGACCCGGAACGGTTCCGAGCCGACATCCGAACCCCGCCGGCGCTGACCTCCGTCGCCGGCACGGCCGTGCTCGGAACACGGCTCGCGTTGCTCGGCTGGACGTGGGCGGGGATCGCGGCGCTCGTGCTCGCCGCGGCCATCTGGTCGCTGCTGATCGGGCCGGTGCTGAGCCACTGGGAGACGCCGACGGTCGGCGCGTCGCTGGTGTTGACGGTCTCCACCGAGTCGCTCGCGGTGCTGGCGGCGACGCTCGGCCTGGTCGAGCGGACGGATTGGCTGCTCGTGATCGCGCTGGCGCCGTTCGTGCTCGGGCTCTGCTTCTACGTGTTCGTGATCTCGCGTTTCGATTTTCGTCAGCTCGGGCTTGGGCGCGGCGACCACTGGATCACCGGCGGCGCGCTGGCGATCTCGACGCTCGCCGCCGGCAAGCTCCTCGCCGGGGCGAAGGCGCTCGCGATCCTCGGAGGCGGCGGCGGATTCCTCAGGGACGTGGCGCTCGTGCTGTGGGTGGCGACGATGCTATGGCTCCCCTTGCTGCTGGCGGCGGAGGTGATCCGGCCCCGACTCGAATACGACGTGCGCCGCTGGTCGACCGTGTTCCCGTTCGGCATGTACGCCGCCTGCAGCTTCGTCGTCGGGGCGGCCGCGAACGCCGGCGCGATCACCAGCTTCGCGCGGGTGTGGGTGTGGATAGCGCTCGCGGTGTGGGCGGTCGTGCTGGCGGCGATGATCCGCCGAGGGATACGCGCGGTTCGCTGATTCGGATCGTCGCCGGCGCGCGGGGGCATGATGCGGTGTGCGGGAAAGGAGCGCGCAGGCCTCGCGCGGCTCCATTGGGAGGGAGCCGTCGTCCTCGCGCCCGAGGACATCGCCGACCGCATTCACGACCGGTTTACGACGTGACGACTAGCGTGCGTCGCTGATCGTCGACAGCGTGGTCGAGCAGCCGCGTATCGCCTCGACTTGCTCCTCGGTCAACGTGATCGTGACAAACGCCCCACACCCGCCGCAGAAGATGCGGAGCGTGTCGTCACTGATCCGAAGATGCGCCTGCCCCAGATCCTCGTGGCCGCAGGCGGGGCAGACGAGCTCCTCTCGGATACGCGCCGGGCTGTCCTGCGGACTGAACGTCGCGGTGTGGAACACACGAGACATGACCCCTCCTCGTCGTTCAGAGCATTCTCTCGCCGCAGTCCGGGTCGGTGGGATCCACGATCGGCCGTGGGTATGCGGTAAACGCCGGGACGCGGGGCGTGACCTCGCCGTAGCGTGCATCCATCGGATCCGAGATGCGCTCGGCGGCCTCAGGATGAGTGCGGATCCTCCTGGCCCGCTCGCCGGCGGTTGGATCCAGCATGGGTGATCTCATCTCGATCCTCCTTGGCTTGCTACGCGATATGGTATCACGATATCGCGCCACGATATGTATAGCCGAAGTCCGATCTCGGACACTCGCGGCGGGGCGGGTCGGTGATCAGCCGCCGCTAGCGGTCGCCGTGAGAGTCGAGGTCGTCTGCGTATGGATGCGAGGCGCCCGGCTGCGTCATTCGCGCCGTCGCGGCAGCTGTATCAAGGGCGCGTGCCGGCGCCATTTGCGGGGGCCCCGCGCCGCCTCCCATGAGCGCGGTCGCGATCCCGATGAGGATCAGAACGCCAACGAGAACGGCCAGGCCGGCGCGAAGCCATCGCCCGCGAGGCAGCCGGGCGAGGAGGCCGGCGGCAGCACGCTTGTTGGCTGCCGCAGGCTTGTCGGCCCCCGCAGGCTCGCCGTGGATGGGTCCAGCGAGATCTTCGGCCGGCGCGGGATCCGGTTGCGCCATCCCGCCGGCATCGGCGTGATCGTCGTCGCGACCGAGAACGTCATCGCCGGCATCGCCGTGATCGGTGTCTGTGTCGACGAAGCTCGCGCGTTCGAGCTCGTCGCGGTGTTTGAGCAGGGCCGCGAGGTTGGGAGCGGCCTCCGGGTGGCCGCGCCGCCCGGCGCGGACGAGGGCGGCTTCGGCTACGTAGAGCCTGCCGTCGGAGGCGGCGAGCATCGCGAGGGCGAACGCGGCGTCTGCGTCGCCGGCCTCGTCGGCCCGACCATACGCCGACTCGGCGCCCGCGAGATCGCCGCGATCTTCGAGCAGCACGCCAAGGTTCAACGCCGCGGCGGGGTGGCCGTGCTGATCGGCGCGCGCGAACCATTGTTCGGCTTCAGCGAGTCTGTCGTGCGCGGCCAGCAGCATGGCGAGGGCGAACGCGCCCTCGGGGTCGCCGAGCTCGTCAGCCCGGTAGTACGCCTCTGCCGCCCCGGCGATGTCGCCGCGCTGCTCGAGCAGGATGCCGAGGTTGTGCGCGGCGTTGCCGTGTCCGCGTTCATCGGCGCGTGCGAACCATCCTTCGGCCTCGCCGAGCCTGTCCGAGTGGGCGAGCAGCATGGCGAGGGCGAACGCGCCTTCCGGGTCGCCGAGCTCGTCAGCGCGATAGTAGGCCGCGGCAGCGCCTGCGACATCGCCGCGCTGCTCGAGCAGGAGGCCTAGGTTGACGGCGGCAGCGGGGTGGCCGCGCTGATCAGCTCGTGCGAAGGCCTCTTCTGCTTCGTCCAGTCGGTCCTGCCCGGCTAGAAGAATGGCGAGCTCGTGCGCGCCGGCGGCGTCGCCCCGCTCGTCCGCCCGCTGGTACGCCTCCGCAGCACCGGAGACGTCACCGCGTTGCTCGAGCAACTCGCCCAGCTTGGCCGCTGCAGCGGGATGGCCGCGCTCGTCCGCGAGCGCGAGCAACCTTTCGGCTTCGGCGAACCTGTCCTGCGAAGCGTGCAGCATGGCCAGCTCATATGCGGCGTCAGCTTCTTCGTGCTCGCCCGCGGAGCGATCTGCAACCCCGGGATCAGTCAAGTGCGTCGTCGATCATCTTCGCGTTTCCTGGTCGCGCGACGTCCTTGTTGCGGCAAACGGAAGCGCCGACCTCATATGAATAACGGCTGGCGAGGGCCCCGACTCCCGCCGGACATCGATCCCGCCCATGTGCCGACTCGCCGCCGTCGAACGACACCTTCCGGTGTCCGCGGGCGCGTTCTTCCTCTGGCCGAATTAGCCGAACTGAAGTAAGCTCATTTTCTCGAGGTGCCCAGATCAGTCCAAAATGAGCAAGGAGATCCGCTGATGTCGGATTCAGACTCGATCGTCGACCTCCTCGTCTTCGGCGGCGGCATGGCCGGGATGAGCGCGGCGGCGCGTGCGTGCAGCGACGGGGCGCGCGTGATCCTCGTCGAAAAGGGCCCGGGGATCGGCGGATCCGCGATGTACGCAGGTTTCGTGTGGACCGCACCGACGGTCGAGGTCATGCGCGAGGTCAACCCGGATGCGGATCCAGAGCTCTCGGCGCGGGTCGTCGAGCACTACAGTGAGGCGCTCGACTGGGTCAGGTCGCTTGGCGTCCATGTCGCCGCTCCGGTCACCGTGCTCGGATACGGACGGGGATCGCAGACCGACATGGCTAACTATCTGCTCGCCTGCGACCGGCTCGTTCGCGAGCACGGCGAGCTCCTCGTCGGGTGCTCGGCGGAGCGACTGTTGTTCGAGGACGGAGCGGTCGTCGGCGCCGAGATCCAGGACGGATCCGGCGAGCGCCGCGTGATCCGGGCCCGCTCGACGCTGCTGGCCACCGGTGGCTTCGGGGGCGATCCCGCCCTGCGAGCCGAGCGTATCCACCCGCTGGCCGCCGACCTGCCGCTGCGAGCGAACACGCACAGCACCGGCGACGGCCTCCGGCTCGGCCTATCGGTCGGAGCTGGGTTTGGACCGCCGAACGCGGGCTTCTACGGCCACCTGATCCCCTCGAAGGTCGCCTACAACAACCCCTACGAGTTCACCGACCTGACCTTCTACCACTCAGAGCACGGCGTCCTGCTCAACCTGGAGGGGAAACGGTTCTGCGACGAGACGATCGGCGACCACCTGAACACGCTGTACGTGCTCGACCAGCCGGAGGCGCGCGCGCTGCTCGTCTACGACCAGCGCGTCCACGATGAATGGGAGATGGCGCCGTATGTCGAGGGAGTGGAGCCGCTCGACAAGTTCCAGCTTGCCTACCGCCGCGGCGCCCGGGCGGCGATCGCGGAGGAGATCGACGAGTTCGAGGCGCTGCCGGACGAATGGGGTTATCCGGGGCCCGAGTCTCGCGACGCGCTGATCGATTTCAACCGTCATTGCGAGGCCGGGGCTCCGACGCCGGGCCGCAGGCTCGACGCGGCGCCGCTGCTGACGCCGCCCTACTACGTGATCGAAGTGATCCCCGCGATCACGTTCACGTTCAGCGGGCTTACGATCGATCCTCACGCACGCGTGCTCGATCAGTCCGGGCACGTGATACCGGGCCTCCTGGCCGCTGGGGCCGACACCGGCGGCGTGTTCAATCGCGCGTACGCCGGAGGTCTCGCATGCGCGCTCGTGTTCGGGTTGCAGGCGGCTGCGACCGCGACCGCGGAGCGGGCCGCATCCGCGTAGGTAGGGGGGTCGGGCCGTGGCCGCCGACCCGATTCGGATAGGCATCGTCCTGCGCGAGCAGGATCTCGTCGCGTGGTCGGGCCGGCTGCGCGAGCTCGCCGAGGACGGTCGCGGCCGGAATCGATCACCTGACCGTCGGCGACCACGTCAGCTTCGCGGACGGCCACGCGTCGACGGCCTGATCCAAGCGGCCTCGCTGCTGTCCGCTCACCCGAATCTGTCGGTCCAGACCGGCGTTTACCTCGTCGGGTTGCGCCACCCGG
This sequence comes from uncultured Solirubrobacterales bacterium, assembly GCA_963777335.1. Classification (GTDB taxonomy): domain Bacteria; phylum Actinomycetota; class Thermoleophilia; order Solirubrobacterales; family Solirubrobacteraceae; genus Palsa-465. Next base: position 71,069 of record CAVZQD010000008.1, read on the forward strand.
CGGTCGTCGCGCGTCAGCTCGCGACGATCGCCTTGCTCGCTCCCGGGAGGTTCACGTTCGGCGTCGGGGTCGGCGGAGACGACCCGCGGGAGCTCGAGCTGTGCGGGATCGATCCCCGTGACCGGGGCGCTCGGACCACCGAGGCGCTGCGGTGCGTGCGGCTGTTCATGGCGGGCGATGAGGTCGAGTTCCACGGGCGGTTCTTCGACCTCCGCGGCGCCATCCGTCCGGCGCCGGCCATCCCGATCCCGATCCTGGTCGGAGGCCGCTCTGACGCCGCGCTCGAACGGGCGGGACAGCTGGGGAACGGCTGGCTGGCGCTGTGGTCTCGCCGCGGCGGTTCGCCGAGCGGTCGACCGGATCGAAGCCAGCGCCGCGAATGCCGGGCGCGGCGATGTCCGCTGGCAACACGCCCTGCAGCTGTGGGTTGGCTTCGGCGCGTCGCCTGCGCAGGCCAGGCAGCAGCTCTCGAGGATGATGGAAGACGCGTATGCGCTGCCGTTCGAGCGGTTCGAGCGCTACGTGCCGTACGGCCCGCCCGGCGCGGTGGCCGAGGCGCTCGCTCCGTACCTCGCGGAGGGCTGCCGCCGCTTCAACCTGGTCCCCGAGGGAACGACCCTCGCCGGACGCAGATCGAGGCCGTAGCTGAAGTGAAGGCGCTTCTGTCGACGGCACGCGCGTAGCCCCAGCGCCCCCGCCAGCGGAGGACCAAGCGAGGCAGCACCAGCCCACCAGGGCGCGCTTTTGCGACCTAATGAACCATCAACCTTGACTTCCGAGCGACTCATGTTTAGGATCCCGACCTGAGTTCAATTCACCTCGAGGAGAGGGTGCTTCATGCGAGACGGCAGCCGCGCCGCGTCGGTGCGTGCATCAAATTGGTTTGCGGCGTCCCCCCGCCACATGAAGGGGAAGGCGCGGTGGTAAGCGTCACCGAAAAGACTCCAGAGCGGGCGAAGCGCCGGAGGTTCAGCACCGGCTTCGACCGCTTCAGCGGCCTCTACCTGTGGGCCCTGTTCATCATCGTGTTCGGGCTCTGGGTTCCCTCCCAGTTCCTGACGACGTCCACCCTCCACAGCGTCGCCGCCCAGCAGGCGGTGACCGGGATGATCGGCCTCGCCGTTCTGATTCCGCTCGCGGCGGGGCTGTACGACCTGTCCGTGGGAGCCACGGCGAACGTGTCCGGGATCCTCACCATCGTCCTCATGAACGGCAGCCACTGGGCCGTCGTGCCGGCGATCATCGCTGGGATCGTCGTGGCCGTCGCCATCGGCCTGACCAATGCGTTCATCGTGGTCAAGCTCGGCGTGAACTCGTTCATCGCGACGCTCGGCATGGGCTCGATCCTCGCCGCGGTCGAGGTGATCGTCTCGTCGAACAGCCAGCCGATCCCTCCGACGTCCACGGCGTGGAACAACATCACGCAAACCACCGTCGGCGGGTTCCAGATCATCGTGCTGTACCTGCTGATCCTCGCGTTCATCCTGTGGTGGCTGACGGCGCACACACCGGTCGGCCGCTACCTGTACGCGATCGGCGGCAATGCCGACGCGGCGCGCCTCTCTGGCGTCCGCATCAACCGTTACACGACTTTCGCGCTCGTGATGTCGGCGACGATCGCCGGTTTCGCCGGGATCATGTTCTCTTCGCTCAACGGTCCTTCGCTGGACTTCGGTTCCACGCTTCTGCTGCCGGCGTTCGCGGCCGCCTTCCTCGGCTCGACGCAGCTGATCCCCGGGCGGTTCAACGTGTGGGGGACTCTGCTCGCGATCTATGTGCTCGCCACCGGCGTCCAGGGGCTGCAACTCGTCTCGGGCGCCAGCTGGTTGAGCGACATGTTCAACGGCGTGGCCCTGATCATCGCGGTCGCCCTCTCGATCAAGCGCTCGCCCTCGGCTCTGGGCCAGCGGCTCAGGGGCGCGCTGCGCCGCGGCTCGGGGGGCGGGACCGGTGGCCCGGAGCAACCCGGCACCGGGGCGGACGCCTCGCTGGAAGAGGTCGCCGCCCCCGTCGGCTCCGAGGCCGCCAAACCCAACTGAGTACACGCCTCATCTGCACCGCACGCGATGTGCGACCTGACGCCGTTCGGCGAAACAGTGACCCTAATGCAACACCGGAAGGAGACATACATGACGTACCAGTCGAGACCCGATCGCCGGAGGGCAGTCCGGCCGCGCGCGCGCGGTTTAGTAGCGATCACCGGAACGCTCGCGCTCGCTCTTGCGGTCGCGGCCTGCGGCTCGTCCAGTTCCTCAAGTTCGTCGGCCAGCGCGCCCGCCTCTTCGGGGTCGAGCGGCTCGACCTCGACCGCGGCGTCGTCAGGCTCCGGGTCCACGTCCGCCGCGGCGACAGCGCTCGCCCCGTACAAGACGCTGCCGACGACGATCAACATCACCACCCCGCTCACGTCCGCGCCGCCCAAGGGCAAGACGATCGTGATGCTCGGGACGAACAACCCCTCGAACGTGATCATCCAGCAGGGGTTGTCGAAGCTGGCCAAGATGGCCGGATGGAATTACTCCCTCGTCACCTACGACCCTGCCAACCCGGGGACGTTCACCCAGGCGGAGACCACCGCGCTGGCCAAGCATCCGCAGTACCTCGTCGAAGCCGGGCTTCCCCTTACCGCCTCGCAGCTCGCGATGGCCAAGAACGCTGGCGCAAAGTGGATCCTCGACTCGGTCTATCCGGTCTCGGTAACGGATCCGGTCATCGGTCAGGTCGACGCCTACGCCCAGGATGCCCTGATGGGCAAGATCGTCGCTGACTACTTCATCTCCGACTCGAGCGGCAAGGGCAACGCGGTGGTCGAGCACGTGCCGGCGTATCCGATTCTCGACGGGTTCACCACGGGGTTCGGGAATGAGGTCAAGGCGCACTGCCCGGGCTGCAAGACCTCGACGGCGAACGTCACGATTCCCGACCTCGTGGCCGGAAAGGTGCCGAGCGACTTGGTGTCGGCGCTCAGGTCGAACTCGTCCGCGAACTATCTCGTCTTCGACGACGGTCCGTTCGCCGACGGCGTCACCTCCGCCCTGTCGGCCGCCGGCCTGAACGGCAAGGTGAAGGTCATCGGCGAAGCCGCTGACCAGGCCGGCGTCGCCGCGCTCAAGAACGGCTCCGAGGCGGCGTGGACCGGTTTCGATCCCGGTTACCAGGCCTACGAGGACATGGACATCGCCTTCCGCAACGCCGAGGGCATGACGGTCCCGCTCGCCCAAGAGGCGCAGCAGCCGACCCAGCTCCTGACCAAGGACACGATCGGCTCCACGACCAACTGGACCGCGCCGACTGATGCCCAGGCGCAGTTCCTCAAGCTCTGGCATATCAGCCAGTAAGCGAAACCCGACGGTGACTGATTCCAGGAGGACACGATGAGTGCCGTGCTCGAAGTTGAGGGCGTGTCGAAGACATTCACACGCACGAAGGCGCTTGCAGGCGTCAGCATGACGATCGAGCCCGGCGAGGTTCATGCTCTCCTGGGGCAGAACGGATCGGGGAAGTCGACCCTGATCAAGATCCTCTCCGGATACCATGCGCCCGATCCGGGCGGTGGTATCCGGGTGGAGGGTCAAGACCTGCCGCTCCAGACACCCGTGCAGTCCTACCGGCTTGGATGCCGGTTCGTGCAGCAGGATCTCGGGCTGGTGTCGACGCTTTCCGTCCTGGACAACATGGCGCTCGGATCCGGCTTCCCCACTCAGTTCGGAACGATCAACGGGAAAGCCACTTACAAGCAGGCCAAGGCGGACCTCGAGCGGCTCAGCCTCGACATCGACCCGCGGGCGCTGGTGGCGACCCTTAGCGCGTCGGAGCGCACCGGCGTGGCCATCGCCCGCGCGCTGCGTGAAGATCCGCAGTACCCGGCATGCCTGCTCGTGCTCGACGAGCCGACGGCCACCCTTCCCGTGGACGAGGTGGACCATCTTCTCGACCGGGTGAGCGCGATGGCGGCCACCGGCGTCGGGGTGCTGTACGTGACCCACCACCTCGGGGAGATCTTCCGTGTCGCGCACAAGGTCTCCGTGTTCCGGGACGGCGTTGTGGTCGGTGCGGGCCCCGTCAAGGACTTCGACCACGCCGGGATCGTCCAGCTGCTCGCGGGCGAAGAGCTGCTCGCGGAGGAAAACGAGTCGCGGCGCGAGAAGGCCGCCAGGGCAGCGGCGCGCGACCACGAGATCGTCTTCGAGGTAAAGGATCTGCGTGCGGGAGCACTCGCGGGCGTGTCGTTCGCGGTCGAACGCGGCGAGATCGTCGGCATCGCAGGCCTGGCCGGTTCGGGGCGTGACGGCGTGCTCGGTGCGAGCTTCGGCGCGCTCCCCCGCACCGCGGGCGAGGTGGCCCTTACCGGTGAATCCCTTCCGGCTGGACGGCCCGACGTGGCCATCGGCCGCGGAATCGCGTATCTGGCGCCTGATCGGAAGATCGGAGGCGGCGTCATGACCATGAGCGCCCGGGAGAACCTGACCTTGCCGGACCTGAAGCCGTTCTGGAAGGGCCTGCGCCTGCGTAAGCGGACCGAGACAACGAGGACCAAGGAATGGTTCGAGCGGCTGTCGGTCAGACCGGGCGACGCCGTCAACGAGCCGCTCAGCATCTTCAGCGGCGGCAACCAGCAGAAGATCCTGTTCGGCAAGTGGTTGTCCCAGAAGCCGTCCGTGTTCCTGCTCGACGAGCCCACGCAAGGCGTCGACGTCGGCGCCAAGGCCGACCTCCACCGAGAGCTCGTCGCCGCCGCCCAGGATGGAGCCGCGGTGATCGTCAGCTCGAGCGACCTCGAGGAGCTCGCTGACCTCTGCGATCGCGTGCTGGTGATCGTCGAGGGCCGGATCAGCGCTCAGCTCCAGGGTGCGGAGCTGACCGAGGGAAACATCACGCGCGGGTTCATGCCGATGGCCGCGGTGCCGGCCGAAGCCGAGGCGACCAACGGCGCACACCCGGGCTAGAACCGTCCCCCCGGACCGGCTTCACCCATGGGCAAGGTCATAGGGCGGTTCGATCCGACTCCCTCGCGTACCGCGGAGGAGTGCGAGCGCCACTACACAGAGGTTCACGTTCGCATGGCCCAGGATCTCCTGCGGCCGATGCCGTCGCTGCTGAGCTACTACACCAACCGCGCCGTGGCACAGGCGGACGTCAACGGGGGATGGAGCCAGCGGCCGCGCGCCTGGCGCTTCGTCGTGCTGCGCTTCACGCCGGGCGAGACGCTCGCCTTCACCCTCGAGCAGAACGAGACGGTGGCCCAGGACCACGTCAACTGCCTATACCGGCTGCGCTCCTGCGAGGTCGAAGAAACCCTGCTGCTCGATCGCGTGGACGGACAGCTCGCGCTGGCCAAGTTCATGATCGAGGCCGACCGCGGCCCCGGGGTCGATGCCGACACCGCATGGGGGGTGTTCACCCGGCTGGCGGATCGTGTCCATGCCACGGTTGATGGAGCCTTCGGCGTGCGGCGGCTGATCGTCAACCGCGTGCTGAACGAGGTCGAGTGCGAGCCGCTCGACGTCGACGGTCAGCGGCCGATCGGACTGCTCGAGGACACCACGCGCCTCGGCTACATCGAGGCCTACTTCGACCACGCCCGCTGGGGCGAGGAGGCCCTTGGCGCGCTCGCCGCGGCCGGCGCGTTGCGTGATCCCGCGCTCGTCGACGTCAACCTCCTCCGGGTCGAGGAAGCTGCGCCGCTCGACATGACCGTCGCCGCGCGGGACGTGACGCGGAGCTAGAGCGCGACGAAGCCGCCGTCGATCGGCAGCGCGACGCCGGTGATGTAGGACGATTCGTCGGAGGCCAGGAACAAGACCGCCGCTGATACCTCCTCGGGCTGACCGTCGCGGCCGAGCGGGATCGTCTCCTTCAGTGTCTCGACCGCCTCGGCCGATGCGCTCTGGGTCATCCCGGTGACGACAAGCCCCGGGCAGATCGCGTTCACTCGGATCTTGTCGCGTCCGTATGAGACGGCCGCTCCCCGCGTGAGTCCGAGGACGGCAGCCTTGCTCGCCTGGTACGGGATCGATCCGACCATGCCGACGAGCGCCGCCACCGATGCGACGTTGACGATCGACCCTCCGCCGTTTCGCACCATGCCCGGTATCACCGCGCGCATGCCGAGAAACACGCCACGCTGGTTGACGGCGGTGACCTTCGCCCACTCCTCGTCGTCGGCCTCGATGCCGACCGAGCGGACCTGGACCCCCGCGTTGTTGACGAGCACGTCGATCGCCCCGTGTCTGCGCTCGACGGCGGCGACGAGTTCGCTCCAGGCGGCGGCGTCGGCCACGTCGTGATCGTGGTAGCTCGCCTGCGCGCCGGCGCTTCGCAACTCGCCGGCGAGTCGCTCGCCGGCATCGTCGGCGATATCGGCGATCGCCACGCTGGCGCCCTCGCGCGCGAGCGCTCGGGCATGCGATGCGCCCATGCCCTGCGCGGCCCCGGTGATCAGCACGACCTTGCCGGCCGCGCGGCCGCGTCCGTTCACGCGGCGTTCCTGGTCACGGGCTTCACTCTCATCGCCGGCGTAGTGTACCATTCTAACTGAGTTCAGTTCTGTTCTGTTCTGTTCTGTTCTGTTCTGTCCTGTTCGACCTTGGAGCGGCTGTGGTGAGCGCGACAACGATGCGTGCCGTCCGTCTGACTGAGTGGCAATCCGATCCCGTCGTCAGCGATGTCCCGGTGCCCGAGCCGAGCGGCTCGGAGGTGCTCGTCGAGGTGGCCGCGGCGGGGCTGTGCCGGTCGGACATCCACATCATGAGCGCCCCGCCGGGCGTGTATCCATACACGCTCCCATTCACGCTCGGCCACGAGACCGCCGGGCGCGTCGCTGCGCTCGGCCCCGGTGCGTCCGGCGTTCAAGTCGGCGACGCCGTCGTCGTGTATAGCCGGTGGGGCTGCGGAACATGCTGGCAATGCGCCAACGGGCGCGATAACGCATGCGCCCGCACCCAGCGCGGGCCTCACGGCGGGGGCCTCGGGCGCGACGGCGGCCTCGCTGAGTTTCTGCTGGTCCCGTCGGCCCGGTACCTCGTGCCCGCCTCGGGGCTGGATCCGGTGCCGGCCGCGCCCCTCACCGATGCCGCCCTCACCTCCTACCACGCGGCGAAGCTGTCACTCGCACAGCTGCGGCCCGGGAGCACCGCGCTCATCCTGGGCGTGGGCGGGCTCGGGCACATGGCGGTCCAGGTCGTCAAGGCAATCAGTTCGGCGCGGATCGTGGCCGTCGACGTGCGCGACGCAGCCCTGGAGCTGGCCCGTGCGGCCGGCGCCGACGCCGTCTTGTCGGCCGACGGCCTGACGCCGGACGACGTGCGAGCCGAGATCGGTCCCGGCGGAGCGAACGTGGTGCTCGACTTCGTCGGCAACGATACGACGCTCGCGCTGGCGGCCGGCACGGTGGCCCAGGGCGGCGACGTGACGTTCGTCGGCCGTGGCGGCGGCGAGCTTCGGGTGGCGCCCGGCCTGATTCCGTACGAGTCCACGGTACGTATGCCAACCTGGGGCACCGTGCCCGAGCTCGCCGAGGTCGTGGCGCTCGCCAGCGCCGGCGCGATCCACTCCGAGGCCGAGGTCTACGGCCTCGACGACGCTGTCAGCGCGTACGGCAAGCTTCGGCACGGCGAAGTGCTCGGGCGCGCGGTCGTCGTTCCCCGCGCCCAAACATCCGTCGTCGGCATCGATTGAACTGACCTCACTTCATATAATACTGTCGGGCCGGTAGTCAATATTCGGGCGGCAGGCGGAAGGAGAGCTGAGAGAGATGGGACTCGTTGACGGGAAGGTCGCGCTGGTCACCGGGGCCGGCCGTGGACAGGGGCGCTCGCACGCGCTGCGGCTCGCGGCGGAGGGCGCCGACGTGATCGCCGTCGACGTCGCCGCGAACAGCGTCGAGACCATCTCCTACCCGCTGGCCAGCGAGGAAGATCTCGACGCGACGGTCAAAGCGGTGGAGGCGATGGGCCGGCGGGCGGTCAAGGCCGTCGCCGACGTCCGGTCGCTGTCCGAGCTTCAGCAGGCCGCGGATGCCGGCCTATCCGAGCTCGGGAGGATCGACATCGTCTGTGCCAACGCCGGCATCGGCTCCTGGGCGGTGGCCTGGGAGATGACCGAACAGCAGTGGAAGGACATGATCGACATCAACCTGACGGGCGTTTTCAACACCGCGCGCGCCACGCTTCCCTCAATGGTCGAGCGCGGCGAGGGCGGCAGCGTCGTGCTGACCAGCTCTACCGCCGGCCTGCGCGCGTATGCCAACACCGCGCACTACACGGCTGCCAAGCACGGCGTGATCGGGCTGATGAAGGTGCTCGCCCAGGAGGCCGGACTGCACCGGATCCGCGTCAACGCCGTCTGCCCTACAACCGTCCGCACGCCGTTGGTCATCAACGACTCGACGTTCGAGCTGTTCGCTCCGCATCTCGAGAACCCGACCGAGGACGACGTGCGCGAGCCTTTCGAGGGGCTGAACATCCTTCCGGGAGTGGCGTGGATCGAGCCGGGCGACGTGTCCGATGCGGTGGTGTTCCTGTGCTCGGACGCCGCCAAGTTCATCACCGGCGTCGCGCTTCCGATCGACGCCGGCAACATCGTGAAGTAACCGCCGCGTGCCGCGGGCCGACCTGCAAAACCGGAGGCGAGAAAGTCGCCACTCGGCGCCGCGCCGCCGCCGAATGTCGCGTTGGTCGTGCTATAGCCGACTGAACGGCCGTTCACCTTTAGCGGGGTGGTCGAGTGGCGAGTTTGTCGCCCTACGCCCGGCGGCGCCCTCGCGGTCGCGGTTGACGATCCATACGCTCGCCCCAAGGTCGGCAAGCCGTTTCACGCACGCCTCGCCGATCCCGGAGCCGCCGCCGGTGACCAGCGCGACGCGACCGCTGAGGCCTTCAGCCATCAAGACCTGCCTCTCGACGAGCGCGCGGCATGTTGTCTTCTCCTCACCGACATAAACTGACGTCAATTCATGTTGCCCGTAGCGACTTCGTGTCGGCGTGTCAACGGCGCTCGCGTGGCGGATCGACAGCCCGGTCCACCGCAGGCGTGTCACCACGGGCTTAGACGGCCAGCCCGCCGCAGCCGGATCGATCGCGAGCGTGTTGACACGGCGCCAATCCCGCTGGTGCTGATGATGACATGAATTCAGTTTGGGCTTAGAGCATCTCTTCGCCGGGGAATGAGCGAAGTGCCTGAGCAGGGGCATCGACCTGATGAGCGGATCGACGTCGACGGAGAGGTCATCGTGCCGCTCGACGAGCACGACGTGCGCGACGCGGTTCGCGAGCTCCTCGCGGCTCGAGCCGCGGCGCTCACGGTGATCGTCGTCCGTCCGGGCCAGCGAGGCGAACCCGACGTGGCCGGGAACTACATCATCGACCTCCGGGTGCAGGCGTCGTGAGCGCGCGCTTCGATGGAAAGGTCGCGCTGGTCACCGGTGGCGGCTCGGGGATCGGCGAGGCGATCGTGCGCCGGCTCGCGGCGGACGGCGCCAGCGTGGTCGTCATGGACGTGCAGCCGGAGGCGGCCGAGCGTGTGGCGAGCGACATCGCGTCCGGGAGCGCGCTCGTGGGCGACGTCATCGACCCGGAGGTGTCAGAGCGAGCGGTGGCTCACGCCGTTGAGTCGTTCGGCGGCCTTCACATCGCCGCGAACATCGCCGGCATCGGCGGCCCGCTGATCAGCAGCGAGGAGTATCCGATCGACGACTGGCGCAAGGTGATCGACATCAACCTGAGCGGCGTCTACTACAGCATGCGCGCCGAGCTTCGGCATATGCTCTCGGCCGGGGCCGGATCGATCGTCAACATGGCGTCGATGTTCTCGGTCGTCGCGCGCGACTCGATGGTCGCGTACGTCGCGGCGAAGCACGGGGTGCTGGGGATCACGCGCGCGGCGGCGATCGACTGCGCCGGGAGAGGCGTGCGCGTCAACTGCGTCGGCCCGGCCGTCATCCGAACCCCGCTGCTCGCCGCCTCGCTCGATCAGGCCGGCGCCGATTACCTGGCATCGCTCAACCCGTTCGGGCGGCTCGGTGAGCCGGACGAGGTGGCGGCGCTCGTGGCCTGGCTCGCCTCTGAGGAGGCCTCGTTCGTGAGCGGCAGCTTCTACGCCGTCGACGGCGCGTTCACGGCGCGATGAGCCTCCGGGACCGAGTGACTTCGCCGATTGGCTCCGGCGCGAGCACGGCGGCTGCCACGGCCTCGTAAGCCGGCGCACGGTAAGCGTCAGTCGCGCGTCAGTATTGCCGGTCGACTTCCTCGCCGTCGGCGGTCAGCAACGTGACTCCGTAGCGCTCCATCAGCTGCTGCGCGTCGGCCGCCATCGCCTGCCACTCCTCTGACGCGGATGCGCGGTCGAACGCGGCGCGGTCGTCGAAGTACACCTCCGCCACCCGGAACATGCCCGACGCCCGCGCGTTCTCACCACCGGTCAGAACGGTGATGCGGCGAGCGCCTGGAAGCTTCCCCGCGAGCGGGTAGTGGACCGTCTCGTAATGCTCATCGAACTCCGCGCGATCGTCGTCGCGCGGCCATGACCAGATGCCTACTGCCTTGTACATCAAACGGTGAGGACCGTGCAGGCGCTCACGCCGGGGGCGCCGTAGACCTGGGTGAAGCCGACCCGGCACTCCTTGGGGACCTGCCGGTCGCCGGCCTCTCCCCGTAGCTGGAGCGCGATCTCGTGCACCTGCCGCAGCCCCGACGCGCCGATCGGCTCACCGCATGCCAGGCATCCGCCATCGGTGTTGACGGGCAGCCGCCCGTCGAGTTCGATGGCGCCGCTCTGGATCAGGGCCTCCTGCTCACCGTGCCCGCACAGGCCCGTCTCGGCGAGGTGCATGACCTCAGCCCCGGACTCGGTGTCTTGGATCTGCGCGACGTCGACGTCGCCGGGTCGGATGCCGGCTTCCTCGAACGCGGCCGCCGCCGCCTCGGTCGTCGCCGACGGCGCCGATTCGATCGGGATCGACGGGCTGAACACCTCGAACGACCCGAAGCGGCGCGTCCGGAACGCCACCGACCGCAGGTACACGGGCGTGCGGGTCAGCTCCTTGATACGCGAACCGCGTGCCAGCACGAGCGCGACGGCACCCTCCCCCGGCGAGCAGAACATGTACTGCGTCAGCGGGTGGTTCACCATCCTGGAACCCAGGATTTCCTCTTCGGTGAGCGGGCTCCGCCGCCACGCGTTCTCGTTGCGCGCGCCGTTCGCGAACGCCTTCACCGCCACCTTGGCCAGAGTCGAATCGCTGATGCCGTAGTCGGCCATGTAGCGCTGGATCTTCAGCGCGAAGAACTGCGTGGTGAGCATCAGGCCGGTCTCCCCGTACCACGAGCCGATTCCCCACTCCTCCGGCAGAGGGTTGAACGCCCCCCGCGGGTGCTTGTCGAAGCCGACCACGAGCGCGACCACGGCCGCTCCGGAGGCGAGCATCGCGTGCGCCGTCGTCAGCGCCGACCCACCCGTCGCGCACCCGTTCTTGACGTTGATGAACGGAACGCCTGTCAACCCGAGCATCGAAACGGACGTGTCCGCGTTGCCCGCGGCATCCGACCCGCCGGCGGCGAAGTCGATGTCGTTCCACGCGATCCCGGCATTTGCCAGCGCGCGACGGGCGGCGATCGCGCCCATCTCGAGCCCGGAGACGCCGTCGTGGCGGCCGAACCGGTGGATGCCGAGGCCGACGATCGCGACGTCGTCGCTCACTGGTCGTCCTCCACCGGCCGGAACGCGAACGTGAGCTTGTCGCTCGCCCCTGGGACGGGAATCAGCGTCAGCTCCATCGGCATGCCGATCCGCAATCGTCCCGGATCGCTCTCGGTCAGTCGCGCCTCCACGCGGACTTCGCCAGGCAACTCGATGTAGCCGACCCCGTAGGGCTCGAACTCTTCAACGCCTCCCTCGAGGTAGGGTGGCGCTTTGGGCGCGAAGCACTGGATCGTCCAGGTCCACAGCGCGCCGCGAGTGGCCAGCTCATGTCGGTGCACGTCCTCGGAGGTACACCGGGGGCACGACCGCTGGCGCGGGAATGTGACCGTGCCACATCGCTCGCACTCTGACCCGATCAGCGTGGGCTCGTCTTCCGTGCCCCCGATCAACTCCGGGTCGATGAGTTGTATTGAGCGAGTGTCAGTCATCGATCCGCGGGAACGCAAGCACGGGAGAGCGGGCCACCATATACCTGTGCATCCGACCCGACTGGTCGAGCTGCGCCACCGCGAGGAATGTGCCGATTCGTTCGCCGCTGTCCCAGCGCGTCTCGCCCAGAGCGAACTCGACGTCTCCACTGACGCCGCTGTGCATGACGTAGTGAGCCCAACCCTCTGTGTCACCTGCGTCGATGAACCCTCGCAGTTCATCTCGACCACCCACGAACTGGCTGCTCTTGCGAGAGTCGTCCGCAGCCCACTGGATCGTGAACTCCACACCCTCGGCCACCAGCTCGAGCGAGCTGTGGGGATCCGGCCCGTCGAGCAGCTCGAAGTAACGCTCGAAGAACGTCTTCGTGCCCGCTTCGCTCGATGGCGGCACCGGTTGCTTTGCTTGACCTGAAGTCATTTCAACAAAATCATACCTGAGGTTATGCGGTGACCGTCGGGCGCTCGAGAATTTGCGTGACGACATCCCGCTTGACCACCTTCAGCGACGGCGTCCGCGGGAACTCATCGAACATCTCGACGGACTCGGGCCAGGTGTACTTCGCCACACCCTCCTGGTCGAGGAACTGCTGCAGCTCCTCGAGCGTCGGTGCCGGCTTGCCCTCGACCGGGATGATCGCTGCGCAGGCACGCTCGCCGAGTCGCTCGTCGGGGATCGGCACAATCGCGACCTCGTGAACGTTGGGGTGGCGGAGGATCACGGGCTCGACCTCGGAGGGAACGATCGTAACGCCGCCTCGCCGGATGATGTCCTTGCTGCGGCCGACGTACACGAACTGCCCCTCCTCGTCGAGATAGCCGAGGTCGCCGGTCCGGTAGCCGCCCCAGTCGCTCAGTGACTCGCGCGTCAGATCGTCGTTGCCGAGAAAGCCGAGGAACCGGCTCGGGCCGTTGACGATCACCGAGCCCACCGTGTTCGGCGGCAGCGGCCGGTCGTTGTCGTCGACGATCCGGATCTCGGTGCCGTCGTACGGCCGGCCTTCGGTGAGGTCGATCTTCGCGTCCGGCTCGTGCAGCCCGTGAGCGGCGTGCCCGGGCACCTCGGACAGGCCGTAGTCGCCGAGCGGCGGCACTCCGAACGCCTCCCTCATCGCGATACGGCGCTCGCGCGTCAGCCCGGGCGCGGCGAGCACGCGCATCGACGGCAACTCGAGTCCGCTCTCGACCTTCGCGTCGATCAGGTCCGCCGAATGCGTCGGCATCGAGAGGACGTACGTGCAGCGATGCTCGTCGATCAGACGTAGGGCATCCTCGGCACGCCACCGGTTGACGAGCACGCCGGTGGCGCCGTTGAACAGCGGCGGGAAATAACCGAACACGAGGCCGCCGACGAATCCGAACTCGCACACGACCAGGTAGATGTCCTCGCCGGTCAGCTCCCACCGTTTGCAGATGCCCTCGGTGGCGTATCGCAGCGTGTTGTTCGAGTGGGAGATGCCCTTCGGGGTCGAGGTGGTTCCGGAGGAGTGGAGCACCATCGCCAGGTCGTCGGCATGCCGGGGCATGTGCTCATCCGGTGGGTCGTCCTGGGCCAGGCGGTCGATGAGCTCGGGCTCGACCGGGAGGAACAGCGGGACCTGATCGGAGACCTGCCGGCACTTCGCGAGCTCCTTCTCTCCGCCGAACCCGATCAGCGCCTTGGCCCGCGTCTGCACGATCAGCGCCGACAGCTGAGTCTCGTTGAACATCGGCGGTAGCGGCGCGATCACGGCGCCGCGGTGCAGGCAACCGAGCATCGCAACCGCCGCCTCAATCGAGTGACGCCCGAGCAGAATCACGATGTCTCCGGGCTCGACGCCGCCGTCGGCGAGGAGGACCGACACCCCGACGGCCGCACGCCGGAGCTGATCGAACGTGAAAACCCGGTCGTCGAGGATCAGGGCCGGCTTGTCCGGGTTTTCGGCGGCGCGCCGCGCGAAGTCGCCCCACAGGTCTCCCTCACGCCAGTATCCCTCGGCGTAATAGCGATCGGCCTCGGGCTGGAACGTTAGGGTCGGCATCAACTTCCTCCGCTTTCAATGTTGTCGAGTCGTGATGGGCTCCGGCGCTCAGGCAATTGCCATTCCTCCGTCGACGCTGAGCACGGTTCCGGTGACAAAGCTGCTGCCGGGGCCGAGCAGGAACAGCACGGCCTCGTCGAGCTCGCCGGCATGGCCGCCGCGTCCGAGAGGGGTGCGCGACAGCAGAAACTCCGGGAACTGCTCGGGATCATCGCCCAGCCCAGAGTTCATCTCGGTGGCGAAGAAGCCCGGAGCGACCGCGTTCACACGGATCCCGTAGCGGCCCCATTGCGACGCGAGTTCGCGCGTCAAGCCGATGATGCCGGCCTTCGAGGCGACGTAGGCGGCGTCCGGAATCAGCCCGATCGAGCGGAGACCCATGACCGAGGCGATGTTGACGATCGAACGCGCGCCTCCCTCGCGCATCCGCTGCGCCGCCAGGCACGAGAGCGCGAACGGCGCGACGAGGTTCAAATCGAGAACGCTTGCGAACGTCTCCGTCGCCGTGCGGAGCGCCGGGGCGCTGGCGCCGGCACCGGCGTTGTTGATCAGCCCGTCGAGCCGGCCGTAGCGGTCCACGACTCCGTCGATCAGCCGCTGACGATCGGCTTCGTCCGTGACATCGCAGGTGACGGCCTCGGCGCTGGGAATCTCCGCCGTGAGCGCAGCGAGGCGCTCGGCGCGACGCGCGGCCAGAACCGGGATGCCGCCGGCATCACCGACTGCCTTCGCGAGCTGGGCCCCCAGTCCAGAGCTCGCTCCGGTGATGATCACGACATGTTCATCGAGCCGCCGCATCCAATCCCTTCAGGTGAAGTCAGTTCAATTCTATCGAGGCGGAGGCTCGAGCGCAACCACGGATGGCCCCCAGATCCGGCGAAACCGGGGGATTTGCGCCAATCGACCGGCCGCGCCCGCACCCGCTGATAGAGTTGGGGTCACTTCAATAGAAAGAGGAACAGTGGCCAAGAACGCGCAACCCCGGGGGAGTCAGCGGGAAGCGAGTCCGCCAAGCTCGCGAAGCAAGCGCCAGGAGATCCTGACGACAGCGATCGAGCACTTCGGCCGCGATGGGTATGAGTACACGAAGTGGGCGGACATCGCCGCGGACGTCGGCCTCGGCTCCACTGCGCTGTACCACTACTTCGAGTCAAAGCTCCACTGCCTGTTCGAGATTCACGCCGAGGCTCTCGAGGCCGAACGGGAGCGGTTCGAGCGACTAACGTCGGATCGGGGTGAATTCACCCCCACGCTCGTGCGAGTACTCAACGGGCTGTTCGATCTCACCGAGCACGAGGTCCTCCGCAACCGTGTCCTGGTTGCCGAAGAAGGGCTGATCGCCGTGCCGCGCAAGTCGCCGCGCGAGGAAGAGGCGCGCCGGCTCGCCCGCGCCCGGATGCGCGACATCGAGTTCGCCTGGGCGGCGTTCCTGACCCGCGGGATGGAGCAGGGCGCGATCCCCGAGGCCGATCCCCGGTTGCTCACGCACGCGCTGCTCGGGTTGTACAAGAGCGTGTGGCACTGGTACCGGCCCGCCGGCGGCCTGTCGCTTGACGACATCCGCGATTTCTTCGTCGAGCGCTGCCTGGCCGTGGCCGGTTGTGCTGAGGCGCCGTCGTTGCCCGCCGAGCCCGCACGGAAGCCGCGCGCCGCGCGCCGGGCGGCGTAGGCCGCATCGATTACGGGATTCGCACGAGTGCCTTGCCGGTGGTGTCCCCGGATAGCACTCGCATGAGCGCCTCGGGCGCCCGCTCCAGGCCGTCCATGACCGTCTCGCGATAGCGGAGCCGACCCTCGGCGAGCCAGCCGCCGAGCTCACGAACGACGTCCGGCAAACGATGCTGGTAGGCGCTGCCGCGGAATCCGCGCAACGTCAGGTTGTTCGCCGTGGCCTGGAAAAGGTTGCTCGGGCCGGGCGTCGGACCGACGGACTCATACTCCGAGATCGCACCGCACAGCGCCGCCCTGCCCCAATTCCGGAGCGTGGCCAGCGCGGCCTCCAAGTGATCGCCGCCGACGTTGTCGAAGTACACATCGATGCCCTCGGGCGCGGCCTCCCGCAGCCGGTCGACGACGGGGCCATCGTGGTAGTTGAACGCGGCGTCGAGACCGAGCTCGTCGAGCAGGAACCGGACCTTCGCCTCGGATCCGGCGCTGCCGATCACGCGGTGGCCCCGGAGCTTGGCGATCTGCGCGGCGAGGCTGCCGACGGCGCCCGCGGCCGCGGAGACCCACACGACGTCCCCGTCGCGCAGCTCCGCCGCGTCGATCAGTCCGGCGTACGCGGTCACGCCCATCGCGCCGAGCGGCCCGAGGTACTTCTCAGCCGGCGCCACCGATGTGTCGATCCGAGCCAGCGTCGCGATGCCAGCCAGCGCCGGCTCGCCCGCGGTGACGATCGCGTAGTCGCGCCAACCCTTCGCGTGCCACACCGAGTCACCGGGCTCGAACCCCTCCGCGCGCGATTCGATCACGTCGCCCACGGCCCAGATGTCGTCCATCGGGGCATTCAGCGGGAACGAATTGAAGTAGCCGGCGGGACCGCTCTCCCGCAGCCGGAGCCGCATGCCGGGATCGACCGAGGTGAACGTGTTCCGCACGAGCACCTGGCCCGGCGCTGGATCCGGAACTTCGACGTCGACAGTCACGAAGTGAGCGGGTGTCACCTCACCCGCGGGGTACTCGACGAGGTGGACCTGGCGTGCGGGACGTGCCATCGCGCTACCTTCGCACCTGGTACCCGACGGACTCCCGGTCCCACACGCCCTCGGCCTCGATGCCCTCGGCCTTGAGCTCCTGCTTGAGGATCCGCTGGGCGTGCGACTTCGGGAGCTCATCGACGAACCGCAGGTACCGGGGGACCGCGAAGTGCGGCATCTTGTCCTGGCAGAAGTCGAGGACGTCTTCGGGTCCGAGGGTCGAGCCCGGCTTGAGCACGATCGCCGCCATAACCTCCTGGCCTCCCATCGGCGACGGCACTCCGTACACCGCCGACTCGAGCAACTCATCATGAAGTGCAAGCACGCGCTCGACCTCCCACGCCGAGATGTTCTCGCCGCGGCGGCGGATCGAGTCCGTCTCCCGCGCCCTGAAGAAGAAGAAGCCATCGGCGTCCCGGTGGCCGTGATCGCCCGTGTGGAACCACAAGTTGCGGATCGACTTGAGCGTCGCGGTGTCGTTGTTCCAGTACCTCGCCATCATCACGTTCGGCCGCGCCGGCCGGATGCAGATCTCGCCCGGCTCGCCGACCGGAACCTCGACGTCGTTCTCGTCGAGTATCCGTACCTCGTACCACGGGACCGGAACCCCCATCGAGCCTGCGCGGCGCTGCTCGAACGTGCAGAAAGTGACCGGCCCGGTCTCGGTGAGCCCGTAGACGTCGAGGATCGCCAGGCCATACCGCTGCTCGAACTCGAGCACCTGGTCCCGGGGCGCGGCGGCGCCGACCACGACCCGGACCGTGTTGTCGGTGTCATCCGCGCCCTCCGGCTGCTTCATCAGGATTCGCAACATCTCTCCCATGCCGTTGAACGCGGTGACACCCTCGCGCCGACACTGGTCCCAAAAACGGCTGGCCGAGAACCGGCGGTTGACGATCGACTTCGCGCCGGCAACCATCGCCGCGACCACCGTCATGTACTTGGCGTTGGCGTGGAATAGGGGGAACACCGATAGCAGAACGTCGTCCTCGGTGTAGCCGGCGATCTCAGCGGTGCTCGTCGCGAGGTTGATGTTGTGGTTATGGGGCAACACAACGCCCTTCGGTGGTCCGGTCGTTCCTCCGGTGAACAGGATCGACGCGGGCTGGTGCGGCTCGACCTCGACGGTGTCGACCGATGCCGGATTGGCGAGGAGATCGGCGAAGTCGTGAAGCGGCCGCCCGCCGTTGGCGTCAGCGGACTGCTCGCCGACGATCACCACGTGCTCGACGCTCGGCGAGTCCCCCAGCCATGGCAGCACGTGACCCACGAAGACATCCTCGACGATGACCACGCGAGCCTCGGTGGTGTTGAGAATGTGGGAGATGCCCGGGCCCCTGGCGGCGTCGTGGATCGGCACCTCGATTGCCCCGAGCTTGAGGATCCCGAACCACGCGTAGAGAAAGTCCGACCGGTTTCCCATCATGATCGCGACCCGGTCACCCTGAGTGACACCCAGGCCCCGCAGCCCCGCGGCCACGTGGCCCGCGCGCTCCGCGACTTGCGAATAGGTCACGGTGTCATCGTCGAAGATGGCAAGCACCCGGTCGCCGAACTGTACTGCTTTCTCATCGACAAGAGCCGCTAGATTCATCTCTTCCTCGCGTTCACTATGACGTGGACGGGTTTATCCGTTCCTATGTTCTGAGCAGTAGGCACGACGCGAGGGGTCCCGCGCCCGCGGACACCGCTACGACCTTCGCTCCAGGCACCTGGCGCTGGCCCGCTTCTCCGCGCAACTGTTGGCAAGCCTCGTAGAGATGGCCGAAACTGTGCAGGCGGCCGGCGGAGAGTTGACCGCCGCTCGTGGCCAGCGGCAGCTCTCCGGTCAGGCTGATGCGCTCGCCGCCCTCGACGAATGCGCCGCTCTCGCCCTTGCCGCAGAACTGCAGTCCCTCGAGCCAGTACAGAGTGAGGACAGTGAAGCCGTCGTAGAGCTGGGCACAATCGACCTCGGCCGGCTTCATGTCGGTCCTCGACCACAAATGCTTGCCCGCGCTCATCGCAGCGGTGGTGGTCATGTCCTCCCACTGGTCCCACGAGGCACGGCCGTGGAGCGCGCTCCCGACGGCCTCGAAGTGGATCGCCCGGTGCGGGGTGTCCCGTGCGTACGCCGCATCGGAGATCACGACCGCGGTCGCCCCGTCGATCGCGATGTCGCAGTCGTACAGGCACAGGGGATCGCTGATCATCGGAGACGACAGGTAGTCGTCGAGCGTGAGCGGATTGGTCAGAACCGCCTTCGGGTTGAGCGCCGCGTTGCGCCGCGCGTTCAGGCTGATCTGAGCGATCTGCTCGCGGGTCGTGCCGTACTCGTGCATATGGCGCCGCGCGTACAGCGACATCCAGTTCGGCCCAGAGAACGCGCCGAACGGCAGGATCCACTGCATGATCCCGGTGACCCCGCCGGCGTCGGTCGCCACGCGTTCGGTGCTCTGGCGCCACGCCGTATCCTCGTTGAGCGCGCGGTACACGAGCGCGTGACGGCACATGCCCGAGGCCACCGCAATACAGCCGTGGATAACCGAGGCGAGCATGCCCGGCGTCTCGGGTCCTGCGCCGTGCCAGTTCGTGTTGAGGCGAAGCGCATCGATGACGGCGTGCGGGCCGGGTCCGGACGAGCCGGGCCCGGGGGGAGCGAGGCCCTCGGCCCGGGACACGGCGCCCGGCCACGAGATCACTCCGTCGATGTCCGCGGGGGTCAGACCGGCGTCGGCGATCGCCTCGAGACACGCATCGAGCGTTAGCGCGAGCACGCCCCGCGTCATGCGGCGCCCGACCTCGGACTGGCCGATGCCGGAGATGATGCAGCGGTCCTCGAAGCGCTCAGCCATCGCTAGAGCGGCCTGAACACCGGGGCATAGACGTCCCCCTGCTCACGGAACTCGACCTGCACCGGCATGTCGATCTCCACGTCGTCGGGCGGGCAGCCGACGATGTTCGTCATCAGTCGCAGGTCGGGCTGCTCGGCGAGCCGCACGATCGCGATCACGTAAGGGACCTCCACGCCAGGGGACCACTCGCGTCGGTTGACCGTGTAGGTGTAGACGACTCCCCGCCCACTCACCGCCTGCGGCTCGACGTCGTCACCAAGACACCGTGGGCACCTTGGCGCGGGCGGGTGAATGTAGTACCCGCAGTCGTTGCAGCGGACGATCAGCAACTCGCCGTCGCGGCCGCCGGTCCAGAATGCTCGGTTGTCGTCGCTGACCTGCGGTACCGGGAACACGGTCGTCGCCTCAGGGGAGTAGTTTGACCTGAATTCGGGTCGAGAGCCTATCAGATCGGTCCGAGGACGCAACCTTAGTCCGGCCGGGGCGAAGGGGGCCGGGCTTGACTCCGACGCCGGTCCCACTAAGATAAACGAACCGACTTCAGGTCAACCCTTTAGACGCCGAGCCCAGACGAGGAGAGCTCTTCATGCTGCCACGCGAATTCCCGAATCTGTACATCGATGGCCGCTGGCAGGAGCCAGACTCGGGCGAGCGCTTCGACGTTGTCTCACCGGCGACCGGGAAGAAGATCGGCTACGTGCCCGCGGCGAACACGACCGACATCGACCGTGCCGTCGAGGCCGCGCGCAAGGCGTTCTACGAGACCGACTGGCCGACCCGCCCGGTCGAGGAGCGCGCGGAGATGATGGAGCGGCTCGCCGCGCTGATCGCCGAGCACCAGCCGGAGTTCCGCGACCTGATCGTCGACGAGCTCGGGCACACCAAGCTGACGGCGGAGGTCTATCACTCGGTCGCGCCCACTCTGCATTGGAACTACTACGCGAAGGTGGGCCGGGAGCACAAGTTCACCGAGGTGCGCGAGGCCGACCTGTCGCCGCTGGCCGGCAACGCAGGCGGACTGATCATGAAGTACGAGAGCAAGAGCCTGCTCGTGCGCGAGCCCGTCGGCGTCGTCGCGGCGATGACCGCGTTCAACTTCCCGCTTCCGGGGATCGCCCAGAAGACGGCGCCGGCCATCGTGGCCGGGTGCACGGTCGTGGTCAAGGCGCCCGATCCCGATCCGCTGTCGCTGTTCGCGATGGCCGATCTCGTGACCGAGGCGGGCTTCCCCCCGGGCGTCATCAATATCGTCGCCGCGGACCGCGAGGCGTCGGCGCGGCTGGTTTCGCATCCGGACGTCGACATGGTGAGCTTCACGGGCTCGGTCGAGGTCGGCAAGCAGATCGGCCGCGCGTGCGGCGAGCTCGTCAGGCCGTGCGTGCTCGAGCTCGGCGGAAAGTCGGCGGCGATCGTTCTCGACGACGCCGATGTCGACGCCGTTCTGCCGATCCTCGTCGGCTCGAGCGCCGGGACCAGCCAGGGCGAGAGCTGCGTCTGCATGAGCCGGATCCTGGCGCCGAAGTCGCAGTACGACGAGATCGCCTCAAAGCTCAGCGAGGCGTTCAAGACCCTCAAGGTCGGCGACCCGCACGACGACGACACCGTGATCGGGCCGCTCGTCACCGAGGCCCATCGCGACCGCGTCCTCGGCTACATCCAGAAGGCCGTCGACGAGGGCGCGACGGTCGCCGCCGGCGGCAAGGCGCCCGAGCACTTGGACAAGGGGTGGTACGTCGAGGCGACGCTGCTTACGGACGTCACCAACGACATGACCGTCGCTCAGGAGGAGATCTTCGGCCCGGTGATCGCGCTGATCCCGTACGAGGACGACGAGGACGCGGTTCGCATCGCCAACGCCAGCCGCTTCGGCCTGTCTGGGTCGGTGTTCACGGGCGATCCGGCTCGCGGGTTCGGGATCGCCCGGCGGATCCGCACCGGCACGTTCTCGGTCAACACGATGGCGGCCGACTTCAATTCGTCGTTCGGGGGCTACAAGGAGTCCGGAGTCGGCCGCGAGCATGGTCCCTACGCGATCGATGAGTACCTGCTCGACAAGACGATCTCGATCGATCCCTCGCAGGAGTTCCCCGAGGAGGTAGTCCAGGCGCTTGGAGCCGCGCCGGCTCACGCCTGATGCGCCTAGCAGAGAAGGTCATCCTGGTCACGGGGGCGGGCACGGGGCTCGGCCACGCCGCGGCGCTTCGTGCCGCGCGCGAGGGTGCCCGCCTTGCGCTTCTCGATATCGACGAAGCCGCACTTGGGCGATCGCGAAGCTCGATCGTCGCCGCGGTCGAGAGTGTCGAGATTCTCACAGTGACCGCCGACGTGGCGCAGGAAACCCAGTGGCGACAGTTCGTCGAAACGACCCTGGAGCGCTTCGGGCGCATCGATGGGCTCTACAACAACGCCGGGATCGAAGGGGAGCAGAACCCGGTCGAGGCGTACACGACCGACGGCTTCGATCGAGTGATCTCGATCAACCTGAAGGGCGTGTTCTTCGGCATGAAGCACACGTTGCCGCACCTAAAAGCGCAGGGATCCGGCGCGATCGTCAACGCTGCTTCGGTGGGCGGGATACGTGCGGTGCCCAACCTGGTCGCGTACGGCGCGACCAAGCACGCGGTGGCGGGGATGACGAAGCAGGCGGCCATTGAATACGGGCAGCACGGCGTGAGGGTCAACGCGATCGCGCCCGGCGCGATCATGACCGACATGATCAAGGGCTCGCTGATCAAGATCGCCGGCGAGGATGGCTGGGAGGCGTTCGGTCAGGAGTTCGTGAGCGCGAACCCGATGAAGCGGTTCGGTCAGCCCGAAGAGGTCGCGAACCTGGTTGGCTTCCTCCTCTCTGACGAGGCCTCGTTCATCAACGGGGCCGTGATCGCGATCGACGGCGGTCAGTCACAGGCTTATTGACGGTCGGCAATGAGCGCGGTTCCTCAGCGAGCCACCAAGCCGTTCTCACTCGGGTCACTGACGCTTCGCAACCGGATCGTCGGCGCCCCCCACGGACGCGGCCTGCTCGACGACGGCCTGGCGTTGCCCGCGGACGCCGACTACTGGCGACGAATCGCGGCCGGCGGTCCCGCAATGGTGACCGTCGGCGGCACCGTCACCGCGCCGCAGTCCACGTGGCGCCGGCGGATCGTCACCGAGGCGTGGCGCGAGGAAGGGATCCCCGGGATGTCGCTGCGGGCGCAGGCGATCCGATCGGAAGGGGCGGTCGCTGCCTGCCAGCTCGTGCACCTCGGGCGCGAGACCACCGGGGCCGAGATGTGGTACGCGCCCGTGGCCCCGTCGGCCGTTCGTTCGCCACGGGAGCCGACCCGCCCGCGCGCGCTGTCCGAGACCGAGACCGACGAGATCGTCGAGGGCTTCGGGATCTCGAGCGTGTACGCCGCGCAGGCGGGCTTTCAAGTCGTCGAGCTGCACGCAGCCCACCGGTACCTCCTCGCCCAGTTCCTCTCGCCGTCGACCAACCTTCGCCCCGGCGCGGACTCCGTCGCCGGGAGAGCGCAGATCATCAGCGGATCGCGGGCGCGATCCGAGGCTCGGTCCCGGACGTCGTCCTCGGCATCCGGGTGTCCATCGACGCCTCGCCGGCCGCGCCGAGCAGATCCGTCCGTGCGTTTCCTGCAACGAGGACTGGCGCGCGTTCGATCCGGTTCTCCTGTGCTCGGTAAACCCGGACCTCGGGCCATCACCACATGAATGTCGCCCGGCCACACCGTGGCTCGCCCGGCCCGGAAACGCGGCTGCGACGCGCCGCGTGGCGGTCGTCGGCGCTGGCCCGGCGGGGCTCGAGTGCGCCACCTCGATCTCGCACGAGCACGAGGTCGCACTGTTCGACGAGCGTGACCGGCCGGGAGGACACCTGGTGATCGCTACCAGCGCGCCGAACCGGCACGGATGGCAGGCGCTGCTCGACTACTACCAATGCGCGGTCGACGGCGCGGACAACATCGAGGTCCGATTCCAGACCGCCGCCGGGCCCGACCTTCTCGCAGAGTTCGACCACGTCGTGGTCGCGATCGGGAGCGACGAGGTTCTTCCCGACCTGCCCGGCGTCGATCGCGCGATGAGCTCGTCGCAATTCATCGCGAACGGACCCCTGCGCCGCCAGGCTCAGCGCTCGTGATCCTCGACGACGGGTTCGGCTGGTGGCCCTGCGCCGGTGCGGTGGAGACGGGCATCGCCGCGGGTTGGGAGCGCATCACCGTGCTCACACCGGCGGACTCCTTCGGCACGCGGCTCCCGCCCGAGGGCCACGTTCAGCTGCTGGCGCGGCTGCGCGGCGCGCCGCTGCAGGTCCGGCCACTGACGGCCGTCGAGTCGATCGCCGCCACCAGCGTCGGGGCTTGCAACATCATGTCCGGAGCGACCGATGAGCTTCCAGCCGATCTGGTCGTGGTGGTGGGAGAGCGGCGCGCGCGAGCATGGGCGCCACTCGTGCCGGCCGGATTGACCGTCCATGTGGTTGGCGACGCGGTCGTGCCCCGTCGCGTCCACCATGCGATCGCAGAGGGACGGGCGGCGGCGCGGCGAGTGTCTACAGGTCAGGGGCTGTAGGGAGTCTTCGTCACGAGCGACAGGACCTCGCGGTCGGCGATCGCCGCGAGCTGGGCGGCGGCCTGTACGAAATCCGGATCCTCGTAGGCCCCGGCGAAGGCGGTCGGCACGGTGTTGGCATCCTCGACCTCCCACAGGTCGTGCACCTCGTGGAGGTCGCCGATGACCGTGCTCCACGCCCCGACGAGCTTCCAGCCGTTCTCCTCCATGACTCGTTTGATCGTGACCATCGCGTCGTAGAAGGCGGGCAGCTGTCCGTACTTCACCTTGACGTTCGCATACACGTATGGCATCGACTCACTCCATGACTGGTGAGGACTGGTCACCGTACGTCTCGCGCAGGCGACGCTTCAGGACCTTTCCACCGGCGTTACGAGGTAGCTCGTCCACCACGATCACCGCCGAAGGCTTCTTGAAGGGGGCCAGGTACTGGCGGCAGTGAGCGATCAGCTCGGCCTCGTCGGCCTCGACTCCATCGCTGGGGACCACGAACGCCACGGGCGTCTCAACCCAGCGTGGATGGGGGACACCGATGACCGCTGCCTCGGCGACGTTCGGATGATCGAGCAACACCCGCTCGACCTCGGCGGGATAGACGTTCTCGCCACCGCTGACGATCATGTCCTTCTTGCGATCGACGAGCCAGAGATACCGCTCCTCGTCGAACCGGGCCAGATCGCCGCTGTGGAACCAGCCCCCGGCGAACGCCTCTCGGGTTGCCTCCGGCTGCTGGTGATAGCCCGCCATCACGATCGGACCGCGGTAGACGACCTCGCCGACACCACCGGCCGGCACGTCTCGGAGCTCGTCGTCGACCACTCGCAACTCGACGCCGAGCATGGGCTTGCCGACCGAGCCCATCTTCCGGGTCGAATCCGCGCCCTTGAGGAGCGTCGTCGCGCCGGAGGTCTCCGTCTGGCCGTAGGCGCTGACGATCGCCGCGCGCGGGAACGTTCGCTCCATCGCCTCGAGCGTCCGGCGCGGCGCGGGCGAAGCGCCCCACATGGCGACGCGAAGCTGATGCGGGTCGATCCGCTTGACGGCGTCGCTCTCACAGATCGCCGCCCACTGCGTCGGCACGAAGATGCTCATGGTCGCGCCGTGAACCTCGATGAGACGCAGCATCGCGTCGGGGTCGAACGCCGTCGTCGGGGTGATGATCACGGTCGCTCCGAGCACCAGGAACGGCAGGAGCCCATTGATTCCACCGATATGAAACAGCGGTTGACCTGACAGCCACACGTCATCCTGACCCGCGCGCATCTCGTGGATCCAGCTCAGCGTGCTCGCCACGAGGTTCCGATGAGTGAGGACCGCTCCCTTCGGCCGGCCGGTCGTTCCGGACGTGTAGCACATCAGCGCCGGATCGTCCTCGATCACCGGGGCCGCCTCGCGGGGCGGAGCGGAGGCAACCGCAGCCTCGTAGCCCGGCCCGACCTCGAGCACCATCGGGGTGGCGCCCGAGCCGGGGGCTGGTGAATCGCAGATCAGGGCGACGGCGCCCGAGTCGGCGAGGACGTACTCGACCTCGTCGGGCGCCAGGCGGAAGTTGATCGGAACCGCGACCGCGGCGAGCCGGTGGCACGCGAGCAGCGATTCGACGAACTCGATCCGGTTGTGCAGGAGCAGCGCGACGCGGTCGCCCGCCCGCACGCCGCCGGAGGTGAGCGCGGAGGCGAGGCGCGCCGCGCGCTCGTGAAGCTCGGCGTGCGTCCGGACCTCGTCACCGAAGACGAGCGCGCGGTGGTGCGGATGAGCCCGGCACGCCCGCCCGGTGAGCTCCGGCAGCACCAGCCGGCGTGACTGCTCGAGCGCGAACGGCATCTGCGGCGCCGACCTCAGGTCACCGGCGCGCGGTCGGGTGGGACGCCGGCAACCGCGAGCATGCGAGCCCCGAAGAACTCGGCGATGGTCGGCAGCAGCAGGGTCTGGTCCGGGCGGTACCAGTGCCAGATGCTGTTGTAGAGACCGAGCAACGCGCGCGCCAGCATCCGGGGGTCGCGCTCCGGGATCGCACCCTGGTCCATCGCGTTCGCGAGGAAACGCGTCCAGGCGATTTCGAGCGCGCGCGTCTTCTCGCGGCCGCCCCGGCGAGCCTGCTCTTCACGCTGCGAGGAGCCCTCACCGCTCAACAGGACCTGCTCGGCGACGAGGACGCGGTTGCGCAGCACATCATGGTCGGAGAGGTCGAAACAGTCGGCGCAGACCGCGCGCAGCGCGTCGCGCGGATCATCGTGTGCGGCCGTGATCGCATCGAAGCGTTTGTGCAAATCGCCGAGCGCCTCGTCGAGGATCACGTACAGACAGTGCTGCTTGGAGTCGAAGTAGTGGTACAGCGCGGTGGGCCCGATGCCGACGTCATCGGCGATGTCTGCCCATTTCGTGCTCTCATACCCGTTCCGCCCGAATCGGTTGATCGCCGCGCTCAGAATCTCGGCCCGTCTCGCGCCCTCGTCGCGGGACCGGCCGTCACGAGACCGGCGGGGTGTCCGCGCGCGCCGGCCGTTAGAGTCCTGATTCGAACTCACGTCAGGAACACCCTAGCATGGGCTAGGACTAAATGACAACGCCGATCTTGCGCAATATCGCTAGGCGAGCATTGAACAGGGTGGTGCCAATGACACGTTCTCCTGATACGATCTCAGTTCGATGCAACTCGCCGAGACTGCCACTGAGCGCGCGCTCGCGGATGAGGTTCGCGCGTTCCTCGCACGCGAGGATTACCGTTTCGAGCAGCTGCCGCACGAGCTCGACGAGCGGATGGCGGCGCTCAAACGCTGGCAGGCCGCCTGCTATGACGCCGGGTTCATCGGGCGGGCATGGCCCGCGGAATTCGGTGGCGGAGGCCGCCCACCCGTCGAGCAGATCGTCGTCGACCAAGAACTGGCTGCCGCCGGCGCGCCGGAGTTCGTGAACGTCGTCGGACTCGGCGTTCTCGGTCCCTCGCTGTTGCGCTTCGGTGACGACGATCAGCGCCGGCGCTACATCCCGCCGATCCTGTCCGCGGAGGAGATCTGGTGTCAGGGGTTCTCCGAGCCAGAAGCCGGCTCCGATCTCGCGAGCCTGCGCACCCGCGCGGTGCAGGACGGCGACACGTTCGTCATCAACGGCCAGAAGACGTGGGTGTCCTGGGGTCAGTACGCGGCGTTGTGCGGGGTTCTGGCGCGTACCGACGAGTCGGTGCCCCGTCACCGGGGGATCTCGATGCTGGTCGTCGACATGTCCTCGCCCGGCGTCGAGGTTCGGCCGATGACGCAGATCACCGGCCACGCCGAGTTCAGTGAGCTGTTCCTCGACGACGTCGTCGTCCCGCGCGAGAACCTGCTCGGCGAGCTAGGCGACGGCTGGAAGATCGCGATGTACACGCTCGGGCACGAGCGAGGGACCGCCGCGCTACCGCGGCAGGTCAAGTTGCGAACGTGGCTCGATCGCGCGGTCTCGACCGCGGCCCAGCGCGAGCTCGACAGTCATCCGCTGATCGAGGACCCAGAGGCTCAGACGGCGCTCGCCCGCGCGCTGATCGGGATCGAGGTGCTCCGTCACCACGCCTACCGGACCGTCGGCGAGTTCCTGAGCGGTGGCGCCGTCGGCCCCGAGAGCTCGAGCGTCAAGCTGCTGATGGCAGAGGCCGAGCAACGGCTCGCCGAGACCGTGCTCGAGGTGCTCGGGCCGACGCTGCTGAGTGGCGATCGCGAAGACGTTCTCGAGAACGACTTCTGGTACGAGACATATCTCTACTCCCGCGCGGCGAGTGTCTACGGCGGCACGCGGCAGATCCAGCGGGACATCATCGCCGATCGAATCCTGGCGCTCCCCAAGGAGTAGGACGAGCATGGACCTCGAGCTGAGCGACGAGCAGGTCTGGATCGAAGAGTCGGTCAACACGCTGCTGGACCGCCAGTGGCCGCCGGCCGAGGGCGCCTGGCAGGCGGGGGAGGCTGAGCGCACGCGGCTGTGGGAGAGCCTCGTCGAGTTCGGTCTGCTCGGGGGCAGCGCCGACGGTCAACTCGGCGCGATCGAGCTGTGTCTCGCGGCGCGGGCGGTGGGCGGTCACCTCGCATCGGTCCCGCTGCTCGGTAGCGTCGGCGTTCGCTACGCGCTGGCGCCGGTCGCGGCCGCGGTGTCAGACGATTTCGCGGCGCTCGTGAACGGTGACGCGCCGGTGTCCATCGCGCTGCTCGAGCCCGACCGCGGGTGGTCGGCGTCGGATGTCGGCGCGACCGTGCGGTCGAATCGGCTCACGGGCACCAAGGCCGCGGTCGAGCACGCGACGGACGTCGACCATCTCGCGGTCGTCGCGATCGCGGATGGCCAACCGGGGCTGGCGCTCGTGGCATCAGGCTCGCCCGGCATCGAGGTCACACCGCAGTCGGGCCTCGACGTTGGCGTGCCGCTCAGCCGGGTGACGTTCGCCGACGTCGAGGTCGGGGATGTACTCGAGGGCGAACTCGCGGAGGCCGTCATCGACAGACTGATCACGGTTGGCGGTCTGCTCGCCGCCGCCGAGGCGATCGGGGCGGCCGCCAGGATCTTCGCGGACGCGCGGCGCTACGCCTCCGAGCGGCGACAGTTCGGGCGGACGATCGGCAGCAACCAGGCCCTGCGGCATCTGCTGGCCGACCTCCACGTCAAACAGGCGAGCGGCTGGTCGACGACGCTGTACGCCGCCGCGGCGCTGGACGACGGGATGGCCGGCGCGCGGCAGACGGCGTCGGTCGCGAAGGCTTACGTCTCGCGCGCGGCGCGCGAGGTCGCCCACGGCTCGATCCAGGTGTTCGGCGGGATCGCGTTCACCGAGGAGCACCCGGCCCACCGCTTCCTGCGAAGGATCATCGTGCGCGAGCAGCAGTTCGGAGACGCCGCCCATCACGAGCGCGAGCTCGGTCGTGCGTTGGCCGCGACGGCCGGACACTCGGAGTCGGCGCTCGACCCGGCCCACAGGTGACCGTTCGATGAGCGAAGAGATCGGCCGTGTGACCTACCGGAAGGATCCGGAGCGGGACGATCCGACCGCGCAGCGGCTCGAGCGGATCACGACGGGCGCCGACGCGGAGGTCGTCGGGCCGATGCTCGCCGAGATCCTGCACGATCCACGGTGGCAGACCTGTGACGTCGCGCTGATCTCGGGTGGTAAGTCCAATCTGACCTACCGGGTGGCGTGCGACGCGGGCGAGGTGATCCTGAGGCGTCCGCCGCTCGGCCACATCCTTCCGACCGCGCACGATATGGGTCGCGAGTATCGCGTCATGACCGCGCTCGCCGATACGGATGTGCCGGTTCCACGAACCTTGCACCTCGGCGGCGCCGACAGTCCGCTCGGGGCTCCCTTCTACCTCATGGAGCGCGTCGTGGGCCACATCTGCCGGAACGCGCTTCCGCCCGGCTACGCCGAGGCACCCGAGGATCGCCGTAGGATCGGCGAGGCGCTCGTCGACGTCCTGGCGGATCTCCACTCGGTCGACCCTGATCAGGTCGGCCTGGCCGAGTTCGGCCGGCCGGCCGGCTTCATGGAGCGGCAGTTGCGACGGTGGTCACAACAGTGGGAGGCATCGAAGACCGCCGACCTGCCCGTTCTCGACGCGCTCCGCGATGACCTCGTGGCGGCGCTGCCCGAGCAGCGTGCCGGTGCGGTCGTCCACGGCGACTTCCGTCTCGACAACACGATCTTGCACCCGACAGAGGTCGGCACGATCGTCGCCGTGCTCGACTGGGAGATGAGCACGCTCGGCGATCCGCTCGCCGACCTCGGGGCGATGCTGGCGTACTGGAGCGAGGCCAGCGACAGCGATGTTCTGCAGCGGGCGCGGATCATGCCACCCGTCACCGCGTCCGAGGGATTTCCATCCCGGACCGATGTCATCGAGCGGTACGCGCTCCGGACCGGTATCGACCCCGCGGACATCGGCTGGTATCAGTCTTTCGCCTACTTCAAGCTCGCCGTCGTGTGCCAGGGGATCGCGGCGCGGGCCGCCGGCGGTGCCATGGTCGGGTCCGGCTTCGACGACGCACAGGGGCTTGTCGCGCCGTTGATCCAGGCCGGCCGGCAGCTGCTCGACGCTCACCCGGTCGGCTGATCGAACCGTTGGCTCAGGTCGTAACCGGCTGCAGCCGGTAGGGCGCCGTCTCGCGCCGCGCGATCGTCATGTGGTGGACCTCGTCGGGTCCGTCGGCGATCTGGAGGATCCTCGCCACCGCGTAGAGCTCCGGCAGCAGCGTGTCCTGAGCGACCCCGGCGCCACCGTGTGCCTGGATCGCCCGGTCGATGACCCAGGTGGCGACATCGGGCGCGGCCACCTTGATAGCCGACACCTCGATGCGCGCGCCGCGATTACCCACCGTGTCCATCAACCATGCCGTCTTGAGCACGAGCAGTCGCACCTGCTCGATCCGCACTCGGCTCTCGGAGATCCAGCGCTGGACGACCCCGTGCTCGATGATCGGACGGCCGAATGTCGACCGCTTTGCGGTCCGTTCGCACATCATCTCGAGCGCGCGCTCGGCCATCCCAATCGCGCGCATCGCGTGGTGGATGCGGCCGGGGCCGAGCCGCTCCTGGGCGATCCGGAATCCGTCGCCCTCACTGCCGAGGAGGTTCGACGCGGGGACTCGGACGTTGTCGTAGACGATCTCGGCGTGGCCACCGTGCGGCCCGTCGTCGTAGCCGAACAGGCTGGTGGACCGCTGGATGTGGACACCGGGCGCGTCCTTGGGTACCAGGATCATGCTCTGGCGACGGTGGCGCTCCGCCTCGGGGTCGGTGACGCCCATCACGATCAGCAGCTTGCAACGCGGGGACATCGCGCCCGACGTCCACCACTTGCGTCCGTTGATCACGTAGTCGTCGCCGACGCGCTCGATCCGAGTCACGATGTTGGTCGCGTCCGAGGACGCGACCTCCGGCTCGGTCATCGAGAACGCGGAGCGGATCTCGCCCTCGAGCAGCGGCTCCAGCCACTTCTCCTTCTGCTCCTCGGTGCCGAACAGCGACAGGAGCTCCATGTTGCCGGTGTCCGGTGCCGCGCAGTTGATCGCCTCGGGTGCGATCCATGGGTTCCGGCCCGTGATCTCCGCGAGCGGTGCGTACTGAACGTTCGTCAGTCCCGCGCCGTATTCGTGCGTGCGAGGGAGGAACAGGTTCCACAACCCGCGCCGCCGCGCCTCCACTTTCAACTCCTCGATGACCGGCGGGGTTCCCCACCGGTCATCGACTGAGTGGGCTTCCTCTCTGAATCGCACCTCAGCCGGATACACGCACTCGTCCATGAACGCGAGCAGCCGTGCCTGTAGCTCGACGGTCGTCTCGTCGTACGCGAAATCCATGGGGCTCGGGGCCGCGTGTCTAGCGGTGCTTCCAGACCGGATCGCGCTTCTCGAGGAAGGCCTGGACCCCCTCCTTCGCGTCCTCGGACTGGTGCGCGACGTTGCACGTCATGCTCTCGAGCGCGAGCAGCGTCTCTGTGTCGCCGTCGAGGCCTCGGTTGGCCGCCATCTTCGTGATCCGCATCGTGAAGCCGCTCTTGTCGATCATCGGCGCGGCGAAGTCCACGATCGCCTGATCCATCTCCTCAGCCGGGACCGAGACGTTCGCGATACCCCACTCGCAACACTCCTTGCCGGACAGCAGCTTGCCGGTGAACAGGAGCTCCTTGGTCTTGCGCAGGCCGATGTACCGGGGCAGACGGTAGATCGGGCCGGCGCCGCCGAACAGCGCGCGGCGGATGTGAAAATCGCCGATCTTCGCGTCGTCGGCCGCGATCAGGAAGTCGCACGAGATCGACAGCTCGAAGCCGCCGGCCACCGCGTAGCCCTCGACGGCCGCGATCGTCGGCTTGGCGAGGTTGAACGCGCGGTCGAACGTGCGCGCCGAGACCTGGGCGATCTTGATCGAGTTCGCCGACGTCTTCAGGAACTCCGAGTCGAGCATGTTCAGATCCGCGCCGGCGGAGAACGTGTGGCCGCGGCCCCGGATCACGACGACCCGCGCATCCTCGTCCTCCTCGGCGCGCTCCAGCGCGGCTCCGAACGTGGTGAGCTGCTCCCAGTTGAAGCAGTTCTTGACGTGGGGTCGGTTCAGCCAGATCGTGGCGATGCCGTCGCTGACCTCATACTCGACGGCGCCTTCTGTGATCGTCTCCGGGCTCGTTTGCTCCTGAACCGTCATCGGTCTCCTCCTACTCGCATTGTCTAAGCTGAATTCAGATCATATCCTCTCGCGGCCGGTTTGGCTAGCCCCGACTCGGCCCCGGGGCGGAGCGCGGATTGCTGCCGCAAGTGCAAGGGTTCTCGGGGACCGAGCGTGGCCTACGGCCATAATTGGTCCCGAATATGCCCACGACGGCCCCGGGTATGACATACTGAACTCGGTTCAATTATGTAGCTTCACCGACGTGAGCTGAGCCGGGACATGGAACGCACCGTTCGGATCCAAGCACCTCTGCCGCACATCAAATCGGTCAACATCTGGCTGCTGCGCGGCCACCCGCTCACGCTCATCGATACGGGCCCGCGCACGGACGAGGCGCTGGTCGCACTCGAGGCCGGTCTCGGGCGGGAAGGGCTGCGCCTCGAAGACATCGAGCTTGTGATCCCCACCCACCACCACCTCGACCACTCGGGACTGATCGCCACGATCGTGGGCCGCTCAGGCGCGCGCGTGGCCGCGCTCGATCGCGCCGCCGAGTACGGCGCCAGGTACGCGGAGCGCTCCGCGGCCGACCGCTCGTTCTCGGTCGAGCTGATGCGCCATCACGGCGTGCCCGAGTCGGTGATCGAGGCGAACGAGGGATTCTGGGACTTCATCCGCGACACGTCTGAAGCGTTCGAGACCGACGTCGTGCTCTCCGACGGCGATGTGATCACCGCCGGCGGGCGCGACCTCCGGATCCTGGCTCGGCCCGGCCACAGCACGACCGATGGGCTGCTCGTCGACGAGGCGAGCGCGACCGCGTTCGTCGGCGATCACCTCCTTGCCGGGATCTCGTCGAACGCCGAGATCGTCCCGGCGGCAGAACCCACCGGATCGCGACCCCAGGCGCGAAGCGAGTACCTGGGCAACCTCCGGCGGACCGCGTCGATGCCGCTCGACCAGTTGCGGACCGGTCACGGGGATGCTGTCACCGATCACGGGGGACTGGTGCGCCGCCGCATCAACGAGCACCGGCGCCGCTGCCAACGCATCCTCGCCGCCCTCGAGGAGGGGCCCGCGAACGCATACGCGATCGCCGGTCACCTGTGGTCGCCGCGCACCGTCGCCGAGCAGCCATTGCTCGTCGTCTGGGAGGTACTCGGACATCTCGACCTTCTTCTCGACGAGGGCAGGGTCTCCGAGCACAAGTTCGACGACGGCAGCCGCTATGGGAAGGCGTGGTTTTCGCTGCCCGAGCCGAACGAACGTGGCAACCACACAAGCGCCCCGACCTCGGCCGCGCGAGAAACATTCACCCTCTACTCAGGAGTTGATCGCTCTGCAGAATCCGAGTGACAGCCCCGGCGTGCCGGCCGGCTTCCGGGACGCGCGCGACCTGTTCGATCTGACCGGAAGGATCGCGGTCGTTACGGGTGGCACGCGCGGCCTGGGCCTGGCCATGGTGCGCGCGTTCGCATCCGCCGGCGCCGAGGTCGTCGTCGTCAGCCGCAAGCCCGAAGCGTGCGACGAGGTCGTCGCGAGTCTTCGGTCGGACGGACTGAAGGTCGCCGGTTGCGCGTGCCATGTCGGTCACTGGGACGAACTCGAACCGCTCGTCGAGCACATCTACGGTGACTTCGGACGGATTGACGTACTCGTCAACAACGCGGGTATCTCACCCTTGTACGGGAAGCTCTCGGAGGTCACCGAAGACCTGTTCGACAAGGTGATTGCCGTCAACCTCAAAGGGCCGTTCCGCCTCGCGGCACTCGTGGGCGAGCGGATGGTCGCGGCCGGCCGCGGATCGATCATCAACGTCAGCAGCACGGGGGCGGCCCGTCCCACTCGCGACATCGTTCCGTACGCGGCGGCGAAAGCGGGCGTGAACGCGATGACGGTCGGTCTCGCCCATGCGTTCGGGCCAACCGTTCGCGTCAACGCCGTCATGCCCGGTCCGTTCCTCACCACGATCTCCAGAACCTGGGACATGGATGTGTTCGCCGAGCGCGCCAGGACGTTCCCGATGCGGCGCGCCGGCCAAGCGGAGGAGATTGCCGGAGCCGCGCTGTACCTCGCCAGTGACGCCTCAACGTACACGACGGGGACGATCCTGACCGTCGACGGGGGCGCTCAGTGGAGCATGGCCGGCACCGGGGAAGGCGCTCCGGAGACACGGTTCGAACTCAACTCGTCTCCGAGCTAGGCCGGTTCGGTATGCCGGCAAATCAGCCGCTGTGGCTTCGGGCCGTTCTTCGCGTGGAACGAGCAATCGGTGAGCCGATCGAGTCGGCGGTTCAATCCGATACGTACTTCGACCTTGTCAGCACGACGACACGGGTGCGCCGCAAAGTGGTGGGCACGGCCGAAGGTGTCTCGCGACGGTGCCTGCACCTGCTGAACCTCCCGGCCGGGTCGGACATTCGCAACATGCGCCAGCAACTGGCACGCATGGAGCGGCGGCTGAACGAGCTGTCCGACGACGTCGCCGAGGTGGATGGCAACGAGCCACCGTCGGGTGTCGAATGAACCCGAGGGTGCCGTCAGCGCTCAGCCCCGGCGACGTGCTACAGCGCGTCAACCGCGATGTCGAGCGGTCGATCCTGCGGGCCCGAAACGGCATCCGGTATGTCAGGGGCACCCACCGGCCGGCGCTGGGGGCGACGCCCAAGGATGTCGTGTGGAAGAGCGGGAAGGCCGAGCTGTGGCGATACAAGGGCGGCGATCGCCGCTACGGACCGCCGGTCGTGATCGTCCACAGCCTCGTCAGCCGCAGCTACATCCTCGACCTGCGTCCCGGCGGCAGCACGGTTGAGTACCTGACCGGGGCGGGTCTTGACGTGTTCATGCTCGATTGGGGGGTTCCGGACGAGCTCGACGCCGACAACGACCTCGAGCGCTACGTGGATTGGTACCTGCCGCGGGCGCTGGCGGAAGCGCGTCGCGTGAGCGGCCACGACGAGGTCACGCTCGCCGGCTACTGCCTGGGCGGAGTCCTCGCGGCCCTGTATGCCGCCGGCCATGAGGATGCAAACGTCCGCAACCTGATCCTGATGGCCACGCCGCTGGACTTCAACGAGATGGGCGCTATGGTCGCGCTGCTGCGCGAGGGGAGGCTCGATCCGGACGAGATGATCGACGGGACCGGCAACGTCCCGGCCGACGCGCTCTACAGCGGCTTCTACATGCTCGCCCCCACGACCGAGGTGGCACAGAAGGCGACACTCCTCGAGAACCTCTGGAACGACGAATTCGTCGAGGGGTTTCAGGCGATGGCGACATGGTCGCGCGACCATGTGCCGTTCCCGGGCGCCGCCTTTCGGCAGCTCGTGGAGCTGCTCGTCCGCCAGAACATCCTGATGACGGGCTCGATGCCGGTCGGGGGACGGCAGGTCGATCTCGCGAATGTGCGGGGCAACGTGCTGAACGCGATGGCCGAGCGCGACAACGTCGTTCCCCCGCCTGCCGTGGAACCCGTCATGGAGCTCGTCGGGGACCCGGCGCGCCGTGAGGAGCTCCGGCTTCCAGGCGGTCACGTCACGTTTGGGACCGGCAAGTCGGCGTTCAAGCACACGATGCCGAAGCTGACCGGCTGGATCATCGACCACAGCGACCCGTCGCGGTAAACGAGGAGCAGCATGGAGATTCGACCAACCGAGGCCGGCGATCGTCCGGCATTGTCGCGCTTCTTCGAGCGAATTCCGGAGAGCGATCGAACGTTTCTCAAGGAGGATGTCGGCGACCCGCGCGTAATCGAGAATTGGGTGAAGCCTGGAATGGGACGGACGGTCGCGGTGCAGGACGGCGAAGTAGTCGGCTCGGTGGAGGTCGCCCGCCTCGTCGGCTGGTCGAGCCACGTCGGCGAGGTCCGGCTCGTCGTCGATCCCGACCACAGAGGCCAGGGGATCGGGCGCCGCTTGGCGCAGCGCGCGGTTCTCGACGCGGTCGAGATCGGGCTGAGGAAGCTCGTCGTAGAGGTGATCGCCGATCAGGGGCCGCTGATCGCGATGTTCCGCGGCCTGGGCTTCGAGCCCGAAGCCCTTCTCACCGACCACGTCCGCGACCGATCGGGACAGACCAGAGACCTAATTGTGCTCGCCAATTCGGTCGATGAGCAGTTCGCGGCGCTGAGCGCCGCCGGCGTGGCCGACCAGCTGCAATGACCTGAACAGGAGGATCTCGAGGTGATGGCATTCATGGAGGATGTGCTCGGGCGCGTGGTGGACGCGGCCGGGACTGTCGGCAGGGCGGCCCTGATCCCGTGTGGAGGAGCCGAGGCCTGCGTCGACGCGTACGAGATGGCGATCCGGGCTCTGAGCGACGCGCAGCTCACCTTTGCTCGTGCGGTCGAGGTCGAGACCGTGCGCGCGGTCCTCGCGTCGTGCGCGGAGATGACACGCGACATCGGCGCCACGCACCTCTCGAGCGTGCGCTGGATCCTCGACGTGTGAGCTCCGGGTCAGGCATCGTCAATCGGCTGGACGGGCGGACGCGGCTCTATTGGGAGAGCACCGGCACCGGCGATCCCGTCCTGCTCATCCACGGCCTCGGCCTCAGCGGGGGCGCCTGGTGGCGAACGGTCGACGCGCTCGCGGGCGCGATGCGCGTGATCACCTTCGACCATCGTGGGATCGGGCAGTCGGAGTCGCTGACGTACGCCTACACCACCGAGGCGATGGCGGACGACGCCGTCTCGATCCTCGACGACCTCGCGATCGACCGCGTTCACGTCTACGGGTTCTCGCTTGGCGGCATGGTCGCCCAGCAGATCGCGCTCCGCCACCCGACGCGGGTTCAGTCGCTCGTCCTCGGCGCAACCCATTCCGGTGGGCGGCACGCGGCGCGTCCCGACCGCGAGGTCGTCGCGTTCTTCCAAAGGCGCGCGACGATGCCCTCGCAGCAGGCGGCGTGGGCATCCGTTCCCTACAACTACGGGCCGAGAGGCCGGGCCGAACAGGTCGATCGCATCGCCGAGGACATCGAGCGGCGTCTCGCCAACCCGTTCAACGAAAACGCGTACCGAGCGCAACTGCTGGCGGCGTCGCTGCACAATTGCTACCGCCGTCTGGACCGGATCCGTGCGCCGACGCTCGTCGTCCACGGGGCGCGCGATCGGATCATCCCGGTCGCCAACGCGCATTTGACCGCCGAGCGGGTGCCGGGAGCGCGGCTGAAGATCCTCGACGAAGCCGGCCATCTGTACCCCACCGAGGAGCCGGCGGTGGACGAGGCCGTCGGGGAGTTTTTCGCCGCGCACGGGTAGTTCGCCCATTCCTCTGATTGAATTGACCTCAGTGCAGGTCCTCGAAGATCTCCGAGTCGCAGACGTCGTTCGCGGGCACGCATCGAGTCGCCCCGACGTGGTAGCGATCCGGTGCGGTACGCGCGCGCTCACGTATGCCGAGCTCCACGATCGCTCGAGCCGGCTCGCGCAGGTGCTGCTGTCGGCCGGCGTTCGTGCCGGGGATCGAGTCGCCCACCTCGACCGCACCGCGCCGGAGGTTGTCGAGCTGCTGTTCGCGACGAGCAAGATCGGGGCCGTCACCGTCCCGCTCAACTGGCGGCTCGCGCGAGCCGAGCTCGAGACGATCGTCGCGGACGCGGGCTGCTCGGTGATGATCGTGGGACCCGAATACCGCGAGGTCGGTCGGGAAATCGCGCACGGCGTCCCGCAGCAGCTCGAGCTGATCGACACCGGCGAGGAGTATGAGCGGCGTCTCGTCGGCCACGCTCCGACCGATCCCGGCCACCGGGGAGCAGCGAGCGAGGTCGCGGTACAGATGTACACGTCGGGGACCACCGGTCTCCCGAAGGGCGTTCTGACCACGCAGCGGAATCTCGCCGCCGCGTATCTCAGCGCCGACGTGTGGGCGTTCGACTCGGAGACGATCAGCCTCACGCCGCTCCCGATGTTCCACATCGGCGGGATCGGGTGGGCGTATCTCGGACTCGTCAATGGAGCGACGACGATTCTCGTGCGCGACTTCGACGCGGCGGAGGTTCTCGACCTGCTCGAGTGCGAGCGGGTGACGAACCCCGTGTTCGTTCCCACGATCCTGCAGATGCTCGCCGCCGTCCCGGGTGCCGCCGAGCGTGACTACTCGAGCCTGCGTGCGATCGTCTACGGCGCCTCGCCGATCACCACCCCCGTTCTGCGGGCGGCGCTCGGAACCTTCCGGTGCCCGCTGTTCGGCGTCTACGGCTTGACCGAGACGACCGGCGGCGTCATTCAGCTGCGTCCCGAGGACCACGACGCCGACGGCGACCGTCAGCATCTGCTGCGCTCCGCGGGGCACCCGCTGCCCTGGGTCGAGATGCGCATCGTCGACCCGGTCAGCGGCGCTGACTGCGATGCGGGAGCGGTCGGCGAGGTCTGGCTGCGGGCTCCGAACGTGATGGCCGGCTACTACCAGCGCGACGTGGAGACCGATGCCGTGCTGCTGCCGGATGGATGGCTGCGCACGGGCGACGGCGGCTACTGCGACGAGGACGGCTACCTCTTCCTCACCGACCGGATCAAGGACATGATCGTGAGCGGTGGCGAGAACATCTACCCGATCGAGGTCGAGGAGGTGCTCTCCCAGCATCCCGGCGTCTCGGAGGTCGCGGTGATCGGCGTCCCCGACGAGCGGTGGGGGGAAACCGTCACGGCGCTCGTGGTTCGCGCGCCCTCGTCGACCGCCGACACTGAAGAGCTCGTCGCGTTCGCCCGCGAGCGGCTGGCCGGCTACAAGCTGCCTCGCTCGGTGGAGTTCGTCGACGAGCTTCCCCGCAGCGCCGCCGGGAAGGTGCTCAAGCGCGACCTGCGCGCGCGGTACGCGTCGCCGCCCGGTGCTGAGACGCCGCCGGGCGCGCTTGCCGGCGCGAGTGCGCGAGCAGAAACCTGACGAGCTCCCGGCCGGCCTCGGGCACATCGCTCGGGAACGCGTGGGCTGCGTTTTGAAGACCTATGAACTGCGCGCCCGGGATATCGCCCGCCAGTAGCCGACCGTTATCGAGGGGCAGGATCCGATCTTTTTCGCCGTGCATCACGAGCGTGGGAGCTGCGATCGCGGCCAGCCGCGGGCTCGTGTCGTGGGCACGTGCGATCGAATACTGGGCGCGATAGGAGCGGGGATCGAGGGGCCGGCGCAGGCGCCGGGCGATGTCTTCGCCGATCCGCGGCGCGTGCCGGCGGTATGTCGTCTCCGCGTAGAGGTAAGGCACGGTCGCCCACAATCCCTCCTCGGGCGGCAGGTCGGAAAGGCGACGGAGGAACTGGCGGATCGGCCGTTCCGGCGAGACGTACAGCTTGCCGCCGGCGGTCGATGAACCGAGGACGAGCGAGCGGACGCGCTCAGCATGCCGGATCGCGATCTCCTGAGCGATCGCGCCCCCGAAGGAGAAACCGACCACGTGTGCCTGTTCCACGCCTGCGGCGTCGAGCAGGGCCACCGCGTCCTCGGCGGTTGGCACACCGAGCGGGGCTGAGAGCACGCGAAGGTGCGCCTCGAGCCGAGCGACCGCGCGGAGCCCCACGGCCGCCGTGAGGCCGACGCCGGTCAGCAACAGGACCGGCGGGCGTGCTCGCGCGTCGTCGGGTGCGCCACCGCTCATGGCTCGGGCAGGTTATCAGAGAATTTGAATTGACATCACCTCAGTTACTGTGCTAGCTTTAGTGAAGCTAATTTGCAAGCACCCCCATCGGAGGAAAGCATCGTGCCCACCACCCAGTCGAAGTCCGATTCGATCACTCAGTCTGTGCACGAGGCCGCCGAGCGCGTCTCGGAGCTGCACGAGAAGGCGGTCGCGCAGAGCAAGAAGGCGAGCGAGGCGTACCTGTCGTCTTACGAGCAGGCCGTCGTCACGCTGGCGGACCAGTATGAGAAGGCGACCGGCGCGACCAACATCGAATGGGTCGTGAGCATCGGCAGCCTGCAGGCCGACGCGACGCGCGAGATCGCCCGTGCCTACACCAGCGCCGTCCGCGAGTTCGTGTCCTGACGTGTTCCTGGGGGGCCGCGGCGCCCGGCGCGCCGCGGTCGTCCCAAAGCCAGCCCCCATCTTGCGAGTGAGTCCCATGAACGATCACCATTTCAGCTATCCCGTCGTCGTGCCGTTGCAGGGGGTGACGACCTCCGGCCACTCGAGTCACCCGCCGGCCCCGGCCGGCTCCCTCGAGGCTCTGCCAGCATCGCCTCCACGGTTTGGCGGAGCCGCAGCGCCTCTCCCAACGGTCGTCGGTCACGGCGGCCAAGCTGTGCCCGCGGTCCGTTCCGGAGTCTTGGCTCTCGCGTGGTGATCGGGATGAGGTTCCTGCCTTCCGGACCGAGCGTCGTGCACGTCGAGCCCGGGCGACCCCGTACGGGAAAGGCTCGTTGCCGTGACTTACGAGCTGCTCGATGCGCATGCCGACACCGCGCGACTCGCCGGCGACGAGGCGAGTGAGGCCGAGTGGCAGAGCCATCTCGCGTACCTCCGGGATCTCAAGCGTGTGGGGCGGGAAGCGCTCGCGCACGCGGTGGCGATCAACGGCGACCGCACGGTGGCGATCAACGGCGACCGCACGGTGGCGATCAACGGCGACCGCACGGTGGCGGTCAACGCCGGCCGCGAGTAGCGCGGTCGCGTGCGGTCGCCATCAACGAGGTCCGCGAACAGCGCGGTCGCGCGCGGATCGCCCGCCGGTCGTGGTACCGCGGGCTGGCCTATGCCAGTCCCGGGGCCGCGCTACCCGTACGCCGCCACCGCGGCCGAGCACACGTCGTGGTCCTGGTCGGGCGTGCCGCCGCTGACACCGACGGCGCCGACGACCGTCTCGCCGTCTGTCAGCGGAATCCCACCCGCGAAGATGATCACGCTTTGGTTGGAGCCCTCGATCCCGAACAGCGGCTCTCCCGGTTGGGCCATCTCGGCGAGATCGCGCGTGGGCATGTCGAACGCCCGAGCCGTGTAAGCCTTGCTCTGGGCGATCTCGATCGATCCGAGCCAGGCCCCGTCCATCCGCGAAAACGCAGTAAGGTTGTTCCCCGCGTCGACCACGGCGATGTTCATCGGCACCCCGATGTCGTCCGCCTTGGCTCGCGCTGCTTCCATGATGGCCTGGGCTTGATCCAGCGTCACGCTTGCGTTGTTCTTTGCCATCTTGCTCTCCTTCTCAGGGCGAGTGGAGTAGCCCTACCGGGTCGATCGCCGGCGACCGCGGGCCGGGCGTGTATTGGCACCGGTCTTCCCGGCGACGGCGGGCGCCGTTGAGCGATCGCCATCCGCGAGCTCGGGTGGAAGACCGAGTACTGCCAGCTGCCGGCGGAGGAAGAACTCCGTCACCTCTTCGAGGCTGACCTGACCGCGCGGGCGGTACCAGTGCCAGATGCTGTTATACAGCCCGAGCAGCGCGCGGGTCTGCAATCGGGGGTCTGCCTCCGGCAGCAGTCCTTGCTCCATACCGCGCACGAGGAACGTCGCCCAGGTGAACTCGACATCGCGGATCCGCGCGCGAGCAAGCGTGCGGGCTTCCTCCTCGCGCGGGGACGTCCGGCGCACTCCCACCAGCCCCTGCTCGGCGACGAGGACCCGATTGCGCAGCACGTCCTGGTCGCTGAGGTCGTACGCCCCACGAAGCACCGCCAGGAGCGCGTCCATGTAATCCTCGTGCTCGCTCGTGTACCGGTCGAAATCACTTCGAAAGATGCCGAGCGCGTCCGCCATGATCACGTACAGGCAGTGCAGCTTCGACTCGAAGTAGTGGTAGAGGGCGGTTGAGCCGATTCCGACGGCCGCCGCGACATCGGCGAGCTTCGTCGCCTCGTAGCCGTTCTCGCCGAAATACCGCGTCGCCGTCCGCAAGATCTCGTCGCGTTTGCTGCGCGACGACGCGACGGCGGCACCGGTTTCTCGTCCGTCTGTAGGGCCCGGTGGTGGGGCCACAATCCTCCTCGCGGCTGCAGGTGATCTTGGGGCAATCATATGCACAGCGACCGGCGGGTCGCCGACCTCCTCGCGGTGGTCTGCACACGTTTGCGGAAACCAAGCTGAATTCATGTCATGATATGCGTCGGCTGAGCCCACTCATGGGGTCCGCCACCGGCGCCGACCGCGACGTGGGCTGGACTCCGCACGGGGGATCACTCTCCTCTCCCTCTCTGCGACATGAGAGGGCTCAGCCGTGTCGTCATTATCCGAACGGGGTAGGAACGGAGTTGACCTGAATCCGGCTGTGCGCGTACTATTGGCCACCCTGGTCCGGGCGACGGTCGCGACGTAGCGGGCTCGGATCGGAGAGAGGAGAGCGAGAGATGCAAACACTGCCTTCTCGACCGTCGGATGGCGTAGGGGTCGAGGTGACGCTGACCCCTGTCCTGGCTAGGGAGGTCGCGCGAGCACTGCGTATCCAGCTCGCCAGCGAGCTCGACCGCCCGCTCGAGGAGCCATTGCCGAACCGCGAGGACGCCGCGCGGCTGCGGACGGTCCTTGACGTATGCGTCGATCAGCTCGAGACGCTCGCGTGGGGTGAGCCATCGGACGACGTGCGGATGGTGGCGCCCCGGCGTCTGCTCGAAGCGATCGCCCTCGATCTCCTCGGCGGCGGCAACGAGCGCCTCGCCAACCCGGTCGGCTGGAACAGCCCGGAAGCGCAGGGGGTCCGGCGACAGGGCCGGCGCATGATCCGCGCCGCCGAAGCGATCAAGGGCGCGCTCGCGGCCGATCCGCAGTACCAGCTGGCTTCGTAGGCGAGGCGAGCTCGAGGCCGCGGCCGCATCCGAATCTCGCCCAACCGTCTTGGGCGACGGTTCGGACGCCGAGTCTGATCCGGGTGGTAGCATGCCTACATGAGTTCAATTCAGTCTGGGTCGTCGGCTTTGAGCCCCGGTGTGGCGCCGGCGCTCGACGGAGTGCTCGCGCTCGTTGAGGGTTCGGGCGGGGCGGCTGGCAGCTTCCTCGCGCCCGACGTGCAGACCTGGCTCGCCAGTCCAGAGCAGGGGCTGACGGCAAGGGTTGACGCGCTGCGGGGGGCGGGCGTGTCGGTTGCGGCGCTGGCGGATCTGTCGCCGTCAAATCTGACGCTCGTCGCGGCCGTGGCGTCGGAGGGCGCCTGCTGGGCCGAGGTCACCCGTCGCGCAGACTGTGAGCCCGAGACCTGCCTGGCCGGGCTCACGTACGACAGGCGCGGCACCGTCTGCCGACTGGTCTGGCTCCGCGTGCGGCTCGTCCCACCGTCGTCGGAGGTTGACGAGCAAAGCGCCGTCCCGGACGGTCGACCCGTTCTGGAGCGCTACTTCGCGGACCTAATGAGCTCGAGGTTTCGCGAAGCCGCATCGCACTTCACGGTCGACACGATCTACTCCCATCCGCCCTACGCAGGCGGAACCGGGCGCGTGTTGTTGCTTGGCCGCGAGGCTCTGTGGCGCGCGTTCGTCACCGAGCGCGGACCGAGTCCCGCTCGTCAGATCGTCGCCGACTGCCGACAGCGCGGCAACCGGGTGTTCGTCGAGGGCGTCATCGAGGGCATCCCCAACGGCGGCACGTTCTTCTCCACGGCCCAGATCAGTCCGGAAGGCCAGATCGCGCGCTACGTCGCGTTCTACAGCGCCACCCGGATCCCCCGCATCATGCAGGCCCGATAAATACTCACTCGGCGCTCGCCTCTGCTCGAGTGCCTGGGTTTCGTTGCCCTACCGGACCGAATGTGCATTCGGCTCGCGAGGGGCGGCGATTGCGCGGTGGTTGGGGTCGCTCGCGACGGCCCGAGTTGCCGGCGCTGGACGATCCGGTGACGGCAGAACATGGGCGCAGCAGTTGAGTTGGCGGGGCGGCGCGGCCGGTGGCGAGGGCGAATAAGCCACCACTCGACCGCGAACGGCAGCCGAGTGTTGCGGGACTCGCGCCAGAGCCGACTGAACGACCGTTCACCCGGCGGGGGTGGTCGAGTGGCGGGCGGGGGTGGTCGAGTGGCGAGATCCTCGGTCTCTGGGCGGTCCGGGAATGACCAGCGCGGCGCGGGCGTGCGGTCCACGGCTTCCGCCAGCTTGCACGCCAAACCGAA
Source organism: uncultured Solirubrobacterales bacterium (assembly GCA_963777335.1). Taxonomy (GTDB): domain Bacteria; phylum Actinomycetota; class Thermoleophilia; order Solirubrobacterales; family Solirubrobacteraceae; genus Palsa-465. Next base: position 115,461 of record CAVZQD010000008.1, read on the forward strand.
TTGATGTAAGTTCAGGACATGGACTGGCTAGAAGGCAAGGTGGCCGCGATCACCGGCGGCGGATCGGGAATCGGTGCGGCGATCTGCCGGCGGCTGGCCGCCGAGGGGGCGACCGTCGCCGCGCTCGACCTATCGGTGGACAGGGCACAGGAGATCGTCGCCGACCTGCCGCGCGGAGCTGCGATCGAGGTCGACGTGGCCAACAGCGACTCGGTCGAAGAGGCGCTCACGAAGGTCGAGAGCGATCTCGGCCCACTGGCGGTCATGGTCAACAACGCCGGCGCGTTGGCGATGTCCCACGTCGCGCGAATCAACCCACTGATCGAGCAGCAGCGAGCCGAGCAGGCCGTCGGGCCGATCACCACGCCGCTCGAGGCGCTCGCGCGCCTGACCGACGAAGAGTGGCGGTTCGTCCTCTCCGTGCACCTGGACGGAACCTTCTACGGGACGCGAGCCGCGGTCCGCCGGATGGCCGAGCGTCGCGCCGGCGCGATCGTCAACATGGCCTCGGTGTGCGGCATCGAGGGCTGCACGGGGCATCCGCACTATTCAGCGGCGAAGGCCGGCGTGCTCGGGTTCACGAGGGCCACCGCGAAGGAAGTGATCGTTCAGGGGATAAGGGTCAACGCGATCGCTCCCGGGTTCATCGACACGACGCGGACCAAGGCCGAGGTCGGCGTGGCCCGTGACGTCAACGTCGCGCGCACGCCGGCAGGCCGCCTCGGCACTCCCGAGGAGGTGGCAGCGGCGGTCGCGTTCCTCGCCTCCGACGATGCCTCGTTCTTCGTCGGCGCCACCGTGAGTCCGAACGGCGGGCTCCTCACCGCGGTCTGAAGCCGCGCCCAGCCTCGGCCCGCCCGACGAACTCGCCGATCCGGCGCGCGATCTCGGCCCACAGCTCCCGCGGGAGGTTGTGGCCCATCCCGTCGAACACGATCAGCTCGGCTCCGGGGATCGCGCCCGCGGTGGCGCGGGCGCCGCTGACGTCGACGAGCGGGTCGTCCGCTCCGTGCAGCACCAGCGTCGGAACGGAAACCGATCTCAGCGCCGCGGTCCGGTCGCCCGAAGCGGCGATCGCGACGAGCTGGCGAGCGACCCCGACCGGATCATTCGAACGGTCGTAGGCGAGTCCGCTGCGCCAGCGCAGCTCGGCCTCGTCGAGCTCGAAACCCGGCGAGCCGATGACGCGCACGATCGACACCGTCCGGTCGATCGCCTGCGCTCGCGTACCGGCCGGCGGCGACAGCAGTGCTGCTATTGCCTGTCGCGTCGCCTGTCCGACCGACGGATCCCCGGTGGTCGACATGATCGAGGTCAACGACCGAACGCGGTGTGGATGTTCGATCGCCAGCGTCTGGGCGATCATCCCGCCCATCGACGCACCGACGAGGTGGACGCTGTCCCGTCCAAGCGCGTCGAGCAGCCCGACCACGTCCCCGGCCATATCGGAGAGCGTGTACGACGCCGACGACGTGTCCCCGCGCAGAGCCGCCGGAACGTCGGGCGGCGGCGCATCCGTCATGTGAGTCGACAGGCCAATGTCGCGGTTGTCGAACCGGACGACATACACACCCCGGGCCGCGAGCGCCTCGCAGAATCCGTCGGGCCAGCCGAGCATCTGCGTTCCCAGCCCCATGACGAGCAGCACCGGGGGCGATCCGGGCTCGCCGAAGCGCTCGTACGCCATGTCGATCCGCGCGGGTCCGACGCCGCGAGCGGTCTCCACGCTCACCGGCGCCTCCCCAGGATCCAGTACCGGAGCCGGTTGTCGAATCGGTAGCCACCGCCGGCCTCGCGGTACGGCGCGGCCGCTGCAGTCACCGAAGCCGCCGACGGGGTAGCGCTGTGCTCGGCCACGATTCCCGCCTCGGCGAGCGATGCCTCGAGCGACGCGTCGTCGGCCATCTCGATCGGAGCTGAGACCTCACCGGTTGTGAGCACCTCCAGGAGCGTGACTCGGATCGCATCCTCGACCGGATCGGTCACCGGGAGCTGATCGTCACGGATGCCGCCCGCACCGATCGAGGTGAGAAACGCGAAGAACTCATTACCGGCGGCAGGCCCCCATTTGCAGATGGCTATCCGGCCATGGGTGCGAAGGACGCGCGTGGCTTCGATCAGCGCCAACTCGGGGTCGAGGGCGTACTGCACGGCGTTGAAGGACGTGACGACGTCGAACGAGGCGCCCGACCATGGCAGGTTCTCCATCAACCCCAGCCGGAAGTCGGCCCCCGGGATCGTTTCCATCGCGCGCGCGATCGCATCGGGCTCCACGTCGAGGCCGTGCACGATCGCCCCTCGGAGAGCGGCATAAGGCGCAGAACGCCCCGTCTCCGCACCCGAGATCCAGCAGCGAGGTCCCCTCGCCGACGCCCGCGGCGTCGGAGACTGCGTCCCACGCGGCGGCAGCCACTAAGCCTGCGCTGCCGTCTCCTGGATGCTGACCAGCGGACGGTGGACGTGGACATTGCCGAAGCCCGCCATCTGCGCTTCCTCTTCGGGCGTCGGATCGCCGTAGTAATGCAGAGGGGAGAGCTGGACGAGCCCGACAAGCCGCCCGGCCGCCTCGAGGTCGAGCTTGGCGTAATGGTCGAGCATCGCCTGCGGGCTCTCGTACCACTCGATGACGTGGATCGTCAGCGGGTCTTCGTCGATGAAGTAGTGGTAGGCGAGCACGCCGTGATCGTTTTCCTCCACGTCCTTGATGAACTTCTCGAAGATCCCGACGACCTCGTCGAGGTTCTTCCGGTCCAGCGTCATCGTGCAGGCTGTTCGAACGATTGCCATGGTTGTCTCCTCGGACGGTGGTTGTCAGCTGCGCTGCCAGATCTTGGGGCCGCGCCCACCGAGGCCGGCCAGGTAGCCCTCGTCGGCCTTCGACTCGCCCCAGAGCAGCTCCATGATCCGCTTGCTGATCTTCCATCCCGACGGGGTGCGCTTGAGCTCGTCGTGGTACCTGGCCACGAGGATGATCGCGACGTCCGGGTTCTCCTTGAACACCTGGTAGGAAGTGAGATACGAGAGGGTCGTGGCCTGATCGCCGTCGATCGTGACGTGGTAGACGTTGAGCAGGTGGTGCTGCCAGATCACCGTCGCGGTGGCCTCGGCGATCCACGCCGCCAGCTTGTCGCCACCCTCGACCGGGTCGCCGTTTCCGTACTGCGCCCAGATGTCGTCGGCAAGGACGCCGCGAAGGCCCTCATAGTCGAACGAGTCGACCGCCGAGGAGTACTTGTAGAGGACTTCAGCGATGTCAGTTCGGTCCTGCAGAGCCTGCAGGCTCGCGCTGTCGACTGTCGTTTCGTTCGTGGCGGTCATAACGTTCTCTCTCCTCGGCGGCAGCCTCTTCAGGCAAATGAGTTGACTTCGGTTCAGTCTAGCGTCGCGCGGGCCGGAGCGTCAAGCCGGCCGCTCAGCGCGAGGTGTAGCCGGCATCCACGTTGAGAATGGCCCCGGTCACATACGACGCCTGATCCGAGCACAGCCACAGGCTCGCCTGCGCGACCTCCTCGGGACGTCCGAAGCGCCCGAACAGGCTCAGCACCGGGGCAAACTCCGCCTCGGTCAGGCCGGCGGTCTCGAGCGCGCCGCGGATCATCGGGGTATCGATCGCGCCCGGGCAGACCGTATTGACGCGGATCCCCTCGGGAGCGTTCTCGAGCGAAGCGACCTTGGTGAGGCCGAGCACGCCGTGCTTGGCCGCGACGTACGCCGCGTTCGCGGGCTGGGGCCGGTGCGCGCTCACCGACCCGATGTTCACGATCGCTCCGCCGTCGCCCTGGGACAGCATCTGCGCCACCTCGTACTTGAGGCAGAGCGCGACTCCCTTCAAGTCGACCGCGAGGATCCGGTCCCATTCCGCCTCGTCGAGCTCGGCGATCGGATGCGTGTCCGGGGTGACCGCAGCGTTGTTGACCGCGCAGTCGAGCCGCCCGTAGCGCTCGACCGCCGTGCGCACCATCGCCTCGGCGTCGGCGCCTTGGAGACGTCGGTCCGGCAGAACGAGGCCGAGCCCCCGTCGCGCTCGATCCGCTCGGCGGTCGCCTGCCCTTGCTCGGCGTCGACGTCGCTCACGAGCACGTGCGCGCCGGCGGCGGCGAACACGCGGGCCGTCGCCGCGCCCATTCCCATCGCCGCGCCGGTGACGATCGCGACCTTGCCTTCGAGCGCTCCTGCGGCCATGGGTTCTGCACCTTCCTCTCAGGGGTCGACGGGTTCAGGACGCCGGCGAGCGAGACGCGCGGCTCAAAGTGAAGTCAGGTCGAAAGCCTACACGCGCACGGACGACGATGCCAGCGTCGGGACCGCATTGACACTTCCCCTCCAGCATTGCTAACTTGTCCCGACCTGAAGTTAGTTCGAATACCTTCAGCAAGAACCAGAGGAGAGCGCCAATGGCCGATTACGACGTCATCGTGTTGGGGACCGGAGCGGCCGGACTCACGGCGGCAGTGACCGCGGCGGAACTGGGCGCGAACGTCGGCCTGTTCGAGAAGGGCGCGACGATCGGCGGCACGACCGTCTACTCGGGCGGAATGATCTGGATCCCGCTCAACCAGCACGAGCCGCCCGAGAAGGGCGACACGCGCGAGCAGGCGATGGATTACCTCAAGGCGCTGTCGAACGACACGATCACCGACGAGATGGCCGAGACCTACATCGACGTAGGCCCCGAGATGGTGCGCTGGCTCGACGAGCGCACGCCGGTCGAGTTCCGTGCCGTGCCCGACTTCCCGGACTACCACCCCGAGCAGAAGGGCGGCCTTCCCCGAGGGGGCCGGTCGCTCGAGACCGCGATCTACCCCTACGGCGAGCTCGGCGAGTGGGGGGACCGGGTCCACATCTCGCCGTACTACCCGAGCTACCACCTGACGATCGGCGAGACGACGCTCGGCCAGGCGATCCCGGAGGAGCTCACCCCCGAGGAGATGCAGCGCCGGGCCGACAACGACGAGCGCGGCATGGGGCTCGCGCTCGGCGGCCGGCTGCTCAAGGCCTGTCTCGACCGCGGCGTCGAGCCCCAGACCGAGCATCGTGGCGTCGAGCTCATCATGGAGGACGGTCAGGTCGCCGGCGTCGTATTCGAGACGCCCGAGGGCCGCAAGGAGGTGCGCGCCCCGAACGTGGTCATCGCGACCGGCGGGTTCGAACGCAACGCCGACCTCAAGCGTGCGTTCCTGCGCGGGCCGTGCACCCACACCGTCGCGGTCGAGACGAACGAGGGCGACGGCCTGAAGATGGCCATGCGCATCGGCGCGATGCTCGGGAACATGCGCGAGGCGTGGTGGATGCCGATGATCGAGCTGCCGACGGACATCGTGCCCACGGGGCAGCAGCTCCTGACCTACGAGCGCACGCTCCCGGGCGCGATCATGGTCAACCGCGAGGCGAAGCGGTTCACGAATGAGGCGGCCAACTACAACGCATTCGGGGCGGCGTTCCACGAGCAGGACACGATCATGGGTGTGTACCGCAACCTGCCGTGCTGGCTCGTCTTCGATCAGACCTGGCTCGATAAGTACGGGTTCGCCGGCGGCCTCGGCGGAACCGAGAAGGCGCGGACGGATTGGATCACGTCGTCGGACACGGTCAAGGGCCTCGGCGAGAAGCTCGGGATCGACGGCGATGCCCTCGAGCAGACCGTCGAGCGCTTCAACGCCAACGCCCGCGATAACCATGACCCCGACTGGAAGCGGGGCTGGAGCGCGCAGGACCAGTGGTGGGGCGATCCGACGCTCCGCGACGGGACACCGAGGGCGTCGCTCGGCCCGCTCGAGACTGCCCCGTACTACGCGATCCAGGTGTTCAGCGGGGCACTCGGGACGAAGGGCGGGCCGTTGACCGACACCCATGCGCGGGTGCTCCACGTCGACGGCGACGTCATCCCCGGCCTGTACGCCGCCGGGAACGCGATGTCCTCGCCGCTCGGGATGACCTACGGGGGCGCGGGGGGCACGCTCGGACCGGCCATGGTCTTCGGATACCTCGCGGGGCGCGATATCGCGGGACGAGTCACCGCCAGCATCCCGCCGGCGCTGGCCGCTTCCCACGGCGGCGCCTGAAACCATCGGTACGAGAAAGGTAAATCAGACATGGAATCGAGCGTCATCGCGGAGCGACACGGAGACGAGGTCACGGGCTGCCCCGTGATGCACCACGACTTCTCCAAGACGCGGGATATGGGCGCCTACTGGGCGCTGGCCAACGAGCTACGCGAGAGCTGTCCGCACTTCTACAACAAGTACGCCGACGGCGGCTACTGGGTGTTCACGCGGCATGAGGCCGTCAACGACATCTACAAGACCCCGGAGATCTTCTCCAGCGCGTCGATCACGCCGTGGGAGCCGGATCCCATCTACCGGTTCGTGCCGACCCAGGTCGACGCGCCCGACCACATCAAGTACCGCCGCATCCTGAACCCGTGGTTCTCGCCCAAGGCGATGGAGGCCGCGGCGCCGATGATCAGGGAGACGTGCCGGGCCTTCATCGAGCCGATCGTGCCCAAGGGCGAGTGCGACTTCTTCGAGGAGTTCGCGCTGCGCTTCCCGACCGCCGCCTTCCTGACCGTGATCGGGGTCCCGATCTCCTACACCGACGTGTTCGTGGGTTGGGTAGACGCGTTCTTCGGCGGCTTCGGCGGTGACCCCGAGGGCGCCGCGGGGATGGCCACCGCGCTCGGTGAGATGCGCGTGTTCTGGACCGAGCAACTCGAGGATCGTCGCCGCCAGGGGCACCGGGAGGGCGACCTGTTCTCGTACCTGCTCGAGTCGACGTTCGACGATCAGCCCCTCGACGACGAGGTCCTGCTCGACATGTGCACCGTGCTCACGCTCGCCGGGCTCGACACGACTCGCGCGGAGCTCGCGTACATGTTCCACCACCTGGCCCAGCATCCGGAGCACCGCCGGAGGCTGATCGAAGACCCCGAGATCATCCCGCTCGCAGTCGAGGAGACCCTTCGTTACTACACGATCATCTTCGGCGACGGGCGCAAGGTCACCCGCGACGTCGAGTTCCATGGCGTGCAGCTGAAGAAGGGCGACATGGTGTACGGGCTCGTATCCGGGGCCAACCGCGACCCGAGGCATTGGGAGGACGCCGACGAGTTCGTCATCGACCGCAAGAAGAACAACCACTTCGGTTTCGCGAGCGGCCCGCACCGCTGCCTCGGGATGCACCTGGCCCGCCGCGAGATGGCGATCGCCGTGGATGAGTGGCTCAAGGTGATCCCGGACTTCGAGCTCTCCACCGGCGCACAGCTGTTCGAGCGAGGCGGTGGCGCGATGATGTCACTGAGCACCCTGCCGCTGCGGTGGGAGGTAAAGTCGTGAAGCTGCAGATCAGTACCGCATGTCAGGGTCACGGACGCTGTTACACGCTCGCCCCGCAGCTGTTGAGCAGCGACGACGAGGGCTATGTGACGATCAGCGGCGGTGACCCAATCGACATTCCCGACGACCTGCGCGAGCTCGCCGAAGAGGTCGAGGGCACCTGCCCCGAGAGCGCGATCAGCCTGATCGACTGACGGAGGCGCTCACCGGACGGTTGTGACCGGCTCGCCGCCTGATCAGTGGCGAGCTTGGTCTGTAAGGGCGCTCTTGGCCGCTTCGCGCAGCGCGGCCCATTCGGTGAGTTTGACCCGCGGCCGTCCGGGAGTCGATGCCTCGCCGGCGGCGGTCTCGATCGCGTTGATCGCCTGCCAGCCCTCCCATGTGACCGCGTGCTCGCAGTGCGTCGCGATCATCGCCTCGATGTCGCCGGCGGTCGGAGCGTTGAGGCGGCCGGCGGCGGCGTCCTCGAGGATCTTGTCGACGGTGTCCTGGGAATCCTTCTTGTTGGTGCCGATCACGCCCGACGGGCCCCGCTTGATCCAGCCCGACACGTACTCGCCGAGCTGGGGCGTGCCGTCGACGTCGATGACCCGCCCGCCCTCGTTGCGGATCAGGCCGCGCCGCTCGTCGAACGGGATGTTCGCGACCGGGACTCCCGTGTAGCCGATCGAGCGGAACACGAGCTGGGCCGGGATCTCCTCGAACGTCCCGGTGCCGCGGGCGGCGAGCGATCCATCGTCGCGCGCGGCGATCGCGTTGTTCTCGATCCTCACGGCGCGTACATGCCCGTCCACGTCGCCGATCAGCTCGACCGGGGAGGCGAGGAACCGGAAGCGGACCGTGACCGGCTTCCCGGTCTTCGGCCGCGCGGCGTAGTCCTGGATGATCTCGACGTTGCGCCTGCGGGTCTTGTCGGCCGCTGCGAGCGCGACCGCCGAGAGCTCGTCGAGCTCGGCGCCGATGACTTCGACGTCGCCGCGCTCGAGCTCACCCATCTCGAGCAGCTCGGGGTTCGTGAACGCGGCCTGGAGCGGGCCCCGGCGGGCGAGGATCGTGATCTCCTTGACGCCGCTGTTGCTGAGCACCTCGATCGCATGGTCGGCGGTGTCGGTGATCTCGAGCTCGGACGGCGCCAGCGCGAGCATCCGGGCGACATCGATCGCGACGTTGCCCGCCCCGACCACGACCGCCTGGCTGGCCTGAAGATCGACCTCTAGGCCCGAGTGGTCCGGATGGCCGTTGTACCAGGCGACGAACTCGGTCGCAGGGTGCGAGCCGCGGAGGTCTTCGCCCGGGATGTTCAGGCGCTTATCGGTCGCGGTGCCGATCGTGTAAAGCACGACGTGGTAGTGCTCGAGCAGGTGCTCACGACCGATGTCGGTGCCGAGCTCGACATGGCCGAAGAAGCGGAAGCGCTCGTGCTCGGTGGTCTTGTCGTAGGCCCGGGTGACCGACTTGATCTTCGGATGGTCCGGAGCCACGCCCGACCGGACGAGCCCATACGGCGTCGGCAGGCGGTCGTAGAGATCGACCGCGAACTGCGGCTCGGCGACGGCCAGCAGCTGGCCGGCGGCATAGAAGCCGCTCGGCCCAGCGCCGACGATCGCGACACGCAGGGGAGAGCTATCGGTCATTTCGCGTTGACAGAGTGATCCGCCGGTCGTTAAGCTACCGAATTGACTTCAGTTTGGCAACTCTCCCGGAGGTCTGATTTGAGCATATCCCGGCTGGTCATCGTTGGAGCTTCGCTGGCGGGGCTGCGAGCCGCGCAGGCCGCGCGCAAAGCCGGGTTCGACGGCGAGCTCGTGGTGGCGGGCGAGGAGCGCCATCTGCCCTACACGCGGCCGCCGCTGTCGAAGGAGCTGCTGGCGGGCGAGTACTCGCCCGATCAGGTTCACCTCGCCTGCGACACGCTCGATGCCGAATGGCGCCTGGGCATGTCGGCGGCGAGCCTCGACCGCGAGCGCCGGCGGATCGTTCTGGCCAACGGCGACGAGGTCGCCTACGACCGGCTGATCCTGGCCACCGGGTCGCGCCCACGCCGCTGGCCGGGGGTCGGCGCCGAGCTCGAGGGCGTTCACGTTCTCCGCACAGTCGACGACTCACTCGCGCTGCGAGCCGCGTTCGACGAGCGGCCGCGGGTCGCGATCGTCGGGGCGGGGTTCATCGGCTGCGAGGTCGCCCAGACCGCCCGCAAGGAGGGCCTCGACGTGACGCTGATCGACATCGCCGATACGCCGATGCTGCCGCTCGGGCCCGAGCTCGGCCAGTGGTGCGCCGACCTGCACCGGTCGAACGGCGTCGACCTGCGTCTGGGCAGCGGGGTCGCCGCGCTGGTCGGCGACGGCCGCGTCGAGGCGGTCGAGCTCGCCGACGGCTCGGTGGTCGCGGCCGATGTGGTGGTCGTCGGCCTCGGCGCGGTCCCCAACACCGAGTGGCTCGCCGGCAGCGGGCTGCAGGCCGATCCCGGTCTGGCGTGCGACGCGACGTTGACAACCGCCGGCGATCCGGACATCCTCGGCGCCGGCGACATCGCCTCATGGCCGCACCCGCTGGCCGACGGCGAGGCGCTGCGCATCGAGCACTGGACCGTCGCCGCCGAGCAAGGACAACTCGCCGGACGCAACGTCCTGCTGGCGCCGGGTCAGCGCAAGCCCTACGACGCGCCGCCGTATTTCTGGTCAGATCAGTACGACGCGAAGATCCAGTCCCTCGGCCTGCCCGGGCGAGCCGAGCGTCTCGAGCTCCTCGAGTCCACCCCCGACCGCTCGCGGGTCATATACGCCGGCGAGCGCGACGGACGCCTCATCGGGATCGTCGCGATCAACGCGGCCCGGCGCCTCGGCGCATACCGGATGGCGCTCGCGGATCCACCGGCGTTCGACGAGCTGCGCGCGACGGTTGCGGCCGAGTCGGCCGCGCTGAGCGCACCGGTCGTGGCACCCTCAACGCCCTCGTAGCGGTTCCCATTCCCGCGACGCGATCTGCAGGCTTTTCGGGCCGCATTTGGCTTCCGGCGCCGGCTCAGATCCAGGTCTCGCCGTTCGCCAGCTCCTCGTTGCCCGGGTATGCGGCGAGCCGAGCCTCGAGTGCGGCGACAATCTGACCAGTGGCGGCTCTGGTGGGCCGGAAGCTGGCCGGAACGAACACCATGCCGGCATGACCTTCGCCACCGGGTGCGACGAGTTGGGCGTGAAGCGGCCGGAAGTCGCGGAGGTTGGCGGTCACGACGGCCCGATGCTCCGTCCGTGCGAGCGCGACGACCTCCGGATCAGAGAGCGATTGCCAATCCTCGCGCTCTTTTATCGCAACCGCATGGTGCCCGCGTGCTCGCAGTTCGGCAGCGACGAGGGGCGAGAACATCTCGTCGAGCAGCAGCTTCAACGCTTGAGCGCTTGTTGCCCCGCGAGCCAGGCCTCGTGCGCGGCCTTGCTCTCACGCGCGTTGAGCTCGATCCACTCGTCGATCTCGTCCCGATAGGCCCCGTAGTAGGCGACTGCGGCCTGGATCAGGCCGAGCGGGATCCCGAGGTATTCGGCCGCTTCGCGCTCGTCTTGGCCTTCACGATTGACCGCAACCCGGGTGCGATTACCGGGGGTCTCTTGGCAGCGACCGCGACGGACTCGCCCGTTGAGGTCGCCGTGCGGCTTGATGTCCTGCCCGACCCGCTGTATCCCACTGTCCGCCCGCCCGGAGCGGCCCGCCGCTACCACCTCCCTCTCTGTCCCCGCGGCGGGCCGCTCACCGCACCCCGGGCAAAACCACCGTCTTCGCAAAGTGAGGGGTCATGAACGAGCATTGGGAGCCGTCCCCGGGTGGCACGCCGATTGACTTCTGGATCGATGTCGAGCCGCAGCGCGACGCGGTCAAGCTCATTCCCGCGGGCGAGCTAGACATCGCGACCGTCGGGCAGCTCCAGAGCGAGCTTGACGACCTGATCGAAGCCGGCTTCGCTCGGGTCGTGATCGACCTTTGCGGGGTCGAGTTCATCGACTCCACCGGCCTGCACCTGCTGGTCTCAGCACACGAGCGCGCTAGGGCGAGGAGTGGCAGCTCCGCGATCGTCTCCGGACGACACGCCGTCCAGCAACTCTTCGAGATCACCGGCACGATCGAACAGCTCAATTCACGCCCTCCACTAACGGCGCCGGCAACCCCGACCGTCGCAACTCGCAACTCCCGCACCGACCGTATGACATCGAGCTCGCCCCCTGAGCGCGGAGCCGGCCCCTTGCCGATCCGACCTTACACCCAGACCCATAGCGACGGTAACGCTGACCTCGCCGGTCCAACACCGCGCTATCCAATAGCACGCACCGCGTCCCGACGAGGCCATCCCACCCTCCCCAACACACCGAAGGGCGAAACACTGACAGGACTACTGTGGTCATAGCTGGTCGTCATCACCGTCTCGCTGGCGCTCGGACCGGAACGAGCGACGCGACGCGCTGCCGCGCGGGGAGCGTGTCCCGGACGGCCACGCCCGAACTTGGTGGCGTCGACTGTCGGCCGCCGAGGCTGGGCGGGTCGAGACCCACGATCGAGCACTGGCCGGGAATCGTGTGAGACCAGATGCGCTAGCCACGGCTGTTCGGAACCGCAGCCAACCTGTGCACGAACGCCAAGCGAACGGGAATGGGCAGCCGAAAGCGATTCAGACCGCGCCGGCGCGCGAGCCGACGGGTGCGCCGACGCTCGAGATCGCGAACGCGATGGTCCGTGCATACAAGCAACTACTCGGCCGCGGGCCCACCAAGACCCGCGCACTGTTCGCGGGAGCGACACGCTCGTCGTGGTGCTCGAGGACACCATGACCGTGCAAGAGCGCAACCTCGCTGCCCTCGGCGAGGAGGCGCGGTTGCGCGAGCACCGGCTGTCCTCACCACTGCCGCTGAAGACCAGTTACGATCGATCGTCGAGGGCGCGCTCGGGAGACGAACCATCGCTCATGTCAGCGGGTTTGACATCAACCGCGACGTCGCCACGGAAATCTTCACCATAGAACCCGAGCGCACCGACGGACAAGACGCAACGACATTGGCTTGACCGTCCCCTCGGACAGTCCCTTAGGCCTGCAGGCTGAATGGGGGGTAGCGGTCGGTGATCAGTAGGAAGGCGTAGGCCGCGACGCGGTTGTGCCAGCGGATCACGCCCTCGATGTAGTCGAACAGCGACCGGGGGTAGCGGCCGGTGAAGAGGATCGCGAACCAGGCGAGAATGGCGGCGAGCAATGCGCCGATCGTGAGGAAGAACAGCACGATGTAGTGGGGGATCGCGAGCAGCCACTTGACGATCGGCAGACCGCGGCTGAGGTCGTGTTCGGCGTCGGGGTAGGGGAAGTCCAGGTGGACGGCCTGTTGCTCGTCGGTGGAGGGGTAGCGGTCGTCCATCAGCGCGAAGTAGACGGCGATCCGGTTGGTGAAGCGGGTCAGCTGCAGGTTCCAGTCATACCACCAGCGCGGGTACTTCTTGCGGAACAGCAGCATCAGCAGCACGGGGATGACGAGGATCCCGATGCCTCCGCCGGCGTAGCGGGCGCCGCTGCCTCCGGCGCTGGCGCCGAAGCTGCCGCCCTCGATTGCTGCGGCGAGGATCGCGATCGGGATGATCGTGAAGATGCGAAGGGCGGTGGTTAGGCGGTTGAGGCTGCGGTCGGGATAGTCGACCGAGAAGGTCAGCGGGTAGCCGGGGCCATCGCTCGGCGGCATCCCGCCGCCCCGCAATGGCGCGGGTATTTGTCCTGAACTTTCCATGATCGTCCACTCTCTGTCAGGTGTACGGCGTACACTCTGCTGAGACTATAGGTGTACGCCGTACACTTGTCAAGCGCGATGACCGAAAAGACGAACACTGGCCGCGCCCGCCTGAGCAGACCGCTCGTGCTCCAGGCCGCCGTAGCCCTCGCCGACGAGGACGGGCTTGACGGGTTCAGCATGCGCCGGCTCGCGCAAGAGCTCGGCGTGGTGCCGATGGCGCTCTACAAGCACGTGGCGAACAAGGATGAGCTCCTCGATGGCATGGTCGACATCGTGTTCGGCGAGATCGAGTCCCCGGCGAACGACGACGACTGGCGCTCGGCCATGCGACGCCGGGCGATCTCCGCGCGCGACGCGCTCAAGCGCCACAGCTGGGCGATCGGGCTGATGGAAACGCGGAACCCCGGGCCCGCCAACCTGCGAAACCACAACGCCGTAATGGGCTGCCTACGCGAAGCGGGCTTCTCGTTCCAGAACGCGATCCACGCCTACTCGGTCCAAGACGCCTACATATACGGGTTCGCGCTGCAGGAGAAGACACTCGGGTTCCAGACACCCGGCGACGCCGGAAAAGCCGCGCAAAGACGAGCCCAAGCGATCGGCGCGCTCGACGACTACCCATACCTCGCCGAGATCGCAACGAAGCTGCCCGAGTCCGGATACGACAACAACGTCGAGTTCGCCTGGGGGCTTGACCTCATCCTCGACGGCCTCGACCGCCGCCGCCGCACGCGCCGACGGTAACCCCACCCCTGCGACCAGCGCTGCTGATGCTGACCGGAAGCGGCGGGCGCACCCCGGTGCCTGGTCCGTTGTGTCCTCTGCGTCCGGCGCGCAACTGTGACAGTCACGAGCGCATTCATGACCGTCCAGGAGTAGTGAGAGGCATGGGTCCGATCGGACCGACTACCGCTGAGCCTGACTCCGGAGCCGTTTCGATCGGCCGCGAGGTCAACGGTGCCGCATCTCGTCCGACGATCAGTCCAGTATCGACGGCGATCTGATCAACCATCAGTTGATGCTCGTCCGGCTTCAGTTGCCTCAGGATTTTGGATCCGGTCGCCTCGGCGTGAGGCAGCCAGCCTGGGCTCGTGTGGTTCGAGCTGGAGCTGTCTCGCGCGTAGCACCACAACGCTGTGCTCGCGCTGTCTGGCGTCGGGGGAACTCGCCACTGCCAACGACGACGCCGCCCAGGCAGAGCTGAGCAGAATCGGGCGTCGTCCCGGGCGCTCCGGAATTCGAATGATGAATGAAGCGTCTGGCTGTCCGCGCGCGGAGCAGCAGCGATCGGGTCCGCGTCGCCGAGCAAGATGAGCCCTCTGTGCATGTATAGGGGGGCGACGCCAGCGCGGCCGTGCTTGCCGGGCGGCGCTGGTTCATCCGAAGTTGAGGGTCGTGTTTGGTGGCTGGAGGAGCAGGTGGGTGCTGGAGCGCTTTCGCTCGCCGCCTCGGCTCATTGTTCCCGCGACAGAAGTTCCGGGTCTCCGCCTCGTTCGACCGCGTAAGCCCTAAACGGAACGAGCATGCGAGTGAGGGATGAAGATTCCTTTGTTGGAGGTCATCGAGGTGCGTGATGGCGGGAGGGTCCGCGTGCGTCTGCGCGGCGTGCTCGATTTGTCCGGCGCGCCGACGGTGGGCGAACGGCTGCGGATGCTTCGCGAGCGTGGCGAGCCGGTTCTGCTCGACCTCGAGGAGTCGAACGCGAACGCGTAGCCGCCGAACGAGAACGGATCGTCCGCGAACGCGAGGCGCTGATTGCCCAACGCGAGCGCGGAGCTGGCAAGCGGCGGCCTGGGAGCAGCGCAGATCGACCGTGAGATTGCCGGGAGCGGACGCGAGCGGGTTCTCGCAAGACCGTAGGCGAGGGCTCGGTTGCACGCCCCCCTATCGCCTCGCGCGCAGCAGGGCCCCGCGGTCGCGGCAATCGCACTAGGACCACCTGTGTCAGCTCGACTTCGCGGCGCCAGCTCACGAGTCGAACTCCAACACCGGATGCGCATTGCAGCCGAGAAGCTCACGCACGCCGACATGCCCTCCAGTGTTCGCCTGCCACCACACGACGAACGGCTGGCCGGACCCCGTATCGAAGATCGCCACGACGGTACCGTCTCGCAGCGGATCGGAGCGGCCGACCTCGGTGATGCAGTCCACGCTTCCCTGTCGCGTTCACAGCCTCAGGATTTGACGGGTGGTGAGCCGACGGCCCATCTCGAGCTCGATCACCCCGCTCATGTCACGGTAAGCGCGCCCTCGACGACACGTGGATCGCTGCCCACACCCGGGATGAGTGTCGAGCTAGAGACCGCGGCTGCGAGCATCGTCCGCGAGGGCTGCGCCCATCGCGCTGGGCTGGATCTGCTCTTGGAGGTCGGCGATTAGCTTTGCATGCCGCTCGGATTCCCGGTGTACGGAGTCCTGGAGCCCCTCTACGAGCCGCTCCAGGTGCGCGACACGCGCTTCGAGTACAGGCACACGATCATCAGGTGTATCGACGGTCGAGCGTCGGTCCGATCCGCCTGCGCCCGCAGCCGAGCGGCGGACCTGGCGGATTCGTGTAATCAGCCCCTCACGATCCCCCATTATCATCGTCTCCACGACCGCCTGGGCGGCGCGTTCCCGGGCGGGTAGCGCCGGCGCTCCTCAGGAGTCATGGGACGGATCACGAGCGTCCCGTTCTGCACCTGCTCGTGGATCAGATCAAGCTTGGCCTGGCGCTTCTCTTCGGCCTTCTCACGCAGCGTCTTCACTGGACCACCCGGCCTCCGGGGATACGACCGAGCAGAGCAATGCGGGCGCCGTCCACGCCGTCGACCGCGAGCATGATCGCGACAGACAATTCCCCGTTGGAGTGGTGGAATGACATGCGACTCCTTCCTGGGCCGGCGCGGTCAGACTCAGGAGGAGATTCGCTGCGTCGGCCGAGAAGAACCTCACGGGCAACGAAGGCGCCCGTGCCCGACACGGTAGCACCTGCAACAGGGTATGACGGCAGGTCCGTGCCAGTTCTCCCATTCCGCCAGCCGGTGACAGGGCTGCGGGCCACCTGATCGCGCGGGCAGGATTTCCGGGTCGGCCTGAAATGCCGCCTACGCCCGACTACGCTGAGGCGAGGAACCCGATGGTCATCATCCACACTCGCGAAGCCAGCCAAGGGCTCGTGTATGTCTCCGGGCTCTCGGCTCTTAGCTACTCGATCGAGCAACCGGCCCGAGGTCCAGCCGCCGGTAGCGGGGTGGCCGGCCTATTGCCGGCTGCCGATCGGGGGGTGTCCGCTGGGACCGGCCGATGTGCCGCGGCCAGCTTTCTCGCCTCCTTGCGGGCCTCCTTGTCCAGGCGACGCTCGCGGAGTCTGCTCTCGCGAGCCAGCTTTGCCATCGTGGTCTTCTTCTTGCCGGTCGAGCCCATGTGCGTCCATCCTTTTCAGGGTGTAGAGCGCGGCGATGACGAGCAAACCAACGGGTGAGGCCCGAGGAGCCCATTCGCCCACACCGAACTCGGGAATATGCCTGCAGGTCCTGCTGAGCGCGATGGCGCCGCGGCTTTGAGCCAGGCCCGCGTTGCGGGCTTCTGCGGCGCAAGACGAGAACAACAGGAGGGCGCGTGCGCGCCCTCCTGCTCGTTTGGCTGTTGCCCGAGACTAGAGCGCCCGGACGTTCGCCGCCGCTGGGCCTTTCTGGCCCTGCTCGGCGTCGTAGCTCACCTTCGCGCCCTCGGCGAGCGACCTGAAGCCGTTGCCTTGGATCGCGGTCTGGTGCACGAACAGATCCTTGCCGGCGTCATCGGGCGTAATGAATCCAAAGCCCTTGTCGTCGCTGAACCACTTCACGGTTCCTGTGGCCATCGTTAATCCCTCCTGGGTATGTGCGCTGCGAAACGCGGAGGGTGCAACGAGGCAACGACTGCGAAAACGCGGGGCACTGCTTTGGCCGAGGCTCATGCTCGACCCGTACGCCAAGCCTAGCGACTCAGCAGCAGAGCAGCTGATGCGAAGCGACCGCGCTAACGCAGCTCCCCGTTTTGACGCCGTCGAGTCTGCTTCCGCTCGCGCGCGCGCGCGCTGCTTACGGGTCTCCCTGTCTGCCTGCTCGTACCGCTGCGCGATCTCGTTCTTGAGCGCGATGAGTGCCGCGTCCGCCGTAGATCGTCCCGGTCCGGTTTCGTGACTTTGCTTCGTCATCTGACATGCACTCCTGATCGCTCCCTACGAAAACTGGCCACAGGACGAATGCGAGAGCGAGACACCGAGCGGTGGGGACAGCCTCTCGACTGTACCCATGTGCGCGTCTCGGCCAGCCGATGGGCGTACTCGACGCGTATCCGGGTGCACTCCGACCGCGACCCACCAATGCGGGCTTTCTGCTGCGTCACCGGGGCGCGGTGGCCGCCCCACCGGTCGACGGCCGCCACCCGCTTCGCGGCGCCCGTGGCCTGTTTGCCTCTAAGTGGTGGACGATCGGCTGGGTGGGAGCGGTCGTGGCGTGGATCCTTCACATTGGTGCGCTCTCGCTGGTTCGGCTGTCCGTTGTCCAGGCGGTCATCTCCGGCGGACTTGTATTCCTCGCGGTCCTCGCCGAGCGATTCTTCGGTTTTCGCCTCGGCCGCCGACAATGGATGGGCCCGAGCCAAGCCAGCCCACTCGGTCGCCTAGCCGGATAGCGGAGGACCGAGCCGGCTCGGGCATGCAGGACTCACGTCAGCGATCTTTGCGATCAGCGTCGCTTCGCTTCTGACCCTTACGAGCGGCGCTTGGGGGGCCGCGTCCGATGGCCGGAAGCGGCCCCGTTGTCGTGGCGCAGTTGCTGGGTCTGCTCAAGCGCTTGCAGCTTCTTGAGCGATTGGTTTTCGATCTGGCGGATGCGTTCGCGGGTCAGGTTGAACGCGCGGGCGACCTCCGCGAGCGTGCGCGGGTGCTGATCGCCGAGGCCGTAGCGCAGCTCGAGCACGCGGCGCTCTCGGTAGGAGAGATTCTCGAGCGCCTCGCGCAGGGCCTGGTTGGTGAGGATCTCCACGGCTCGCTCGTAGGGCGAGTCAGCTTGCTCGTCGGCGATCAGGTCACCGAACGCAGACTGCTCCTCACCGACGGGCGTCGCGAGCGAGATCGGCGCCTGCGCAGAGCGCCGGATCGCTTCGACCTCGAAAGGTTCGAGCCCGGTGACGTCGGCGATCTCCTCGTCGGTCGGTTCGCGGCCCAGCCCGGTCACCAGCTTGCGCTCCGCGCGCCCGATCCGGTTGAGCTTCTCGACAATGTGGACCGGGATCCGGATTGTCCGTGCCTTGTCCGCGAGGGCACGCGCGACCGCCTGCCGGATCCACCATGTGGCGTACGTCGAGAACTTGAATCCCCTGCGGTAGTCGTACTTCTCGGTTGCACGAACGAGACCGAGCGTCCCCTCCTGGATCAGGTCGAGAAACGGCAGCCCCTGGTTGCGGTACCGCTTGGCGATCGAGACCACCAGCCGCAGGTTCGCCTCGACCATCCTCTGCTTCGCCTCGAACGAGCCGCGCTCGATCCGCTTGGCAAGCACAACCTCCTCCTGGGCGGTCAGCAGCGGCACCTTGCCGATGCCCTTCAGGAACAGCTGCAGACCGTCCGTCGTCGCTTCCGGCTCAAGGTTCAGCTGACCCTTGCGGCGGGCGCCCTTCTCAGGCCCGCGCTCGACGCCGATCAGGGCTGCCGCGGTGGCCGGATCGATCTCCTCGATCAGCTCGATCTCTGAGCGCTCAAACACACCGTGTAACTCCTCGACCTCGGTGGGCTCGAGCCCGAGCTCGGCCGTCGCGGCCGCGATCTCAGCGTACGTGAGCACGCCCAATCGCTGCCCGCGGTCGATCAGCCCCTTGACCTCTTCAAGCTCCCTGAGATCCGCCGCTGACATCTCGTCACGTTCGCGCTCGGCCCGCGAACTCAAGCCGTGCATGCAATCTGCCTCCCGCCGTGCGTCACTCTCGAAGCTGCCGCAGTCTTCGTGACCGGGGTTCGATCCGGTCTCACCACAGACCTGCCGCGGCCTGCGATCGCAAGGCGCCGCGCCGTGTCGCTGGATCGTGTTCCGCCCGCGTCATACCTTCACGCCCTCCAGTGCCGCTGTCGGTACGCGCGCAAGGAAGAACCCGCGGCGCGTTCCACCAGGTGAGGAAGCCCGGGGCCGGTAGCTTACGCCCCAGAACAATAGGCCGACCCCGCAGTCAAAACCAGTAACCCACGCCTCCCGCCTCGTGACGCAAGCGCGTCGTCGGTGGCATGAGGGCGCGGGGTGAGTATCGAGGCCGCAGGGCCAGCTCACTCACGACTGTACTCCGATTCGCAGCGTTCGCGCGAGCGGAGAAAAATATCTGCTCGGACTCCCCTCGGGCATCCGCGAGCGGCCGACTGATGAAAGCTGCTCCCTTCGTTGAGGCGGCGGCCGGCATCGTCGGCCGCGAGGCAGCTCGCTTGGGTCCCACAATGAGCGGTTCGGGTCAGCCATGGCCTCCCGAATTGTCCGCGGGGGCCCGTGGCTGACCGCCGTGCCGAGAAACGGGCCAGTGATCGAGACAGCCACCAACACGGCTCCTCGGCGGGTCCGTCGCGCCGCTAGTGCGTGCTCATGCTCAGCGAGAGTCCTGGCGGTCGGCAGATATCTGTGCTCCGGCCGGGGAGTCCGGACCCTCGCCACCCGCGGGCGGGATACACCTCACTCGGCTACCGCACGGGGACCGTCTGGCCTCCGACAACTCGCTGCTCGTCGCCGGGCTCGCCAAGTACGGACACCATGGGGGCAGGCACGATCGCCTCCGCGATGCTCGCCGCGGCGCCTATTTCGAGCATCGGCCGCTCGAGGCCTTCGCCTGCCTTCCTCGGCGACTCCGCGCGCGGAGCAGCAGCGATCGGGTCCGCGTCGCCGAGCGGGATGAGCCCTCTGTGCATGTATAGGGGGCGACGCCGGCGCGGTCGTGCTTGCCGGGCGGCGCTGGTTCATCCGAAGTTGAGGGTCGTGTTTGGTGGCTGGAGGAGTACGGTGGGTGCTGGAGCGCTTTCGCTCGCCGCCTCGGCTCGTTGTTCCCGCGACAGAAGTTCCGGGTCTCCGCCTCGTTCGACCGCGTAAGCCCTAAACGGAACGAGCATGCGAGTGAGGGATGAAGATTCCTTTGTTGGAGGTCATCGAGGTGCGTGACGGCGGGAGGGTCCGCGTGCGTCTGCGCGGCGTGCTCGATTTGTCCGGCGCGCCGACGGTGGGCGAACGGCTGCGGAGGCATCGCGAGCGGTACTGCTCGACCTCGACGAGCTCGAATTCATCGATATGAGCGGCCTCCGTGTGTTGCTCGCGGCCTCTGACAAGGCCAGCGCTCGCCGGCTCGTGAACGGCCACACCCCCTCACTCGACTCTCAGCAGCGACAAGACGCCGTTCTTGTGGTGTCGGAGCTAGTCACCAACGCCGTGCTGCACGGCGTCGGAGCGATCTCGCTCCGGATCGACGTCGAAGCAGACACGGTGCGGATTGAGGTCGCCGACGAGGGGAACGTTGTGCTTGCGCCTGGTCCAGAGCCCGGCGCTCACGGCGGCTGGGGGTTGAGGATCGTCGAGCAGCTCGCCGATGACTGGTCGAAGACTCGCCCGCGCCCTCGGATCGGTGCGTTGCGGGGCTCCGAAGGATCAACCTCGCGGTGGGCGGTTGACCGGAAGCGGGTCCGTTTGGGCGCGGCGGTCAGTCATCCGCGCGCGCGGCGGTCGTCATGCCGGCGGTTTTGCCGAATCGGTTTGAGTGCGACAAGATCATGTGGCGATGGGCGAGGTCAACCCAGAGGAGTCGCTCGAGATCGGTCGCGGCGTGTTCAAGCGACTCGGTGATTGCAGCGGCTCCGACATCGAGTCGGCAATCGGTTTGATTGCCCAAAGGCGGATCGACCGGGCCTGGATCGCGGAGCAGGCGGCGGGGCCCCATCGGAGTGAGCTGACAATTGCCCGCCGCTTCTTCGCTAACACGACGGACCCCGAGCGAGATCTCATCGCCTATTGGCAGATGGTCAAGCTCGTCGAGGACGCCCACCTGCGCTACACGACAGAGCAACGAGTCGATCAACAAGACCCTCGTGTTCCTGGCGAACAGCCTTGACACCGCCGTCGAGCACGGGTTGCTCGCGAGCAACCCAGCGCGCGGCAAGCGACGGCGGCTCAAGGCAGCTCGACCGACTCGTCTGTTCCTCGAAGCCCATGAGCTCGCCGAGCTGCTCACAGTCGCCGGCGAACTCGATCGCTCAGCGCGGTCAGATCAGCGAGTCGGTCGGCGGCCGCTCATCGTCGCGACCCGCGAGGAGCCGGCTGCAACCCGCGACGAGCCGATTGCACGCGACGAGGCGGTGGCGCCGCGCGACGCGGGCGAGGAGCAGGCGGCGTCGCCGGAGGACGCGACCGGAACGCCCTCGCCCGTTATGGCCAAATCGGGGTTGCGAGTGGGGGTGACAATCCAGATGATGGGCACGGCTGGGCTCGAACCAGCGACTTCTCGCGTGTGAAGCGACAGTGCACTCAACCCGATCGGCGCTGAAGTTCCTGCAAATGCGCTGCTTATGGATCCAGCTTGAAGGACGCCGATTTCGGCGACGTCAACATCCTCAAGGAGCTCGTCGTCCGCGCGCTCGTCGCCCGCCACGAGGAACTCCGCTGGCACGCTTTCAAGAAGGTCGCTACTTCCGGCATCGCGAGCCCGAGCAGGACGTCGAGTACGTGTGGACCAAGGCAAAGCCGCGGACCGTCGTCCAGGCGCGGTTCTCCGCCGACGAGGACCGGCACTTCACCGGCTACCGCCACGACGCAGCCGAGCTGACGATCCGCGACCTCGACGATCAGTGGGCCGGTTCAGATCACCCCGACCTACCTGTTCACCTGGGACGGCTCGCAGCTCTCCGGCCATCACGACAAAGCTCTCGCCGGCATCAAGAAGTTCGATCGGCACCGCGCCGTCAGCGCCTCGGTGCGGATGTGGCAGCACCTGTTCACCGAACGCCAGACGCTTCTGAGGTGACAGAAGCGTGGTTGAGGCGAACTAGACGACACGCTGCCCGAGAGCTCGTCCGGAACCAGCCAGCCGAAAGTTCACAGGGATCTGTGAACTTAGGTACTTCCTGTGTCGCTCGGTTCTTCGCGGCGCCGGAACGGCCGAGGGGCCGCCAGCCGGCGGCCCGTCAGTCCTTGTACGGGTCGTACACGTCGCGTCCGGCCATCGCCACGCCGAGCGGGCGCAGCGTGTGCTTGACGCGGATCGAGCCGGCGTGCGCGGCGAGCACCTCCGGCAGGCGCTTGTAGACCTCGGGCGCCTCGTCGGCGCCGCCGCCGACCAGGACGATGCCCTGTTCGTGGAGGCGTGCCTGGACCGCGGGCCAGTCGACCTTTCCCGGCTTGAGCTGCTCCTCGACCCACACCTTCATCAGGCGCGAGTCGGGGTGCTCCGGGCACACGCCCCGCTTGGGGGCGGGGTTGTTCGCGCTGATCCCGTCGATCTCGAACACCCGGTCGCAGTCGCGGTGGGCGCAGGCCCAGCGCTTGCGCCGGCGAACCTTGCCCGCCGCCTGCGTGCGGCTCATGACGCGGCCGGCTCCGTGAACGGTGGAGAACAGCGACTCCTCGGCCTCGGCGGACTCGACGCCCTCGAGGATCACCGACTCGTCGCCCATCGAGCCGCCGACGAACCCCTCCTGGCCCGGTCGGGCCGGGGTGCAGCCCTTGCGGATCACCCAGTAGGTGCGGCCACCGTGCTCCTCGCGCCAGGCGAAGTTGTGGTGGTTGTGCACCTCGTGGATCGCGTCGGCACCGAGGATCTCGAGGACCTTGGCGACGACCACGTCGCGACCGGCGTACGCGTACTCGCCGGCGAGCTCCATCGCCTGGATGTATGCGTCGCCGAGCTCGGTGGCGATCTCGAACAGCACCGGCGGCGAGTCCATCTCGCCCTCCGTCGCGCGTTGCGTCGAACGGCGAGTCCCTGCGCGAGCGCGAGGAAACCCGACGCGGTCTTGTGACCGAAGCCGCGGGAGCCGAAGTGGACCCCGACCCAGATCCGGCCCTGCTCGTCCTCCATCAGGTTGACGTAGTGGTTGCCGGATCCGACCGTCCCGAGCTGGTTGGTCGCGTTCTGCGCGAGCTTACGCTGCGGCTCGAACTCAGCCGCCGCGATCTTGTCGAGCACCGGGTGATCGGTGCGCTCCTGCGCCGGGACGCCCATCCCGAACGAGATCCGGCGCGTGATCTCGCCCATGATCCGCCCCACGCCGCCGAGCGCGTCGAGGTCGGCTCGGGTCAGCTCGGTGCAGGCGGCCTTGTTGCCACAGCCGATGTCGTAGCCGACACCCGAGGGGGAGACGTAGCCCTCGTAGGCGACCGCGCCGCCGATCGGCTGGCTGTAGCCAGGGTGGTGGTCGGCGCACAGGACACCGAACTCGGCGTCGCCGGCGTCCATGCAGCGCTCGAGCTGCTTCAGGCTCCGCTCATCGACGGGGCCGAACGTCTTGATCTTCACTGCGCTCATCCTCCTTTATTGATGTTGTCGGCACCAGCAAGACACCGGGCGGATTCGAACCGCCGTCGACGCGCTTTGCAGGCGCGCGCCTCACCACTCGGCCACGGTGTCGTCGAGAGCCCCCGAGAGGAGTCGAACCTCTGCCTCCGGGTTCGAAGCCCGGCGCTCTTCCTCTGAGCTACGAAGGCGAGTTCCGGAGGGCGCACGTCCCTCCGGGGTAGGCGAGCGCGGTCAGCGCTCGCGGTAGTAGTCGTGGCGGCCGGCGCCGTCAAAAGCGGCCGCCGTTACGACAGCAGTTCTTGAAAGCGCCTGCCGGATCCACATGGGCATGGGTCGTTGTTGCCGAGCCGCTCGAGCAGCTCGACCTCCCCACCCCTGATGGTCCGATCACCGCGCTTAACGCGCGTCTCGGACGGGAAGCCCGTACGCCGCTTGCTCATCGGCTCGAAAGGACAGCTCGTGGTCCGTGTGCTTGTTGGTGGCTATCGGTGGTGCCTCCTTCTGGTCGTCGAGGTGGATGCGGGCGGAGGGAGTCGAACCCTCATGGGCGTGAGCCCGCCGGCGTCTGGGGCCGGTGCGTCTGCCTGGTTTCGCCACGCCCGCGCGCAGTGGCGCCGCCGCCCGGACCGTCAGGCGGCGGCGCGTCTCCTCATCGCCCGACGCGGCGCTCCGAGTTGTTCAGAGCGTTCCGCGGGCGAAGTCGGCGATCAGCTGCGGCGTCGCGGTGTCGAACCCGACGACGTCGAGCATCCCGGCGTCTGCCGGATCGGCGATCGAGAACCCGTTCGAGACCATCCCGACGACGACCAGCCGCGCGTCGATACCCGACGCGTGCCGGTAGTCGCGCAGAGCCTGGACCGGGTGGATGTCGCCCGCCCAGGTCTCCGAGTCGGTGTAGATCACGAACGTGTCGATCTCCCGCTCCATCGCCTGCGCGTAGAGCATCGGCAGCGCGCAGTCCGTGCCGCCGAACGGCAGGCCCGAGACCGTCTTGACCGCGTCGTCGAGCCGCTGGCGCGGCGAGATCGCCAGTGGCGTCAGACCGTCGGTACGGCCGGCGAACCGGCCCATACCGCGCTTGCTGAACCCGCGCGGGCTGGCGAAGAAGCCGACGATCTCGTAGCGCGACTCCGTCGCCGCGGTCACGAGCGCGAGCGCCGCCGATGCGTCCCGTGGTGTCAGCCCCGGCACGCCGGCGACCTGGCCGCCGACCATCGAGCCCGACACGTCGAGCGCGAGCAGCAGCCGCTTGCCGGTCGGCTCGACGTTCCCGAACGCCGTGTAGAACGCGGCGTCGAGCGCGTCGACGATCTCCCGGACCGGGTTCCACTCGCCTCGGCCGCGGGCACCGCGACCGGCGCCGTACGTGCGAAGCGCCGCAAGCACGGCGATCGGGTGGACCCGAGCCTTCCGGATCCGCTCGCCGTCGCCGAGCTGCGCGACCACCGTGGCCGTGCCCTCCGACCCCGGCGCGATCACGCCGACGCGGGTCATCGTCGCCAGGTTCCGGATCAGCGCCGTCATCGGCATGTCGTCCAGCAGCGCCGCCCACACCTCCGGGGAGGTGAGGTGCTCGGGCTTGATCGCCTCGCGCGGCAGCCGGTACTCGCGCACGAGTGCGGCTGCCAGCTTCGACGTCTCGGCTGCCTGGGCTGCGACGAAGCCGTCGACGATGCGCGGCAGGTCATCCGAGGCGGTGCCACGGACGATCCACTCGAACAGCGCCGCGTGCTCCGCCGAGACCTCGAGCGACGGGTTACCCGCCGACACCTTGCCGGCAGGGTGCGCGAGCCGCAGAACGTCGCGGTGGGTCACGCCGTCGCGCTGGCGGTACTTGACCGCCTGGTAGGCGACCGCATCCACAGGCCGTCCGGCGTACCAGCCGCCGACCGCACGTCGCAGGGAGCGGCCCCAGCCACGGAACTGCTCCACGAACGTGACGAACTGGAACAGGTGCGTGCCCGTGCGAGCCACTCGCGGCAGCGCCTCGAGCGCAGCCTGGCGCGCCGCCTCATCGCCGAGACCCGCGGCCATCGCGAGCGCGAACAGCGCCGGGTCGTTCTTCGGCGCCCGGCCCTCCTCGCTGACCCGCGCGATCTCCGCGACCGCACGTGCGCCGTCCTCGCCGATGCAGCGCTCGACCGCGTGGGCGTTCTCGCGCGTGAGCGTCCACTCGGTCGCGTAGTAGCTGCCGCCCTCCGAGCCGAGGATCAGGAAGCGGCGCAGCCGGGCCCAATCATCGACCTCCCAGGCGAACCCGCCCGCGGAGTTGGGCACCTGGCCCGACCCGGAGATCGGCGCCCACTGCGGCACCCGCTGCGTGCCGTGGCGCTTCAGATACGACATCTCACACCTCCTTTCTGGGGTGCTGGTGGTTGGTGTAGGCAAGGCTGTGGTCGTGGTGTGCAGACCGGACGGAGCCCGCCGAAGCGGGTGGGGCCGCCAAGCCCCTCTCCAGACGAGCGCGCAGCCCGGAAGGACCCGCCCTCTCGCTCCTGAGGCGATAACCGGTGCCGCTCCGGCCCACAGTCGAAGTCGACAAGACCGCGGTCGTGGTGGTGCCCGACGGCGAGAACTGCACTGAGCTACGGAGCGAGGTGCTCCGGGCGCGACTTGAACACGCCGACCTCCCGACGCACGCGCCGGGTGCTCTTACCGATAACCGTCGATGCTCCGGCCCGCGGGCTGGATCACAAGGTTGCTGCTGCGGTCGTGGTGGTGCAGACCGGCAGTGACTGCTCTACCGCTGAGCTACCGGAGCGCGAGCGCTCCGGACAGGATTCGAACCTGCGACCGTCCGCTTAACAGGCGATAACCGGAGCCGCTCCGGCCCGCAGCAGCGAGGATCTTCGTCGCGGTCGTGGGGTGCAGTCGGATGCGCGGAATCGAACCGCACGGCCGAGGCCGTTCTGCCCATAGATAACCGAGCCGCTCCGGCCCGCGACGAACAAGATGAAGGACAGGCCGGCCAGGATTCGCACCCGGACCAGCGAGGTTGGAGCGCGCGGTGCTGCTGTTACACCACCGGCCTTTGAGGAGCAGGCCCGCCAGGATTCGCACCCGGACCGACGAGGTCAGGGCTCGCCATGCTCGCTGTGTTACACCACGGGCCTTCAGAGAGCGGACGACCCGGATCGAACGGCCTCGCCGGGGTGGGAGCCCGGTGCTCTGCCGTCTGAGCTACGTCCGCGAGATGACCAACGAGTACGCCCGGCTGGAGTCGAACCAGCGGCCGCTGCCGTCGCGGGGCAGCGCTCTGTCCACTGAGCTACGGGCGTGGGGGAGGAGCCTCCGGCAGGATTTGAACCCGCACCTCGGCCGTACGACGGGCGCGTGCTTGCCGCTGACACTACGGAGGCGGGAAATGGAGTGGCGCGTGCCGATCGCGACGCCAGGCAGGTGCGTGGCCGTGCGGCGGATCCGCGCGCATTCGTGACCGGCACGGCCGGAGATGGTGGAATGCGTCCCATGACCGACGACGCCGACGTAACCCCTGCCGGGCCAGATCCCGACGACCACGTCGCCCGCCTGCAGGCGGAGATCGACGCCGTCAAGGCCCGACGCGCGGGCTACCGCGCGGAGGCCGCCGAGAAAGTCGCCCGCGGGGGTCCCACGCGCGCGACGGACGAGGATCTCGGGATCATCAAGACCGACGACACGGTCGGCAAGATCGCCGCTGATGCCAGCCAGGAGATCGGGAGCAGGCTGAGGCGTGTGATCTCGCGCTTCCGGCGGCGCGGGAAGAAGTATGGCGGAGCCGTCACCCGACGAGCGGCAGCCCAGCGGAGCAGTGGAGATGCCGGGAGTCGAACCCGATCCTCCTCGGTGCAAGCGAGGCGCTCTCCCAGGTGAGCTTCATCCCCAAGGTGGTGCGGACGGGTGGACTCGAACCACCACAGCCAGAGGCGTTGGCGTTACAGGCCGGTGAGCTCGCCGATGCTCAGCGTCCGCTTGAAGGGTGGCCGGCCGGACTCGAACCGGCGTCGCCGGGATCACGACCCGGAGTATTCGCCTCTATACCACGGCCACAGCGGGGACAGCCGGGCTCGAACCGGCGGCCTCTCGCCTGACAAGCGAGCGCTCTGGCCGTCTGAGCTACGCCCCCAATGAAAGTCGCGCGGGTGGGATTCGAACCCACGGTCTCGAGCTCATGAGGCTCGCGAGGACAGCCGCTCCTCTACCGCGCTCAGGTCTGGCTGGCAGGAGTCGAACCTGCGATCTCCGGCTTCCAGGGCCGGTGGGGTGGCCAGCTCCCCCACAGCCAGAAGACGAACGTCAACCCGTCGCCGGGATCGACCGCGACGCTGGTGGGCGGCCGGGTCTACTTCCTCGCCTTCTCCCTCGCGGGACCGGACTCAACCCCTTACCGCGAGGTCGACCAGCACATCGTCATAGACAGAAGCACCCTCGGCGGGACTCGAACCCGCAGCCTCCGGGTTGAGGGCCCGGCGTCATCACCGCTTCGACCACGAGGGCGTGCAAGGCTCCGGCTGCAGGGATCGAACCTGCGATCTCGCGGGTAACAACCAGCGCGTCTTGCCAACTCGACCACGCCGGACTTGGACAGGCGGAGGCAGCAGGACTCGAACCTGCGAGCGGTGGTGGCCGCCTGCGCGTTAGCAACGCGCTGCCTTTCCAGCTCGGCCATGCCTCCTTGAGGCGGAAGGAGAGGCGGAAGGAGAGGGACTCGAACCCCCAGGGCCCGAAAGGGCCGACCCGTTTTCGGGACGGGATACCGCGCCGTATGGCAGTCCTTCCCGGATGTGGCCCCGGCAGGCGTCGAACCTGCACCCTCCCGGTTAAGAGCCGGGAGCTCTGCCGTGTGTTGAGCTACGGAGCCGTGATGATGATGTGACCGGCAGGGGTCGAACCTGCGACGCCCCGCGTTTCAAGCGAGCGCTCTACCGGCTGAGCTACGGTCACGTGAATGGGCGGAGCCGGGCTCGAACCGGCGGCCTCCTCCTCATTCAGAGAGGCGCTCTGCCAACTGAGCTACCCGCCGTCGACGTCGCAAACGATCGCGTGTCTGTCCAGCCCCCGCCGGGGAGCTCGACGCACATGCGGCGCGCTTCGGTCACGAATGAATCGTCAGCTTCATCGCCAACGAAGTTGTCTACGCCACTCACCTACCCTTCGACCCTGGATCGCCGGCTCGGGGCACGGCGTCCTACGTGGAGGGGTGTTGGAGCCCGGTGCTCACACGGTGTCACTGTACCTTGGGCGCGCGAAAGTAACACGTACTTACACACGCGAAAACCAGCGGCACATCGTGGAGGGACCTTTCTCTCTCAGGCGGGGCCTCAAGTGGGATTGGAACTTTTCAAGCTGAGCATCACCTTCTGGTTGGTAGTGGTTGATTTGCCTTCGGAAACAAAGAAGGCGACCCATTGGGTCGCCCTTCACCTGCGGTGGTGTCTACGCTAGGTCTAGCGAGCACACCTCGCGGAAAGGGCGAATCCGGCGTCGTACTGGCGCTCCAGATCGGAGCTATGCCGGCACGGCTTGACCGACGCCGTCGGTTCGGGGAGGAAGTTCGATGTGTTGCGGAGGTTTGACATTGCTGTTGCCATTTGGTGCAGCGCGTGATGGTAACTCATGCGCAAGGCGTCCGCAAGGCCTGTGTCAACAAATATTTGCCACGCTTACGGGTTGGGCCCATCCAGGTAAGTCGCTCAGCCCTCGACGAGCTGCCTGGAACGCTCCTCATGCAGATCGCCCGCGCGATGCAGCCAGTCGATGCTCCGGCGACCGTCAGGAAACCATCGACGCGGGCGACTCTCCTTTTGCCTAAAGGCGACAGCGATGGTGCTCGACCTCCATCCGATCGGCAGCTCACGCGCGCCCTCATTGTGCCTATGCACGGGACGCAACGCGTCCGGCCAAGTGGCGCTTCCGTGGGTCGTCGCCAAGCGAGCACCTCGTCGGCACCGCCTTAGGACGCCCGCATTCATGAGAGAGCGCGGGGCGCGGAATGCCGTAAGCGGATCCCTATCCGGACGGATCGTCTGCGGTGAAGAACAGGATCCGGCAGGGACGTCACGATCGCCTCGGAACACAGCGCCACGAGATCCTTGGGTGGCCCGAAGCCCGCGCTGATCCGACGTCGGGCACTCAGCGCCTGGTCTCGTACCTGGTCAGCACCACGCCGTCGGGAAACGTCCGGGTCTCCACCAGGCTCAGGTTCACCCAGTTGTCCAGGGCCGTGAAGAACGGCGTGCCGCCGCCCACCAGGACCGGATGGGTGACGATCGCGTACTCGTCGATCAGCCCGGCCCGCATGGCCGCCGCGGCGAGTGTGGCACCGCCGATGTCCATGGGACCGCCGTCCTCGGCCTTGAGACTGGTGATCTCGGTGACCGCGTCGCCGGTGACCAGACGGGTGTTCCAGTCCACCGTGCTGATCGTCGAGGAGAACACCACCTTCGGCATGTCCCGCCAACGGCGGGCGAACTCGATCTCCGCCGGCGTGACGCCAGGCTGCTGGTCGGCGGTCGGCCAGTGGGAGCTCATCGTCTCCCACAGCTTGCGCCCGTACAGCGCCAGGCCTGTCGCCCCCACCCGGTCGGACCACCACTGGAACAGTTCGTCGCTCGGCACGCTCCAGCCGAGGTCGTCGCCGGGCGCGGCGATGTAGCCGTCCAGGCTCAGATTCATGCCAAAGGTCAGTTTCCGCATGGCGTCAGCCTCCCATGAGCGGCATTCGGCGTACAGACCAGCACGGCGCGCAAAAATCATCGGTCAGGCCCACCGAGGGCCAGTTGACCACGACGCCAAGCAGATGCTCCGTACGGAAAGGAACCGGTGCTGGCCCAGCTGGGAACGGGAGGCCGAGCCAGGAGGTCGCGAGCTCCGGAGTCACCCGCCCGCCGCGGCGTCACGAGGAGACGTCCTTCCCCGACGGACGTTGTTCTGCGCTCGGCTGGCTGTCCAGCACCGCCGGTAGGCTTGGGGTGCTCATGCTCGAGCGGGTCACGGAACGGCGCCGCGCGGCGCAACTCGCCCGCCACTACCGAGACCAGGAGGGTCTGTCGATCGCCGAGATCGCTCGTCGGCTGGGACGCGCAGAGCAACCATCAAGGCGTATCTCTACGATCCAACCGGCGATAAGGCACGCGCGGTCAAGGCGCGCTACCGGGGAGTGTGTCGCGGCTGCGGGGCGCCCACCGCGCCCCGGAACGGCAAGGGCGACGCCTACGCGTATTGCAAACGCTGCCATCCCGGCGCGATTGCGCGGGAGTGGACCCGGGAACGGGTTCGCGAAGCGATGCGCGCATGGCGAGCGCGCTACGGCGCTGCGCCGTCGTCCTACGACTGGTCGCGCACCCACGCGCGCCGGCGCGGCGCCGAGGCGCTCAAACGACTACATGCCGGAGAATGGCCCGCGCCGTCCACTGTCATCGATCTGTACGCGAGCTGGGCGGCGGCCGTCGCGGACGCCTTCGGCGGCGCCTGAGCGTTCGGGCGTCAATGCCGTTGACATACGAACGCGGGTTGGCGCTTGGCCGCCTGTGAACCGGGAGCGGCTAGGTCGCCGCGACGCTTCTGCCGTTGCGTCCGTCGGGAGGCGCGACGCCGCGAGCCCGCGGTCGTCTGTCAGCAGCCGTCAGCGGCACCAATGGCCGACGGCTGCATCACGCCTACTCGGGTCACGCCGGCGTGCTGGCCGCTTCGCACCAATACCAGCCGTTGCGCTGCGGACGACTTTCGTGGCCGGTAGGCGCTCGAAGCGGAATCAGACCTCTCGTCTCGTTAGATCCCGGCTCGTAACGTGTGCGGCTCGATCACTGGGGCCGAACTGCGCGCCTGACCAGCACCAAGCTGCTCGCCACCAGCCACGCGAAAAGCACTACCGCCGCTAGCAGCAGCACGCCGTAGACAAGCGAGCTGTTGTCTGTCGGCCCGAGCATCGTGATGGCGCTCGCGGCCCCGAGCACCACCGCGACGATGCTCAGCCACCACAGCCATCCGGGGAAGGTCCGGTCGCCCCGGATCGCGGCCGCGAACGCGCCGGCGGTCAGAGCGAGCGGCACCCCGATCGCCGGGCCGCCGGCGAGGTATGAGAGAACGACCAGCGCATGAGCCAGCGCCGGGTCACTCGCCACCGAGCGCTCCGCGAGCGCCCGGTAGCAGAGCGCGGACAGCGCCAGGAACGCCGCGCCGATGATCCCGCCAGCGAGCGCGAGCGCGGCCACGCGGGCGCCAGCGGCTCGCAGCCTTGCGTATAGGTATGACGCGAATGCCGCGAGCGCGGCAGCCGCGAGCAGATGGAAGAAGCTCAGCGCCCGCACTTCCGAGACGTTGCGCAGGAAGTACTCGCGCAGCTGGTGCGCCGTCGCGTTCAGCGCCGGAAAGTTCGTCGTCGCGAGCAGGTCACCGAACAGCAGCCCGGACGCGAAGAGCGCAACGGTAAGTGCCCCGGAGGCCGCCCACACCGCCTCCACCCGCGCTGGCATCGCCTCCCCTCTCACCTCGTTACTCACCGACCCATTCCAGCACTCCCGACGGTCGCCGCTGAGAGCCGCGGCGCCAGACTCCCGCTCGCCGCCGGGAGCAGCCACGTTGCCTGGATCGGTCAGGTGATCGGTATTCGTGCGAAGCGGCCACGATCTGGGCGCCGATCCTGGCGACGCGCGTTTCCCCAACAGGACACAGTGGGTCACGCGGCCTGGGCGGATCCCGCGCCGCATCCAGGGAGGAGCAGCCGTCTCCCGGCCCGCGTCCCACATAGCTCGCCAGCGGCAGAGCGTGGCGGCCCTGTCAGCCGCCACACGATCGCACACGCGCATCGCCGATCGTTTAGGGTTGCCATAAGACGCTGCCACGAGAGAGGAATGAGAATGCGGATGCTGCTGAAGATGCAGATGGATGTGGAGGCCGGAAACCGCGCCATCAGAGACGGTTCCTTCGGACAGATGCTTGAACGCGTGATGGGGCAGATCAAGCCAGAGGCCGCCTATTTCACGGCCATTGACGGTAAGCGGACCGGCTTGATCTTCTTCGATATGAAGGAGCCGTCGCAGATCCCAGCGATCGCCGAGCCGTTCTTCATGACCGTCGGCGCGTCGATTGACCTTCTCCCCGTCATGACTCCCGAGGACGTTCAGAAGGGTCTTGCCGACGCCGCGCAGCATTTCTAATCGAGCACTCGGACCCGGTCGCTAAATCCGACCAATTCCGGAGTGCCGTTCGCCAAGCCACGTAGGGCCGGCCGCGAGCCGCGTGCTCGTCCCCGGATGTAGCGCGAGCTTCGCGCCGGCGGCGAGGCTTTCTCACGCGGTGGCGCGACGATGTGCTGCCAATCTAGGGCGGACGCGGTGGCGTTCAGAATTGCGGCTCTGCCTACTCTACGCTATGCAGCTCGCCTCGTTCATCGGCACCTGGTTCGTCGCCCAGACAGCAGCTGCGTCGTGACTGCCGCTTCGACTTGACCGACTAGCTGGGTGGAGCACGCTCAGCGTTGGAGCGCGGAGCGGAGGCGCCCTGGGATGGCTCAGACCAGCGCAGTGATGCCGTCAGTCGGCGTCAGCGACGATCGAGCCGACTCGTTCCCCGATCGTTCGGTCGCGCGCGTAGACGATCGCGCCCCAGATCAGCGCCACAACCACGACGCCGGCCGCGATCGCGGGGTAGTGGTCAAACGGCGCGGGCTGTCCCGGCTTGACCAGCTCATAGAGCGGGTAGCCGATCGCCGCCGCGCCCAGGAGCGGCAGCACCAGGTGCTTAACGACCGAGAAGCTCTGGCGCTCGAAGCGGCGGTAGTAGACCGGCAGCGCCAGGTTGGCGACCAGGTAGGTGAGCGCGATCAGAATTGTGCCCAGCGTCGCGATCTCGCCGAAGAAGGTCACCGGCGGCGTGTTCCAGCCGAACACGTAGCACAGCCCCAGGGCCAGCACGAGATACACCAAGAAGGCCACCCACGGTGTGCGGCGGGTGCGTGTCAGTCGCGCGAAGACCGACGGCAGCAGGCCCTCACGGCCGGAGTTAAACATGATTCTCGCCTGCGAGTTAGTCGCCGCGATCAGGCAGGAGCAGATCGAGGTAAAGCCCGCCAGGTACGCGACGAACAACAGTCCGCTGCCGATCCCACCGGCCGCCGTGAGGAACGGAACCGAGGCGGCAGTCAGCGCCGCGGCGTTGTTGTTGAAGCCGACCACCGTCGCGTAAGAGAGAAACACGTAGAGCGCACCGACGACGGCGATGCTCGAGAACACGGCTCGCGTGACGCCCCTGCGCGGGTCGCGGTGCTCCTCGGCAAGCGCCGCCGAGTTCTCCCAGCCCACGAACAGATAGATCGCGAGCGGGAAGCCCAGCGCCAGGCCCGAGAACCCGCGATGCAGGTTAGACGGATCAAACGGCGATGCGTTGATATAGCCGGAGTGCTGGATCAACAGCGCGATCGCGACCGTCATCAGCAGCGCGACCTGGAACACGAACAGGCCGGCCGCGACCCTGGTCGACGGCTTGGCCCCGCTCACGATCAGCGCAAACGCGGCGATTGACAGCACCGCGCTGCTCGCCTGCCACGGGACCGTGATGCTCAGGTAGTGCTGGAGGATCGTCTCGAGCAGGCCGCCGGAGATCACCACCACCGCGGCGACCGCGATGATGTATCCAATGCCCAGCACCACCGCCGTCACCACCGCGCTGTAGCCACCGAACGCGCTGCCGATGAAAGTCACGAACGAGCCGGTCGACGGCCGCGAGCGCGAGAACTGGCTGATCGTGTTGCCCAGCAGCGCGATCGCGATCATCCCAGCGATCACCGTCAACGGCGCGGCGATCCCGGCAGTGGCCACGATCGTCGCGAACGAGAAGTAGAAACTCATCGCCGGCGCCATGTCGGCCAACGTGAGGGCCGCGATATCCCAGTCGTTGAGAACCCCTCGCGCCAACCGGCCGTCGTCAGACCGGGGCGGGCCCACCGCCTCCTTCACACCCGCGCCGGTGATCGCCATCAACTATCCCTCCTCCGAACAGACCGCCCTAACGCCCGGAGCATATCCCCTCCGTCAGCGAGCTGGCCGGATCTGGAGTCGGTGGCCGGACCTGGAGTTGGCTGTACTCGCTAGCGAGACTTCTCGTCTGTCGCCTCTGGGGGCACTCTCGATTTGACTGCCGCTCCCCCGCACGACCGGCAGCGGCAGGAGGGAAGGACCGGACAAGGAATGCGCCTCGGCGCTGGTCTCGCCAAGATCGGGCCTGACAGACTCTGCATACGCACACATGCGGGTCTTGAGCACCTCCTCTCGCGCCCTGGTTTCGGCGAGCGCCGCGATCACCGGCGGTGATGGATGATGCCCGCTGCCGTACCAATGGCTGGGTTTGTCCCGAGAGCAGAGGCCACACCGCCGCTCCAGAACCGCCGCGAGCGGGCTCCTCGTGCGTGACAGGAGAAGCGCCAAGCTGGGGCCCGTGCCGTGATGGAGCCGGGGCGACGTCGTACATGGGACCGCCCAGCACTACGGCGCGGGGGATCGGACGTTACCCGGTCCGGTGCTGGGCGGTGTTCGTCGGGTGCTGCGTTTAGCTGACGGCGTTGCGTGCGGTCAGGATGACGTCGGTGACGGCGTCGGGCTGGGAGATCATGATGACGTGAGATCCTTCGATTTCGGTGATTGTCGCGTCGGCGCGTTGGGCCATGGATCGCACCACGTCGGAGCCAGCTGCGCGGTCGGCGGTGCCGACGGCGGCCCAGGTCGGTAGGTCCTTCCAGGCGACCTTGGTGGTTTCCTCGCCGAGGGCGCCGGCGGCGATTGGCCGCTGGGAGAGTCCGTAGACGTCGGACTGGAGTTGGGGTAGGTCGGCGGTGAACACGTCGCGGAACTTGGCGGGGTCGATGATCAGCTCGGTGGCGGTCTCGTCGCCGTGGCCGGTGGGGTATTGGTACTCGAGCACGGCGGTCGTCAGAACGCTGTCTGTGGAGCGTCCGACGATCCCGGCGAGCGTTTCTCCTTCGTCGGGCGCGAATGCGGCGACGTAGACCAGGCCGGTCACGTTGGTGGTCTGCGGGACGGCGTTGGTGATGATCATCCCGCCGTAGGAGTGACCGACGGCGAGGACGGGTCCGTTGATCTGGTTGATGAAGCTCGCGACGTACGCGGCGTCGGCGGCGACGCCGCGTAGCGGGTTGACGATCGCCGTGACGGGCACGTCGGCGGCGATCAGCCGCTCGGTGACGGGCGCCCAGCTGCCGGCGTCGGCGAACGCCCCGTGGACGAGGACTACGGTGGGTCCTGCGGATGAATCGGGCATACGTGCACTCCTGTGTGGTTGGGGACAGCCGAGACCGGATGACCTCTGCGAACCAGACTGTTGTGCAGCGGCCGTCTCCCTCGCACCCGTGAGTCCCTGGTAGTGAGCCCTGGTTCGTGTCGGCGTCAGGTGGGCGTTGGGTCTTTGTCGACCAGTGCCAGGGCCTCGGGCAGCTGCACGCGGGAGCTGATCCCGAGCTTGGTGAAGACCTTGCGCAGGTGCCACTCGACGGTGCGCGGGCTGAGGAACAGTTGGACGCCGATCTCGGGGTTTGACAGGCCCTCGCCGGCGAGGCGGGCGATGTGGTCCTCTTGCGTGGTCAGCTGGTCGCGCGTGGTGACGGTTCGTTTGCGGGCGGTCGCGCCGGTTGCGAGCAGCTCCTGCGCGGCACGCTGGGCGAACCCCTCGAGTCCCATCGCCGTCAGCATCTCGTGCGCGTTGGCGAGCTGCTCTCGGGCATCGACGCGGCGTCCTTCGCGTCGCAGCCACTCGCCGTACAGCAGGTGTCCGCGGGCGAGCTCGGCGCGCAGGCGCGTCTTGGCCAGCAGCCTGATCGACTCGCGGTACAAGCGCTCGGCATCGGCGCCCTGGCTGCTGAGAGCGTCGATCCGGGCCTCGATTCCCAGTCGCCCAGTCAGTCGGTGTCGCGGCTGTCCGTTCGCGGATCCAGGCCAAGGCGTGCTCGAGCAGGCCGGTGTCACCAGTTCGTGACGCCGCTTCGGCGAGCTCTGCGATAACCAGTGAGTCATAGCCGATCACGTTGCGCTCGATGACGCGTCGTGCGGCGTCACGAGCTGCCTCGTAGCGGCCGATGCCGTTGTAGAGCACCGCGCTGGCATAGGTAGCGAAGCTGACGATCCGGCCCTGGCCGTTAGCTTTCGCGGTCTCCACGGTGCTCCGGATGAGCGCTGACGCCTCGGCTTCTCGGCCGCGGAAGGCGGCCAGCGCCAGCTCGGTGTATGCGACCGGTCGGTTACCGGTCGCGTCGGCAATCGACGAGCTCTCTTCGATCTGGGCGGCAGCCGCGACCAGCTCGCCTACCGGCAGGTTGATATGGGCCAGGTAATGCAGCGCGACCTGCAGCTGCACGAACGCCCCAAGATCACGCGCCACCTGTACCTGGTCGACCCCGAGCGCATACCGCGTGTCGATGTCGAACAGCTCCTGCGCGACGATGCCGCTGACGTTGTTCCCCGACGCCCACAGCCAGCGTCCCTCGGCTTCGTCAAACGACTCTGTCCGCAGGCGCCTCCAGCGCACGGATCAGTGCCGGTGCCGCTGCAGTGAACCCTTCGGTGAAGCGCAGCGCGAGCGCTTCAAGGACGAGGTCAGGCGGACCCGACGGCTCCGGCCCGGGCGGTGCAGCGAGTGCCGCGCGGGCCGTGTCGCGAAGGAGATCGTCGGTGTCGTCGAGGCCGTCGGCCCAGATCGCGGCGCCGAGCGCCTCGAGATGGGTGTGTCGGGCCAACGGGAGGTCCAGTGGCTCGAGCGCCCGGGCCGCGCGGAGCAGGTACCGCGCCGCGTCGGCGCCGCGTTGCAGGTCCAGCGCGAGATGACCCCGCAGGCGCCACACCTCGGCGGCGCGCCGCGCATCCGGCGGTCCGCTTTCGACCGCGACGAGCAGCGCCGTGGCGGCGTTCAGCGCGCCGGCATCGCGCTTGGCGGTAGCCGCCGCCAGTCCCCGCTGCGCGCGGCGGCCAGGTTCTGGCGTGAGCGCCGTGGCGCGTTCCAGAAACGCAGCGGCGGCTGCGGCACCCCCGCGCGCCCGCGCGCGCTCGGCCGACAGCTCCAGCTCGGCCGCGACCTGCTCGTCAGGCCCAGCCGCAGCGTGGGCCCGATGCCACGCCCGGCGATCCGGATCAACCGCCGCATCGCTGACGTCGGCCAACGTGCGGTGGATCTCTCGTCGCTCACTGGCAGACGCTGACCGGTAGATCGATGAGCGCACAGCGGGTGGCGAAACTCGACCCGCGAACCGATCCTGATCAGACCGGCAGCCTGGGCCTCGTCAGTCGCCTCCGTCCCGATGCTCAACCTCGCCGACGCGCTCCACAGCAGCGTCACGTCACCGACCGGGTCAGCGGCGGCCAGCAGAAGCAGCTGGCGTACATCGGGCCCCAACGCCTCAAGGCGCTGATGGAAACTCTGCTCGATCCCGCTGGCCAACGGCGTCGCGTCCGGCAGACCAAACCCCCCAGCCAGCTGCTCCAGGGTCAAACCGCGCGGCAGCTCAATCAGCGCCAACGGGTTACCACCCGTCTCGGCCACGATCCGATTGCTCACACCCACATCCACCGGCCCGTGCATCACCGCATCAAGCAGCGCGCGGGCGTCACCGTCCGAAAGGCCCCGCACAACCAATTCCGGGAGCCCCGCAAGCCTGCCGACATCACCGCCTTCGCGCACCGCGAACACCACCGCAACGCGCTCGGCCAACAGCCGACGCGCGACGAAGGCCAACGTCAGAGCCGACGCCTGATCAAGCCACTGGGCATCGTCGACCAAACACACCTGCGGCATGTGCTCGGCCGCCTCCGCAAGCAAACCGAGGACTGCCAGCCCAACCATGAAACGGTCCGGGGCCGCGCCCGACTGCAGGCCAAACGCAACACCCAGCGCCTCACGTTGTGGTGCGGGCAGCCGCTCAAGCCCGCCCAACATCGACGCGCAAAACTGATGCAACCCGGCATACGCAAGCTCCATCTCAGACTCGACGCCCGCCGTCCGCGCCACCTGACACCCAGACGCCGAGTCAGCCAGGTAATCCAACAGCACCGTCTTGCCGATCCCCGCCTCACCGCGAACCACCAACACCCGGCTGCGCCCCTCACGCACATCCTCGACAACCCGATCCAGCTCGGCGCACTCGCTCGACCGCCCCCTCAGCCCAACCGCGCGATTCCTATCTTCCATGCCAGCGCGACGATAGTCGCCGCCGTCGCGTCGCGCGCCCCAGCTTCAGGCGCCCAACCGCCGTCGAGACTTCTGATATGTCGGCGTTGCGGCCACCGATCCCAGACTTCCGCTTCAGCCGTCAAGCGGCAGCTCGTCCGCGCACCAGCTGTCGCTTCGGAGCCCGAGGACCGGAGCCAAGTCGCCCGCCGTTACCTATGCAGATGGGCGATTGTGCTTGCCGCCGCGCGAGCCCCGGATTCGGCGACAACCAGGCGATGGTGGCGTGCGAAGCAGCTCGGGCTCGACGCGGACACGATCAACGACTATGAGTGGCGGCTCGGCTACCTCGACCGGTTCTTCGGCCGCTACGCCTCAGCGAGATCACCCCGCGCGTCGTCGACCGCTTCCGCGACGAGCTTCACGAGCAGGCCGAGGCGATCCGCACCGCGGCCGCGCGCGGACGAGTCCTGAAGGAGACCGTCACCGAGAGCGCGGTCGCACGTACGAGCGCAAGCGCCGCCCGCTGTCGAACACGTCGATCAACGCGATGATCACCCTGCTCGGCCAGATCCTGCAGCAGGCGCTCGACTACGAGCTGATCGACCGCAACCCGGTCCGAGTCGGCGGTCGCTCCGCCCGGTTCCTGAAGCGCTCCCGTCCGAACCGCACGTTCCTCGAGGTCGACGAATACATGGCGCTGTTCGAGGCGGCCGGCGCGCTCGTGGCGGAGGCACGTAGCGACTTCA
The DNA here is from genome assembly GCA_963777335.1 of uncultured Solirubrobacterales bacterium. Classification (GTDB taxonomy): domain Bacteria; phylum Actinomycetota; class Thermoleophilia; order Solirubrobacterales; family Solirubrobacteraceae; genus Palsa-465. Next base: position 154,935 of record CAVZQD010000008.1, read on the forward strand.
AGGGGCTCGGGCGGCGTGCGATGATGGCCACGCTCGGCCTCGCTGGCCTGCGGATCAGCGAGATGGTGGACCTCCGCGTCGCCCAGGTGGATCTACAGCGCGGCCGTTTCAAGCTCGCCGACGCCAAGACCGAGGCGGGCGTGCGAGAAGTCGAGGTGTCCCTTTACCTGCGCGACGAGCTCCTCGAGCACCTGATGGACCGACAGTGCCGCAAGCTGTCGATGCGGCCGACGGACTACTTCTTCGGCACCGCCACTGGCGGCCGGCGCGACCCCGACCGCTTCCGCGACCGGATCCTCGCTCGCTACGTCGAACGCGCAAGCGCGACCCGGGCCGAACAAGGACTCGCGCCGCTGCCGCCGATCACCCCACATTCGCTTCGTCGCACATGGGCCACGTTCGCGGCCATGATCGGCCGCGACCCCAAGTGGATCGCCGCCCAGATCGGGCACACGAGCCCGTCGTTCACCTTCTCGGTCTACCAGCAGGTCGCGACCCGCCGCTACATCGACGAGCAGGCCGTCTGGACGCTGATGCGCTTCGCCGACGAGCCGGCCGAGCGCGCGCCGAGTCGCCAGCGGACCCGAGCCGAGAGTGACGACCGGCGCTCCGCAAGGCTCGATGCGGGCGAGGTCGACCGCGCGATCGAGCGCCTGAACGACGCCGACGAGTAGCCCGTCGTCGAGGCCTGCTCGTGGGTCAATGGCACCCCCAATTGCACCTCGGGCCGGACCAGCACCCGAGAGGTGCCAATAGTGAAATCGACTCGATCAGCAAAAGATGCTGATTTACAGGGACTTTCGTGATGGGCACGGCTGGGCTCGAACCAGCGACCTCTCGCGTGTGAAGCGAGCGCTCTCCCACTGAGCTACGCGCCCGGTCTGGGGCGATTTTACGCGCCTGCCGTCAGCGAGTCCGGCGGGCGCATGGAGCGCTGCCGTGACCGCGGCGCCCGGTCCTGAGCGGTACCCCGCTTCGCCCGGGGCGAGCTGGTCGTTACAAACGAACGAGGTTCTCGACCCGCAGGCCGCGGGTCACACCTCGAAGGTCCACGAACAGCACGCTCCGGGCGGCGATGGACGCGGGATCGATGCCGGGATGAGCCGTGACGAGGACGACGGCGTCGGCCTCGGTGACGGCGGCGTCGTCCAGTGGCACGCTCTCGAGCCCGAGCATCGGGAGCGACGGCACGTAATCGTCGTGATAGCTGAGGATTCCGCCGCGACTGGCCAGAACCTCGATGATCCTCAGCGCCGGGGACTCGCGGATGTCGCCGACGCCGCCCTTGTAGCTCGCGCCGAGGATCAGGATCCGCGAACCCTTGACCGGCTTGGAGACATCATTGAGTGCCTGCTCCACCCGCTCAGCGCAGTGGTAGGGCATGTACTGGTTGATCTTGCCGGCGAGTTCGATGAACTCGGTGGACATGTGGAACTCGCGGGCGCGCCAGGTCAGGTAGAAGGGGTCGACCGGGAGGCAGTGGCCGCCCATTCCGGGCCCGGGCTCGAAGCGCATGAATCCGTAAGGCTTGGTCGCGGCGGCGTCGACGACCTCCCAGATGTCGATTCCCATGCGCTCGGCGAGCATCGCCAGCTCGTTGACGAGCGCGATGTTGACCGAGCGGAAGATGTTCTCGAGCAGCTTGGTGAGCTCAGCGGCCTCGGGGGTCGAGACCCTGACGATGTGATCGCAGACGCGGCTGTACAGATCGTCCGCACGGTCCAGGCAGGCCGGCGTGATCCCGCCGACCACCTTGGGGGTGTTGCGGAGCGTGTAGTCGGTGCGTCCGGGGTCGACGCGCTCGGGGGAGAAGGCGAGGTTGATGTCGCTGCCGACGCGAAGACCGGAGGACTCGAGCAGAGGCATCAGGCGGTCGCGCGTGGTGCCTGGATAGGTCGTCGACTCGAGCACGATCAGCTGGCCCGGCTGCAGCACCTGGGCGAGCGACTTACCCGCGGCGTCGAGCGGGCCCAGGTCGGGCTCGCGGTTCTCGGTCAGCGGGGTGGGGACGCAGATCATGACCGCATCGGCCTTCGCCAGGTCCGCATAGCGATAGGTCGCCCGGATCTTCGGCACCACCGCCTGTAGGCGGTCGGACGGGATGTCCTCGATGTAGGAGTCGCCGGCGGCGACAGCGGAAACCTTCAGCGGATCAACGTCAAGAGCGACGACCTCGTCGCCGGCCTCGGCAAACGCAACGGCCAGCGGCAACCCGACGTATCCGAGCCCTACAACCCCTATTTTCATGTCTGATCGAGCCTCCGAAGTGGTCGCTTGGCTGCGTCAGCAAGATAGCGGCGCCGGGGGGAGCCTCGCGCACGGCGACCGCCATCACTCAGAACAACGCGGTGCTCGGCCTCGTTTTTCGCGCCGGGAGCGGTACGATCCTTCTTGGACCGTGCTAGGCGGGGCGCTAGCGGTGCCCTGTACCCTCAATCCGCTCTAGCGGGGCTGAATCCCCTCCCGAGGGGCACAGGCCCCGGGGTCTGCGCCCTGTGCGCGATGTCGATCGTTCGGTCCCTTGGCGATGAAGACCCGTGAACCAGGTCAGGTCCGGAAGGAAGCAGCCTTAAGCGGCCACCTTCAGGCGCCGCGGGAGCACCGAGCAGGAGTCGCGATATGGTGGCCGCGCCCCGGGTACCGGCTTCGACGGAGGGTGCACGGTCCGCCTTCCACGCACGTGGCTCGGGTCGCTAGGCCCGCCGCGAGTCAGCGGTTGACGCGAGGAAGGCTTTTGCGATGAGTCGCTGACCGTACGCGTTGAAATGCGGGTCGCCGGCCCGCGCGTGCCACGATCGCGATTGTCGATACGGCACGCGCGAGAAGTCCGGGTCCTTGCCGCGCTCGATCCGATCGCGGTGGAAGCGGGTTAGGTCAACGAAGGTCGCGCCGCGCCGTGCCGCAACATCTCGCAGCACCGCGCGCACCTGTTCGACCGCCGGAGCCCAGTCGGCGTCTCGTTCCCAATTGAATACCCCCGGACCGATGACGACGATGTAGTCGACTCCGTGGTCCCGTAGCCAGTCCACCATGAAGCCCACGTTCCGCTCGGTCTCCGCGGGGTCCACGCCACGGAGCGCGTCGTTTCCACCACCGAACAAAGCCGCGACGTGTGGCTTGCCTTCGCTCAGCGCCTGCCCGATGCGTTCGCGCATATCGGCCGTCGTGTCGCCGGAAACGCCGAGATTCAGGGTCTTGTATCCAGTGCGGCCCACCCACCGCAGCCACACCAGCCACGGGAGTGTGTAGCCGGAGGTCGGGTCTGTGTGGCTATCTCCGATCGCCACGAGTAGCGGTCCCCGCCCGTGAACCCGTCGAGCGGAGCGAAAGAGCCGCCAATACACCCGTTGGCGCATGTTCAGGAACAACCCTTGTCGCATCGGCTGAAAGGGCGGCCCCGGCCCAGCACCAGGAGTCAATGGTCTGGCGCCGACGGGCGCGTGCGCTAAGCGGCCGCTGCGACGAACTGCTCGCGGAGCGCGGTCTTCTTGAACTTGCCCGTCGCTGTGCGCGGAATCGCCGCGATGAACTCGATCCGGTCGGGCAGCTGCCACTTGGCGAAATCGGTGCCGAGGTGCTCGCGGAGCTCTTCGGGGCTGGCCTGCATGCCGTCCCGGAGAACAACCGCAGCCAGCGGCCGTTCGCCCCATTTCTCGTCCGGAATAGCGATCACCGCGGCCTCCGCGACGGCCTGATGACCCATCAACTGGTTCTCGAGGTCGACCGAGGAGATCCATTCGCCGCCGGACTTGACGAGGTCCTTGGCCCGATCGCAGATGCGCATGCATCCGCGCTCATTGATACGGACGACGTCGCCGGTGCGGAACCAGCCGTCGTCGGTGAATTTGTCGCTGCCCGTCCCGCGGTGGTATGCGGCCGCGACCCACGGGCCGCGGATCTCGAGCTCTCCCATTGCCTGGTCGTTCCAGGGAATCAGCGCCCCATCATCGCCCCGAGCCCGGATCTCGATCAGCGGGATCGGAGTCCCCTGGCGAGCGCGGTATTCGTACTGATCGCTCGGGGCGAGGCTCTCCAGATCCGCGGGCAACTTCGACACTGTGCCGAGCGGCGAGGTCTCCGTCATGCCCCAACCCTGGATGATGGTCAAGCCGTGACGCTCGAAGCCCCCGATCAGGCTCGCCGGAACCGCTGCGCCACCGAGGTTCACCTGCTTAAGGGAGCTCAGATCCCATCTGTCGGGCTCTGCGTCCATCGCCTGCAGGACCGCCATCCACACCGTCGGCACCCCGGCGGTGTATGTCACGCGCTCGCTCTCGAGCAGGTCCAGCAAGCTGACGGCATCCAGGCGCGGGCCGGGCAGCACCAACTCCGCGCCGGTCAAGGCGGCCGTGAACGGCAGATTCCAGCCGTTGACGTGGAACATCGGGACCGCCGGCAAGATCACGTCGCGGGAGGCGATCCCAAACGCGTCCGGAAGGGCAAAGACGATCGAGTGCAGAACCAGCGCCCGATGTGAATAGATGACTCCCTTCGGGCGACCTGTCGTCCCCGACGTGTAACACATGGCGGCGGCCTGCCGCTCGTCGATGGCCGGCCAACTGATCGGCGCCGACTCCGCGATGAGTGACTCATACTGGATGGTTCCAGCCGATGAAGAGCCGGAATCGGACACAACGATGGTGTGCTCGAACTCGTACTCGATGGAATCCAGAACGTGAACCAGGGACTCGTCGACCACGAGGATGCGGTCCTCGGCGTCTGCAGCGATGAAGCTCAGATCGTCTGGGCTCAGACGCGGGTTGAGCGTATGGATCACCGCTCCCATGAGCGGAACCGCGAAGTACAGCTCGAGGTGCTCGGACTGGTTCCAGAGCAGAGTGGCGACACGGTCGCCATCGGCGATGCCCAGGTCGGCGAGTCCGGCCGCGAGCCGTCGGGCGCGCTGGGCGCATTCACCGAGGGTCGTTCGACGCACGGAGCCGTCAGGACAACGAGAGACCACGGGTGCCCCCGAATTCAGTCGCTCCGCACGCTCGACCAAGACCGTCAGCGACAGTTGAAAGTCGTCCATCATCAGGCCGTTCATAATCGCTTTCTCGCCTTTCGTCACGTGCGTCATCCCTTCGCAGATCAACGTGTCCCCGCTCGATCATCTTGCAAGCCGTGGTGGCAGCAGCGCCATGCTGGCCGTCGATTCGGCAGGGGGCAGGAACGGCATTGGCTCCTCAGCTATTGCTCGCGTCTGGCGAGCGGCCTGGTCGCCGCCGCCGTCGTGGCGGTCTCGCTGAGCGCAGACGTGGCGGCGGTCGCGATTCTCGCTGCCGCGATGCTCGTGGTGCCGGTGGTCAGCTCCGCCACGCTCAGCCGGCTCTAGCACGGCGACGCGGCCCGCGGTACCCGCGGGGACGACCACTAGACTCGACTCTCCGTGTCCACCGGTCCCTCGCTCTACCGCCGTCACCGCCCCCGCACGTTCGCCGACGTAGTCGGTCAGGAGCACGTGGTTCAGACCTTGCGCAACGCCGTCGAGCAGGGCCACGTCCATCACGCCTATTTGTTCGTGGGTTCGCGCGGGACCGGCAAGACGAGCATGGCGAAGATCCTCGCCGCCTGCCTGAACTGCGCCGAGGGTCCGACGACAAGCCCGTGTGGGAAGTGCGATTCGTGCGTGGCCATCGCCAACGCCACCTCGCTCGATGTGATCGAGATGGACGCGGCGTCGAACAACTCGGTCGACGACATCCGCGACCTTCGGGAGAAGGTGGCGTACGCGCCGGTGTCCGGGCGGCACAAGGTGTACATCCTCGACGAGGCGCACATGCTCTCGCCCCAGGCGTGGAACGCGTTCCTGAAGACGCTCGAGGAGCCGCCGCCGCGGACGATCTTCGTGCTGGCAACGACCGAGGCGCAGAAGGTGCTGCCGACGGTCGTCGATCGCTGCCATCGCTTCGACTTCGGCCGCCCGACCGTGGAACAGGTGGCGACCGTAGTCGACCGGGTCGCCGGCCAGGAAGGGATCGAAGTCGACAAGGGCGCCCTGGTGCTGATCGCGCGCCACGCCACCGGGAGCTTCCGCGACGCGCTCGGAACGCTGGAGCAGCTCGTCACCTATGCCGGCGGCCGGACGATCGAGCCCGGCGACGTGCTCGCCGTGCTGGGGGTCGCCGATGCCGAGCAGCTGTTCGACGCCGTCGATGCGATCATCGCTCGCGATCCGGCGCGGGCGCTGAGGGCGGCGGCGAAGCTGGCGGACTCGGGCCGGGACGCCGGCCAGCTGCTCCGCGATCTCGAGGTTCACGGGCGCGAGCTGCTCGCGGTCCAGGTGCTCGGCGATGTTCCTCCGGAGTTGCAGGTCACCCCCGAGCGCGACATCCGCCTCGCCGAGCAGGCCACGGCGCTGTCCGACACGGACGCGATCCGGCTGCTCGACCTGGTCTCGGCCGCGCTCGATGCCACCGCGAACGGCGCCCAGGCCCGCATCCAGCTCGAGCTCGTGCTTGTGAAGGCGGCCGCGCCGGAGCTCGACCCGTCGATGTCGGCCCTGCTCGCGCGGATCGAGCGACTAGAGCGCGGCGGAAGCGGCGGCGGAGGCCTTCGCGCCGCGCCGGCTGCAGAAGCGACGATGGCGCCTACGATGCCAGACCTGCCACCACACAACGGGGCACCAGTCGAGGCCGGCGAACCCGATCTCGAACCTGAAACCGAGCTCAGCCCCGCGTCGGAACCCGACGCCGCGCTCGCGCTCGACGATGCCGCCGCCTGCTGGCCGGCGGTGGTCGATCTCGTGCGGGCCGAGAACGCGATGCTGGCCGCGCTCCTATCCGATGCCCGCCCAGTGGCGGTCAAGGAGCGGGAGCTGACGCTGGCGTTTCCGGGGGGTGCGGCGTTCCTCAAGCGCAAGGCCGAGCAGGAGGACCATCGGCGGGTGGCGGGCGAGGCGCTAAAAGCCGTGACCGGCCGGCGACTCGCGCTCCGTTACGAGCTCCGGGACGGCGAGGAGGAGCCCGAGGGCGAGCCAGTCCTCTCAGGCGAGGAGCTCGTGCGACGCTTCATGGAGGAGTTCGACGCCGAAGAGGTCCTCGAAGACGATCACGACGAAGGTGAGGTCAAGGGCTGATGCCCCAACCGAACATGCAGCAGATCCTCAAGCAGGCCCAGAAAATGCAGCAGGACATGCTCGCCGCCCAGGAGGCGCTCAAGGACGAGGTGGTCGAGGCTTCGGCCGGCGGGGGGATGGTCACCGCGAAAGTCAGCGGCGACCTCGTGGTCAAGTCGATCACGATCGACCCCGAGGCGGTCGATCCCGACGATGTTGAGCTGCTTCAGGACATGGTCCTGGCCGCGGTCAACGAGGCGCTCCGCTCCGCGCAGGAGCTAGCCTCGGCGAAGCTCGGCGGGATCACCGGAGGTCTCGGCGGCCTGGGCGATCTCGGGCTCCCTGGCCTCGGCCTGTAGAGGGCGGTCCCACGAGCGTGTACGCGCCGCCGGTACAGCGGCTGATCACCGAGCTGTCGAAGCTCCCGGGCGTCGGCGGTCGCACGGCCCAGCGATTGACGTTCCACCTACTCCGCGCGAGCGACGAGGAAGCGCTGGCGCTGGCGCGCGCGATCACGGAGGTTAAGGAGCGGATCGGGCTGTGCGAGACCTGCTTCAACTTGGCCGACGGGCCGAGCTGCCGGATCTGTGCGGACGAGCGTCGGGAACTGGATGTGATCTGCGTGGTCGAGGAGCCCTCGGATGTGATCTCAATCGAGCGCACACACGAGTTCCGAGGCCGCTACCACGTGCTCGGCGGGGCGCTGTCGCCGATCGACGGCATCGATCCTGAGGATCTCAGGATCGCCGAGCTGTACGAGCGGATCAAGTCCGAGAACGTGCGCGAGGTCGTGATCGCTACTAACTCGACCACGACCGGTGAGGCCACAGCGATGCACATGGCAGCGGGGATCCGCGAACTAGACCGCGACGTCTCCGTCACCCGGCTGGCCAGCGGCCTGCCGGTGGGCGCCGACCTCGAGTACGCAGATGAGTTGACGCTGGGTCGGGCGCTCGTCGGTCGACGCACGGTTTAGGCGAGCAAGATAGCCTGCCGCTCATCAGCAATCGCATTGTCCACGGAGTTCGCACACCGCTCCGGTCGACATCGTTTGCCGCGATGGCGGCGCTGGTTCTCGGCGCGGCCGCTGCCACCGAGTCATCGGCCGCGGTGGCCCATCGCGCGCCGACTCTGCGCAGACCGCCGACGATCTCGGGCAAGACCCGGGTCGGCGCTGACCTCCTCGGCCATCCCGGCCGCTGGGCGGGCGCGAAGAGCGTCAGCTTCCGCTGGGAGCGGTGCAACCGGAAGGGCGCCGCGTGCATGATGATCCTCCGCTCGAAGGAGGGCGCCCCACTCACCGGACATGAGTATGCCCTCGCGAAGGCCGACAAGGGTCATCGCATCCGGCTGATGGTCATCGCTCGGAATCCTTGGGGGCAAAAGTCGGCGTTGTCGCGGGAGACGCGCGTTATCGCGTCGGCCGGCGGGCCGGGCACATCGTCTTCGCCCACATCACCGGGCGGGTCCTCGCCGACAGCCCCAGGCGGTACCTCGCCCACAGGAGGCACGTCGGTGAACTACTTCGTCACCATCCCATCATCAGAGACGGGCTCGCCGCCTGCCGGCATCCCCAGGCCCGACGCGACTTGCGCAGCCGCCGTGCAACCGCAGGCGGAGGTCAGACCCCAGAACCGCACAGCCGACAACACCGTGCCGCAAAGCCCGTCCGCGGTGGATTGGGGCACCGCGCTCAGCTACTGGACCCAGTTCGTGGACGATCGCGACGAGGTCACAGGCAACTACACCGGGACGACGGGCGACATCCTGCAGTGGGTCTCCTGCAAGTGGGGGATCGACGTCAACCTTGTCAGGGCGGACGCCTGGATCGAGTCCAACTGGATCCAGTCGACGGAGGGCGATAACTGCGGGACCGTCGGCGAGGGGTCGTACGGAATCCTCCAGGTCAAGAACAAGGATTGCTCCGGCAACTGGGTCCACGGCGGGTATCCCTACACGCAGAACGACACGGCCCTCGATGCCGACTATTGGGGGGCCCGCCTGCGCGCCTGCTTCGACGGCGCCTTCTACAACGGCGGATCATGGCTCTACAACGGCCAGACGATCGCGCAGGTCATCGCACAGCACGGAGACGACTACGCCCTGTGGGGCTGCGTCGGCTCGTGGTACTCGGGCGACTGGTACGACTCAGGCGCCCAGACCTACATCGCAAAGGTCCGGACCGCCTACTCTTCGCAGCCCTGGCTGAGCCTCGGTTAGCGGCGGTGATCTCGGTCGCCGTCTGGCATGTCTTGCGGGCGGGTGAGCTGCTCTGACCGCTCGGCGCGAGGACCGGACCAAGACTCAGCGACCCAATCGAACCGCCAGGGTTCGCACGCGCCGGGGCGCACCCCGTACCCTTGGTCCTCGTGCCAGAGACCATCGTCATGAAGTTTGGCGGCACGTCGGTCGCCGACGCCGAACGGATCAAGCGGGCGGCCCGGCGGATCGTCCATCAGCGCGAGGCCGGCCGGCGAGTGGTGGCGGTGCTGTCAGCACGCGGCAAGACCACCGACGAGCTAATCGAGATGGCCGAGGAGGTCTCACCGAACCCCGATCCGCGCGAGATGGACATGCTGCTGTCGACCGGCGAGCGGATCTCGTGTGCGCTTTGCGCGATGGCGATCAACGACCTCGGGCATCGCGCCATCTCCCTCACTGGCTCGCAGGCGGGGATCGTCACCGACACCTCGCACACCAAGGCCCGGATCATCGACGTGCGCGCCGACCGCATACGCGAGGCGCTGCGCGACGACCTGATCGTGCTCGTGGCGGGTTTTCAGGGCGTCTCGACGAGCCGGGACGTGACGACGCTCGGACGGGGCGGTTCGGATACCACCGCGGTGGCGCTTGCCGCCGCGATCGGCGCGGAGGTGTGCGAGATCTACACCGACGTCGCCGGCGTGTTCACCGCCGACCCGAGGGTCGTCCCGAACGCGCGCAAGCTCCCGATGGTGAGCTTCGAGGAGATGCTCGAGATGGCCGCCTCGGGCGCCAAGGTGCTCCAGCTTCGCTCAGTTGAGTACGCGCGCACGCACGGTGTGAAGATCCACTGCCGATCGAGCTTCGAGGAGCGTCCAGGTACCTTTGTCATCGGAGAGGACGAGACGATGGAGCATCCCCTCATCACCGCAGTGACCCACTCGACCGAGGAGGCGCGGATCACGCTGACTGGAGTGCCCGATCGTCCCGGCGTAGCGGCCGCGATCTTCCGTGCGCTGGCCCAGGCGAACTGCAACGTCGACACGATCATCCAGAACGAGCCACGCGAGGAAGGGCGCGACGCTGAGGTGTCGTTCACGATCGCCGCCGAGGATCTGCGAGCTGCCGAACGGGCGCTTGAGCCGGTGCGCGACGAACTCGGAATCGCCGAGATCGAGACCGATCCGGAGATCGGGAAAGTCTCGATTATCGGCGCCGGTATGCGGTCTCATCCCGGTGTGGCCGCGCAGGTGTTCGAGACGCTGGCCGAGCGGGAGATCAACATCGAGATGATCTCGACGTCGCCAATCAAGATCTCCTGCGTGATTCGCTCCGAGGCGGTTCCCGAGGCGGTGCAGGCGCTACACCAGGCCTTCCAGCTGGGGCTCGCCGAAGTACATGCGGAGCGCCCGATCGGTCAGGAGGCCCGATGAGTCGCGACTACCGGGTAGCGGTTGTAGGCGCCACCGGCGTCGTCGGCACCACGATGCTCGAGCTCTTGCGGGAGCGCCAATTTCCCGCCTCCGAGATCGTGCCGTTCGCAACCGAGCGGTCCGCCGGGCGACAGCTCAGCGGGGGCCTGACGGTCAGGGCCCTGAGCGACGGTTCGGATCTGCTTGGTTTCGACCTTGCGCTGTTCTCGGCGGGCGCCAGCGCCTCGCGCGAGTGGGCACCGCGATTCGTCGCGGCCGGCGCCACCGTAGTCGACAACTCCTCGGCCTTCCGTCGCGATCCCGAGATCCCGCTGGTCGTCTCAGAGGTCAACCCGCATGCGCTCGAGGGCCATCGCGGGCTGATCGCCAATCCCAACTGCTCGACCATGCAAATGGTGGTCGCCCTCGCGCCAATCCATCGCGAGGGCCGGGATCGAGCGGCTAATCGTGGCGACCTACCAATCGGTATCCGGCACCGGCAAGAAGGCGATCGACGAGCTCGACGCCCAGGCGGATGCCTCGCTGCGGGGCGCAGAGATGCCGACGGCCGAGGTGTATCCCGAGCCGATCGCATTCAACGTGATCGGCGCGGCCGGCAACTTTGCTGACGGGGACGATCACACCGACGAGGAGCGCAAAATGATGTTCGAGACGCGCAAGATCCTCGAGGATGAATCGATCGGGGTCGCGGTCACGTGTGTTCGCGTCCCCGTGCGAATTTGCCATTCCGAGGCGGTCAACATCCAGACGCGCAAGCCGCTGTCGGCCGAGGAGGCGCGCGAGTTGCTTGCCGCAACGGCGGGCGTGGTGGTCGAGGACGTGCCGACGCCGCTGCGCGCCGCGGGACGGGACGAGGTGTTCGTCGGTCGGATCCGCCGCGACGAGTCGCACCCTCGCGCGCTCAGCATGTGGATCGTCAGCGACAACCTCCGGAAGGGCGCCGCCACCAACGCGGTCCAGATCGCCGAGGTGCTGGTCGAGCGGGGCCTGCTCCGCGGCCGCGACTCGGTCGCTGCGTAGACGGTCTCCGCTGGAGGCCGCCGCGCCGGCGGCTCAGCCGCGACGCCACCGCGGGAGCGGGTCAGGAATCTGACCTCAGATTCTTGTTCAGAATCAGTCCGACGTGGGTATTCCTCGGCCGAACTCAGAGTCACCGGCTCCGCAGACTTCCAACGGGCGGACATCACGGGTACGACGAGGGCGAGGCATACGAGCCTCGCTCTTCGTCGTTAAGGGGATGTGCGTCGGCTTCAGGCCGCCGCGCCGGCGACGACCGATGTCGACCAGTCGATCACCGACGTCGGCCTCACGATGTGCTTGCTCATGCCGAGCTCCTTGGGAGACAGCCCGAGCGCGAGCCCGACGAGCTGGGGCAGGTGCAGGACGGGCATTCCGAGCTCGCGCCCGACGACCTTCGATGCCACGGGCTGCTGGAGGTCGAGATTGAGGTGGCACAGCGGACAGGGGACAACCAGGCAGTCGGCCTCGGCGTCGATTGCGTCGCCGAGATGCCGGCCGGCCTGCTTGAGCGACGCCTCCTTGTTCATCGTGATGATCGGGAAGCCGCAGCACTTGTAGATGCCGGCGTAGTCGATCACGGTGCCGCCGAGCGCTTCGATCACCCAGTGCAGGTAACGGTCGCGCGGGTGCTCCTCGTCGACCCCGAGCCGCTCGGCCGGACGCACGATGTAGCACCCGTAGAACGGGCCCACCTTCAGGTTGCTGAGCGGCCGCTCGACCTTCGCCCTGAGCGCGTCCAGGCCGATGTCCTCGACCAAGAGCCACAGGAAGTTCTTGTTGGTCAGTGGGCGGGCGGGGTCCTTTTCATAGCGGAGGCCCTCGTCGGACAGGTTCGAGTTGACCTGCTGGCGGTACTCGGTGTTGGCGTCGAGCCGCTCCTGGCATTCGGACTGCGCGCCCTGGCAGGTCGAGCAGATGTTCATCATCAGCTCGCCGCCGGTGCGCTGGGCCAGCGCGAACGTGCGGGCGTTGAGCGTGTCGGCGAGCTCCTGGTTATGCTCGGCGATCACGCCGGCGCCGCAGCAGGCGGCCCGGTCGAGCTCGATCAGCTCGATATCGAGCAGCGGCGCGACCTTCGCCATCGATCCGTGTAGCTCGGGCGTGAACCCGCGGCTCACGCATCCGGGCCAGTACGCGACCTTCACGACCCCGCCTCAGTGTCCGCTGCCGACGGCTCGGCGGGCGGCTCCCGGTCGGCGGCGGGGTGGGTCTCCGCGGTGTCAGGCTCGTCCTCGTACCCGCTCACATACAGGTTGAGCTCGTTGCGCTCCTGCTTGCCGTCGATCGAGTCGAACAGCTTCTTGACCTCGGCGGGGGACTTGTGCGTGTGGAGCAGTAGCTTCTGGGGAGTCATCTTGCCCTTCGCGAGCCCCCTGATTGCGGTCGGCAGCCCGCTCACCAACTCGCGACCCGCGGAGGGGTTGAACTTCCCGCCGTACGAATCGGCGAGCAGGTCTGACTCGTGCAGGATGCCGTTCTTGCGGATGTTGTTGACAAACGCGTGCTCGTGGCGATAGCCGTTGTTGCGGTCCTTGATCTCGAAGTCCGATCCCGCGATCCGGCGCAGGCGCATGATCTGGCTCATCGGCGCCACGCCCTTCGGACACGCGTCAATGCAGTTGAAGCAGTGGGTGCAGTCGTAGAGCCCGTGGCGATCCTCGGACAGGTCGCTGAGCCGCTCGCGATGCTGGGCATCGCGCGGGTCGCCGACGAACCGGTAGGCCTTCGCGAGCGCCGCGGGTCCGATGAACTCGGGGTCGACCTCCATCGAGAGGCAGTCAGAGACGCAGGCACCGCACTGGATGCAGGCCATCGGCTGGGTCACGTCGACCATGTTCTCGTGGGGCACGATGTACTCGCGCTCGGGCACCGGCTCCTTGTTGATCAGCCACGGTGTGACCCGCTGGATCTTCTTCCAGTGGACGGCGTCCATGTCGACGATCAGGTCCCGGATCACCGGCATGTTGCCCATCGGCTCGACCGTGATCACCGGCGTCTCCTGGCCCTCGTCGGGCGGGTTCCAGCCGGTCCCGTGGCCGCGCTTCGCGGCCTCCTCGAGGTGCGTGTTGCACGCGAGGCCCGGCTTGCCGTTCATCCGCACGCCGCACGAGCCGCAGATCGCCTGCTGGCAGGAGCAGCGGATCCCGATCGAGCCGTCCGTGTCGTCCTTGATCTTGAGAATCGCGTCGAGCACCGACTGGACCGGCGAGAGGTCGACGGTGTGGGTGTCCCAGCGCGGAGCGTCGCCCGTCTGCGGGTCGAAGCGCCGGATCCTCAGCGTGTAGTCGGGCATCAGTAGGTCCTTTCCTCCGGCTGCCAGCGGGTGATCGTGACCGGCGAGAAGCTCACCAGCGGCACGTCGGCGCCATTGACCGAGATGTCGATGTGCTTGAGCCACTCCTCGTCGTTGCGGCCCAAATAGTCGATGCGCCATTGCGCCCCGCGGCATTCCCTGCGCTCGAGCGCGCCGACGACGATCGTCTCGGCCACGTCGAGCATGTACCCGAGCTCGATCGCCGCGATCACGTCCTGGTTGAAGACCGACCCCCGGTCGTCGATCGCCGCGTGGGTGGCCTCCTCCTTGAGGCGGCGGACGATCTCGTGGGCCTTGGCCAGGCCGTCCTCGTCGCGGAACACCGCGACGTACTCGTTCATGGTCTCGCCGAGCTCGTTCTTGATCGCCCCGATGCGCCGCCCGCCTTGCGGACGGTTCATGATCGCAGCGATGTGCTTCTCGGTGTCGCTGACCTGCGAGGAGGGCGTGGAAGGCATCGGCATCTGGAGCGCGCGGTGGGCCGCGTGCGCGCCCGAGCGACGTCCGAACACGAGCGTGTCGAGCAGCGAGTTCGCGCCTAGGCGGTTGCCGCCGTGGACCGAGACGCAGGCGACCTCGCCGGCCGCGTACAGGTGCGGGACCGTGGTCTCGCCGTCGGAGTCGGTCTTGATTCCGCCCATGATGTAGTGCATCCCCGGGAGGATGTGGATCGGCTCACGGGTGATGTCGACGCCCGCGAAGTCGCGCCCGATATTGACGATCTCCCGCAGCGCCTCGAGCGTGCGCCGGCGGGGCACCTTGGTGATGTCGAGGGCGACGGTGCCGTCGTCGAACCCGCGGCCCTCGTTGATCTCGGTCTGCTCGGCGCGCGAAACGACGTCGCGCGAGGCCAGCTCGAACTTGTTCGGCGCGTACTTCTCCATGAACCGGTCGCCCTCGGCGTTGAGCAGCCAGGCGCCTTCGCCACGGGCGCCCTCGGTGATCAGCAGGCCGTTGCCGGCGAGCGTCGTCGGGTGGTACTGGACCATCTCCATGTCCATCAACTTGGCGCCGATCCGGTAGGCCTGGGCGATGCCGTCGCCGGTGACGATCAGCCCGTTGGTGGTCGGCTTGTACAGCTGACCGCAGCCGCCGGAGGCGAGGATCGTGGCCTTGGCGTTGAACACCTCGAGCGCGCCGTTGCGCAGGTCGCGGCAGATCGCGCCGGTGCAGCGGCCCTCGTCGTCCTGGAGGAGATCGGTCGTGAACCACTCCTCGTAGCGGTCGATTTGGGCCGAGCGCTTCATCAACTGCTCGTAGAGCACGTGGAGGATCGCGTGGCCGGTGATGTCCGCGACGTAATACGTGCGTGCGGCGGATGCGCCGCCGAACGCGCGCGTGCCGAGGTGGCCGGTCTCGTTGCGGTGGAACGTCACGCCGAGGTGCTCGAGGTACAGGATCTCGTTGGGCGCCTCGCGGCACATGATCTCGATCGCGTCCTGGTCGCCCAAATAATCCGAGCCCTTGACGGTGTCGAACGCGTGCGACTCCCACGTGTCCTCTGGGTTCAGCGCCGCGTTGATCCCGCCGGCCGCCGCGACCGAGTGCGATCGGACCGGGTGGACCTTGGAGACGATCGCGACCGAGGCGCCGGCCTCGGCCGCCGAGAGGGCGGCCCGCTGGCCGGCGAGGCCTGCTCCGATGATCAGGACGTCATGCGAGGGCACGCACGCAATTCTAGGTGGGCGGCTCGGGCGGCGCGTTTCCAATCGGCGCGTCAGCCGGCCGACGCGCGGGAGTCAGAAGTTGCGGGTTGCGCGAGGCGCGTTATGTAGTCGCTTGCATTGCTGACAAGGACTCCTTATGGCCGCTAACGATTGGGTAGGGGCAAGCTCGCTGCGCTTAGATCGCGTCGACGCTTTGCCGACTGGGACGCTCGCCACCGATGGGAGGCTGCTGGGCTGGCTGGCCGGGATGATGGCTCAGGACCGGCATTACCACACGGTGATGGCGACGCTGACGGCGAGCGAGAACTACCCGAGCACGGCCGTTCGTGCGGCGGCCGCCTTCTTCGGCGGTGAGCATTACTTCTTCGACGCCCCCACCCCGGGGCACTGCGGAGAATGGTCGTTTCCGCGGTCCGGGACGTTGCCCGCTCTTCAGGCGAAGTTCCTCGCCCAGATGAAGCGGCTGTTCGCCGCCGACATCGCCGACTGGCGACCGAACGGGGGCTCGATGTGCGAGCAGGCGGTCGTGATGGCTGCCTGCAAGGCCGGGGACGCGTTCGTCGAGCTGTCGCCCGAGGACGGCGGGCACTTCGGCGCCTCCGTCCTGGCGGAGAGGCTCGGCATCGAGTCGTTCGCGTTCCCGATGCGCGGCGATCTGATCGACGTCGACAGCGACCGTCGAGCCTCGTCGAGCAGCATCCGAGCATTCGGTCTGCTGCTCGTCCAGCCGTCACATTGCCGCCGGCCCCAGCCGATCGAGGAGCTCGCCAGCGCGCTTCCCGCGCGGGTCACGCTCGCCGTCGACGTGAGCCATACGGCCGGGCTGATCGCGGCCGGGCTGCTTCCGCAGCCGTTGCTGCAGGGGGCGCGACATCCTCACGTTCAACACGCACAAGACGCTGCCGGGGCCCAACAAGGGCGTGATCGCCTTCGCCGACCGCAACCATCCGCTGGCCCACACGATGTGGGAGCCATCTGCCCCCAGCTGCAGTCGAACAGCCATGCCGAGTGCCTTCCCGGGTTGGTCATCGCGCTGGAAGAGGTCGCGAACTTCGGCCGGGCATACGCCGAGCAGGTGATCGCGAACGCGAGGACGCTCGCGCGAGTGCTCGACCGCTGGGCCTCCGTATACCCGGCATGGAGTACGGCGGC
>CAVZQD010000009.1:0-222923 GCA_963777335.1 uncultured Solirubrobacterales bacterium
GAGTTCCGCACGGCGCTCAATCAGTTGCTCGCGGCCGATCGCCAGCTCCGGGCCGCGATCACAGCCGGCCGGGTGAGTTGACCTTCGCGCAGATTCGGACGATGGCGGCGTTCGGCCGCGGGAACAAGATGACCGCCGGGCAGCTCGCCAAGAGCGCCAGCTGACGCCCGCCACGATCACCTCGATCCTCGATCAGCTCGAGGCCGCGAACATCGTCGAGCGTCGGCGCAGCATCGAGGACCGGCGCGTCTGCAACGTCGCGCTGACTCCGGAGGGCTGGGAGCTCCTCGAGCGCAAGCTCGCCGTCTGGTACGGCCTCTGGGCCGAGCGGCTGGCCGGCTTCAGCGAGAAGGGAATCCCGACCGGCGACTCGCCGTCCTCCACGAGGCCCCGGCATTCTCGAACGGTCGCGGGCTCGCTCGACCGCGATGGCGAGACCCGGACTTGAACCGGGACACCACGATTTTCAGTCGTGTGGCCCTGCACCTGAAACACCGCGATTTCAGGGATTGCTCATCGTTCTGCGACTAATGCTAGGACGTAGATTGACGCGGGCAGAACACCCTCGGGAGTCGAGACTTCGACAGTGACGCGCCGATAGCCTGGACCTGAACGCGTCGAGCCGTTGCCAGTGGTCAAGCAGTGCCTCGGACTCGAAGACAACACCTCGATCGGTGGCCCATCGGGTGTAGGACCAATGCCGGGAATCCAAGCTCGGCACCCCAACCGGCGTCGACCAGTGAGCCTCGCACGTGTCCGACGAGCCACCGTCCGGGTAATTCTGTGACCTGCCCGTGGTTCTGACGCCCGGGTGCCAGAGTGCCGTAAGTGGCAGCCGCATCTCCGGCCCGCCCGCAACGCTATGACCAGTCGTCGCCATCGCGCATAGCCTGGCATGCGTTCGTCATCGAGAGGCTTATAGCTATTGCGGAGCGCCGCTGCCCCATCGATCGAAGCAGCGGCAGCGCCTTTTTTCTGTCGTCCGATCGACCGGGTCCGCCGCGCTAGGGTCCCGCCGATGCGCGAGATCGCTCCCGGCCTCTGGCATCGACAGCTCCGCGCCGGGCGTGGAGGCCTGGTGCCGAGCGCGATGACCCCGACGACTGGGACGAGTCAGTCGGCTCGGTCTTTTACATCGGACGCGACACGGCCGTATTCATCGACCCGCTGGGCCACGCCAATGAGGAGCAGTTCTGGAGCCGGGCCGATGAGCGTGTCTCGGAACGCAACGTCGCGATCCTGACAACGCTCCCTCCCGCACCGGCGCAGCCGTGAGCAGGTCGCGCACCGCTATGGGGCGTCGACATCGCGTGTGAAGCGCAACCTGCCTGATGGGAGTCGATCGTGCTCTCGCGGAGCGCGGGAAACGATGTTCTGGTTGCCCGAGCACCGCACTCTGGTACCCGGCGACCGGATCCTCGGAGCTCCGGATGGCGGGTTGACGCTGTGTCCGGAGTCGTGGTTGTACTGGGTGCGCGTCAACCGCGACGAGCTCCGAACGCTGCTCGAGCCGTTGCTCGACCTACCGATCGAGCGAGTACTGGTCTCGCACGGCGACCGGTGTTCAGCGGTGGCGCAGAAGCACTGCGCAGGTGCTTGTCGACCTGAGGCCCGCGTCCTCGGGATGCCGCTGGTATCGATCATTCCGGCAGCGGAGCGCGATCCAACGGTGATCGCGCTGCGAGACAATCACATCATGCATGTTGTGAGGGTTCTCGATGTGGCGAGATGTCGCCCGCGTCGCGGACAGGATCGATGACGGCGTTCCGGGTTCACGCGGCCGTGGCCGCTGACGCGGCCGCGGTGACGGCGGTCAGGGTGGCGCTGGAGACGTCTCTGTACGGCCAGAGTTCGCTCTCGCAGGCCGATGTGGAGGACGAGTGGTCGGACCTTGACCTCGAACGGAACGCGCGCGTCGTCCGCGACGGCGAGCGAGTTGTTGGCTTTGGGGCGGTGCGCCAAGAAGGCGAGCTCTGGGAAGCCGAAGGATTTGCCCATCCCGACGCGCTCGGGCGGGGGATCGGAGAGCTGATCGCGACGGGGCTTGAAGAGCACGCGGCCCGCTATGGCGCCCGCCGGATTCACACCGTCGCATTTGAGGTCGACTCGGCCGCCCGCAGGCTGCTGCAGTCGCTCGGCTACAGCGCCGTGCGCGTTTTCCGAGAGATGCGCATCGAGCTGCAGACGCCGCCGCCCGCGCCCCACTGGCCGGACGGGCTACGAGTTGTCCCGTTCGACGTCGAACGGGACGCGCTCGAGTTCCACGCCGCGTGCGAGGAGGCGTTTGCGGATCATTGGGAGCACACCCCGCGCGAGTTCGAATTGTGGTCGAGGAGCCACATTGGCAGCGAGCGTTTTGACCCGACGCTCTGGTGCGTCGTTCGCTCGGGAGACGAGATTGCCGCCGGAACGATCTGCGCCGGTGATACGTACGGGGGCGGCTGGGTGCACGTGCTGTTCACGCGTCGGGCGTGGCGCAAGCACGGCGTCGGTACGGCGCTTTTGAGCGACTCATTCGCGCGCTTCTGGGAGCGCGGCGAGCACAGCATCGGGCTCGGGGTCGATGCGGCGAGTGACACGGGCGCGTTCCGCCTCTACGAGCGCGCTGGGATGTCTCCTAAGCTCGGCTTCGTGGTTTATGAGAAGGAACTCGACGATCGTCGGTGAGTCGCGCGGCTAGGCGGCCACGAGTCTTCCGTCGACGGGGTTGCAAGGAGCTACGGGCGTTGGGGCTGTCGCTACTCGATCGTCGCGGCAGCGACGCTCCTGGCGCTGTCAGCGCTCTGACGGTTATCGCCGCTCGCCCCGAATCGGGATTCAAACGATGGGTCCTGTGGTAGGTAGGCTCCATACCCGGTCGAGGTGGCGGTGTGGGAATCGTGCCTGATCGCCATCACCGGGGGAAAGGGGTCCAACGTGTCTCGAGATCAGAAGAGGGCGCGTTGGTTCGGCGTGCTCTTCCTCATCACGTTCGTCACGTCGATCCCAGCGCTGGCGCTTTACGAGACCGTGCTCCGACATCCAGTGAGCTACATCGCGGGGGGTGGGCACGACAACCAGGTCTTGCTCGCGGCTCTGCTCGAGCTGCTGCTGATCATCGCGAACATCGGCACCGCGGTCGTGATCTTCCCGATCCTTAGACGACAGAACGAGGAGCTGGCGCTCGGCTACGTGACCGCGCGCCTGGTCGAGTCCACGTTCATCCTCGTCGGCATCCTCTGCATGCTCGCGATCATCACGCTGCGTCAACAGGTTGCGGGTCCGTCTGAAGGCACGGTCGCGTACACCCTCGCCGCGATCAAGGACTGGACGTTCCTCCTCGGCCCGGGCTGGGTCGTCGGCTGGGGGAACGGGCTGATCCTCGGCTACCTGATGTACCGCTCGGGCCTGGTGCCGCGATGGGCAACGTGGCTCGGCCTGGTCGGCGGACCGCTGATCATCGTGTCCGGGACGGCCATCATGTTCACCGGCAACGAACCGAGCCACGCGCTTCACTCGCTGCAAGCGATCGTGACCATCCCGGAGTTCGCGTGGGAACTCTTCCTCGGCGTCTACTGCACGGTCTGGGGTTTCAGGCCGGATGCCCCGATCCTTTCCCGGGAGCGCCCGATGACGACTCAACCCGATCCGACCTCGCACACCCAGATGTCGCGACCGGGGAGTGCTGCTTTGGGCTAATGCTAATACGGGCAGCCAGCGCGCGCTGTCGCAAGCCCGGGCATTGCGAGCAAGCTGACGCAGGGTCCCACCTCTTCCGCCACGGACGATTGCACCAGTCTCGCGACTGTCGTCACGCCGGCTGCCTCAGAGTCCTGCGGATCCGGTGGCCGCCTTTGTCCGACAGGGGTCACGTTGAGCGGCGACCAGAGCATCCACGTCGTGGCTCGTCTGGTCACATAGCAGCAGCGGGGTCGGCGACTGCCGCCCTCCGAGCAAGATCTCGAGTCCGAGGCCGGCTCCTGCTCCGCCGGCGCGGGCCCGAAGCGGCGGGCCTATCCAGCAGCCGGTTCCTAGCTGTTGCTGGTCGTCGTGTCGAGGAGATCACCCAGGACTTGCTCCATGTTCCTAGCAGGAGCGCTGTGGCCTTCGCCGGTCCATACCGTCAGGGTGGCGCCCGGGACGGAGTCGACGAGTCGCCGGATCGCGGCCAGCGGGCCGTTCTTGTCGTCGTCGCTGTGCCAGAACCTGACCGGACAGGTCACGCGACGAAGGTCGAGATCCCAGTCATCGCCGAATATCGATACCGAGTCGTCCACCCATCCTTGAACTCCGGGATGAAGCGCTTCGAGAATCGCTTCGCGGCGCACAGTCTGCACATCTTCGCGCTGATTCCACCGGATATCGGCGGCGGGAGCGTCGGCCAACTGAACCTCTAGCGCCCCAACCGGATCCGCGAGGAACTGGTCGCGCAGCGACCCGAGGAAGTCGACCATTCCCGGCCGCCCATACTCGGCAAGGATCCGAAGAGCCTTGCGATTGAGCCCGATCAGATCCCCAGCCTCACCCGGGAGCAATGGCGCCGCCGACGCCACCGCAGCACACGCGAGCACGCGATGTCCAAGTCCGGCCGCACACGCGAGGGCGTGCGGGCCACCGCCCGAGCTGCCGACAACCAAAAAGCGCCCGAGACCGAGCGCGTCCGCCACGGCGGCAACGTCGCCCGCGGCGTGACTCACCCGGCGGCCTGGCAGAGCGGTCGAACCTCCATAACCAGGCCGGTCGATCGTGACGACATGCAAACCCAGCTTCGGCCACAGCGTCGCGTCGGGATGTCGATTCAGCCTGCAGCCCGGGCTGCCATGCAGGAAGAACATCGGCCGACCGTCGAGATCTCCCCACCGCTCATAAGCAACGATCCGGTCATGCTCGACCGCAACAATCTCCATTGCGCTCCCCGACGTTAGCGACCGCAGGTGAGACTTGCGAGCTCCCCGATCGCCGACGCCCAACGGTATTCCCGCCGACCCACCCCGTCGCAGCCAGAGCGCCCGGCGGTCAGGCAGCGTGGGTATTCGGATTCCTTGGCGTGGCGACCAACCAGGCCTCCGCGTTTCGCCGACAGGGGTCTGAGCCAGAGGCTTCTGCTTCGGCTCTCCGCCGATCAGGAGGATCAGCCTCGCGGCGACCCGGCGAGCCCTGACACGGCTCAGGCTTCGCTAAACGAGCAGTGACCTCCTGGATGTCGGACAATCACTTCTCGCGCGAGCGGTGATGATCAGCCCACAGCGTCGTCGACGTCAGGCCGCTCACGCGGCCAACTGCCGAAGTGGCGCCTCGTGCGGTTGAGCCAGCCTTCGACGATCTGGAGCCCCAGCTCCGTGACCGCGACTTGTAGTTCGCCTGCGATCACATCCTCGTCGCTGTTCTCGGCGAACTCGTAGTTGATTTCGTCGAGGTCTTGTGTATCCGAGGAACGGCGAACGAGGCTCGCGCGTTCGAGACTATCGACGATCTCTTCGACAACCCACCGCTCCAAGCGAAGGGCGCGGCTGAGCCAATCGAGGCCGGTTCGGTGCGCTGGACCAGCGGCGAGCGAATCCTGCAGCGCAAGCGACACCAGGACCTGCATCTCAAGCGGCTTCAACGGCTGCTCGTCGATGACGTCAGCCGTGGTGAATACGACTCGGCTGAGCGCCGCTGCTCCGAGTGACGCGAGGGCTATGGCACGATCGCGCCAGCCAAACTCATCATGGGTCGACATGCTGGGAGCCTAACCACGCCGTCTATTGAGAGTGTCGCGTGATCGAGGACCCGCAGTGTCCCGCGCGGTCGCAGGACCTCGGTTCGTCGCCGACACGGGTCTGGTCGCGACGCTGCCGCTCTCGGTATCCGCCAGCCCGAAGATGGAAGTCAGATCGCCGACGCGATGAGGCTGGACGCGACCGTCGGTCGTGAGAGCGGCACTTGTGCACACACAGAACGCCTTTGCCCGACCCCGGCATTTAGTTTAGACGTCTGCGAATGGCGCTGCGTATCGAAAGGCGCCGGCGACCAGGGGCGGGCAGTCCGTCAATGTCCGTACCTGGAAGTGCTCAGCCCAGGCAGGATCAGGAGCTTGTACCCCAAGCTGCGATGCGGGGACGAAACCAAAGCGGATATAGAAACGGGGATCCCCGAGCAATGCGATAAGCGGCTCGCGGGCGGCATCGGCCGCTCCGATGACAGCGTGCATGAGCGCCTCACCGGCACCCTGCCGCTGACGGCTCGGCAGGACGCTGATCGGTCCGAGCCCGGTGCCTCGAGTCCGCCGACCCGCCCGCGAGTGCAGACGACGTGGCCGATGATCTGATCGTCACGCTCCGCAACCATCGATAGCGTCGAGATCCATCCGGCATCATCGCGAAGCCTGCGGAGCAGACGCGTCTCCACCGGCTCTCCACCAACCCCCGGCCGGCCAAAGGCAGCCGAAGTCACGGCGTCGACTGCGGCTCGGTCCTCAAGCGTCTCGCGACGGATGATCACGAGAGCCTTCTAGTGGTGCGATTCCTCCCCCGAACCGCTGTCGGGAGTAGTGCTATCCGCTCTCTATGAATCCAGGACGAGCGAAGGCCGGGGCCGGGTAGCTGTAAAAGCCTTTGCCGCTCTTTACCCCAAGCTCCCCGCGGTCGACGTAGGCCTTCAGGAAGTTCGCGTTGCGGCGCAATTGGAGATCGGTGGGGAGCTGGCCCGCCCAATACTCCGTGATCTGCCAAGCGGTATCCAGCCCGACCGCGTCCAGCGCGCCAAACGGCCCGTGCGGCCACTTGCTCACATGCATCCAGGCCCGGTCGATGTCCTCGATCGACGCCACACCTTGCTCGGCCATCGTGATCGCCTCACGATTCAGCGCGGTGTACATGGCGTTGAAGACGTAGCCGTGGTGCTCTCGGCGCAGCTCGATCGGGACTTGACCAATCTGCCGCGCGAATTCAAGCACGCGCTCGGTCACCTCCCGCCGCGTCCCGTCGTGCGGCATTACGTCGGCAAGGTTAGTAACCCAGACCGGCAAGTGAAAGTGCAGCGCGATCACGCGATCCGGCCGCCCCGTTGCCTTCGCAAACTGTGAGGGCAGCAAGGTGGAAGTGTTGGTCGCGAAGATTGTCCGCGGCGGACACAGCCCGTCAAACTCGGCGAGGACCCGGCCTTTGAGCTCGGGATCCTCGGGAACCGCCTCGCTGAGCAGGTCGGCGTCGTCGGCCGCCACCGACGCGTCGGTCGTCATTGTGATCTTCGCCAGCGCCGAATCGCGCACCGCGGCGGAGATCACGCCGCTGGCGACAAGCCCCTCCGCATACGCATCGATGCGCCCCCGCGCGGACTCAAGCGCTCCGGGCGCGATGTCGTAGACCACAACGTCCAAGCCGTGTCCGGCGCACTGAAACCCGATCTGCTGACCCATCGTCCCGCAGCCAACGACGACCACCCGACGAACCTGTTCCGGGACTGGCGACGATTCTGGAGCCAAGCCCTCGCGGCCCGAGGACCCGACCTGCGGCCTCATCCCGTTCATTGCCCACCACCAAGAGTCAACCCCTGACTCCCAAACCGCCAGTTCCAAGGTACCTCGGCGGTGACCCGCTTCCTTGCACAGGCCCCACAGGAGCCCCGTCCCAGCACCCTCGCCCGGCGGTGTTGATCCCGGCTCCCGACCGGCGACGATCGCAGCGTCGCCACACCCAATCGCCGCTTGTGAGCTCCCAAACCTCCCAACATCGCGCGATCCCGGCGTCCACCCCAGACACCCTACGCCACCGATGTAACAGACACGATGGCGGACCGGACAAGATTTGGAGCACGTGACCGCCAGCGAGATCATCGGCGAGTCGCTGTCGCACAGGGGAACCCTCAGCGAAACAGCAAGCACGGGGACACTAGACCGCTTCTGGCGAACCGGAGGGCGCTCGCCTGGATAATCGACTCGTGGCTGAGTCGGGTGTGCAGCGCAGCGTCGAGGTTGAGGCAGCGGCCTGGATCGGCGGTCGCCTCTCGCCGTTTGACTCCGGCGTGGTCACGTCGGTCGTCCCGGCCGGCTTTGAGGCCTATACACGCGTACTGCATCCACTCGACCCGCGAGCGCCCGGTCAGCAACCGGGCCGATGGATAGACGTCGCCTCATGGAGCTGATCAGCTGGTGCCGGGCATCGACTTCCCCGACATCGCGCTGCCCGAGCACGAGCCGAGCGGTGTGGAGCCGTGGCCGGGCCACGTGCCGGAGGTCGGGACCCTGCACCCGGATGACGCGGATGCGCTCGACGCGGCGCTGGCCCGGCACACGAGCACTCCAGAGCGTTGCTGGTTTTGCACGTGGGATGGCTGGGGTCGGTCATCTTCGACGATGGCCCGAAGGTTGAGCTGCCGGGACGGGACTACGCGCTCTTCGTTGGCCCACTCGCTACCTTGCCGTCTCTGATGGGCGCGCAGGACGACCACTCCCCGAACCTGTGGTGGCCCGATGATCGCGCCTGGTGCGTTGCCACGGAGATCGATCTCGCCTGGACCTACGTTGGCGGATCAGCGGCGCTGATCAGCGAGGTGCTGGCCAATCCGCGCCTTGAGGCTCAGCCCGCATCGCCTCACGACATGCTTCGGCGGCGGGCGCCGGAATGGCTCGTGCCTGCGATCCAAGCCGCGACCACCGAATTGCTCGACTCGGGCACGACCACACTTGACACCTGGCGCGGAACCGTCCACGCGCAACTAGAGCTGCCGCACGGCCAGACGGACGGTGATCTGCGCATCCAGCGCAGACCGTCCAACGGATTTGCAGGCAGCAGCTGGAGCCTGATGAACGAGCATGATCCCGCTCGCCTGCGAGACAACGTGACGACCGCCCTCACGTGGGCGGTCATCGAACTCCTGTGAGAGCAGCAACGCAACCGGCTCGGAGACACCGTTGGCGACCTGGGCGACCGGCGAAACGCGCTTGACCGCGCCCACATCGGCGACATCGAGGGGCGCTCGGCACCGTCCAGGCGTTCGACACCGGGCCTCGACTTTCGACGCGGCGCAAGCTCGGGACCCTGCTCGCGGTGCTTGGACCCGGGCTTGTCGTGATGGTGGCCGACAACGATGCCGGGACGATCTCAGTCTTCTCTCAGGCAGGACAGAACCACGGTACGCGTCTGCTGTGGGTTCTGTTGGCGCTGTGCCCGGCGCTCTATGTCACCCAGGAGATGGTCGCCCGCCTAGGCGCGGTCACCGGTTCGGGGCACGCGCGGCTGACACTCGAGCGCTTCGGGAGGCTCTGGTGCGCCTTTTCGCTTGGCGATCTGCTCGTCCTCAACCTTGCCACGCGGGTCACCGAGTTCATCGGGGTAGCCCTCGCGCTCACCTCCTTCGGCGTGACGAAATACCTATCGGTACCGCCGCCGCCGTACTCCTCGTCGCGGTCACCGTCACCGGCAGCTTCCGGCGCTGGGAGCGCGCTATGTACATCATGATCGCGGCCGATCTGGCGCTCATCCCGCTCGCGCTCCTCAGCCACCCCCGACCGGCAAAAGTGGCGCACGGACTGATTCCCACCCTCGGCGGCGGCAGCGCCACCTCGACGCTCGTGTTGCTCCTCGCGTTGGTCGGGACCACGATCGCCCCGTGGCAGCTGTTCCTCCAGCAGTGAAACGTCGTCGACAAGCGGATAACCCCGCGATGGCTGAGCTACGAGCGCGCCGACACCGCCATCGGCGCGCTGCTGTTCGCCGCCTGTGCCAGCGCCGTCTTGATCCTCAGCGCCACCGCACTCTCGGGCACCCCCTTCCACGGCCACTTCGTCGATGCCGGCGGCGTCGCGCACGCGATCGGCGCACACCTCGGCTCGGCGGCCGGCGCAGTGTTCGCCATCGCATTGCTCAACGCCTCACTGCTCGGAGCCAGCGGGGTCTCGCTCTCGGGCACCTACGCGGTCGGGGAAGTCTTCGGCATCAAGCACTCGCTGCACCGGAGCTGGCGCGACGCCAGGACGTTCCACGCCAGCTTCGTCGGGATCGTCGTCTTGGCAGCCGCCGTCGTGCTCCTGCCCAGCCTCCCCCTCGGCGCGGTCACGACGCTCGTACAGGCCCTGGCCGGGATCCTGCTGCCCAGCACGCTGGTGCTCCTCCTGTTGCTCTGCAACGTCAAGGACCTGCTCGGACCGCTCACCAACGGCCGCTGGCTCAACGCCGCCGCCGTCACCGCGGTCGCCGTCGTGCTCGGACTATCGACGATGCTCACGCTCACGACCGTGCTCCCCGCCCTGGGTATCCAAACCGGGCTACTCATCACGACGTGCCTGCTCGCTGCCGGTGGCGCCGCGCTCGCCACCAGCTACCTGCGCCACCGACCATCGGCCACGCCCCAAGCGGCCTCACGCCATGGGAGCGCCAGACCTGGAGCACGCCCACGCTCGAGCTCGTAAAGCCCATGAGCTCTGACCGTCCCCGGGTACTCGCCCTGGCGATCCTACGTGGGTACATCCTGCTGATCGCCGGCCTCCTGCTGCTCAAGCTGTTGGGCGTCCTGCCTGCGTGACGGTCACACTCCCGGCCTCGTGCCACCGCTTTCAGCTTGCTTGGCGACGTCGCGATTACTCCGGGCCGTTGCTTCCAGAACGCTCAGCGCGCCGGTCAACAAATGATCCATTCAGCCCGGCCGACGAGGGCCGCTCGCAAGCGGATCGACCACCGAACGCCGATCAAGACGGATCCGGTCTTGTGTGATGCGCCCCGCGCGGTTCCGGGTGGTCGCTCGCAGACGGTTGCTCGATTCAGTGGGTCTGCTGTTGGTTCGCCGGCTCGCCCCCGGTGAGCGGTTGGCAGCAGATGAACCGCGAAGCGGCGGGCTGATGGCCAGTCGGTGATCGGGCCGCCCGTTACGCACCGCCGATGACAGCCGTGGCCGGTCTGAATGGCGCTGCGGGGTCATGATCGTCTGCTGAGCCGCCGCGTTGAGGCGGACTCGGTGGGCTGGCCGACGCAGCAGTCAGTGATCTTGGCGTCTCTGCCCGTGGTATACATGCAAGTCATCGAGGACAGGTAGCTTGGCCTTCTCGGCCGAGCAGTCTTGCTGTTCCTACCGAGGAGCTTCTGTTATGCGCGCGGCTGCTGCTTTTTGGGGAGCGTTGATTCTAGGTTTGGGGCTTGGCTCGTGGATTGGCGTGCCGGCGGCGGGTGCGGCGGTGGTTGCGCCGCCGGCCGGCGCGATCGTGGTCGGAACAACATCAAGCGCGACCTGTCCTTCGCCCACCTTTGCGACCATCAACGCGGCGATCGACGCGGCGACGACGCCGGTCGGTGCAACGATTTACGTGTGCGCGGGCACGTATCCCGAAGCGGTGTCGGTGACCAAGAACGTCACGCTGCTCGGCGCCCAGTGGGGAGTCCCAGCGACGGCGGGCCGCACGGATCCCTCGCAGGAGACGACCATTGACAACCCTGCGGGCACTGATGTGACGTACAACCGGGCGAGCACCGGCACCCTGTCGGGATTCAGCTTGATCGGCAATGGCAAGGGCGCTGGTGATGACAACGGGATCGTCGCCCTTCAAGCGGGGCAGAGCGGCTTTACCTGGACTGACAACATCATCACCGGGACCAGCACCGGCATCAACTTCGAAGCCGACGGGATCACTCCGACCACGATCAGCGACAACCGGATCACCGGCAACACCGAAGCCGGCGGAAGCGAGCTGAGCAATGGCATCTTCTTCACCAACGGCCCCGCCAACAACGTGACGATCAGCCGAAACGTGTTCGGAGATCAAGGCGCAGACTTCAACACCACCGGTTCGGGGAACACTGCGGACTTGTCGCGGAACCTGGTCGTCACCGACAACACCAGCGTCGACTCGCAGAACTTCGCGGTGCTGTTTCTCACCAACAACGCGGTGATCAGCCACAACACGATCGGATGGACCAATCCTCACGACCCCATGGCGGAGACGGCGATCTACCTGTCTGGTAGCAACATCAACCCCACAATCGATGCCAACACGATCAGCGGTGGCGCCGCTACCGGGATCGGCGTCAACGCAGACTTCTATTCCCCGAGCAGCGCGGTCACCGTCACGAACAACACGATCGTGAACCGGCTCAACGGAGTTCGCGTGTCTCCGGATGCCGGACTGACCGCGACGTCGTCGATCACCGGAAACGCGGTGACCGATGCGGGCGTCGGGGACGGGGTCGGACCCGAAGTGCCCGGTGGCAACGGGATCTGGCTGCAGTCCGGAACAGGCGTCGTGGTCAGCGGCAACGCGGCCTCCGGCAGCGTCACCACCGACTGCCGGGATGAGACCACCGGCCCGGGCACGGCCGGCACCGCTAACGCCTGGACGTTGGACACCGGCATTACCAGCAGCCCTCCGGGGCTGTGTGTCGCGCCGGCGATCTCGTTGGTCAAGACGGCCGACCCGAGCTCCGTGCAGCGGGCGGGCCAGCTGGTGACCTACAGCTTCTTGGTGACAAACAACGGGAACGGGCCGTTGAGCGGGATTTCGGTGGCGGATACGTTCACTGCGCCGTCAACGGGATCGTTGACGGCGGCGTGTCCGGCGACGACGCTGGCCGCAGGAGCCTCGATGACGTGTACCGCGACCTACGCCGTGACCCAGGCTGACATCGACAACGGGGTGATCAACGACTCTGCGACCGCCACTGGTACTCCCGCCAGCGGGCCGGCGGTGACCTCAGCGGCGTCGATCGCCTCGGTGAGCGTGGTGGCCGGCGTTTCGCCGAGTCCGCCGAAGTACGACCTGGCGATCACCAAGACGACCAGCACCAAGAAGGCCATCGTTGGCCAGCGGGTGACCTACACGATCGTGGTGCGCAACTTCGGACCCGACGCGGCGCCAGCGGTGAAGGTGATCGACACGTCCGATCTGCCGACGAAGATCCTCTCGGTACGGACGACGGCCGGGACGTGCACCGCGGGCGTGCCGCTTGAATGCTTGCTGGGGACGATCAATGCCAGTGCCCGAGTGACGATCACGGTCGTGTCGTCTCCGACGAAGCCGGGCACGCTGCGTAACGCCGTGAGCGTCACGTCAACCGGGCAAGATACGAACCCGGAGAATAGCCTTGCCGTGGCGGTCGTGACGGTGCACAGGCTCGTGGCGTTGCGGCTGCATAAGCGCGCCTCGTCGCCGACGGCTCTGCCGGGAGCTGACATGACCTACCGCATGACCGTCACCAACCCGAACTTTGTGGCGGTGCGCCGGGTCACGGTTTGCGACACGCTGCCAGCGGGCGAGCAGTTCGCCAGCGCCCGGCCAGCGGCGCATCGCAGCGGCGAGCGGTACTGCTGGACGATCGACAGGCTCACCGCGGACGCGACCAAGCACCTGGAACTGACCGTCAACATCTCCACCCGTCACGGCGGAAGGCTCGTCAACCACGCCACCGCGGAGGCACACGGGCTGCCAACGAGCCACGCCGCCGCTGCGGTCGCGGTCGGGCCGGTGCCAGCCGCGCAGTGCGCCAGCGCATCACCGGCCCGAGCGGACTCCGTTGAGAGCAACCCGGTAGCCCGAGCCGCCTGCTAACGCAGCGTTCCAATACGAGGTTGCCCGGATCGTCGTGGAACTTCGGTGACGATCCTCACGGGCTGACGGTTACACGGTAACGGGCTGGCGGGTCTCCTGATGGTGGCGGTTGGTCTCGGCAACCAGGAGGGCGTGACACCCGATCGCGATCACGAGCTTGGCCAGATCGCGGTACCCGATAATCCTGCGGAACTGCTGTTCGGCGACGAGCATCCGTGGCCGGTTGATCGGCACGCGCCGGCCGCCCAATGTCATCGACCCCTTCTCGTGGCCGTGGCGCTTCGCCGTCCGATCCGGATCGTGCTTGCCCTTCGGGCCGACGACCTCGGCCACCTCGCATTCCATCAGCTCATGCACGACGGTCAGGCCGAGACCGACGCTGAGCGCGAGCAGTCCCTCCCTGGCGGCCCCGACGAGCTCACCGAGCGCCTCCTGAATCTCCGCAGGCAGCGGACTCTCGGACACCTCCAAGGTCGTGACGACCTGCGGGCCGGATACCTTCTTCATGGCGGTTCTCCTGTCCTCGCGGACTTGGTTAGCGCCCCGAACGCTCCCAACAGGAGCGGACGAGGCAGGAGGACCGCCACTTCAAGTTCTACGAGATCTCGGACAACCTCTCCGAGAGCTCCACGTTCACGAGCACCGCATGCATCGCTACCTCCCATGTTGTGGTCCATCCGCCGACACTATCCGAAGGCTCCCTAGAAGTTGTGGCTTTGCGCGGGGCGCCCCCCGAGTGCCCTCGCCTGCATTGGCAACGTGGGCGGGCTCTCTGGCGATCGCTCCCTTCCATCGAGGCGCAGTTGGCCGAGTCCAGCGGTGCCGAAGCCAAATGCAGAAGGTGGCCGGATCCCGGCCCGACTGCGTCTCAAATCCGAAGCCTCGATCAGACTGCCGCTCGCTGCCGAAGGCAGCCACCTCGACGCAGTGGAGGTCTCAAATGGGATCGCCATTCGAGAGCCGCGCACCCTGGACGGCACGGCGGAGCGCTCCGTCGTCCGCCAGTCTCAGACGGCCGCCCTGATCGAACGGGGATAGCGCCGTCCGTATACCGACGCTCGGCGAACATGCTCTGCTCACATCAGTCGACCCGCACATTCAGCGCCCGTTGGCTAGAGCGCCCCGGGGCTAGCCTCCCGTCGATGAAGGAGCTGATTTCAGAGGCGGCCGAGGAGTTCGCGGCCGCGCACACCACCCCGTTTGACGGCGCGCTGGCCGCGGCCTCGGACTGGACTCACGCGAATACGTCGTGGCCGGGGATGATGGCCGGCCTGTCGCAGGCGCGGCTGCTCGAGGCGCTGATCGTGGTTTCGGGTGCTCGCTCGGTGCTCGAGCTAGGAACGTTCACCGGCGTTGGCGCGCTGGCGATGGCCGCCGCGTTGCCCGAGGGCGGCCGCGTCGTGACACTCGAGCTTGACCCGGACCACGCCGCCGTGGCCCGGCGCCACATCGCAGCCAGCCCGCTGGCCGACCGGATCGAGTTGATCCAGGGCGACGCCCGCGAGACGCTCCCGCGGCTACCGGGACCATTCGACCTCGTGTGGATCGACGCCTGGAAGGCCGACTACCCGCGCTACCTGGACCTGGTGGTGCCCAAGCTCACGCCGCGCGGGATCATCGTCGCCGACAACCTATTCCGCGACGGCGCGACCCTCCCGCCCGCCAGCGAGGACGAGGCGAGCCGAGGCGTACTCGACTTCGCCCGCCGGGTGCAGGAACACGAACGGCTCCACAACGTGCTTCTGACCGTCGGCGACGGGCTGCTGCTCGCCTGGCCAGCACCGCAGTGAGAGCTCTTTACCCCGCGCCGGCGATCGGCGCGATCTCATCGGAAAGGTCGCTCCCCGCGTCTGACCGAACGAGCGCCGAGCCCGTAGCGGAACCATTGGCGGACGCTCTGCTCGTCAGCCGCGCGGAAACCCGATCGCCCGCCCTGTGATCAGATCAATCGCCCGGGTGACTGAGGATGTTGAGGACGTTGCCGGAGGGGTCCCGAACAAAGAAGCGGCGCACTCCCCAAGACTCATCAGTCAGAGGATGGACGATCTCGCACCCGAGGCGCTGGGCGGAAGCGTAAGCCGCGTCGACATCCTCGACCTCGATCGATGCGGCCGGCACCACCGACGCGGTTGCATCCTCCCTCAACACGCTGATCTGCGCGGACGGGTTGCCGGGGGCGGCGAACGTCACGATCCACCCGAGGTCCATTGCCGGCTCGAGACCGAGCACTTCGGCGTAGAACTCCGTGCTCCCTGCGGGATCCGCGGCCTGAAAATCGGGCACCACGCGCCGGACGTTCATGCGCGAAGCATGACGGCTAGGCCGACAGGCTGATGAGATCACGCTCGCTAGCCGTCGGACGGCCGCCGAGCGGCCGTGTGCGTAAACCAACGCTCAGCGAACAGTTGGGAGTCAGCCGGCTGACCCTGGATTTGGCGAATCGAGGTGTGCCGCGAGCGTCGGGACGAGACCTGCTCTACGGTGCGAGCGGTACTTCCGCTCCGGGGGAAAAGGGGCAGGGCGGATGTTTTTCTCGGGCGAGTGTGAGCGGATCACACACGGCCGAACAAGTGTTCGTGTACAATTGGAGGCGACCCAGGTACCAAGATTTCGCCTCGGGCACTAAGCGTCGATACCGGCGCGTCTCGGAGGTAGTTGGCACTCCGAGCCTCTTCTCATCGATTGGATGTCGTATGAATGCTGCTGCTGAACAGAAGGTTGTGCAATACCTAGGCGAGGCGCGGGCGAGTGAGAACGCTCTTGTTCGCGTGCTGCAGTCTCAGATCGCGATGACCCCGCGCGGGTCCTATCGCTCCGGGCTGGAGACCCACGTTCGCGAGACGCGTGAGCACGCTGCGCGCGTCACGCGCCGCTTGGAGGCGCTCGACCACGGTTCCAACCCCGTTAGCGTCGTGATCGGCTTTTGGGAGAACGTGATCGGGCAGACCATGGCGCTGTCCAAGACACCGTTTGATCTCCTGCGCGGCTCCGGGGGCGAGGAAAAGGTGCTCAAGAACGCCAAGGACGCGTGCGCCAGTGAGGCTCTCGAGATCGCCACCTATACGGCGATCGAGCGGCTCGCGCGCTCCGTCGGCGACGAGGAGACCGCCAAGCTGGCCGCCTCGATCCTGGCTGACGAGCAGAAGATGCTCGAGCGCATCCTGCGTGAGATCCCGAAGCTGACCGACGCCGTCGTCCGCGCCGACGTCAAGGGCCAGTCCTCCTATGACATCACCACCACCGGCGCCGCTGACGCCGTGCGCGAGGCCAGCGCGGCGACCCAGAAAGCCGCGCGCAAGACGAGCGCCGCCACCCGGCGGACCGCACGTCAGGCCCGCAAGGTACCCGGCGTCGCGCAGGCCGAGGGTCAAATCAAGGGAGCTGTCGCCTCCGAGGATGACTTGGCGATCGCGCACTACGACGATCTGACGGCCGAGGAGATCACCGGCAAGCTGAGCGATCTGTCCCAGATCGACCTCGCCAAGATCGACTCCTACGAGCGTAAGAATCAGAACCGCAACACGGTGCTCAGCCGGATCACCTCGTTGCGCGGCAATGAGCCGTGGGCGGGCTACGACGAGCTGACCGCGTCCGAGGTGCAGAGCGTGCTGTCAGAGGGTGACGACGAGCGGGCTAAAGAGGTGCGCTCTTACGAGCGCGCGCATAAGGACCGCGCCGGAGTCCTCAACGCCGCCGAGCGCGAGGTCGCCAACGCCTAAGCCGATCGCCGGCGCGGTCACCAGCGGCGGCGTGGACCAGGCCGGCGTACATCACACCGACGTATTCCCTGCCCATCAGGTCTGGCTGTACGGGACGATCTTGACGACCGGTTACCTGATCAGCCGCGGTCTGGCGAAGTCCGGCAGGAAGCAGCGCTACGACGAGCGCTAGCAGCACCATTCGTCGTAGGAGCGGGACCCGCACGGCGTGCTCAACCGCTCGCCGGGCGGGCCACCCGCAGCTAGCCCCACGCGCAGCGTGCATCGATAACCAACAAAGCCTTGAAGGAGTAGTGAACAAATTGAATGATCAAGAGAAGTCAGAGCGGACGAGCGGCGGGCTCGTCGGCGCGCTGGCTGGTAAAGCCAAGGAAGTAGCCGGCTCGCTGGTCGGGAATAAGGATCTGGCCCGTGAGGGCCGCTTGCAGCAGGCCCAAGCTGACGCCGAGGCCGAAGCGGCCCGCCAGGCCAGCGAAGCCAAGCAGCGCGAGCACGAGGCGGACCTGACCGAGCAGAAGACCGAGATCGACCTCGAGCGCCAGCGCCTGCAAAACGAGCTCGCGGAGCGGGAGCGAGAGCAGCGGATTGAGCGCGACCGCGAGCACGCCGAGCGTGAGACGCAGGCCAAGGCTCAGCGCGAGCAGGCCGACGCCGAGCGTCAAGGCAAGGCGCAGGACGCCGCCGCGGATGGCGCTGAGCAGCGCGCTGAGCGAGAGCGCCTGGAAGTGGCCAAGGAAGCAATCGGGCTCGAGCAACAAGCCCGTGCAGCCGAGAGCAAAGCGAACACCATCGACCCCAAGGAGCACGAGTGACCATACGAGCGATCCCTAGAACCGCAATCGACAGTTATCTGAAGCTGGTCCGCGTGCCGTTGGATGGTGCGATCGGCTGGCTTCCCGGAAACGGAACCGGAGCTCGCCCCGCGGCGGAGCTGGCGCTTGACCGCGCCGATGCCGCCGTGCGAGCGGTGATTGCCGCCGTCCTCGCCGATCCGATCCTGCGGGAAGATGCCGCGCACCGGCGCGCCGCCGCCCAGGAGCGGGAGCGTGCGCTACGACTGCGCACCGAAGCCGAACGCAAGACCGAGCATGCCGACACTCGGCTCGACGAGCGCCACGAGCAGGCCAGCCGACAGCGCCAGCAGGCTGCTCAGCGTGCCAAGACCAAGCGTCAGGAAGCAGCCCGCGAAGAGGACAAGGAGAAGCGTCGCGCCGCGGAGGCGCAGAGCGCGCGTCTGGAGGCCAGCCGCAGGACCGCCCAACGCGAGGCGAAGGTCCTCGACAACCAGGCGCCCAAAGAACGCCTGGCGACCCTGGACGCCAAAACCGATGCCCTGCGCGCAAAGGAGAAGGAACTCACCGCTCGCGACGAGGCCAAGCGCCTCAGCGAAGCAGCCAGCCGCGCCAAGGCTGAACGCAAAAACACCTAAACAAGCCATCCTCAGTGCCATCCACGGAGGGACCTCCTCCCCGCCGTGGATGGCGTTAACTCTCACCGACCATCTTGACCGACATGGTCACAGCAGACTCTGAGTCCAAGGCTGCCCAGCAAGCAGAGCCAGACCCAGGGACGAGCTGATCCGGGCACCGCGGCGCGGAGATACGGCACTTCTCGAAGGCCGAGCCATCTGAGCGGCTCGGTTGTGTCCAACCCTGGCTTCTGCTCCCAGCCGGCGCCCCGCCCAAGCGGCACTCTGCGGCTGAATTCGCCGCCGGCGACAAGAGGTTGTCCGAGATCTCGTAGAACTTTGAGTGGCGGTCCTCCCGTCCCGTCCGCTCCCGTTGGGAGCGTTCGGGGCGACCAGGCCTAAGTCCGAGAGGACAGGAGGAACCGCCATGAAGAAGGTATCCGGCCAGCAGGTCGTCACTGGCGCGGAGGCTTTGGAGAGGCCGCTACCACCGCAGATTCAGGAGGCGCTGGGGGAGCTGGTCGGCGCCGCGAGGGAGGGATTGCTCGCGTTGAGCGTCGGCGTCGGGCTGTCGGTGGTGCACGAGCTGATGGAGGCCGAGGTCTGTGAGGTGGTCGGCCCGAAGGGCAAGTGGAACCCGGAGCGGACGGCTAAGCGTCACGGTCATGAGCGCGGATCGATGACCTTGGGCGGCCGGCGGATGGAGGTCAGCCGGCCCAGGATCCGCAGCGCGGATGACGAGCGCGAGCTGCCGGTCGGGACGTATGAGTACTTCGCCGACCGGGATCCGCTGACGTGCGTGGTGATGAACCGGATGCTGGCGGGCGTGTCCACGCGCAAGTACGCCAGCGTGGGCGAGCCGGTCGGCGAGGAGGTCGAGCGGGAGTCGCGCTCGACGGGCAAGAGCACGGTCTCGGAGCTGTGCATTGACCGCACCCGGACCGCGCTGGAGGAGTTGATGGGCCGCCGGCTTGAGGATGTGCGCCTGGCGGTGATGATGCTCGATGGGATCGACCTCGCCGACCGGTGCCATGTCGTTGCGCTGGGGATCGCCACTGAGGGCGTCAAGATTCCGCTGGGGCTGTGGGAGGGCTCGACCGAGAACGCCACGCTGGCCCGCTCGCTGCTGGCGGACTTGGTCGACCGGGGCCTTGATCCCGAGCAGGCGATCCTGTTCGTCATTGACGGCGGGAGGGCCCTGCGCCGGGCGATCAAGGACGTGTTCGGAGAGCACGCGCTGGTGCATCGGTGTCATCGTCACAAGGAGAGAAATGTCACCGAGCTGCTTCCGGAGCGCGAGCGGCCTGCGATCCTGGTCAAGATCCGCGGCGCGTGGGCGCTCACCGACGCCGAGCTCGCCCAAGAGCGGCTCGAGCGGCTGGCCGCCGAGCCGTGGTCTGGCCAGCGAGTGCACGAGCGGCAACGTCGCCGTCGAAGCCCCGAAGGCGATCCGCCGTATTGGGTCGGTGCGGGTTGGCTCAGCGTCACGCCCTCCTTTGAGCGAGCGTCGGCGAGGCTCGCCGACTGGAAGCACCTGCGCTGGCTCAACCCCGAGGGGCGGTTGTGCTCGGATCCGGCGCGTCAGATCGAGTACCACCCGCTTCGACCCCCGCCGCTCGTGGGGGATAGTCTCTCCGTTCCAGATCGACCTGAATGGGAGGCGCTTTTGTTTCGTCTGAGCCGCGTTCGTTGGACACTCTTTCTGGGGGCGCTGCTCATGCTGGCAGCGATCCCAGTTGCCGCCGCCGCTACCCCGAGCACCATCTATCCGGCCGCCACCGCGGACGGGAGCGGCGCCGCACCGGCCGCTGCCGCCATCCGGTCCCACGGGGTGCGCCCGATCCCGCGCATCGGCACGGCCTCGGGCCTCGCCGTCGCGCCCCCGCGCGCCGCGGCGCCAGAGCAGCGCAGCGCCGCCACGGTCGCTCCGTCGTTGCTGGCGAACTTCAACGGGACGAGCAGCCGGGACAGCGCCCTGACCAACTTCGGGGCGGAGTTCGAGCCGCCGGACCAGGGGCTGTGCGTCGGCAACGGGTACGTGCTCGAGATGGTGAACTCGGCCTACACGGTTTACAAGACCAACGGCACGCCGGTCAGCAACGCCTACAACATCAACGACGTGTTCGATGAGGGCGCCTCCGAGTTCACCAGCGACCCGCGCTGCCAGTACGACGCAGCCACTCACACGTGGTACGCGACGATTCTCTACCTCAGCTCCGACAGCACGTCGTCGCGGCTCGACATCGCGGTCAACACCTCAGGCGACCCGACCAAGGCCTGGACGACCTACCGGATCGACACGACCGATGCCGGCGGCAACGGCTGCCCGTGCTTCGGCGATCAGCCGACCCTCGGAATCGACGGCTCGAACCTCTACGTGACGACGAACGAGTTTTCGATCTCCGGACCACAGTTCAACGGCGCACAGATCTACGTCGTCCCGAAGGCCGACCTCGTCCAGGCCGGTCCGACCGCGGTGCCCGCCCATTACGTCCACTTCGGTCACCTCAGCATCGGCGGGGCGACCGCGGCATCGGTCCAGCCGGCGATCACCACCGGGTCCCCCGGCGCCGAGTATTTCCTCAGCTCGCTCGACCCGAACGGGACGTTCGATCAGCGGGTCGGCGTTTGGGCGCTCACCAAGGTCACTGGGATCGACAAGGGCATCAAGCCGACCCTGTCGAGCTACGTGGCGACGTCGGAGGCCTACGGCATCCCGCCGAACGCTGAGCAGAAGGGCGCGAGCAGCCTGATCAACACCGGCGATGATCGGATGCAGCAGGTCCAGTACATAAACGGGCACGTCCTCGGGGCCCTCGACACCTCGGTGACGATCCCCGGCGATCCCGCCGCCCGCGCCGGAGCAGCGTGGTTCGACGTCGTCCCGACGTTGACCAAGGGCGTGGTCACCGGTGCGAGCCTCAAGGACGGCTACGTCGTCTCGCCCGGCAACTACGTCATGTACCCGGCGATCCAGCGGGCACCCGACGGTAAGACGGTGATCGCTCTCTCGGTCTCCGGCGCCGACCAGTACCCGAGTGCGGCGTACGCGGTCCAGAATGCTGGCGCGACGTCGTTCGGGCCGGTCACGGTGGCCAGCGCCGGAACAGGGCCGTACGACCCGAATGCCACCCGCTGGGGCGACTACTCGTGGGCGATCCTGGATCCTTCGGGCAAGTCCGTGTGGGGCGCGGCCGAGTATGTGCCGCCGGTGTCGAGCCAAACCCCGGACCGACAGCGCAACTGGGGCACACGCGTCTTCGACATTCCCACCCCGTAGCGGCGAGCGATCCGGTGGCCCGGGTTCGGCCGGGCTACCGGATCCCGCTATCGACCTGGATCGTCACATTGGTGAAGTGGCGAGCGGTCACTGAGACCACCCGTGAGCTCGCGCGCGGGTACAGGCTCGCGCCGGCGTTCACCTTGACGAGCCACCGCCCGGCGGCCAGCCGGACCGAGAAGCGGCCGTCGGTGCCCGACCTGGCATGAGCGGTCGCCCCGCGGAGCGCGGCGCGCTGGAAGCTCAGGTTGGCCACGTACGGCCGCTCGCAGGTGTTCCCTGGGCGTTCCACGGGGCAGGTAGGGCCGTACAGGACGATCCCGCGGATGCCGGAGTTCGGTGGCCTCGTCCGCGCCCCGCCGGCCGCTCCGGCGTCGAAGGCGGCCGCGATACCGACGACGAGGGCGATGCCGGCAGCGATCCGGGCTGCGCGCTGGGCCACGGCACCATCTTCGCTCACCGGGCCGGCGTCCGCAACTCCTTGCGGCGAATAGACGGCGGCTCCGCCGATCAGCCGCCGGCGCCCAGGCGCTGAGCGCTCTCGGCGCGGTCAAGCTCGGACCCGGGCAGACGGCACCGCTGCGCATCCCGCGCGAGGGAGTATGGCGAACCGTGGGTACGCCTCTACCGCGGCGAGACCGGCGGTCGGTCCCGTCGAGGCGACCCCGGAAGGCCGAGACGTCGAATGGCGACTTGCGCGCTCCTCGCATGTAGCAAGCTCAACGCATGCCTCGCAAGCCCACCGGTCAGATCCTCGAGCACACCGCTCGCAACGGGGTCGTGAGCTACGGCGTGAGGTTTCGCGGCCGCGGCCACCCCGCCGAGGTGATCCACCTCGGGCGCAGCGACGAGGGCATGAATCGTGCACGCGCTGAACATGAGGCACGGCTGATCGCTAGCCAGATCCTCGCCTGCTGTTTTGGCGTCGAAATGGGCGCTGAAAAGGCAGGAAAAGGCAGACGAGAGCGCTTGGCCCTATTGGACGCTCCGAAGACCACTCCGCAAGACACGTGGTTTGCAGGCCTTTCGGCGATGGCGAGACCCGGACTTGAACCGGGGACACCACGATTTTCAGTCGTGTGCTCTACCAACTGAGCTATCTCGCCGTGGCTCGGCGATCGTAGCGAGTCCGCGGCCGCCCGCAGGGTTTACGCCGCCCCAGAATGGAGAATGGCATCACCATGCCTCCGGTCAAGCGGCTGTTCATCCTCCGCCACGCGAAGTCGAGCTGGGACGACCCCGGACTCGACGACCACGACCGGCCGCTGGCTCCCCGCGGCCGCCGCGCTTGCAAGGCCATGGCCGCCCACCTGCGCACGAACGCGATCGAGCCAGAGCTGGTGCTGTGCTCGAGTGCGCGGCGTACGCGCGAGACGCTTGAGGGCGTCGCTCCGGGCGGCAAGCATCTGATCGAGGCCGAGCTCTACTCGGCTTCCCCGGGGGATCTCGTCGACCGCCTCCGTCGGGTTCCCGACGGAGTCGGCTCGGTGATGCTGATCGGGCACAACCCGTCGATGCAGATGCTCGCTCTTCGGCTCGCGCGGCGCGACGGCGACGCCGCCGTGGCACGCGCCGCGCTGGAGCGGAAGTTCGCAACTGGCGCGCTCGCGACGCTGACGTTCGAATGCAGCTGGAGCGAGCTGGGCGCGGGGAGGGCCCGCTTGGCGGCGTTCGTGACCCCGAAGGAGCTCAACGGGAACTCTGGAGCCGGCGCAGCAGCTCCAGGGCACCGCGCTTAGACAGCGGTTCGTTGAGGTTCCCGCACTTCGGCGACTGCACGCACGACGGGCAGCCGGACTTGCAGGGGCATTCGCCGATCAGGCGCTGCGCGTCGCCGACGAGCCGATCGAACTCGTCGTAGCCCCGGCGCGTGATCCCGACGCCACCGGGATGGCCGTCGTAGATGAAGATCGTCGGCACACCGGTCTGTGGATGCGCGTTGGTCGACAGGCCTCCGATGTCCCAGCGGTCGCACATCGCGATCAGCGGCAGCACCGCGATCTGCCCGTGCTCGAGCGCGTGCAGCGCCCCGAGCAGCTCATGCGGCGGGAACGCCTCGCCGGCGATCAACTCGTCGAGCTCGTACCAGAGTGCGCGGGTCGGGAACTCCACGGTCGGCAGGTCGAGGCCCTGGAAATCGATCACCTCGTGGTCCTGGAGGCGCTTGCGCTGGTAGCCGAGGACGGTCTCCGCATAGACGATCTCGCCGAACGACAGCGTCACTCCGCACGTCTCGCGTTGCGAGTGCATCCCGGTGATGTAGATCATGCTCTCCCGCTTGGCCTGCGTGAAGTAGTCCCCGTTGAACGGCTCGAGCAGTGCCCGTCGTGCGGCGAGATCCAGCTCGAGCACGTGATAGGACCGCCCCAGGTGGAGGTACACCGCGCCCTCGTGGATCGTCGCATACGCGCGCGCGAGCTCGACCGTCCCGAACAGCTCTCCCGAGCTTCCGTCGATCAGCGCGAAGCTGTCATGGGAACCCGACCGAAGGGCGGTTCGCGCCGCCGGGTAGTCGTCGGCGCGGCGCGGCACGAAGCCGGTGGCGCGCTCGCGCAGGAAGCCGGCCTCGACGAGGTCGGTTGCGTATGCGCGCCACTCCGGGCCGAGGATCGCCGCATCCTCATCGGTGAGCGGCGCCTCGTGCGCGGCGCATAGCACGTGCTCGCCGAAGATCTCCGCGCTGTGCGGGTCGAGAATCGCGGCCTCCACCGCGCGGCCGAGGAACTCCTCGGGGTGGCGGCAGAAGAACTGATCGAGCGCGTCCTCGCCGGCGATGTACACGGCGAGACCGCGGCCGCGACGGCCCGCGCGGCCCCACATCTGCCTGAGGCTCGCCACCGTTCCGGGGAACGTCACGCAGATCGCGGCGTCGAGCTCGCCGATGTCGATCCCCAGCTCGAGCGCGTCGGTCGCGACGACTCCGAGCAGCTCGCCGGCGCTCAGCCGATGCTGGATCTCGTGGCGCTGCTGGGGCGTGTACCCGCCGCGATACGGCGCGATCCGCTCGGCGAACTCCGGCTCCAGCCGGTCGAGTGAGTGCCGCAGAATCAGCTCGATGCCCTTGCGCGACTTCATGAAGCAGATCGTGCGGGCGCCGTTTGACACGAGTTCCGTGAATACCTCGGCCGCTTCGTACAGCGCCGAAGCCCGGATGCCGAGCTCCTCGTCGAGCAACGGCGGATTCCACATCGCGACGCGCCGGCTCGCCTGCGGCGCCCCGTCCCGGTCGACGAGCTTAAAGCCGGTTAGGCCGGTCAGCCGCTCCGCGAGCTCGACCGGATTGGCGATCGTCGCGCTCGCCAGCAGGAATCGCGGTTCGGTGCCGTGGATCGCGGCGACGCGTCGCAGCCGCCGGAGCACGTTGGCGACATGCGACCCGAACACGCCGCGGTACACGTGCGCCTCGTCGACGACCACGAACGCCAGATTCGCGAACAGCTCGCCCCAGGCGGGGTGGTTCGGCAGGATCCCGACGTGGAGCATGTCTGGGTTGGTGAGGATCAAGTTCGACCGCTTGCGGATTGCCGAGCGCTCGGCCCGCGGTGTGTCGCCGTCGTAGATCGCGGGGCGGACCTGCTTGTGTAGCCCGAAGGCATGGAGCGCGCGCGCCTGGTCCTGCGCGAGCGCCTTGGTCGGGTACAGGTACAGCGCGCGTGCGGTCCGGTCGCTGGTGAGCGTTTGCAAGGTCGGGAGCTGGAAGCACAACGACTTGCCCGAGGCCGTCCCGGTGGTCACGATCGTCGGCGCCTCGAACGCGTCGTAGAGCGCTTCGCTCTGGTGTGAGTACAGCTGGTCGATCCCGACGTTCGCGAGCGCTGATTTGACCGCCGGTCCCAGCTCGCTCGGGACGAGCACGGGGCGCGCGGGACGGGGCTCGTAAAAGTCGTCGTGG
The DNA here is from genome assembly GCA_963777335.1 of uncultured Solirubrobacterales bacterium. Lineage (GTDB taxonomy): Bacteria > Actinomycetota > Thermoleophilia > Solirubrobacterales > Solirubrobacteraceae > Palsa-465. The sequence continues at coordinate 25,792 of CAVZQD010000009.1, forward strand.
ACGAGACGTTGATCAGTGCGGCCCTGTTCGAGCAGGGCCGCCCAAGGCTCGGTGTCGTGCGTGATCGCCACTGCGAGCCAGTATGGCGGCGACCGCGGGACTGCTACGGTCGCGGCCGCCATGCGCTGCCTCTACGTCGATCTCGACGGCACGCTGCTCGGTCCGGGCGGTTCGCTCCTGCGCGGAGCCGACGGGCGGTTCGCTCTGGAGGGGGTGCGAGCCCTCCAGGCCTGCTCGCGCGCCGAGGTCGAGGTTGTCCTGTATTCGGGGCGCCGGCAGTCGAGCGTATTCGAAGACAGCCGGATCATCGGCTCGAGCTCCTACATCTTCGAGCTCGGCTGCGGCTTGATGCTCGACGGCGAGCTCGAATGGCTGACCGATGGCATCGTCCCCTCGCCTGAGCACGGCACGATCTACGAGCAGATCGAGCGATCCGGCGCCCCTGCGCTGCTGCTCGAGCGGTTCCCGGGCCGACTCGAGTACCACACTCCGTGGTCGGCCAGGCGAGACGTCTCGCATCTGTTTCGCGGGGACGTCGATCTGGGTGCCGTGCACGAGATCCTCCACGGCGCCGGCTTCGGCTGGCTCCGGCTCGTCGACAACGGCGTGATCCACGAGGCGTCCGAACAGATGCCGGGTGTGGCGGTGATCCACGCCTATCACCTGATCCCGGCCGGTGCTTCCAAGGCACGCGCCGTGGCCCGGCACATGCAGGCCCGCGCCTACTCGCGGGCCGACTGCATCGCGGTCGGCGATTCTCGCGAGGACATGGAGGCGGCGACGGTCGTCGGCGCCTTCTGGCTCGTGGCCAACGCGCTGGAGGGCGATCCCGGGCTGGCGTCCGAGATCGCGGACCGCCGGGGAGTACGGGTCGCGTCAGAGACCTACGGCGCCGGCGTCTATGAGGCGGTCGTGACCACGCTGGCGACGGGACGCTGAGCCGCTCGACGGCGTCAGCCTCCGGGCGGCGGTGGGTATCAGGCCGCGTCGCGGGCGGCAGCGCCGGGGCGCGCCTCGTCCTCGCCGGCGACTGCGGTGGCGAGCGCGCCGGCCGCGTCCGACAGCTCGCCGAAGGAGTCGGCCACGTCGGCCGCGCTGGATCCGGTGATGGCGCGGTTCAGCGCCGCGACCGTTTCGTCGAACCGCTCCCACAGCTCCGCCGGCCCGCGGCGTCCGGTGCCGGGACGAAGCTCGTACGGCGGCTCCGCGTTCTCGGCTCCTGGAATCGGGCGCCACAACAGTCCCGCGGCATGCGCGTGCTCCCACGCCACCTGCTCATGGCCGGCCGCCTCGGACAGCGCTCGCAATCTCGCCGCGAATCCGGCGTCTGGTGGCGCCAGCTTGTGGGCCCGCATCGCCTCGGCCCAGTCGGCGCCGGCCTGCCGAACGGCGCGCATGATCTGCGCTCGCTGGCGGTCGAGGTCGTCGCGGAAGCTCATCTGCCGCTTGCTGGCGTCGTCGGTCTGAGCCCGGTCATCTGCCACGCGTCATCCGCCCTCGTCGGGTGCGGTGGGCTCCGGCGCGAGCCCCGAGTCGACCACCCCGATCGGCTCACCGCCCCAAAAGTCCTCCGCGCTCGGCCCGCCGTCCTGCCCGCCGGGGCCGGCGCCGGCCGTGTACGACCGGGCGAGCACACGCTCGAAGTCGGAGCGCTTGATCCGTACCCGCCGGCCTACCCGCAGCGCCGGGAGGGACCCCTGGTCGATCCAATTGCGGACCGTCTGCTGATTTAGCTTGAGCATCCCCGCCACCTCTGCGACGGTCAGGAATGACTCTTCATTCTCTCCAGGATTCATCCGACTTTGCTAATTGAGTCTAATTGGGGCCAAATCAGGAGTTATAATAGCGCGTCGTGTGGACGGCATTCCCGCCGTCGGCGTAGAAATCGCTGGAAATGGGCGGAACGCGGGTGAGGGAAGGTCGGGAAACCGAGGCAGGAGAGGCAGGGGCTCAGTCGCAGACGAACGTCGTGCGCCTCCCTCGCGACTGGCTGGGTCCGCGCGAGGATCTCGTGCCGTTCGGTCCGCGCGCCGCGTTTCTCGATGCCGAGGCCGCGCCACCGAGCGCCGAGGACTTCTGGGGCGAGCGAGCGGCGGCGATTCACGACGCGCTGCAGGCGCCGGCAAACGCCCACCCGGACAGCGGGTCCGGGCTGGCCGGAACCCCCGGAGCCGCCCAGCCGCCTCGCGTCGACGTTGCCCCCGGCAGGTCACGCAAGACAATCCGAGGCATCCCCCTCGCGAATGCCGATTCGTGGATATTCGCCGCCGTCGCGGCGGGCGTGGCGATTGCCGCAGTTGTCGTCATCGTGTTCTCGTCCGGTATCTCAAGGCCTCGAGCACCCTCGCAGAGGCCCGGCCGATCACAGGTTGGGTTCGCGGCCGTGTTGAGCGACGGCGTTTCCAATGCGTTGCGCGTCGCCCGGATCGACCTCAGCAACCTTCGCGGAGACACGGCCGTCGTGCGCCGCGCGCCGGCGTCAAGCGTCCGGCGCTCGCCGCACGTTGTGCGCGCACCAAAGCCGAGTCGGAAAGTCGCCAGTCCGCCACGACGTCCCGCACTCAGCTCCAGCTCGGCTTCGTCGAGCTCGATCCGGACTGAGACGCCCAGTTCGAGCACGTACCCAACCACTCAGACACACGACGCGAGCAACGCACCAGTGAGCACGCACAGCGATGCCTCTTCGACGTACAGATCGGCTCCGAATGGTTCGGGCGCAAGCTCCACCAACTCGTCCAAGACGGCCCTCCGGTCACTGATCACCGGAGCAGGCACTTGCGGCTGTCAATAGATCGCACACGGCCCAGATCCACAGGAAGGTAGGAGACACGTGAAACCCACAGAGACGAAGGCAACTGGTCGGCCATCATCGGTGCGCCACCTGCACGCGCCGCTGCGCCACCTGCGATCGAACATCGTCGCCTACATCGCGCTCGCAGTCGCCGTCGGGTCCGGCGGCAGTTACGCGCTGGCTGCGGTATCCGCGAGCAACGGCACGGTTGCCGTCTGCGTCGACAAGGGCAGCGGCGTCATGCATCTCGCCAAGCACCCGCGCTGCGGGCACGGTCAGAGCCGGATCGGCCTCAGCTCGGCGTCGACCGCCCGTCGGGCAAGCGTGGGCGGCAGTCGAAGTGAACGGAGACGATAAACGTGGGTTCAGGCCTCTCGATCACGCACGCGGGTGTTGGGACCTATAACGTCACGCGTCACTGCCGCGAGCTGCCGGAATGCGCTGAATAACGCGCCGGTCGTCAGCGTCGACGACTCCGAGCCGCCGGCGGGCTTGGCGGTACCGCCGGCGCCTTTCCCGTGGCCTGGACCGAGGGAATCGGCTTCGCGGGCAAGACATTCACGATCCACACCGGCGTGGTGGTGAACGGGGAGTTCCAGCCCAGGGACGAGACGTTCAACCTCACCGACTCATGCGGATTCACGCCGGGACACGGGACAGGACGTCGGGGATAGAAGAGCACTGGACGAGGCGTAGGCGGGTCACAGCGAGGCTAACACTCTCAATGGTCGCTGTGTTCGCAGCTGCAGTACTGCCGCGCCTGCTGAGGCCGATGCCGCAGCAGCCAATTGCGCTGACACCGCTCGTGATCAACGCCTTCGAGTGGCTGTGGCCTGCTGACGGCGTACGCGGCGGGGACGGGCTGTGCCGGCCTGGTCGAGCCCAGCGCCACCTTGCGGGACAGGGCCGCTCACGCTGGCGTTCAACCAAGGGCAACACGCCTCCGCTTGCCGCTGAGTCGCGCTCGGATGGCATCGGGACGGCGGGCAGCGCCCTGTTGGCATGGTTCGTCCGCCGGCGTTCCCGAGGGAGCAAGGATGGGGTACCGGATCACCGCCCCGCCCGGGCATCACGATCAGCAAGGTGGACTACGACCCAGCCGGTTGCAGAACATCGCCGACGGTTACGGCTGGATCGGGTTGACCTACTCGAACAGCGGCACCGCTCCAGGTGCATTCGCCCGGCACTGCGATCGACGCAGCCGCCTCCGGCGCGCTGAACACCCCACTACTGGGGGATCGAGCTGCGGTGTGTGCAGTCGGTGTGCACATGGCCAGGCGAAATCCAGCTGAGTCAGTATCACGGTGTACGCGACCGAGGCGCAGGGTCCGAGCGTCACCCCGGTTGCCGACGCCGGCAGCCTGTGGGACCAGACCTCGCACTGGATCTGGAACCCGCCCGGTGACGCCTGGCCGCTCCCGGTGGCCGCAGCGGATCCGTCGGGCATCTGTAGCTTAGGCGTCCAGGTAGGCACGGCCCCGGCGATCGGCGACTCACTGCCTTCGCAGGATGATTCCAGCTGGCAGGAGTGTCAGCAGCCGGCGAGCTGGACCGCGGCAGTGGACACGACGACGCCCGGGTACGTCAACAGCCAAGGCCAGATGCCGGTGACGCTCCAGGCGACGAACGCCGCGGAACTGTCGAATGCGCCGACGTCGGAGACGCTGAATGTCGACGACCAGCAGCCGAGCGTGTCGCTCAGCACGCCTGACGACCCCAACCCGACGGTGTGGGTCAATCACGCCGTGACGGTCGACGCCACCGCGAGTACCGGACCGTCGCTGCTCGGCGGGATGAACTGTGGAGTGAACAGCACCGCGGCTCAGAGCTATCCGGCAGGCGGCCTGACCGTGGACGGCGACGGGGTGAAGACCGTGTCGTGTACGGCGTGGAACAACGCTGTCGACCCGCAGGGTCAACATAACGTCGGCACGAGTTCGGTGACGGTCCACATCGACGAGGCCCCACCGGTGGTGAGCCTGGAGCCCGCGAACCCGAACGACCCGACTGGCGTGGTTGCCGATGCGAGCGACAGCGAGTCCGGTGTCGCCGGAGGATCGATCGACATGGCCCCGGCGGGGACCGGCAGCTGGACGGCTCTGCCCACGACGTTCACCGGGAGCCAACTGGTCGCGCATTTCGACGACGCCGGGGTGCGCGGGCCGTACGCATTCCGTGTCAGTTCCTGCGACAACGTCGGGAACTGCGCCTCAACCAGTCGGACCGTGATGCTGCCGGTCCGGACCCAGGCCGTCTCGGAGGTGAGCCTCGAGCAAGTCCCCGCTGCGCGATGCACCAGCGGATCCGTCGAACTCGACGCTGCCACACTCCCCGCGCGAAGTCGACGCGAACGAGCGAGCGAAGCTCGATTGGCTGGGGATTCCGGTGTGAGCCTCGCCAGCGGCGGACTTGTTCGGCCTCACGTCTCAGCTGATCCAGCGCCGACCGCGGCCGGGCGGATCGTCGCCGGGGGCGCGTCCGGGAGCATCGCGCAGTCGCTGTCTCAACCGAAACGGCAAGCGCGGATCGCGAGGGCAACCGTGCGGCACCACAAGAAGCCGCACACGACCTGCAGTACCTCCGCAGGGAGGCTCGCCGCCCGTGCGCGGGTGGCGTTCGGCCGGCCGGTGAGGCTGCACGGGCTGCTGATGAGCAGCGCCGGAGTCCCGCTCGCTGGTCAGCCGGTCGCGATCCTGACCGCCCCCGACAACGGCTCGAACGCGTTCACCGAGGCCACAGCGGTGACCACAGCCCCCAATGGACGGTGGACAGCGACACTCCCGCCCGGTTCGTCGCGGGTCATCGAAGCCTCCTACCCCGGCTCGCCGACGATCCTGCCGGCAAGTGGGTATGCGACCGTGATCACCCCGGCGAAGATCGAGATCACGCACGTGACGCCGGATCGCACACCATGGGGCGGCCGCGTGCGGATCACCGGGCGAGTGCTGGGCGGGTACATTCCGGCGAGCAGCAAGCTGCTGCGCCTAGATCTCGGGATCGTCGGCATTCCAGGCCTGAGCAAGATCCAAGGGATCCCAAACGTCTCCCCAGACGGGACGTTCACCACGACCTACAAGTTCGCGCGCTACCAGGGCGTGGTGCGCTTCTGGCTACAGGTCTCGAGCCTCGCCGAGGCGGACTTCCCCTTCGCCCCGGCGCGTTCGCGGCGAGTGATCGTGACGGTCGGGGTCCCGGCGCCCACCGCCGCGCATAGGAAGGCTGCCGCATACCATCGACGTCGGTCGCGTTTTGAGCATGGCCGCCGGTCGCGTTTCAAGCATGGCCGCCGGTCGCGTTCAAGCATGGCCGCCGAGAACACGTATAGAGCCTTACGCCAGATGGGCGATCTTGGGCGCGAGCTCGAGCGGCGCCGTCCGCCGGATCCATACCCCCGTCCGTCCGGAGCGGCCCCCAGCCTCGAGGATCTACGCCTCCACCGCGACGAGATCACGCAGGTCGCGACACGTCATGGTGCGCGGACTCTGCGCGTGTTCGGGTCGGTCGCTCGCGGTGAAGCGGGACGCTGCAGCGATGTCGACATTCTCGTAGACATGGGCGACCAGCGGAGCTTGTTTCAGCAGGCGGCTCTACAGGGCGCTCGGATGCCCAGTACATGTCGTGACCACCGGGGGATTGCGGCACGCACGGAAGCACATCCGGGAGCAGATCGAGCGCGAAGCGGTTCTGCTCTGAGCCCGCGGAGAGACATTGACCGCCTCGCGGACACGCGCGCGGCTCTCGCCGATATCAGAAACCTCACCGAGGCCGGCAAGGCGGCGTTCGAAGGCGACCGCGTTGCCCAGCAGGCCGTCGCATACAACGAGATCGCGAACGAGACCACACGTAGGCTGTCGCGAGGGTGGGCGTGACGGGCTCTGCTGCTCAACTGGCCCTCGACGGCGGCCCGGACTAATACGGACTCACGGTTATCCGGACGGACCAACGCTTCACGTAGCGGTCGCCGAAACGCCCGGGCACGCCACGCATCTCGAATGTGCCGGCGACGACGTCAGCGGTCACGACGGCGTCGATCTCGCGAGCCTCGTCGCCCTGCCGCACCGTGAAGGTCACGGTCCGGATGTGCCCGAACGGAAGCGCCAGCTCTCGGAGCGCGGGTACGTCGACCAGAGTGATGGGCGTCCCGCGCCTGCGCCTCACGACGGTGCGGGAGTAGTTTCGCTCGGTGAGCGATCCGGCACGGATCGTGACCTCCTCGGTTGCGACCGCATGCCGTACGGGGCCGGAATACGGAAAAGTCCCTTGGCCGAGCGCGATGAGCGGGTAAGCTTCTGACGATGCCTTTCGTGGACAACATCCTTCAGCCCACTCACCTGCTCTTGATTCTGGTGGTCGCGCTGCTCGTGCTTGGTCCCAAGCGACTCCCCGAGGCTGGCCGCGCGCTCGGAAAGGGACTCCGCGACTTTCGGAGCGCGATGAGCGGCGAAGATCACGAGCCTCGCCAGGAGGTAATGAGCCAGGCGAGCACGGTCGAGGCCCCTCAGCCGCAGGAGCCTGTTCAGGCCAAAGAGCCGGTTCAGCCGGTCGGCTGATCCCCGGCCAATCGATATCCGTCGAGCCCGCTACGCTCGCGCGGTGACAGCTGCCGACGAGCGCGCCGCAATGGTGGCCCTGCTCAGGATGGGCCGGCGGCCGTGGGCGGAGTACGCGGAGCTGGTCGAGCAGCGGGGCTCCGCCGCGGCGGTACTCGCGGACGAGCTCGCGGAACCAGCGGAACGGACAACACAAACGACTCTGTTCTCAGACGGTCCGGACACCGGCGGCACCGGGAACCGTACCGCCCCCGATCTCGATCCCGGCCCTGGCGATCTTCTCCACCAGGCGACGCCCGACCTCGAGCGCTGGGACGCGGCCGGCATGCGGCTCGTCACGGTGCTCGAGCCCGACTACCCACCCAACCTCCGCGCCGTGCACGACCGCCCGCCGATGATGTTCGTCGCCGGGCGCCTGACGCCGGCGGACGCCCACGGGGTCGCCGTCGTCGGAGCACGCAAGGCAACGTATGACGGCGCCAGGAAGGCCAGCGCGATCGCGGAGCATCTCGTCGACCGCGGATTCACGGTGGTCTCGGGGCTGGCCGCCGGCATCGACACCGCCGCTCATACCGCTGCGCTGGCGCGCGGGGGTCGGACGGTCGCGGTGATCGGGACTGGGCTTGCGCGCTTCTATCCGACGCAGAACGAAGCCCTCCAGCGCCGAATCGCCTCCGAGTGCGCGGTCGTCTCCCAGTTCTGGCCCGATGCCCCTCCCACCCGGCGGAGCTTTCCGATGCGCAACGCAGTGATGTCCGGGATCTCGCTGGCGACCGTGGTGGTCGAGGCGTCCGACACGAGCGGAGCGCGGATGCAGGCGCGCCTGGCCCGCGCTCAGGGCCGACCCGTGTTCCTCCTCGCCTCGCTGGTCGAGCGCCAGCAGTGGGCTCGGGACTACGCGGCGCTGCCCGGCACGCAGGTCGTGCGCTCCCCCGACGAGCTCACGACCGTCGTCGAGCGGCTGATCTCGCCAGGCTCCCTCGTCGCGTAACCGGGAGCGGCATGCCCTCGGTCCGCGAACTGAGCGCGCTGTACGAGAACGTCATGCTCGGTCCGCGGCGCGGGCCGGACGTCTGCGCCACCTGCTTCAACTTCACCGACGGGTATGCGCGATGCTACGCGTGCGACCACGGCCGCCTGGTCCTCGACGCCGTCGCCCCGATCTCCTACAGCGTTGCGCGCGAGCAACTCCATCATGCGCTCGCCAGCTACAAGCGACTCGACGGGGAAGTCGCGCGCCGACTCGGCGCGAGCGTCGCCGCGATCCTGTGGCGCTTCCTCGCCGAGCATGAGCGGTGCCTGGCCCGCGCCGCCGGAACCGACCGGTTCGAGCTCGTCACGACCGTGCCGTCGGGGGATCGTTCGCGGGACGAGCGCCATCCCCTCCGGTGGATCGCCGGCGAGCTGATCGGCCCCACCCGTGACCGCTACGGGCGGCTGCTGCGGCGATCCGGCATCGAGGTGCCGCAGCGCTCGTTCAGCCCCGAGAAGTTCGTCGCCAGCGGACCGATCGGCAACCGCTCGGTGCTGCTGATCGATGACACCTGGACGACCGGCGCGAGCGCCCAGAGCGCCGCGGCCGCGCTCAAGGCCGCGGGCGCCGGCGCGGTCGCCGCGGTCGTAATCGGCCGGCACCTCAACCGCGAATGGCACGAGAACGACAAGCGCATCCGGGGGATAGCGCGACCGTTCGACTGGAGCAAATGCGCGCTCTGCGCCGAGCCGAACCGGTCCACGCCCTCCGGCGCTGCTTGAGGCGCTGAACCATCCAGCGTCGGCGCGACCGCCCCAGCAGGCCCACGCGGCGAACCCGCCACCGCCCTCTGGGCCACGCCGTAACGCAGCCAGGACTCGCACGGCGCCTACAACTTCAGGATCAACCTCCTCTCGACCTCGTCCGACCAGCAGCGCGTCTCGCTCGTGCGTCGGCTGGCCGCCAGCGATCCGTCGATCGACATACTCGCGATGGACGTCGACTGGACCGCCGAGTTCGCGACCGCGAAGTGGCTCAAGCCCGTGCCGGCGAGCCTGGCCGCCCAGATCAAGTCCCAGGATCTCGCCGGACCGGTCCAGACCGCCACTGACAGGGGGGCTGACCGTGTGGTTCAACTCGATGGTCGACTCCGCCGGCGGCCAGATCCTTACCGCCGACAACAAGGTCGTCCTCGGCACCCCGCCATCACCGCGGCAAGGATCATGCAAGCTCGCGACTTCCAAGGGTCCCGACCCGTCGCTGAACGTGTCTCAGGAGGGGCCGGGACAGGTGGCGTTCCAGAACGGGACCGCTGCGTTCATGATCAACTATCCGTTCGTCTAGTCGGCGACCCAGGCGGGCAACCCCAAGGTGTTCAAGGACATGGGATACGCGTTCTTCCCGCAGGTCACGCCCGGCGTTTCGCCAAAGGTCTCGATCGGCGGCTACAACCTCGGCATCTCGGCCTTCTCCAAACACCCCATCTGGCCTTCTAAGCTGTCCAGTGCCTGACCCCGGTTCATCGGATCCCCGTCGATGAACTTTCTGTCCGGCGAGATCAGCGGCGACACCGTTCACCTGCCGATCGGGGACGTTGCGATCCCCGATGAGCTCCGACGGCGGCTCGAGTCCGGACCGGGCGGCGGCCGCAGGGGCGTGATCGCAGGCCTCCGCCCCGAGCACTTCGAGGACGCGTCGCTGGTCCCGGATCGCTCGAACGGGACGGTGTTCAACGCCAAGATCGACGTGCTCGAGTCGATGGGGTCCGAGTACTACGCGTACTTCGTCGTCGCCTCCGAGCAGGTCTCCTCGACCGAGCCCGAAGAGCTCGCCGAGGACATCGACGGCGCCGATCTGCCCCGTGCCCAGGGCGGGGTGCAGTTCACCGCGCGGCTGCCGCCGAGAGCCGCGCGCGACAGGGCCAGGTGGCCGAGCTTTGGTTCGACGCCAGGCACCTTCACTTGTTTGACGCGAGTCGGGTCAGAGCCTGCTCGCCGGGAACGGCGACCGGGCCCGCGCCGGGTCCGACCGGCGGACAAGCTCCCGTGGCCACCCCGCCCCAGAGCCCTAGCTGAACCGCGCAGAAACCACCTGGTAGCTCGCGGGCGGCCGCTCGGGTCTACTCTCAGCGGGAGCATGCCGCCGCCGCGGTCCACAGGAATCCCAGGTATGGACGCGCAACACGACTTCGTGCGCGCGCGCCGGCAGGCGACGATCGCCGGGTTGCTGTCGCGGCTGCGCGGCCAGCCGAGCGACGTCGGCGTGATCCTCCCGTACGAGGAGGTCATCGACGCGCTCGGGTTCGTCGGCGAGCAGCGGACGGGACTGCATGTCGTGCCGCTGGAGGCGATCGTAGGCTCCGTCGACCGCAGCCGGGATTTCGATCGCCGCTTCCGTCCGACCTCGGGCCGCTCCCGCAGCCGGTGGGAGCAGATCGCCGCCGCCGCCCGCCGCGGCGAGTCACTTCCGCCGGTCGACCTTCTACGCGTCGGCGAGCTCTACTTCGTTCGTGACGGGCACCACCGCGTTTCGGTCGCGCGGGCGCTCGGCCACACCGACATCGATGCGTACGTCACCGAAGTGAGGACGAGGATCGACGCCGATCAGGCGATGCAGGTTTCCGATCTGCCGCTCAAGAGCCACGAGCGGGTGTTCTTCGAGCGCGTGCCGCTCCCCGCCGAGGCGCGTGGAGAGATCCAGCTGTCCGACCTCGAGGACTACGCGCTTCTGGCGGAGATGGTCGAGGCGTGGGGCTTCCGCGCCATGCAGAGCCGGGGCGACGCGCTCGACCGCCGGCAGACCGCGGTCCTGTGGCTCGAGACCGAGTATCGCCCCGTCGTCGCGATGTTGCGCGAGGCGGGACTGGTCGGCGCCGGGACGGACGCAAAGGCGTATATGCGAATCGCGGGCGAGCGGTACTGGCTGTTGCGCACGCACGAGTGGAGCGACGAGGTCCTCCAGCAGGTGATCGAAGGCAAAGGGCGCTGGCGCCACCCTGAGCCGTGAGCGAGGCCGGAACGGCAGTCCCTTAGCCTGGCCCGCTGCGATGCCCCCAGTACCGCGCTCTTCGGGTCTTTCAACCAAGCCGCGGCGCCGGTACGCGCCTCGGATGGCTCCCGAACAGCGTCGCGAGCAGCTGATCGACGCGGCGCTCGAGGTGATCCTCGAGCGGGGCTACGGCGGCGTGTCGATCGAGGCAATCGCCCGCGAGGCCGGCATCACCCGTCCCGTCGTCTACGACCACTTCCCGAACCTGGGGCGACTACTCCACGCGGCGATCGAGCGGGAGGAGCGGATCGCGCTCGGGCAATTAGCGGAGGTCGTACCGGAGGATCCCGGCGATCACGCGCCGGGGGAGCTACTCGAGGCAGGGGTCACGCGCTTTCTCGACGCCGTCACGAGCAGGCCCGCCACCTGGCGGATCATCCTGCTGCCGCTCGAAGGAACCCCTTCGATCGTGCGCGAGCACGTCGAGGACAATCGCGGCAGCGTCCTCGCCCGGATCGAGGCGTTGGTGCGGTGGGCGCTCGAACGGCCCGACGCTCCCCACGATCTCGACGTCGAGCTCACCGCACGGGCAATTCGCGACTGGAGCGAGCAGGCCGGGAGGATGGTGCTCACCGATCCCGACCGCTACACCCGGGACCGGTACGAGCAGTTCGCCAGGCAGCTCCTGAAGCTGCTCGCCCCCGGGTAGCCTCCCAGCGGGTCAACCTACTGGTCGACGTGCTCCATGTTCTGAATCGTCGTGAGGAACGGCGTCGGCTGCGCTTTGACATTCCCGGCAAACGTGAAGACAACTATGATCACCCGCGGCGAGCAGCATCGCCCACGTGATCGTCGGGATGCGGTTCTCACTGTCACAAACTCGCAGGCGCCCCGTCGTTCGTGACCTCATTCAGTTTGGGTCAACGATTCACTGTATAGAGCGCTTGACTGGTTGAGTTCCTGCATGTCGGCGTAGGTGTGCCACGCCTCGATCGGGGCTGCGTTCGCCTGTTGGCTCGATCGGTCGCGTGCCATCGACGGCCACTCGTTCACCACCGCGACATGCGCATAGGTGAGCGCAGCGCTCGTGCAACTGGGCGCTGGATGGCGGGCGGAAACCCCATGACATGCGTTCGCGGTCGCCGACGGCGCTAGCTTCCTCTGCAACCGTGAACCGCGTGTCGGTGAACGCCTGCCACACGATGATCACAGCGAGCGCGAGCAACACCGCGTAGATGGTGGCGCCCTCTAGATAAGTAGACATCCGCTGCCTCCCATCACCATCCGGGTGTGACTGGGCCGGCGATGGCGACGCCGCCGACATCGGCGGAGCCGCCGGACCGTGCCACTTCTCGGAGAGATCGTTCCCGAGGGCAAGCCACTGGCTAATGGTCCGCGTCGGCGGAAACGGGACCGGATGGATGATCGCCTCCGTTGCCCATATGACGTTGAAACCGTTGGCCATGATCTGGCCGATCCGCGTGGTCTTCCACAGGTGGTGGTTCTCATCGTCGACGCACACCATGCCCTCGGGCGCGCCGTACCCTCTCGGACCCGATCTGGCGCAGCACCCGCATCGGATTGGCCGAGCCGGCGCCACGAGCCGCCTGGCCCCACAGCTTGACCCCGTTAGTACGACGGGGACCCCGTGAAGGGTCCCCGTCGCCGATCCCAACAACGCGCCCACGGCCGGGTTGGGCGCGTCCTCCGGAGATCGATTCCGAGGCTGAAACTCGCGGGCGAGTCGAAAGTTGCGCTGGCCGCCGACGAACCTCCACCAAGCCGCTCCTGCGATACTTAGGCGTCCCCTCCGGGGGCGTAGCTCAGTTGGTTAGAGCGCCGGCCTGTCACGCCGGAGGTCGCGGGTTCGAGTCCCGTCGCTCCCGCTGAAGAAGCGCCTGCTAATCGGGCGCTTCTTGTGCTCAAGGAGCCTTGCGACCGTGAGCGGGCAACGGTCGCGGGCAACGTTCCAGAGCTTGACAACACTGCTCACGCCCGGGAGTCCGGAAGCTGACCGTCGACCGCGGGCCGACCGCCCGCGGACGAGGCCCCATTCCAGATTGGGAGCTCGGAAGTGCCGGGACCTTCGACCCTCGCTAGTGATGCGGGCGCTACGGCTTGTTGATCATGCAGCGGCTCGCGACTGCCGGCGCCAGCCGAAAAGCGTGCGGATCAGACGGATCCGCCCGAGGGCGCTACTTGATCTGAGGCAGCTCCTGCGCCATCTCACCGAACAGCGCCATCTGCTGTCCCAGCGCCTCGCCGCTATGGGCGCCCACCAAACCCAGGTTGTCGATCACCGATCCCGCCCGCACCAACAGCCGCCGAAATTCTGCGCTGGACTTGACCGCGTCAAGCGCCGGCTGCTCACCGTGAATTAGGAAGAACCCATCGAGATCGCCGCCGTGCGGATCCAAGAGATACGCGTCGAACCTCTCGATCTGCCCGTCCTCCTGGAGCTTGCCGTAGTAGCTGACCGCCTCCTGAAAGACCTGAAGCGCAAACTGTTCGCGCCCCCGCACAACTTGACCCCAGCCGAGAAATAGTGCCTCTCCAGCCATTGCTCACCCCCGAGACGTAGTGCCGATCAACCAGGGACGCTACCGCCCCGAGCACCCTCGCAGTGGAAATCTCGGCTCGGCCTTCAATCCCTCGCTCGGCATGCGCGCCCCTCCCGGTAGCACTGGCGAGATCCGGTCGCCTGCCACAGCAGACCGGAGCCGACTCCGGGCTCCCCTCCTTGGCATTCCGATGGCACGCTGTGAGCGGACCCGGGCATCAAAGCGATCCCGGTGTTGACTTGAGTTGTCTGCGCCGGCGATGGCCGGCGTAGGCTCGACGGCTGAACCGAGGCCTGACTCGAAAGCGATCTGACGTCCCGGCGAGGGTGTCTTGCTGACGAAGTGTCGGCCTCGGTTCTGGCCTTCGAGGATCGGCCTGACCTGATAGGAGCGTTCGCCCCGCTCAGGAGCGCCCACCGGGATGTTGTCGGCCGATCCGCCGTCAACAACATAACGCCTGGAGGTTTAGGCAAGCGATGAGAAGAGCGAAGAGGCGCGGTCCGGGACCGTCGCATTTGTTGATGACGCCGCGATCGCGCGGACAATGTGGTCGGGGTCGACCCGCATAAGCGGACGTTGACGCAGCTCGCCAGCACCTCGATTGGCGAACCGAGTACCTGCTCTGCGAGCTGCCGCTGCAGCTACGCGAGCAGCTGCCCGACACCAAGGCGGTCAAGCCGCGGCTCGCGGCGCTGGCACGGCGTAACCGCCGCCGGCGCTACGACGCGCCGACCAAGCTGCGCCTGGAGCTGCTCGACGCATACCGCGCGCAGATCACGGCGCTGGATCGAGGAGAAGCAGGTGGTCGCGCAGCTCAAGGCGCTCGTCGACCAGAGCGGCTCCACGCTGGGCGAGCTGTTGGGCCTGAGCACCCGGTCGGTCGCCGAGCTGCTGGTCGAGGTCGGCGACGTGCGCCGGTTCACCGAGGGCGGGTTCGCCGCTTCAACGGGTCAGCGCCGCTGCCCGCCTCCACCGCCGAGGGGCCCGGCGAGCCGGTCCGACACCGTTACAACCCCGGCGGCAACCGTCGGGTGAACGCGATCCTTCACCGGATGGCGGTCACCCAGCTGAGCCGCGAACCGCCCGCCCAGCGCATCTGCGCCAACGCCCGCGCTGCCGGGCACACCAAGAAGGAGGCCCGCCGCGTACTCAAGCGCCACCTCTCCAACGTCATCTACCGGCGCATGCGGCGGTATGAGTGGTAGCTTGAGAACAGGACGAGCGGTTCGGCGGCCAGCCGGCGCAGGCACCGGCGAACGGTTCGTGCTTACACCACTGCCGCCTGAAATTGCCATTTCGCCCCTAGACGCGCCAGGGTCTCAAGGTGTAGGTTTGCGCACATCATGAGGAGGGTCGAAGCCGTGGGCCGCTTGCTTCGATGGCGCGTCCCGGTTCTGCTGGGGTTCGCTTTGGGGGCGCTCCTGCTGCAGGCCGGTTCTGCCGGCGCGGTCTTTCGTCCCGGGCCACCCCCAGGACGACCACAGGCACGGGCCGAGACCGAGCTGGTCATGTCCGGCACCGGCCACGGCCAGGGGGTTACGGGGTTCATCGCCAACACCGGCTCCACCTTTGACCCAGTCAGCACCCAATATCCCACGACGACGACTCCCCCCGCCGACTTCAGGCGCCTTGGACGAGGGCTTCGCCGGGATCATCTATCGCCCATCCGCCCGCCGGCGGGGCGAACCTCAGCCTCTACTGCATCGACATCTTGACCGCCACGTACGGCGGAATCGGGTACAGGCTGGGCACCTGGGACACCGCCAATGTCCCCAACGTGGGCTACGTGACGCGGCTGCTCAACGAGTACTACCCCAACACCGGCGCACCCGCCCTGGCCAATGAGAACCAGACGGCGGCCGCCGTGCAGGCGGCCATCTGGTACTTCACCGACAAGTACGTGCTGAGCGCCTATGACCCGCTGCACGGCACCGTGGCCGCCATCGTGGCCCACATCCAAGACGCGGGCACCAGTGGGCGAGCAGCCGAAGCCCACCCTCACCATCACGCCGTCGCATCTGAGCGGCCCCGCACATAAGGTGCTGGGGCCGTTCACGGTCGACCACCAACCACCCGCCTGTCACCGTCACCGCCACGGGTGGGACAATGTTCTCGAACCCCGAAGGCACCACCAAGCTCGGGGATGGAACCACAGCCACGGTGGACTCCGACCGCCTGGAGATCTGGCTGCGCTCCACGGGTCCCACCGTTGCCGTGCTCGAGGCCACCTCGACGGCAACCGTCCCCCACGGCAACGTCTACCTCTACAACAGCAATATCGAGGGGCTCAGCGACGCCCAGCACCTGATCCTGGCCAAGACGGACACCTTGAGAACCACCGTCTCGGGCACCGCCGAGTTCCTGGCCCCCGGCTCGCTGGTCGTGAAGAAGACGATCGCCGGTGACGCGGCCGGATCGCAGGCGAGAGGTGGTCATCCACGTGGACTGCGATGATGGCGTGACCAGGCAGGACTTCGTCATCCCCGCCGGACGCTACGGGCACGCACTCGAAGACCTACGAGCCCATCGCGGTCGGAACGAAGTGTACGGTCATCGAGACAAAAAACGGCACCACGGTGGGTGACGGAGGTGGTGGTGACCGGGGACGGGCAGGAGGTGACGATCCCGTCTGGGACGAGCGAGACGGTCGACATCACCGATACCTATCACCACGTCGGCTCGCTGCTCGTGCGAAAGACGATCGCCGGTCCGGGTGCGGGCCACCAAGGGGAGATCAGGATCCACTCGGAGTGCAATGACAAAGCCCTGACCCCAGACCTCGTGATCCCCGCCGGGACGCCCGCGGGCGATCAGACCCAGCAATACGATCACATCCGGGTTCCGGCGACGTGCAAGGTCACAGAGACCGTGGACGGGCACACCAGCACGGTGTCGGTCGTCGTCGAGGGAAGCGGGCAGACGGTGTCCGTCCCGCCTGGTGAGATCGTCGAAGCGGACATCAGCGACACCTACGGGCTCGTCCCAGGCGAACTGGAGGTGACCAAGAGCATTGCCGGTCCGCTCGCCGGGCAGCAGGGGATGATCGTGATCCATACGGTCTGCAACGGCGCCGCCCTCATCCCTGATCTCATCATCCCGGCAGGGGCTGTCGGCGACCACTCACACGTCTATTCTGGTATCCCCGCGGGGGCCAGCTGCGTGGTCACAGAGACTCAGGACGGGCACACGAGCGCCGTCTCGGTCGTCGTCGCCGGCAGCCCGCACAACGTCACCATCCCGGCTGGCGGGGCTGCGGCCGCGACCATCACCGACAGCTACGGCGCCACCCCCGGGTCCCTGCTCGTCACCAAGACCATCGCCGGCCGGCGTGCGGGACACCAGGGCCCGGTCACGATCCATGTTGTCTGCAACGGCATCGCCCTGTCGCCGGACTTCGTCATCCCCTCGGGGACCCCTGCGGGCAGCGTCTCGCACAGCTTCGACGGTATCCCGGCTGACTCGGTGTGCACCGTCACCGAGACAACGAATGGCGCAACCGCCCGGGTGAGGGCGATCGTGTCTGACAATGGCCAGCAGGTGACCGTCCCGGCGGGCAAGGTGGTACCGGTGAACGTGATGGATGTGTACCTGGGCACGCCCGGTACCCTGAAAGTGACCAAGACCATCGCTGGACTGGCCGTCGGGCACCACGGCCGGATCGCCATCTTGGTGGCGTGTGGCGGTCCGCTCAACAACTTCGCCTTCGTCATCCGGGCCCATACCGGCGCCGGTTCGGTGTCGCGCTTCTTCAATGGCCTCCCGGCCGGATCCCGCTGCACCGTGTCCGAGACTGCGAACGGACACACCAACGCGGTGAACGTGGTCGCGAGCGGGAGCCGCAAGGTCACCATACGCGCCAATGGCATAGTCAGCGCTCATCTCACCGACCGCTTCGCGGTCAAGACTCATCCGCCTCCTCCGCGCGTCACCGGCTAGCTAGCAGTCACGTCTGGATCCGACGCATCGCGTCCAGGCCGAGCTATTCCACGCGCTCGAGGTACGTGAAGCTGTTCTCGTCGAGTTGCACGGTTACTCGGCGGTCGGCTGAGCGAAGGAGTTCGACCAGCTCGTGCGTATGGTCGTAAGCACATTCCCGAGCGCTCTCCACCGGATCGAGGTCCTCATGCGCGTGCTCGGCGATGAATATCGTGGCTGGCCGGCCGAGCGGACCGAGCATCAGATGCGTGACGATCGTTGCCGTGTCGGCGTGCCCGACATAGGTGGAAATCAGCTCGGCAGCGAGGCCTTGCTCAGGCAGAACGGTCGAAAGCGTGAGCACGGTGCCACCACCGGCCCAGCTGTGGGTGAGGTGCGCTTCGCAGGGTCGGTCGTCGATCGAGACCGTCACCGGGATCCGGCCTTGCATGTTCACGGCCACCCCGGTGACCGTAGCGCGACCGGCGGCGCTATCTGTCGACTCGGATGCCGAGCTCCTGCTGCCGCTCGGGCTAGTTTCCAGTTTGACGTCTAGATTCCAGTCCCGTCCGCCGTCCTGGTGTCCGCGCTGAGCGGGGCCCGTGGAGTCGCCGAGGAGATGCCGTACGACACGGAGGCGGGTCTGCGTCGGCCGTCGCGAGGGCGGCCCGAGCGTGGCGCCTCCACGCCTCAGCGGCAGCGCTGGCGTCGATGCCGTCGTGACCGCTTTGGTGCTCGCGGCTCCTCAACCTTCAGCTAGTGCCCTGAACCCTGATCGACCTGCTCGTCTGCGATGCACGGTATGTACGCTTCTGGCGAATCTCAGGGCCGCGCACCACCGCGGCGAGAGCCCTGCTCTTCGTTTGACGCGCTACCTTCTCCAATCGCGGACTGCAGGAGCCAAGCGCCCCGATGCGCCAGGTCCCAATGGTGGTCCCTTGCGGGAGCGCGGTTGCTCGGCGGTCTCACCGCGTCGCCGCTGGATTCTCCTATCAGCCCGAAGCGACAGCGTCTCTGTGCGCGCGGTCCTCGCCGACAGCATGGGCGTCCGCCCCTGACGACACTTGGACGTCTGATGGTGATATCCCCCAGCGACGCATCACTGCCCGCACTCTGTGCTCCGCGGCTGCGAGATGGCGGAACGCCGGCCTGACCTCGTGAACTAGCCGCTTTAGGGCGGCGCGGAGTCCGTACGCCGTCAGCGCGGACGCGATCAGCGCGGCGGCGAAGGGCGTGTCCCTAGCCGGACGTCCCGCGATGCTGTTCACCGTCTCCCTTGCCGCGGAGACTCCGATCATCGTGTCGCCGACGGCGGTCGGGCTGGATCGGGCTTTGCGCACCTGGGTTCCTGGCGCCGCGGCGGCGCGTTGGAGCGCTCGTACGAACGCGGCGATCACGAACAGCGTCATGAGGTTCGAGTGCTCCGTGGGCATTCCGAACACCCGAGACATGATGCGGTGGCGTGCCTCGTTCAGCAGGCGGAAGGCGACTACACCGTCACCCACAAACAGCCTGGCGCTGCTGAGGTGCTCGGGGCGGCGAGGGGGCGGAGATTGTGTGTCTGGCATCACGGCGGCTTGTCGCTTCCTGGCGGTCCTTAGCGTATAGGACGCGGTGCCGCCTGGCATCCGCAAACGCCGTCCGCTTCGCTCCGGGGAACTACGAACTCCGTCGCAACACGGCCAAGTCGCTCACCGTTGGTAGCCGTTCACCGGCGGAGCGGGTCTGGCCGGTCGTCCACATGCAGGCGGGACTCGATCCTCTCCCGTAGTTGAAGACGCTGGCCCGCGACGATGAGGTCGCCTTCCCCCTTTTCATGGACCGAGGACCGGCAGAGCGTTTCCGCTTCGCGGTCTGCGCTGCTCCCGGGGCGAGCGGGGAGAAGGAGTCCGGACCGAGGACGGCGAAGGAGTGCTAACCAACGAACCCGATCGGAGACGATCACATTGATCATCACGGCCACGTCGTACCCCTTCCTGAACATCCTCTGGACGACGCTCATTTTCTTTGCCTGGGTGATCTTCATCTGGATCGCGATCACCGTTCTGATCGACGTCTTTCGCCGTCGCGACATCTCGGGCTGGGGCAAGGCCGCGTGGGTGATCTTCGTGGTGGTCATTCCGTGGATCGGCGTGCTGGCCTACCTGATCGTCAATCACGACGAGATGGCCGAGCGAAAGATGACGGAAGCCCAGGCGTCCCAAGCGCAGTTCGACGAATATGTGCGCACGACCGCCGGCGGCACCGGCGGGGCGGCCGCCGAGATCGAAAAGGCTAAGCAGCTGCTCGACAGTGGCACGATCACACAGGCTGAGTTCGACGCCATCAAGGCCAAGGCGCTCACGTAGCGCCTGCTGGACTTGAGCTGACAGGGGGCCGTCAGCCGCTCGAGCGGCGAGACCTGCTTTAGATCAACGACGTGCACCGGCGAGCAGGTCGGAGCTAGTCCCCCGTTGGAAGGAGAAGGGACCGCCCCGGTGGCAACGGGCGCTCGGCAAAGGCGCGGCGCGTGTGACGTTCGTCGTCGGGGCGATGCTCACGCTGCCCGGCGCGCCGTACCTGGCCGGGCTGAGCCGGATCGACGAGGCGAACTACTCGCCGCCCGAGACGGTCCTGGTGGTGAACGGCTTCAACCTGATCATGCTGGCGCTCTTGGAGGTCCCGCTGATCTGCTTCCTGTTCGCCCCGAACCGGACCCCCGAGGGCGATCAGACCGAGCCAAGGCCTGGATTGGCCGGCACTCGCGCCGGTTCGCGGTCACCCTGCTCACCGTCATGGGAGCGCTGTTGGTGCTCACTGGCATGCTCGAGCTGCTGTAGCTGGCGGTGCGTTCGTAGATCGGCGCGAACTTCGGTCAGGCCGGCGGCGGCGGCGGTCGGCTGACCTGGGCTCGGAGGCCCCGCCTTGTTGTTGCGTTGTCTGCGGCGAAGCTCCACCTTGAATGGCGCGACAGACTCCGCCAGCCGTCGCTTCTGCTGTAGGGTCAATCGCCGATCTCGGCCGGTCATCTTCAGCTCCGGACGCGCGGCCACATAAGGCCTACGATCCGTTCCGGGGGCAGGCGTAATCATCACCCCGATCAGGTCACGCTACGGCGTCGTGCTGGTCGTCGTCCCGGGCGCGGAGGTGTTCGTCGTCACCGTGCCGGCGGTGGTGACAGTGGTCGTCCGCGGCGGCGAGGTGACCGTGGTGCCGGTCGTGGTCGTCCTTGTCGGCTGCACGATGGTCGTGGTCTTGTCGACGCTCACGGACTTCGTTGTCGGCGTCGACGAGCTGTTCGACGAGCTGCCGTTGGCCTGCAGCACCACGACGACCACGACAGCGGCGATGGCCAGTGCGATCCCGCCGGCGATCGCCCAGCCGCGGCCCCCGCCTCCGCGCTCCGGCTCGTATCGACCGGTTGCCGGCCGCTCGCCCGGTGGACCGGGGCCGTCGCCGGGTGTAACCGGACGGCCGTCGGGGGGAGGATCGAAGCTCTCTGACATGCCAGCAACACTGTCGAGGCCCGGGTAGAGATGCGTCATCCCGATCGGATGATGGCGCCGTCCGGGCCGTTCTGTACACCGGTCATCTGTAGCCATGGCGACCAGGGATCGGAAGCAAGGTGGGCTCGCGCGTTACGTGCCGGCGGTAGGTTGGCTGCCTCGGTACCAGCGGCGGTGGCTGCGCGGTGATCTGGCGGCGGGCGTCGCCGTCACTGCGCTGGTCGTGCCGAAGAACCTCGGATACGCGGGTATCGCCGGCGTGCCGCTTCAGAACGGTCTTTATGCTGCGGCCGCTGGGGCGATCATCTACGCCTTCTTCTGCACGTCGCGGCAGATCTCGACCGGCCCGAGCTCCTCGCTTGCCGCGGTCGCCGGTGGCGCGGTGCTGGCGACCGGCCTTGGCGGGCAGGAGGCCGCGCAACTGGTTGCGGCCATCACGCTGGCCACCGGAATCCTGTTCCTCCTGCTCGCCGTGTTTCGGCTGGGGTGGATCGCGCAGTTCCTCTCGAAGGCGGTGGTCACGGGTTTCCTGGCCGGCGCGGCGGTGGACGTGGTCATCGGCGAGTTGCCGAAGCTGACCGGCACGTCGTCGAAGGGCGACAGCGCCTGGCGCGAGCTGGCGACATGGATCGGATCGCTCGGCGACGATCCATTGGACGACACTGCTGGTCGGGGTGCTGTCGATCGCGCTCATCCTCGCGCTCCGGTTCCTGGCGCCGGCCGTCCCGGGCGCGCTGGTGCTCGTGGCCGCGGGGCTGCTCGCGTCCGCCGTGTTCGATCTCGGTGCCCACGGGGTGGCGCTCGTCGGGCACGTGCCACGAGGGCTCCCTGCCCCCAAGCTGCCCGATTTCACGATCGTGAGGCAGCACTACGCGAGCATCGGCATCGCTGCGGTCGGACTGCTGCTGATCGGGTTCTCGCAGACCGCGGGAGACGCTCGAGCGTTTGCCGCCCGGCACGGGTACCGGATCGACGTGAATCAGGAGTCCGTCGCGCAGGGGATGGCGAACGTGGGCGCCGGCGTGTTCCAGGGGATGCCCGTCTCCACCAGCCTCTCGGCCAGCTCCTTGAACGAGTCCGCGGGCGCGCAGACCCCGGTCGCCTCGCTCACGACCGGGGCGCTCGTGATCGCGACGCTGATCGTGCTCGCGCCGGTGTTCTCGCATCTCCCGAAGGCCGTCCTCGGGGCCGTGATCATCGACGCGGTCGTGTTCGGGATGATCGACGTCGCCGAGCTGCGCCGTCTTCACCGAGTCGCGCGGTTCGACTTCTGGGTCGCGGTGATGGCGATCATCGGCGTGCTCTCCGCCGGAGTGCTCGCCGGCGTGGTCATCGGCGTCGTCCTCTCGCTGGGCTGGCTCGTGTCTGTCGCCACCAGACCCCCGATGCCGCTGCTGGGCCGCGAGGCCGGAACGCAGGTGTTCCGCGACCTCGACGAGAACCCCGGTGACGAAACGTTCCCGGGGATCGCGGTCGTGCGTCTCGACGGCGGTCTGTTCTTCGCAACCGCCGAAGCGCTCGAGGATCGCGTTCGAGAACTGACCGAGGACGGCGGCCGGTCTCGCGCTCTGGTGCTCGATCTCGAAGGCGTCGATTTCGTCGACTCGCAGGGCGCGGCAAAGCTGAGCGAGATCCACCGGCTCACCCAGGCCGACGGCGTCACGCTTCGCCTGGCGCGGGTGAAGCCACCCGTTCTCAAGGTGCTCCGCGCCGACGGGACCCTCGGGCTGATCGGCTCGGACCACATTCACGGCAACGTCAACCGCGCGATCGAGGCACAGCTCGCCGACGGTGAGACCGGCAGCCCGCCCCCCGAAGGCGACGCCGAGGGAGGAGCATCATGAAGTGGGAGATTCCCATACTCGCCGCGGCCCTGCTGGCCGTCGCGGGCGTGTCGCGCCGGCTGACCGACACGCCGTTCACGCCGGCCATGGCGTTCGTGCTGATCGGGCTGCTGGTCGGACCGTTTGTGCTCGACGAGGTGTCGGTGTCCCCCGCGAGCGGGACGGTCCGCACGCTCGCCGAGGCGACGCTCGCTGTCGTGCTGTTCGCCGACGCCTCGCGTATCAAGCTCCGCGTGCTCAGGCGGGAGTACGCGGTGCCGATGCGACTGCTCGGCATCGGGCTGCCGCTCACGATCGTGATCGGCGCGCTGCTCGCCGCGGCCATGTTCGCGCACCTGAACGCCGGTGAGGCCGTCGTGCTGGCCGTGCTGCTGGCGCCTACGGACGCCGCCCTCGGACAAGCGGTGGTGACCGAGCCGCGACTCCCGTCACGGATTCGACAGGGACTCAACGTCGAGAGCGGACTCAACGACGGGATCTGCGTGCCGCTGCTGTTGATCGCGCTGGCGGCCGCGGACATCGAGGCCAAGGCGACCACGAGCCATCATGCGATCAGCATCGTGGCGGAAGAAATCGGCTACGGGATCCTCGGTGGCATGGTGGCGGGTCTGGCGGCCGGCGCCGTGGTCGCGGTCGGCCACCGCCGGGATCTGATCAGCGGACCGTGGCTCCAGGTCATCCCGATCGCCGCCGCGGCCCTCGCCTACGGTTTCGCGGCGGCGCTCGGCGGCTCGGGGTTCATCGCAGCGTTTCTAGCCGGGGCCATCTTCGGTGGTCTCGTCCCGGAGGAGTCCGAGGAGGCCTCACGCCTGAACGAGGAGCTCGGGGCGCTCCTCGGCGGAGTGACGCTCCTGATCTTCGGCGCCGTGCTCCTAGGGCCAACCCTGAACCACGTGAGCTGGCAGATCGCGCTCTACGCGGCGCTGAGCCTCACCGTCGTCCGCATGCTGCCCGTCGCCATCGCGATGCTCGGCAGCGCCGCCAAGTGGCAAACGGTCGGGTTCCTCGGCTGGTTCGGCCCGCGGGGCCTGGCATCGATCGTGTTCGCGGTAATCACCGTCCAGCAAGCGCACCTGGCCGGCGTCGACACGATCCTGCGCACCACGTACCTGACCATCGGCCTGTCCGTATTCGCCCACGGCATCACCGCCGTGCCGCTGGCCAGGCGCTACGCCGGCTGGTATGAGGCGCACCCGCACCACCGCAGGCCGCCGATGGAAAGCGTTCACGCGCCACACCATCGCGCCCGTTGGAGACCGCGGCCCCCGGGCGAGCCCGGATCATCGATTCCAGCGTGAAGAACCGACCTCGAGCTCCCGGCCGCGGGTTATCGTCAGCTCTCCGGCGTCACCGTCGCGACGATCGACCGACGAGCCAAGGCGTGAATCGGGCGAGACGGCGATCAATTCGCGGTGACGGCGCTGACGGTACTCGGCGCGCTACTTCTGACCAAGGGCCTGATCGAGCTGCTCGGCTGACACCTCCTCTGGCGAAATCACGAGCCGCCTGACGGTTCGCCCGGCCCGCGATAAGAACGTCGCACGACCAGGCGTGCGTGACCGTGTCGGTCATTGCCGCCGCCTCCGTCCACCAGTACGGGTAGGAGACCAGCACCGCGGCGATCCCCAACACGCGAGCGATCGGCAGGGCGACATGCCCGCGCTCTCCGAGCATCGCTCGCGTCGTGCCGTACAGCAACGTGAGCGGCAGCACCCGACGCCGATCCATGTGAACAGGTCGCGCAGCGCGTTGATCCCGCCAAACCCGTACACGACCCGGCCGGTCGGCGCTGTGATCGTGCCCGCGTAGTTCGGGACCGCGACGATCCACTCCATGATCTCGATGCCCTTGTTCGCCCAGGACCGCGGGATCAGCATCCGCACCAGCGCGCCGATCGTGGTCAGGATGAACTTGCTCGCCAGCCCGATCGTCCAGCTGAACGCCCCGAGGCCAGGGGCAGGCCATCGAGTCGGTGACAGATGTCCGCGATGACCCGACGGCTGCGCTCGTCTGCGGTGAATCCGGGTCGTACCGCTCGGGCGCGATCGACGAACAGCTCGACGGCGGCCGGCGGGGCCAAACCGCCCACCGCCACCAGGACTTCGCCGGGGACGCCAAGCGGCTCGCGGCTGGTTGTGATCAACCGAAGCGCGGGTACTGATCCGATCAGAGTGTCGGCCAGAGCGGCCGCCTGAGCCGCCGGGTCGGCGAAGTGCTCGAGGTCGTCGGGCTCGGCGAGCGATCGGCGGTCTGGGCCATCTCGCTCATGCGTGACCAACTTGATAAAGGCCCTCAGAGGTATTACCTGAATCGCCCCGGACGAGCCTCGCAGACCCGTCCGGGGCGCTCGGCCAGCGCGACAGGTTTCTCTGACCCCGAGACTCACTATTGACCGACTGCTCCCTGGCCCAATCGGCGCGCTCCTGCCCCGGTGGGATTCGTAGCGCGACCCCCGTGGCGTGTCCATGCGCCCCGCTTTCGTTCGACGAGAAGCGTTAGCGGGCGGGTCGTCAGCGGTCTCGGATTGCCCGGAATATGGGGACTCTCGGGGCCATCCCCGCGGCTCTCTCAGCGGTCCACGATGTACAGGCGAGGCGAGCGGGCGCAGGTAAGGTCAGTTGCGTGACTGTCGTCGTGCTCACGGGAGCTACTCGCGGCATCGGGCGAGCCGCGGCGATCGAGCTCGCTCGGCGAGGAGCCGAGGTCGTCCTCGTGGGACGCGATCCTGAGCGCGTCCGGTTGGTCGCTGAAGAAGCCACGACAGCCGGTGGCGGTGGACGGGTCTACGGGCACGTGTCCGACCTATCGCTGATGTCCAACGTCCGGGTGCTGGCCGACGAGATCCGTGGGCGCTACGAGCACGTCGACGTCCTTGCCAACAACGCGGGGGCCCTGTTCGCCTCGCGCAAGGAGACCTCTGAGGGCTTGGAGCGGACCTTCGCGCTCAACCATCTCGCACCGTTCCTGCTTACGAACCTGCTGCGAGACCGCCTGGCCGGCGGCCGCGTCGTGACCACCGCGTCCGGCGCGCACCGGTCCGGGCGCCTGGACCTCGACGACCTGCAATCGCAGAAGTCCTACTCGCCACGCGTGTACGGCACCTCGAAGCTGTGCAACATCCTGTTCACCCGCGAGCTGGCCAGGCGCGCGCCGGAGCTGACCGCCAACTGCTTTCACCCCGGCGTCGTTCGCACCGGCTTCGCCAAGAACGAGAACGGAATCTGGAAAGTCATCGCCACGCTGGGTGCGCCCTTCCTCCGCTCCCCGGAGCGCGGCGCCCACTCGCTGGTGTGGCTCGCCCTATCCGACGCCGCCGCCGCCCTCACCGGGAAGTACATCCAAGACGAACAGGTGGTCGCCCCCAGCGACCAGGCCCAGGACGACAACCTCGCACGGAGCCTGTGGGAACAAAGCGCCCAGCTCGTCAGCCTGCCTGCCGACGCGCGCGCCTAACCCCCCGGCGCAGAGACCCTCTTCTGTCATCTGCCGGGCATTCGGCCCCGACCCTCCAGAGTCCTCGTTTGCGCGGATACGAGGGAGCGCGCGTGCCTCCCGGCCGAGCTTCATCGCCACACGCGAGTTTGGCGAAATTTTCAGGCGCTGTGCAACCATCCCGCTGGGCACCTGCTAACCGGCCGGTGGACCGCGGTATCTCACGCGACCGTCAACCCGGGTCGAGGTCGGGAGACTGAACGGCATTAGTGCCCGACCCCGACGATGTCTCGGCCATGACCACCGCGATCATCGGCACGGGAGGCATCGGATCGGCCATCGCCCGCCGGCTCGCTTCAGGCGGCGAGCCCTGCGCCTCTCGAGCGCCGACCGCGAGTCGGCGCGAAAGCTGGCTGCAGAGATCGGTGACGCTGCGCTCGTCGCCGTCGACAACCGCGACGCGTTGCAGGGCGCGGATGCCGCCGTCCTCGCTCTGCGTTTACCGTGCTCGAGAGCGTCATCGAGGAGATGGCCGAATCACTCGCAGACGAGGTCGTGGTCGTTCCGAGCAACACGCAGCGGACGGATGCGTGGCGGACAGACGAAATCCCGGGCATCGGTGTGGCGGCCGGAACCGGACACGGGCTTGAAACCAGGCTGCCGCTGCGCAGGCGGGCAATCACGCTGGCGCGAGGTGACGGTGTTCGCTCTCCGGTTGCCGGTCGGGCTCGATCACGGGTGCGCCGTGAAGACGTGAGCGACGGCTCCGCCGCTGAAGGCGGTGGTGCTCACGGGCTCGATGGTGAGGGGCGCGGTGAACAGCCGCTCGCCGGCACCGAGGACGACCGGGTGGACGACAAGGCGGTACTCGTCGATCAGCCCGGTCTCGACGAGCGATCGAGCGAACCGGACGCCGCCCTGCGCGAGCATATATCCGCCCGAGCGCTCCAGCTTCAGCCGCGCGACGGTGTCGGCCAGGTCTCCGGTCGCGATCGTCGTCTCGCCCCAGTCGGCGGACGTGAGCGAATTCGAGAACACCACCTTGGGGATCTCGTTCATCGGCGCCGCGAACGGCCCGGACGCACTGGGCCAAAGGCCGGCCCAGCGCGCGTAGGTCACGGCGCCCACGAGGTGCGCGCCGGCGTTGCTCACGGTGTCGAGGACCCATTCGGCGCCGTCGGGAGAGCGTCCCGTGGCCTCCCAGTCAGAGCTCCCGTCGGCCGGTGCGACGTACCCGTCGAGCGAGACGGACATCTTCAGGATCAGTGAGGTCATGGCTGCCCTTTCCGGTGATGGATGACATACCGCTATGGACTCCGCCGACTTCGGAAAGCCATCGGTGGCGAGCGCGACGGCGAGGGGTACGGGGGCAAGCGAAGGCGCCGCGACGTTCCGATCGCGTGGATCCACTCAGACGTGAGACGGCAGAACCCCGAGGTGCCGAGCGATCAGCCCGGCGAGTGCTTTTCACGTCGGGGCGCGAAGCGGGACGAGTCCTTGGGCGACTTCTCGATCACGCTGGCGAGTGTCCACGGGTGCGTTGGGATTGCCACACTCTCGATCGCGCGCGCCGGCCGCGAACGCGTCGAACGACGAAGGGGGTCGCTAGTGATCTCGGCAATCACCCCGGACTCGTCGGCAGGCGTACTCGATGGCCAGTGAGTGGGAGTCCAGTCCCCCTCCGGGTCGGTGGTTTGACCTACTTCGATCAGATGACCGTCGGGATCGCGGATGTAACAACGGATCTCGTACTGGTGCTGTTTGGGCGGCGTCAGGAAATTCGCCCCGCGAGCGCTCCACTCGGCGTACACGGCCGCGATGTCTTTGACCCGGATATTGAGAAAGCTGCTGACCCGGTCGCGATCGCGTGGCGTCTCCAGGGTGACCTCCGGCTTGTCGTCGGTCGGCCCACCGCCCACGCTGATGACGATCCAGCCGTTGGATAGTGCGACATTGGTCGGCAGTCCGGACTCTCCGGAGAAGACGACCCTGCCGCCGAGTACTTCGGTATAGAAGCGCCGA
Source organism: uncultured Solirubrobacterales bacterium (assembly GCA_963777335.1). Classification (GTDB taxonomy): domain Bacteria; phylum Actinomycetota; class Thermoleophilia; order Solirubrobacterales; family Solirubrobacteraceae; genus Palsa-465. The sequence continues at coordinate 54,353 of CAVZQD010000009.1, forward strand.
GAGCGCTCGACATCGTCTGAGACGATGAAGCGGGTCAGCACAAGCCCCTCTAGGGCCATACTCGATGGCCAATGAGCAGGCTCCCAGTCCCCTTCTGAGTCCGTGGTCTGCCCCACCTCGATGATGTGGCCGTCGGGATCCCGGATGTAGCAGCGCGTCTCGTACTGGTGCTCTTTGGGCGGCGTCAGGAATTGAGCACCTCGGGCGCTCCATTCGGGATACACGGTCGCGATGTCTTTGACGCGGATGTTGAGAAAGCTGCTGACCCGGTCGGGATCGCGTGGCGTCTCCAGGGTGACCTCCGGCTTGTCGTCGGAAGGGTCTCCCCCGACGTTGATGATGATCCAGGTGTTCGACAGCGCGACGTAGGTCAGCCCTCCGGGGCCCGAGTAGGCCACCCTGCCGCCGAGTACTTCGGTGTAGAAGCGCCGTGAGCGCTCGACGTCGTCCGAGACGATGAAGTGGGCCAGGACCATCCCCTCCGGTGGTGATGAGAGCTCGGCCATCTGGTACCTCCACTGGTTGGGTCTCACACCCTCATGATCCGGGTCTGGAGCCGATGTCTAACTCTAACCGGGCGCGCATTCCATCTCTTTCCACGGCAAGCGTCAAGAACCCGTTCGGTCCGTCTCGGCTTCAGCGTCGGTGCAGGTCGCCGAGAGCCCCCGGTCCGATGGGACTCTGAGCGCCCAAGCCGGCGCGTGATGGTGATCGTGGCGCCCAGATGGCGAGCGCGAGCCCGGCTGAGACGAAGACTGTCGCCGAGTGGGAGCAGTGGACGGGGATGTCGTTGGGAGATCGGCGACTACTGGTCCCCAGGCGGCCTCGGACGATAGCGCTCGACCGCGACGCAGGCTCCGGCGTGTATTGGGGCCGAACGTGCGGCTGAACCACACGCTCTGAATGGCGCCGCGAGCCCGATCGTCACCCCAGCCCCCCGGATGCGAACAGGGACGGAACAGATCACGAACAGCAGCGAAGCACTCCGCGACACCCGCGGCCGCACGAATACAGCACCCGGCTCCGAAGCCGACCCGCAACTCGCCAGACGCAGGTCGGTACGCGTGCGCCTTCATCGAGCGTCGTGCATCGGCAGCGCCGGCCGATCGTCGACGGGGAGGTCGACGATCCGCACGATCGGAATGCGCGAAATAGTGTTGGTGAGCACAACCGGCCGCTGCGACGCGCGATGGCCCGTCGTCCCGGGGGTGCTTGTGACTCGCTGACAACGAACCTCCGGTGCGTCAAGCGTGCGCGGCAGCGACTCGGTCGTCGAGAAGACGCAGCCGCGGTCGGGCGATGTTTACGGTCCGCTGATCAGGGCAAGCGACATAAGGAGTCGTTAGAACCGGAGGAGATCCGGATGCGAGAGCCTGCTGACCGCGCTGGCCAGCAACCGGTTGGCCTGCGCGCACATTCCAGCCGCCGGCAGCTCATGCGCGAGGACTACGCGCTCGAGCGGCTGCCAACCAACTGGCGGTGGCGAAGCCGGACGGTGTTCAGGTGCTGGCCGGCATCATCACGGCCTTCTTCTTTCCCGCGACCGGCGGGACATACCTTCTGATACGGCGCCACCGCGACGTTCATCGGCCTGGCGATCGACTTCGTGCTCCTCACCGGGCTGACGTGAATCGTCTCCTCGGCGGCCAGCCGGGAGGTCTGACGTCCGACCTGCTGACTCGCGGCTGCGGATACGGATTTCTTGGATCCGCTTTCACGTGTCTGATTTATGCGTTCACCTTCTGCATCTACGCAGGCTTGGAGGGCCAGATCCTCGCCACGTCGCTCCACACGGTGGTGCACATCCCGATCGATTACCTCTACGTCCTCGCCGGATTGTTGTTCATGCCGCTGACTTGGTATGGGATGTCGCAGCTGTCGTGGACCGTGGTCGGAGGGCTCGGCATCCTAGGGGTCACGGCAGGGCTGTCGGGAACGATTGGGCTCAACCCGATGGAGTACTCCGACTACAACCGGTTCATCCCGCCGGGGCAGTTCCGCCGGGCGATCTTCCCCACCGTCGTGCTGCCGAACCTGCTGATGTTCTTCTTCGCGTTTCCGCTGGGCGTGTTCTGCACGCTGCTGACGAAGCAGGTCAACCCCGGCATCTACTTCGTAGGCCTGCTCGATACCGGACTGGGCGTCCTGTTCGCGTGGGTCACGCAGGTACGGAATCAACGTGACGAACGTGTACTCGGGTTCGCTGGCGTTCGCGAACTTCTTCGCGAGGGTGTTCGAGTGGGCGCCGTCGCGCATCGTGTGGGTGATCCTGGTGAGCGTCGCCTGGATCGGGCTCATGTTCGGAGACGTGTTCACGCATCTGTTGTCGTTCCTCGAATGGGACGGCATCTATCTGCTGGCCCGGGTGGCCACCGTGGTCGCCGACCTGACGGTTGTCAAGCGCTGGCGGCGCATCGGGCCGCCGCAGGTCGAGTACGAGAAGGACAAGCTCTACGCGATCAACCCCGTGGGCGTGGTGGCGCTGATCGCGGGTGTCGGCGTCGGCTCCTTCGTGCAGTACGCCGTCCACCAGCCGGCGGTGCACAGCCTCGCCCCGTACTTCGGGTTTGTCGTCGCGTTCGTCGTGCACGTCGCCATGGCCGTGGCCACCCAGGGCCGGTGGTACCTGCGACCGGGGAGCGCACCGCGAGGCGTCGAGCGCACCTCGCCCGCTCGGGCGACCCCGGAGCGGCGGCGCCGTTCCTCAGCGCCGCTGGGGGCCGGATGAGTGAAACGGTCAGGCGTGAACAGCGTGGACGGACCCACATCCTCATCATCGACCGCCCCGGCGCCGCCAACGCCATTGATCTCGACACCTCCCAGGCGCTCGCCGACGCTTTCGATGAGCTCGAGACCGACGCCGACACGTGGGCGGTGGTGCTGACCGCCGCCGGCGAGCGCGTGTTCTGCGCGGGCATGGATCTTAAAGCCGTTGAGGCAGGTCAGGCGGACGCCATCAACCGCGTATCGGGTGGTTTTGGTGGCATCGTCCGTCGCCAGTTCGCAAAGCCGCTGATCGCCGCCGTCAACGGCGCGGCGATGGGCGGCGGATTCGAGCTCGTCCTGGCCTGCGATCTCGCCGTGGCGGCGCAGAGCGCACGATTCGGGCTGCCAGAGCTGCGACGCGGGCTGATCGCCGCCTCGGGCGGCGCGCTGCGGCTGGCCCGGCGGATCCCAGCCGTCACCGCCGACGGCCCGCTTGCCGTAGCGGCCAGCAAGCGGCTGGCGCGGAGCATGCTCAGCGTCAGCGAGGACGAGGGCTGGCGGCTGAACGACGAGCTCACGCGTACGATCATGGCCAGCGCAGACGCCGCCGAGGCCGCGCAGGAGAAGCGCGAGCCGAGGTGGGAGGCGCGATGAGCACGACCTCTCAGCAAACCCACAACCACGCGGTTCCCTACCGGCCCTACTCCTATCTGAACGCCAACGCCCAGGCGCATCCGGAGCACCCGGCCCTGCTCGAGGCTGGCGAGCAGATGACGTTCGCCGAGCTTCGCGGCCGTGTGCGCTCGCTCATGGCGTTGCTGGCCGAGCACACCGTGAAGCCGGGCGACGTGGTCGCGGTGGCGTTGGGCAACGTCCGCGCCTACGTCGCGCTCGAGATCGCCATCCCCGCGCTCGGCGCGGTGATCATGCCGTTGGCCCCCGGGCTCGGCGCCCACGAGGTCAGCTCGGCGCTCGAACGGGCAGCGGCGTCGCTGGTGATCACCGAGGAGCGCAACGGCCTCGTCGAGCAGACTGCGAGGAGCGTCGCGTGCGTGCGCGAGATCCTGACATGCCCGCTCGAGGGCGCAAATCCCGACGGCGCACCGGGGCCGTTTGAAACCTCGCCGGAGGACATCGTCCAGGTCGCCCTCACCTCTGGCACCACCGGTCCGCCGAAGCTGGCCGGGTTGAGCGCCGAACTGAAGCAGCTGACGTTCGAGGGCTTCACCGCTCGCCTTGGCATCACCGAGGCGGATCGGGTGTTTCCGCTATCGCCAATCACTCAGGGTGCGGGGGAGATGTTCCTCTACTCGCTGCGACGCGCCGCGACGCTGGTGATGCTCGGGCCTGGGCGCTTCCGAGCCGAGGCCGCGCTCGAGCAGATCGGGAGTTCGGAGGCGACGGTGATCGGCGGCGTGCCCACGATGCTCTCGCGCATGCTCGAGTGTGAGGCGATCGAGCGCGCAGACTTCTCGCGCCTACGTCTGACCGCGGTGGCCGGCGCGCCGCTCGCGCCCGAGCTGGCGCAGCGGTGGGAGGAGCGCACAGGCGCTCCGGTAGCGAGCTTCTACGGCGCCATGGACATCGGGCAGCTGGCTGTCCCGAGCCCTGATGATCCCCCCGAGAAGCGCTGGCACACCGTCGGGCGGCCGCACGAGCGCGCCGAGTGGGCGATCATCGGGGCGGGCTCCGCCGAGCCCGTCGGGCCGGGTGCCGAGGGTGAGATCTGCATGCGCGGCCCGCTCGTCCAGCAGCGCTACTACGACCAGGGGACGGGCCCGTTCGCCGACGACGGCTGGGCCCACTTCGGCGATCTTGGATTCGTCGACGAGGACGGCTACGTGCACATCACCGGTCGCCTCAAGGACACCATCATCCGTGCCGGCAACAACATCAATCCCCACGAGGTGGAGGACATCCTCCGCCGCCATCCCGCAGTGGCCGACATCGCGGTGGTCGGCCGCCCCGACCCCGACCTTGGCGAACGCGCGGTCGCGTTCGTGGTGCCGCACACCGGCCAGGGGGTCGAGCTCGAGGCCCTGACGCGCTTTCTCGACGAGCAGCACCTGGCCCGCTACAAGTGGCCGGAGGAACTGCAGATGCTGGACGAGCTACCGCTCGGGCCTAGCGGCAAGGTGTTGCGCCGGGAACTGCGCGAGCGCGCCCAACCCAACCCCGAGACAGGAGCATGAGAGCGAGAACGAACGACATTGAGACGGCCTGGTTCGAGGTTGGCCGCGGCGAGCCGGTGATCCTCATCCACGGCCTGGGTGACGACCACCGGGCGTGGCGCAAGGTGATTCCCGACCTGGCGCTCGAGCACCGCGTGCTGCTCTACGACTTTCGCGGCCACGGCAAGAGCACGCTGGGTGATGCCAGCGGTACGCTCGCCCAGCTTGCCGGCGACCTGGTGGCGTTGATGGACGCACTCGAGTTGCCCGAGGCGACGCTGGCCGGGTTCTCGCTGGGCGGCACGATCGCCATGCGCGCCGCGCTGGATCATCCCGACCGCGTGCGCGACCTGGCACTGGTGGCCACCTCGAGCCGTGTCAACCAGGCGGCGGCCGACTGGTACCGCGAGCGGGCGCAGATGATCGCCGACTCGGACCCGGGTATCCGCGACACGCTCGACAGCGACACCGAGGACGTGTACCGAAACCGTCCCGAGGAGGTCGAGGCGGGGCTTCTGATCCGCCGCCAGTCGACCGCCGATCCTCGGGGGCACGCCAATGCATGCCTGGCTATGGCCGGCCTCCGCGAGCATCCCCTGGACACAGAGCTCGGCAACATCCGGGCGCCGACAGTGATCGTAGCCGGCGAGAAGGACCAGCACTGCCCGCCGCGCGCGGCCGAGATCATCGCCGGGGGCATTTCCGGCAGCCGGCTCGAGATTCTGCCCGACACCGGCCATCCGATCCCGGTCGAGCGAGCCGCCGACACCGCTCGCCTGATCGCCGAAGCGCACCGCGCCAACGTCAGCTGAGGAGGGAGCCATGAGCATCAGCATCAGCTTGGGCATCAGCCCCCGGGAGTCGTTTCAAGACTGGATCCGCTTCGCGCAGGAACTGGACCGCCGCGAGGTCGATCGGTTGTGGCTGATCGACTCGCAGCTGGCCATGAAGGACGTCTACACCGGCCTGGCCACCGCTGCCCTGCACACCAGCCGGCTGCAACTCGGGACCGGGGTGACCAACATGATCACCCGCCACCCGACCGTGACCGCCAACGCGATCGCCGCGATCTCAGAGCTCTCCGATGGCCGCGCCCTGCTCGGGCTGGGCGCGGGCGACTCGGCCGTGTTCGGGATCGGAAAGCGGCCGTCCAAGGTGGCGGAGGTCGAGGCGGCGCTGCGCTTCTTCGGGGCTGTCCTGAACGGCAAGGAGGGCGATTGGGAAGAGCGGAGCTTCCGACTGCCCAGCGAGGTGCCGCCCGCGAAGGTCTTCCTGGCCGTCAGCCAACCGCGCATGTGCGGACTGGCCGGCCGGCTCGCCGACGGCGCCATCATCATGGGCCCTGCCCAGCCCGACCTGCTGACCCGGCAGGTGAGCTGGATCCGGGACGGGCTTGCGGAGGCCGGCCGCGAGCGCTCCGATTTCGAGATCTGCTTCGTGGCGACCATCTCCACCTCCGAGGATCCCGATGTGGCGCTGCGCGACGTGCGCGCGTGGGCCACCGGCCAGGCTCGGCTGCTGGCCGACTTCAAGGAGCTGCCCGACTCCCTGAGCGGGTATCGCGAGGAGATCACGCGTGCCAAGGAGACCTACGACTACTCCGAGCATCTCTCCACACGCGCGGGACACGCCGGCGCGATCAGCGACGAGTTCGTGCGCGCCCTGGCCATCGTCGGATCGGCTGACGAGTGCCGGCAGCGGTTGCACGCACTGCTCGACGTCGGTGTGGATGACCTCGTGTTCCCGCTGATGGGCAGCGGTCGCCTCGAGCGACTCGACCGGCTCGCCAACGACATCGTCCCCGCGCTACAAGCCTGAACCGCGATGGATCTCGAACTCACCGGCAAGAGCGTGCTGATCTCGGGCGGAGCGTCCAACATCGGACGCGCCATCACACTCGGCTTCGTGCAGGAGGGGGCGCGTGTATGCGTGGCCGACATCGACGAGCCGCAGGCGCAGAAACTCGTCGACCAGCACCCCGAGCAGATGATCGCGCGGCCCACCGACGTGACCGACCCGGCCTCGGTGCAGGACGCGATTCAGGCCGCGCTCAACGAGTTCGGATCGATCGACGTGCTCGTCAACTGCGCTGGCTGGACGATCGACCGGCTGTTCGTCGACAAGCCACGCGAGGAGTGGGAGAAGGAGATCGCGATCGACATTTGGGGCTTCATCAACCTCACTCGCGGCGTGCTCGACCACATGATCGAGCGCGGCTCGGGTCGTGTCGTGTCGATCGGGTCCGATGCGGGGCGGATCGGCGAGTGGCGCGAGGCCGTGTATTCGGGCACCAAGGCGAGCGTGATCGCCATGTCGAAGGCGATCGCCCGCGAAGTCGGCCGCTATGGGATCACCCTCAACGTCGTCTGCCCCGGTTTCGTCCCCGGGCGCGCGGAGGACTCGGGCGAGGGCTCGATCTGGCGCGGCGAGCAGGGTGCGCAGTTCGACGAGGAGACGCTCGCCAAGGTGGCCAAGTCCTACCCTCTGCGCCGCCTCGGGACCCCCGAGGACATCGCGCCCGTCGTGTTGCTGTTGGCCTCCGACCGTGCGTCGTATGTGACGGGCCAGACCTGGTCGGTCAACGGCGGCTACACGATGATCTAGTGATGCGTACCGAGCCGCTCGATTCATTCTCCGCGCACACGGTCGCGCCCGTTGACACCGGCACCGCGCTGCGGCTCGATCCGAGCCGGACGGCGCTACTCGTGGTGGACATGCTCAACGACTTCTGCGAGCCCGGCGGCGCGATGGTGCTGCCGGGCGCCGAGCGGCTGTATCCGCCGACCGCCGCGCTGGTCAGGGCGACACGCGGGAGCGGCGCGATCGTATGGGTGTGCGACCGCCATGAGGGCGAGGCGGACGCCGAGTTTCGCAAGCGCACGCCCCATTTCCGCGACTTCGACGTCTACGTCCCCGCCGATGCCTGCGCGGCGACCGGCGCGCGCGAGCAGGAGTCGACGCTCTATGACATCGGCACCCACTTCGGCACCGTCACCGACGTGGCCTCGGTGCTGACGGCGCTCGGCCGCGCGGACTGAGCCGCAGGGTTTAGCCTCGCCCCTCGATCAGTGGCCGTCGCCGGCGCTCTCGGCGGCTGCCCGCACCGCGGCCAGGATCGACTCGTACCCGGTGCAGCGGCAGAGGTTCGAGGCCATCGCGTCGCTGATCTCCTGCTCGGTCGGTCGCGGTTGCTGGCGCAGCAGCGCAGTCGCGAGCATGAGGAAGCCCGGCGTGCAGAACCCGCACTGGAGCGCGTGGTGCTCGGAGAACGCCCGCTGCAGCGGGCTGAGCTCGCCCGCCGTGCCGAGGCCCTCGACGGTCTCTACCTCGCGATCGTCGGCCTGTACACCGAACATCAGGCAGGAGCGCGCGGGCGCGCCGTCGACGAGCACCGTGCAGGCGCCGCACACGCCGTGCTCGCACCCGACGTGGGTGCCGGTGTAGCCGAGGTCGTGACGAAGCACGTCGGCCAGCGTGCGCCGCGATTCCACCGCCAGTTCGTGCGCCCGGCCGTTGACGGTGATCCGGATCAGGTGAAGGTCAGGCACGCGTCGCCTCCGAGCCCGCCGCCTCCATCGCGCTCAACAGCCACTCGGGCGTGATCGGGATGCGGTCGACCTGCACGCCCAGGTGCGCCACCGCGTCCGCGACGGCCGACGCGATGCACGCGGGTGCTCCAATCGTGCCTCCCTCGCCCATGCCCTTGGCGCCGGTCTCTGAGAACTGCGACGGTGTCTCCAGGTGGTGGATCTCGAGGGCGGGGATCTCGGCCGCGGTCGGCACGAGATAGTCGATGAGGGAAGCGCTTTGCAGCTGCCCCTCCTCCGAGTAGGCGAGCTCCTCGTACAGCGCGGCCGCGATTCCCTGGGCCACGCCCCCGCGGACCTGGCCCTCGACGATCGCGGGGTTGAGCATCACGCCGCAGTCCTCGACGACCACGTAGCGGTCGATCGTGACTTTGCCGGTTTCCGGATCGATCTCGACGATGGCCGCGTGCACCGCGTTCGAGAACGTGCCGGGCGGATCGAACGAGGCCACGGATTCGAGACCTGGGACCTCGTCGGCGGGCAGCCGCTGGGCCTCGAGATAGGCGACCCGAGCGATGTCCTCGAGCGCCAGGGCGCGGTCGGGCGAGCCCACGACACGCACGCCACCGTCGACGAGCTCCAGATCCTCGGGCGCGGCCTCCAAGAGGTGGGCGGCGATCCGCTTGATCTTCGCGGCGAGGGCCACGCACGCGCGTCGGGTGGCGCCGCCGCTGACCACCGCCGAGCGGCTGGCGAACGTGCCCCAGCCGTATGGGGTGGCATCGGTGTCGCCCTGGCGAACCTCGACCTGCCACGGGTCGATGCCCAGCTCGTCGGCGGCCACCTGCGCCAGCGTCGTCATGTGACCCTGACCGTGGCTGCTCGTGCCGACTAGCACGGTCACCCCGGCGGTGGGATCCATGCGTGCCAGCGCGCCGTCGTAGCCAGGGGTGACTGCCATCTTGCGCTCGTTGAACGCTTCGGTCCCATAGCCGGTGCGCTCGGCAAAGCAACAGAATCCGATCCCCAGCAGCGCTCCCTGTTCGCGCGCGTCGTGCTGGCGGGCCCGGAAGCCGGCCAGGTCGATGGCCCGTTCGGCTTGCTCGAGCGCCGCTTGGTAGGAGCCCTCGTCGATCTTCATACCCGAGGCGCTCGTCCACGGGAAGCCGTCGGGCGGGATCAGGCTGCGGCGCTTGACCTCGCCCGGCTCGCGCCCGAGCCGCTCGGCCGCCTTCTGCATCAGGCGCTCCATGACCAGCACGATCTGCGGGCGCGACACGCCTCGGTAGGGCGCCATTGGCGCCTTGTGGGTGGCCACCGCGCGCGCCCGGCTGCGATAGTGGCGGACCGTGTAGGGACCGCAGATCTCCGCCGCGGCCATCAACGCCTCAACCGCACACGTGAACGGGTGGGTCGAATACGCACCGACGTCAGAGCAGATGTCGACGTCCAGCGCCGTGATCTGCCCCTCCTCGTCGAACGCCGCACGCGCGCGGAAGCGCTGCTGGTGACCCTGGTAGCCGCTGATCAGGTTCTCCTGACGATCCTCGATCCACTTCACGGCGCGTCCAGTCGCCCGGGCGGCCAGGCAGATCAGCGCCTCCTCGCGTGCCACCACGCACTTCTGGCCGAAGCCGCCGCCGACGTCGGGAGCAATCACCCGCATCCGCCGCTCCGGAAGCTTCAGGATCCCGGCGACCGTGGTGCGGACGATGTGGGGAATCTGGGTCGAGGTGTAGAGGAGCATGCGCTGCTCGCGCAGATCCCAATGGGCCAGGCACGCCCTGGCCTCGAGCGGGAGCGCGCACACCCGGCCGGTCTCAAACTCGCCCTCGACGACAACCGCGGCCCGCGCGAAGGCGTCCTCCAGGTCCGGATCGTCGGCGAACGGCACGTCAAGCAGGACATTGCCCTGCTCGTGCACGCGCGGCGCGTCCGGCTCGAGCGCCGCCCCCAGGCTCGTCACCGCATCGGTCACCTCGTACTCGACGCGCACCAACTCCGCTGCGTCCTCGGCGACGTGTGGTGTCTCGGCGACCACCATCGCTACCGCCTCGCCGACGTGGCGCACCTGCTCGCTGGCCAGCAGCACGAGCTCCGTGGCCACATAGTCGGGGCGGTTGAGCGCCGGTAGCCAGGGCTCGAGGTCGGGGAAGTCCGCGCGGGTGAGCACCGCGAGGACCCCGTCGTGCTCGGCGGCCGCCGCGGTCTCGATCGAAACGACGCGCGCGGAGGCGTGGGGCGAGCGCACGAAGGCCACGTGGGCGAGCTCGGGCAGGCGAATGTCGTCGACGAACATCGCCGTACCGGTGAGATGACGAGGATCCTCCAGCCGCTGGATCGGTTGCCCGACCCATCGGCCCGAGTTGCGGGCGATCTCATCGCTCATCGGCGACCGCCTCCCTGAGCGCCCGGCGCACCAGCACCTCGGCGAGGCGGCGCCGGTACTCGGCTGAGCCGTGGATGTCACCGACGGGATCGATCTCCGCGGCGGCCGCAGCGGCGGCCTCGGCGAAAGAGCTCTCGCCGAGTTCGCTGCCGGACAGGACGCGCTCGGCCTCTCGCGCGCGTACGGGCAGCTCGTCGACGCCCCCGACCACGATCCTCGCCTCGCCACACTGGCCGTTCTGCGCCGCGACGGCGGCCACTACTGCGACTACCGCGAAATCGCCATGGCGGCGGGAGAACTCCTGAATCGCGGCGTGCGGCCAGGGGCGCGGGAACCGGACCTCGGTGACGATTTCCCCGGGCTCCAGCGCCGTGGTCATGAAGCCGAGGAAGAAGTCGTCGGCGGGGACGGTGCGCGAGCCGACCGAGCCGGACGTGATGATCTGTGCGTCGAGCGCAAGCGCGAGCATGCACCACTCGGCCGCCGGGTCGGCATGGGCAATGCTGCCCCCGAACGTGCCCTGGGCACGGATCGGGAAGTGACCCACCCAGCGAGCGGCCTGGGCAAGAATCTCGTAGCCGCGGGCGGTGTGGCCGTTCACTCGCTCGATCGCCGCATGACGCGTGAGCGCCCCGACGCGAAGCATGTCTCCGTCGCGCTCGACGTGGTCCAGGCCTTGGACGCGGTTGATGTCGACCAGCGCCGCCGGGCGAACGATTCGGAAGTTCATCATCGGCACGAGGCTTTGGCCACCGGCCAGGACCTTCGCGTCTTCTCCCAGCTCGGCCAGACGCGCCACCGCCTCCTCGAGGTCATGGACGCGGTGGTAGGCAAACGGTGCCGGCTTCACGCTCGAACCCCGTGCGGGTGTCGCGCAGCCGCCGAAGCGTTGCTCATCGCGTGAGCCCGCGCAGGCGCCCGAGCAGGTAGCCGTAGCCGAAGCCGATCACGGCTGCCAGGAGGAGCGGACCGCTCTTCTTGACCAGGGGACCGGTGACGAGGCCGAGCGCGTCGAGCGAGTCATCGTGGCCCGAATCCTGCTGGGCCGCCCGGGGCGCCGCATCCTGTTCCGTCCGGTCCTCGTGGTCGCGCTCCGACCGGCCGTCGTCGTGCTCCGCCGGGCTGTCGTCTTCGCGCGCCGCCGGCGCGGTGTCCCCACCGGCCGCCAGCTGCTGTTCGATGTTGCGAGCAAACTCGGAAAACATCCGCTGTGAGATCCGCTCGATCGCGCCCCGACCGAACTGCGCCACCCGTCCCTGCAGCTGCAGGTCGGTGACCATGCGCAGCTGCGAGCCGCCGTCGGCCTCGGAGATCTCGGTTTCGATGCGCGCCTCTGCGCTGCCCTGCCCGGCCGCCTCGTTGGCCCGGGCGGTGAGCACCGCCCGCCGGCGGGTGTCGTCGAGTTCGACGAAGCGCAGCGTGCCCTCATACACACCCGTGATCGGGCCGATCTTCACCTTCATCGAGCCGCGGTAGTCGTCACCGTCACGACCGTCGATGCTCGCACCCGGCAGGCACGGAGCGACGCGCTCGACGTCGGACAGAAATCCAAACAGCTCGTCGGCGGGGGTTTGGACGCTGACCTCGTTGACGAACTTCATGCCCGCGCTCCGCTGGTGGCGGACTCCAGCTCGCCGCTCCAGCCCAGGTTTCCCTGCCGCTCGAGCGCCAGCGCCTCTGAGCACGCCGCGGCGCGGCCGACGATCTGCTTGCAGCGCTTCACCGCGCCGGCGTCGAGTGCGGCGATCTCGCGCGCGAAGCTCGTTGCCGCGTCACCCGGCGCCGCCTCCAGCCGGTCCACCAGCCCGATCCGCAATGCCTCGCTCGCGTCGACCGCACGCATGGACAGACACAGCTCGAGGGCCATGCCGCGACCAACCAGCGACGGTAATCCCCACGCGCCGACCGCGAGCCCATGCCCCGGGCCGGCCAGCCGCAGCCGCGTGTTAGGGCCGGCGATGCGAACGTCACTGGCCAGCGCAAGCTGGACGCCGCCGCCGACCGCATGACCATTCAGCGCGGCCACGATCACCGCCTCAGAGTCCAGCATGAGCTGATAGAGCTCGTACAACCCGTCACTGACGCGCCGGCGCTCGGCCGCGTCCAATCCGCGATCAAGACCCGCGCAGAAGGCGGCCGGTGACTCCGAGGACAGCACCACAGCCTGCACGTCGGTTGTCGCGAAAGCTCCGAGCAAGCCCTCGAGCAGCCGGTCGTCGATTGCGTTGCGGCGCGCGGGCCGGTTGATTGACACTCGGAGCACTCCGTCACACGGGCACTCCAAAAGCAATGGAGATGCGAGACTCACCCGTTCTCCCTCGAGCGGTGACCGTGAGGTGGCGCTACCCGACCGCGCATCCAGGAAACCTCCGTATCACCGTGGCTCGCGGCGGGTTGAATCGCGGACCGCGAGCTGCGGCGCGACGCGGCTGTAGCGCGGACGGGCGTCGTCGCCGCTCAGCCGCAGCTCGAGCAGCTGGCGCGCCTCTGCAGCGATCGCGTTGCAGGGCTGAACGACCGTGGTGAGCGACGGCTCGGTGAGCTCGGCCATGAGGATCCCGTCGAACCCGGTGACGCGGACGTCCCTAGGCACCCCGACGTGACCGCGGCGCAGCTCGGCGAGCACGCCGAGCGCGATGATGTCCGAACCGCAGATGATCGCCTCGGGCAGCACACCGCCGAGGATCCGGCGCGCGGCCTCGCGTCCGAACGTGGTCGAGAAGTCCCCGAGCTCGCGCGCGCACACCGTGAGCGACGGCGACTCGGCGACCGCTCGCTCGAACGCGAGCACGCGGCTGCGGCCGGTCGAGCTCGACGTCGGTCCGGAGACGATCGCGAGTCTCGCGATCCGGCAATCGACCAGATGGGCGACGACGTCCGCGATACCGCGCTCGTTGTCGACGCCGACGAAGTCGGCGGCCAGACCGTCGACCTCGCGATCGAGCTGCACCAGTGGCAGTGCGCGCGCCGCACCCTCCAGCGCGGCCCGACTGCGGTGATGGTGGACGGGGATGACGAGCAGCCCGTCGACCCGCCGTTCGGCCAGACCGAGGAGCCACCGCGCCTCCGCCTCGACGGAGCTGTGGGAATCCGCGAGCAGCAGATCGACCCCGACGGACTCGAACTCCCGGGCAACCGCCTGGATGAGCTCGGCGAAGAACGGGTTGGCGACGTCCGGGAGGAGCATCCCGACCGTGCCCGTGCGCCGCGTCCGCAGCGCACGGGCGATGCGGTCGCCGCGGTAGCCGAGCCGGTCCTTAGCATCGAGCACGGCCCGCCGCGCGGCCGGTGACACGAACCCGTTCCCCGAGAGCACGCGCGACGCCGTCGATCTCGACACACCGGCCTCCTCGGCGACATCGCGTAGCCGCACTCGCGGCTTGTCCACGTCAGGGAGCATCTCCCGACGAGCTCTACTCGGTCGCGGCGAGCGTCGACGAGAGCGGCGCCGGCACACCTGGCGCATCCTCCGCCGGCAGAGCCTCCTGTGCGCGGATCTGGTTACGGGTGAAGAGCGTTCCCACGAAGCCGATGAGGATCGCGACCACGACGCCGAGGTCCGCGCCCGCCCACGCGCCGGACTTGCCTCCGAGCCCGAGCGGGCCGAGCAGGTAACCCTGCCAAGTCAGCCAGTGTGCGGAGGTGTTGGTCACGAGACCGAAGCCGATCACGCTCGCTATCGCGATCAAGACCAGCGGAAAGGCGCGTACGTCGCCGTAGCGTCCGTGGCGATCGTAGAGATCCCGCTCGGCATAGTCGGTCCGCCTCAACATGAGGTCGGCGAGGAACGCGCCGAGCCACGCACCGACCGGTACCCCGAGCGTAATCAGGAAGCCCTCGAACTGGACCAGGAAGTTGTGCGCGAAGAACACGACATAGATCGCACCAAGCGTCATCAGAGTGCCGTCGATGAGCGCCGCCTGGTAGCGGGGGAGCCGCAAGCCGGCGGTTTGTAGATTCAGGCCCGAGGAGTACACGTCGAGCACGGTTGCGCCGACGAGGCCGAGCACGGTGAGCACGATGAATGGGACGAGGAACCAGTGGGGCAGCACCGAGGTGAGGGCCCCGATTGGATCGTTGGCCACCCCGTCGGTCAGCGCCTTGGATGAACCGGCGAGCACGACGCCGTAGGCGAACAGGATCACCGGACCGAGCGCGCCACCAAAGGTGGTCCAAGCGACAATCGAGCGCTTGGAGGTGTGACGTGGCAGGTAACGAGAATAGTCGGCCCCGGCATACACCCAGCCGAGCCCGAACCCGGTCGCCGCGAGGATCGTCATGCCGATGAACGACTCCGTCGTCCCGTTCGGGAGCGCGGTCACCGTCGAGAAGTGAACATGCGAGGCCGTGAGCGCAATCACCAACACGGTGAGCACTCCGGCGATCACCGTGATTACACCCTGCATCCGCATGATCAGGTCAAAGCCGGTGATCCCGCCGAGCATGGTGAGACCGGTGAGGATGGCGATCCCGATGATCTTGATCCCGGTTCCCGAGCCGATCCCGAGCTTCCCGCACACGGTGGCAAAAGCGAGCGTCCCGATCACCACAAGCGCCGTCTCCCAGCCGACCGTCAGCATCCACGCCAGGATCGCCGCGACCCGGTTGCCGCGTACCCCGTAGGCCGCTCGCGACACCGTCATCGTCGGCGCCGACGCGCGCGGGCCCACGATCGCCACGAAGCCCACCAAGAGGAACGAGACCGTGATGCCGACCACGCCGGCGACCACGCCCTGCCATAGCGAGAGCCCGAAGGTGAGCGCAAACGCGCCGTAGCTGATCCCGAACACGCCAACGTTCGACGCAAACCACGGCAGGAACAGGTCGCGGGGATGGCCCTTGCGCTCCTCCTGCGGAATCGTGTTGATGCCATTGGCCTCGATGCCGCGCGGCGCGTACTCCGGAACAGTGTCCTCGAGCGGTCGCGTACTGATGGTTGACACGGCACTCCCTCCTCGTCAGTTGACTTCGTTTTGCTCGCTGTCCTCGAACTGCACCCTGACCCGCCCGCGGACAGCGGGAATGCGGAAGCTGCCTGCACCGCAGGCCTCAAGCGTCCGTGGCTCGCCGTCGACGGTGACCGAAGCCGGTCGCCGCGGCAGCTCGACGGCGCACGCCTCGCCGTCGATGTGGAACTCGGTGGTGTTGGCCGCGAGCACGACCTGTGACAGGCGAGCGGGCGGCTTGACCGCAAATGCCTCCTCGCCGGCGGCCAGCACGCCCATCCGTTTTTCGTTCGTACGCACTGTGTAGGTCCGTCCCGGCAGGTTCAGCGTCGCCTCTCCGCCCGTCCGGTCACCGAGACACAGCCCGTCCCACGGGCTCACGTCGGCCCGCTCGGCCTCCCACATGAACGGGATGAGCGCTCCCCATGAGTAGAACGGGTCGGAGTCGTGCGCCTCGTGACCGGCGAGGTTCTCGCGGTTGAAGTTCTCGTGCGAGTGGCGCTTGGTGCTCCACTCGCCGTCGTACATCTCCCAGGAGCGGCGGGCCAGGTCGGCGGCGACCTCGACGCGCCCCGCGCGCCGCAGCCCCTCCCAGACCCAGTAGTTCATGGGCGGCCAGATCCGTCCCCGCCAGTAGCTGTCCTCGGCTCCGACAGGGTCGCTGAACGGGACCGTCGGAAGCGGCAGCGGCCCCCAGAACTCCGACTCCGACAACAGATGGCGAGCGAGCATCGCCTCGATCTGATCGGCGCTCGCCGCGCCCGCGACGAGCGGGAAGAAGCTCGTTGGCGAGACGTGGGCGGCGAACGTGCCGTCCCAGCGGCGCGCCGCGAAGATCTCCCGCGCCGGATCCCACAGCTCCTGTGAGATCCGCTCTGCGATCGCCCGGCCGAACGCCCGATGGGCCTCCGCTCGCTCGTGGTGTCCGAGCTCGGCGGCGATGCGGCCAAGCATCTCCCACTCGAGGGCGAGGAGGCTGTTGTGCCCGGGCTCCTCGAGATCGATCGTGTGCGTGTCGGGGCGAAAGACCGCCTCGTCAAAGACAGCGAGGTTGTCCATCCCCGACTCGTTGAGTGCCCCCTGCCAGGTGAACGTGCCCTGGGCGCGTCCGGTTGGCGAGGAGCCGTATTCGTAGAGGCCGTTGTCGTTGCCGTCGCGTTCGCGCGCCACCCACTCGAGGTGGCGGCGCAAGACCGGATATGCGTCGGCCAACAGGGTGCGATCGGCGCACAGCAGGTAGGTGCGCCACACCATGAACGCCCCGACCGGCAGCTGGGTGCGATCGACCCACTCCTCATCGGCAGCGACGAGACAGGCGATGTTTCCCGCCGCCTGCTGGCCGCTCAGCACGGCGTGCAGGTTCGTCCGCGCCATGAACGGGTCGCCGGCGCGGGCGCAGAGCAGCGCGTTGTAGAAGGCGTCGCTCATCCAGATGCCCCAGCCGCCGAAGCCCCGCAGCCAGGCGCGTGAGAGCGCGGTGTAGGGCCGCTGGTGGACGCCGTCCCAGACGGTGTTCCACGCCATCACGTCGCGGATCGCGCGGGCCGCCGGGGAGCCGGCCGCAACGGCGCGTTCGCCGGCGCCGTCAACTGTCGCGTCGAGGTCCTCCATCCGTGCGCTCGCGGCGGTCGCGGCCCGCTCGGGATCCGTGTCCTGGGCAACCGCGAACGTGACCTGCTGGCGCGGGTTGCCGTAGAAGCGGAAGGCGATCCAGTCTCCGTCCGGTCGTGGCGGGGGGTGGTGCAGCCAGCCGTGGTGCTCGAGATCGTCGGCCACGTCGGCCGGCCGCTCGTACTGGCCGGACATAGCCGGCACGGGCGCGACCACCGCGTGGAACCACTGACTGCGCCAGCGGCCCCGGGCCTCGTGGCCCGCGAGATGCCCGGCATCGAGCAGCGAGAGCTCGCGCTCCGAGCCGTCCACCATCCGCTCACCCGGGTCCCGCGGGTCCGGGGGCTCGATCGCCAGGAAGCCGACCTCGACCAGAATCGCGAGCCGGAACAGCATCTCGCCCGGCTCGACGATCCGGATCCGCCCCGAAACCCCAGGCCACTCGCCCTTCGCGAACTCGACCGAGAGCGTCGTGCCCGCGGAGCGCACACGCAGCGCGCTGTAGTCGCCGTCGGTGGTGTGCTCGCCAAGCCCGAAGTCGAGTTGGTGCTCGGAGGGGAAGTCGTCGTAGCGGTTCTCGGTGGCGCTGAACATCGCCACGCGGATGGCGAAGCGGCTCGGGGCGTGCATCACACAGGCCGGGAAGCGGTGGTCCCAGGTCGACCACACGCGGTCGGGCAGGAGCGTCATCGGACCACCGGCTGTGCCCGGGGCGTGAGCGGGGCCTGCCGGAGCACCGGTGGGGCGCCGAGGCCGCTCGGCTGCAGACCGTGCTGGAAGCGCGTGCCCGCGTAGTAGCGGTTGGCCGCCGCGCCCGCGACCTCGAGCTCGAGCTCGTTGTCACACGCACGCACCAGGCCGGGCGGAACGTCGAACCGGTACGGCCGCCACCCGCGCGAGCCCAGAGAGTATCCGTTGAGCGCGGCACGGGCGGCGCACTCAACGACCGGAAGCGTCAGCGTCCAGCGATCCCCGTCGGCGCCCCCCGCCGGCCGGTCAAACCGGCAGCAGTAGGTGCCGACGCCGGCGAACGTCTCGAGACCCTGCCGCTCCCATCCCTGCTCGGGGTCGATCACGACCGCGGCGTGGCCGGGCACGCGGAGCGTCCAGCCCTCGCGCAGCGCGATCGCCGGCGCGGAGTCGTGCTCGTCTTCGGGGGCGGCGGCGAACACTGCGTGCCGGATGAGCCGGCGGTTGGCGGCGAGTTCGAGGCAGGCGACCTCCTCGGGCTCGAGTCCGAGGCGCGCGCACGCGCGGCTCTCGCCCGAAGCCGTGATCTGCACGTGCCGGCGCTCTGGGCCGTCGTTGAGCAGCACGATCCGGGTGCCGTCGCCGTCGCGCCCGGTGTAGTGCCACAGGGTCCCCGACACTGGCGCCGGATCGATCTTGGGAGCCTCGAGGCGTTCGAGGATCGGGTCGGGGACGTTATCCGGAGCAGAGTCGCTGACGGGCGCGGCGCACGCGGATGCGATCCGCTCGGCGAGTCCCGCGACGACGCCGTCGACGGCGGTCGCGGTCGGCAGCGGCGCGCTCGCGAGGACCGCCCCGCCGGCTTTGGCCAGCGACTCGAGCACATCAGCGGTCCGGCTCGAGGGAAGCACCGAGACTCCCGGGAGCACGACGGCTCGGTAGTCGCGGCCGGCGACACGGACATGGCTCCCCTCGACGATGGCGTCGTCGAGCGCGCGGCCATCGACGACGTCGAACCCGATCCCGTTGCACGCGAGCAGCTCCGCCCACGCACCGAACAGCCGGCCGTGAGGATGTGCTTGGCCGGCCGCCCACAGGGTGTGCAGCGGGTAGACGAGTGCGACGTCGCGGATCGGCTCCGCGCCCTCGATGAACGCCGAGACCGCCGCGGACTCGCGCGCGAAGTCCCGGAAGTGACCGAACCAGGGCTCGAAGTTGCACGTCGGGGGAAAGTCGAACCGAGGGTTCGCCAGTAGCTCGTCGTTCTCACCCGTGCCGTCACTCTGGCCGAAGGCGTGGAACAGGAACTGCCGGGCACCGAGCAGGTGCAGGCGGAGCGCCTGTAGTCGCACCTCGGGCAGCGTCAGCTCCCAGTACCCGGCCGCGAAGTCGTCGGGCGGATCGAGGCGCACGGCGTACTGCTCGACCGTACACCGCCGGCGGCCGTGCGCCCGAGCGACCGAGTCGCCCATGATCGGCGATAGCTGCGCGGAGAAGTTCGAGGCGTCGACGAGCGTCTCGGTGCGCGCTCGGTCGACGGCGAAATAGTCACCGCCAAAGTTCGTGCGCACGTCGAGCTCGGGAAACGCGCCGTAGAGCTCCCAGCCGCCGACATGCGCGAGCAGCTCGTGGCCGGTGAGCCCGACGCCATGCGCTCGCGCCCACTCCCCGAGAACGCCGAAGAAGCTCTCGATCGCGCGCGCGGAGTAAGCGGAGAAGAAGCGACACCGTGGAGCGACCGTGCGTGGCCCGAGATCGCGGACGACGGCAAGGAGCAGTTGCCCGGGCGAGAGTTCCGGATCACCCTCAGCCAGGCGCGCCGCCGAGTCCCACATCAAGCTGCTCGTGAGACCGCCCTCGCGCTCGCGCCAATCGTAGAAGCCTCCGTAGGGATGGTCGAAGCAGAAGCTCGTCACCGGGTCGCCGATGAGCCCGTCGAGCGCTTTCAGATAAGGCTCGTAGACGACCGCGAGGAACCGCTCCGCGGCCCGCGGATCGAGGTAGTTGACCGCGCGTGAGCTTGCGCACCGGGCGCTCGCGAAGAATGTGACGGTCCATCCCTCGGGCACCGGGGCCTGCTCGGACAAAGACATCGTGCAGCCGTCGTCGCTGCCCTGGCAACTCGCCCATCGGGTGACCTCGAGGGCTTGACCCGGGTCGAGCTCGCCGACCGGATGCGCGACAGCCGCGACGATCTCCCACTCGTCGAACCGCCGCACGCCATCCTCGTAGATCCACCGAATGCCCGCCGGGCCGAGGCTGTCGAACCAATCCGAGCGAATCGAGGAGACGGTCGCACGTGCGGGTGTCTCGCCGGGCGCGGCACAGGACCAGAACAGGTGGCGCTCGCGTAGGTGGCCCGCACCCTCGACGGTCCGCCCGCCGCCGTGCCCGCTCATCCAGTTGTACTCGTCGTAGATCCCCACCTCCAGGCCGGCCTCGCCCGCCGCCTCGACCGCGGCTCGGTACCCGCGCAGGTACTCACCCGAGAGATACGCCTCGAGCGGGAAAGAGAGCCGCGCCTGGATCATCACCCGCGAGATACCGGCTCCGGCGATCTCGCGCACCTGGGCCGCCGCCTCCGCACGGCTCGGAATCCGGCTCCAGAACCAGTACACCGCCGGCGCGTGGGACGAGGCGCCCGAATGGCTGCCGTTCGACTGTCGTTCCGCGGATTCCATCCGTGTGGGATCGATTCCAGCACGGACGGCCGGCGCGGTCAAGGCCCCCTAAGGCTCGTTGCCCTGCTCCTCGACCCACTCGTCGATCTGCTTCCAGCAGTCATAGATCCAGGCCGACTGCTCCTCCGGCTCTTCGGGCCGATCGGCGGCCGGCCACAGCCACATCCGAGTCTTGAGCGTTCTCCCGATCGGCGCCGCGCGCCACAGCTCGCGAGGAAAGGCGGCCAGGCCCAGCCCGGTATGAGCGGCGAAGATGACGTCGGCGTCGGGCTTTCCGCGCAGCGCCGCCAGCACCCCGGTCGGCCGAGGCGGGAGCACGTGCGTCATGCCCTCGGCCTTTTGGGCCTCGCTCCGCCGCCCCTTGCGCCACAGCTTGCCGATCGCGAGCCAGCGGCGTTCGGCGGTGAAATTCCCTCCCTCGGGAAACAGCAACAGCACGCCTCGGCTACCGAGCGCGGTCGCCACCTCTTCGATCCGTGCCTCGGAGCGCTCCGGCTCGGCGGTGTCGAGGATCGCGTGCGGGAGGCGGTGGCCGATCAGATCGACGCACGGGTCGATCATGATGCTCTGTTTGAAGACGACGCTCGGCAGCCGGTCAAAGCGCGTCAGCAAAAGATCGATCAAGACGACGGTGTCTCCCGGGCCTGCGTGGCGGCTGAAGAACAGCAGGGGCCGGTCGGCCTGCAGGGCGCGGGTCGCCTCGGGCGATTCTCTTTCCGGCACGTCGATCTCGAGCAACCCGCACCAGCGCCCCGCAAAGCTGTGCACGAACCAGCGCAGAAGCCGGTAGTGCAGCCGCTGGAAGAGTCGTGAGCCCATAAACAGTCCGCCGCCGCTTGCCAGCCACAGCGCTCCGCACGCAAGCAGGACCGCGAGCTCGAGCGCGAAGTAGGCGATCACCAGGCGCGCGAAGATCAACGGCTGCGGGCGTCCGCTGACCGTCGAATAGAGCCAGGCAAGTCCGAGCAGCAGCGGCGAGAGCACGAGGCAGACGGTCGACATCAACAGCCAGACGGTGATCGTGACCGGCCGCCGGATCGCGGTGGGCGGCATCATCGCTGCTGCAGGTAGCGCAGCGAGGCCTCGTAGGAGGAGTCGATCTGCTGCTGGACGGTGCGCGCGATGCGCCGGACGCGGAGCTGGCCTGACAGGTCGTTGTAGGCGGGCGCCACGGACCCTCCAGTGGGGAGGACGTCGACGCGGATTCCGTCGGGCACCGAGGTGAGGTCGCTCGCGAAGCGATGACGCCTTGCGACCTCGAAGGCGACCAGGCCGACCTCCCAAGGCCAGCGAGGAGGCGTAAGCGGCTTCTCCAGCCGACCGACCTGCAGCACGTAAATGGTCGTGGCCCCGAGCGCGACCGCCCGCGCCACCGGGATCGAGTTGACGATCCCCCCGTCGATGAAGTGCTCATCCCCGATCTTGACCGGCGGCAGGATCCCTGGCACCGCACCAGAGGCCAGCACAACGTCGGCCAGGTCCCCCTCCGCAAACCAATGCTCCGCCGCCCGCTCGATCGACGCCGCGACGCACTGGAAGGGAAGCTCGAGCTCCTCGACGCGCCGCACCGGTAAGGCCTCGGCGAGGCGCCCGCGCACCTCGGTCACCGACTGCAGATGCGTGCCAGTGCGCGCGAGCGTGGCCACGCTGCGCAGCACCGAGCCGGCCGAGAGCTCGGCGAAATTCGAATCCGCCCACAGCTCGCTCAGGCGCTCGACACCCGCGACGGTCGGGTCGGCCGCAAACAGGGCACCGTTGATCGCGCCCACCGAGGTACCGAGGATCACGTCCGCGTCGATCGAGCTCTCGGCAAGCGCGCGCAGCATTCCGACCTCGTGCGCTCCCAGGATGCCTCCTCCCCCGAGCACGAACGCCACCTCGTAAGGACCTCGCCCGCGGCTCATCTTGGCCTTCTACTCGTTTGGTGCACCCTCGAGGGAGGCGGGGAGATTGTCATCGCGAACATACTCCAGCACGTTCCTCACGCCCCGGGCATTTCCAACCCGCCGACGACCCGATCCGCTCATGGAGCCACGCGGGTTCATTGGCACACTGGAATGGTGCCCACGGGACTGGACTGCCTGGGTTCGACGGAGACGAACTCCAAAAGTCCCGGGCAGATCAAGGTCGCCGTGAACCCCGGGGGCAGCTCAGTCCACCCAACCGCTTACCCACTTGAGCCGCGCGAAGAAGCTGTCTCACCGGGGGGGCGCATTTAGTCCGATTTGTTGCTGGACGCTGCGGAATCGGAGCGAGCGGGCCTGGTGGGCGAGCGTTCGTGTGAGTTAGGTCAGCGCTGGCGCTCGGCGGCTTGTCCCGGAGCCGCGTAGTCGTAGTCTGGTTTGTCGTTTGGTCCAGAGGCGGTCGGCGAGTGCCCAGCCACCGTAGGCAAGCGAGCCGAGTGTGCCGGTGGCGGTCAGGAGCACCCCGGCGGCGCTGGCGCCGGCTACGCCGGTGGACCCGAGGATCAGCACCATCGCTGCCGTGCCGGTGCCGGGGCCGATCGGCAGCGCACCGAGCGCCGCGACGGCGATCAGCACGGCGGTCGCGTCGAACACGGAAGCGTGGACGCCGCTGGCGTACAGCATCAGCCAGTTGCGCGCGACCTGCCCGGAGACGGCGAGGGCGACGAAGACCGCGACGCGTGTGCGGGCGCGGGGTTCGCTCAGCGCGGCGAGACCCTTCCACCATCCGCTTGGGTGGCGCCGGGCCAGCCGGGCGAGCCCTGCAACGACGGCGAGGACCGCGCCCAACCCGACCAGCGGCGTCCACCACGGCAAACTGAGGGGGGCGACGAGCGTGAACGAGAACAGCGTTGCCAGCGAGAGTTCCATTAGCACGATGGGGATCTCGGTAGTCGCGAGGACCAATGCCTTGGGGGTATCCCGGGGCGCGGCATGCCGAAGCGACGCGATCCGCGCGGCGAACCCGAGTTCGCCGTTGACGATGTTGCCGAGGTAGCCGACGCCGGCCGCTCGGTATAAGCGCCGGCGGCCGACGGTGCCGCCGGCGGCCCGCACGGTCACATTCCATGCCTCGGTGCGCGCCAGCAGCGACGCCACCTGTAGCGCCGCCGCGGCTGTCAACGCCCACCACGGCGCGGCGGCGGCGGCGCTTGCGAACCGTCCCCACCGGCCGGCCAGAACCAACACGAGCACGCCCACGGCGAACAGCGTGCCGACGGCTGTCAGCGGATTGCGCCGACGAGCGGCTAGCGCTCCCAGACGCCGCCCTGCCCTCACAGCGAAGTGTCTCGAACCGCACGTCGCGGGCTCCTCGACGATGTCCTGGTCAGCGAGGCTCGGACCGGACATCAAGCCCGGCTTTCGAATGGAAACAGGCGGTCCCCGGCGGGCGGACGGAAGCGTTTGAGCCCTCGAACGGACATCGCGGTCGGCAACTGGATGCTGCCCCCAACGTCGGGCCGCGGAAGCGCGGCCGAGTCGCTCTGCAAACCCGCCATCCCAGGAATCACTCCATTTGTCGACGACCCCAGCGGCTGCCTGTCTCCGAACGCCTCCTTCACCCACGCGTACAGTCCACCGGCCCGCGGCCACCCCATCGCAAGTTCAGCGGCGATGAGCGCGAGTGGGATGAAGAACAGAACTGCGCCGAGCAGGTACGCGATGCTCGACCAGCCATCCTCAGCGATGCTCGGCAGGCTGCGCAACGTGAGCACTGCAGCCCGGCTGATCAGCGCGATCGGCGACGTCCCAAGCGTGCGGGCTTTCTTGCCCGTCGCCTCTGCGTTCATGGCGCGAGTCACAGCGGGATGCTCGGTGCGACGATGATGACTAGCAGGCATCTCGAATCCCACCAGACTGATGAGGCGCTTCACCAAAATCGCGCATGACTCGGCTCCTGACGCGTCGCAAATGACGCTGACTGTTTAGTCGATACGCCTGAGCCGGCCGAGTCTTGGAGCCGGAAAGCATTGGCCCGCCGAGGGTTAAGGCGAAGCCACAGCGATCTTACACCGTCCCCGAAGCCGATCGTGAGCGTCTCGTTACCCGCGCAGTTTTGGTGACGGGATCTCGCTGTCGGGCCGACGTTCACGAGAATGGGTGGACGTTGTTCAGTCGGAACCGAGGATTGTTGGTGGCGGCGTCGGGACTAGCTCCGGTCCAAGCGCTCCCGGCCGACGCTGGCACCACAGACACGTATCTCGCCGCCTACTACGTCCACCTCCGCGGACGGCGCGGTGAACCGAAGCGATCGGCGAGACCCGCCATGACCTGCTCGTCGCGCAGTACGACGCCGTCCGCGCGCCTCCCGTTCCGGGAGAAGATCCATCTCTGTCTGCGCGGGGCTGCGCAGCTGGTAATCGATCGTCCGCGGGCTCAGTAACAGCTGGGCGGGCCACTTCCACATTGGTCTTGCCGGTTGACACCAGACGCGCGATCTGCAGCTCCTGAGTGAGCTGGTCGCGCGTGGACGGGTTGCGCTTTCGCGCGGTCTCTCCGCTGGCGCGCAGCTCCGAGCCGGCGCGGGCTATCCATGGCGGGACGCCGAGCTGATCGAAGGTCTGGTCGTCTGGCTGGCCGTGCCCGAGCCGTGGGGATGGGCGTCGCCGCCGGAGGGTGCCAAGGCGACGCCGATGGCGACAACCGAGGCGGAGATGACGCCGATGAGCGCCTTGATTGGGGAGAAGCTGCATTTGCGGTCTTCCTTTAGTTACACAGTGACGGGTTGGTGAATTCCTTCATGGCGCCGTTGCGCTGGCGGCCTGGGTCGTTCTCGATCGCGACGGCGAGGTTGGCGAGCCCGCGAAGCCGTGGTTACAAGGCTCATGCTGACTCCGGGCCGCCGTGCTGTCGTCGTCCGCCGGTCGGCTCTTGCGGTGCTGCGCTCGGGGTAGGCGCAGCCTGCGCTACACCAGAAGGAGTAGCTGCCAGGCATCGCTCTCCCGCTCGTGCGCGTTTCTCATGCCGTCGCCGCGGCTTCCCGAAGTCCGCAGCGGACGATTGTTGCCATCCCAGCGCGCCTGGGCTCACGGCGGCGGCCGGCCGCCTTCATTGTCGTGTCAGACTTTTGAACCCCCCGGCGCTACCAAGCCGCTCTGGTAGGCGATCACGACGAGCTGCGCCCGGTCGCGTCCGCCGAGCTTGAGCATCGCGCGGCTGACGTGCGTCTTTACGGTCAGAGGGCTGAGGAACAGCTGGCCGGCGATCTGGTCGTTCGACAGGCCTTGGGCGACCAGCGCCATGATCTCTCTCTCTCGCGTTCGGTCAGCTCCGAGAGCGCCGGATCGGCGATGGGACGGGTGGGACGTCGCGCCGCGATGTCGGCGATGAGGCGACGGGTGATACCCGGGGAGAGCAGCGCATCGCCACGAGCGACCACCCGGATGGCGTGCAGTAGCTCCTCTGGTTCGGTGTCCTTGACCAAGAAGCCACTGGCGCCGGCTTGCAGAGCTTCATAGACGTACTCGTCGCTCTCGAAGGTCGTCAGGATCAGGACCTTGACCCCGGCCAGGTTCTCGTCGGCAGCCAACCGGCGTGTCGCCTCGAGTCCATCAACGATCGGCATGCGGATGTCCATGAGCACCACGTCCGCGCGGCGCTCACGAGCGATGGTCACCGCCTGGCCGCCATGCTCGGCCTCGCCCACGACCTCGATGTCCTCGGCGGAATTCAGGAGAACGCGAAAGCCGGCGCGGATCAACGCCTGGTCGTCGGCCAGCAAAACGCGAATCACGGCGTGCTCAGCGGTAGTCGGGCTTCAACGCGAAAGCCGCCTTCGGGCGCCGGGCCGGCGATGAGCGTGCCGCCCACAGCTTCGGCGCGCTCGCGCATTCCCGCAATGCCGTGCCCAGCGCCTGGCGGCGTTCCGTCGACACGGCCGCGGCCGCCATCGAGGACCTCAACCTCGAGCCGGTCATCGGTGTAGGAGAGCGTCACCTTGGCAGTTGTCGGACCCGCGTGGCGGAGCGCGTTGGTCAGCGACTCCTGCACGATGCGGTAGGCGGTCAGGTCGACGGTCGGTGCCACTGTCCGCGCCCCGACCATGGACGATGACCGAAGTCGGCAAGCCCGCGTGGGTGGCGTTCTCGACGAGCGCGTCAAGCTGCGCCAGGCGCGGCGCGGGCGATCGCTCGTCCGGCTCATCCGCTTGGCGAAGCACGTTGAGGATCCCACGCAGCTCTCTCAGGCCTTCCCTGCTCGCCTGCTTGATCGCCTCGAGAGCCTGGGCGGCCTGATCAGGTTGCTGATCGATGATATGCGCGGCGACGCCGGCCTGCACGTTGATCGTGGCCATCGTATGCGCCACGACGTCGTGCAGTTCGCGCGCGATCCGCAGCCTCTCGGCGTCGACCGCTCGCCGGGCCTGCTCGATCTCCCTGAGCGCATAGGCGCGGCGGCTGGCCACCCAAAGCCCGAGAAACAGGGCAGCGGCGACCTCCCCCGGGATCAGAACGAACCCGCCGCCCGTGGCAAAAGGCCCGAAAGCCGCGGTGGCGGCCATCAGCGAGAGCATCGTGATCACCGAAAGGCCGATGGCGGTAGTGGTCGGGACAGTGACCGCGACCGCGTACAGCGCGAACAGAGGGTTGAGCATGACCGCGCCGTTCTCGTAGCCCAGGCACGTGTACAGGAGCGCTGCACCGAGCGAGACCGCGAGCACCAGGACCGGCCGGCGGCGACGCCAGATCAGAGCCAACGCGCTCACCATAACCAAGAGATACGCCGCCGCCGGCGCGGCGATATGAACACCTGGGGGCGGCTTGTCGGACGCCTGGCTGGGATGGCTCTCACCCGCCGAACCTGCCACCGTGACGAGCGCCAGCAGCACCGCCAGGGCGACATCGAAGGTGCGCGGCGAGTGGCGGATTCGCCCCCAGGTGTCGGCGAGCCCCAACCAGCGGCGGCGGGTGGCGGGCCGGGCGGCGGCGGGTGGGGTGATCATGGTCACGCGAGGGTAATCGCCCAGGCGGCCGCGGTCGTCATCCAACCGGAGTCGGTGGAGCTACTCCAACTGGAGTACATGCGGTCGGCGACTTCTGCAGATCGCGTAGCACCGATCGCTCCGCCCAGCCGACGACACGACGCGCTCCGCGGCCGATCCTTCCGGGAGTCAGTTTCGACCCCGCCTTCCAGGAGGATCTGCAATGTCGGCGCTCACGCGATTCGTTCTAAGACACAAGCTTCTCGTCCTCTTAGCGTGGTTGGTCTTGGCCGAGGCGGGCGCGATGACCGCCGCCGCCACGACCAGGCGCCTGACCAACACCTTCGCCATGCCCGGCGCTGCCTTCCGCACCGACGCACGGATTCAGGCGCTCTACCTCCACAACGGCGCGCAGGACCCGATCGTGCCGGTGATCACACTGCCCGCCGGCACCACTGTCCACACGCCGGGCGTCGCGGCCCAGCTCGATCACGCCTTTGCCAGCGCTCGCCAAGTCATTCCAACCGCGCGCGTGACCGATTACGCGACCACGCATGACGCGACCTTTGCCACGAGTGATGGGCACACCACTTACGCGCTCGTGTTCGGGCCCCAACAGGATCCGATGTCTCCGGACGCGACGACCGCGCGGATCCAGCAGGCGATCACCGCGTCGGTGCCAGCGTCCTGGCAGGTCCGGACCACCGGCATCGAGGCGCTCACGACGAGCAACCCCGCTTCCAAGGGAGCGGGGGTGTTCGTCGAGTCGATGTTGGGCGGCCTCGGCGCGCTGATCGTGCTGGCCTTTGTGTTCGCGAGCTTCCTGGCGTTTGTGCCGCTGGTCATGGCCGGTGTCTCGATCCTGACCACCTTCCTGGCCCTGAACGGGCTGACTCATCTGAGCGCGGTCAGCCAGATCGTCGAGTTCCTGATCGCGCTGATCGGGCTGGGGGTCGCGATCGACTACTCGCTCTTGGTGGTCACCCGGTGGCGCGAGGAGCGCGCCCACGGACGTGATAACGAACAGGCCGTCCACGCGGCGATGATCTCGGCCGGCCGGGCGGTGCTCTTCTCGGGCCTGACCGTCGGGATCGGCCTGCTCGCGCTGGTCGTCCTCCCGGTCCCGTTCTTGCGCAGCGCGGGGATCGGCGGCGTGCTGATCCCGCTGATCTCGGTCGGTGTCGCCCTGACCTTGCTCCCGGCCATCCTCGCGAGCATCGGCCAACGGCTGGACTGGCCGCGGATCCGCACCGACAACAACGCCAGCCGAGGCTGGAGCGCCTGGGCTCGTTTCATCGCTCGCCGCCGCGGCCTGGCCGCGATCGCCGGCACCGCCGCCCTGATCGTGCTGATGCTCCCGTCGCTCTCGATGCACGTCGGCGAGCCCAGCACCGCGGCCCTCGCCCAGAGCGGTCCCGCCCACGCCGCGCTGAGCGGCCTCCAGGCGGGCGGCGTCCCGTCAGGCACGCTGACCCCGATCGACGTCCTCGCCAGCCATACCGGCGTGCCGACGATCACGCGCGAGCTCGCCGCGCTGCCCGGCGTGCATGCGGTGGTCTCACCGGCCACTGCCCAGTTCCGCCGGCACGAGACGGCGCTGATCACGGTGCTGCCTACCGCCGAGACGAACGTCCCGGCCGGGCAGACGACGGTCGAGACGGTCCGCCATGCACTCGCTCACACCCCGGGCGTGCTGGGGATCGCCGGCTCGGGCGCCTCGATGCTCGACTTCAGCCACGACGTCTACGGCAGCTTCCCGTTGATGCTCGGGCTGATCGCGCTGGCGACGTTCGTGCTGCTCGCGCGGGCGTTCCGCTCGCTGCTACTGCCGCTCAAGGCAGTTGTGATGAACCTCGCGTCGCTGGCGGCCGCCTATGGCGTGATGACCTGGATCTGGCAGCACGGTCACGGCAGCCAGGCTGTGTGGGGAATCCCCGCGACCGGTGCGATCACCATGTGGGTGCCTGTCATGGTCTTCGCGTTCCTGTTCGGACTGTCGATGGACTACGAAGTGTTCATCCTTGCCCGGATGCGAGAGAGCTACGACCGGACCGGCGACACCCGCGGAGCTGTGATCGAGGGCATCGGCCGCACAGGTCGGCTCGTCACCAGCGCCGCGCTGATCCTCGTCCTCTCCTTCCTCGCCATGTCCACCGCGCCGGAGACCGACATCAAGCTCCTCGCCACGGGTCTGGGTGCCGGCATCCTCGTCGACGCCAAGCTGATCCGCTGTATGCTCGTGCCGGCCTTCGTCAGCCTCTTCGGCGCCTATAACTGGTGGCTGCCCGGCTGGGCTGCGCGCCTACTGCGGGTCGAGCCAGCGCCGCTGCACGCCACGCTGCGGCTGTCCTCCGCGGACGCCATCGAGCCCGAACCCGCGCGTCCCTAGCCCCCGGCTCCTCGACATCGCCCGGCCGCCACATCGGCGGCTGGGCGGTGGGCGCAAATGATCCTCGACACAGAGTGCGAATAGGATCTCGCCGTGCCGTTCACGCTCAGGAACCTCAAGGAGGATCTGGAGGACTTCGGCTCCAGGTTCGACGGCGCGCCGGACCTGGAGTTCCGCATGGCGACCCAGGCGCTCGAGCTCGAGAAATCCGGCCTGAGCTACCAGCGCATCCCGCCCGGCTACCGCTTTCCGTACGGCCACACGCACAAGAAGCAAGAGGAGGTGTACGTGGTCCTGCGCGGGAGCGGGAGGATGAAGCTCGACGACGAGATCGTCGAGCTCAAGGAATGGGACGCGGTGCGCGTCCCGCCCGGTACGTGGCGAGGCTACGAGGCGGGGCCGGACGGCCTCGAGATCTTCGTCATCGGCGCGCCCAATCTCGGCGAGGCTCAGCGCGAAGACGTCGATGGCCGGCGTAAGTGGTGGGTTGACTAGCGCGAGTCTGCTGATGAAGTCTTCCTCGTCGCGCAGGACGACGACGGCCACGTCGGCCAGACCACCGGCGCACGCTGTTCATGTCCTAGATCCGACGAGCAGTTAGAGTTAGACAAGCCCATGGAGGGCGGAGGCTGCACGGGTCTATTCGGACGCCGGCGGGGGTCTGCCCGTGCCGGACTCCGCTGAGCGGCCGAGCGCGCCGGGCTCGACGCCGGCGGTAGCTGCGACGAGGAGTTCGTAGTTGATCGGGCTGCCGGTGGTGGATAGGCGGTGCTGAAACCGCGACCTGCGCAGCAGCCGCAGGCGGCCTGAAGTGATCAGCCGGGATATGGGAGTTCGGAATCCGCGCGGACCGTCGGTTTGCATCCACCGCTCGTCGACTGTGAGTACGACGGGAGCCCCGGCTGGAAGCAGTGCCAGCGCGTTGAGGAGCGCCGCCGGCGGTGCATGTGTGCCGCCGAGTGCGCCGGCCGAGATGAGCGCTGTGGGCCGGTGGCGGCGCAAGCTCGTGATCAGCTCGGGGGCGGGCGCCGCGAGATCCCCGATGAGGTAGTCGCGATAGATGCGGGGTCGGTCGCGCAGGCAGGCGGTGCGGGCGGCCTCGAGAGCATCGACGCCGAGGAGGGTGCGGATTCCGAGCCCGTTAGCGAGCTCCCCGACCATGCCGGTGCCTGCGCCGAGGTCGAGGAGCGTGATCTCCGGTGGGTCGAGCCTGAGCTGGGTCAGCGCGCGGGCGAGTGCACCAGTCGCGATCTGCGGCGAGCGGCACCGGAGCAGTCGCTGGACGATGTGCTCGTAGAGACCGGGCACGCTGTAGATGCGCTCGTAGTCGTGCAGATGGACGATTTCCTCGGGGCCGCCGCCGTCCCGTAGGCCGACGTACTCGCCATCGGCCTCCGGCGGTCCAATCAGTCGCACGACCGTCCCCGAGACCAACATCCACGCGGACAATACGGCGCTCCCGCGCGCGCTTGTCGCGATCTGCTCGAGCGCCACATCGAACCGATCAGAGATATCGCCTGAGCCGTCACCGACCGTGGTTCGGCATGCTCTGTGCGACGATATCGTCGCGTTCCCCGGCGCGGGTGATTGACGGAAGGAGGTGTTGATGCTCACGCGCGAGACGGTCACGTTCCGGGACGGCGACGGGTGGAGCTGGGAGTTCGACCTGACGTTCATGCTGTCCAATTACGGGTGTATCTGGGGACGCGGATGCCCCGACACGAGGCTGGAGCACAGTGCCCGCGGTTGTTGCGTGGACGGCGTCGAGATCTACCAGGGCGACGGCGATGCGGCCGGTGCCGCGGACCTCAAGATGATCCGCGGCCGAGTCGGGCAGCTGACCGATGAGGATTGGCAGAACCGGCAGGTGGCGATGCGGCGCGGTGGCCGCGATCCGTGGGGCAAGGCGCGGTTCAAGCGCGATGGCGTCCACACCCGTCTGTACCGCGGTGCGTGCATCTTCCACAATCGGGTTGACCATCCCGGCGGGGCGGGTTGTGCGTTTCACGTCGCGGCTATGCGTCGGGGCGAGAACCCGGTGGATTGGAAGCCGCGGATCTGCTGGCAGGTTCCGCTGTTCTTCGATATTGACGAAGGGACCAAGACGACCACGGTGCGGGCGTGCCGGACCGTCGATTGGGGCGGGGAGAGCGTCCTCGAGTGGTGGTGCACCGAGCATCAGGATGCGTTCAGCGCCGATCAGCCGGTGTACGTGGGCATGGAGGTTGAACTGCGGCGCGTGTGCGGCACCGCTGTTTACGACGAGCTCGCCGCCTATTGCCGCACGCGCCAGCCCGCCGCTGAGCCGCGCACGCTGAAGCTGCTTCCGATGCTCCCCTAGCGCCACCGTGGCGGCGCCTGGCTGGACACCGGCGGAGTGCGCAACCCGCGAGACATCGCCGAGAATGACCATCCGGAGCGGTGTGGGCGACCCTCGGACCGCGCGAAACGCAGGCCACGGGCGGCTACTCGAACACTTGACGGGCGAAGGCGTCTGTGAGCTTTTGGCAATCGTCTCCGAGCGGACGCGGTTGGTCGACCGGCGGAAACGCAGCGCGGATCGCGTGGACGAGGGTGCGCAGGTTCGGAGGCGGCTCGTGGGCGCCGACGTGGAGCGCTTGAGATGTGAGCGCGGCGACCACGGCGAGGCTCGCGTCGAGACAGGCTCCGATTGCGGTCGCTTTGCGCCACGCGAGGAAGCTGAGCGCGGGGACGTCGTTCTGGCCAAAGCCGCCGAGTGAGAGAAGTGTCGGTGTGGCGATTGCACGTGCCTCTTCCGCCCAGCCGTTTTGGACCATGTGCAACGGCTTGACCGACCACTCGTCATAGCCGACCAACCGCGCGGTTACGGGATTCTGGAAGAGATGATCGGTCAGCCGCTCCGCGAGCTGGCAAAGGTCCGCCTGCGCGAATGCCAGCCCATCGATGCCCGATATCGCGTGCGCGTTGTGATAGCCGCCGTTGGAGTACGCCGTGCCGAGTGCCCGATCGCCGCTGGGGGGCACGTACAACGGGTTGTCGGTGACCGCGCTCAGCGAGACCATCGCGGCGTGTTCCGCGGCGGCATGGGCCCGCCGGGCTGCGCCGAGGACTCGCGGCAAGATCCTCAGCGACACGGAGGCCTGGTGGGACTGCCGCACACCCGTGCTGTCCTGGAGCAGCGTCCGCAAGGAGCGCAGCGCGGCCGCCTCGTGCTCGTCCCCCCAAAGCTCTCCCAGCTCGGGCGCGAAATGCTCATCTGGCGCTCCAGCAATCTCGGCGGCCAGCGCGAACACCGCCTCGGCCAGTTCGATCCGACGGCGGCCGGCGAGCGCGACATCGGCGACCAGAGCCGCGGCGCACGGCGATCCATTGATCAGAGCCATGCGCTCCTTCGCGCTCAGCGCCATCCGGGTGCTCAATTCAAAGAACAGGGTCCCGAGCGCCAGAATCTCGCCCGAGCCGCCGTTCGACTGAGCCGGCACGGCCGGCAATGACGGCCCATCTAGCATTTCCGCGACAGCCCGTGCGACACGACCGCGAACGGCGGCGTACCCATCGAGGAAATTGGCCAGGCGAGCCACCAGGATCGCGCGAACGACCCGATCGGGCAACGACTCGCCGAACGACATCGCGGTCCACAGCTGACCAGGGCGCGTCGCTCTGGCCTCGTCCGTCAAAGCCGCAGCGGCGGCATCACCGGGCGCTGAGGTGACTCCGTAGATGAGCGCTTGCGGATCGCTCCGTACCTGCTCGGTCACGTACGCCTCAAAAGACTCGTGACAGCGATCCATCACCGCCAGCGCCTCCGGCGCAATCACAATGCTCGCGCCACGCCACGCGACGGCATGAACCAACTCGAGCGTGATGTCACTCCGCGTTCGGACTCGCATCGGGCTCGTCGACCTCACAGCTCAGGCTCCGTCCGACAAGCAGACAGCCGGCCACGCACGAGCGATCCGTGCACGGCTATCGCAGATAACCGAACGCGCCACCCCCGGATCGTAATCGGCGTCGCTCACTCAGCCGCCGGAGCGAGCGCCGGCGGCGGCTGAGTGCCGCGCTCGGACTGTCGCTCGGTTCGGCTCAGCGCGACCGCATACCGTTTGTTCATGCTCCCGGACCAGCCCGACCACGACCAGCCCGCCGAGCCTGGCGTTGCGACCGAGCGGGGAGAGGGACACGAGGCCGCGGGCATAGCGCAGCGGCTCCGCCGACGGGTGAACAGCGCACGGTCATGGGTCTACGCGCGACCGGGCGGCAGACCGATCTGGCGTGGCGGCATCGCTCTCGGCGGGCTGGTCGTGATCATCGTCGGGATCGTCCTGCTGCCGGCGCCGGGTCCCGGCTGGCTGATCATCTTCCTTGGCCTGGGAATCTGGGCGACGGAGTTCAGCTGGGCCAAGTCGCTGCTGAGACTCGTCCGGCGGACCGTCGGTACGTGGACCGCGTGGTTGGAGCGCCAACCACGGTGGCTCGGCGCGCTCGTGGCCGTGGTGGGGCTGCTCGCGCTCGTGGCGGTGGCGACGGGCGCGTGGTTACTGGTCGGCAAGCAGTAACTGCCTCCACAGCTCGCCGGTGGGTCAAGGACAGGAGACGTTTCGCCCGCTCGGCGCGATCCACGACCGGACGAGTCTAGGCCCCCGGATCGGCGCCGTCGCCTGGATACGTTCCGTGGCCTCGACCAAGAGCGGACCGTCAAACCCTAGGACCTCGCTGACGAGGCCGCCGTTCTGGTTTCGGTAGTTGATCACGATCGTCTCGACACCGACGTAGATGCCGACGAGATCGAACCGCAAGTCCGGTATCCGTTTCAGCCCCTCCCGCCAGCAGTTCCGCAGTGCGCGTTGCCGTGGACGGCACCGTCGGAGCCTTCGAGTATCCGGGCAGCACGGGGGAGGTGAACGTTACGTCCTCTGCGAACTGCGCCAGCATCGCGTCGAGGTCGTGCGCGTTCCAAGCTTTCTAGCCAAGTCCGGACGAAATCGCGTGCTCGGGAATAATCCATCGCACGAGAGTAGATCAACGTTCGTCCCACTCGGCGGCGTGCCGCGCGGCCTCGACGATCGTGATTCGCACGTGCGTAGTCGGCGCTCAGCGGTCGTTCCAGCCGGCGCCGGTCGCTCCGTACTCCTCAACCCGGGCCCGCATCAGCGCCTGCAGGAGCTTGGTCGGCAGGTCGCGGTCATAGGGAAGCTTGATGAAGCCCTTACCGGACTCGTAGCCGGCGGCCTCGACCGCGGACTTCTTGGTGGCGAAGAAAGGTGGCGGGAACCGCAGCGAACAGTGGTTCTTGAAGTTCTGAAGCATCCACAGGGTGGTGTTGTCTCCACGGACGTACACGGGAAGGTTCCACTTCAGTTCCTCCCGTGCCTCCGGATCGGCATGGCGGCTCAGCTCTCTGAGCGTCTCGAGGTGCGGCCGCTGGACGTCGTTCAGCTGCGCGAAGAAGTCATCAGCGCTCGACCGCTTGGGCATCGGCATAGCCTCAGCGTATCCAGCTGCCCAAAGCGAGCTCCACGCGGTACTCGGCGCCGGCGGTGACTTGGCGCTCGCGAACGGCCCGACGTCCTCGCCGGGCTTCGCCTCGATCAGCGGTTGGCGGCGGGTCGAAGGTACTCGCGGGTGCCCTGGATCAACGAGAGGCCGCCCGTGGGTCCGTGTCCAGGGTGGATAGTTCTGACTCCGAGCTGTGCCGCGAGTTGCTCGAGCTCGTCAAGGCGCGCGAGCCACCCTCGAGGTCCTGGTCGCTCACGAGGACGCTCATGCAGAAGACTTTCTCCAGCATTGCTGTTCCTCCAATGGTCGAGTGGTCACTACTCCCATGACACGCGGCCAACGGTGGGCGTGACAGCCGAGGATCCGTGGGAACCCGACCAGCTCGGGGTCGGGAGCTCTGTTGGCGATCAGACAGAGCGTCCTCGCCGACCGCAGGGGACGGCCTTACGGCGACGCCTCCTCTTCCCATCGCCGGCGCGACTAGCCAGTAGCAGGTGACATCAGGCCAATACTCATCCAATGCCGAGCACGGCGACCCGCACGAACGCTAACGCTCGCCGTCGGCCGTGCTTGATCGATTGCATCTACTTGTCCCGTCGTCTGAACCTGAACGCCCCTGGCAGGCGTAGCCGCTCGCCTCGAGACTCCCAGATCCCCGTCAAGGTCCAACGCACCACGTGCGGGCTGCGAGTCGGCTGATCAGACCCTTCTTGACCGCGGGCCACTCGCCGGCGAGGATCGAATAGAACGCGGAGTCTCGGACCACGCCATCGGCACCGAGCCGCTCAGCCCGCCGGATCCCCTCGAACTTGGCTCCGAGACGTTCGACCGCCGAGCGCGAGCGATCGTTACGCGCGTCGATGCGGAACGCGATCCGATGTACCTGCCAGGTCTCGAAGGCATGGGAGAGCATCAGCAGCTTGGCCTCGGTGTTACACGCGGTTCGCTGCGCGGACGCTCCGAGCCACGTGTAGCCGATCAGGCAGGCGTCGGGGCGTCGATCGCGCTGTGGATTCTCCGCCGGTGAGCGCCAGCGTTCCAGCTCGTAGAAACGAGTCGAGCCCACGATCCGCTCCTGCGCGCACGAGTACGTCGCGAAAGGCAGCTCACGTCCAGCTTCGTGCGCGGCCAACGCGTCCCGCACCCATGCCGACATCGCGGCTTCGGTCTCGGGTGCGGTGCTGAACCGAAACGAGGTTGGATCCTCGTTGATAGCAGCGACCAGCGCCGGTACGTGCTGGAGGGTCAAGGGCTCCAGCCGTACGTGATTGCCGGCAAGCGTCAGACCGTCGGGGCGCTCCATGGCCATCAGCGTACGTCAGGACCGTCCGGTGCAAGAGCGTGCGTGTTGTGCGTGACCTCAGGTCGGCCCGATTGGTTTCAGACCCATTCGAAGCCCTCCTTTGAAAGCAACGTGCTGCCGCGGATCCTAGGAAGACCATGCCGGGTCTGGGATCGCATGTGCCTCGGACGCCCGTTGCCGTCGAAAATGCTCGAGGATGAGAACACTGACGATCGCGACGTACACACACCACAGCGAGGTCAGCTCGTCGACTCGAACCATCGCGGTCACGATCACCCCGACGAGACTGACGAGGCCGAACCATCGCAGGTACCTACGGCTCGAGAGCAGCGCCGGCCCGCATGTCACGGCGATGTACAGCACCCCGATGAGCACGTCGTTTGGGGTATGTGTCGTGTAGTCGATACAGCGAGCCTGCTCCTGTGCTCCGACCGGGTACGCGGTGACCTGCCACAGCAGGTACAGGCCCAACAGCGTGCCGACGCACGCCATCGCCATCATGACCCGCGATCGCATTCGGTCTGGCTCGAGCAGCATGAATCCGAGCGGGACGATCGCCGGTAAGACGGCGTGCGCGTAGAGGATGTAGGCCTCCTTCGCAGCGTCACCCAGCCCAGGCGAGACCTGATCGCGAAGCCCGAGCCAGACAAAGCCCTCGACGAGCTGATGGATTCCGAACAGCAGCGGTAGTGCGCCGACGATCAATTCGCGCCGCGCGCGCACGCGGCGCAGCGTCTCAACACCTACGCCCGCAACGACGGCGCCGGCGACGAAGTCAGCCTGCGGCGAAAAGCACACACGCCGGACCCTAACGCCACGCACCGCCGGTCATCCATCAACCGCCCGGAAAGGATCCAGATCTCGCCTCCGTCCGGCGGGTCATCCCCTTAGGCCATGCGATCGCCGTCTCGACAGGCAGGTGCGGTGAGTGGATCGAGCTTAGCCCGTGGGTGCGTGTTGGCGATCTCGTCGGTCGAGCGCGACCGCGAACACCGTCCCGAACATCACATTGTCCGCAAGCTGCGGCACCAGCGGTAGGCCGCGGATCGCCGGAAATGACCTTCCGATCACGCCGACGTTGACGACGCCGATCACCAATCCGGCCGCGGCGCCCCACTCCGCGGAATGATCACGCGGGAGCGTCCGCGCCAGCGTCTCACCGCACAGCATCGAAATCGCGAGGTGGACGGCCACGCCCCGTCCGAATCCCGGCCGGCCCGGCGGGACAAGCGTGCCGACGGCACGCGTCGCATCGTAGACGTAACCGGCGGCGGATCGTAGGCTGCGCCGCTTGATAGCGGCATGGAGCGTCGAGGGCAGCCCGCTGAACGTCGCGGCGAGGAGGGTGGCCTCCATGACTCGTCGGCGGCCGCGCCCCATGCCCACCAACATACGCCCCCGAGGTACGCAATGCCCGCTCGCGCGCCGCGTCGCGTACCGGGCACCAGATAGGCGCCGTCGCCCGGACCGAGGCACAGGTCGCGGTCGAGCCGGCGCGAGCTCGCTCCCGTCGGCTCAACCGGTCGCGTGTTTACCGATTAGGTGAGATGCGATCCCAGAACGCGCACTTGTGCTGCGCTTCGACCTCGGCCGCGGTGACTACTTCGGTGTCACCGCGCGGTTGGCGTGAGCGCACCGGGACGGCGATTCGTCCCCGGCAGGTGTGCGTCAGCCCTCATCAGGGGACGCGATCGATTGGACGCGTCAGGTCTTCCCGTCCGGGAAGCGGGTCGTAACTCACAGGCCAGTACTCGATCTGACGCGCAATCTCGCCGCGATCGACCTCGGAGAAGGCCACGACGCGGGCCGACTGCTCGCCGTCGGTGACGGTGACCTCGCTCACCACGACGTCTCCGTCGGCCACCAGGCGGTGCACATCGAAGCTCCACCGGCCGGTGTTCGTCGGATAGCGAGCCTGCATGTTCGCGAAGTCGCTGCGTCCCACGATCCGCTCGCCGGAGCACGGCCAGTCGATGGCGCACCCCGGCGCGAGATACGTCGCCGCTTTGTGCCAATCGTTGGCCTGCATGGCGGCCCAGAACGCGGTCACGACCTCTCGGCTCGACATGACTCGGAGCCTACCGTGCGGTGGCGTCCCTGTCGTCTCGCGACGGTTCCCGATTGACAACCTTGTCAAGCTGAGATATAAGCCCTTGACAACGTTATCATGTCTGTGGCGGGGGTCGCCTCTCTGCGCGCTCAGCCGGTCCATTGCGCGGCGCCAGGAGGCTGATCGGCGCCCGCACGCTTGAGGAGGAGGGGAAGCGTGAGACGGAAGCTTTCAAGCCGATTCGCTCGCGGTCTGGCATTGCTGATCCTGGGTGGAGCGGGCGCGCTCGGTGTTGTGGCGGTGCCGGCGCTGGCGGGCACGTCGAGCTCGACCCCGACGTCCACGGCGCCGGGTGTCACGACCGCGGCGCCCCGAACCCCGGGGGCGCGCGGCGTCACGACCGGATCGCCTCAGATCGGGTCGACGCCCGCCCTCAAGCGACAGGGCGGGTTTCGCAGCCCGGCCTGCGTCAATACCCCCACCGGACGTCCCACGCATTGCGCCAAGCCGGTGCCCGCCTCGCGGCGGCCCGCCGGAACGCGCAATCGGAGCACGGTCAAGAGCGCACCCGCGGTCGGACGCCTGGCGAGCCTCGTCGACACCCGGACCTGGACCTCGGGCGGCGGCAACACCTTCCCCGGGGCCGAGGTGCCGTTCGGGATGGTGCAGTGGAGCCCCGACACGATGCCGACGTATAACGCCGGTGGCGGATACGACTACTCCGACGCCAAGCTGTCGGGCTACAGCCTGACCCACGTCTCGGGTCCCGGCTGCGGCGCGGCGGGCGATGTGCCCATGGTGCCGACGACCGGGGCGCCCCCCACGGGCGACCCGGACACGATCACGACTTCGTTCAGCCACACCGGCGAGGTGGCGCAGGCCGGCTACTACTCCGCCCAGAGCAATCAACCGAATACCGTCACGTCGGAGTTCACCGCGACGCCGCACAGCTCGATGGGGCGGTTCACCTACCCGGCCACGAACCAGGCCGACTTCCTGATCAAGCTGATGGCGAGCCAGAACGGGGACTACGGCGACACCGCGCAGGTCGTCGGTGACAACGAGGTCGAGGGCTCCGACACCAGTGGCTACTTCTGCGGCGAGACCAACAACGATGGCCAGCCGCAGCTCTACACCGTCTACTTCGACATCGTCTTCGACCATCCATTCACGGCCTCGAAGGTCGTGACCAACGCGAATCAGAGTGACCCCGCCGGGGTGGACCTGACCTTCGACACGACGAAGGACCAGGTGGTCCAGGCGAAGGTCGGCATCTCCTACGTGAGCGCGACCGACGCCAGGCTCAACTGGCAGACCGAGAATCCGGGCTGGCACTTCAACTCCGTGCGGCGGCATGCCCAACACACCTGGAACCGGCTGCTCGGCCGCATCCAGGTCTCGGGCGGTAGCTACGCCCAGACGCAGGAGTTCTACAGCCTGCTCTACAAGGACTTCATCCAGCCGAACGTCACCAGCGACGTCAACGGGCAGTTCATGGGCTCGGACATGAAGGTTCACAGCCTCGCGCCCGGGCAGCAGAACCAGTACGGCATGTACTCGGGGTGGGACATCTACCACTCGCTCGCGCAGCTGCAGGCGATGCTCGACCCGCACCCTGCCGGCGACATGGCGCAGTCGCAGCTCAACTACTACAGCGAGGACAAGGTCCTGCAGCAGTGGGGCTACGACAACCTGAACAACTACGTGATGGTCGGCGACCCGGAGGACTCGATCCTCACCGACTACTACACGTTCGGCGCGCACAACTTCAACACCAGGGCGGCGCTGGCCGACATGCTGGCGCAGGCCACGACGGTCAACGACGTGCGGCCGGGCGAGGCGCTCGAGCAGCAGTACGGCTACCTGCCGGAGGACGGCACCTACGGCTGCTGCAACCCGCACGGATACCTGTCGACGCTGCTCGAGTACGACAGCGAGGACCTGGCGCTGGCACAGTTCGCCGCCGACCTGGGCGACCGCTCCGACGCGTCGATGCTGACGAGCCGGGCGAACAACTGGGAAAACCTGTTCGACC
Source organism: uncultured Solirubrobacterales bacterium (assembly GCA_963777335.1). Lineage (GTDB taxonomy): Bacteria > Actinomycetota > Thermoleophilia > Solirubrobacterales > Solirubrobacteraceae > Palsa-465. Next base: position 95,214 of record CAVZQD010000009.1, read on the forward strand.
CCGACAACAACCTGCTTACCTCGCGACTCGCGAACGGGCAGTTCGAGCCGGGCGTGACCCCGACCTTTACCGGAACCTTCCCAACCGACGGCGAGCCGTATGTCGAGGGGGACCCGTACGAGTACCTGTGGGACGTCCCCAACGACTATTCGGCTCTGTTCTCGCTGCTCGGTGGACAGGCCAAGGTTCGGCCGATGCTCGAGCAGTACCTCTCCAAGCCGAACGGGTTCGGGATGTACGCGCAAATCACGAACGAGTTCGACCAGGGCGAGCAGTTCGCTCCGGACTACGCCGGGGACCCGGCGATGGCTCAGAGCGCCGTCAACGACATTCGCAACAACACCTACCAGCCCGGACCGGACGGTCTGGCGAACAACGACGACCTCGGTGCGGAGAGCTCGCAGTTCATCTGGGAGATGCTCGGCGTGTATCCGGAGAACTCGGGTCGCGGCACGCTGGTGTTCGCGAGCCCGGGCTTCCCGAGGGTGACGATCCACCCAGGTAACGGACGTGCGATCAACATCACCGCGCCCGGTGCGTCACCCAGCACCTACTACGTCCGCTCGCTGAGGCTCGATGGACGGCCGTATTCCAAGCTGTGGGTCAACTACAGCACGCTCTCGCGTGGGGCCTGGCTGGACTGGAATCTCGGCACCTCGCCGACTTCGTGGGGTTCGGCGCCGTCGGACGCGCCGTCCTCATACACCGACGGGCTGCGGCCGGCGGTCGGCTTCCTGTCCGATCAGAGCGTGACGATCGCGCCGGGCTCGAGCGCGACGATCAAGGTCGGAGCGCAGAATGCCACCGCGAATGACGAGATTGTCCACGTCGACGTCTCGGCTACGGGTGGGAGCGGCGTGTCCGCCTCTCCGTCGAGCGGGACGATCTCGGTTCCGGCCAACGCCCGCGGCACGCTGCCGCTGCGCGTCAGCGCGAGTGCGTCGGCACCGCTGGGGTTCAGCTGGGTGACCGCCACGCTCACGATGCCCGGTGGGGCAACGCAGACCGTCAAGCTGGCGGTCCTGGTCGCGTATCCCGGAAGCCTGCTGGCCTCGTTCAACAACGCCGGCATCTCCAACGACAGCAACGTCGGCCAGGCCAACTTCGACGGCGGCGGTGCCAGCTACTCGGCGCAGGCGCTCGCGGCGCAGGGGTGGACGACGGGCGTCACGAAGGCGGTTGACGGCGTCAACTTCACCTGGCCGCAGTCGACTCCGGGTTGGCCGGACAACATGATCACCCAGGGGCAGACGATCACCATGAACGCCCCGGCGGGAACCCAGACGCTCGGGTTCCTCGGCTCGGCGACCAACGGTCCGAGCGAAGGTGTGGTGACCGAGCATTACTCCGACGGCTCAAGCGCACAGTACTGGCTCGGCTTGAGCGACTGGACGCTGAATGGCGGCAGCTCAGACCCGTCCTACGGCAACCAGACGGCGATCAAGCTGAGTTACCGCAACTGCTCGTACTGCTCACCCCCGCAGCAGAGCGTGGCGACCTACGTGTTCTACGCCGCGGTCCCGGTGGATGGCAGCAAGACGCTCACGAGCGTCACGTTGCCGGACGGAGCGACGATGGGCGAGCTGCACGTCTTCTCGATTGGCACCTCGACCTCGCCGCTCAGCCCACCGGTCACGACCTCGGTGACACCCAGTGTCGCCTCCGGCGGCCGGCAGGTTACGATTGACGGCTCCGGGTTCGGCGCCACCCAGGGCTCGGGCTATGTCGAGTTCACCGACAACGGCTCGAGCTGGGGCGCCGCGGGACAGGCAGCGCTGCAGATCGACCGCTGGAGCGACACGGCGGTCACGTTCACCGTGCCGGCCTCGGTGTACCCGGGCTCGCCGGCATCGGTGACCGTGGTCACCGGCAGCGGGTCGATGTCGGACAGCCCGGCGTTCGAGATCACGCCGACCGCGAACCCGAGCGACTACTACGATGACACCGGTACCTCGCCGGACAACAACGAGACCTGCGCCAACTACGACGGTGTGGGCTTCAGCTACTCAGCCAATGCTCTGGCCGGCGTCGGGTTCACGCCCGGCGCCACCGTGAAGGCCGACGGGTTGACCTTCACTTGGACGAGCGGGAAGCCCTGCTCTCCCGACAACATCCTGGCCGCCGGGCAGACGATGCTCGTGAGCGGTCCGGCCGGGGCGAACACGCTCGGCCTGCTCGAGTCCTCGACGGACGGAGGAACGCAGGGGACGATCACGATCAACTACACGGACGGCAGCTCGTCGACGGCGACCGTCACCTCGAGCGACTGGGCGGGAGGACCGGGCGCGACGGAGACCGCAGCCGCAACGCTGGCGTATCGCAATAGCACGTCGGGCGGCTCGCAGCAGCTGACCGTGTACGTGTACGCGACGACCGTGCCCGTCGATCCGAACAAGACGGTCAAGTCGATCACGTTCCCCGACGTGAGCAACACGACGGGCGGCGGAGCGACCTCCATGCACGTCTGGGCCGTCAGCGTCGGGACGACGTAGGGAGCGGCGAAACAGGAGCGATGAATCGAGGGTCGGGAGGTTTCCCGGCCCTCGATTCTGGTCGCGCGATTGACTGGCCGAGGATCGTCGCCACCGGGATCGATTAACCGCGGTCCTGGGTGACGCGTCGGAACCTGTCGGCGCGAAATGGCGCGAGTTCCGGTGGGCGATGGCCGGTTAGCACGAACTGCGCGAGCTTCTCGGCTGCGGGCGCCGCCAGCGTCATCCCGAGCATCGAGTAGGCGCCGGCGAAAAAGACGTTCGTGATCGTCGGGTGCCGGTCGATGATCGGCAGGCCATCGGGCGCAATCGGACGTAGCCCGGACCAGATGGTGTCCTCGTCGGGGTCCGCCCAGCCGTCGATCATTCGGCTCGCGCCCTGTGCGATGGCCTGGATTCGACGTCGATCCAGCCGCGGGTTGAGCCCACTGAACTCCATCGTGCCGGCCACTCGGAGCCGATCGCCGAGCGGTGAGCAACCGACGTGGGGATCGAGCAGCAGCAGCGCGTGTCGCGGCATCGACCGCGGGCGAATCTCAAAGCTGTAGCCCTTCCCGGCTTGGATCGGAAGTCGCGCCCCGAACACACGGGCCAGAGGTCCGAGCCACGCGCCCGCCGCCAGCACGACCTGATCACAGCGGTACCGGCCGGTCGAGGTCCGCAGCGAGACCACGCGGGATCCCTCGAGGTCGGCGTCGCGCACCTCGCTTCCCTCGCTGATTTCCACCTCTAGCTCCTCGAGCCGGCGTGTGAGCGCCCGCAGCACCGCCGCAGGCTCGACGAAGCTGTGCTGCTCGATCACGAACCCGGCGCGCACAGCGTCGGTGAGCGTGGGTTCGAGCGATCGCATGTCCTCCGGACCGAGGACTTCGCTCGGAACTCGGAAGCCGAGCCTCGTGAGTGGCTCGAGGCGACAGAGAAAGGTCTGCGCCGGGCGTGGGTCGGTCGCCGCCACCAGCAGCGCGCCTCGATGGAGCTGGAAATCCACGCCATCGTCCGCCATCGCTTCGAGCAGCTCGACACACGGTCGGGCCAACGTCCCGAGCGCCAGACGACCCTGCCGGTGGTCGGCCTCATTGCACCGGCGTGCGAACGCAAGCAGCCAGGGCAGCATCCGAACGAGCTGGCGCGGCTCGAAGTACAAGGCCGCCCGCGGCTCAAATAGCGAGCGCAGCCCGTAGCCGACCAAGCCGGGCTCTGGAAGCGGCCCAGCCTGGGCGGGCGTAACCCAACCAGCGTTACCCCATGACGCTCCGCTACCGACCCGGCGCGTCTCCAGCACCGTCACCTCCGCCCCGGCGCGGCGCAGGTAGTAGGCGGCGCACAAGCCGGAGATACCACCGCCGACAACGATCACGTTCCGATCCATCCCGTGCATTGTGAGCAACCCCCCGGCAACGGAGTCATCGACGCAGCCAAGAGGCGGCCCGGCACGACTTCGCTCCTTGCTCGCAGCCCTTACGGGTCGTTGACGTCGCGCTTGCATGCCCGAGCTCCGACTCAGGAGTAACGGTCGACGGGCTTCGAGCTCAGGGGCGAGCGGCGAGGCTCACGGGCGGCAGCGCTTCGATCTCGTCTTTCGTGAGCGAAACGCGTACCTCAGCGCCCACGCGCGTGGCGGCGCCGATCGGTATCGCAACCTGTTTGCGTCCCCACAGGTGTCCCTCCTGCAGGATCACGTGTGTGACGTGACGGTCAGCCGGGTCGATCACGAGACCATGTATGGCCCCGATCAACCCATCCGTCGCGAGCACGGGGTCACCACGACGAATCTCGACCTCGCCGAGCGGCACGCGGTCGATGAACATCGGGTCGCCATGGTGACCGAGCGGCATGCCGATCCCGTAATACGGCCACGCGGACGCATGCGTGCCGTAACCCGTGCTCGTCTCGTCAGCTGGAAGAAACTGGACGTCCTCGGCCGCGTCGAGCTGCTCGAACTGCTCCTTGGTGCAGTTCAGCCGGATCAGGTCGTCCTCGATGCCCACGACGAGGTCGACCGGCACGAGCCGCGCACGTTCCTCGTGGTGCCCGGGCTCGACGACCAGATGCGTGAGCGACTCGGCTACCGGGTCGAAGATCACCCGCGTCAGGTGCCCGCACCGCCCGTCGGTGGCCTCGACGTGAGCCCCCATCGTGAACACGTCCCCTTTGTCGCTTGAGCTCATCCGCGTGGCCTCAGAATTTGGTTGCAATCAGAATCCTACGGCTATTGCGCATGCCGAACCACTGCGTATGTCCGGGAGCGCCAGCCTCGGTATGCGCAGCGTCGCTTATACGAATCGCCGCACGAACGCGCGAGTGGTCTCGGCGACCTCGCGCCAGCCGTGGTCGATCGTGAGCGCGTGGCCGCGCCCTGGCATCTCGACGATCTCGGTCACGCCCTCGTTCCGCGACTGCAGCTTGTAGGCAAAGTTGGCCAGCGTCGGTGGCACCGTGTGGTCCTTCTCGCCCGAGACGATCAGCAGCGGCCCGCGATTCGGGTTCGCGGTGTCGACCTTCGCCTCAGTCCACGGGTTGAAGTTGCTTACCGCGGCCTGGAACAGCGGCTCTCCCGGCGCCGGCACCGCGAACTCCTCGTAGAGCGTCTTGGCCTCGTCCTCGTCGACGGCGTTGGCGAACGCGTACCGGAACTGCTCGTAGGTGAGCGGGATTGCCTTGTGGCGGTTGGCGGGGTTGCGCAGCACTGGACTCGCCGCGCGCAGCGAGGAAATCGGGAGCGGGAGCACTCCTTGGAACGGCGCGGGATCGATCGCGACGGCGGCGGCCGACAGACCGCGTCCCGCCAGGATCTGAGTGATGAGCCCGCCGAACGAGTGGCCGATGATCACCGGCGTGTGGTCGAGCTGGGTGATGACCGACTGGTAGTGGGCGGCGACGTCGCCGATCGACTTCCCGGCGAACACCTCCGGGTGGGCCTTCGCCTCCTCGACCGTCTGCGGGTCATCGGGCCAGCCCGGGGTGAGCGCGACGAAGTCGTCCTCCTCGAAGAACGCGGCCCAGCGATCCCAGCTCGAGGGCAGCAGCCACAGCCCGTGGACGAACACAACCGGGGTCCGGCCTGACTCCTTGGCCCGCGCGATCTGCTCTGTCTCTTGTTCGGTGATGGTGGTCTTCGAATTCATCGGTCCTCCCTAGGGCATGGACAGCTGCGGTCAGATCGTGAGGAAGCGGGCCCCCAAGCTGGGCGGGCCGGCGCCGTCGAAGACGGGGCAACGCCGCCTGTGCGCACGACCGCAGGATAGTGATCGGCGGCTTCCCAACTCGGCGTGCTCATGAGGACAGTGCGGCTGACAGACTGAGCCAATGGATCAAGTCCAGCCTCGGCCCCTGCTCGAACGGCGCGCCGCCGCGGTGGAGCACCTTCGTTCGAACAGCAACCTATGGCTCGCCACGGCGAGCGACGGGCGGGGACCGCATTTGATCCCGGTGTCCTACTGGTGGGATGGAACCCGGCTGACGACGGCGACGTTTGAGAACAGCCGAACCTTCAAGAATGTTCGAGCCCAACCGAAGGTGCGCGTCTCCATCGGAAGCACGGGCGACGTCCTCATGGTCGACGCGATCGCGACGATCGCGGCCGTGTCCGAGATCGACCCAGGTGTCGCCGAGGGGTACGCCCGAGCGGCGGGAAATGACCCAAGATCGGTGCCGGGCTTCGCGTACATCCAGCTGGCACCGGAGCGGATGCAGGTGTGGAAGGGACCCAACGAGTTCGCGGGGCGGACGGTGATGCACCAGGGCGTGTGGCTCGACCGGCCGATCGATTGAGCCTGGCGAGTCGGCGGCAGGCTTGATCCGTTAGCCGATCCGCTCGGGCTCGATGATGCGGGCCGCTTGACGTGCGCCCTCGCGCCTGATCGAATCGTCAATGAGATCCGACCAAAGGAGACGAGATGTCGGTAATGATGGGGCTACGGGTCGCTGCCGATCCGGCACGAGTCGAGGAAGCGCTGAACAGCGACCCCGAACGACTCGAGCGCATCGCCCAACGCTCTCGAGACGCCGGGTGCATCCACCATCGGTTCTTCGCCAACGAGGCCGGTGGCGAGGTCCTCATCGTGGACGAGTGGCCCGACGCCGACTCGTTCTTGCGATTCTTCGAGGAGAGCACCGCCGACGTCGGCCCGCTGATGGCCGAGGCCGGCGTCACTGAACGGCCGACGCCCGTGTTCTGGCGCGAGCTGGACACGCCGGACAAGTTTTAGATCGACGGCCTGGAGGGCGCCACTGCGACCCGCTGTGCCGCGTGGTTGGCCCGGGGAGCAGTGGCTGTCAACGGTAGCGCCGGCGGACGGTGTCCACAACGCAGTGGTGAAGCGGCCTTACCCGCGGCTCACTAGCTATTAGCTAGCATGCGCCCGTGAGCGGCCACAGAGTGCCCGGCGGCGTGGTGCACAAACTGCCCGCGGATCTGCGAAAGGCTTTAGTCGCCAACGCCACGGCGCTCGACGCGTGGAGAGACATCACGCCCTTGGCCCGCAACGAGTTCATCTGTTGGGTCGAGGATGCGAAACAGGCGACTACCCGAGAGCGCCGCATTCGGCGGACCGAGGAGGAACTGGAGGAAGGTCAGCGCCGGCCCTGCTGTTGGCCGGGGTGCAAACACCGCGCTCGTACCGGCAGGTAGTGGACCCGTGCAAATCGCGGCCGCCAGTCGTCGAGGTTGTCCCGTGAATCCCCCTCGGGTCGCAACTGTGTTTTGGCCGTAGACGCTTGGACCGCCGCGGCGCTCGCGGAGGGTGGTCGAGAAACGTGACTCATTTTCGCGTTTCTCGACCAGCCTCGCGCTTGCGGGATCCGCGCCCTCACGTTCTCCGAGAGCCGATCCTTCAAAGCGACCCTCGATGCGCTCCGGGCCGCCGAAAACGACTGACGACCTCCGGAGCGCCTCTATCACGGCCGCTTTCGCGCGGATGACTGACTCGCATGAACGCGTGCCTTGGCTTCGTCCGCGAGCGTGGTCGCGTCGTCCTCGGCACGCAGGGCCTCCTCGACCAGGTCGCTGAGCTCCGACCGCGGCTGGCGCGCCAGCGGCCGAGTAGCGCCTCGCTCTGGCCGCCGCGACCTCCGTCGTGCCACCACGCGGTGTCGATGAAGTTACCGCCTGCGGCGAGGAAGCGATCAAGGATCGCGAACGCCGTCGGCTCCTCGGTCGCGTGCCGAAGCGCATCGCACCGAGCGCGAGAGCGCTGACGCGGCGGGACGAGGGACTCGCCCCGGCGATCATCAGGTAACGCATCAGCGGCCGGTCCTGACCAGCAGCCGGCGACGTCGCTGGTGGGTGCGCCGACGCCCGCCCCGACGCTCGAGTTCGCGCGCGCGGGCCTTGGCCAACTGGATGAAGAAAGCGGGATGCATCACAGTCCTCCTTTTGCTTTGCATACAGATACTTTATCAACAGCTTTCTACACAGCTTTATTCGAAGCTATTCGGGGCGCAGATAAAATCGATCGATGGCCAGAGCCAAGCCAGAGGCGGGCAAGGAACGCGGGCTCGCGCCCGAAGATCAGGCCCGGCTGGACCCCCACGTTCGGCTCGCGCTCGCGACCTGGCCGCAGATCGACCCCGCCGTGGAAAAAATCGTCACCCGCATCGCCAAGGCCAGCCGACAGCTCGACGCCGAGATGCGCGCGAGTCTCGCCCACGTCGGACTGACCAAGGAGGAGTTCAAGGTCCTCATCGAGTTGCACGCCGGCCCGCAGACCCACGGCGCGCTGTGCCGCGAACTCGAGGTCTCCACCGGCGCGATGACCAACCGCCTCGACAAGCTCGAGCGGGAAGGGCTCGTCAGCCGCTCGCAGGATCCGAACGACCGCCGCGGTGTGCTGCTGACCCTGACTCCATCCGGCGCGGAGCGCCTCGACGCCTACATCGACCGGGGCGCCCGTCGCGAGCGCAAGCTGCTCGAAGGGCTGAGCCGCAGCGACAGACGGCAGCTCAACGAGCTGCTCGCCAAGCTCGTCGACTCACTCCAAGCGGAGCTCGGTCGCTGAGCACGCGCCGCTTGCCCGCTGCCGCAAGACTTCAGGAGCGCAGCGCCGCCATCGGCGTGATCCTGGCGGCGCGGATCGCCGGGTAGCCGCCGGCGAGCACCCCGACGGCGATGCCGAGGAAGGGGGCGGCGAGCACGAGCGTGGTGTTCATCACCGGCGTCCAGTGGTCGTTCGACGCGATCGCGGCGGTCGCGAGCACCCCGATCGACGCGCCGAGAATCCCGCCGAGCATGCCGATCCCGCCGGCCTCGAGGACGATCAGCCGGGCGATCTCGAGCCGGCCGTAGCCGACCGCGCGACGCAGCCCGATCTCTGACGTGCGCTGTGCTACCGACATGATCGTGACGGCCGCGATCACCAAGAAGCCGATCCCGAGACCGGCCAGGCTCAGCACATGCAACAGCGTCGAAAGCGATGCTTGCACCTGGGAGCGCAGCGTCGTCGGGTTGGGCGGCACTTCGGCGGTGACCAGACCCGGCTGGTAAGGATCGAGCTCGATCGGGCCCTGGCGACCGATCAGCTGCGCGGCGCCCGGTGCGGTCCGAGCGATCACTCGCCGCGGGTCGTTGTCGCCGACGATCACACCGGCGACATACGGCGGCACGATCACCCCGAGCAGCGCCTGGGACTCCTGCTGGGAGCTGGACACGATCCCGACCACTGTCAGCACGATCCCTGAGACGTCGATCGCCGGGTTGCCAAGCGACGAGCTGATCCCCAGTTGCGATGCCGCTCCGGACCCGAGCAGCGCGACCATCTGATGGTGCAGGTCGGCGCCCGTGTCGTAGAACCGGCCAGAGGACAGCACCGCGCCGACCGCCGTGAGCGCCGACGGTGACATCGCCGTGACCGACAGCTGCGTCTGCGACGGCCCGCTCGTCGACGGGCCGACGGCCACAGGCAGCGGCTGCTGCTGATCGAGATCCCACACCAGCCCTGCGCCGGTGACGCCCCGGAGCCGCCCGAGCCGGGCCACATCGGCCTCCGACAGCGTCGACGGTCCCTGGAACTCGACCGTCGTCGCGCGCAGCTCGTTGAACGACGTCGAGACCGCGTTCGATGCGCTCTCGGTCAGGCCGTTGGTGGTCGTGAACGCGCCGACTGCGACGACCGTCCCGAGCGCGCACAGGAGCGTCCGCACCGGCTGGCGCACGATCGACGTCACCGCCTCGCTGATTGCCGAGCGCAAGCCGCTCACGGTCGCTCGCCGCCCGGCAGCGCCTCCGCGTCGAGGAACTCTCCCGGGCCCTCGGACACGACCCCGTCACGGACGCTCAGCAGCCGCGGCAGTGTCCGGGCGATCCCCATGTCGTGGGTGACCATCACCACCGCCACGTCCGGCGGCTGGTTGTCGATCAGCGTCTGCAGCACCTCGCTGCTGGTGCGCTCGTCGAGGTTGCCGGTCGGCTCGTCGCATAGCAGCACCCGTGGCTGCTGCGCGAGCGCCCGCGCGATCGCCACCCGCTGGCACTCGCCGCCGGACATCTTGCCCGGTAGAAACCGCCGCCGGTGCGACAGGCCGACCGCTTCGAGCGCTTCGATCGCACGTTCCCGCCGCTCACCGAGCGCCAGCCGACGCGGCCGCAATCCGAGCTCGACGTTCTCCTGAGCGCTCAGCGACGGCAGCAGAAACGCCTCCTGGAAGACGAACCCGAAGAATCGGGCCCTGAGTGCTGTCTGCTCGCGGTCGCTCAACGACCCGGCACGCTCACCTTCGATCCGGTAGTCACCGCTCGTCGGCAGGTCGAGCAACCCGAGTACGTTCAGCAGCGTCGACTTGCCCGACCCCGAGCGCCCGATGATCCCGAGCACCTCGCCGGCCAGCACCGAGAAGGTGACGTCGCGCAGCGCGTGCACCGGTGGTGAGCCCGGATACGTCCGCCCGACATCGGTCAGCGTCAACAGCTCTTGCTCGCCGGGCGCGGGCGCCGCGCTCATCCCGAGCCACCGAGCCCGATCACGACCTGGTCTCCGGCCTTCAACCCGCCGCCGATCGGCCGTACGACCTCGCGACCCGCGTACGCGAGCCCCGCCTGAACGGGCACTGACACCTGCCGGGAGCCGTCCAGTACCGTGACCGACGACGCGCCCGACGCGTCGGTGATCACCGCCGACACCGGCACCACCCATTGCAGTCCGCCCCCCTGACCGGTGCGTACGTGCAACGCCATGTTCTGGCCGACGTAGGGCGCTGCCGCGGCCGGATTCACCGGGGTCAACGTCAGCTTTGCGCCCGGGCCCCCGCCCGGTCCGCTGCCCGGCCGCTTCGCGCTCAGCCTGATCTTGAATGACCCGTTGCTCAGATCAGACGTGGCTCGTCCGGTCGCGCCGATCCTCAGCAGGCTCGCCGTGTTCACGTCGGTCGTGGCCTGAAAAGTCAACTGTCCGGATCCGAGGGTGGCCAGCGGCTTCCCGCTCGCAATCGTCTGGCCCAGATGCGCGACCGACACCACGGTCACCGGCAGCGACGGCGTGAACTTGATCTCCCCCAACGGGACCGTCGCATATTGCGTGGGCTTGGCCTTGCGCTTGCCGCTCGAGCCGCCCGCCGGACCGGGTGCGGTAACCAGCGCATAACCGTCCCGCTGATACAGGCCGGCGACCGCCGCCGCCGTCCCGGCCCCGTAGGTGCCGGTCGTGTCGAACCCGACGCCGAACCCGGCCGCCTCGAGCCCGGCCTGCAGCTCGGTCACCTCGATGCCGGTGCTGCCATAGCTCATCGCGGAGTACGCCGGGATCCGGCCTCGCATCACGAACACCGGACGCCCCGCGACGGCCGCGATCAGGCTCCCGTCATCGACGGTCGCGCCCGGGAACGTCGCGACCGCGGTCACGACCGCCAGATCGCCTGACAGGTCACCGGGCACCCCGACCGAGATTGCTCCGCGATCCGTCAGCGTTCCACGCAGCACTACGGTGGTGCGCGCGTGCGTCAACACCACCGGCGCCGTCAGCACCGAGGCTGCCGGCGGCTTGGCACGTGCCGCCTGCTCGGCCGGCGTCGACACCCCCCGGCCGATCAGGAACGCAACCACGCCGACGACGATCGTCAACGCCAGCACCGCCCCGACCACCAGCCCGCCACGCTCGCGAAGCGGCGTGCCGCGATCGCCACCGCGACCCCGGTGCAGTCGCTGCGACAGCTCTTTCCGCTCGCTGGTCATGACCCACCCAGCGTCAGCTTGATCCCATACCGGCGCTCGAGCGAGGTCACCTGCCCGTCGACCTGGCTCTGAAGCGCCGCGACGGCGTTCGCGTTCTGGGCCAGGTACGCGGCACGGCGGTCGCTCAACAGCGCCGTCGTCTCGTCGATCACCTTGGTCCAGCACGCGGCCAGCACGCGTGCTCCCTTCGCCTGCAGCTGCTGCACCTTCGTGCTGTCCGCGTTCGACGACGAGAGCGGTCCGAGCTGGCTCTGCAACCGCCCGTACAGGCTGATAACGGATGTCGCCGGCACGCCGTGAGCGGCGCTGCAGGTCGCCGCCGTCTTGCTCAGCGCCCGAATCTGCGGCGATCGACTGACCTGGTTTATGACGTTGAACCAGCCGGAGCTCAACTGTCCGAACTTCGCCGAGCCGAACAGCGGGGTCTGCTGCTGCATGGCCCGGAAGCAATGACCGATCCGTGCCTGCCACGCCTTGCGCTCGGGCGCGCTCATGCCACTCTGCGGATCGACGAACTGGACGCCGGCGCCGGTGAACAGCCCGAGGTCGTGGCTGGCCTCGATCGCCGGCAGGTTGGGAAACTGCGGGTTGCCGAGATCGGAGGGCGGCCCCCCGCCCGCAAAAAACGGGGGCGCCGTAAAACCGTCGCTGGTCATGCAGTTGTCGAGCAGCTTGGTCTGCACCGTCTGCGCAAAGCTCCCAAGCTGCGCCCCGATCACCGCGTCGGCACCGTCACGAGGAGCCACGAACGCGACCACGGCCGCCGCGATCGACGTGCCCCCGCCAGCCCCACCAGCCTGCGCGCCGCGGCGCGAGCCACCGCACCCCGCCAGCACGACGACGCTCACGAGCGCTGCGGTCTCCAGCCTAAGCGATGACGGGAGCACGGATGATCCCCGCCCGCGGGCGCGGGTGCACTGCCACATCGAACTCACGCTGCTCGGCAACCAACGTCAAACCCCCGCATGAACTCCTCAAAGGTGACACCGGAAAGCCCCGAGAGCACAACGCGCGGCCACGCACAGCGTAGGCGACACTCGATCAGACCGCAACCCACGCAACAGCCTGTCCCGCTCGCGCGGGCGGTCGCTCCCAGATGGCGCTAGTGAGGCGGCCCGTTGCGGGTCCGAGGCGCGGGCCCGGCCGCTGCAGCGGCCAGCCGTTCAAGCGTCGCGACGACCTCCGCGACGGGAACCGTGGTCGTTATCTCGTGATCTGCGCCGGCGCGCAGCAGCGGCTCGAACTCAACCAGGTCCCGCGCGATCTTCGCCCGCTCCTCGGCGCTCGACCCGAACGGGTTGGCTCGGTCGCCAACCCGACCGAGGAGAATGTCGACCGGAGCGCTCAGAAGGACGACCGCATCAAAGCGGTCGTATAGGACGCGCTGGTTCGCGACGCAGCCCGAGACGAACAGCCAACCGGCGCGGTGTCCCTCCAAGAGCGCCTCCAGGCGATCGAGGTCCCACATCGGCTCAGTCCCGTGCGGGGTTTCGACCTCGACGATCCAGCCCGGGTCGTCGGTGTCCACAGCACGGTGGCCACGTCGGTCAAGCTCGGCGAGCACCGTCGACTTCCCGGTGCCGGACATGCCGGTCACGAGGACGACCGAACGACTTGCGAGCGCAGTCACGTTCTCACAATCCCCACGGTGTGCGTCGTCCCCTACGATCAGCCCTGGGCGAGAGTGCGGGGCTAAGGTGTCATGGCGGTCAGGGACCCGCGTCGATCGCGGCGCGCACTTCCGCCTCGCGCGGCTGTGAGTCAAACGACGTGAGAACCCAGGTGGCACCGGCCGCGCCCCACTGGGACGGATCGCCGCCAGGCGGTATCTCGGCGACCAAGTCAAACTCGCCTGCGTCGTCTGGACGCACACCGCGTATCTCGGCGGCCAGGGTCGCGAGCGCGTCAGGGTCGGGCAGCTCGATCGGGAACATGCCGTCCCACTGTGCCGCGCGATGCACGGGCCTTCGGCTCGGCCACCGCCCCGCCACCCAGATCGGAATGCGAGGCTTCTGAACCGGCGGCGGTTCGAGCCCGCCGCTCCAGTATTCGGTCAGCACCCTGAGCCCGTCATCGAGCAGACGCGCCCGCTCGCGCGGGTCGGCCACCTCGCCGAATCGCTCGATCTCGCCGCTTCCGCTGCTGCCCAGTCCCACGCCGAGCACAAGACGACCGGCGCTCAAATGGTCGAGCGTGACCGTCTCACGGGCCAGCTTGTGGATGCGCCGCCGCGACAGCGGCGTGACCAATGGTCCCAGCCGGATCCGTTCGGTCGCGTAGGCGATGGAGGCGAGTGCCACCCAGGGATCGGCCACGGCCCGCACCGGCGGCCGGTATGACAGGTGGTCCCAGAGAAAGAAGCCGTCCCATCCGTTGCGCTCCGCTTCTTGCGCAAGCTGTGCGAGGAGGCGCGGCTCCATGAGCTCATCGAAAGGGGCAACGTAGACGCCGCGTCTTACCGCCACGCGACGGACTCTATCCGCGTGTCGGGTCGCGCCGCCCAGCAGGCGGCTGGATCACGAACCGAGCATGTGCCCGCGTACGAGCCGACGGGTTGTCACAACCGGGTCGCCGCCGTGTCATTCAAGTGGACACCGACAACGGACTCCCATCCGTTCTTGACAACCGGAGCCAACAATGACGACTGACAACCCCCACCACTTCAGGCGCTGGACGATCGTGACCGCGTACGCGCTTGCGTTCGGCAGCTGCTGCTGCTCGGCGGGCGTATCTCGGACCTGCTGGGCCGAAAGTGGACGTTCATCATCGGCCTGGCCGGGTTCGCGACGGCCTCGGCCGTCGGCGGCGCGGCCCAATCGTTCGGAATGCTCGCGGCCGCCCGCGCCTGCCAGGGCGCGTTCGGAGCGTTGCTCGCGCCGGCCGCGTTGTCGCTGATGACGACGACGTTCACCGACCCGTCCGAGCGAAACAAGGCGTTCGGCATCTGGGGCGCGCTCGCCGGCAGCGGCGCGGCGATCGGACTGATCCTCGGTGGCGTGTTGACGCAGACGCTGAGCTGGCGCTACAGCATGTACGTCAACCTGTTCTTCGCGACGACCGCGATCACCGGCGCGCTCGCGCTGCTGCACAACCAGGCGCCCACCGTCAAGCCGAAGCTCGACATCCCAGGCGTGCTCGCCGTCTCGGCTGGGCTGTTCTCGCTCGTGTACGGCTTCTCGCACGCCGAGACGACCGGTTGGGGTGACCACACCACGATCGCGTTCCTGGTCGGAGGCTCGCTGCTGCTGGCATTGTTCGCGACGATCCAGTCCCGCAGCCGAAACCCGCCCGCTGATCATCGCCGGGATGCTCCTGGGCGGCGGCGGGACGCTCTACCTCACCCGGCTGACCCTGACCTCGAGCTACGCCACCGGCATCCTGCCGGCGCTGCTGATGATCGGCACCGGGATCGGGCTGGTGTTCTCCACCTCGATCAACAGCGCCACGCTCGGCGTGAACCCGGCCGACGCAGGGGTGGCGTCCGCGACCGTGTCGGCCGCCCAGCAGGTCGGGGGCTCTTTGGGCACCGCGTTGCTCTCCGCGATCGCCGCCGGCGCGGTGACCAACTACGTCACGAGCACCCGTGCGTACCCCACCCAGGCTGCTGGCGCACGCCGCCCTGCACGGCGACACGACCGCGTTCGCCTGGGCCGCGGTGATCTTCGGGGCGGGTGCGGTGATCGCGGCGAGCCTGTTCGAGCGTGGCACCAAGGCACTCCGGATCGAGGGCACCGCCGCGACCGCACCGGCCCGCTGACCACCGACGGCCGGCTTCTGCTAGGAGTCGGAGTGTCGTCCGTCGCTTTCGGAGATGTCGGCGAGGCGGCTTTCCAGGAACCGGTGCTCCGGCCCCAGCTCGGTCAGCTGGAGGGCGCGGGTGTAAGCGGCCCGCGCTTCCTCGTCGCGGCCGAGGCGTCGGAGGAGGTCGGCGCGAGTGGAGTGGTAGTAGCGGTAGCCGTCGAGCTCGAGGCGGTCGAGCATGGCCAGTCCGGCTTGCGGTCCGTCGAGCTCGGCGACGGCGATCGCGCGGTTCATCGTCACGACCGGCGAGTTCGTGATGCGCTCGAGCCTCTGGTAGAGGAGCGCGATCTCCCCCCAGTCCCGCGGCGCGCGGAGGTGGAGATCGGCGATCGCGGCCTGGAGGACGTACGGCCCGCTCCCGCGGAGGGTCAGCGCGCGTTCGAGCAGGTCCCGGCCTTCCTCGATCTGATGCTGGTCCCATAGCGACCGATCCTGGTCGTCGAGCAGGACGAGCTCGCCGTCGTCGAAGCGGGCGGCGCTGCGGGCGTGATCGATGAGCATCAGCGCGAGCAGGCTGTGCGCTTCGGCCTCGTCCGGCATCAGCTCGACCAGCGAACGCCCGAGGCGGATTGCCTGCGCCGACAGGTCGACGCGGCCGCCGCCCCAGCCTTCGTTGAAGATCAGGTAGACGACCGCGAGCACGGCGTCGAGCCGCTCGGGCAGCACATGGTCGGGCGGTACTGCGAACGGTATGGCGGCGTCGCGGATCTTGTGCTTGGCGCGGGTCAGGCGCTTGCTCATCGTCTCGAACGGGACGAGGAACGCGCGTGCGATCTCTTCGGTTGAAAGGCCGCCGAGCGTGCGCAGCGTCAGTCCGACCTGCGCGTCGAGCGCGAGCGCGGGGTGGCAGCAGGTGAAGATCAGCTCGAGCCGCTCGTCGCGGAAGGACGCCGTCTCGTCCATCGTGTCCTCCGTTTCGTCTCGCAGTTGGCGCTCCAGCTGCTCGGTCTTCGCCGTCAGCGTCCGCTCGCGCCGGATCCGGTCGATCGCCCGGCGGCGAGCGGTGGTGATCAGCCAGCCCGTCGGGTTTACGGGGGCTCCGTCTCGCGGCCAGCGCTCGGCGGCGATCGCGAAAGCGTCCTGGGCGGCGTCTTCGGCCAGCTCGATGTCACCGAGGAACCCTACGAGGGACGCGACGACACGGGCCCAGTCTTCGCGGAAGACTCGCTCAAGCACCGATCCGGTCCCCCTCGCGGACCGGCCGGACCTCGATCGCGCCCCATGGTCGCAGGCCCTGGAGCTCGTCGGCCACGGCGAGGGCACCGTCGAGGTTGTCGGCCTCGACGACGATGAAGCCGCCGAGGAAGTCCTTACTGTCCACGAACGGACCATCGGTCAGCAGCGCCTTGCCCTGTTCGTGCCGCAGCGTTGTCGCCGACTCGACGTCCTGGAGGCGCAGCCAGCTCGTCACATCGGGTCGCGCCAGGACCTCGAATACCGATGCGGTGATCCGACGTCGCTCGTCTTCGGGTGTCCGGTCGCGAACCTCGGCGTCGTCATAGATCAAGAGCGCGTATCTCAAGACGTCTCCTTCCGGGTGGGGATCAGGTCGTTCCCTTCTAGACGAATAGCGCGGCCGCAGACGGACACCTTGCCTCTTTCTCGCCCGCCTGTCCGTCTGGCGTCTGTCCGTTCGTCACTGAGGCAGAGCCGGCCGACCGGCCGGCATGACCAAGGAGGACGGATGACGGACACACCGGCAACGAATCGCCGTCTCGGCTGGGTGGTGGCGTTGACCTCGGCGGCCTACTTCATGGTGGTTCTCGACTCGGTCGTCGTGATCACGGCGCTGCCGCGCATGCAACGCGACCTCCATGTCAGCCTCTCTTCGCTGCAGTGGACGCTGAACGCGTACGGCATCGCATTCGCCGCGGGGATCATCACCGCCGCCGCGCTCGGTGACCGGCTCGGACGGCGGAAGGTCTTCACGATGGGACTGGCCCTCTTCACGGCTGCTTCTGTCGCGTGCGCGCTGGCGCCGAACGTATCCGAGTTGATCGCCGCTCGGACGGTCCAGGGGCTCGGCGGCGCGGTCGTCCTGCCGCTGAGCTTGACGATCCTGACGGCGGCTTTCCCGATCGAGCGTCGCGGGATGATCGTCGGGATCTACGGCGGCCTCGCGGGTCTCGCCGTCGCGATGGGGCCGATCGTCGGCGGCGCGCTCACGCAAGGCATCGACTGGCACTGGATCTTCTGGATCAACGTCCCGATCGGCGTCGTCGCCGTGCCACTCGGCGTCCGGCTGCTGCCGGAGAGTTACGGCGCACCGGAGCGGCTCGACCTCGTCGGGGTGGGGCTCGTAACCGCCGGCGTGGTCGCGCTCGTCTGGGCGCTCACTCGCGCCACCGCCGCCGGCTGGGGGAGCGCCGAAGTAGCCGGCACCCTCGCCACCGGAACCCTGCTGCTTGGTGCGTTCCTGTGGTGGGAGCATCGCTCCCCGGAGCCGATGGTGCCGCTGCGGCTGTTCGCGAGCAGGGACTTCGCGATCGGCAACGTGACGACGTTCCTCATGTCGGGCGCGATCTTCGCCGGCGGGCTGTTGGTAACGGAGGAGTTCCAGCTCGCGCGCCACTTCTCGCCGGTCGGCGCCGGGGTGCGCCTGCTCCCGTTCTTCGCGACGCCGATGGTCGTTTCGCCCCTCGCCGGCGCTCTGTCCGATCGGGTCGGCCGCCGGCCGATCATCGTCGTCGGGCTGAGCATGCTGACTGCCGGGTTCGTCTGGGTCGCCTGGAGGGGCTCGTTGGAAACGAGCTGGATCGAGATCGTGATCGCGCTCCTGATCGCCGGCGTCGGGATCTCGATGGCCCTCCCGACAGTTCCGACCGCTGTCCTGAGCTCCGTCGCCCCGCACGAGATGGGGAAGGCGTCAGGGCTCAACTACATGGCTCAGCGCTTCGGCGCGGTCTTCGCGGTCGCGATCGGCAGCACCGTGTTCGCAAGCTACGGCGGGTTCGGGAGTCCGGCGACCGTGACGGCTGGATTCAAGCCGGCATTTTGGGCCTGCGCCGTGTTCGCGGGCCTCGGGGCGCTCGCCGCGACGGCGATGTCGGCGCGGCCGAAACCAGCGGCCGAGGTTGAGCCCGCGGGCCTGCCCATCGCCGCCTGAACACAACCCACCCAACGCAGAAGGGAGAAGCAAAATGCCGAACATCCTGCACCGCCTCTCGATCGGCGCGCCGCCGGAACGCGTGCACGAGCTCGTAGCAACCCGGGAAGGCATCGAGCGCTGGTGGACGGGCCACCCGGTCGCCGGCGACGACAAGGTCGGCGGGCAGCTGTCCGTCTACTTCCGCGACCCCGCCAACCCGGCGGCGACCTTCGAGGTCGTCGAACGCAGCCCGGAACAGATCCTCTGGCGATGCATCGACGGGCCGCCGGACTGGATCGACACCCGAATCGCGTACGCCCTCAACTCCCGCGCCGACGGCGGCACCACCCTGCTGTTCACCCACGAGGGATGGAAGGAGGAGAACGAGTTCATGAACGGCTGTTCGACCAACTGGGCCGCCTACCTCATGAGCCTCAAGTCCGGAGCCGAAACGGACGGCTTCAACGCATACCCAGGCGGCGAGATCAGCCGCTGGGACTGACCGACGGGGCGCCGGCGATCCGCCCGGTCGCCGGCGCCACCCCCGTCGGAGCGCGGCTTTCTACGAGATGGCCAGGACCGGGGTCAACGCGCGCAGCGACAGCGCGCTCAGCCATCCGAACCCGGTCGTGACTGAGATGCTCTGTAACGCACCGCCCCACCTGGCCAGGGGCGGTGCGCCGCCGAACCCCGCGCCGAACAGGGCGGAGGCACTCGTCATCGCGATGGCCGCGCCGGCCGAATATGCCGCCCAGCGATACTGTCCCCTCCAGGCGGCCGACGTGGCGCAAATCACGGCTGCGACAGGTATCCCGACGAACACGGGGATCGCGCAGAGGTTATGGAGCATCCCGGTCCGTGTGGGTGCGTCTGACGGGATCCGGTCAGCGTCGTAGGAATCGAGCGGCGACGGCGGGAAGCCGGCCACAGGTTCGGCCATGCAATAGAGCGCACCGGTGAGCATGAGTTCGCGCGCTGAAACCAGCCACCGCGTCCGGCCGCGAGCGAACTGACCGCGTGACGGCGCCAGTCATACCCAGCGCGCCGCGCCCCGATCGCCGTGAACGCACTCACGAACAGGGGTCCTGCGACGACTCCGCACCCGATCTCGGTCGCGACCACGAGCGCGTTGCCCTCGGTCGTGGACATGGTCAGCGGGCGCGCGGCGGAACAGCTCGATCGTCTCGAGCACTCCTTGGCGAAGCGGCGCCGTCACCGGGTGCGAGGCCTCCATATCCTCGGGCAGGCCGGCGCCGGTCGCACTCGAGGTCCAATCCGACGACCCTGTCACCTTCGCGCACGAGCTGGCGGCGGCACCAGGCGCCGGAGCAGCCGAGCGCGCCCGTGACCAGCCAGCGCTCGCTAGACATTGCCTTCGGTTCCGGTGTAGCAGACGGGTAGCCTATCGCGACTCAGCCCGACCGCTCAGCGAGGAGGAGGCTCGAACGATGGCGTTCAACCGCGAAGACATTCGAGAGTCGATCGAACGGGCGGGTGACGAGCACTGGGATGCGCTCGTCCATCATCACACGGACGTTTACCCGGAGAGCAATCCCACACCGGGTGACGTATGTCGGGCCGAGGCTGAGCGGCTGAACGGCCTCGATTTGGGGGACGATCCCAGCCTGGAGCTGGTCGAGACCAGGGTCGAGCGGGTTGGGCCGGCAGTGAAGATCACCCATGTGTTCGAGAAGCGCGAGAACGGCACACGGTTCGAGACCGAGCCGTTCTCCAACTACGAATGAGTCTTGCCCGGCGACAACCGGAGTTATGCTGCCCTCGCCGGGCCGACCGGCTCGACAGCGCCCAGGCGCTGCACAACGTTCGGGGATCGCGCATGACCTACACCGAAGAGATGCTGGATGCCGTGCCGACTCGCGCCTCGCTCCCCACGGCGGAGGCCGCGAAGGCCGTTGATGCGTGCCTGAGGTGTGTTCAGACGTGCACGACCTGCGCGAATGCCGATCTGGCCGAGGAGGACGTCGACGCGCTACGGCGGTGCGCCGCGTTGTGCCTGAACTGCGCGGACGTCTGCGAGGTCACGGCCCGCCTGCTCTCTCGCCCGGCCTCCTCGGACCAGCTCACGATCCATCGCTTGCTTCAGGCCTGCGTCCGCGCTTGCGAGAACAGCGCGGAGGAGTGCGCCCGTCACGCCCACCATCATCGTCACTGTGCGATCTGCGAGGGGGTCTGTACGGCCTGCGTGAAAGCGTGCGTCGCGCTGCTCGAGCTCCAGACGGTCGACGAGCTGGAAACCTGACCGGCCCCTGCGCCATGAGCTCTGCCGGAGTCCAATCCCACCTCAGCGTTCAGCTTGTGGGAGGACCGACCGCGATCCTCGAGTACGGCGGTCTCCGCTGGCTGACCGATCCGGCGCTCTCGCCGCCGGGTGAATACGCGGGCCTCACCAAGCTGACCGGCCCCGCGTTCGACATCGCCCGGTCAGCTCGCGCGGCGAACGAGCGGCTGTTTGATCAGGGAAGCGGCAAGGGACGATCGTCGCTCAAGATGGGGACCGGGTCGGTCACCTTCGAGGTACGGTGCACGAGGCCGAATCGCTGACCGAGTCGCTGCCGGTCTGTGGCACCACGTAGTACGCGCGGATCGAGCAGTAGGTGATCGCTCCACTGACGTAAAAGCACCTCACGCTCGGTCTCGCCCCGATCGAGAGGGGCGCGAGGACGCGTGTGCGCGGCGCTACTCGAGCACGACCGGGCGGCCGCTGACCGGGGAGGTGACCGGACGGCGCCAGCTCGACAGGGCCATCCCGACGGCCGGGATTAGCGCGACGAGGATCAGCACGAGCGCCCACAGGAACGTCGACGAGAAGGCGTCGGCCAGTGGCCCGGCGATCGCGGCGTGCGCGCTCGCGGGCAGGTGCTGGAGGGTGGCGATCCCGCCCGAATGCGACCCCGAGGCGCGGCTGCCGAGGATGCCGGTGAGGTTGGCCGTGATCGCGGAGGCGAGGATCACCGACAGCACGGCGGTGCCGATCGAGGCGCCGGCTTGGCGGATGATGTTCATCGCGGTGCTCGTCCGGGCGATCGCGGCGGGCGGGACCGCCTGCATCGCGGCGGTCATGTTGGGCATCATCGCGAGTCCCATCCCGAGGCCCTGGACGAAGTTGCCGGCGCACAGCACGACGTACGAGGTGTGGGGGCCGACGAACACGAATGGGATCAGCCCGATGGCGACGAGCGGCAGGCCGGTGGCGGGCAGCCAGGTCGGTCCGTACCGGTCGGTCAGCTTGCCCGAGAGCGGCATCATCAGCATCGCGCCGAAGCCACCCGGCGCCATCAGCAGCCCGGCCTGGAGCGCCGATGCGCCCCGGACCGCCTGGAAGTAGAGGGGAACGAGCAGCATCGTGCCGAACACCGAGATCGCGAACAGCATGAACGTGCCCGCCGCCGCTCCCGCACGCGTGTGCGCGAACGTCCGCAGGTCGATCAGCGGGTTGGGGGTCCGCCAGCTGTGGATGAACCAGGCGGCGATCAGGAGCACGCCGGCGAGCGTCGGACCCCATGAGCGCACCGAGCCGAACCCGTACGTCGACGACTCGGCCAGGCCGAAGATGAACACTGCAAGGCCGGGCGACAGCAGCAGCATCCCGAGCCAGTCGAGCTTGTGGGCGGGCTGTGGCTGATCGGGCTCGAGCACGATCAGCGCGAGGATGAACGCGACGATCCCGATCGGCAGGTTGATGAAGAAGATCCAGCGCCAGGATGCGTTGTCGACGAGCCAGCCGCCGAGGATCGGGCCCAGGATCGGCGCGATCAGCATCGGTACGCCGAGCACGCCCATGACGCGGCCCATCCGGTGAGGGCCGGCCTTCCTGGTCATGATCGTCATGACCGCCGGCATGATCATCCCGCCGCCGAAGCCCTGCAGGACGCGGAACAGGATCAGTGAGCCCGCGCTCCAAGCCAGGCCCGAGAGCACCGATCCGAGCGTGAACAACACGAGCGAGGTCATGTAGATGCGCTTGGTGCCGAACCGGTCGGCGGCCCAGCCGCTGACCGGAATGACCGTCGCGAGCGCCAGCGTGTAGCCGGTGATCACCCATTGGATCGTGGTCAGCGAGGAGTGGAACGCGCCCGCCAGGTGATCGATGGCGACGTTGACCACGGTCGTGTCGAGGATCGACATGACAGCGCCGAGCATCACGACGCCGGCGACGATCAGGGTCTCGCGGTCGAGGCCCTCGGGCTCGGATGCTTGCGCTGAGTGCGCTGACGGCTCGGCCATGCGCCCCATCGTAGCGGACCGGCGAGTCCGGTTATCTGCCGGGAGCGGCAAACTCAAAGCTCGACGTTCTCTGGCGGCGCGATGGTGCCGCTACCCTCCAGCGTCGTCCGACGCTATGAGTTCGGTAAGTCTTGCGTGTGTGTCGGTAACTCGGTTGCTACACAAGAAGTACCTGATGTAGAGAGAGAGAGCCCACCGCGGCTCGACCAACCGGGACGCACTGTCGGAGCGAGGCGGTAACGATGAGCACCACCCGCGGCAACGAGAACTACACAGAGGACCCCACCACGCTGAAGACGCTGCTGCGCCGGTGCCGCGAGCTTTTGACTCAGGTCCGCCGCTCGCGGCACGGCACCGGCGGCGAGCTAGCTCAGACGGCGGCTGCGACGTCTGACGTGGAGCCGCTCACGCTCGATGCTCCTGGCGAGGATGGTGACGCTCGCGGACGAGAGCTCGTGCCGCTCCCGGACGAACGGTCCCAGGCGCTCGCAGTGCTGTGCGACCGGCTCCTCCAAGAGCTGGGTGGGGGCGACGTGCGGGCCGCCGAGATCCGCTTTGTCGTTCACAAGAACGAGCATGCCGGCCAGCCGCGGCTGGATGCGGCGTCGGTGGCCGGTCCCGCTACCGGTGAGCTCGTCTGGGAACTGCGTCGGCTGATGGCATGGTCGGGCGGCGCGATCGCGGATGTCGCGCGCGCGCTCGAGATTCGCGGGGCCGACCTCGACGACAACGCTCGGGCGCTCCTCCAAGACGAGCTCGCGGCCGTAGACGCCGAGCTCGCGACGCTCAACGTGCACCTCTCCGACCCCGTCGATTGGGACCGCGAGTTCGAGTTTCTGCTCGCCGGCGAGGTCGCTCCGTTCGACGATTTCGGCGCCGACGAGGACGACGACAGCGACACCTGAGCTTGGTCGCGCGCGCGGCGCGCTACCTACACGCGGGGGTGATTGGAGCTCGACGGGGTGGCGGAAGCCCTCGATGAGGCGGCCAGGCGCGTCGACGATCGTCGCCGGCGCGACCGGCACCCGCGCGCTGCCCGGACCGACCGGCGTCGTGTCGTCCGAGGCGCTCCAAGCCGCCAGCCTCGCCGCCATCTCCGACCTGTTCGGGATCGTCGTCCAGGACGTCGCCGCGATCCCCGACTGAGGCCGGCTCGCGCGGCGCGGCCTCACCTGGGGCTCGCGTGTACCACGAGCGCGCTTCCGCCGCCGAGGCGGACGGGCTCGGCGATCGCCTCGGCCCGGCCGCGCCCGAGCATCTGTAGCGCGGTCGCATCTCCCGGATAGTTGTCGAGCGGGAGGATCGACCCGGTAGCGAGCGAGAACCTCTCGCCGTACGGCGGGCTCGTGAGCTGCTGGGCGAGCGCGCTGTTGTAGAAGTCCGGCTCGGCCAGCGAGGTGTTCGACGACGAGTTCGTCTGGCTGACCCGGGGCGCGGCGAGCGCGTCGGGCAGGCTCATGCCGAAGTCGACGTGGTCGATCAGGATCTGGACGACGGTCGTGATGATCGTCGAGCCGCCGGCGGCACCGATCGAGAACGCGGGGTGGCCGTCCCGCAGAGCGATGATCGGACCCATGCTCGACCGCGGCTCCTTGCCGGCCGCCGGCAGGTTCGGGTCATACGCGCCGGGCTTGGACGGGGCGAAGTCGAAGTCGGTCAGCTCGTCGTTGAGCAGGAAGCCGTAGCCGGGCACGACCTGGCCGCTGCCGCCGAAGAAGTTGATCGTGTTCGTGTAGGCGACGATGTCGCCCGCCTTGTCCTCGGTGACGATGTTGTTCGTGTGATGGGCCTCGGGCGACGCCGAGGTTGACTGAGTGGACGCGGCCGTGGCGCTGCAGCCTGAGAACGGTGCAAACGGCGAGCCGGCGGCGACCGGCGAGGTGGCCGCGGTATTGCCGATGAGGCATCGGCGCGTCGCCGCGAACGCCGGATCGAGCAGTCCGGACAGGGGCACGTTCACGTAGTCGGGATCGCCGACGTACGCGTTGCGGTCGGCGTACGCGAACCGGGACGCCTCGAGATATTGGAACAGCGCCTCGACGCGCGGCTCAGAGCCGAGCGGGTAACCGTTCAGGATGTTCAGGATCTCGCCCTCGGTCGAGCCGCCGCTCGACGGCGGCGCCATCCCGTAGATACTCAGTCCCCGGTAGTTCACGTGTGTCGGCGCGAGGATCCGGGTGCGGTAGGACTTCAGGTCCTGCGTGCTCATGATGCCCGGGTTCGTGACGATCGTCTGCCCCGGCGTGAGGACCGGGTGATCGTCGGCCTGAACGATCGCGCGTCCGATCGGCCCGTCATACAGCGCCGACGGACCTTCGCGTGCGATCAGCTTGTAGGTGTGCGCGAGGTCCGGGTCGCGCAGCCACCTCCCCACCGGCAGCGGATCACCGGACGGCGTGAGCAGGAGCGAGCGGCTCGCCGGATACGCCTGCAGCGTGGAAAGGCTGGACTGCTCGAGCTGGTTGAAGTCGAAGTTGACCGCGAAACCGTGGTTGGCGAGGGCGATCGCCGGTTGCAGGTCGTCGCCGAGTGAGAGCCGCCCGAATTTGCGCACGGCCCTCGCCCACGTCGCGACGTTCCCCGGCACGCCGGTCGACAGCGGTTGATCGGAGGCCGCGGTGTAGTTCATCGGCTGGCCCGTGGTCGGGTCGATGAACAGGCTCGTCGTACAGGCCGACGGACAGGTCTCGCGACCGTCGATCGTCGTCACCGCGTGCGTCCGCGCGTTGTAGATGACCATGAAGCCACCGCCACCGGGGCCGGCGACCCAAGGAACGGTCACCCCGAGGGCGCTGGCCGTTGCGACGGCGGCGTCGACGGCGTTCCCGCCTCGGCGGAGGACGTCGATGCCGGCGCGACTGGCCCCGACGTCCATCGAAGCGACGGCACCCCCGGTTCCGACGGCGAGAGGCTCGTCCGGGTAGCGCGGGTGGTGCCGCGCGGCGGACGCGCCCGCCGACGCACCGGCCGGCACCGCGGCAAACACCGCGGCGCAGAGCGCCGTGACGACAGTTGCGATTCGTCGATGACCCATAAACACCCACCTCCCAGTGACCGTGAGGACACCCTGAACCCTTCCCAACGGAGGGGGCTCGGAAACCGCAAGATCGGGCGGTCAGGCGAGGATTTCGAGATTTCGCCGCGGACCGGCGACGCTCCGCGCGGTGTCGCACAGCGCTTCACGGACCGCGAGGACGCGCCGCTCGGCCCGCCGGCGCCCACGCTCTCGCCGGCCTGGTCCGCAGCCTGCCGTGTGCGCGGCATCTTCGAGTCGATGGTCGACTTATCCGATCAGCGGGATCTCGTGTCGAAGTTCCTCGCCCTGCCCCTTCCCCCTGTTCATGTACGGCGAGCAGAACTCGTCACCTGTCATATCTGCCGGCGTTGGCGGCCAACGGCGTCGAGCTCGCGGAGATCCCGAACAGCGGTCACTTTCCGATGTATTCGAATCCAGTGGCGATGTGGCGACCGTGCTCATGTCCCCCGGAGAATTCGACGGCGCCACCAACAATACGCGAGCTTCCGCCCACCCGGAGAGTGACGGCCTCGATTCGACGAAGGCTGGACGGGAAACGTGACGTATATGATGGGTTTCTCGACCAGGCCTCACCTCGCCTCTGCCGGCCCCGGGCCGTCTGGTCGGAGCGCCGGGAGCTCGGACGTTAGGGATGCTCCCGACGTCGTCGAAGGTGAACCTCGGGTCTCATGCGCGCGGGCTCACAAGTTATGTGAACGACCATGGTGACTCGTGAGCTCGAGGCGTTCGTGAGAGGCGCGCTTCCCGCGCTCCCCTCGCGGGTGCTGGAGATCGGAGCCGGGCGGGGAGAGCTCGCGGTCGCGTTGAGCGACGCCGGCTACGCGATCACAGCGGTCGATCCCGCGGCCGAACCAGGCGGCATCGTGCAGCCATGCTCGCTGCTCGACGTGCGGGGCTCGTTCGACGTGGCGGTCTCCGTCGTGGCGCTGCACCACATCGATCCGCTCGAACACTCATGCGCGCACCTGGCGACGATGCTCCCGCCCGGAGGGCAGGTGGTCATCGACGAGATCGACATCGACCGTTATGACGAGAGGGCGATCGGTTGGTGGATCTCACAGCGCCGAGCGCTCGGCCTCGATGAACACGACCACCCGTCGGACATCCTCGATCACATGCGCGAGCACATCCACCCGCTCGAGCGGATGCTTGACGCGCTGGCACCCCACTTCGACCTGGGGCGGCCGGTTCCGGGTCCCTACCTGCACCGCTGGGAGTTGCGCCCCAGCCTGTACGAGGCCGAGATCGACCTGATCGCGAGCGGGCTGTTGCCGGCGGTGGGCTGCCGGTTGATAGCGACACGGAAGTGATCATGCGGCACGATGCAGTAGGTGCGCTCGGTCAGATGCGGCCCCTGCCAGCCGTCGAGCAGCTTCGCCGCGGTGGCCCGCGGAGCATCGCGCCGATGCGTCGGTCACTCATCTCGGAGCCGGCGGGGAGAAGACACGACGTTTCTCCCCGCTCCGACGGTGTTGAACCAGACGTGGCGGAGTTCATGCACGCCTGGCCTTAACGCCCGGCGCCCGCCGCGACATCATGTCGCGGCGGGCTCTCCCCGCTCCGGGCCCCTGCACGTCAGGCCGGCTCAGATCGAGCTGGCGCTGCCCGCGGGCGCTGGCGACGGTGCGGTCGCGGGCGGGGGCGTGGAAGCCGTTCCGTGGCTGCCCTCGGCGCTGGGCTCCGCCAGCCTGATCGCGTAGAGCTTGGTGGAGAAGTCGACGGTGTCGTCCGAGCTGTCGGGGAACACCAACTCGCCCTCAGCGATGGCATTCAGCGCGCTGTCCCGCGGCACGTCGAACGCCAGCACGGTGCTGCCGCTGTCGCCCGGCTGCATCGGGAACGTGTTCAGCGAGGCGAGGTCGAAGGTCGCGTCGTCGTCCTGGGAGTAGTACTTGCCGCCGATCTCGAGCTCGGTCTCATCAACGCCGTCCAGCGGGGACGAGCCCGTGTTGGTGACCTTGAGCCGGACGGCGACGAACGCGCCCTTGGCGTACACCGGCGGCTCGTACGGATCGGGTGACTTGATGATGCGGCCGAGCTTGGTCTTCGTGACCTGGACGCCCATGCCCGGTGCGTGCAGGGTGTGGTCGCGATTCACCACCGTGCGGGTGACGCCGTTGTCGTCGCAGGTACCCTCGCGCCGGCCCGCCGGGGTTATCCCCTCGGCCTGGCACGAGAGGTCACTGGCCGGAAGCTTCGCGGTGACGGCCGACGCGCCCTTTCCGAGCGTCGACAGGATCGCGTTGAGCAACGTGAACTGTTCACTGTGGCGTGAGTTTGCGTGGCCCATCGTCAGCATGAGTGTTCGTAAACTGCGTCTGACTTCGTGATAGATGGTCGGGCTGGTTAGTGTTTCAGACCTAATCCTGGGAGGGTTCCGGGCCCTTGACCCAGGAGGACGAGATGACGGAGAGAGGCAGTGCGGCGGGAGGCGCCGGCGCCGTAGCGGATCGAAGACTTGGACAGCGCGGTGCTCACGAGGTCGCTCCTTGAAGATGGGGAGTTTCGGTGCCCCCCCGACGCCAGGGTCGGCCGATTTGGTTCGGCTGGGTCGGGAGGGCATGGCCACAGGCTCCCTCCCGGGGCGCGCCGTCAGAAGGGGCCAACGGTCTCGACGGTCCACCCCAGGGGTGTTGCCTGACACCCCCCGAGGTGTCGCGGGTGCCCCACAATGTGCACATGGCGCCGGCCCCGTTCTCCCCGCACAGCTCGTCGCCGCGCGAGCTCAAGGAGCAGATCGCGGCCGAGCGGGCGCAGACGCCGTTCCTCGTCTACCGCGACGCCGACGACGAGCAGCGGATCCTCACGCTCGAGCCGTCGGCAGGCCGGTTGCGGGTCGGCCGAGACCCGATGTGCGACCTGTGCCTCGCTCACGACGATCGCGTGTCGCGCCTGCACGCGGAGCTCGAGAACGTGGGCGACGTGTGGACGCTCGCCGACCACGGGCTGTCGCGCAACGGCACGTTCGTCAACGAGGAGCGGGTCACTGGACAGCGGGTCCTCCACGACGGCGACGTGCTTCGGATCGGAGGCACCCACCTGCTGTTCCGCTCGCCCGCCGACTCGGTGGCCCAGCCCACGCGCGCCGCGACGGGCGGCGCGCCGCCGCAGCTGTCCGACGTCCAGCGCCGGATCCTGATCGCCCTGTGCCGGCCCTACCGGGAGGGCACGCCGTTCGCCACGCCCGCCTCCAACCGGGAGATCGCCGACGAGGTGTTCCTCAGCGTCGACCGGGTCAAGGCACACATGGGTGCTCTGTTCGAGCTGCTCGGCGTCGACGAGGAACGGCAGACCCACAAGCGGGCGCGCCTGGCCGAGACCGCCATACGCACCGGGCTCGTGACCTGGCGCGATCTCGAGAGCCAATGAGTGATCTGGGCCTCGGGCAGGTGCTCGGCGGCTACCGACTCGACGAGGTCGCCGGACGGGGCGGGATGGGAGTTGTGTACCGCGCGAGCCAGATCCGCCTCGAGCGAGTGGTCGCGCTCAAGGTGATCGCGCCCGAGCTCGCGTCAGATCCGGTGTTCCGCGAGCGCTTCCAGCGAGAGGCGCGCCTGCTCGCCTCGGTCGACGACCCCCATGTCGTCCCCGTGTACGAGGCCGACGAGGCGGACGATCAGCTGTTCCTGAGCATGCGCTGGATCGACGGCGGCGATCTTGCCGACGAGATCGCGCAGAGCGGCGGCCTCGAGTCGGCGCGCGCGCAGCACCTGCTGGCGCAGGTCGCCGCTGGGCTCGACGCGGTCCACGCCCACGGGCTCGTGCACGGTGACCTCAAGCCGGCCAACATGCTGATCGAGCACCGGCTGACCGGGAGCGACCGCGCCTACCTGAGCGACTTCGGAGCCGGACGCAGCCTCGAGGCGACCGCGACCGGCCACTGGCTGGGAACGGTGGATTACGTCGCTCCCGAGACGATCCGCGGCGCTCCGCCCGACGCCCGCTCGCGGCGACGGCCCCGGCGACGGGTCGTGGCGCGGCGAGGGCCCGGCGGCGACCGGCCGTGCTCGGAGGGCTGGCGGCGCTCGTCCTGTGCGCGATCGTCGCGATCGCGATCGTCCTGGCCGATGGCGATCGTTAGAACCAGCGCCGCGGCGCATCCGATCAGCCTCCCGATCACAGAGGCCGACGATACGCCGCGCGCGCTGGTGAGACGTGACTACGGGAGCGGGGTCTTGCCCTTCTTGACGACCGTCACCGTGCCCGAGCTCTCGGGCTTGGCGGCCGGCGCGTAGTCGTAGACGATCCCGGTGGTGAAATTCATGACGAACACGTCAACGAGGGCGTGCGTCTTGGGATCGAGCCAGGTGACGTAGATCTCGTGGTTGCCGATCGGCATCGCCACGTAGTCCTCGACCGGGAACTTCGTGCCGACGAACGGGCCCTTGATCGGGACGCCGTGGACCGTTCCGCTCTTGTACGTCTGCTGGAACGTGTTGCCGGTGTTGCGCCCGAGGCTGTAGTCCGTGTTGATCACGTACCCGTTGAGGTTGAACCGCTTGATGCTGGGGGCGGGCTTGGCGCCGTGAGCGGGACCGGCGGCTGCGGTGGCGGCGGTGACGGCGGCGTAGGCCCCGATCGACGCGCCGGCCACGAGCACTGCGGATGCGACCCGAAGTCGCTTGGTTGAACGCATACATCCTCTCCTCTGTGGACGATGAGCTCTGGACGGTGAGCGCGGGATCGTACGGCGTATGGCCGCCGCGGCGATCGGAGCCTCGCCCTCGCGCAGCATCCACCACTGACACCTCTCGGTGCGACCGCGTGCACGGTGGCGACCACTACGCTTGGGTCATGTGCCGAAACATCCGAACGCTCTACAACTTCGATCCACCCGCCACCGAGGAGGAGGTGCGGGCCGCGGCGCTCCAGTACGTGCGCAAGATCAGCGGCTTCACGAAGCCCTCCCGGGCCAACGAGGAGGCGTTCGCGCGTGCGATCGACGCCGTCGCCGCGGCCTCCTTGGAGTTGCTGAACGAGCTGCGAACCGCGGCTCCGCCCAAGAATCGCGAGGAAGAAGCCGCGAAGGCGCGGGCCCGCTCCGCGCAGCGCTACGCCGCGTAGGCGCGACCTTCCCAGCGGTTCGCGAGCGCCCCGCGCGCGCCGACCGTCCATGCCCGCTCACACGGGAAGGATCGCCGTGGCCGGATCGTCCTGCTTTAACGATGATCGAAGACATCAGACGTCCGACGAGCGAGGCGAGATTCCGTTGCGGCGTGGACCTGGGGGTCGATCAGTAAGCGCGCCAGCGCGACGAACGGGGCGCCATCGCCGACTCGCGATGGCGCCCCGAGATGAGGGGGGACGGTGGAGCGGTGGCGCCCCGACCACTGTCTACGGTGACCCGGGTCGCGGCGCGGACCCTGTCGTGGTCGAGAAAAACATCGCCCGGGTCACGCCCGCGATCTCGAGGAGCGCGTCCCGTGCCGTGCGGCTGACGCCGGCGGCGTTGATGAAGCCGTGGATGAAGCCGGGGAACCGGCGCAAGGTCACCGGTGTGCCGGCCTGTTGGAGGGCCCGGGCGTACGCCTCGCCCTCGTCGCGCAGCGGGTCGAACGCGGCGGTGACTACGAACGCCGGCGCGAGGCCCGACAGGTCCTCGGCGACCAGCGGCGATGCCCGGGGGTCGCCGGCGTGAGTCCTCGCCGTCCCGAGGTAGTTGTCGGTGTACCAGTCCATCTCGGGGTCGGTCAGCAGGAAGCCCTCGCGGAACAGCTCGCGCGAGCGGTGCCGCGCGGTCATGTCGGTCGCCGGATAGATCAGCAGCTGGAGCGCGGGCGCGGGCCCTCCGTCGCGCGCCGCTAGCCCCGACACGA
This sequence comes from uncultured Solirubrobacterales bacterium, assembly GCA_963777335.1. Classification (GTDB taxonomy): domain Bacteria; phylum Actinomycetota; class Thermoleophilia; order Solirubrobacterales; family Solirubrobacteraceae; genus Palsa-465. Next base: position 126,853 of record CAVZQD010000009.1, read on the forward strand.
CAGCGGCCAGGTTGCCCCCGGCGCTGTCGCCGCCGACGCCGACCCGGCCTGGATCGGCTCCTAGCCGCCCGGCGTTCTCGAGCGCCCACCGGAGCGCGGCGCGAGCATCGTCGACGGCGGCGGGAAACGGATGCTCGGGCGCGAGGCGGTAGTCGACCGCCAGCACGTGCGCGCCGGCGTGGCGGCAGAGGATGCGGCAGACGCCGTCGTGCGTGTCGAGGTCGCCGTAGGTGAACCCGCCGCCGTGGTAGTACACGAGCAGCGGGCGGGGGCCGCCGGCCTCGGGCGGCGCGTAGTGGCGAGCAGGGATCCCGTCGATGTCGAGATCCTGCACCGCTGCGACCGGCACCGGCCGGCCCGCGTACGCGGCGGTCAGGCGCCGGCGGGCCTCCCTGGCCTCGGCCGGCGTGAGCGTCTCGAGCGGCGGCTCGCGCCGTCGGTCGAGCACCGCCAGGAGTAGCTGCGCCTCGGGCGCGAGTGTGTCGCCGTCGATCCGTACGGGCGGCTTGCCGGACAAGCGGACCTGGACCCGTGGCGGAAGCGCGCCGAGCACCTGCGCGCCCCACTGTTCGAGCTTCGGTGGCGCGTAGGGCACGCGGCGATGCTATCCGCCGCGTGCCCGGTGCCGCCTCAGTGCACGGCCGAGCGGGAGAACATCCGGATCGACATCGGGATCGGCGAAGTACGCCGGCCACACGAGTCGCATCGACTCGAGGAAGTCCTCGGTTGTGCCCTGGCCGTCCTCGACGGCCTGGAGTGGGAGCGAGCGCTCGTCGTCGGCCACTCGTGGGGCGGGCACCTCGCGCTCCGGCTCGCAGCCGGACATCCGGACCGGCTGCTGGGCGCGCTCGCGCATCCTCGACCGCCTGCGCGACCGTGAACGGACCATTCGAGGTCGACGGCTCGAGGCCGCGCTGCTGGTAGGCGGCCACGCGGAAGTCCGTGGCGAGCTCGTCGCCCAGATCGTCGATGTACTCGAAGCTCAGGCCGGGACCGCCGTGCAGGAGCAGCACCGGCGGTCCGGCGCCGGCGCGCCGGCCTCCGAGCGAGCCGCCGGGCACGGGGATCGTGAATCCGTCGCGCCCGCGCACGGGGCAAAGCGTATGGCGGATGGGCGCTAGGTATCGTGGGCTCGTCGAGTCGAACCGAGGAGGGCCTATGAGCGCCCGGATCAATCACGTCAGCGTGAACGCGCGCGATCTTCAGGAGTCGGTGGACTTCTACGTCGATCTGCTCGGAGCGGAGCTGATCCCGACCCCGAACTTCGGGCTGCCGGTTCAGTGGCTCGCACTCGGGCGCACCCAGCTGCATCTGTTCGAGCGCGACATTCAGCCGACCAGCCACCACCACCTGGGGATCACCGTCGACGATCTCGAGCCGGTGTACCAGGCGGCCGACCGGCGCGGCGCCTTCGATCGTGACGCGTTCCGCAACCATCTGGTCGAGCTGCCGGGAGACGTCGTCCAGCTGTACGTCCGCGACCCCGCCGGCAACCTCGTCGAGATCGACCACTACGGCGTCGATCGGCTCTCCGACGATCTACGCGGTCAGCTCAAGGGGCTGTGGGACTTCAACCCGCAGTCTGAAGCGCAGATGCAAGGGCGTCTGTTCGTGCCCGATTAGCGGCCCGGCGCGCGTCGACGCTCTCGAGCATGAGCAGCGCGAGCGCGATCGGCACCGTCGCCGGCAACAGGTGCGCGATTGGCAGCAGCAGCAGTCCGTAGGCGGCGCCGAGCACCGTCACGAGCGCCGCCGCCAGCAGCTGGCGGTGCCGGCCGGCGAGGAATCCTCCGAGCACGGCCGCGAGCACCAGGTCCGGATAATCGGTCGTCACGCGTCCGACGTCGGCCTGGCTGAACACCGGCCCGTGGACGTCGCGGGTGGCGCTCGCCATGAGCTGCGCCGCCGAGGTGCCGATCCCCGACCCCAGGAGAGCGACATCGGCCAGGCACATCCCGAGCACGCCGAGCACGAACCACCGGCGCGGGATCAATCGCGCCAGCGCGGTGCCGACGGCAAGGCACCCGAGCGCGGTCAGGGCGGTGGCCGAGATCTGGCCCTCCCAGCCGCTGATCAGCGCCGCTATCACCGACAGCACGAGCGCAAGCGCGAGCAGCGCGGCTCGTGGACCGCGGACGACCTCGAGGATGGCGATCGCGGCGAGCAGCGGCGTGATCACGCCCGCCATCAGCACGAGACCGAGCGCCATCGAGGGCATCGCCAGCGGCAGAAACGTGCCGGCGACGAGCGACCCGGGCAGAAGCGCCGCCCAGGCAGGCGATCGGAGCGTCCTAAGAGGCTCGAGCGCGCCTGCCTTCGGCAGCGCGACGAGCGACCCCTCCAGGGTTGCCAGCGCGATAACTGCGGTGTGGCTGGAGGCGGTCATCGCGGCCAGCGCGTCGGCCGGCGGCGACCAGGTAGATGAACGGGCACGCTGCCTTCGTACCCGGTTCTGCTAACACGAAGCTAACACAACACTAAACTTTTACAAAAGGTCGGCGAGGGGCCCGCGAACGGATCGATTTGTCGATCCGCGCACCGATCACCGGTTGGGAGCGCCGATATCCGGCGGCGCGAGCCGGTTGCGGTAGAAGTCGCACACGCTGTAGTTCTGATTGGAGAGGTGAGAGAGATGGCGGATCGGATCCTGACGACGCACGCGGGGAGCTTGCCCCGCCCCGACGATCTCGCGGACATGGTGTGGGCGCGAATGGACGGGGAGAACGTCGACGAGGGAGAGCTCGAGGCGAAGATGGACGAGGCGGTGGTCGAGCTGGTCGCCAAGCAGCGCGAGGTCGGACTCGACGTGATCAGCGACGGCGAGATGAGCAAGCCCGGTTTCAGCTCCTACGTGGCCGACCGTTTCTCGGGGTTCGGCGGCACCTCGGAGTTCCAGTCCGACGACGTCGCACCGTTCCCGGAGCTCGCGATGAAGCTGTTTGCGAACCCGCAGACCGCTCACCTGGGCTTCTCCAACTGCGTCGGACCGGTCGAGCTCAGCGACAAGGACGCGGTGCATCGTGACATCGCCCGGTTCAGCAGTGCGCTCGGCGATGCGGATCCTTCGAGCGCTTTCATGGGCACGATCAGCCCCGGCCAGATCGCGTTCAACTATCCCGACCAGCATTACGGTTCACACGAGAAGTACCTGGCCGCCTGCGCCGAGGCGCTCGCCTACGAGTATCGCGCGATCATCGACGCCGGGTTCAGTCTGCAGATCGACTCGCCGGACATGGCGATGGCCGCGCACGCGCGCTCGGTCGGGAGCAGCGTCGGCGACTGGCACCACCATCTGCCGCTCGCGGTCGAGGCGCTCAACGGAGCACTCGAGGGAATCCCGCCGGAACGGCTCCGCTTCCATGTGTGCTGGGGCAACACCGGCACCCCGCACCATCTCGACGTCCCGCTCGCGGACATCATCGACCACGTGCTGAACGTCAACGCCGGCACGATCTACGTCGAGGGCGCCAACCCTCGCCACGCCCACGAGTGGCGCGTGTTCCGCGACGTCGAGCTGCCCGCTGAGAAGTCCGTGATCCTGGGCGTGATCGACGTCAAGTCCAACTACGTCGAGCATCCGCGGCTGGTCGCCGATCGCCTCGTGCAGGTCGGCCAGTTCGTCGGCAAGGACCGGCTGATGGCCGGCACCGACTGTGGCTTCGGCACGTTCATCCGGTGGTCGCTCGTCGACCCGGGCGTCATGTGGTTGAAGATGGGCTCGCTCGTCGAGGGCGCCGAGATCGCGTCCGGGGAGTTGTAGAGCCGGCGCGGCGGACGCAGGCGTAGAGACAGCGGCGATTTCGGGAATACTTCCGTTGTGGGTCAGGAGGTAGCCGCAAGAACCTTCAGCCGCGAGGACCGGCAGCGGTACCGCATGAAAGTGCGGGCGAACCTCGACGTGTTCGCCCGGATGCTGTCCGAGGCGCGGTTTCATCCCGAGTCGCGATCGTTCGGCCTCGAGGTCGAGCTCAACCTGACCGATGAGGCCGGCGAGCCGGCGCTGATCAACGCCGCCGCGCTCGAGGCGATCGCGGATCCGGCGTTCCAGACCGAGCTCGGCCAGTTCAACATAGAGATCAACGTGCCCCCGCGGCTGCTCGAGGACGGCGTGTTCACAGAGCTCGAGCGAGACGCGCGCGCGAGCCTCAACGACGCCGAGGAGAAGGCGCGGACGGTTGGCGCGCACATGATGATCATCGGCATCCTGCCGACGGTCTACCCGACCCACCTGCGGGCGGAGTCGTTCAGCGCCAACCCCCGGTATGCGCTGCTCAACGAGCAGGTGTTCGCGGCGCGCGGCGAGGACCTCGAGATCACGATTGCCGGCGTCGAGCGGCTGTCGACCCGTGCCGACACGATCGCGCCGGAGGCGGCGTGCACGAGCGTCCAGCTCCACCAGCAGATCGAGCCCGAGGCATTCGCCCGCTACTGGAACGCCGCGCAGGCGATCGCCGGCGTCCAGGTCGCGGTGGCGGCCAACTCGCCGTTCTTCTGCGGCAAGGAGCTGTGGCGGGAGACGCGAATCGCGCTGTTCGAGCAGGCGACGGACACGCGACCGGAGGAGCTGAAGATCCAGGGCGTGCGGCCGCGCGTGTGGTTCGGGGAGCGCTGGATCACCTCGATCTTCGACCTGTTCGAGGAGAACGTGCGCTACTTCCCGTCGCTGCTGCCGGTGTGCGACGAGGAGGATCCAGTCGAGACGCTGGAGCGCGGGGACGTGCCTCGGCTGGGCGAGCTCCGCCTCCATAACGGCACGATCTACCGCTGGAACCGTCCGATCTACGACGTCGTGCGCGACCAGCCCCACCTGCGCGTCGAGAACCGGGTGCTCCCGGCCGGCCCGACCGTGGCCGACATCATGGCCAACGCCGCGTTCTACTACGGGCTGCTGAAGGTGCTGGCCGAGGAGGAGCGCCCGGTGTGGTCGCAGATGTCGTTCTCGGCCGCCGAGGAGAACTTCCACGCGGGCGCGCGCGACGGGATCGACGCGCGCCTGTACTGGCCCGGCCTCGGCGAGGTTCCGGCCGCCGAGCTCGTGGTCAGGCGCCTGCTGCCGCTCGCGCACGAGGGCCTCGAGCGCTGGGGGGTCGACTCGGGCGACGCCGGCCGTCTGCTCGACATGATCGAGCGACGGTGTGTGTCGCTGCGCAACGGAGCCGCGTGGCAGAGCCAGGTGTTCCATCGCCTGTACGAGGACAAGGCGATGGACCGCTCCGAGGCGCTGCGGGAGATGACCCGGCGCTACCGGGAGCACATGCACAGCAACGAGCCGGTCCACGCCTGGCCGGTGGACTGAGGGGCGCAGTCCGGGGCTCAGACACGGTCCGGGGGTCCAGACACGGTCCGGGGCCCGGGCGATTAGCCTTCGGGGCGTGGCCGACCCGGGAACGCCAGGCAGCTCTGCCTACCGTGCGGCCGGCGTCGACTACCAAGCGCTCGACGCCGGCAAGCGCAACGCGCTGAGCGAGGCGCTCGCGACCTCCGCGCTGCTGGCGGGTTCGGGCGGGCGGGCGATAGATGAGTCGCGGGGTGAGCCGGCGTTCGTGTTCGAGGCCGGCGGGCAGACGCTCGCGTTCGTCGTCGAGGGACTCGGGACCAAGTCGATCATCGCCCGTCAGGTGGAGGAGCAGCTCGGCGTGAGCGCGTTCGACAACGTCGCCTACGACACCGTGGCGGCGATCGTCAACGATCTCTGCTGCGTCGGGGCGGTGCCGTTGGTGGTGAACGCCTATTTCGCGACCGGCTCGTCCGACTGGTACGCGGACGAGCACCGGAACGCGGGACTTGTATCCGGTTGGCGCGAGGCGTGCGTCGATGCCGGGGCCACCTGGGGGGGCGGCGAGTCGCCGTCGCTACCGGGACTCGTCGCCGCCGGCGACATCGAGCTCGCCGGCAGCGCCGTCGGCGTCGTGCCTCCGGGACGGCAGCCGATCCTCGGCGCCGAGCTGGCGCCGGGCGACGAGATCGTGATCGTGGCGAGCAACGGGCTTCACGCGAACGGCTCCTCGCTCGCTCGTCGGGTGGCCGACGGCCAGCCGGACGGCTACCGAACGCCGTTGCCAAGCGGAAGGACGTTCGGCGAGGCGCTGCTCGACCGGACCGCGACGTACGCCGGGCTCGTCCGGGCGCTGCTCGCCGGCTCGGTCGAGATCCATTACCTCAGCCACATCACGGGGCACGGACTGCTGAAGCTGATGCGCCCGCGCCGGGAGCTGACGTACACGCTCACGCGGCTGCCGGAGGTGCCCGAGGTTCTCACGTTCCTGCTCGAGCGGACGGAGATGTCGCCCGCCGCCGCCTACTCGACGTTCAACATGGGCTGCGGCTTCGCGGTCTACTGCGCCCGGGGGTCAGGCGAGGAGGTGGTCAGGACCGCCGCACGGACCGGGCTCTCGGCCGCCGTGGCCGGCACCGTCGACGACGGCCCGCGGCGGGTCGTGCTCGAGCCGGTCGGCGTCGTGTTCGAGAGCGGCGACATGGACCTCACGCCGCGCCGCGCGGCCTAGCAGGTGGTCGTTGGGGTCGCGTGCTGGAAAAGGGCCCACGGTGGCGCCTTTTCCAGCAACGTCCCCACGCCCGACCACGCCATGCGTCACAGGCCGATCCCGCCATACGTCGCGGGCGCGAACCCGCCATACGTCACGGGCGCGAACTCGCCATACGTCACGGGCGAAACGCCATATGTCACGGGCGAACCCGCCATGCGTTACGGGCGAACCCGAACTCGGTCAGACCGGCTGGACCGCCACCGGCGCGGCGGCGGCGCAGGCCACCGCACCGAGCAGTTCGGCTCGCCCCCGGAGACTGGTGGTGATCACCGCCGTGTGCGCCGGCCCCGGCTGCGCGAGATGGCGGACCGAGTCCCGCACGCCGGCCGTGAAATGGGTGCCGGTCGACGCGAGGTCGCCGCCGAGGATGACGGCCTCGGGATTCAGCGTGTTGCACAGGTTCGCGATCACGACGCCGACGGTGCGCCCCGATTCGGCGAGGATCTTGGTCGCCACCGGATGCTCCATGTCGCCCGGATTGAGCGGGTCGAGGCCGAGCGGCTCGAGCTGCCGGCGCACGACGTCGATCGAGACGGTCGCCTCGAGGCAGCCACGGTTGCCGCAGCGGCACCAGGCTCCGGTGGGGTCGATCTGCGTGTGCCCGATCTCACCGGCCATGCCGTGGGATCCGCGGTACAGCCGGCCGCCCAGGACGAGCGCGGCGCCGATCCCGTTGGACGCCTTGACGTAGATGAAGTCGTTCAGGTTGCGGGCGGCTCCATAGGTCATCTCACCTAACGCGCCGAAGGCGGCGTCGTTGCCCAGCGTTGCGGTCAGCCCGGTCCGGCGCCTGAGCTCCTCGCGCGGGTCGAGGTCGACCCAGCTGGCGAGGATCGTCGGCGACCCGACGCGGTTGGTCCGGTTGCTGAGCGGAGCGGGAATGCCGGCGGCCGCCGCGCGAATATTCGAGATCGACACGCCCGCGCGATCCAGCACGACCGACAGCAGCTCGCGCGCAGAGTCGAGCGCGCTCTCGGCGTGGCCGTCCACGTCGAGCGGAGTGCTCTCCTCGGCGAGGATCTCCCCGCCGCTCGTGGCGACCGCCACGCGGATGTGGCGGTGACCGAAGTCGAAGCCGGCGACGAGGCCATCTGGCCGGTGCAACGACAGCAGCGTCGGCGGGCGGCCACTGCCGGACCCGGCGCCTCGGCTGATTGCCGGCGCCTCATCGATCAGTCCCTCGCGGAGCAGCTCCGCGACCAGGGCGGTGGTCGTGCTCCGCGGCAGGCCGATTGCGCGCGAGAGCTGCGAGCGGCTGATCGGGCCGTCGTCGCGAATCATCCCGATCAGGTGTTCCCGCAGCAGCGCGTGCGCTGTAGCCGGGGTGAAGGCGGGGTCCGAGGTTTGGGCCACGCGCGCAGGGTAGCCGACGATCGAGCTCATTTGGCTTCCTAAAAGCTAAAAAAGGCAAACATTTCCTGCCTTGACGCAACATCGTCCCGAGTGTTAGCGTGCGGGCGCCTCGTTCTCGCGCGCTTTTGACTATCACGTGCTCAAATCCGCCCGCAGGGGCCCTACCGTGCAACGGATCCTTCGAACCAGCTGCGAGCGTCTCAGTTGATGCGAGTACCGCGACGGAAACACGGAGAACATCGGTGAGCGCCGGCGCACGCAGCCCTCCGACTCGGTAGCGCGCGTAGCCACGTCCACGGCCCCTGGCGCGGGGCGGTGCGGCTCTTCAGCCGTGCTTCGCCAGCGGGTGTGTTTATGTCCGGTTAATCAAGGTGGACGATGGCCCCGCCGTTTGCCAGTGTATTTCCGGCCGGGGGTGGAGGACCGGCGAGAACTGTTATGTGTCGACGTTTCGCGCCGAGTGAGAGGAGCGCGCAGGTATGAGTACTCGTTTCTTACGAGTGTGTGTATTAACCGTTGCCGTGGCAGCGGTGGCTGCCGGATGTGGCAGCTCGAAGAGCAGCAGTACCAGCAGCGCTGCCGCGAGCGCCACCAGCGCCACGAGCACGTCCTCGGGCGGAACTGCCACGCCGGGAATCTCAGTGACATCGTTCACGAACGATTTCTCCGCGATGAACGCGTTGAAGTCGCTGACCCAAGCGGGCAAGGGTAAGGTCGCGGCAATCCTGCCGGACACGACCAGCTCGACCCGATACGTCGAGTTCGACGCGCCTTATTTGAAGAAGGCGGCGGCGGCCGCAGGTCTGCCGAGCGGCGACATGACCGTAGAGAACGCGCTCGGAAGCGACTCGACGTTCGTGACCGATGCCGAGAGCGCCATCACCAACGGCGCGACCGTGCTGCTGATCGATCCCGAGGATTCGGGAACCGGCGTGACAGTGCAGCGCTACGCCAAGGCGCACGGCGTTGCGGTCGTCGACTACGACCGGCTCACCCTCGGGGCGCCGGCGGGCACGGCGGACTACGTCAGCTTCAACAACGTACACGTCGGCCAGCTGATCGGCTCGGGTTTCGTGCAGTGCGTCAATCAGTGGCACGTATCGAAGCCGAACGTCGTCGTGATGGCAGGCGCGGTGACCGACAACAACGCCACGCTGTTTGCCCAGGGCTACAACGGGGTCCTCGCCCCCGACTTCCAGTCCGGAAAGTACGTGCTCGCCGCCCGCCCGGCGGGGACGTGGATGCCGCCTGTCGCTCTGACCGAGTTCGAGGGCGCCTATACCGCGCATCACGGCATCAACTCGGCGGTGATCCCGAACGATGAGAACGGGGCGCCGATCATCTCCTTCCTGCAGGCCCACGGCATCAAGCCGAAGACGTTCCCGACGACGGGCCAGGACGCGACCCTGACCGGTCTCCAGAACATCCTCTCCGGCTACCAGTGCGGGACGGTCTACAAGCCGATCTACCTGGAGGCGCAGGCGGCGGTGGCGCTGGCGATGTACCTCCGGGCCGGCAAGACGGCGCCGGACTCCCTGCTGAACGCCAAGACCGTGGACCCGACCACGCACGTGTCGGTGCCCTCATCGCTGCTGGTTCCCGAGTGGGTCACGCCGACGAACATGAACGACACGGTCATCAAGGACAACTTCGTGCCCGCGGCGCAGCTCTGCTCCGGGAAGTACGCGGCGGACTGTAAGGCGGCGGGGATCACGAGTTAATCGAGGGATCCTTGTCGAAGCGATAGTGTGTGCGGGCCCTTCCGGCGCACCGGGGGGCCCGTCGCACACAGGGAGGACGATGAGCACTTCGGACAGCCCCGCCACCGAGCCAGCCCCGGCGCCGAGCAGTTCAAATGGCGTGCTGCTGGAACTTCGGGGGGTCACCAAGCGGTTCGGTCCGGTGCAGGCGCTGACGCGGATCAACTTTGAGGTACCGCCGGGCAAGGTGACTGCGCTGGCGGGGGATAACGGCGCCGGCAAGTCGGTCACGATCAAGACGATCGCCGGTCTATGGCCGCCCGACGAGGGCGAGCTCGTCTGGGAGGGAAAGCCCGTCCACTTCCATGGACCGCGCGAAGCCGAGGCCGTCGGAATCACCACGATCTATCAGGACCTGGCGCTTGCCGACAACCTCGACATCGTCCAGAACATGTTTCTGGGCCACGAGCCGATCGAGCGTGGATTGCTCGATGAAGCGAAGATGGAGACGACCGCGAAGCAGACGCTCGAGGAGCTCTCGGTCAAGACGATCAGGTCGATCCGCCAGCCGGTGGCGTCGCTGTCCGGCGGGCAGCGGCAGTCGGTCGCGGTCGCCAAGGCCGTCATGGCGAAGGCAAAGCTCGTGATCATGGACGAGCCGACGGCGGCGCTGGGCGTTTCGCAGACCCGGACGGTGTTGGCCCTGATCAAGCGGCTCGCCTCGCAGGGCGTTTCCGTGCTGGTTGTCTCCCACAACCTCAACGATGTGTTCGCGGTCGCGGACCGCGTCGTGATCCTGTATCTGGGCAACATGGTCGCTCAGGGTCCGGTGTCGGACTTCGACCCCACCACGGTCGTCGACTACATGACGACCGGGCGCACGTCGCGCACGGTCGACCACGCCGCGGTTCCACGCTCGGCCGGACAGGAGGGCGTCTGATGCCTGACGAGTTCTCGAGTCCCGGCGTGCCGTCCGAGCTGGAGGAGCCGCCACTCTCGACCGAGCTGGCCGAGGACGAGGCCACCCCCGAGACCGACGCGGACCTCATAACGGCCGCGCCCGAGGTCCTGGCCGACTCGCTCGGCGACTACCTGCGCGCGCAGTGGCGGCGTATCAAGAGCGGCGAGAGCGGCGCGCTCCCCGTCGTCGCCGGACTGCTGATCATTGTCATCTTCTTCCAGGCTGAGCGATCCAGGTTCGGTTCCGACGGGAATCTGGTCAACCTGTTCGACCAGGCGTCGATCTACATCCTGCTCGGCGCGGCCCAGATCTTCGCCCTGATCCTGTCGGAGATCGACCTCTCGGTCGGCTTCGTGCTCGCCGTCGGCGGGATGGTGATCGCCGAGTTGATCGCTCCGCCCGTCAACTTCCCGTGGTGGCTCGGGATCATCTGCGGCGTCGGCGTGACCGCGGGAATCGGCTACCTCCAGGGGACCCTGATCACGAGGCTCCACATTCCATCGTTCGTGGTCACGCTCGCCGGGCTGCTGTTCTTCGAGGGCATCCTGATCGAGCTCGCCACCATCGATAAGCAGGCGGTCGGCGGCGTGATCTCGGTCTCGACGACGAGCCCCGTCTTCAAGCTGGTGAACGCCAACATCAGCGTCGCCGCCAGCTGGATCGGCCTGGTGGTGGTGCTCGCGATATACGCGGCGGTATCGATACGCCGCGCGGCGCGCCGTCGCGCCCAAGGGCTGAGTGCGCCACCGCTCAGCATCACCCTGTTTCAGATCGGCGCCGCGGCGGTCGGGGGAATCTTGCTCGTGTACGTGTGCACCCAGAACCGCGGCCTGCTGACCCCTCTGAAGGGGGTCCCGTACGTGGTTCCGTTCGTCGGGATCGTGCTGCTCCTGTACTCCGTCTTCCTGGGGCGAACACGGCTCGGGCGCTACATGTACGCGATCGGCGGAAATCCCGAGGCCGCGCGTCGCGCCGGCATCAACGTCCAGCGCGTGCGCAGACTGGCGTTTGTGTTCAGCGCGATGACCGCAGGGCTCGCCGGGCTGGTCTACGCGTCCACCCTGGGTTCGGTGTCGACCGGCGTCGACGGGGGGACGTACACGCTGTACGCGGTGGCGGCGGCCGTGATCGGCGGGGCCAGCCTGTTCGGCGGCCGGGGTAAGCCGCTCCACGCGCTGCTGGGCGGGCTCGTAATCGGAACTGTCTACAACGGCCTGGCGTTGATGGGAGTCAGCGCGGCCGGCCAGTTCATCGCGACCGCGCTCGTGCTCCTGGTGGCGGCGGCGATCGACTCGTTGGTTCGCCGGCGGGGATCCACCGGAGCTTTATAGCCCCAGTTTGCCGCGGCCTGGTGGGGCCCGCGGGGTCCGCGCGGGTAGGCTGAATCGGATGATTCTGGTTGCGGCGATGCCTTGAGACGGTTCGGTCCCGCGCTCGAGGTGCGCGATTTCCGCCTCTGGTGGCTGGCCCTGCTCGGGATGGGGATCAGCCTCCAGGCGATCGAGGTGGCGATCGGCTGGGAGGTCTATGCGCTGCACCGGAGCGCGCTCGATCTGGGTTGGATCGGGCTGGCCGAGTTCGTCCCGCTGTTCGTGTTGGCGCTGCCGGCGGGACAGCTGGCCGATCGGGTACCCCGGCGGCTGATCTTCGCCGGCGCGCTGGTGTTCGCCGCTTGCATCAGCGTCGGCCTGGCGCTGGTCAGCTCGTCGGGGACGAGCGAGGTGTGGCCGTACCTGGCGTTGGCCGTCGGGGCCGGAGTGGCGATGGCGCTCGGCTGGCCGGCCGCGCGGGCGATGCCGCCGACGCTCGTCGGTGTCGATCTGTTGCAGAACGCGATGACGCTGCGCTCGATCGCGAGCCAGGGGGGGATGGTGATCGGTCCCGCGCTCGGCGGACTGCTCTATGGCGTGTCGCCGTCGCTCGTGTACCTGCTCGCGGCCGGCTCGTGCGTGATCTCGTGCGCGGTCGTGATGGCGATGCATCCGGGCGCGGCGGCCGACGTCGACGAGGAGGGCGGCGTCCAGCCGGCCACGGTTGAGAGCGTGCTCGAGGGGCTTCGGTTCGTGCGCCGGACGCAGATCCTGCTCGGCGCGATCCTGCTCGACCTGCTCGCGGTTCTGTTCGGTGGAGCGGTCGCGCTGTTGCCGGTGTTCGCTCGGTCGATCCTGCACGTCGGGGCGACTGGGTTGGGAGTCCTTCGCGCGGCGCCGGCCGTCGGTGCGCTGCTCGGGGCGGCCTGGCTCACCCGGCATCCGATCGAGCGTCGCGCCGGCCGGACGCTACTGATCGTGGTCGGACTGTACGGCGCGAGCATCATCGTGTTCGGCCTCTCGCGCGTGTTCGTGATCTCGTTGCTCGCGCTCGGCGTGAGCGGGTTCGTCGACCTCTACAGCATGAACATCCGCTCGACGACGGTCGCGCTCGCCTCGCCCGATCGGCTGCGCGGCCGGGTGAACGCCGTCGAGATGGTGTTCATCAGCGCCTCGAACCAGCTCGGCGCGTTCGAGTCCGGGCTCGCCGCCTACCTGGTGGGCACGGTTCCCGCGGTGGTGGGAGGCGGCGTGATGACGATCCTGCTCGCGGTGAGCTGGGGCCGCCTGTTCCCGGCGCTCGCGAACGTCGACCGCCTCGAGGACGTGCGGCCACCGGAGCCGGCGGCGATCGAGGAGGCCGAGCTGGTCACGTAGTGTGCGGGGTCGATGGATGCGACCCGGCGCCGCTTCGCCGACGAGCTGTATGCCCGCAGCCGCGAGCACGATGCGGCGCGCTCGGATCGTCTGGAGCGCTTCCGCAACGTCGAGCCGCCGACCGCGGAGCTGCTCGGCGTGTTGATCCGGGCTACCGGGGCGCGCCGCATCCTCGAGCTCGGCACCTCCAACGGCTATTCCACGCTCTGGCTCGCGGACGCGGCCGAGGCGACCGGAGGCACGGTGGTCAGCGTCGACGTCGACGTCGCGCGCACCGAGCTGGCGCGGGTGAACCTGCTTGACGCGGAGCTCGACGAGCGCGCCGAGCTCCGGTCCGAGGACGCGGCCGAGACGCTCGCGAGCTCGGCCGACGCCGAATGGGAGTTCATCTTCCTCGACGCCGAGCGGCCGGCTTATCCCGAGTACCTGCCCGATCTAGTCCGGACGCTGGCTCCGGGGGGCCTGCTCGCCGTCGACAACGTCCGCTCGCACGAGCACGAGCTGGTCGAGTTCACGTCGCTGGTCGAGGCCGAGCCCGCGCTGACGCAGACGGTCGTCCCGGTCGGCGCGGGGTTGCGTCTGGCCGTGCTGGACCGCCAGCCGCCCCGGCGCTGAGGTTCGGGAGCTGCTGGGAGGCGCCGGCCCGGCAGCGCGGTGACCTGCATAACGCGTCACCGGAGCCGCTTCGGCCGGATCGTGTCGTAGGGGCGCCACATGTTTTACGCGCCACGGTCCCAGCCGCGAGCGCCCGTTGACGCGGTTTGCAGGTCAGCGCCGATATTCACCGGCCGACAACACGATCCGGCGGACGTTCGCCTACGCTCGTGGCAACGCAGCGTGTCTCGGAGGCTGGCGAGCCGCCGAGGCCGTAGGGGGCAAGCGCACGACAGCGCAACCAGCGGCTCGCGTGTCCGACCTCACACGTCGAGCCCGGGCGGCCTGGCCGGATTCGAGCCCGGCCGGGCCGTCAGTGTCGGTGGGGTCGTTGCCTCAGGCACGTTGCCTGCTCCGTTCGTCGGCGATGCGGAATCAGGCCGTGCCGCCGCCGCTCGCCAGCTTGAGCTGGCGGTCGACCGCGGCGAGCACGGTCCGGCGAGCGCGATGTCGGGCCTCGTAAAGCCGCAGCGCGGCAAGCTCTGCGACGCTCGCGGTCCGAACCCGCTCGATCACATCGTTGGCGTCCATGCGGCCGTATCCAGTCCACGGCTCGATCACCGTGATCTCGGCGCCGGCGCCTTCCTCGGCGCCGGGCTCGGCTGACTCGCTCACCAGGATGGGCTCTTCGGACACGTGGGTCGGAGGCTCGGCGGACGCGGGTGGCGCGGGCGCCGGCTCCGGATGCGCGACGCGGGGCGCGGGCGCCGGCTCCGGATGCGCGACGCGGGGCGCGGGCGGCGCCGGTGTCGGAGGCGCCGGCCGTGGTGTCGCGTCACGCTCGGTGCGATCCGCGTCACGCTCGACGCCACTCGATCGACCGGACGAGGCGATGTGGATCGCCCGTCCGGGAATCGCGAGCGCGCATTGCGCGACCCCGCCCACGACGCGGGTCACGAGCTGCGCAGAACGCAGAGACACGCGCAGCGGCAACGTAATGAGCTTGCCGGCCATCGCGTTCTCTACTACCCGTGAAGCCGCAAATGACTCACTGGCTTCGCCGATGTAATGGGGACGCCGCCGCCGCGTGGGGTCGGCGGCGGCGTCATGTCATCGCTGCAGGGACTGCAGCGAGTCCGCTGCGGACAAGAGGAGTTGTCCGCTGAAGCCGGCTCGACGCTCTCCGGTCGCGCGCGAGGGGAGGGTCGCGATCGTGACGAGCACGAATAATCTGAGCTTTCTCGCGGAATCCATGCACTTTGTGCCCCACCCCACTTGACGCCCTTGCGCCGAGAACCTTCCCGAACAAGGAAAATTCACACGAAGCGGTGACACACCTGCAAGAGGAGGAGAGTCCCATCGTCAACTTGGACCCCAAGGCCATCATCAACGCCGCGCGCGATCCGAAGGGCCTGATCGGGGGCGCGACGAAGATCGCCGAGCGCACGGGCGACGAGGCGTACTTCGCCGCGATCTCCGTCCGCAGCGGGCTGCTCGGCCCCGAGCCGCCTCAGCGCCTCGCCCAGCTGGTCAGTGGATTCCGGCGCTACGGGCTGCTCGGCGGGGCGGTCGTGGCGGGCGCGCTCCGTCACGGCGACCGTGCCGTGATGATTGACGAGCGCGGGAAGCTGATCTATGCGGAACTCGACGAGCGAAGCAACGCGCTGGCGAACGCGTGGCGCAAGGAAGGGCTCAAAGCCGGCGAGGGCGTGGCTATCCTGGCGCGCAATCACCGCGGCTTGCTCGAGGCGGTGTTCGCGGCCGCCAAGTGCGGCGCGCGGATCGTGCTGCTCAACACCTCGTTTGCCGGACCGCAGATCAGGGAGGTCGCGACGCGCGAGGGCACCGACATGCTCGTCTATGACGAGGAGTACGCGCAGGTTCTCGAGGGGATCGAGGATCCCCCGCGTGGCCGCTACCGCGCCTGGGCGGACAGGCCCGGTGGCGACACGCTCGATGCCTTGATTGACGCGGGTGGCAAGAGCGCTCCCCCCAAGCCTGAGGCATGGCCGCGAATCACGATCCTGACCAGCGGGACGACCGGGACGCCGAAGGGTGCCGCGCGGGCCGAGCCGCGCTCGCTGTCGTTGTTCGGCGGCCTGCTCAGCAAGGTGCCGTTCCGCGCCAGAGAGGTGACCGAGATGTGCGTGCCGATGTTCCACGCGCTCGGGTTCATGCAGGCGATGGTCGGCGTCGGGCTCGGGTCGACGCTGGTCGTGCGGCGCCGGTTCGACGCCGAGCTCACGCTCGACAGCCTTGCGGAGCATCGCGCGACCGCGATGGTCGTCGTTCCGGTGATGCTTTCGCGGATCGTCGACCTCGGTGAGGATCAGGTCAAGCAGCGCGACACCTCGGCGCTGCGGATCATCTTCGTCAGCGGCTCGGCGCTCGGCGCCGACCTCGCGCAGCGCGCGACGGACGCGTTCGGGCCGGTCATCTACAACCTGTACGGGTCGACCGAGATCGCCTACGCGACGATCGCCACGCCCGAGGACCTCCGGGCGGAACCGAGCACCGTCGGCAAGGTCGTGCGTGGCTCGATCGTCAAGCTGCTCGACGAGCACGGCAAGGAGGTCGCCCAGGGCGAGACCGGCCGGATCTTCGTCGGCAACATCTCGCAGTTCGAGGGGTACACGGGCGGCGGCCACAAGGACGTGATCGAGGGTCTGATGTCCTCGGGCGACGTCGGCCATTTCGACCCCGCCGGTCGCCTCTACATCGACGGACGCGACGACGAGATGATCGTCTCAGGCGGGGAGAACGTGTTCCCGGCCGAGGTCGAGGAGCTGCTCAGCTCGCACGAGGCGATCCAGGAGGCGGCCGCGATCGGCGTCGACGACGAGGAGTTCGGTCAGCGGCTGAAGGCGTTCGTCGTCCCGCAGAAGGGCGCTCAGCTCTCCGAGGACGAGGTCAAGAGCTACGTCAAGAACAACCTCGCGAGCTACAAGGTGCCGCGCGAGGTCGTGTTCCTGGACGAGCTGCCCAGAAACCACACTGGCAAGGTCCTCAAGCGCGAACTCGCGGTACACGGCTCGGACGCGAAGTCGAAGGCGGACGCGGCGGCCACGTCGGAGGCCTCCGAGAATCCGAACCCCACGCCGGAGGCTTAGACGGAGGCCTCGGAGAACTAGGCGGTGTGGCGCTCGAGGAAGCCGAGCATCCTGCGCCACGCGTCCTCGCAGGCTTCCGCGTAGTCCTCGAACCGCCGGTCGAAGAACGAATGCGGGGCACCCGGGTAGACGTGGATCTCGTGGTCCAGCCCGGTCTCGGTGAGGCGCGCGTCGAACTGCTCGACCTGGTCCACCGGAATTGCCTGATCGGCGCCACCGAACAGACCGAGTAGTGGCGTGCGCGATGTCGCCGGCCCGCTCGAGCGGCCCGGCGACGCCGAAGCGCTCTCCCGTGAGCACGCCGTAGAAGCCGATCACGGCCGCGAGCTCCGGCATGTCAGCGCCGGCCAGGAACGACTCGAAGCCCCCGAGGCAGAATCCGACCGTGGCGACGGCGCGCGCGCCCGTCCGCTCGCGCAGCGCGGCGGCGGCAGCAGCAGCGTCCTGCTGGACGCCGGGGACGGTCAGCTGCTGGACGTGGGGCATGTACTCGAACTCCTCGTCGCGCGGGCCGAGACCGGCGGTCCGGCCGAAGTAGTCCATCGAGATCGCGTGGTAGCCGGCCTGCGCGAACCGCTCGGCCAGCTCCGAGTAGAACGGGTAGAGGCCCCGGACGTCGGGGAAGATCACGACTCCGCCCCCGCGGTCCGACGACGCCTCGGCGAGCGCGGCCGAGAAATGCGTGCCATCGGCGGAGGTGAGCTCGAGGATCTCAGCCCCCGCGCCGCCGGCGATCGGGGCGAGCAGCAGGTCCTCGGGCGGCGCCGGCGGCCGCGCGTCGAAGTCGAAGCACATCCGGACCGACAGAATACGGGTATGACCGAAGCTACGACCTCTGCCACCGACCCAACCACCTTCCGGGCCCAGTTCCCGGTTCTGGAGCGGCTCTCATACCTGAACGCCGGGACCGAGGGCCCGATTCCGCGCGCCGCGGCGGAGGCCGTGCGCGAGCGCATCGGCGTCGAGGCCGATGGCGGCCGCTGCGGGCGCCCGTACTTCGAGGAGCTGATGGAGCTGGCCGACCGGGCACGCGCCGGCTACGCGACCGCGCTCGGCTGTGAGCCGGCCGACGTCGCGCTCACCGGGTCGACCACCGACGGCGTCAACACGGTGATCGCGGGATACGACCTGCGGCCGGGAGACGAGATCGTGACCTCAGACCAGGAGCACCCCGGCCTGCTCGCGCCGCTCGGGCGAGCGCGGCGGCGTCACGGAGTCAAGATCCGCGTGGTCCCGTTCGCGGAGATCGCCGGCGAGGTGTCGAGTGCGACGCGTTTGGTCGCGTGCTCGCACGTGTCGTGGGTCGGCGGCGAGGTCGCGGACGTGGCTGCTTTGGTGTCCACGGGCGTGCCGGTGCTGCTCGACGCCGCCCAGGCGCTCGGCGCGGTGCCGATCGACGCGTGCGCGCTCGGGGTCGACTTCTACGCGGGCTCGGGCCAGAAGTGGTTGTGCGGTCCAGAAGGGAGCGGCGCCCTGTTCGTCCGCGAGGACCGGCTCGACGACCTGCTCGTGCCGTGGCCCGGGTACGGCTCGGTGGCGGACCCGGCGAACGCGCTCGAGTTCGAGCAGGCCGAGGGTGTCAAGCGGCTCGACCACGGCTTCCCGGCCGGGCTGCGCAACGCGTGGGCGACCGCCTCGCTCGGCCTGTTCGAGGAGGTGGGCTGGGAGTGGGTGCACGAGCGCGCCGCCTTGATGGCCGCCCGGCTCGCCGAGCGGCTGGCAGAGCGCGGGCTGTCGGTCGCGCCGCGTGGCCGCTCGACGCTCGTCTCGTGGGCCGCCGAGGACCCGGATGCCGAGGTGGCGCGGCTCGCCGCCGAGCGCGTGATCGTCCGCAGCATCCCGGCTTTTGGGCTGGTCCGCGCGTCGGTGGGCGCGTGGACGTCGGAGGAGGAGATCGAGCGGCTGGTCGAGCTGGCCGCAGCCTGAGGGGATCAGTCGTCGGTGGTCTCGGCCGGCCAGAAATCCGCGTCCATCACGGCATCGCCGGTGTGGTGAGGGCCGAACACCACGAATTCCAGCCCGTCCGCCCCGGCCTGCAGCGCTCGCGCCGAGTTCGGGGCGATCCGGATCGCATCGAGCGGGCGAACGTCGGCGATCTCGTCGTCGATCCTGAGCTTGCCGGTGCCGTCGAGGATCAGGAACACCTCCTCGGCGTGCTGGTGGCGGTGGCCGAAGGCCTGGCGAACGCCGGGACGCAGGCGCTGGTGGCTGAAGCCGGTCCGGACGGTGCCGAGCGGCCGGTTCGCGAACCGTGCCTCGCCCTGTTCGCCGAGCCCGAACCGCTTCGCCATGTCCTCGACGTCGCTCTCCAGGTTGAGGTGCGTGTACCCGGTGCCGCCGGGGAGATAGCCGACACCCCCGAGCGGCTCGAGCTCGGTCAGCTCGGGCGGCTGTGCCAGCAGGCGCGACGACCTGGGCGATCCGCGCCTTTCCCTCGTCGGTCTGGAGCTGCTCGAGTGAGGCGTCGAGCGCTTCCTGGTTCAGCCACAGCTCGGTCACCCAGACGACGTCGGAGTCGATCGCTGACCGATTAATCACGTAGAGCTCGCAGCCGGCTGTTTCGCGGAGCGTGGCGGCGGCGCGTAGTAGCAGCTGCGCCACCTCGTCGCCGCGACCCGCCTGCGCGGTCAACTTGACGTACCGTCCGACTCCCGACACCGGACGTAATCGTAAGGGGTTGCGTTCTCAGCTGAGTGCCGGCTCGGCGCGGAGCTCGTCCTCGGAGGTGAGCAGCTCGCGCTCGAGCTCGCCGTCCGGGCCGATGCGGTAGGCGCCGGTTCGGACAAGGGGCGGCGAGTACGCGTGGATGGTCACCGCCGGCGAGTCGCCGGCGTGCAGTACGCGATGAATCGCGACCGCGGGAACGGTGAATACCTGACCGGCGCCGATCACACGCGAGCGGGGCGGATCGCCGACGCGCAGCCGGTCCTCGCGGACCTGGCCGGAGATCACCGCGATCGCCGCGGACGACTCGTCGTGGTCGTGGAAGCCGGTGTCCTGGTCCTCGCTCCAGCAGATCACCCAGGCGTTGACGCCCTCGTCGTCGACGATCTGCTCGTAGACGCGGGCGTCCGTGGCGTGGCGGACGAGGTGGCGCCAGCGGCCAGGCGTGGCCGCTAGCTCCGTGACGAAGCGCTCGAGCTCTGCCGGCGTGAGGGCCATACGGTTCATCATACTACACTAATTCAATTGAATTACCGCAACGAGGGTGTTGCGGAGAACGTCGGTGGCGCGGGCGGCGTGTGAGGGCGAGTCGGTGGCGCGAGGGTGTTGCTAGAAAAGCCGCGCTATTCGCGGTTTTTCCAGCAAGCATTCAGAATGCGGGGCGCCATGAAGCGCATACCGCGGACGATCCTCTTCAGGCTGGCGACAAGCGAACGCTTTGAGCGCGCCGTTCGCGCGGCACCCGGTGGCGAGCCTGTCGCCTACCGGCTGGCGTCGCGGTACGTCGCCGGCGTCACCGCCGACGATGCGCTCGCCAGCGCCCGCCGGCTCGCGGACCAAGGGGTCCTCACCTCGATCGACTACTTCGGCGAGAACGTCACCGACCCGGCCGAGGCCGACCGGGTGGCCGACGCCTACGTCGCGCTCGCGACCCGGCTCGCCCCCGACGCGCCGGCGGGCACGTATCTCTCGATCGACCTCTCGCACATCGCGATCGACGAGCCGGGCGACGGCGCTCGCCGCCGGCTCGAACGGATCGCGGCGTCGCTTCCGGCAGGCGTCAGGATCCAGATCGGCGCCGAGCAGCTTGCGCGAGCCGACCGGATCCTGGAGACCGTGCTTACGGTGGCGCGGGCCGGCGGACCGGTGGCGGCCACCGTTCAGGCCAATCTCCGCCGGAGCCCGGCCGACGCGGACAAGCTCGCCGAGGCCGGGGTGCCGATTCGCCTGGTCAAGGGGGCGTACGTCGAGACGCCGGCGCTCGCCCACGCCTGGGGCGACCCCACCGATCTCGCGTTCATAGAGCTCGCGTACGCGCTCCATGGCGCCGGCGCCAGCGTCTCGCTGGGCACGCACGACCCGGTCATACGCGACGCGCTGTTGCCGGCGCTCCCCGGCGTCACCATCGAGATGCTGCTCGGGGTGCGCTCGCACGAGCTCCCGTCGCTCGCAGCACGAAGCGTGTCCGTCCGCGTGTACGTCCCATACGGAGACGGGTGGTTCCGATATGCGATGCGGCGCGCCGCCGAGTCACGGGGCGCGCCAGCTGACTCGAGTTCCCGCGAACAAATCCCCCCGAGATCAGCAAGTTGCAATAGCGTTCGCCAGTAAAGGGCCGCTCGGTATGTAGCCTGCCGGGGTATCGTCACCCCGAGCGGTCCGGTGCACAAGCTCCTCAGAAGGGAGGCTCGGATGAGTTTCAACCGGACGCGTCTTGATGGCTCGGCGTCGGGATCGGATTGATCGCTTGGGGGGTGTCGGCCGCGCCGGCTGGGCCAACGCGCCGACCCATTTCGCCTACCACTGGGTGGTCGGCGGCAAGACCAAGGCGGGCGCGACCGGCTCGAAGCTCACGATCACTCATGGCGTGCACGGCCACAAGGTGCAGTGCGGGGTCAAGGCGTCGAACGCGGCCGGATCGAGCTCCGCGCTCAGCGCTCCGTTGAAGGTCCACTGACGCTAAGGGCCCGCGACTTCGTAAGTGACGATTCCGACGAGCGCCTGGTCACCTGCCGTGACACGGTGTAAACGTCTGGCCCGCGAGCGCCCGGTACAACTAGTGAATGCGCGACTCCGAGTTGCTGCTCCGCCGATCCAGGCGACCGCTGGTGATCGGCATGGGCGGTGGGGGCGACGTGGTGGGCGCGCTCGCCACCGCCGAGCTCGTCCGGCTGTATGACGGCGGCGATCCGGTCCTCGGTGGCCTGTCCTGGGAGCGCCGGCCGTTCG
The DNA here is from genome assembly GCA_963777335.1 of uncultured Solirubrobacterales bacterium. Lineage (GTDB taxonomy): Bacteria > Actinomycetota > Thermoleophilia > Solirubrobacterales > Solirubrobacteraceae > Palsa-465. Next base: position 148,699 of record CAVZQD010000009.1, read on the forward strand.
ATCCGGTGCCGGGACCCCGCGCGGCCGCAGAGATCACGGACGCCGAGGAGCTCGCGCCCGGCATCCTGCTGGCCGGGGCCGAGACCCGCCTGCGCGATCGGGACGTGTTCTTCGCCGAGTCGCGGATGGCCGAGTTCCTCGGGCAGCGCACGCTGTTGATCGACATCAACGACGGCGCGGGCCCCGTTGCCGATGGGCTCGTCCAGGCGATTGCGGCCTTGAAGTGCGACCTGCTCGTGCTCGTCGACGTCGGCGGCGACGTGGTGGCGCGGGGCGACGAGCCGGGCCTCCGCAGTCCCCTATCCGACGCGGTGATGCTCGCCGCCGGAGGACGGCTGTCGAGGCGCGGCCAGCCGGTGTTGCTCGGGATCTTCGGGATCGGGTGCGATGCGGAGCTGACGCCGAACGAGGTGTTCGCGCGTCTGTCGGACGTCGCCGCCGCCGGCGGGCTGTGCGGGGCCCGCGGCCTGACGGGGCCGGTGGCCGAGCGGCTGGAGGCCGCGATCGAGCTCGTCAGCACCGAGGCCAGCGCGCAGGCGGTCCGCGCCTTCCGCGGCGCCTCGGGACGCGCGACGATCCGCGGCGGGACCCGGACGCTCGAGCTGAATCCGGTCGCGGCGCTGACGTTCTACCTCGACGTCGACATCACGATCAACGTCGCCGGGCGCCTCGCCCAGGCTGTCGCCGACGCCGGCAGCCTCGAGGAGGCCAACGACGCGCTGAACGCGCTCGGCGTCGGCACCGAGCTCGACTATGAGCGCGAGGCGGCCGGAGCGGCGACGGGCTCTTAGCCTTAGCCCGCCGGTCGCCTGAAGGCCGACGCGTAGTCGACGCCCTCGACCTCGATTGCCACGTTGACCGTCTTGCACCGTGCGCACTTGATGCGCAGCTTGCGGTTCATGTACTCGGGCGGCATCGCGGACGCGAGCACGTTGCCGCACTTCACGCAGACGTAGTCGTCGGGGCCGTTGCCGTGGAACACCGGACGGTCGGGGCTCTCCTGCACGGCGGTGCCGCCGTCGCGGGGCACCTCGCCCGCGCGCACGTGTCTCATCGCGATCACCGCCATAGAACCGGTCTTTACAGCGCCGCCAGCTTCGACATGAAGTCCTTGATCAGCGCGTCGAGCACGTTCTGGACGACGCCCTCGCCCATCGACGCCGCCTTGCCGGTGATCTGCGCCGCGGTGTGAATCGCTCCGCCGCCGTCCGACAGCGAGAACGTCACGTCCGCATTGGCATGGCCCTGCCCGCCGGCCTCGCGCGACTTGACCCGGAGGACCGCGCGGCGGGCGTCGGCGTCCTGCTCGATCACCGCGACCGTGCCGGTGAACGTCATCGACATCGCGCCCATCTTCACCTTGATCTGGGCCTTGACGCTTTCGGGGCTGGTCGCCTCGGTCACGCTGCCGCCGTCGACGCACGAGACGAGCTTCTCGAGATCGAGGATGTTCTCCCAGTTGTGCTCGATCGGCTTGCCGTTCGAGTACGAGTGGTCCAGTTCAACCACGTCAGTGTCTCCTTGAGTCGAGGGTCAGCGTCGATGTGAAAGAGTTGCCGGCCATGGCATTAGAACCAGGCACATATTCCCTAGGTCCCGGTAGCGGCGTTCTGTCGATCCGGACCACCCGGCAGGGTGCCGCCTCCAAGGCCGGGCACGACCTCCGCATCGAAGTCGGGTCATGGGAGGCCGAGCTGAGGCTGGCCGACCCCGCCGAGCAGTCCGCGATGACGCTCGTCGCCGACTCGCGCTCGCTGCGCGTGGTCGAGGGCACGGGCGGGATCAAGTCGCTGACCGGTGACGACAAGGAGAACATCCAGAAGACGATCAACGACGATGTGCTGAAGGGCTGCGCGATCGAATTCCGCTCGAGCGACGTCCAGACCGCGCCGGGCGGCGGCTTGAACGTAAGCGGCCAGCTCGATCTCAACGGGAAGCAGGCTCCGGTCACGTTCGGCCTCGCTCTCGGGGACGACGGCCGCGTGAGCGGCGGCGCCACCGTCAAGCAGACGGCGTTCGGGATGAAGCCGTACTCCGCTCTGTTCGGGGCACTGAAGGTCGCCGACGAAGTCACGGTCGCGATCGACGCCAAGGCCGGCTAGGCGTCCTTGTAGACGGCCTGGGCGTCGAGTCCGCCCTCGACCCCGGGCGGCAGGACGCCGGTTCCGTGCGCGTACAGCGCGATGTCGGCGATCGTCTTCGGCTGCGACGGATCCGCGCTCGAGACGAACGCGCCGTCGTCCCACGTGACCGCGTCGGGCGTGGTGTCGAGCGCGGCGGCGGCGAGCCGCCTTGCCTTGTCGAGGATCTTCCCGGTGGCGCTCTGGATCGCGGCCGGCGTCTGCGCCGACGGGCTCGTGTTGTAGCCGTGGCCCGCGCCGAACCGGTCCTCGTCGGCCGGGACGACCTTGACGTCGAGCGCGGGCACGCCGAGCTCGCCGGCGACCAGCTGCGCGTAGCGCGGCTCCTCGCCGTCGGACTCCGTGGTCAGGCTGAGCACCATCTTGCCGGTCGGGTGCACCCGCAGGAACACCGCCCGGTATGCCTCATCGGTCATTCTGATCCTCCTCTCCGGTTTCAGCTGTTTCCGCCTCGCGCGCCAGGCGCCGGCGCTCCAGATGGGCGGACAGCGCGTTGTGCTCTTCCAAGTCGCAGAAACCTGGCTGCGGTCCGCCCAGCGGATGCGGCGGCACCGCGGGCCGGTCGCAGCCGGGGTAGATGCACGTCTTCGCCGAGCTCATCTCCCGAGCGACCATCCCGGCGTGGTCTTGCCTCGGCTCGGCCCGTAGCCGCTCGGCATCGCCACCGAGCTTCCCGGCACCGGGGTCGCGCTCGGCCACGGCTCCTCGGGCTCGGATTCGGAATCGGGGGCCAACGCTGCCGGCGCTCTGCCGACGTCGTCGCCGGGGCCGGCGGCGATCGCCTCGGCGACCTCGTCGAGCGCCTCGAGGCTGTGGCCGCTGACGAGCGCGTCGCAGTGGGGCAGGGCCGCGACGAGACCGCCGGCGCGAGCCTCGAACCCGCGAGCGCTAAGGCGAGGGTTGACCCACACGATCCGGTACGCCAGCCGGTGCAGCCGCTCCATCTCCCGTCCGACTAAGGCCGGGTCGCCGCGCTCCCAGCCATCGGACAGGATCACGACGACCGCGCCACGTGCCATGCCCCGCCGGCCGTGGCGATCGTTGAACGCTTTCAGGGCATCTCCGATCCGGGTGCCGCTCGACCAGTCGGGTGCGGCCGCCGCGGCGCGCTGGATCGCGCGCTCCGGGTTGCGAGAGGACAGCGCGCGCGTCAAGCGGGTCAGGCGGGTCGCGAACACGAACGCCTCGGATTGGGGCCCGCCCGCCCGCTCCCCACCGCCCGCGCCCGCCGCGCAGATCAAGAACTGGAGATAGGCGCGCGCGTACGGCTCCATCGAGCCCGAGATGTCGCACAGCATCACGAGCCGCCGACGGACGACGCGCCGGCGCCGGCGCGCGAGCCGGATCGGATCGCCGGCGGTGTGCAGGCTCCCTCGGAGCGTCCGCCGCATGTCGATCCGCTCGCCGCCGCGGTCGCGCTCCGCGCGCCGGGTCCGCCGCAACGGCGGCGCGACGTGCAGCCGTGTCATCAGCCGGTAAAGACGCGCGAGCTCGTCCGGCGACAGCGCGTCGAAACGCTTGGCGCGCAGCACCTCCTCGTCGCTCGCCAGTGTGGGCACGGGGGCGTCGCGCGTTGGCTCCGCGGGGTTGGGCGTGGATGCCCGGGTCGGGATGTCGCCCGACGGCGGGCCCTCGTCGGTGCCGTCGGTGCCGCGCCTGGGCTCCTCGGGCGGGGCGGGCTCGGTTTGCGCGTCCTCCGGCAGCGACGGGTCCTCCCGGATCGGGGCCGAGCCGAACACGCTCGCGAATACCGCGTCGAACACGGGCACCTGCATGCGGTCGGAGACGAACGCCGCCCGGGCGGTCCAGTACAGCCGTCGGCGCGAGATCGGCTCGACGACCGCCAGTGCCTGCGCGAACCAGGCGGCTCGTTCGACCGTCACCGGGAGGCCGGACTCGTGCAACCGCCGGCTGAACGTCCCAGCGACGGCCGGGAGGTCGAGCCCGAGCCCACGAACCCGGAACGGGACCGTCACCGCCGGCTCACCAGCTTCTCGAGGCCTGCCGCGCGGATGACCTCCTGATCCTCGGAGTACTTGAGCACCGACCCCAATGTCCGGTCAATCGCGGCCACGTCCAACTCGGCGACGCCCAGCACCGACAGCGCCGCCACCCAGTCGATCGCCTCCGCCACTCCGGGCGGCTTCTGGACGTCGCTGTCGCGCATCCGCGCCACCGCGTCGGCCACCTGCACCGCGAGCGTCTCCGAGGCGCCGCGCACGCGCCGGCGGACGATCTCGACCTCCCGCTGCGGACTCGGGTAGTCGATCCACTGGTACAGGCAGCGCCGCTTGACCGCGTCGTGCAGGTCGCGGGTACGGTTCGACGTCAACACGATCACCGGCGGGTGGGTGGCGCGGATCGTCCCGATCTCGGGGATCGTCACGGCCGCCTCGGCGAGGAGCTCGAGCAGAAACGCCTCGAAGTCGTCGTCGGCGCGGTCGATCTCGTCGATCAGCAGCACCGCCGGCCGGGGCCCAGGATGCTCCAGCGCGCGCAGCAGCGGCCGGCGGATCAGGTAATCACGGCCGAACAGGTCCTCCTCGTGCAGCTCGGTTCCGCGGGCGTCGGCGAGCCGGATGCTGAGCAGCTGGCGCGGGTAGTTCCACTCGTACAACGCCTCGGCCGAGTCGATGCCGTCGTAGCACTGAAGCCGGATCAGCGGCGTGTCGAGGACCGCGCCGAGCGACTTGCCCGCCTCGGTCTTGCCGACGCCGGCCTCGCCCTCGAGCAGCAGCGGCTGGGGCAGGCGCAGGCTCAGGAACATCGAGGTCGCGAGGCCCTCGTCGACGAGGTAGTCGACGGCGGCCAGGCGTTGGGCGAGCGTCTCGACGTCGGGCACGAGGTGCCGGATCTCGTCCGCCGCCTCGCCCGTGACCCGATTCATGCCGAAGCGTGCATTTGCTCGAACGCGCGCAGACAGCCGTCGCTGCAGAAGTAGTGGGTGTCGCCGGCATATTCGACCAACGGCGCGTCCGCGCTGACGACCACCGTCATGCCGCAGATCGGGTCGACCGCGGTCGGCGGGGCCGCGGCCCAGGAGCGCGGGGCGGTGCTGGTGCGGCGGCGGACCTCCACGATCGAGGCCAGGATCGACAGCGCGACCTCGGCCGGTGTGCGCGCGCCGATGTCGAGGCCGGCCGGCGTGTCGATCCGGGCCAGGAGCTCCTCGGGAACGCCGTCACCACGCAGCTCGTCGAGCACGCCCGCGCCGCGCCTGCGGCTGGCTACCAGCCCCACGTACTGGACGCCCGCCTCGAGTGCCGCCGCCAGGATCGCCCGCTCGTCGCGGCCGTGCGCGGCGACGACCAGCGCGAGGTCGTCGGCGGACGGGGTCGGCGATCCGGCATCGTCTCCGCGCGCCGCCACCGCGTCGAGTCCGAGCTCAGGACCGAGGCGCAGGAGCGCCGCGGCAATCGGCGTGTCCCCGGCGACGATCATTCGCGGCGCCGGGAGGAACGGGTCGAGGAACACCTCGATCGCCCCGCCCGACAGGCAGGGGTTCTGGACCGTAACCGAGCCTTCGTCGTGGGCGATCTCGTGGGTTGGGCTGGATTCCAAGTCGACGTTCGCCGCGTTCTTGGCGCTGACGGGGCCCTCGGGCAGGATCCGCAACAGCAGCGGTTCCCCTCGCTCGATCGCCTCGAGCGAGTAGAGCCGCACGCTGTTCTGCGCGCATACGCCGCCGACGAACCCCTCGATGCTCCCGTCCTCGTGCACGAGCGCGACGTTCCCTGGCTTGGAGCTGGTTGGGTGCTCGACCCGGACTACCGTGGCGGTGACGAACACCGCCCCCTGGGCCGTGAGCTCCCGTGCCCGGGCACTCAGCGGGCCGGTGATCACTGCGGTGGCTCCGGGTGTCCCTGCATCGCGGCCCACACGCGGGCCGGGGTGCAGGGCATGTCGATGTGGTCGACGCCGTGGGTCGCGTGCAGCGCGTCGATGACCGCGTTGACGATCGCCGGCGGGGAGCCTACGTTCGGCGACTCGCCCACGCCCTTGGCCCCGAGCGGATGGTGCGGGCAGGGCGTGACCGTCTCGCCGAGCTCGAAGTCCGGGCACTCGAGCGCGGTCGGGATCAGGTAGTCCATGAACGACCCGTTCAGGCAGTTGCCCTCCTCATCGAACGTGATCACCTCCATCAGCGCGATCCCGATCCCCTCGGCAAGGCCGCCGTGGATCTGCCCCTCGACGATCATCGGGTTGATCCGCACGCCGCAGTCGTCGACCGCGATGAATCGCCGGACCTTGACCGCGGCGGTGTCGGGATCGACGTCGACGACGCAGATGTAGGCGCCGCACGGGTAGGTCAGGTTCGGTGGGTCGTAGATCACCTGGGCGTCGAGCCCGCCCTCCATGCCCTCGGGCATCGCCTCGCCGCTGTAGGCATACGCGGCGATCTCCTCGATCATCGCGCCCTTCTCGGGATCGCCCTTGACGTACCAGCGGCCCTTCTCCCAGGCGAGGTCCTCGGTCCGCGTCTCGAGCATCGTCGCGGCGATCAGGCGAGCCTTGTCGCGGACCTTCCGGGAGACGACCGCGACGGCGGCACCGCTGACCGGTGTGGATCTGGACCCATAGGTCCCGAGCCCGTAGGGCGTGCGGTCGGTATCGCCGTGACGGACCTGCACGTCCTCGGGCGGAATCCCGAGCTCTTCGGCGACGATCTGCGCGAACGTCGTCTCGTGCCCCTGGCCCTGGGTCTGCGCGGAGATGCTGACCATCGCCTTGCCCGACGGATGCACCCGCAGGTCGGCGCCGTCGTTCATCGCCAGCCCGAGGATGTCCATGTGCTTGCGCGGGCCGGCGCCGACGCCCTCGGTGAAGAACGACACCCCGATCCCCATCAGCTCGCCGCGCGCGCGCTTCTCGGCCTGCTCGCGCCGCAGCTCCTCATAGCCGGCGATCCGCATCGCCTCGCGCATCGTCTTCGCGTACTCGCCAGAGTCGTACGTCCAGCCGGTGGTCGTCTCGTACGGGAACTGCTCGGGTGCGATGAAGCTCTTCATCCGCAGCTCGATCGGGTCTACGCCGACCTCGAGCGCGAGCGCGTCGACCATCCGCTCGACCAGGTACACGGCCTCGGTGATCCGGAACGAGCAGCGATAGGCGACGCCTCCCGGCGCCTTGTTCGTGTACACCGCCTTGACCTTGACGTGGGCAGCCTGAAGGTCGTACGAGCCGCACACGATGTGGAAGAAGCCGGCCGGGAACTTGGTCGGCTGCGCGGTCGAGTCGAACGCGCCGTGGTCGGCGATCACGTCGACACGCAGGCCTGTGATCTTGCCGTCCTTCGAGCACATCTCGGCGTGCATCACATAGTCGCGGGCGAACCCGGTCGACATCAGGTTCTCCGAGCGGTCCTCGATCCACTTGACCGGCACGCCGGCCACGATCGAGCCCGCGATCGCGCACACGTAGCCCGGATACACGGGGACCTTGTTGCCGAACCCGCCGCCGATGTCGTTGCAGCGGATCCGGATCATGTGCTCGGCGAGTCCGGCCACGTGCGCATACACCGTCCGGTGCGCGTTCGGGGCCTGGTTGCCGTTGTAGATGTCGAGCTGGCCGGTCTCCGGGTTGAAATCGGCGATCATCCCGCACGTCTCGAGCGGCGCCGGGTGGCAGCGCGGGTAGATGATGTCGCGGGTGACGACCGTATCTGCCTCGGCGAACGCGCGGTCGGTGGCCTCCTCGTCGCCGGCCTCCCACAGCGGGCTGGCCAGGTTGTCGACCTGACCGTCCTTGTCGTCGCGGATCAGCGGCGCGTCGGGGTCGAGCGCCTTGCGGGCGTTGACGACCGCGGGCAGCGGCTCGTACTCGACGTCGATCAGCGCGCAGGCGTCCCTGGCGGTGTACTCGTCGACGGCGATCACGAACGCCACCTCCTGCCCCTGGAAGCGGACCTTGTCGCCCGCTAGCACGGCCTGGGTGTCGTAGGAGATCGTCGGCATCCACGCCAGCCCGAGCGTCTCGAGGTCCTTGGCGGTTACGACCGCGGCCACGCCGGGATGGGCGAGCGCCGCGGAGGTGTCGATCGAGACGATCTTCGCGTGCGCGTACGGGCTGCGCAGCATCACGCCGTGCACCATCCCCGGAAGGCGGATATCGTCGAGGTAGGTCCCCTTGCCGCGGATGAACCGCGCGTCCTCCTTGCGCCGCAGCCGGCCGAAGCCGATGGGCCGTTCGGTCGTGGTCTCCATCGTGGCCATGCTCACGCCTCCTGTTTCAGCGCGGCCTCGTGCTCGGCCGCCCAGCGCACCGCGCTGACGATGTTCTTGTAGCCCGTACAGCGGCAAATCGCGCCGGAGATCGCGGTGCGGATCTCTGCCTCGGTCGGGTTCGGATTGGAGTCCAGCAATGCGCGGGTCGTCATCAGCATCCCCGGCGTGCAGAACCCGCAGTGCAGCCCGTGCTTCTCGTGGAAGCCCATCTGAATCGGGTCGAGTCGTCCGTTCTGCTCCAGCGATTCGACGGTTCGGATCTCGTGGCCGACGCACATCGCCGCCAGCGTCGTGCACGACTTGGTCGGCTTGCCGTCCATCAGCACCACGCACGCGCCGCAGTTAGACGTGTCGCACCCCCAGTGCGTGCCCGTCAACCCCGGCGTGTCGCGGATGAAGTGGACGAGCAGCGTGCGCGGCTCGACGTCGCGCGAGACCTCCTGGCCGTTGATCGTGATGTTCACTTCCATGTCACTAGGCCTCCTGTTTCAGGGCGCGGGCGGTGGCGCGTCGCAGCGCCCGGACCGTGAGGACGCTCGCGAGGTGGCGCTTGTAGTCGACCGGTCCCCGGCCGTCCGGCACCGGTGCGCAGTCCTCGTTGGCGATCTGGCCGGCCTGCGCGAACGCCTCGTCCGACGGCGGCTTGCCCTTCAACGCCTCCTCGGCGCGGGACGCGATGATCGTGGTCGGACCGACCGCGCCGAGCGCGATGCCGGCGTCGGCGATCACGCCGCCCTCGAGCCACACCGCCGCCGACACCGCGGCGATCGCGAAGTCGCCGGCGCGCCGCTCGACCTTCTCATGCGCGCTGCCCGCTCCGCTGCGCAGGGGGATGCGGATCTCGGTCAGCATCTCCTCAGCGCCGACCGCGGTCGTGAACGGTCCGATGTAGAACCCGTCCATGCCGACGACGCGCTCGCCCTCCGGCCCTCGGAGGACGACGTTCGCTTTCAGCGCGGCGCACACGGCGGACAGGTCCTCGGCGGCGTCCGCCTGACACAGCGAGCCCCCGATCGTGCCTCGATTGCGGACGACCGGATCGGCGATCACCTCCTCGGCGTCGCGGAACACCGGCGCACGCCGCGCGAGCAGATCGGACTCGAGCAGCTCGCAATGCCGCGTCAGCGCCCCGATCCGGATCTCGTCGTTGCGCTCGTCGATGAAGGAAAGCTCGTCGAGGTCGTTGATGTCGATCAGGTACTCGGGGTTCGCGAGCCGCAGCTTCATCATCGGCAGCAGGCTGTGGCCGCCGGCGATCAGCCGCGCCTCGGGGCCGATCCTCTGGAGCGTGGCGATCGCGCCTTCGACGCTGGTCGCGCGCTCGTACTCAAACGGAGCGGGGGTCTGCACCGGATCTCCTTATCGGTCGTCGTTCTTCAGGCGGCGCAGGAAGGCCAGGCGCGACCTGACCACGCCGCCCTCGCTCGTGCTCGCGTCCGGCTGCGCGCCGACCGCCACCGGCATCCGCTTGCGAACTCCGGGCGACTCACTCGGCTCATACTGGACCGGCGAGTCGGCGCCGATGATCGGCGACCGCGGCATCGACTGCGGCTTGGCCTGGCGGCCCTCCGGGTAGAGACCGCGAGCGGCGAGGCTGCCGTACGCGGGGTTGCGGAGCGCCGGGCCGTTGGGGCTCGCGGCCGCGATCGGTGCCTCCCGCCCCAGCCGGGCCAGCGTCAGCGTCCCCTTCGTGTACACCTCGCCGATCCGGGGCGCCTTGGTCTCCCTGCTCTCGGGGAAGTTGCGGAAGCCTTCGCCGGCCGCGCCCGGGTAGAGCCCTTCGACGAGTCCGACGGCGTCCTGCATGCCCGCCTTCTTGACGAGCAGACCCTCGAGCAGGTCGACCCCGGCATCGAGGTTCGTGTTGATCGACGTTACGACCTCGTCGACGGGCGCGCTCTTCTCGATGATCCCGACCACGCCCGTGATCGCCTCGTCGAGGGAGTTCGTGATCCGCTGGAGCGCGACGATCGTCGATACCAGGTAGTAGACGACCGCCAACACGATCAGCAGTACCGCGATGATCATGACTACACCAGCTGCCGGCATGCTTGCCTCTCCTAGTCGCGTCGTCGAGGATCACGTCGAGCGAGCCGCCGTAGTCGGCGGCGACCTCGATCGTCGTCTGTACCTGGTCCTGCGTCGTGAGCAGGAGCGCCGTCGCGTCGAGGTCCTTCGAGCCCGCGCTCGCGGCGGCCGCGATCTGATGGGCGCTGGGGACGATGCTGTTCGCCGCGTTCAGCACTCCGCGCAGCAGGTAGACCACGACCGGCAGCACGACCAGCAGCAGCAGTGCGTCGCCGATCCATTCGAGCGTCATCGAGGCCTCCTCTCCGCGACGATCTTGGCCTTGCGCGCGATCCCCGGGAACGCTCCGATGATCACGTCGAACTGGCCATTGATCGCCTTGACTGCCGGCTCGAGCGGTGCCAAGTGCTCGGACTCGACCATCTGGAGCGCGCCCGCGAGCGTCGCGAGATCCGCCGAGGTCGCTTCCAGGTCCTGACGGACCTTGATCAGCGCCGCGGCGACCGCGCCGATTATGATGACCGCGAGCACGACGCTGAGGATGATTAGCGTGGTCATCGGTCATCGTTCCCGTTGCCGAATCCATCGGTGAGCGCATTCATGTAGCCGTCCTGGATCACGGCCTCCTCCACGATCAGTCCCAGCACGGGCGCCGTCGCCTCGAGCTGAGGAATGTTTGCGGTGTTGCTCGCGACTTTGCCGGCCACGTCGAGCAGGGCGGCTACTGACTTTCTGATCTCGCCCACGGTTCTGACCAGCACGATCAGCAGCCCCGCGACCGCGAGCGCGACGACGAGGGCGATCACGAGCGCGACAGCCCAGGCGTCATGGTTGGTGAAGGTGGCGAACGCGATCATTTGCCCACCGCCACCTTGCGGAGCGCTCGCGCCGAGTGCAGGATCCTGACCCCCGAGTCGTTGATGCGCGAGATCCCGGCGAGTCCGTCGGTCTGCGCGCGCACCTTCTCGACACCGTCCACGGCCGTGCGCGCCTGGCCGGCGATCTTCCGCGCCAGCATCACGATCGTGATCACGATCGCCGCCGCGACCGCCGCCACGACGATCCCGAGCACGATCCCGATGTACCAACCGGTGGAAGCACCGATCAACAACGGCAAGTCACACCTCCTGTGTTCTTTTCTGAACCGGCGCCCGCTTCGGTAGCGCCCCAGTTGCAGCCCGCACGAGCACGCGCTCGGTCAAGACGCCGGCGACGTGCCGCTTGTACTCCGCCGAGCCCCGCTGATCGGTGACCGGACGGCATGCGGCGGCCGCGGCTGCCGCGGCCCGCTTGAACAAATCCTCCGACGGCGGCTGGCCCACGAGCGTCTCCTCGGCCTCGCGCGGGGTGACCTCCGAGCCGACCGCGGTTTGGTACGGGCCACGGTGGAACTCGTCCATGCCGAGCACCCGATCCCCCCCCATACCCCGGACGACCATCTTGGCGCCGATCGCCGCGCACACCGCGCTGAGGTCCTCCGAGGGGTCGGCCTGGCACAGAGCGCCCACGATCGTCCCGCGGTTCCGCACCACCGGGTCGGCGATCACCCGCTCGGCGTCGGTGAAGATGGCCAGCCGCCTCGCCGGCAGCTCTGACTCGAGCAGAGCGCGATGGCGCGTCATCGCGCCGATCCGGACCTCGCCGTCGTGCTCGCTCACGTATCCCAGCTCGTCCGCAAGCGGGTCGATATCGATAGGTAGGCCGGCGAGGCCAGGCGAAGCTTCATCATCGGGAGCAGCGAGTGCCCGCCCGCGAGCAACGTCGCGTCGGGTCCAAGCTGGGTCAGCAACTCGAGCGCCTCGTCGACGCTTGTCGCTCGCTCGTACTCAAAGGGGGCTGGAACTTGCATTGCGCTCCCTCGCGACCACACGCCCGGTCCGTCGGCGGTCCTTTGGGGCTCTCTGTCCTTACCGAAACTTAGTCGTTGTTATCGTGGCTCGTCAAATTTGGGTTAAGTGATCGCTTAGCAGCAACGCTTGACGCTCGCCCAGCTGCGGTCGTTCGTGCTCGTCGCCCGGCTGGGTTCGTCAAGGCGGCGGCTGCCCAGCTCAAGGTGACCGAGCCCGCGGTGTCGGTGGCGGTGGCGGCGCTCCGCGAGGAACTGGCGACGCGCTGTTCGTCCGCGAGGGGCGAGGAATCGCGCTGACCGCCGGGGGCCGGCGGCTGGCGGCGCTCGCGAGCGAGATCCTCGGACTGGCCGAGCAGGCGCGCCGGTCGGTGAGCATCATGCCGGACGTGCAGAAAACGCACTGGAGTCCGTGCATCTCGGTGAATCCCTGCTGAACCGGGTCGAGCACGCCGCCGGTCGCGGGTGTGCTCGCGCGAATTCACCGAGGTCGTGACCGCATGGACGCCGATGATGCCGACCCGTGTTCGCGCGCGGGCTCGACGGGTGGGTAGTCGGGCGGTCAGGCCGCGCGGCGGGGAGCAACCGCCGGCAGGCGGCGGCGGGTGAGCTCGAGATCGTCGGCCGGCTTGGGCTTCGAGATCACGTATCCCTGGACGAGGTCGCACCGCAGCCCCGTGAGCAGCCCGAGGCAGCGGTTGTCCTCGATGCCCTCGGCGACGACGCGCAGCCCGAGGGCGTGCGCGAGCTCGACCGTCGCCCGCACGAGCGCGAGGTCACGGCCGCCACCGGCTTCGGCGAGCCGCGTGATGAAGCCGCGGTCGAGCTTGAGCTCGCCGACGGCGAGGCTGCCCAGATACGCCAGCGAGGTGAACCCGGCGCCGAAGTCGTCCACCGACACGACGAGCCCGAGATCGTGAAGCTTCTGGATCGCCAGCTGCGACCGCTCGAAGTCGGCGATCGCGGTCGTCTCGGTCATCTCGAGCACGAGCGCGTCAGCGGTCAGCCGGTGCTTGGTCAGCAGTTTTGCGACAAGGGCGGGAAAGTTCGGGTCGAGCAGGTCGGAGGCCGAGACGTTGACCGACACCGCGAGCCCCTGGCCGGCGGCCCGCCACGCTGCGCACTGCGCGAGCGCTTCGTCGAGCACGAACGAGGTGATCGCGCTCATCAGCCCGGCGTCTTCGGCGAGCGCGATGAACTCGAGCGGAGGCACGAACCCGAGGCGCGGGTGGGTCCAGCGGACGAGCGCCTCGACCGAGCCGATCTCGCCGGTCGCGAGGTCCACCTGGGGCTGATAGTGGAGCGCGAGACGGCGCTCTTCGATCGCGACCCGCAGCTCCTCGACGAGCTGCACGCGGTTGGCGGCTCCATCCAGGTCCTCCTGATAGATCGCGAAGCTCTTGCCGGCGACCTTGGCGCGGTACATCGCGAGGTCGGCGCACCGGACGAGATCCGCGGAGTTGGTGGCGTCGTCGGGAAGGACCGCGATACCGATGGCGGCGGCGATCTGCGCGCGAACCGCGTCGAGCGTGAACGGCTGCTCGAGCTGGGCCGCGAGCCGTCCCGCCACCGCCGCGGCGTAGTCGGCGTCGGCGTCCATCAGGACCACCGCGAACTCGTCCCCGCCGAAGCGGACGACCAGATCGGAGCTGCGCAGCGAGTCCTTGAAGCGGGCGCCGAGCTGCCGGAGCAGCTCGTCGCCGGTGGGGTGGCCGAACGAGTCGTTGACCTCCTTGAAGCGGTTGAGGTCGACGAACATGAACGCGACGCTGCGAGGCTCGGCGTCCGGGTCCGCGTGCTCGGCGGCGATTGAGTCGAGCAGCTCGAACAGCAGCCGGCGGTTCCCGAGGCCGGTCAGCTGGTCGGTGATCGCCTCGCGCCGGCGCTGCTCGGTCAGGTTTTGCAGGCCGACCAGCGAGAGCGCGGAGCGAACGCCGGCGATGAGCAGCGTGGCCACGGCCAGGCCGAGCGACACGCTGCTCACGTGATGGAGCGAGCCGACGAACAGGATCAGGAGCGCCGAGACGGCGGCGAGCGCCGGGAGAGCGAATCCGGGAGGCTCCGCGCTGATGGCGGGCCGGCTCGTGGGGGTCCTGACCCAGACCGCGACCGACACGAGCAGGATCGCCACCGGCCACGCGATGTCGTTGAACACGGTTCCGATGTGCGACGTGGTGCCGAGCACGTTGAAGATGTCGCCGACCGTATTGAGGGCGTAGCCGCCGGCGAGCAGCAGCCAGGGCAACTTTCGCTTGCCGGGCACGATCGCGGCGCCGCCGACGACGAGCCCGAGCAGCAGCACGTCGCCGACGGGGTAGACGAGGTTGACCGCGACCCCGGCGGCGCTCCCGCCGGCGTGATGGAGCACGTCCGTGAACGCGAACGTGGCGCACACGGCGGCGGCGCCGAAGCCCGCCACCGCGCCGTCGAGCCAGCTCACGAGGCTGAACCGGCGGACGCTCGCGCGCAGAAGCAGCATCAGCGCGACGTACGTGACCGGATAAAAGGTGACGTAGAAGCCGTCGGCGACCGACGGCGAGACCTGCGGCTGGTCCCCGAACTGGATCGTGTTGGCGATGTCGCCGGCGGCCCAGCACAACAGGCCGATCCCGAGCAGGACGGGGACGGCACGGCCGCGCTTCAGGTCGGCCGCCTTGACGATGCAGAGCGCGCCGGTGACTAGCTCGAACGCGTTGACGCCCCAGCCGTCGAGCCACGACCAGTCGAACCCGAGCGCGTCGACGACGACATAGCCGATGACGAGGGCCGCGAGGACGATGTATGCCGCCCAGACGTACGTGTGCGCGCGGTCGATCGCGCGCCGGCGGGGATGGCGGGCAGCGCGGAGCGAGGCGCCCTCGTCGTCGCCGCTCTTCATCTGGGGGCTTTCCGTTCCGGTGCCATGAATTGTCCGCGAGCGGTTGCTCTTGGCACTGTTTCGGACAGGGGGCCGAAAAACTTGTGGAGATCCACGCGAATTGGCCAGGCGTCGGGTGGCGGCCAACTGCCAACTCGACGGTTCGCCCGGGTCGAGTTGGAAGTTGTCCGCGCTGATGGCGGGAAAGCTCCAACTCGTCGGTCAGGCGGCGGCGAGTTGGAAGTTATCCGCGATCAGGCGTCGCGCGGTGGACGGCGGACAGAAGACCGGCGTAGGAGCGGACGAGCGCCGCCCGCTCCTCCTCGATCAGGGGGCTGGCGAGGTCGCAGCCCTCGCGCACCCACTGGTCGGAGTAGCGCATCGCCAGCGCGCGCTGCTCGGCGGCGACGACGACCCGCGCCTCGTCAACGCCGTAGACGTACGAGTACAGCGCCGACAGCGCCGCGATCAGCGGACCCTCGCCATCCTCGCCGACGGGAGAGCCGTCGTGCTGATGCTCGCGGTGAACCCGCCACCACTCGACCTCGAGCTCGGCTGCCCGGCGGGGATAGAACACGTCGTCGTGGCGCTCGGCGACGAGCCGGTAGAAGCGCTCCATCGCCCGCCGCGCGCCGTCCGGGTCGTTGTCCGGGAACGGAGCCCAAAGCTGGTTGGCGCGGAGCACGAGCCAGGCGCCGTAGATGGTGGACGGCCACGGGAGCCCGAACGTATGGCGGGTCAGCGTGACCGCTCCCCGCAGGAACGACAACCATTCGTGCCGGTAGTAGGCGACCCACACGCCCGCCTCGAGGCCGCCGACCCGGCGGGGGTCGAACGACCGGTGCGGCTTGACGGGGTTGAGGGTGGCGGATCCGGTCCGGCGACGCCGCCGCCGCTTGCCGGTGGCGCTTGGCATGTGCGCTGCCGACCGTAACCGATCCGGACGAGCCGGGCATGGGGAGGCGCCATTGCTCCTGTCCGGGGCGATCCACGCATTACGCCGCCTCGGGAATCTTCGACCCGAACCTCGCGATCGGCTTCGCGTCGCGCGCCAACGCCCGAATCGGTCCCTCGCCACGGTTCCCGAGCCGCCCGTGGTGAACGCCGGCGGGCCGGCCCGGATCGCGTAAGGATGGTCCGAGCCGGCCGCTCGCGAACGCCGCGTCAGCTCTGCTGGACGATCATCAGCGTGTTGCCATCGGGATCGCGGAACGAGAACATCGGCGGCACGGGGTCGCCCATGCGCGCGACCTCGGCGTCGACATCGACGCCGTCCGACTGGAGCTGGCTGTGGGTCACGTCGATGTCATCGGTCGTCAGGATGATTCCGGTCTCGACGCCGGTCTGATCGACGCCCGGCCGGGGAGGCGCGAGCGCGATCCCGGTGGTGCCGCTCGGCGGGTAGACCTCGACCCAGCGGTACTGGTCGCCGAACGGGATGTCGGTGCGCTTCTCGAAGCCGAGCGCCTCATAGAACGCGATCGAGCGATCCTGGTCGGTGGCCGTGACGGCCACCAGGCTGATCGTGCCGATCCGGCTCTTGGTCGTGCTCACTGCTGACCTCCTTGGAAGTGGATTCATCCGCTACGACCTTCGGCGCGGCGAGAAGTCATCGGTTCCGATTGACGCCTTGCGGTGAGCCCCCATCTTCGGCGACCGTAGGGGGTGGACCGCACCACGAGTTGACCTGTGGGCACGGTTGTTCGGCGCCGGCGCGGCGGAGATTCTGTACCGAGGTGGCCCGCCGTACCAAGACCGCATCCACGCCGAGCTCGGCCCGATGGCGTTTTCGGTCTGGAGGCGCCGGCGCGATCGTGCCCGCGCGAACGGCAGCGGCGGAACCGCGTTGTTCCTCGGCGACGCTGCGGGTGTGTTCCTGCTCGCCAATGAGGCTCGTACAGGACGCTATAGGCGTTCGGGATCCGGCGCGAGGACGCGAACGTCGCGACCACGATCGGGCTTCCGATGCCGGCCGACGCCGTGTACGAGCGGGCGCACCGGCCGGCGGCCCCAAGCCCCCGACAGCCGTTGCGAACCTGACGATCGGAGTCGGAGCGACGGGGGAGTCGATCTACGGCGTCGCCGGGCCGGCCTCGCGAGACACGCCGCTCAGCGGCACGCTGATCGCGCACGCGGTCCTCGGAGGGCTGGTGCGGCCGCCGATGAAGAGGGGCGTTCGCGAGATCAAGGCCTCCTCGCGCCGGTTCAAGCAGACGTTCCGCGGCCGGTACGGCCACCTCGTGGACCTCGGGCCCGGGACCGACTGACCGCCTCGCCCGAGCTCACGCTGGCCGGTCCGGATCGGCTCGCCGCGCTCGAGCGGGCGCTCGGACCCGTGAGCGCGTCAGCGTTCGGCGGGCGGCACGTCGCGTAGGGTCGCGCACCAGTTCCTGCACCTGCTCGGTCGAATACCGGAGGCTGCGCCGGCGCGAGTCCGGTGGATCGTTGACGAGGCCGGTCCCCGCACGCCAGGCGCGCGCGGGACGGATCGGACGGGGCGCGAATCCGCCGCCGCAGTTGGGACAAACGTCGTACAGCGTGTTTTCGACGCAGTCGGCGCAGAACGTGCACTCGTACGTGCAGATCCGCGCGTTCGGTGCCGCCGGTGGGAGGTCGACATCGCACAGTTCGCAGTTGGGGCGGAGGGCAAGCATGGTGTGGGACCCTACAAACCATGGGCGTGCTGATCTACGGACTCGCGGTGCAACAGCTATCCGTAACAGGCGCGCGCGATGCGCGCCACCGCCTCCGACAGGTGCTCGGGGCTCGTGGCGAAGTTGAGGCGGGCGTGGCCGGTGCCGGGCGCGCCGTAGTCAAGGCCGCGGCCGAGCGCGACCCGTCCGTACCTCAGGAACCGCTCAGCCGGTTCGTCGCCGAGCCCGAGTGCGGTGCAATCGAACCATGCGAGATAGGTCGCCTGCGGCGGTCGCCAGGCGATGCCGGGGAGCTTGTCGGCCAGGTCGCGGCCCAACTGGTCGCGGTTGGCGGCGAGTTGCTCGATCACCGCGTCGAGCCACTCGTCTCCGTCCTCGAACGCCGCCTCGGCGGCGATCACCCCGAGCAGTCCCGCGTGCTCGTGCAGCGACGGCATGCGTCCGACGACATCGCGCGCAGCCGGATCGGCGGTCACGATCACGGCCGACTTGAGCGCGGCCAGGTTGAAGGCCTTCGACGCGGACGTCACGCTTATGCCGCAGCGGCGGGCGACGTCGGAGACCTCGAGCCACGGGGTGAACGTGGCTCCGGGCAGAGTCAACGCGCCGTGGATCTCGTCGGCGAGCACCCACGCCTCGCGCTCGGCGCACCGTTCGGCGATCGCCTCGAGCTCGCCGACCCCGAGAACGCGACCGGTCGGGTTGTGGGGGCTGGCCAGCACCAGTGCCCGCGCGCCGGCGTCGAGCGCGGCGTCGAGCGCGTCGAGGTCCAATGAGCAGTCAGCCAGCAGGCCGATCTCGATCAGCTTCACGCCCGCCGCGGGCAGCATTCTGAAGAACGGCGGGTACGCCGGCGTCGCAAACGCGACGCTCTCACCGGGCCGGGCGATCACCCGGCACAGCTCGACCAGCCCGATCATCACGTCCGGGACCAGGACGATCTGCTCCTCGTCGACCGTCCAGCTCAGGCGCCGAGCGGCGAAGCGCGCGAACGAGCGGCGCAGCGAGGGCGTCGCCGGCTGCGGGTAGCCGAGGTCGGCCCGGTCGATTGCTTCGCGCAGTGCCTCGGTCACCGGCGGCGCGAGCGGAAAGTCCATCTCGGCGATCGTCGCGCTCAACACGTCGGCGTCGTACGCCGACCACTTCGCGCCCGCGCGCTGGTGCATCGCGTCGAGGCTTGGAACGGTGAGATCGATCGCCACGGGGGATGGAGCTTCTCAGATACCGTCTGCTCGATGGCTGACGCAAAGGTGATGGCGTGCCTGAACGGCGGCCGCAAGCGAGACGAACACGCCGCGGTTCCGCTGACGTCCGCCGAGCTGGCGGTGGACGCCGTGGCGGTCCGCCGGGCCGGCGCGTTTGCCGTCCACGTGCATGCCCGCGATGCCCGCGGTAGCCAGACGATGGCGCCGGCGGTGTGCGACGCGGCGGTCGACGCTATCCGCGCCGCGGCTCCAGGGCTGCCGGTCGGGCTGACGACCTCGTCCGACGTCGATCGCGACCCGTTTGCGCGCGCCGCCGCGGTGCGGGCATGGCGGAAGGCGCCCGACTTCGTCTCGGTCAACCTGTCCGAGCTCGGCTGGGCGGGAATCGTCCGCGCGGCGCTGCACGCCGGCATCGCGGTCGAGGCCGGCCTGAGCACGCCCGACGACGCCGACGAGCTGGCGAGAAGCCCGTTCGCGCATCAGGTCGTGCGCGCGCTGGTCGAGGTCGAGGGCAGCGCGGACGACGCCCGCGCGATCGCGAAGCGCATTCCCAGCGAGGTCCGTCAGCTGTGGCACGGATTCGGCGAGCGGACCTGGGAGGTGCTGCCGGCCGCGATCGCCGCCGGGCATGAAGTCCGCGTCGGCCTCGAGGACGTGCTCGTCCTGCCCGACGGCCGCATCGCTCAGGACAACGCCGAGCTCGTCGCGACCGCGGTGGCTTTGGGCGCCGGCTCGTAGGCCGCCGCGGACCCCGACGACACGCTCTGAGGGCGGACGGCAGCTCGCCCCGGGCGACGTCGGAGGGCAAGCTCCAGCTGCGGGAGCAGCGAAGAGCCGCTGTGGATGGCCACCACCGAGCAGTGGCTGTGGCTGCTGCATCGCACTCCGTCCGGCGGGATCGGTGGCGTCAAGAGTCGTCTGAGCCGGACCGGCCTGTATGCCCGCTGGAGCGATCACCGACTCGGCGGGCATCACGTCGGCGAGTTCTCGTGGCCGGGCGACGCATCGTTCTTGGTCGGCGAGCTGCACGGCGCCCGGTCTCAACGATTGCGGCTGATGGGTCTCCTCGCCGGCGACGAACTCGGCGTGCGCCAGCTGGTCACCCGCGGTTGCGACGGCGCATAGGCGTCTCGACTTACCTCGACACGCCGACGTTCCCCCGGAACCACCCGCGCACGTGCAACTGAGGTTCCAGCAGCAACGACGCGGACTTTCACGAGACCACCGCCTTCCGCCGATAGCGGGAGTGCGGCTCGGTCCAGCGGTAACACGCCAGACTGCCCTGTCTTCGTGAGAGGGGCACTGTGTCACGTGGCGCCATATGACCGGGTGGGGAGAGACCTCCCCGGGCTCGCGTGTGCGGACGTCGGCTGCCAACCCCCCTCGAGCGGCGGCCGCACCGGGCAGTACGAAGTATCTTAAGCCGGATGGAGGAGACTCCACCCCGAGTATTTCGACGGCCCGACGGCGAGCCGTATCCTCCCGGCACCATCACCGAGACCGCCTACGTGTTGAAGTCAACCGATCAGTGGCTTCCTGACGTGGGTCCAGACGGTGTCATCCGGTCCGGCGGCCACGGCCGCATCAAGAGCAACCAGCACCCCGCCCGATACATCCTCGACACCGACGGGACGGTCCTCCGTGCGCCCCTACCAGGCGGTGAAGATCGACCCGTCCTGGCCGGGCCCAGGAGCAGCCGTTCCGATCGCAGGACCGCCGCCGAAGCTATCGCTGCACTCGATATGGCTGGTGTGGGTCCCCATCTCTACGTCGTCGGCGAGCAGGACGATCCCGACGGGCCGGTCAAGATCGGCTTGAACTCGCGCGGTGCGTCACGCACCGGCCGCGCCGGTCTCAGCACCGGCAACCCGCGCCAGTTGGAAGTCCTGCACCGCAAGCCCATGGCCTTCGAAGACCTTCGATGGACGGAATGGATCATCCACAAGCACCTGACCCCGTGGCGACTGCACGGTGAGTGGTTCAAAGTGCGTCCCGTGGCTCGTCCATACGGATGGGAAGAGTTCCTGTCCCGGTCTGAAACAGGAGACATTCCGGAATGCACGCCCTGGAAACTGGGCAGCGACGACCATCATCTTGTGCGCATGCGCCGTCTTACCAAGAAGGCGCCTCGCCAGTTCGACGCCGTCTGCGTCTGCGGCGTGGTCATCAAGGGCGATCCTGGCCTGGGCTTGCCATCGGTTCAGGAACGATTCGCTCTTGAGCATCTACGCCTCGCCCCCACCGACGCTGCGGTAGTGGAGCTGACCCGCCGCCAGTGACGACCACTCCGACTCGGCTATTGCAAGACTGACTAGCCCGATCCGCTCGCTTCCGCCCGCCGACCTGGACGTGGCGGCGAGTCCGGCGAGGGGGGTGACGAGATGCTCAGCCTATCCGCCATCGCATGGCGTGAGTAGCTGCTGTGTGCGTGCCGGGAATGGCAGCGTCCCGTATGGGTAAAAGACAGCCTGGGTGTAATAGTAGTCCCCCTCGCACCAGCGGCGACGATCTAGCTTGATCGCTCCGGGCACCGTGCTCGAACTGTATGTCGGATATCCCTCCCGCTCATAGATGTCACCGTGCGCGATCGCATATCCCGCACCCCAATGGTGCCATTGCAGGTGTACGCCCTCGAGATCGCCGTCGACGCTGAATGACAGGAGCGACGGGTGTTGCAGATATGCCTCAAAGCCGCCGCGTTCAACAAGGGTCTGCGCCGCTCGCGCGGCCGCCGGAGCCACAAATGCCGATGCAGACACACCGAGAACTGCCAAGGTGGTGGCCGGCCGTCGTATCAGATGATGCAGCAACGTCTACATGAGACCTCCTGTCCCCTTTGAGCGGAGCGGCCTATGGGCTAAGCCGAGCTCGGACCTCGCAATGAGCTGGGCGAAAGATGCGCTCCGACAGACGAGCCTACCGTAGACAAGTCCTTGTGTATACGAATTCTGTCGGCTAGCAACGGCGCCGGACCCCGTCAGCTTTCGCTTAGCACCCCGCGAGCTAACTGCGCGCCTATGACGACAACCTCACCGACTACCGCGACACGATCCCCCAGGTCTTCGCCCCCAACGGCTTCATCGTGCTCTCGAACGGCGCCGAGACGAAGGTGGGAACAATCACCTCGCCCTGGGAGCACTTCCTCGAATGGAAGAAGATCAACTCAGAGGGCGAGGAAGGCCGCGTCTCGATTGAGACTGTCATCAGAGGCATGTGCGCGCAGAGCGCTTCCTCGACATCGTCGGCAATTTCACCGTCTTCCAGGAGCTGCCTGGAGGGCTCATCAAGCTCGTCGCACGCAACCACCAATACCTCGGTGTGAACAACGCGCTGGCGCGGTTGCAGGAGGTCCGAAACGCTGCCGTGCCGGTGACGGAGGATGGGCCGCTCCAGGTCGCGGAGCAGCCGATGGTCCCTCCAGCCAAGCTCGGGGTCTTCTGGCACACCCAAGGCTCCGGCAAGACCGTCTCGATGATCTTCTTCACGCAGAAGGTGCTGAGGACGATGCCGGGGAACTGGACGTTCGTCATAGTCACCGATCGCGACGACCTCGATGAGCAGGCGTACAAGGAGTTCTCCGCTGCCGGCGTCGTCGAGGAGCACACGCGAGCGACGTCATCCCGACACCTGCGGACGCTTCTCCGCGAGGACCGCCGGTATGTGTTCACGCTCATCCAGAAGTTCCGCACCGAACACGGAGAACAGCACCCCGTCCTCTCGGAGCGACACGACGTCATCGTGATCACCGACGAGGCCCATCGGACGCAGTACGACGTCCTGGCGCTCAACATGCGCAACGCTCTACCCAACGCAGGGTTCATCAGCTTCACGGGCACGCCACTGATCGCGGGCGAGGAAAAGACCAAGGAGGTCTTCGGCGACTACGTCTCGATCTACAACTACGCGGGCTCCACCGCCGACGGCGCCACCGTCCCGCTGTATTTCGAGAACCGCATCCCGACCCTCAAGCTCGCTAATACGCACTTCGTTAACGACCTCACCGATATCGTCGAGGGAGCCGACCTCGATCCGGAGCAGGAGCGGAAGCTCGCCCGCCTCCTCGGCCAGCAGTACGAGCTGATCACCCGCGAGGATCGGCTCGATCGGGTCGGCAAGGACATCGTCAACCACTTTCTCGGACGGGGCTTCCAGGGCAAGGCGATGGTCGTCTCCATCGACAAGGCCACGGCCGTTCGCACGTACCTGAAGGTCCAAGCCTCCTGGGAGGCACGGTTGCAGCGCAGCGAGGGGCGCCTGTCGTCGGGGAAGCTCACGGCCGATGACCGCGACCTTGTCGAACAGGAGATCGCCTTCATGCGGGGCACCGACATGGCTGTCGTGATCTCCCAGTCGCAAAACGAGGTCGCCGAGATGGCCGAGCGAGGGATCGACATCCGGCCAATCCGCAAGCGCATGGTCGAGGAGGACCTGGAAGGGCGCTTCAAGGACGCACAGGACCCGCTCCGCATCGCCTTCGTCTGCTCGATGTGGACGACCGGGTTCGACGTTCCGTCGTGCTCGACCATTTACCTCGACAAGCCCATGCGCAACCAGGCACTGATGCAGACGATCACGCGGGCCAATCGAGTCTTCCCCGGTAAGAACAATGGCCTAATCGTCGGCTATGTCGATGTCCTCAGCAATCTCCATAAGGCGCTTGCGATCTACGCGAGCACGGGAGCGCTTGGCCAGACCGTGCTCCCGGTCGAGGAGAAGGACGCCCTCGTCGAAGCCCTCCGCGACGCCATCGAGGAAATCTGGCGCTTCTGCCAGGCGCGGGAAGTGGACCTCGACCGCATCACCACGCTGCGCCAGTTCGAGTGGGTCGAGGCGCTGAAGGACGTGAGCGACCAACTCATGCTCTCGGACGAGGAGAGGTCAAGCTTCCTTGAGCGCGCCACCCGCGTGGAGCGTCTCTTCAAAGCGATCCTCCCGGACGAGCGCGCCAACGAGTTCGCGCCGATCCGCAAGGTCATTCGGGTCGTCATGGACCGCATCGCGGAGGCCGGGGGACGCCCCGAGGTATTTGGGGTTATGGCCCAGATCGAGCAGCTCCTCGTCGAGTCGGTTGCCGCCAACGCCTACCTCATCGGCTCCGAGGAGCGCAAGTCCCTCATGGATCTCAGCGAGGTGGATTGGGACGCCGTCAAGACGATGTTCGCCAGCGGTCGTCAGCGGACCGCCGCTCAGAAGCTCCGCTCCATGCTTACCGCTCGGATCATCAACCTGACCCGGCTCAACCCCACCCGCGTCGACCTGTACGACCGCTTTCAGCGGCTACTCGACCAGTACAACGCGGGCAGCCTGAACGTCCAGCAGTATTTCGACGAGCTCGTCAAGCTCAGCAACTCCCTGACCGAGGAGGAGGCACGCGCGGTCTCAGCTAGCCTGACCGAGGAGCAGCTCGCTGTGTTCGACCTTCTAACTCGCCCGGGACCGAGCCTCACCGCCGACGAGGAACAGCAGGTCAAGCGCGTCGCCGAGGAAGTCCTCGCCGTCCTGAAGCGCGACAAGCTCGTGCTCGACTGGCGGAAGGAGCAGCACACGCGGGCCGCCGTCCGGGTCGCGGTCGAGGAGACGCTCGACCGTCTCCCGGACAAATACACGAGGCAGATCTACGCCCAGAAGTGCGACGCTGTGTATCAACACGTCTTCGAGGCGTACTTCGACGACGGGCACAGCGTCTACGACCGCACCGCATAGCCCGAAAGTCGTTATCGGGCAACGCGTAGGCTACATAATGGCCTCTGAAAATCTGGGCGATTTGCAGGTCTATTCGACATAACGGCCATTATCGAGCAGTGCGAGGAGGAGGCCGCTCCCGCCGCCAACCCAGTCGGAGTTCGCGGCGCCCTGCCGAGCGCGCTTCTCCTTGTCAACCTAAGGAAGCGCCGTCAGGCTGGAACATACGGCCACCGTTGATGAGAGGTCCGAGATCCTCACGCAGTTCACGCAGTTCGTGGGCCAGCTCATCGAGCTTAGCGGCGAGGTTGTCCACTGTTGGCCGCGCGGTGATTGCGTCTTCTCCCCCGAGTAGTTCGGACTCGGTGGTTTCCAGCGCCACGGCGACGGCAGCCAGCTGGGTCAGGTATCCGTGACTCTCGCCGCGCTCCCAGCGTGCGTACGTCCGCAGCGTCACGCCGAGACGATGCCCGGCCTCGTCCTGGGAAATGCCGAGTTCCTCGCGTCTCTGCCGCATCCGCGCGGCAATCCGTTGCTGTGGGGTGGTCATGGACGTCCTTTCCGTGAGGGGAGCATGCAAGCACCGTGTTGCGTGGCGCTACAGGGGCTGGTGAAGAAACGTGTCAGCAGGCCGCAAACGAGCGGCCGCTTCAGATCCTCGGGGTAGCTGGTGATCGGATCGTTGTAGGCATCCCTGTGCGCCGATCGAGGCGGGCTGATGGCTTACTCCTCGATGTGCGCAAGGTACCGGCTGAGGGGAACGTGCATCGGGATCTCGCCATGGCGCTGCCCTTGGTCGATGTAATCGGCCACGAGCGCGTGTAGCGCGGCGTTCCCGTCTTGTTCGAGCTCGCGCTCGACGAGGTAGGCCCGGCCGCCGGGCGCGAGCGGGACGTCAGTTACTCGCACGCTTTCTGCCGGGCTTGAGGTGTAGTTCGTTGTCGCTCCGCAGGAGCCTCGGGGGTGCCGGCGGGGGTCTTTCTGGGTGTGCGTCCGGTGGCCGTGGTGTCGTTGTCGTTCGTGCAGGGGCCGTTTCAGCGGCAGCGGGTGGACCTTCCCTCCGGGGTGAGGTATTGGTCGGTCGTTGACGGCGGGTTCGAGCTGGTGCCGGCGTTTGATCGGTTCTTGTTTGAGGAGCGGTTTGGCCGCGGCCGGTCGGAGAAGACGACTGCGCAGTACGCGTCGGGTTTGGTCGAGTTCGGGGGTTGGACTCTGGAGCGCGGTTTGTTTGCGGACCTCGTGGCGTGTGCGCGGAATCTCGGGATGTTCCAGTTGCACTTGCGCACGTCGCCGATCGGTCGGGTCGGTCGCGGCCACGGCTGTGCACGCAGCGTTGATCGGGTGGCGGACATCATGGGCTGCGTTCGCAGCTTCTACCGCCACCAGGTCAGGAATGGAGCGGTGCCGAGCTCGGTTACCGAGCTGCTGTATGACGTTGTGGAGCCAGCTGCCGGGGCGATGCCGTGGCTGGAGGATCTGCCCGCGCTAGTCGCCAGGCCGGTGCACACGCTGCGACGGTCGGGTGAGAGTGAGCCGCGAACGACGACGCTTGAGGAGTACGCAGCGATGATGGCCGCGCCGGCGTGTTTGCGCGACAAGCTGTTGATCACGATGCTCGCGTTGACGGGGGTGCGGATCGGGCAGGCGCTGGGGTTGCGGCGCAGCGATCTGCATCTGATGGAGAATTCCCGGCCGGTCGGCTGCTCGGTCGGGGGGCCGCATCTGCATGTGGTGCGGCGGGAGGACAACGAGAACTCGGCGTTGAGCAAGCGCCGGCAGGAGCTCGTCGTGCCGGTCCACGCGACGGTCGTCGGGGTGTATGCGGCGTATTGCGTGGAGCGTGATCGGGTGCCGGCGGCGGCGCGGTCGGATTTCGTCTTTGTGAACGTGGCTGGTGGCGAGGTTGGGCGGCCGATGACGGACGGCCGCGCGCGGGAGGTCGTCGCGGCGCTCGGCCGCCGGGCCGGGATCGACCGGGTGGTGACCCCGCATCAGTTCCGGCATGGGCTCGGGACGGAGCTTGTTGAGGCTGGCCGGGCGCTTGATGAGGTTCAGATGATCCTCGGTCATGCTCGGGTGGAGACGACGCGCCGTTACGCGCGCACGTCGCGGGAGCGGCTGCGTGCGGCCGTCGAGAGTGTCGCGGTGCCGATCTCGACGCCCGGAGCGGCGAGGTGACGGCGGCCGCGCGTGCGGTGGTGGCGGCGCCAACGGCCGGGTCGGTGGAGCTTGCGCGGTTGAGGGCGAGGGTGGATCTGAAGGCGCTGGTCGCGCGGGGTTGGGATCCGGAGCGGCGGGTGTTCATGCCGCCGGCGGACGATCCGCTGTTCGGTTATCAGTCGTGCCAGCGGCGCGGGTGCCCGCGCGCGGGCTCCTATGATCGGGCGCGGACGCTCGGGCTGTGCGATCAGTGCGCGAGGAACTATCTCGCTCGGCTGCGTGGCTACCGGTCTGCGCCGCTGACGCTAGAGGAGTTCAAGGCAATGCCGATGCTGCGGCTCGCTCAGGCCGAGCGCGAGCAGCAGCTGTGCCTCGTGTGCAGGACCCCGGGTCATGAGCGGGCTGCGCAGGCGAGTGGGCTGTGCTCGGAGTGCAGCCGCATGCGCCACGATCGCGGCCAGACGATCGAGGCGTTCGTCAACGGGGATGACCGCTACCCGCCGGCTTGGCCGCGCCGGACGTTCGGGCGCTGTCTCGTCCACCGGTGTCAGCGGTGGGCTACGACCGACGAGCGGCTGTGCGGGGTCTGTCGCCGGCGCTGGCGCAAACACCCGCCCGATCGGCGCCCGAGCTTGGAGCGGTTCGTCGCTGAGGGTCCGTGGCGACCTGAGCTTGACGGCCGACGCGCGGTAATGCCCGAGCTTCCGGAGCTGGTCGAGTGGCAGCTGTTGGCGGGGTTCCAGCTGCTGATCGAGCCGTATGCGCGGATCACGCCGCCGGACAGGCTTGGGATGGCGTGGGCTGATGTCGCGCGCTCGGGCGTGGGGTCGGTGTTGGACATGACGCGGCTGCCGGGCACTTATCAGTCGCGGCGGGTGGTCGAGGTCGCGATGATCGCCGCCAGGAGGCTGACGTCGACGCCGGAGGAGGAGCGGCTGAAGGATGTGTGGGATCTCGGCGTGTTCGGGATCCGCGAGCACCGCAGGATCGATTTCACCCACATCCACCAGCGGTGGCTGCGCGAGGCCGCGAAGGGCTGGACGATCGAGCGGATGGGAAAGGTGCGGACGCAGGCCGCGCAGCAGGACGTCCGCTGGCTCGGCCACCTGTCGGACTATCTCCACGCGCGCGAGGACCGCGGCGAGCAGCCCAGCGTGCTGACGCGCGAGGACATGACCGGGTTCCTTTCCTGGCTGCAGAGCCGGGTGCCGGCGGACAACCGGCGACACATCGTGGCGAGCTCGACCCGGCGTGCGGTGCAGTTCGCCCGCCGTCACCTCGCCGGCCCGGGTCAGCCGGCTGCGGGGATCGGCGGCGGGTTCCAGCTCTATCACGAGGATCTGCCGTGGCGCACCGTGCGGGATCCCGACGAGCCCGGCCGGGCGCTCCCCCGCGTCGTGCTCGCGCAGCTACTGGACCGGGAGCTCCTCTCCCCGCTGGATCGGATCTACCACGAGTACCGAGTCGCGTTCGAGCTGATCGCGCACACCGGCCGGCGCCCAGGTGAGATCTGCCACCTCCCTGCCGACTGCCTGCGCTATGACGAGGAGCCCGCGCCGGGCGGCGGGAAGCACAGGCGGCCAGTGCTGCGTTATCGGCGCGAGAAGCCGCCCACGAAGTGGGCGAGCCTGCCGATCAATCAGGACACCGCGGATCTGATCGAGGCGCAGCAGCGGCGGTTGCGGGAGCGGTTCCCTGAGATCCCTTTCTCGAGGCTGCCGTTGTTGCCGCGCCGGCGCGGCAACCCGACCGGCCGCCTGGCGATGACCTCGCCGACGCTGAGCAACCGCGTCACGAAGTGGATCAAGCGGATCCCGCCTTTGCTGGATGAGGACGG
This sequence comes from uncultured Solirubrobacterales bacterium, assembly GCA_963777335.1. Taxonomy (GTDB): domain Bacteria; phylum Actinomycetota; class Thermoleophilia; order Solirubrobacterales; family Solirubrobacteraceae; genus Palsa-465. Next base: position 177,333 of record CAVZQD010000009.1, read on the forward strand.
CAGCGAGTACGGTCGCGAGCACGTCTATCTCTACGCGCTGCGCCATAGCTACGCGCAGCGGCACGCTGACGCCGGTGTCCCGATCGACACGTTGCAGAAGCTGATGGACCACCGCACGACCGCGACCACGCAGATCTACTACCGGGTCACGTGGCAGCGGAAGCGCGAAGCGATCGAGCGCGTCGCGCCGCTGACGATGGATCGCAACGGCCGCCGGACCGGATTCCATGCCGAGCTCATGGAGTCCGAGCGGCTGCGGGAGGAGATCGGACGGATCCCGGTCCCGCTCGGCTACTGCACCGAGCAGCACAACGTCCGCGCGCTCGGCGCGCACTGCCCGTTCAGCCACCAGTGCCTTGGCTGTGAGCACTTCCGGACCGACCCGTCGCACCTCCCTGACCTCTATGCCTACCTGGAACGGCTGTTGGAGACCCGTGAGCGGTTGCGTGCCGCGGTGCCGCAGCTGGCGGAGTGGGCGCGCGAGCTTCCAGTAGTAACGGTGCGCGGTTCCTACTGGAAGCTCTCGTTTGCCGTTCGTGACACGGTTCTTACCGGTAACCCAGATCCGGGCGTTCTACGAGAGCCCAGCGGCGCCGGGGTGGTACCGGCCCGAGCGTCTCGAGGATCGCGGCCGAGATCGTCATGCTCGTATCGGCAGCGGTTGACTGCAGCCGGTCCAGCGCCTCGGCGACGGGACCCGCGAAGTTCGCCGAGTGTTCGTCGAGCACCGTGGTGAGCTGTTCAAGGATCGGGCGCGAGGACTGACTCGCATGCGATCAGGGCAGCGGGGTTGGAGGTCATGGTTCGTCTCCTTGCCGGAATCGGGTTGCAGCCATGTCCAGTCGCTCGGCGATCACATAGATCACGAGCAGATACCCGAGGCTGTGCGCGAGCCGGTCGGGGACGAGCATCCGGTCCTCTGCGATCGCGGCCGCGGCCTGCGTCAGGGCCAAGGTCGCTAGCCGCACCTGCCCGATCACGACCGGCACCTCGTCGTCGGGCTCGCCGGCGAGCTCCACGGCGGCGATGAATAGCGCGTCGTCCATCCACGCGCCGATCTCGTAGCCCACGTCACGCCCGTGCGTCTCGAGCGCCCGGTGCCCGAGCCGCAGCGCGCCGCCGGTGACGTCGTGCGCGGCCCGAAGGACCACGCGGTCCTCGCTATCCATGTGCAATAGCTGGGCGATCATCGCCAGATCCGGCAGCCGCTGGATCGCCAGCGTCATCAGTCGGAGAGTCCCGCAAAGACGCTCCTCGTCGGCCCGGCAGCCGGTGTCAGCCGCGCCGTGCGCGAGCGCCACCTCGTATGACTTGCGCAGCTGTGCGTCTGAGGCGTGGGCTGCCTCCTGGACCGCCTGCTCGATGCTCATAGCTGTCCCTTCCTTTGGGTCTCTTGGGCTTCTACAGGGCAGGTACCGGGTCGGCGGTCAAAAGCTCCCCTGCCATAGCGAAAAAAATGCTGCGACCGTGAAGCGCCCAAATTCGGGGCTCAGTTGCGCGTGGCCGCCGCGGCGCGCGCGTACGCGAGCGCCCGAGGATCGAGTGTTTGATGGCGCCGAGGGCTTTCTTGTGACCGCGGCGGGGTCTGAGGCGGACGTATTGGGCGGCGAGGTAGGAGTCTGTGGTGCGGATCGCGGCCATCGCGGCTTGTTCGAGGGCCCAGTCCAGCCACTTGCTGCCTTTGCGGGTTTTGCCGGAGCGGCGTTTGCCGGCGGATTGGTGGTTGCCGGGGCACATCCCAGCCCAGGAGGCGAGGTGCTTGGCGGTTGGGAACACCGACATGTCGACGCCGATCTCGGCGATGATCACCTCGGCGGTGCGCCGTTGAACGCCGTGGATGGTGCACAGCAGCTCAACGGCCTTCTCGAAAGGGGCGATCTGCTCGCCGATCGCCTCGCTGAGGCCCGCGATCTGCTGATCGAGGAAGTCCAGGTGGGCGAGGATCGCCCCGATCCAGACGGCATGGAGGTGATCGAAGCGGCCCTCCAGCGCCTCTTTGAGCGCGGGGAGCTTGGCGCGCAGCTTCCCCTTCGCGAGATTGGCGAGTACCTCGGGATCGGTCGTCCCGGCCACGAGCGCGTCGAGCATCGCCCGGCCCGATTTACCGAGGATGTCGGTCGCGACGCAGTCGAGCTTGATCCCGGTGTCCTCGAGCGCTTTGTGGAGCCGGTTGGCCTCCCGGGAGCGCTCCTGGATCTGCGTCTTGCGATACCGGGTCAGGTTCCGTCAGCACTGCTTCTCCTTTCGGCGGTCGTTGTCAAATAGTCCAGCTTGGCTGGGATTTACCTGGATTCGGAGGCCTTTTCGCTTGCCGTGCTGGGCGTAGATGGCGGGGAGCTCTCCGCGTTGGACCTTGTGCAACACGGTCTGGCGGGCGAGCCCGAGCGCGGCGGCCGCGTCGGCGAGCGGGAGCCACCCCTCGGGGGCGTGCTGGCGGACGCGGGCGCGTAGCTCGGGCGTGATGTGGATCTGCCAGGGCGCATTGCGGGTCATCTGCGCGCCGGTGATGAACCCTTCGCGCAGCCAGCGGTGCACGGTCGCGGTTGACACTCCGAGCGCTTTGGCGGCTTGAGCGACGGTGACTGCCTCGGTGCCGGGCGGGGGTGTGCGTTGTTGGGCCGCTGGGATCTGATGGTGGTGGCGTAGTGAGCGGACGCGGTGTGCGGTGAATGGCTTGCCGGCACCGGTCACTCTTCCCTGTCGGGCGAGGATCCCGGCGATCTGGTGGTCGGGGTAATCCCTGGCGAGGCGCCGGACGAGCTCGAGTGTGTCCTGGTCGGTGGCGGCGTGATGGCCGGCTTTGATCAGTGTCAGTTCGTGATCGGTCGTCGCGCCGCCCTCCCAGACGATCCGCACCAGCGCGCGTTGGTCTTCGCGTTGCACGGTGAGGATGACCTCGCAGATCATCGCGCGCAGCAGTTGCTTGCGGTCACGGTGGGTAGTGGTCGGCGCGTCGAACACCGCTTGCAGATCAGCCCCGGCGTGTCGGCACCAGGCGATCTCCTCCTCGTTGAGCGGTTCGGGTCGGCGGGCGCGGACCGCGTCGAGTTGCTGCTCGGCGCGCTGCACGTTCTGGAGTTGCGCCTCCCACTCGCTCTCCAGCGTGCGCGCGACAAGCCGGTTCTCGGGCTCGCACCGGTCAAACTGACGGCGGGCGCGGTTGGCGTCCTGGCGGGCGCGCTCGAGCTCCAGCTCGGCTGAGCGGACACGCGCCTGGTGGGCATCTGTCAGCTGTTCGATCGCCTGCAGGGTGGCGTCGATCGCTGCCGGCGCGAGCGCTTGGAAGACCGCGTCTGTGACCAACCGCTCGATCCGCCTGCCCCCGACGGTCTGGCAGCTGGCCGTGCCGTACATACCCCGGCCGCGGGTGCAGCTGTAGCGTGGCGAGAGCGACTGGCCGCTGTATGAGACCTGCATCCGCCGGCCGCAGCGCCCGCAGCGCACCAGCCCCTGCAGCAGCGCGCGGCCCTCGCGCGCTGCGCCGAGCGCGTCCCCGCGCGGGGCCGAGAAGTTGGCCCGCAACCGCGCCTGGTTGGCCTCGTACTGCTCCACGGTGATGTATCCCGGATGATGGCCGATCAGGAAAGCGTGCCACTCCTCGCGCGGCGCGAGCACCAGCCGCTCGCGCACCACCCCATCAACGAGCGTCCGCTGCAGCCGTTTTCGCCCGAACGCATACACGCCGGCGTAGCACGGGTTGGTGAGGATGTCGTGCACCGCCCGGTAGGACGCCGGCGCCCAGCGCACCCGACCGTCGCTCAGCGCTCGGCGCGGCAGCTGGCGCTGCTCGGCGACCAAACGCAGCATCACCTGTCGAGCGCTGGCCGCCTCATCGAAGTACGCGAACACCGTCGCGATCGCATCCCTGACCGCCTCATCAGCGGTGATCCGCACCCGCCCGAGCTTGTCGTAATCAAACCCAGCCGCCAGCTTGAACCGCAGCTCACCCTTGGCCACCTTGTGCAGCGCCCCTTCACGCATCCGCGTGCGCAGCACGTGCAGCTCAGCCTCGGACATCGTGCCTTTGAGGCCGAGGAGTAACCTGTCATTGTGAAGCCCGGGGTGATAGACACCATCATTATCGGCGATTAACGTATCCGTGAGTGCACACAGGTCAAGTAACTGATACCAGTCAGCGTTGCGTCTCGCCAAACGAGAGACCTCGATTCCGAGCACGAGTCCGACCTTGCCCAAGCCGACGTCGGCCACCAGCCGCTCGAACCCCTCCCGGCCGGTCGTGCTCTTCGCCGACACGCCGAGATCACGATCGACCACCACCACGTCAGCTGCGGCCCAGCCGAGCGCAACCGCGCGATCGACGAGCTCGTACTGACGCTCCAAGCTCTCGGTGTTGCGCTCAACCTGCGCCATCGTCGACTGGCGGACATACACATACGCCGCGCGACGCAAGTGCACACGCTCAACCTTGCCGGTCATTGCTCACCTCCTGCTCCTCACCGGCCACCGCCCGACCGATGACACTCGCCACCAGTCGCAACACGCGCTCGCGTGCCTGCAAGCTCATCGCCTCCCACACTCGCGCCATCCCATCATCCCCGACTGGCAGCGACAACTGCGGGGACGTAGACTTCAACCCACTCACCGGGCTCACCTCCTAGAGTTGGTCGCACTTCTCTGGAGGTGAGCCTATGCGCCGCCGCGGTCGCAGCTGCCCGCCGCGAGGAGCGCGCGTAAGCGACGCACGCCCGCAGCAGAAAGGAACGCCCCTCCGCCCGCCGGCGCCCTCCCGCCCAGGGTCGTCGCGCTCAGCGCGACCGTTCCGGCCGACCCATCAGGCAGGCGCACCAGCAGGCAGAGCTCTCCGCCCACCGTCCGACGCCCCTCCACCGCAAGCGTGCGACCGACAAGCGGATGCGTCGGCTCGATGACGACCGCCTGAGCGGGCCAAGATCGGCGCAACTCACGCAGTCTGTCCGGCTCTTCGTCAGATCCCTCAGCTCTCGGATCGGCTTGGGCGGCACGAAGCTCGCCCGCAGCAGGCCGGCCTCAGCGAGCTGGCACAGCCATTCGGCGTCTTTGACGTCGGTCTTGCGACCGGGAACCTGCTTGACGTGGGGAGCGTTGACCAGCGAGCACTCGAACTCGTCCTCGAGGATCGCCCACACCGGCTTCCAGAACACGCCGGTCGCCTCCATCGCGACCTGCGGACGCCGAACGCCGCCAGCCAATCGCGCAGCGTCAACAGCCCCGCCACCGTCGTCGGGAACTCCGCCACGTGCTGCTCGCGGCCCGCCACTCGCCCGGGCACCCGCACGCACGCGGTCACCTGCTCCTTATGCACATCCAGCGCCGCCGGGCGCTCGACCACCGTCTCCATCCGGCCTCCTTGAACACGATCGACAAGATCGTCGCCCAGGGGCCTCTGAGAACTAACGAGGTTGACAGGCGTGCTCTTGGCAACAGTGCGGAACCCCGGGGAGACCCGCACGCCAAACTAGCCTCGGGCTCACAGGCACCAAGCGCTGAACGGCGTCGAGGGCGACCCCAGAATGACCCAAGATTTTCAGTCGCCCGCGACCGGCCGCAGGCCAGCCCAACTAGCCCCGAACCTGAAGCTCGGCCCCATCGTCAACCCGAACATCACCGGAAACCGCGCATACACCCGCGCGCACTTCCTCTACTACGCCGACGTGGTCACCCCCGGCACATATCGATGATCACGCACCATATTCACGCCGACCAACCTCGCGATCCTCCGAGGGGTCCCGCTGCTCCTCCTCGGACCGAGGCGGCTGCCTCAGACTGGCCGCGCCATCTGGCACACCCTGCGCGAATTCAAAGAAGGGATCGCGGCCTCCCCCGAAGACGGTCGCGATGGCCGGGGTGTTGCCCCTTCCGGACGCCTGGCGCGCGTCAACAGTAGATGGCATGCCGTTCCCTTTTCGTTCCCCCTTACCGAGTTCCCTTATTGCAAGGGCTTCCGGCGTCAGTTGCGCCGGTCTCGAAAACCGGTTAGGGCCTTTCGATCCTACGAGGGTTCGAATCCCTCCCTCTCCGCTACTGCTGACTGAAGCGCTCCCCGAGCCTGTTTGACGCGAGTTGTCTTTGGGCGGCGCTGGCTTCGCCGCCACGCGGGTGGGGTCAACCCAGGTCAATGCGGGCCTGCTTGGGCGTTAGTAAATACAGGTGTTCGTTCCCTTCTCGTTCCCTCACCCCGGCCCGCCGCTCGCATGCCGTGCAGTCGCTAGCGTCCGTGCGCGGCTCGCCAGTAAGGCAAGGCGCTAGCCTCGCCGCCGTGACCGGCGCCGCGATCACCGTGTTTATCGTCGCGTCGCCCGGCACCGAGACCCGGTCCTTGGCCGACTCGCTCAGTGCGAGCTCGAACCTGACAATTGCGACGGTCGGGAGCGGTTCGCTTGCCGCTCTGGCCAACGCCGTTTCCGGCGGCAGGTTCGTTTTCCTTGCCGGGCACGAGGACGAGCCCTCTCCCGAGGAGCTCGCGCCGCTCGGGCCCGAGCGGGGGTGCCGAGTGGAGCGCGAGCGCCTGCTAGCCGACCCGCGGGCGAGCTCCAGCGCCTGTGCGGCTTCCTCGGCATCGGCTATGACCAGGCGATGCTCAGCCCGGTGGAGGCGGCGTCGCGCGCGGGCGGCACCGCGGAGGGGCGCCTCGCCGTTCGCCAGCGAGTCCACGGACACGTTCGCGCGGGCGCTCGAGCAGGCCGGCAGCTCGCTGCTCGTCTCCACCTACCAGACCAACCGCTGGTCGTGCGCGCGGGCGACGGACGGACGGGCTCAACACCCACTTCCGCTACCTACGACAAGCCGATGGGCATGGCGGTGGCGCCGGGGCGGATCGCGCTCGGCACGCGGACCGAGGTCTGGGACCTGCGCGACATGCCCGCGGCCGCGGCCACGCTCGACGCCGGCCGGGCACCCACGACGCCTGCTACCTCCCGCGCAACCGCCACGTCACCGGTGACATCGCCGTCCACGACCTGGCCTTCGCCGGAGGTGAGCTGTGGTTGGTGGCCACCGCGTTCTCCTGCCTGGCCACGCTCGACGCCGCCCACAGCTTCGTCCCGCGCTGGGCGCCGCCGTTCATCTCCGCGCTGGCGCCCGAGGACCGCTGCCACCTCAACGGCCTGGCGGTCCGCGACGACCGGGTGGCCTACGTCACCGCCCTGGGCACCACCGACCGGCCGGCGGCTGGCGCGCGCGCAAGGCCGACGGCGGGGTGCTGATCGACGTGGCCTGCTCCGAGATGGCGATCGCCGGGCTGTCGATGCCCCACTCGCCGCGCTGGCATCGGGGGCGGCTGTGGCTGCTGGAGTCCGGGACGGGCGCGCTGTGCGTCGCCGACCCGCGGCGGGACGGTCGAGATCGTCGCCGAACTGCCCGGGTTCACGCGCGGGCTGGCCTTCGTCGGCGACACCGCGTTCGTCGGCCTCTCGCAGATCCGCGAGTCCTCGACGTTCGCCGACCTGCCGGTGACCCACCGTCTGCAGCGAGCGCCAGTGCGGCGTGTGGATGGTCGACCTGCGCTCGGGGACGATGCGGCTTCCTGCGCTTCGAGGATCTCGTGCAGGAGATCTTCGACGTCGCCTTCCTGCCCGGCGGCGCTTTCCGGAGATCGCCGAGGCCGAGTGACCTGACCACCCCGCAGTCTTACGCGCTGCCGTAGAAGTCATCCGGGCGCCAAAACGGGCTTCGCCTAACCGGCTCGGGGGCGAGTGCTCCTGGGAAGTAGTGGACGCGGACGATGGCTGCCGGTGTCGTTTACCGATGAAGGGCGACTTAGGTCGCGGCCAGACCGCCTGGGGAAAGAACCGCTGGCAGATGTCGCTTTCGGTCTGGAAGATGGACCCCGATCCCGCGCCGATCCGCGCCGCTCTGGAACCGCTCGGTGAGCCTGTCCTGGGCCGCCAGATAGCCGGATCGCGGGCGCCCGACGGTGCTCGGGGGCGACGAATGCCCGCATGTACCACAGCTCGGTCCGCAGCTGCTCGTTGTGGCGCAGTAAGGAGGTGGAGATCTCCTACCGGCCTCCCTGCTCGGTCGGTGGCCACGAGCGGGACTCCGCCACGCGCCGCTGCGCCTCGGGCTGCGCGAGCACACCCGCTCGGGTCCAGAACTCGACGACGTCGTCGGCGGTGACGCGGCGCTGCGCCGCGAACAGGACGATCCGATAATCGCGCTGGGGATCGCCGAGTGTTATTGGCGGGGGTCGGGCCAGTTGGCTGTACCAGGCTGGGTGATCAAGCCGTCGGCGAAATAGCCGATGCTGAGCTGCCGTCCGTCGTCGGGGACCCGCGTACACCGCCGGGGGGCCGACCGGGCCTCTGGACGGCGCCGCTCTCGGTCCTCGGCGGCCCCACCACCACGCACAGGCCGACCGGCGACCCAGCCGCGCCATCGAACTCCGCCTCGAGTGTGGTGAACGTCGCCCGGAGCATTTCCGGCGCCCGGTCGGCGACGGCGGGTCGAGCAGGCTGCGGTAGATCCAGAAGCGCCGGCCGCCAATCGGCCCTACCTCCTCGGGACGAACACGGAACTACTCCCAGCGATCTGCGCCGTCGCGCCGCAGGATGCAGACGACGTCAGGAAGGCGTCGCTTCATCGCCTCGGTGGGGACTGAGCCCCCTGAGCGGACCAGAATGAGACCAGCTCCGCGGCTTTCGTGCATGATCGAGCCGGCCGCGCACGACCTCGATGGTGGTTTCGCCAGCCGAGCCTGCGATCCCGCTGATCCTATCCGTGCCGGCCGAGAGTGCCGGTTGCGGAGCGCTGGCCCGCGGAGTAGGGTGCCGATTGCCGGTCAAGTCCTTAGGTGCGAAGGAGAACGCGTGTCGGCCCGCTCGTTCAGACGTGCACATGCGAGGCGAGTTGCGCGCGAGCGTCGCCGCCTGAGTACGGCGAAGCGCCGCGTGCTCGTCGCGGGCGCCACGTTGGGCGCCACGGCAGTATTCGCGGCCAGCGCCGAGGCTGCCACCTACACGGTCACGACGACGGCCGACAACGGTCCCGGAACGTGCACCTCCAGCGAGTGCACCTTGCGCGATGCGATCAGCGCCGCGAACGCCAACGGCACCGCGGGCACGTCCGACACGATCGACCTGACCGGACTGAGCGGGACGATCGCGCTCGACCCGACCAAGGGCGCGATCAACATCACCGATCCCGGCGGCCTGAGCATCAACGGGCCGGGCGCGGGCACGCTTTCCGTCTCGGGTGCAACGAAAACCGGCATCTTCGAGATGAGCACGGCCACGGGCCACCCGGCGGTGTCAATCTCCGGCCTGACGCTCACGGGCGGCTCGGTGAGCATGAAGGGCGGGGCGATCGCCGACGGCAGTTCACCGCTGACGCTGACCAACGACACGATCAGCGGCAACACCGCCGCAGTGGGCGGCGGCAGGATGTACAGCAGGCGCAAGAGATCTTCACGATCTCCGGCTCGACGATCACCGGCAACACCTCCGCTGGCATCGGCAGCGCGATCTTCACCGCCAAGTACGGGCCCACGATGACGATCGAGAACAGCACGATCAGCGGCAACAGCGCCTAGGGGAGCGGCGGGATCTCCAGCAACGACAAGATCTCGATCACCGGCAGCCACATCGACGACAACCACGCGACCAAGGGTGGCGCGGGCGGGATCGGAGCCTCTGAGGGCTCCCTCTCGCTCACCGACTCGACGGTCTCGGGCAACACGGCCATCACCACCGCCGGCGGCGTATTCACGCAGAGCATGTACGGCGTGACGATCGACCACTCGACGGTCTCGGATAACACCGCGGGAGGCGATGGCGGCGGGCTGATTGCGATCGGCAGTCCCTTAGCTGCCGCCCACAAGGCCCCGCTTCTCGTGCAGGACTCGACGATCTCCGGGAACCAGGCGGCACAGGGGGCGGGAATCATGATCGGCTCCGACCTCACCACTTCAATGTCGGTCACGGTGCAGGCCAGCACGATCAGAGGCAACGCCGGCTGGCGCAGTTAGCTCGGGCGCCGGATGCTGATCGTTCGTCCGCTCGCCACGCCGGTTGACGTGGTCGACTCGACGATCAGCGGAAACAGCGCCACCGATGGCGGCGGGGTCAGCGTCGGCTACCCGAACTCCCTCGGCCGGCCGACGCTCGTGTCCCCTGGCTCGATCAGCTTCGATAATTCGACCATCGCCGGGAACACCGCCGCCAGCAGCGGTGGCGGCATCTACCTTGCGCAGTACGGCACTTCCTCAATCCATGACAGCGCCACGGCGGCGATTAACAGCACGATCGTGGCTGACAACAGCGCCAACGGTGTCCCGAATGACCTCTTCCGCCCGGCCACCTCGACCACCGGCGGCTTCAACGACACCTTCAGCCTGATTCAGAACCCGGGCAACGCGCCCCTGCTGAGCTCGCAGGCGCTGATCACCGGCGTCGATCCGCAGCTCGGGGCGCTGGGGCCCAACAGGGGGCCCGACCCAGACGATGCTCCCATCGAGCACAAGCCCGGTGATAGACCAGGGCAATGCCGCGGCGGGGCTGACCACCGACCAGCGCGGGGATCCCCGGACGGTCGACAATGGTAAGCCCAGGCCGACGGGCGGGGACGGCACCGACATCGGGGCGGTCGAGTTGGCGGCCACGCCCGCGATCAGCACCACGCAGCAGCCGGGCTCGGTGACGGTGGGCGGGTCGGTCGCGGACAAGGCGACGGTGTCCGGCGGAGATCACCCGGGCGGGACGGTCACGTTCAACCTGTACGACAACCCGAACGGGACGGGGTCGCCGCTGTTCACCGATACCGAACCGCTGAGCGGCGGGACCGCGACCGGCAAGGCCTATACGACGATCGCGGCGGGGACCGACTACTGGATCGCGACCTACAACGGCGACGCCAGCAACAACATGGTGAGCACCGTTGCCGCCGATGAGCCGGTGAGCATCTTGCCGGCCACGCCCGCGATCAGCACCACCCAGCAGCCGGGCTCGGTGACGGTGGGCGGGTCGGTCGCGGACAAGGCGACGGTGTCCGGCGGAGATCACCCGGGCGGGACGGTCACGTTCAACCTGTACGACAACCCGAACGGGACGGGGTCGCCGCTGTTCACCGATACCGAACCGCTGAGCGGCGGGACCGCGGTCGGCAAGGCCTATACGACGATCGTGGCCGGGACCGACTACTGGATCGCGACCTACAACGGCGACGCCGACAACAACCCGGTGAGCAGCGGCCCCGCGGATGAGCCGGTGACGGTGATGAAGCTGGCGCAGACGATCGCGTTCACGTCGAGCCCGCCGAGTCCGGCGGTGTTTGGCGGCAGTTATACGCCGGCGGCGACGGGCGGCGGGTACGGCGGAACCCGGTCGTGTTCAGCGTGGACCCTTCGAGCGACCCGGGGGTGTGTTCGTTCGACTTGTCGGGGAAGACGGTGTCGTTCACCGGCGTCGGGGCGTGTGTGATCGACGCCAACCAGGCCGGCAACAACAATTACGACGCGGCCCCCCAGCAGCAGCAGTCGTTCGCGGTCGCCGCCTTGCCCTCGGTGCTGATCACCTCACCGGCGGATAAGCAGACCTTCGCGCTTGGCCAGCAAGTGGCGACGAGCTTCTCGTGTACCGAGGGAACCAACGGTCCGGGCCTGTCCGCGTGCGATGACAGCACTGGCACGGATACGGCCAGTGGCGGATCGGGACATTTGGACACCTCCACCCTGGGCACTCACACGTACACCGTCACCGCCACCAGTAGCGACGGGCAGAGCAGAACTAGCCAGATCAGCTACACGGTCGCCGCTGCGCCGTCGGCGTCGATTGTCTCGCCCGCGGCGGGCGGGGCCTACGCGTTGGGGCAGTCGGTGCCGACGAGCTTCACCTGTACGGACGGGACCGACGGCCCGGGGCTCGCCTCCTGCAACGACCATGACGGCGACGCGACAACGAGTGGCGGGTAGGGGCATCTGGACACCTCCACCCTGGGCGCCCACACCTACACGGTCACCGCCACGAGCACCGACGGGCAGTCAGCAAGCACGCAGATCACGTACACGGTCAAGCCAGCCCCGCTGGGATCCGCGCCTAGCCCGCCTCGCCTGAGCAAGCTAAAGCTGACCCCGCACGCATTCCTGGCCGGCACCCACGGCCCCATGAACCCAACCCGCGGCGATGCAGGCACCTTGATCCGCTACCGCGACACGCTCGCGGCGCACACCACCTTCCGGGTGTTCCGCTGCGTCGGCCCGCACGGCCGCTGCAGCAAGCTCACGCTCGTCGGCACCTTCTCGCACCACGATCGCGCCGGCACCAACAGCCTGCGGTTCAGCGGGCGTCTCCACGGCCGCGCACTTGCACCCGGGCGCTACATGCTGAAGATATTCGCGTCCCTCGCCGGCCTGCGAAGCCCGGTGCTCATCTCCAGTTCACGATCCTCACTCCGCCCCCATCTGCAGCACGCCGACCACGACAGCGACTGCGACCAGCCCGGCCAAAGATGAGCCACCGAGCACCCTCCCCCTACTGTTTGAGTTCAACCCATTAGCCAGGTCAAGACCGCGCTCGAGGGCGCGGATCGGCCTCGGCAAGAAGGGCGCAACCCCCGGCGCGTTCTACGACCTCACTCATCCGCCGATGGCGCCGCCGATCCACATCGCTCTGAATCAGCCTCGTCGAACAAGGCGAATTGGACGTTGCGCGGCCACGCCCGTGCCGAGACCCGCTGCGTTCTCGCGCGAGCATCAAGTCCACGAGGTCGCGGGAGTGTCCTAGGAACTGTGTAGGCCTGAACGAAAGAGACGTTCATGCCTTCAACACATGAGAAGTAATCCTCCGAGCGAGCGAGGGCTCGGATCGTCCTGGCGCCGGCGAGCCGCCAGGCGAGCCGGCGCCCCCGCCTGGGATCCTTGAGCGCGTGCCGATGACCTTCGCCGTCAGCTGCCGGATGAGGTTGTTGACGAGCTGCTGGCGGCGCGAGGACCGAGGAGGAGATCTTCGGGCCGGTGGCGTGTCGGCGAGCTCACCAAGCGGCTTGTGGAGCGGGCGCTCGAGGTCAGCTGACCGACCATCTCGGGTATGAGCCGCATCGGGAACCGCCCGGTGGCGCGGGGAACACCCGCAACGGCAAGTCAGAGCCGAAGACGCTCGTGACCGAGCATGGGCCGTCAGATCGCCCGCCTCGTGATCGCGACGGAGCTTTGAGCCGAAGTGGTTAGAACCGACAGCGGCGCTTTGAGGGGTTCGACGAGAAGATCCTCGCTCTCTGAGCCGGGGGATGTCGACGCGGGATATTGAGGCGCACCTGCGTGAGCTCTACGGCGTGAGCGTTGGGCGGGATTGATCAGCCGGGTGACCGACGCGGTCATGGACGATGTGCGCGAGTGGCAGTCCCGGACGCTCGAGGACATCTACCCGGTCCTGCTCCGACTCCATGGTGCTGAATCCGCGACGGCGGCACGGTGCAGCGCCGCGCCTTGTATCTGGCGCTGGGGATCGGGATGGACGGCGAGCGCGACGTGCTCGGCATGTGGTTCCGGGACACGAAGGGCGCCAAGTTCTGAATGCAAATCCTCACCGAGCGCCGCGACCTCGGGGGCCTCCAGTAGTAACGGCGCGCCCCGGGACAATCTGCGTCTCGCGAGGAGCAGGGAATCGCCGTCGTCGGGGTAAGTCGTGGTTTCATCTCGGGCGATACGTCTCTCTTCCGGCAAACCAGCGCGCCATGCCGGGAGAGACGACGAGAGAGGAACCGCCGTGTCCGAACCGTCGTGCTGATCAACGTCTTCGAGGTCCGGTGGCCGACGCCGAGCAGTTTGTGGCGGCCTGGGAGAAGACTGTGACTACTTGCAGCGCTATCCCGCACATCTGGACACGGCCCTGCACCAAGGACTTGGCTCAGAGGCCGACTCCAGTTCGTCAACGTCGCGCATTGGCGTAGCGCCGAGAAATTCACCGAGGCGATCAACAGCCCCGGCTTCCGGGAAGTCAGCGCCGACCTGCGCTGGCGCTTCCACCCTGCTCTCTATCGTGTGGTCCGCACCCAGGTGAGCTCGCCAGGAGTCGTGCAGTGACGGGAAGCTCAGAGACGAGGCAGGCGACTTCGCTTCGCAGCGGTCGTCGTGCTCGTGACCGGCATGTCTGGGACCGGGAAGTCGATGTGCTCGCCGACTAGTGCGCGACGGCACGAAGCGGTCGACACACGATGACCGGGCTGGATCGTTCAGAGCGAGACGCCTGACGGGCCTGGCCGCTCGGGACCTCGAGAGGGTCGGCGCGCTCCTTGACCTCCACCGGGCGGGGTGGCTCTTCATCGCCGTTGCGTGCCGAACCAGCGCGCGCTCGATGACCGCTTCAACGCCGTCGTACTACTGAGCGCGCCGGTCGACGTCCTCCTCGCGCGCGGCGCCGACCATGCCAACTCGTTTGGGCCGACCTCGGAGGATCCGGCGAAGATCGCGAGCGATCTGGCCGCCTACGAGCCGCTCCTGCGCGCCGGCGCCGACTACGAGATCGTGAGCACGGCGTCCCTCGCCGATGTCGTCTCAGCGCTCGAGCAAGTAGCGCGCGCCGCTCGTCGAGCGAACCGGTAGCCGACACGGAGGTGGACCCGTATGCGACAGGCCTCACGCGGCAAGCGGGGCAACCTCGTTGCGGCGGCCCTACCGAGACGACGTTAGGTATAGGCATCCACTAATCCCAACGCGACACCCAACGTCAAATCGCGACCGTCGCGACGCGGATGCTACGTCCTCAGCACGGGTTGGGCGTCCGCCGAAGTCGTTTTGGGTCACGGTTGAGCGTGGCACCACGCCTCAACGGTTGTGGTTGGCGCGCCGAGCAGCTGGTGGCGGTGGAGGGGTCGCCGCGCTCGCCGATGCGGGCGAGGAGGCGCATGATCTGCAGGTTGGGGGCGAGCTTGCCGCCCATGAAGAAACGGTCGATCGTCGCCATGACCGGCAGCGGGATCGTGACCAGTCGCTTGTCAGGCGCGACGATCCGGCGGTAGATGTCAAGCGCCTGGTGCAGGGTGAGCTGCTCGGGGCCGTGGATGTAGAACTCGCGGTTGGCGGCCGCGGGCGTCGCGAAGGCGTGAGCGACCTGGACGGCGAAGTCCTCGGCGCACACCGGGTGCAGCGCCCGGCGCTGGCGGCCGAGCGCGACGAGCAAAGGACCTTGGACGTGACGGGGGAGCGTGTTGGTGAAGTAGGTCGGGCGAAAGAACGTGTAGGGGACGCCTGACTCCTGGATCGCCTGCTCGGCGGCGAGCTTGGCGCGGTGCTCGGGGATCTTCGGCCCGTACTCCTCCCGGACGAGACTTCCGGTGAGGTAGCCGATCCTCTCCACCTCGTGGCGGGCAGCCGCCGCCGCCACGTTCGCGGTCCCGTGGTGCTCGACCGCTTCGAGCTGGGCTGGGTCCTCGACCCCAAGGCTGACGTGAACGGCGTCGACTCCCCCAACGGCACGGTCCACGGCCGCGCTGTCGGTGACCGAGCCTGCCACGTACTCGAACTCGGGTCCGAGCTGGGCGCGGGCGCGGTCAGGGTCGCGGACCAGCACGCGGACGTGATGGCCGTCGGCGAGCAGCTGACGCGCGACGGGTGCGCCGATCAGCCCGGTCGCGCCGACGACCAGGATCCGCTCGATCCTCACCGCAGGCCTTCTGGTGGGGGACCGAACCGCTTGGCCATGTGGCCGCCGATGACCTCGGCGATCAGCTGCAGCGCGCCCAGCGGGCGAAAGAAGACCGTCAGCTCTGAGACCAGGCCGCCGGGCCGAAGGTGACGACGTTCAGTCCGTCGGCGTGCTGGCCCGCGCAGCGTGGTCTCAAACAGGACGACGCTCTGGTCGCCCTCCACGATCTCATCGACCAGCCGAAACGGCGTCAGCTCCTGGGTCAGCACCCCGAACAGAAACGCCGCGGTGTCCTTGCCCTGCAGCGGCTGGTCGTGGACCGCGACCCGGATCGTGACCTCGTCGCTCAAGGAGGCGACGATCGCTCCGGGTCAAACGCGGCGAGCGCCTGGCTGTAGCGGGTGCGGCCAGAGATCTGAGGTTCGGTCACGGAGGGCTCCTTCGGTTAGGCGTGCAGGACGGCGAGGACGATCAGGACAAAGCCGGCGCTGTCGAGCACGACCCGCGCGCCATGCAGCCGGTCCCAGCGGTGACGAAGCGTCCGCCACTGATCGGGATCGCCGTGCTCCTCATCCCAGCGAAACACGCGGACGTTGATCGGCATGTTCCCGATCAGGGTGATCGCGAGCATGACCGCGTAGCAGACGCCGGCGGCGATGGCGAGCGTGGCCCATCTGCCGTGCAGGCCGGTGGCGGCGAGAAAGCACGCCACGATCGTCGCCGTCATCACGAACGGGTCGACGCTGGCAAAGCGACGGTACATCAGCTTCTCGGCCCGGACCTGCTCGGAGTGATCGAGCTTCCACAGCGTCGGATGAACGATCCCCCAGGAGGTCAGCTCGCTGCCCGTCAGGACCCCGGCCAGCAGCACCGCGATAAACGACCGCGCGTCCATCCACTCAGCCGCCCGCGCTCGATTCGCATCACGAGCCAACCGCCAGCGCCTCGCGCACATACCCGCCCTCGGTGGCGCAGCGCACCACGAAGCGCGCGAGGTCGGCGCGCACGACATGCCCGAGACGTCCGGGCTGCCCCTCGCCGATCACCTTCACCGTGCCGCGTGGCCGGCCGCGCGCAAAGCGCGGCGGACGGATCAGCACCCAGTCCAGATCACTGCCGCGCACCACCTGCTCCTGCGCCTCCTTATCGGGAACCATCGGTGCCAGCACCCGCAAGATCACCTCGCGGTAAAACAGCGAGCAGTTCGCCCGGCTGGCGCCCAGGCCCAGCAGCGTCACGCACGCCAACCGCCGCACATCCGCCGCGGTCATCGCCTCGACCAGGTTCTCGGTGCCCCGGGCCAGCAGGGTGCTCGCCTGCCGCGGGCTGGGCGTTCCCAGCGCACAGATCACCGCATCGCGCCCGGCGACCGCCGATCTCAGCGACGAGCGATCAAGGACATCACCCTGAGCGATCTGCACCGCTTCGGGAAGTGCGGCTCGCGACGGGTCACGTACGACCGCGGCGGTCTGATGGCCACGCGCAAGCGACTCGGCCACGACGTCGCGCCCGAGCCCGCCGGTGGCACCGACAACCAGGATGTTCACCGACCAGGCCCCTTCGTCCAGCGGTGCGCCGCGAAACCCGCACCAGCGCCGGCGGCGCCAAGCCGTCTCCCAGGCTCAAGGTGCCTCCGTCGCCCGATCGGGCACCAACCACCGCGGCGAGCAGCAGCGGCCGCACCTCAGCAATCCACTCAAGCTTCGCCTGCTCACGGCGCACACCGAACAGGGCCGTCGCGCGCCTGAACGCCGCGTGAGGCCGGTCCACCAACCGGTCCACCACCTCGCACAGCCGATCACGGCGCGCACTCGCCTGCGCGGCATACTCATCAAGGATCGCCTCCAACCGCGCCGGCGACATGCGATCGCCGAAGAACACGCGAACCAGAAACAGGTTTCGCTGGCGATCAAGATCCAGCGGCGCGCTCTCCAACCACTCCCCGAGCACGGCCTCGCCCTCCGCGGTGATCTCGTAGACGCGCTTGGTCGGCAAACGCTCCTGCGGAACCTCGGTCGCCTCCAGCAGACCCAGCCCGCGCAGCCGATCAAGCTCGACATAGACCTGGCTGCGGGTCAGAGCGAAGAAGTTCCCAATCGACCGCTCGGCGTACCGCGCCAGCTCATGGCCGGCGCGCGGGCGAACCGACACAAGCCCGAGCACCACATACGACGTTGCTCCAAGCGCCATACCGTCACCCTAGTCCAAATAGGACGAGCTGTAAAGCCGCGGACGCGCCCACGCACCGCCCGATCCCGTCGCGACCTTGCAGGGTGATCGCCGCCCCCAATCGTGTCGTACCGGAATCCTCTTACGGCACCTACTGACCGTGGATTGATCGCGTCTAATGTTGCTTAGACGCGGCTTTCTGCCGGGTGTTCCGCTACTAATACGCAGATGGCGACTGCGAAACGGCGGAAATTAACCGCGTCTAACAAGGAGCCGGTCCCGGAGAAGCGTCGAGCGGCGCTCCTGGCGGCCTATGTGGGCTGGCTGGAGGGGCGGCCGTTAGCGGCGCGGAGTCGGGAGGCGTACGCACATCAGGTCCGGCGTTATCTCGCGTGGCTGGGGGATCGCTCGCCCGTCGACGGCGACCCGCTGGCGGAGGGAGACGCACGGGATTGGGCGGTGCGCGACTACAAGCGGCATCTGAAGGCGGTGGAGCGGTGGAAGCCAGCCTCGGTCAACCTCGCGCTGGCGGCGCTCGACTCGTTCTACACGCAGCTCGGGCTCGGGCGGCCCGTAGTGCGCCGGGAGGATCTACCGGCCAGCACGCCACGCGCGATCACCGTGGAGGAGCAGCGCCGGCTGCTGCGGATAGCGGAGCGTGCCACGGCGCGGGACCGGGCGATCGTCGTCGTGCGCCTCTAGACCGGGCGACGGCTCGCCGAGCTCGTCGCGCTCGACATCGAGGACCTCCGGGTCTCAGCGCGCAAGGGAATCGTGATCGTGCGCTCCGGAAAGGGCGACGCGTACAGGGAGGTGCCGCTGAACGCACTCGTTCGCCAGGTCCTCGAGGAGTGGCTCGCCGACCGCAAGACGAAGGCGGGCGAGGGTGAGCGGGCGGTGTTCGTCGGCCGCGGCGGCAGGCGGCTGTCGAAGCGGTCGGTCGATGATGTCGTCCGTGGCCTCGGCAAGGATGCAGGCATGAGCTTGTCCGCGCACATCCTCAGGCACACGTTCTTGACGCGGATGGTGCGGCAGGGCTCGGATCTGGTGCTCGTCGCCGAGCTCGCTGGTCACCGCCGTTTGGAAACGACGCGCCGCTACAGCCTCCCGTCGGACGTCGACCGGCTGTTGGCGGTCGAGGCCTGCAGATCGACTACTCATCGACGATGCCACCGGGCCGGTTTCTGTCCGACGCTGAGATCAGCGGTTGGAGGGATGGCCGGAGACGATCGAGCGACGCGACGTTGTGCGCTTCTTCGGACCGGCTGGGGAAGATCTGGCATTCGTGCGTGAGCAGCGCGGTGCCGCGAATCAGCTCGCTGTGGCGCTGCAGCTCGGAGCGGTGCGCTGGCTGGGGTTCGTTCCCGAGGATCTGGCAGCTGCACCGCCCGACGCGGTCACGGCACTAGCCGAGACGCTGGACGTGCCGGCGCGTGCGATCTTCGATTACGCAGTCCGGGCGCAGACGCGCGGGGAGCACAGGCTGCTGGTGCGCAGCTACGCGGGGTTCCGTCCGTTCGGCGACCGGGAGCTCGGTGGGCTCCGCGGGCGGTTCGTTGATGCCGCGCTCGAGCACGAGCGTCCGTTGCTGCTGTTGGCGCGGCTGTGCGAGATCCTCCGGGCGGATCGCGTGGAGCGCCCGTCGGTCGATCGGCTGGTGCGGCTCGTCGGGTGGGCGCGGGAGCGTGCGCACGAGCGGACGTTCGAGCGACTCGCGCCGCAGCTGACCGACCAGGTCCGCGCCCAGCTCGACGGACTGTTGGTTACCGAGGGCGGCCGGTGCGGTCACGCGTGGCTGCGCTCGCGGCCGACGAGCGTGAGCGCCAGGGCGTTGGGCCGCGAGTTGGAGAAGCGCGCCTACTTGATCGGCGACCTGGGCGCGGACCGGTTCGACCTCCACGGGCTGCCGCCGAACCGGCAGGCGTGGCTAGCGCAGACCGGGCGCCAGCAGACCAATCAGGCGCTCTCCCGGATGGCACCCGAGCGGCGCTATCCGGTGCTGATGGCGTTCTGCGGCGAGGCGCTCGAGCGCACGACCGACGACGCGATCGAGATCTACGACCGAGCGCTCGGCAGCGCCGACCGAGCGGCGCAGCGCAAACGCGAGGAGCTCGAGCGCCGCGCTCGCCGCGATACCCAGGCAACGGTCCGCCGGTTCATCGACCTCTCCAGCGTCGTGCTCGAAGCGCATGATTCCGGCGGCGATGTCCTGCGGCTGATCGAGCGGCGCATCGGGATCGATCGGCTGCGCGAGGACCGCGACCGCGCCCACGGGATCGTCCGGCCCACGGACACAGGGCACCTTGATCTACTGATCGCCGACGGCGGCAGCACCGGCCGTAAGCTCCTGGCCGCCGTGACCGAGAGCGTCGAGCTGCGCTCGACCGGCGTCGACGAGGACGAGCTCCTCGCCGCTCTGCGCCTCATCCGCCAGCTGACCGGCGATAAGCGGCGGTGGCTGCCTGGGTTCTCGCCGAGCGCGTTCATCGACAATCAGTGGCGCCCACACGTCGTCGACACCGGCCGCGGACGTTTCGATCGCCGCGCGTATGAGCTGTGCGCCGCCTACGAACTGCGCTCCGCGCTGGGTGCCGGCCGCGTCTGGGTGACTGGTAGTCGCCGCCACGCGGACCCGTCAACCCTGCTCCTCCCCGGCGAGCAATGGCACCAGTCCCGGGCGTCGTTCGCCAAGGCGGTCGATCAGCCGCTCGACGGTGCTGAACGACTCCAAGCGCTCGCATGCGAACAGCACGAGCTGCTCGAGCGGCTCGCACGCGAGCAGGACGCGACCGCTGAGGCGCAGCTGGCAGATGGCGACCTCGTCGTTGACGGACCCGACGCGGCGGAAGAGGGGCGGCTGCGGAAGCTGATCGAGCCGAGGCTGCCCGAGGTCGACCTGCCGGAGCTGCTGATCGAGGTCGACGGCTGGACCGGTTTCACCGACCACCTGGTCCCGCTCTCCGGCAACCGCCGCCGTTCAGCGGACATGCCGGCGCTGCTCTACGCCGTGATCCTCGCCCAGGCGACGAACCTCGGCCTCACGGGGATGGCGCGCGCGAGCGAGTTCAGCTACCAGCAACTCGAATGGGCGTGGGAGCAGTTGTGCCGCGAAGACACGCTGACCACCGTGAGCGCGAGCCTGGTCGATTACCACCACGGCCTGCCGCTCGCTCACGAGTGGGGCGCCGGCCGGCTGTCCTCCTCCGACGGGCAGCGGTTCGCCGCCCGCGGCCGCGGGCCCGGTACCGCGGCGCTGCCGCGGTACTTCGGGCACCGCCATCGCGGTCTGCAGATCTATTCATGGACGTCTGACCAGTACAGCCAGTACGCCAGCAAGGTCATCACCGCGACGGTGCGCGAGGCGACGCACACGCTGGACGGGATCCTCGATAACCAGACTGTGCTGCCGATCGAGGAGCACACAACCGACACGCACGGCTACACCGAGATGATCTTCGGCGCCTACGACCTCCTCGGCCTACGGTTCGCCCCGAGGATCCGCGATCTCGACCGGCAACGCCTCTACCGCCACGGCACCCCGCCGAACGTGGAGACCGGCGAGCTGTTGAAGCACAAGATCCGCCCGGAACTCATCACCCCGTACTGGGACGAGCTGCTCCGGCTCGCCGCGTCGCTGCGGCATGGGTGGGCGCCCGCGTCGCTGCTGCTCGCGCGCCTGCAGGCCGGGTCGCGCCGCAACCAGCTTGCCCAAGCGCTGCAGGAATACGGGCGGCTCGTGAAGACGAACTTCGTGCTCGACTGGCTCGCCGACCAAGAGCTCCGGGCTCGGGTCGGGCGGCAGCTCAACAAGGGCGAGCAGCTCCACGCGCTGCGCCGCGCGATCTTCTACGCCAACGAAGGTCACGTTCGTCAGCGGACCCCCGAGCAGCAGGGCGAGCAGGCCCTGTGCCTGTCGACCGTCGTCAACGCGATCATCGTCTCGAACACGGTCTACACCCAGCGAGTCGTCAACGAGCTCCGCGGCGCCGGCGAGCTGATCACCAGCAGCGAGATCGAGCACATCTCGCCGCTCGCGCACCAGCACATCCATCTCTACGGTCACTACCCCTTCGACCTCGCCAGCCGACCTACCGGCCACCGGCCACTCAGAACGCCCACCGCTCCCACAGCGCCAGCGCCAACGACGCCGAACCGCGTCTAACGCTTAGCGTGAAAATGCGCACCGTTACTAACTTCGGCTCGCGCGAGAAAGCGGTGCCGGCCGACGCGGAGATCCGTACCGTCCGCACGCTGATCCGCGCTGGTGACGAAGCGCTCGACGGGCTCGGTGCCGGGGAGCGATCCAAGCTGCTCGAGCTGTTTCGGGTGCTGCGCGCGACGCGCGCGAGGATGGACGGCACGGTCGCGGTCGAGCAGATTGCCGCGACTCGCAATCCCGAGCCGACGTTCGTCCCGCCGGCGTTCACGGCGCTGCCCTCGGTGCGGCCCACAAGCAGAGGTGCGGCGTGAGCGACCGGACCGCGGCGATGTCGGACGCGAAACGGAGCATCAACGCCGCCAAGCATGAGCGTGTTCGCGCAGTGATCGACCAGATCCGAGACCAGGGCCGTGACGATGACCTCAAGGCGACGGTGATCGCCCGCCGCGCCGGCGTTCACCGATCGTTCGTCTCAAGCCATTTCTCTGCGGAGATCCAGCACGCAAAGGCCGAGATCCAGTCGCGGTTCATCGCCGGCTTGACCGGTCAGGCCGCGCTGAGCGCAGCATCACTGAGGGTCGAGATGGAGACCGCCAAGCAACAGGCACGAGAAGCGCACAACGAGATCGGCGCGCTCAAGCAACGGCTTGCCAAGACGCTCGGCGCGGAGGTCGCCGACGCTCACCCAGAGCACACCGCGTCCACGATGGTCAGCGAGCTGAAAGGAGAGGTCGAGCAACTTCTCGCCGCTCAGGTCGAGTTGAGTCGCCAGCTGCGCGACACCGAAGAAGAGCTCGAGGCGGCCCGACGGCTGAACAGGACTTTGATGCGCGAGCGCAACACCGGCGCGAGCGAGGCGAGCGCGTGACCGGCTGGCCTATCGCTCCGGCCGACGCGGTGTTCCACGGGCCGGCGGGCGAGTTCGTGGTTCGGACCGAGCCGCACACGGAGGCCGATCCGATGGCACTGCTGATCCAGTTCCTCGTCGCGTTCGGCGTCGCCGCCGGCCGTCAAGCGTACTGGCCGATCGAAGCGAGCCGGCACTACCCAAACGAGTTCGCCGTCCTCGTCGGCCCGAGCAGCAAGGGCCGCAAAGGCTCCGCCTGGGATCACGTCGAAGCTATCCTCGCTGACGTCGATCCTGCCTTCGCCGAGGATGGACTCGTGACCGGACTCAGCTCCGGTGAAGGTCTGATCTCGCAGGTCAGAGACCCGATCGACGCGAGCGACACCGACGCGCGGCCCGACAAGCGGCGGCTGGTCGTGGAGGCGGAGTTCGCGCAGGTGATGAAGGTCCTCGCGCGCGAGGGCAACACGCTCTCGCCCGTGGTCGCATGAACGGAACGCAGCCCTGAACTACCGCAGCGTTCTCGCGCGGGAGCTGACCGTCGAGGACGCGCCGGTGTACCTGCAGACGCGGCAGGCGCGGCGTTCGCGGCGGCCCAGGCTGGGCGACGGAGCGCCGGAAAGTGTCTAGCAAAGACGACCGCAGTGTCGAGCGATCTGCGCCGCTGGTCTGTCCGTCCGCCGTTTTGCGTAGGCTTGGTGCGGCGATTATCGATGGACGAGGATGGCGATATCAATGCGAGCGGCGTTCATGACTGGACAGTCTTTTGTGTGGGTCGGGTGAGTTGCGGTGGCGGAGACTGCGCGCTATCGGGCTCTCGAGCAGGCGGGGTTGTTGCACCCCGGCGCGGAGGGGGTGCTCGCCGAGCCGTTCCGTGCGCATCCGGAGTTCTTCGCGCCCTTCGACAAGGTGCAGGTGAAGTACGAGATGCTGCGCGCGCACGTGATCGACGGGCGCACAGCGACGGCGACGGCACAGGCGCACGGCTACTCGCGCGCGGCGTTCTATCTCGTGGCGGCGGCGTTCGAGCGCTCCGGCATGGTCGGGCTGCTGGACGAGCGGCCGGGCCGGCGCGGTCCGCTGAAGCTCTCGCCGGAGGTGCTGGCGTTCTTGGAGGCACGCCGGCGCGAGCAGCCCGGCGCCTCGGGCGCGGAGCTCGCCAAAGAGCTGGAGGCCGCGTTGGGGGTTCGCCTGCACCGCCGCACGGTCGAGAAGGCACTCGCAGGAGGTGCACGGTGAGCGCGCGGTTTTGGCCGATCGCCGACCCGGCGCAGGCCGACTACGAGCAGCTGCGCGAGATCGTGCTCGCCGGCGGCGAGCTCGGTGAGGTCCTGGCCGCGCGGCGGTTCGCCCGCCGCGGGCTGGCCGGGCTGATCAGCTGGCCGCAGACGGAGCCCACGTATCTGGGAACGGTGATCGGCGCGGGGCGCCCGGCATGGTGCGGGCGTGAGGACCCGCGCGAGCAGCAGTTACACGACACGTACGCGTTCTTGCTGAAGGTTCCCGCTGCGAGTGAGATGTTGCGGGCGGTGGGCGAGTGAGGGTCGGGCTCTACGCGCGGGTGTCGACCGAGCGCCAGACCGAACGCGGCACGGTCCGGTCGCAGCTCGAGGTGTTGCGCGCGACGGCCAAGGCCGACGGGCATCAGGTGATCGACGAGTTCGTCGACGATGGCTACTCGGGTGCGAGGCTCGATCGCCCGGCGCTGGATCGCTTGCGCGACGCCGCCGAGGCGGGCGTGCTCGACGGCGTGCTGTGCCTGTGTGTCGATCGACTCGCGCGCGCCTACGCCTACCAGGTCCTGATCCTCGAGGAACTCCAGAGCTTCGGGGTCACCGTTCACTTCCTCGAGGGCCCGGAACCGAGCGACGATCCACAGGCGACGCTGCTGATCCAGATGCAGGGCGTGATCGCGGAATACGAGAAGGCGAAGATCGCCGAGCGCTACCGTCGCGGCAAGCTCTACCGCGCCCGCGCCGGCGAGATCCCGTTCTGGAAGTGCTCCTACGGCCACCGCCGCGTCGTCGATCCCGACAGCGGACGATCGCGGATCGAGATCTACGAGCCCGAGGCCGAGATCGTCCGCTCCATCTTCCACGCCTACGTCGAGCGCGGCCTGTCGGTCCGGAAGATCGCGCTCGAGCTACGCGACCGCGCGATCCCGTCACCGAGCGGCAAGCCGCAGTGGGGAACCTCAACGCTCGATCGCCTGCTGCGCAACGAGGCATACATCGGCACCGTCTACTACAACAGATACGAACGGACCCAGGGTGACACTCGCGGGCGCATGACCCGCCAGCGCGAGCGTCCGCGCGAGGAGTGGATCACGATCCCGGTCCCAGCGATCATCGACTCTGACACATTCGAGCATGTCAACCACATCACCCACGAGAACTGGCGGCTGAGTCCACGCACCACCGGCCCCGACTCGTATCTGTTGCGCGGACTGATCAAGTGCGGTCACTGTCATGTGTCCTGCGACTGTCACACCAGCGTCGGGAAAAAGGGCACACGCACGCGGTACTACTCGTGCAAGAACCGTGACGTGGTCCGCGCCCGCTCAGAGGACCGCCTCTGCCCGGAACGCTCCATCCGCGCAGACGCGCTCGACGAGTACGTGTTCGGGCAGGTCCGCCAAGCGCTGCTCGACCCGCAGCAGCTGCTCGCCGGCGAACGCGCCGTGCTCGCGGGCACGCCCGACGAGAACGAGCTGATCACCGGCCAGCTGAAGCGCCTGAGCGCCGTGATCGACGCCAAGCAGAGCGAGCGCGCCCGGCTGCTCGACGCCTACCAGGCCGGCCTGCTGGACCTCGGCGAGCTCACCCGACGCACCGGCGCGCTCACCGCCCGCCACAACCATCTCGTGCACGAGCGCGACACGCTCACCGCACGGAGCGCCGAACTCGCCACCCAGAACCGGCTGCGTCACCGGCTCGCCGGATTCGCAGAACGGATCGCCGCCTCCCTCGACGAGCTCGACTTCGAAGGCCGCCAACGCCTGCTCAGGCTCGTCGTCGAGCGAGTCCACATCAGCGGCTGGAGCGTCGAGATCCACCTCAAGATCCCCCTGACCGACGACCCGAAGGACGACGAGCCGCCCGAACGCGGGCCCTCCGGACCGCAGCCCGGGCCCGCCGGCCCGAGGCCGCTGTCAAGTGATGTGCGCCTGCGTTCCGTTCATGCGCAACGCGTGGGACGGCAAGCGGCTGCAGACGATCAGCCGGAACTCCCCGCTGCGCGCGACCGACGCGCACATCGCGATCATCGGCCACATCACCAAAGACGAGCTGCTGCGCTACCTAGCCGCGACCGAGCTCGCGAACGGATTCTTCAACCGATTCCTAGTGATCGCCGTGCAGCGCTCGAAGCTGTTGCCGCTCGGCGGACAGCTGTCCGGGCAGGATCTCGACCGGGCCCGCGATCGCGTCAAGATCGCGCTCGCGCGCGATCGCCAGCACGGAGGGATGACGTTCACCGACAGCGCCCGAGAGCGGTGGATCGCGGCCTACCCCGCGCTGTCCGCTGAACGTCCCGGGATGCTCGGCGCGGCGACCGCCCGCGCCGAAGCGCATACGGCCCGGCTCGCGCTGATCTACGCGCTGCTGGACGCCAACGATCGGATCGACCTCAAGCACCTCGAGGCCGCGCTCGCGGTCTGGCGCTACAGCGCCGACTCCGCTGCATGGATCTTCGGCGACTCGCTTGGCGATCCCACTGCCGACGACATCTGGACGCTCGCGAGGGACCGTCCCGACGGCATCAGCCGTACTGACGTCCGTGACCTGTTCAGCCGCAACAAGAAAGCCCGCGAGATCGACCGCGCCCTCAACACCCTCGAAGACGCCGGCAGACTCCAACGCCGAACCAACTCCGACGGCCGCGGCCGACCCGCGGAACTCTGGATCCCGACAGTCGCCTGATCAGCAGACAGCGGCACCGCGCCGCAGCGCGCCGACCTGCTGCGAACCCCTCGTTGGAGCGAGATCATCTCTACGGATGGGTCGCTCCCGTTCACTGATTCCGGTCTCCGTCGCCGCGAGCCTCATGATCGCCGGTTGCGCAGGCGGCCACCATTCGAACGGCAACCATGCACCCAGCCGATCCAGGATCAACGAGAGTGTCCCGCTCGCCAAAGTTCCGGCACCTGCTCGAGCGGTGTGTATTCGCGGACGGCTGCTGCGACCGGTCTGCCCCCGGCTCGTCCCCTCGGTCGGCAACACCGCGTCACGTCCTCAGATCACCGCCGGGTGCAGCGGCGGACCAAACATGACCTCCGTCCCGCTGACCAGCATGCGTTGCCGCTTCGCTGAGTGGAGCTATCTCGCCGGCAATGGCGAGATCCCGGGCAGCATCCCCAACCACACGAGCTTCATCTCGAACCTGCCACCACCCCCGCCCTACTTCGTTCACGTCCTCGTCTACGCCGCAGCGAACCCCCCGTTTGCACTCCCGCACGGACCGCCCGCGCGACTCACCGACACCCTGCTGAATAGCAGCCATCCCACGCACGCGATCTCACTCGGCGATGTCCGCTGGGCCGGGCACGACGGCCAGCTCATCCTCGCCCCCTCATACCCAGCCGGCGGGGAAATCGGCAGCCACCTCGTCTTCAGCTATCGCCACGGCAGCACCTACCTCGGCATATCCCTGCACCCATGGCCATCTCTGTTCCGATACCGAGTCAACGGCGTCGAGCACACCATCAAGCTCGCGCCGAACCCGGCCTACCCACAGGTCCTCAACACGCTGAAGGAGATCGTCCGGTCAACAAGCTGACCGGACGACCATCCAGCGACCTGCGATCAGAGCACTACCGCCGCCATCGGCACCTGGCCCAGCACGCCGGCATGTCGCACATACTCCGTGACCAACGCCTCCAACGCCGCATTAGCGTTGGCGCCCTCCTCCTCAAGACCCCGCTCAACGAGATACGCGCGGCCGCCAGGCTCAAGAGGAACGTCAGTCACCCTCACGATCCCATCCACCCGCTGGCCGTATACAACCCTGACGCCACACGCGACCGAATACCGCGCCAGCTCGACACGCTCGCCAGTCCGGCCCCGCTGCCCTGCCGCGCTCACGACCGCACCTCGCGATCATCAAAATGAGCGTCGCGACCACGGGCGCCGTTGCGTCGTTTCGGTCGTACTACGTCCGGGCGTATCTCCAGCGCTGCCGGGCGACGAGAACAACACATGCTGTCCTCGCTGCCGGCCGACGCACAGAAGAGGACGACAGGTTGGCCCGGCAGAAAACGGACCACGCCGTTGACCCGTTGGCAATAGAGAACACGCTCGCCGGCGGGGATCGTGTAGCGGGCGAGTTCGACGCGTTGGCCGACCCGGTTGCCGTTGCGGACGAGCTCGGTGACGGTCGGCGTGATCACGAGCGCTCCTTCCAGGTCGCGGTAACTGGCAACGTGCTGATATGCGAAGCGCCGGAATTGGTGGATGCGGCTCTTGTGTTGGGTGTGTGGGTGCTGAACATGTCCCCTCGGTGCGGACGTCCGGCGGCCCGGAACCCGACCGAAGGGAGGGCGCGTCAGCGAGCCCGAAGGGCTTGTAGGTCCAAGCCGGCGTCTGCGACGGTGAAGGGGACCGGTCCAGCACCCACGACCGCTCTGGGTTAGCGGCGTGGGTCCCGGCGGCCTGGTTGAGGAGCGGCGCCCGGAGGGCGACGCGGATCAACCTGGGCGCTTGCGGTCACTCGGCGCCGGGTCAGCCTCGATTGCGATCCGGTCCTGGCGGGAGGGGTCCGCGACACGCGGCTGCTGAGAGCTTTAGGAACGGCTGGTGCGGAAGCCTTCGCCGAGGAGGGCCACTGCGATCAGCAGCGCGGCGATGGCGTCTGACCACCACAGGCCGAGGGTTGTGTCCAGGAGCATGCTGGTCAGTGTTGTTCCGGCGAGTGCCGCGCCGGCGACGCTGAGGACCCCGTCTCCCCGTAGCGCTGAGCTCTGTAGCGTGCGAGCGAGGCGAAGCTTCGCTGTGCCGAGCACGGGCAGCACCAGCACCGATGCTGTTGTGAGCACGACGCCAACTGTTGAGCAGTCGGGCGCGGAGTGATTTGCGAGCTCTGTGATCGCGCTGACGATCAGGTAGGCGCCGATGATGATGAGGATCGCGCCCACGATCCTGGTGGCCCTGCGTTCGATGAGCTTGATGTTTCTGGTGCCTGAGAGTTCGTGCCGAAAGCGCCAGACGAGCACCGAGGACGCGGAGCCATCGACGATCGAGTCAGCGCCGAAGCCGACGAGCGCCACCGAGCGCGTGCGGCGAGGCCTGCGGCGAGGGAAGTGGCTCCGGCGAGCATCGTCCAGCCGACCGACAGGGCGCACCAGCGGATCGCACGGGAGATGTCGTCGTCGGAATGCAGCGCCATTTGTCTCGTTCGTTGCGCCGTGACGGGACTAGTGAATCGTGATCGCGCGGTGAGGCGCGTTCGGGCTCGCGTTCTCAGGCGGAGTCGAGCTCGGAGAGGAGCTCGTTGACGCGATGGGCGATCTCGTCGCGGGTCGCGCGGACTGCGTCGAGCGGACGGCCTTTGGGGTCGGGCAGGTCCCAGTCGAGGTAGCGCTTGCTGGGGATGAACGGGCACTGATCGCCGCAGCCCATGGTGATGACGATGTCGGCCTGTTCTGCGAGTTCGCGTGTCAGCAGCTTGGGCTCGCGGTTGATGAGGTCGATCCCGAGCTCCCGCATCACCTCGACCACCTCGGGGTGCACATGCTCGGCGGGTGTCGTCCCAGCGGACAGCGCGGTGTGCCGCTCGCCGGCGGCCTGTTCGAACAGGGCCTGGCTCATCTGGGATCGCCCGGCGTTGTGCAGGCACACGAACAGAACCGTGCTCATCAGCAGGCGTCAGTCTAAAGATTGACAAACGTCACTTCAATCGGTATTCGTATATATAGATGGCTGTCGATCTGGAGCTCGCGCCTAAGCAGAAGCGGCCCGCCGGGGAGCGGTGCTGCGAGCCGGTTGTGTATCCCGACGTCGAGCGCGACCAGGCGGTTCGGATGGCGGCGGTCGCTAAGGCGCTCGGTGATCCGGTCCGGTTGCAGCTGGTGGACGTGCTGAGAAAGCACGCGGGGAAGGTGTGCGTGTGTGAGCTGGTGCCGCTGTTCGATCTCTCCCAGCCAACGGTCTCCCACCATCTGAAGGTGCTCCGCGATGCCGGGATCGTCGGCTCAGAGCGCCAGGGATTGTGGGCCTATTACTTCGTGATCCCCGATGCCCTGGAGGAGCTGTCCGCATGGCTGAGCTAGAGAACGATTGCTGCACGGCCGAAGCCCAGGCAAGCTGCTGCGAGCCGGCCGAGAAAGTCTCGTGCTGCGGAGATCGCCACGGCGAGGGCTGCGGCTGCACCCAGGCACGACGCGTTTGACGACTAACGCGACAGCCACGGTTCAAGCCGTTCAGGAGACGGTGCGTGAGAAGTACGCGGCCGCGGCCAGAGCCGCCGCGGAGCAGTCAACTTCGGGCTGTTGCAGCCCGGCGGATGAAGCTGGCGTGTTCGGCGCCGCGCTGTATCGCGACGCCGATGAGGCGCCCGAGGGAGCGGTGAGCGCCTCGCTTGGGTGCGGTGTGCCCACGGCCGTGGCGGATCTGCATGAGGGCGAGGTAGTGCTCGATCTTGGGTCCGGTGCGGGCGCTGATGTTCTGATCTCCGCGCGCCGTGTTGGCGGGACTGGCCGGGCGATCGGGATCGATATGACGGACGAGATGCTCGAGCTGGCCCGCCGGAACGCCACCGAGGCTGGGGTTCAGAACGTCGAGTTCGTGAGGGGATACCTCGAGGAGTTGCCGCTCCAGGATGAGAGCGTCGACGTGGTGATCTCAAACTGCGTGATCAACCTGTCCGGCGATAAGCCGAGGGTGCTCGCCGAGGCCGCTCGCGTGCTGCGCCCGGGTGGCCGGTTCGCGGTCTCGGATGTGATCGCCGATGAGGACATGGACGATGCCACTCGTGCGGACGTGGCGGCGTGGACCGGCTGTATCGCAGGCGCTCTGACGGAGACCGAGTTCCGCGAGGCGCTCACGGCCGCGGGGCTGGTCGACCTGGAGTTCCGCGAGACGCATCGCGTCCACGAGCACGCGGGCGCGGCGATCATCCGCGCCGGCAAACCACCCGCGGGCGGACCGACGTCAAGCCGTCGCCTCGCGGCGACGGCTTAGCAGCAGCCGCAGCTCTCGCCCTTCCAGGCCTCGCGCGCCTCGCGGACCGCAACCGCACCGATCGTGAGCGCGACGAGTGGATCGGCCCACCACCAGCCCGCGATCGCGTTCGCCAGCAGACCGACCAGGAGCGCCGCGGACAGGTACGCGCACAGCATCGTCTGCCGGCTCTCACTCATTGTCGCCGAGGACCCCAGCGCGCGACCGACTCGACGCTTGGCCTCGGCCAGTGGCGGCATCGCGAGGAGCGTGACGACCGATAGCCCGATCCCGACCCAGCTGACTGCCGGGTGATGACCGCCGAGCAGATCACGCAGCGATCCGAGCGTCACGTAGGCGGCGAGCAGTCCGAACGAGACCGCGATCAGCTGCTGCGCCAAGCGCTCTGAGCGGGGTGAGGCCAGCCGCTCGCCCGTCACCAGCCACAACACGACCAGTCCCGCCGCGGCCTCGATCAAGCTGTCGGCGCCGAACCCGACCAGCGCGACCGAACCCGCGACCACACCCGCTCCGACCGCGACAGCCGCTTCGAGCACGTGCCAGCCGAGCGCGAGCTGTGTCAGCCGCCGCGCCCTGACCAATAGCCTGCGGCGCTGACCGCCACCCGCGGTCACGGTCGGCAACGTCGGCAGCGAGGTTCCGGAGCTCACGCCCCCGAACAGTACCCATGCCCAAACGCCGTCAGGAGCCGCGGCGTAATCCGACGTACTCGCCGTAACTCACGCCCGCGAGCCTGACCCATTGCGCTGCGCGTCCCTGATGAATCCCGACCCGCTCAGCGAGGATCGGAGCCGGAAGGCGAGCGGCGAGTGCGAGAAGAGCCGCGTGCCTTCCCTCGCGAGAGCGGTCGATCCCGTGGCGCTTGAGCCGCCTGGCGAGACTGTCGGCGCTGATGTGCGTCCCGGCGTGCCGGCCTGGCAGGAGCCATCCGTCGGTGGCCGCTCGCTCGCGCAGCGCGAGCGTGATCTCGCCGAGCGGCTCGGGCAGCGGGACCTCGCCACGCCCGAGTCGCAGCCTGCGCTGGCCCTCGCCGCCGACCCGGACCGCGGCTGGTCTCAGCACGCAGATCCGTGTCAGCGGTTTGCCGTAGAGCAGCAGCACGCTGCCGGCGAACCGGTCGCGCAGATCGAGGTCGCGATCATGCAGCAGCCGCCGCAGGATCGCGAACCTCTCCTCCTCGCCTAACGCCACTCGGGCGCAGTCTCCGTCATGCCAGGCAACCTCGAGCGCCCCGGTTACCCCGGCTCGCTCGAGCCACCCGAGGAACAAACGCACGCGCCGGCGCGTGAGGCTGCCGGCGGCGATCCATTCATCGACGAGGTCCTGTCGCAGATCGACGAGCTCGAGGCGCTGGGCGTGGAGCCACAGCGTCAGCTTGATCGCCTCGGTCACGAGCGAGCGGGCGTACTTCAACGACGCGTAGGTGGCCCCTCGACTTTGCACGGCGCGCGCGAGCTGAGACGCGACGTGCCAGGTCGCGTAGGCGCGGACGTGCGCACGATCGGTTCCGGCCGCGATCTGCAGCACGGCTTCGGCGTGCCAGCGAGCGAAGCTCGCGCTGGTCTCATCGCGTGGTTCGAGCACGCTGCAATGCACGAGCTTCGCGCGCAGGAACGCAACCGGTTGGGCCGCGGCGATCGCGGCCTCGTCAAGCCCCTGGTGGCTCACAGCGATCTCACCCGCGAGCAGCCGGCGGGTGACCTCGAACCCCGGCGTGTAGAACCACCGCAGCGTCGACGCCGCGTTCGGCGACGCCGCCAGCTCCGCGAAGAACGGCGCCAGCAAGGCAGCCGCCGTCTCCTGAGCGCCCGCGGCGAGCTCGGTGACTCGCTCGCCAAGCCGGCAGCGATCGCACAACCCGGCGACCAGCGGCGCCACCGTGCCGCAGCCGTGGCAGGCCGCCGTCGTGCCACCGCGCTTGATGTCGCACGTGCCGCACACCACCCCGCCCTCGACGCGCCGGTCAGCGACACGACGCTGCCCGCAATCAACACACACCCGCGCGCGGCGAAGCGCCCAGCACCGCTCGCACAACGGCTCCGGGCCGCCGGCGTGAAAACACGGCCGCTCGCGCCCACAGTCAACGCAGACCGCTGTCGGGAGTCGATAGCAGCAGATCCCCACCGCAGGCGACTCCGCGGTGGCCTTGACCGCGATCCTCGCCACCCCGCCGCACACGCCACACCGCCCCTCGCGCCGCGGCGTGCAGTTCCCACAGATGTCCGGGCGGCCATCCCGGGCGCGGATGCGGATCTCGCGCACCTGGCCGCAGACCCCGCAACGACGGCTGCCCCCAACACGATGCATCTCGGGTCAGGATCCGCGCGCCGGCCGCTTGAGCCGAGCCCGCTTGGGCTTGAGGCCCTTGCGGAGCTGGCCGGCGCTGGCAGGCTCCTTCTGACCCGAGCGGCGGTGTCGGTCCGGCGCACGAGCTCGCCCGGCTCGCATCCGAGGATCTCGCACAGCACCATCAACAACCGCAGGTTGATCCGCTCGGGCCGGCCGGTCACCAGCCGCCACACCTGCGAGTCCGACAGCCGGATCCCATGCTCCGCCAACCGCGGCGCGAGATCAATCGCCTTGAACATGCCGTTCTCGGCCATCAGGACCCGTAGCCGCCACTCGTAATCGACCGCCATCAACCACCTCCGATCTGGGCGAGCTGCTCGTCAATCGCGGCGCGCACGAGCCGGTCCTTGAAGTCATCGCCGACCGACATATACATCGCCGTCGTCGCGGCGTGGCTGTGCCCGACCTGATCCTGAATGAACTTCGCCGCCCACCCCACTCCGCCAAATGCGTCACGTAACTGTGCCGCAAACAATGCGGCGTCAACATCGCATCCAAGCCCGCCTCCGCCCGGATCTCCGCAAACCGCTCATTCACATACGCGATCGAGATCCGCGTCCCCCGCTCGGTCACGAACACCGCCGGATTGCCAGGGCACCCGAACGCCGGCCGGACCTCCGCCAAATACTGCTCGATCACATCAACCGCCCAATCGAACACCGTCAACACCGTTCGACGTCGCGGCCCGCCGCCACGTTTCGCCTTCCCCCACCGCACGTGCACCTGCCCGAACCCGCGGAACTCCGGCAGCTTCGGATGCGGCCGAAAGTCCACGACGTCAAGCGAGGCAAGCTCCGCGCGCCGCAGCCCCCACGCGAACTTACCTTGAACATCGCGTCATCCCGCCACGCCTGCAAAGACCCCTTCCTGCCCCGCGAGCGACACGTCTCGATCCGCGCCTCGCACGCCGCGAAGAACGCCTCCAACTCATCGACCGTCAACGGCCGCCGCCGCGGGTCGCCCTCGAACTCGTCCAAATGCGCCACCAGATTCCGCTCATCGAACAGCTGCCCCGGGCCGCGGCCAAACTCCCGCTCGCAGATCGCCGACCACGGATACCGCCGATCGCACACATACTCCGAGAACACCTTCAACCGGAGCTGATACGCCCGCAGCGTCGAGCGCGCCAACCGCTCCGGCCGCGACTAGCAAATCCTCGAAGTACTCATCCACATCCGACGCCCGCCACTCCCACGGCCAACACGCCACGTGCTCTTGAAAACGCCGCAGCCCCGACCTCGTTCGTCCGGATCGTCTTCGCCTTCAAGTACCTCGCCGCCTGTTGGTTGCGCCACCCCGCCAGCATCGCCTCAAACACGGCTGACTCCATTCGCAACGACCGCACGCCCGCCCCGAACACCCGCGCGAGCGCAGCATCCACATCAGCCGCGGTATAGACGCCATGTGGACTCAACAGGCTCTGCATCACCTGCGAGTAGATCGCAGTCAATGCGAGTCCACCACCAGCCGCTCCCGATCCTCCCGCAACTTGCGACCAATTCCCGCGGTGCCACGGCTGCCACAGACGGCTAGCCGCTGCGAACATTCGCGCCAGCAGCGACCGAGTTCGCTCGCATCTAATGCGACCACCGACAGTTCGATCCAAAGCCGGCGACCTCGCCGAGGCGCACGCGGGCAGCGTCCTCGGGCCCGCGGGCAATCGCGTCGGCGATCTCCTTGCGCTCGATCGAGCGCTCAATGCGACTGCTCGGCTGCGCTCGCTCAAGCCGTTGGATCTCGCGCCTGGCTTGCAGGAAGGTGGGCGGGTAGGCGAATGTCTGGCCGGTCCGGGTGGCGAGCGATCGCAGGTATGCGAGCTGCCGGCGGGTGGGCCGGTCGATCAGCTTGGGGGTGCTGGTCATCGAGGCCTCCTGGTGGTGGGGGTTGGTGGGCATGCCCCAGCCAGGCCTCGCTCGGCGTCGGCGGTCAAGCCGATGATCCGGACTCTCGTCGTACCGCCGGCCGCAGGCCGGTGGGGCTCTCATCGGCTTGAGGGGCGACGCCGGGCGTGGCAGGCGTCCAGGGGCTGGCCCGCTCCCCCGCCACTTGGGCGCGTCGGTCCTACAGCACCTCTGATGCGTCGTCCTCGGATTGCCCGGCGGGTGCCTCGAGTACGGCGTCTTCGATCCGGGAGGCCAGCCGGTCGATCAGCGCGGCGGTCTTCTCGAGCACGCCTAGGTCCGCTTGTTCGGCCCAGGACGCCAGGTAGGGCACCGAGTAGCCGTCGGTCTTGATCCCGAGCGCGCCGACGCACGTGAACGCGACCGACTCGACCACCAGCTCCTCGCTGGCCCGGTCAAGCTCCGGGTCACCGTCTTGGCGCTCGCGGCGGATCAGCGCGTGTGCGAGCTCGTGGCAGCGCGTCTTGACCTTGCCGTTAGCCGACAGGCTCGCGTCGATTCCGATTCGGCCGGTGGCGAGCTCGTAGTAGCCGTGGCAGCCGTCGCTCATTGGCTCTTCCTCGACGGGGCAGCCGAGCTCGTGCGCGAGCGCGTCGAGCTTGGGGATGATCGGCGCGAGCTCGTCGCCGTCGATGTCGTTGATCGGAAGCTCGAGGGGCGCCGGCTCGGCGGGCGGCGGGAGCGGCGCGACCTGGTCCTGGGCTTGTCTCGTGATTCGACCGACCGGATACGTAGCTTGTGCGCCAGCGACCAGGGAGAGGCTGGTTGGTGTGGCGGGAGCGTTCGCGGTTGAGGTCAACCTGGGTGTGACGGGCCGGTCCGGGTCTCGATTCGGGGTGGTCGGGCCGGGTGTCGGAGCCGACGAGGCGAGCGAGTTCCTGGGGTGGTTGGCGTGCTGCGGCCGCGGGTCGTATACGCAGCGGACGTACGCGCTGGGGTTGGCGCATTTCCTGAGCTGGATCGATCTGCACCGGATTAGGCTGGTCGATGTCGATCGGCGGCTGATCGGCGAGTACATCGTCGCGTTCAGAGACGGGAGCGAGGATGGCCTCGCGCTCGGGCGCCAGCCGCGGACGGTGAATCACCGGCTGTGCGTATTGGCGTCGTTCTTTGAGTTCCTTGAGCGGCGTGACCGGGATCGTGGGTTCGGGGTGTGGGGTGATCGGTCGTGTCCGGTGCCGGTCGGGCGCTCGGCGATGGAGGGATCTCATGGGATGCCTGGCCGTGATGTGATCCGGCGCGGCCGACGCGGCGAGTATCGCCAGCGCGTTCCCCGGCGGTTGCCGCGACGGGTCGAGCCCGAGGTCGCGGTCCGGTTGATTGACGCGGCGGGCTCGGAGCGGGATCGGGCGTTGTTGACGTTGTTGTGGCGGTCGGGTCAGCGGATCGGGGATTGGAGCGAGATGCACGGCGAGCACGGGATTCTCGGGATGCGCCTCGGTGATCTGGATCGTCGGTCGGGCACGATCGTGGTGCGGTTGAAGGGCGCGCGGG
Organism: uncultured Solirubrobacterales bacterium; assembly: GCA_963777335.1. Classification (GTDB taxonomy): domain Bacteria; phylum Actinomycetota; class Thermoleophilia; order Solirubrobacterales; family Solirubrobacteraceae; genus Palsa-465. Next base: position 213,998 of record CAVZQD010000009.1, read on the forward strand.
ATGAGCATCGCGTGCCGGTGAGCGATGACTTCTGGCCGGTGTTCGCCCGCTATCTCGGGCAGGAGCGCGGGCTGGGCGGCCCGGAGGATCCGGCGTGGGTGATGTTCCGCCGCGGGCACGGGAGCCCGCTGACCTACTCCGCGTTCGAGCAGTCGTTGCGGCATCTGTGCCGCCAGGCGGGTGTGCACGTGACCGCGCACATGTTCCGGCACGCGCTCGCGCAAGCGGTCGTCGATGTCGCCGGGTTGAAAGTCGCTCAAGAGATGCTGGGTCACGCGCACATATCCACGACCGCCGACACCTACTCGCACGTGGACGAGCAGGCGATGGTCGCCGCCGTCGAGAAGGCCCGGGACCTGTTCGATCTACGCGCCGCAACGAAGCCTGGTCACGACACGGCCGGTGGGTATGTGTTTCCGTATGACCCCTCGACGCTGACCGAGCTCGACGCGGCCGCGGACAGCTGGTTGGGCGAGGAGCCTCGCCGGTGAGCTTGCCGTGCGCGTTCTCTGAGCTGGCGGACCGCCCCCATGACGGCGAGGTACTGCTGGCCGCGCTGGAGTCGCTGGTCGACCGGCTGGTCGTTGATGACACCAATCGGTCGAAGATGAGGCTCTCGACGCGGGAGCTGCGCGTCCTATTGGATGGCCTGCCGGGCGACACGCTGCAGGAGCGATGGTCGGCGTTTGAGTGGCGGGTGTGGCCGGATTGGCTGCGCGGCGTCTGCCGCGCGCCTCACGATCGCTGGACGCTCGGGGTATGCGCGCTGATGATCGCTCAGGCCGCCCGGCCGAGCTGGTCGTTTCTGGAGTGCACCTTCACGCGCGCGTGGGTGAAACGGCTTCCCCCGGATGCGCCGTTGCAGATAGCGGCTGGCCGGCTGACGCCGGCGCTTGAGAACGTGACTTGGGCATCGAAAGCGTTGCGGGAGAAGGCGCTGAAGAACGGACTTCGGATCATGATGGTCGGCGGGTACAGCCAGCTTGAGCAGATCACCGATGAGGACCTGCGGGCGGTGCCGGTCGTGGTCGGGTCCGGCAGCGACGTGTTGGACGCGGCGCTGTGCTCGCTCGGGGTGCTCGGGAGAACCCCGTTGCGGGGCGCGGCACGGCGGATGCGCAGCCGCCGGCACACGCCTGCCGAGTTGGCGGAGCGCTCGCGGATCCCGGAGCGCTTCCGCCCGGCTCACGTCTTGTATCTCGAGGTCTACCAGGAGCGGATCTCCAACGTGTACGCGACGACGCGTCACAAGCACAACTCGCTTGAGCATTTCTGGTGCTTCATCGACGAGCGCTTTCCCGAGGTCGGCGGCTGCTCAGAGATCCGTCCCGCGCACGCGCGCACGAACATTCCTGAGGCGATCGCGCTCGCCCGCCGCGTCCAGCGCGGCCCGCGCGCTGGCGAGCGGGAGGACCGCTCGACCGCGATGCAGTGGCTGACGAACATCCGCTGCTTCTTCGCCGACGTGTGCACGTGGGGTGCCGAGGAAGGCTCGCCGTTTCAGCAGCACGCACCGGCGGCGGTGCCGCTCGAGCGTCACGACCTCCGCAACATCGGGTTCGAGAAGGTCCGCCGCCGCGCGAAAGCGCAGACCGCGGAGAAGGTGATCGATCTCGAGCGGGAGATCCCGAAGATGCGCGCGCTCGCGATCCGCCGCTGGGACGACGCCGAGCAAGCGCTCAAGGCGGCGCCCCCGACCAGAGCGAGCGGGATCGCTGAGACGGAGGCATTCTGGGATTGGGCGGTGCTCGAGCTGCTGTTGCAGAGCGGGCTGCGGATCGAGGAGGCCAGCGAGCTCACCACCCTTGATGTGCTGCGCCGCCGCCATCCGGACGGGCGGACCTACTACATGCTGCACGTCAAACCGTCGAAGTTCGACCGGGCCCGCGTGATCCCGATCGGCGACGGCCTCGGTCGGGTGATCGCGGAGATCATCCGGCACGTCAAGGTGTTCTACGGCACCGACAGGGTGCCCGACTGCGACCACTACGACGCAAGCGAGAAACGCGCGCTGCCGCGCGCCCCGTATCTGCTGCAGGGCTGCCGGCACCCGAGTCCGCTCGCGTTCGCGGCGATCCGCACGCGTCTGGCCAGGCTCTCGCGGCTCGCGGAGTTGCGCCGCGCTGACGGTTCGGAGCTGGTCGTGCGCCCGCACGATTGCCGGCGCGCGTTCGCGTCCGAGCACTTGAACAACAACACGCCGGTGCACGTGATCCAGGCGCTGCTCGGGCACGCGTCGATCGACACCGTGATGGTCTACGCCAAGCTCTACCCCTCAACGCTGGTCGAGGAGTACCGCAAGACCGTCCGTGCCGTCTACGTCGATCATCACGGCACAGCCGCGCTGCACAACCCGACCGCCGAGGAAGGGGCAGAGTTCCAAGCCAGCTGCGGAATGCGCGACATGGGCACCCACCTGTGCGCGCTCCCGACCGGCGAGCACTGCGCCCGCGGACTGGTGTGCCTCGGGTGCGGGCACGCACAACCGAAGCAGAGCGCCGCCCCGGTCTTCCGGCGGATGCTCGTCAGCCACCGCCGCAGCCTGACCGCTGCGCGTGAGGGCGGTGAGCCAGCCGGGCAGATCGCCGCGCGCGAGCTCGAGGTAATCCGGATCGAGAGCGCGCTACGCCGCGCCGAGGAACTCACCGAAGACGTCGCCGGCGCGATAGAAGCCGCCGCCTAACCCGTCGCCGGGGCTACTGGTCGACAAGGAACGGGTGCTCGCCCGCCGCGACCGAGTCGACCAGATCGCGCAACCTGCTGGCGGGCGAGCTCCGCGAAATCGACGGTCGAATCGATATACACCTCGGCGAGATAGCCGCCGGAGGCGCTCTGCACGAATACCACCCAGTCGCTCTCGGGCACCGCCACCGGCGCGTCGGGGATACCCTCATCCCCGATCGAGATATCCAACAGCGTCTCGTTGTCAAGCTCGCAGAACACCCTCAGCGAATCGTCACTCTCGCCCATCTCAAGCTCGAGATACGGCCGGAACCCGGCGGCATGCAGGTCGCCGAGGAGCAGCGCCCACGCGACCGTCGCAGCTCGCAGCCGCTCCGCGGCGAGCTCGTCGACCCGGCCGATAGTGCGAGAACACCACGACTCGGCATCCTACGCCCGGGCGGGGCGGCCACCGGGCTGGCGAGGTCACCCAGCGCGAAGCGGCGCCAGCTCCGCCCTTGCGGGTGACCGGTCCGTGTCGAGGGCCTGCTCGATCCGGCGGCCCATCGTGTCGATCGTTGCGGCGCACTCGGTGACCGCCTCGAGCGCGCCGTTCTCGCCCCACCCGGCGAGAGGGATCGTACGCCTCGAGCGCGCCGTTCTCGCCCCACCCGGCGACGTACGGGATCGTCTCCCCACCGAGGTCCAGGTGAACGCTCGAGCCGACGACGAAGCTGACGGTGTCGACGATCACCTCGGCCTGCGCCCGGGAATACTGCTGATAGTCAACGCCCATCGCATGTGCGATCTCGTGGATCAGGACCCGCACCCGCGCGTTCGCGGGCTGCTCGGCGTCGACGACGATCCGCTTCCGCCTGTAGTCGCACCACCCGCCAGCCGCCCCGTCGATCGTCTCGAACGAGACGGAGAACCCCAGCGTGCCAGCGACCCGCTCAAGCGGCACCAACAGATGCTCATGCGAATCGCCGCTCAGCGGCTCGACCGGCGGCTCCAGCGCCGTCGCGTGCTCGCCTGCGGTCACCTGGACACGATCGAACACCGGCACAGCCCGGAACAAGGTCCTTGTCTCGCCGGTCTTCTCGCCGCTGAGCCGGTCGCGCTCCTTCATTTTCATTGGGGCGAGGATCCAAATCGCCTTCTCGCCCTTGCCGACCTGATAGCCAAGCTCAAGCCACGAACGAAACCCGGCCACGAACGTCGCGTCCGGCCGCGCGAGCGCGATCAGGAGCTGATTGTTGACCGAATACCTGGAGAGCCCGTTGCGCGAACGCACGTGAACCCACCGCTCCCACCCCTCCGACGTCAATAGCTGCTCGGCGGCCACCTTCAGCCGCTCCCGATCCCGAGCGCGGCGCTGCTCACGCTCGGACTCGCTGAGCCTGGATATCGACCTGGCCATGACCGGCTCCGTTCCTGAAGGGCCCACTCCGCTGCGGGCCGTTGCCGCCCAAACGCACCCCGGAGGGGTGCGAAAATCAGGCGGCCGGCTTGCAGCGGACCCGGGCCACGCCGGAGCAGTCACGCCAGGCGTCAGCAAGCAGCACGTGCGTGACACCGCGCGACGACGACGCGGGCTACTGGTCCCACAAAGACCGACGTACCGGGAGCAGCGTCAGACCCAGCCCTGGTCCTTGCTCGGACCAGGCGTTTCGGGGCTCCGCTGCTGGAATGCACCAGGAGCTCCCAGCTACTCCTGGCAGACCCGATGGCTCGATCACGCCTACAGCGGTCACGACGGCGACGTGGCCCCTTCGACGACCGAGCAGCAGCGCCAGGCCGCAACGGGCCGTCGCCCGTGCGGCGTGGGAGCCGCACTGCGGCACAGCGGGAGCTGACCGTTGCTTAGCGGCGGCGGGCCGCTTCGAGGACGACTGCCGCTTGCAGTAGCGGAGCGCCGCTGTGGCTGACCGCCGGTCGCACGGCTCGCGCTCCTCGGTCGCGCCGGCTTCCGAATTGCCGGGCGGACCCAGGAGTGTCACGAGCACGTCGACGCCGATGCTGCTAGCCCAAGGGAGGAAGCGAGGCTGGGACCGGATTGCTGTCCAGGTTGCCCAGCAGATATTGACCTAACGGTCGGGTTCTGGTAGAAGCCTCCTCTGCCAACGGGGCCGGGGGCTGACCGAGGTGCGCCAAATGCGGAGAGGCGTGGTGATGAGGAAGCGGAATGCCTCGCAGAACGGCTTTAACGCCGAGATTGCGCGCTGGCCGAGCGACGCGATCTCACGTCGGCTCTGCCGGGGGCATTTGCCGGCTGGCTTGATTGGACTGGTCGTCTTCGGCGCCATGGTGCTCGCGTCGCAGCAGGCTGCGTACGCGACTAGCAATCCGGCGTGCCCGTCGGCTGCGTCGAGCACTGCGATCTCGTGTACGTACGCCGCTACTGGGGCTGAGCAGACGTACACGGTGCCCGCGGGGGTTAGCTTCGTGAGAATCTCTGCGATCGGCGCCCACGGTGGTTTTGGGAACAACTTCGTGCTCGGCGGAAACGGCGCCGCCGTGACCGCGACGGTGGCGGTGCCGGCGGGCACGGGCACGCTCTATGTAGAGGTCGGCACCCCGGGCGGGAACGACAATAACAACGGCTTTGGTGGCTTCAACGGTGGTGGCGCCACCTTTGACGCTGGCGGCGGCGGCGGCGCATCAGACGTGCGCACCTGCTCAGCGAGCGTCTGCACCGATCTGAGCGTGAATGACACCCGCCTGGCGGTGGCGGGGGGCGGTGGGGGTGGTGGAAGTGGCTGCCCGCAGGCGGCGAATACAGGTGGTCAGGCGGGCGACTCGTCGGTGGCTGGCCCGGGCGCGGGGGGGGCCGGGAGTAACGACAGATTTCCGAACTGTGACGCTACCGCCGGCGGCGACGGCGGATTCGGCGGCAGCGGGAGCGCCGCCGGCGGCGGCGGGGGAGACCTTGGCGGCGGCGGCGGCGGCGGGTATGTCGGCGGCGGCGGCGGCGGGAGCGGTTCAACGCAGGGCGGTGGTGGCGGCGCCGGGTCGAGCTTCTGGATCCCTGGTGCGACCAACACGTCGATGAGCGAGGACACCACTGGCACCTCGCAGATCGTCATCACTCAGGCCTCGACGGACACGAGTGTGTCCTCTTCGCCGAACCCCTCGGTGGTCGGTCAGCAGGTGACCTACACGGCGACCGTCAGCCCGACGCCCGATGGTGGGACGGTGGCGTTCAAGGACGGCGGCAGCACGATCGGCGGGTGCGGAGCCCAGCCGGTCGACACCAGCACCGGCAAGGCAGGCTGCCAGGCAACCTACGGTGCCCCGGGCACGCACACGATCAGCGCGGTGTACTCGGGCGACGCGGCGTTTGTGACCAGTACCTCCCCCCCGCACACCCAGCGGGTGGCGGGACCACCATCGGCGCTGATCAGGTCGCCGACGGACAACCAGACCTTCGAGCTGGACCAGCAGGTCGCCACCAGCTTCAGCTGCAGCGAGGGGACAGGCGGTCCCGGGCTCGCCTCCTGCACCGACTCGAACGGCGCCGCGGCACCCGCGGGCGCACTCGATACCTCAACGCCTGGCACGTTCACATATACGGTGACGGCGAGAAGCAGCGACGGTGAGACCGGCACAGCGAGCATCACCTACGCCGTCGCGGCGCCACCGTCGGTACAGATCGAGGTTCCCGTGGATGGTGCGAAGTACGCGCGTGGTCATACCGTCCGTGCCGGCTATTCGTGCCAGGAGGGCGCGAATGGTCCGGGGATTCAGTCCTGCTCGGGCCCGGTCGCGAACGGAGCGCCGGTCGATACCTCGACCTCCGGGTCGCACACGTTCACCGTCACCGCGAGATCGAAAGACGGGCAGAGCGTGTCCAAGACCGTCAGCTATACGGTGCTGGCGCCGGCTGCGGCGCGGGTGCGGATCGGCAGCATGCGCGCCGCACCACTGCGACGCGGCTGCGCGGTTGAGAGCGGCAGTGACGAGCGCGAGATCACGGCGGTGAGTGCGGACGCGACGTGCCGGCACCTGCGGCTGACGCTGAGCGGCACGATCCAGACCGGCGGCAAGCGAGCGTCCTCCGCCGGGGGCGCGATCCGGGTTGACTACAAGGTCAAACTGCCGCGCGGTGCGGCGTCAGGCGGTAAGCGCGCTGCTGTCAGCCATGGTCGCTGGCGGATCTCGCTAGTGCTGCCGGGGGTCAACCTCGACCCGGTGCCGCCCAGCTACCTGATCACGGTCCACTACGGCGGCGACCAGACAACGGGCTCCGCGACCACCCGCCGGATCCGGCTAGAGAGCGAACGCGCCGGCCTGTAGCTGTGGCTCCGCGCGGCCACCGCCGGAGAGCGCCGCCGGGCCGACGCACGCGCTGAAGCTCAGGCTCGCGCCCGGGAGGCGCCAGCGACGGCGGTGTCGTCATTCGCGTAGCTGCGCCGACCCGGACCCGCGCGAGGCAGAACGCGACCGGGCCCGAGGGAAGAGGACGCTCGCGGCATGATCGAGTCACGGCACTCGGGGTCCGTCTGGCGAGCCGAACGGCCAGGCCGCACACTTCAGCGAGCGCTCGTCGAGACGCGCGCGCCTGCGCGGCGGAATCACCGTCGCCCGCTGGTGGTGAGCGACAATGCTCGATAGCGTCACCGTTTGAACCACTCCGAGCGGATTCAATTTCGGCTCTAACTCCGGCTTCAATCGAGGGTTCAACTCCGGCTTCCCCTCGGGCTTCAGTGACGCGTTCGGCTTGACGGCCACGCATGTCCCGGCCCAGTCCTCGTCACTCGCCGCCGCTCGCGCGAACGCGACCGTGGCGCAGGCTCCCGTCCGCCTTTGACCCGATGTGCAAACCAAGGGTTCAACACGGCCTTCAACGTTGGGTTCAACTCCGGCTTCCAGCGAGGCTTCAACCCGGGGTTCACTTCAGGCTTTACCTCCGGCTTCAGCAACGGCTACCGAGACAGGCACCACAGCAAACACCGCCGTCGTTAGCGAGGTTGCCCCGTCCGTCGTACAACTGCGCCAACTCCGAGCGCGCTTTCGGATCGCCCTACAGCACCAACGCGGTTGTGGCGTGCCGCGCGGCTGCTCAGCTCGCAAAGGAGCCACCACGCGGTCCACGGTGCGGGACAGAATGAGCTGCTCCTTCCGGACACATCCAGCCACGATCGCTCGCGCCGGGCGCCTGGCGCCATCTCGTGCAGGTCGGCAGACCTTGCGGCGGCCTATGAAAACGGTGCGTCCGCGAGATTCCCGGCTTGGGAACACGGTGTCGGCATTCGCGCCTGCGTATCACGCCTCTGTTCCCGGGGTACCGGCGAGACGCGCGCGCGATCGTCGCGGAGCCGTCGCCCTCCGGGCGCCGGCTCCGCGACGACCGCGCAAGCCGAAAGCCCGTCCCCGCCCCCCCACATACCCCGGCGCGCGGACGAGCAGCAGCGAGATCCCGGCTGGCAAACCTAGCCCGACTCGAGCGTCGGCGACATCTTGTGACCGAACACGAGATAACCTGTCGAACACCGGCACCAGGCGGAAGTAGGTCCGCGGGCGCTGGTCAGCATCGCCGCCCTCTTGCCGCCAGCGCTCGAGCTGGTTACGGCTCGGCGGGCAAGGCGCCCACACCTTGATCGCGCGCTCGCCGCGCTGCACCGCATACCCGAGCTTCAGCCAGGCGCGGAATCCCGCAACTCGGGTCGCGGTCGGCCGGGCCATCGCGATCAGCAGTTGGTTCCCGAAGCTGTAGGCGTGGAAATGACGTCGGGTGGCAAGCCACCGCTGCCACCCCTCGGAGCTCCGCAGCTGCTCGACGGCTTGGCGGGCATACTCGCGGTCGGCGCGGCGACGCTCAGCGCGCTCTTCGTCGCTCAGCTCACGGTTCCGGGTGCCGGGCATGGTCGGGCTCCTTTCGGTTGGGCTCCGCCGGGTGCGAGGCCGATCCCGACCCATCACGTGCGCGTGCGCGCGACACTCGGGAGGGCTCGGCCCGCTCTCCGGCGGCCCGGCCGCCGTCGCGCGAGTCGCAGGCCCGCTCGGCGCGGCAGATTGGGCAGAGCCGTCCGGGCGAGTTCTTGTAGCGGTGAAGGCGGCGCTCCTCGGTGCGGTCTCCGGGCCAAGTCGCGGCGAGCTCGAAGGTGATGCCGTCGGCGATCGCGGCCGCGATCAGCGGGCTGCCGCGGCCGGCGCCGTGTTGCGCCAGGCGCCGGTCGAGGTCCTCGGTCCAGCCGAGGTAGTGGCGGTGCGAGCCTGGCAATGTGGATTCGTTTGCCGGACTGAGCCAAAACAAAATCATCAA